>CAWJXV010000007.1:0-310600 GCA_963846915.1 uncultured Actinomycetes bacterium | reverse complement strand
GCGACGTTCGCCAACGTGCAGTTCGAGAACGCCGCGCGATTCCATCACACGGGATTCGCGAAGGGCGCGACGTTCTTCGCGGCGGCCTTTCCGATGGCAAAGGATGCGACGGACGATTTTTCCCAGATACAGGCCGGTGGCGACCTCGACTACTCGAACGCCAACTTCTCTCGCCCGGCCGATTTCGAGACCATGGTCGCGACGGGCACGATCTCCTTCCACGGCGCAGTTCTGAGTGTTCCGGGCACATCGTTCCAGCGCGTCACGGCTGGCGGATTCGACATGAGCGTCGGGACTGCGATGCGGGCCGTCGAGCCCAGTTCGCTTCCGAGTGTGCTCGCGATGATCGAGTCGAGCGCCAAGGCGCGCGGCGATCTCGGCGTCGCCAACGACGCGCACTACGAAAGCCTGGTGATCGCCAGCCGCAACTACAGTTGGGGGCCCATCCGCGTCCTCGATTTCGTGTTCTATCGGACATTCGCAGGGTACCTCGTCCGCCCATTCCAGCCGTTGCTCGCGCTGCTTGCACTTGCAGCTGTGGTGACTGCGTTCCAGCTGGCACGTTCGGGACAGACGCCGTCCGTCCCAGGCCGGTCCCGGCGTTCGCGCCGCGCCCGGGCGCTGCCTGCCGAGGCGCTCGCGACAGTTCCGCGGTTCGGCAACGCGTACCTCGAGACGCTGTCGCTGATCGGGCCGGGCCGCGGGTCGTCCGCGGACGATCGGGCGTCCCGCCGGATCGAGATCTTCGCCTATCGACTGCTCTTCGTCTGCGCGCTCATCGGCTTTGCCAACTCGAACCCGACCCTTCGGCAGATGTTCGATGCGCTTCGCTGACTCACACCGCAGACGTCTATTCGGCATGGCAGCGCTCGCGACCATGTCGCTCATCGTCGTTGCCGGCGTCGGCGCCCCGCGCCTCGTAGCGTCCAGCCAGAACAAGCGCGTCGTCGGAGGGTGGACCGCCGTCCAGTACTCGAAGGTCACGATCAACAACGGGAAGTCCATCTCCCCGTACGGCGACCCTGGACAGCCCGTGGTGTCGAGCACCAACAAACTCCACCCGCGCGACGAGATCAAGGCGACCACTTACGGCAAGGTCTGGTTCATCATCCAAGGGAGCCACAAGGCGAGCATCTGGTGCGAGACGTACCAACGCGGCAAGTATCCGGGCGACCTGATCGTCGACAGGCCGAAGCAGGGCATCCTGCTCCAGGTGAACTCGGGCGGGCTCGACTGCTCCACGTCCTCCAACCGGCGACCCCAAGGAGATCATGCTCAGGCAGGTCGCCCATGAAGACCGTCGATCCGACCTTCAACGCCGTGGTCGGCAAGCCGAGCGTCCGCATCCGACTGACGGCGGGGATCGCTTATGTGGCAGGCAAGGACAAGAAGCCGACGAAGCTGACAGCACCCGAGGCAAAGAAGCCGCTCAAGGGAGCCAAGCCGAAGCCCGCGCTCAAGGCGGTGCAGGTCGTGGTGCCGACGGGCGGCAACCCCCAACCGCCCAAGACCGTCGCGCTGCCGTCGAGCGATGCGACCGGCCTCGCCAACATCCAGTCCGTCCAACAGATTGCTACCTCTCCGATTGCGTTCGAAAGCGGCCGGAGCGGGAAGTACGAGATCTACGACGATCAATCCCGACGTTGTGGGCGGGACGCCGAAACTTCTGACAGATACTGGGTCGGTAAACGTCGATCCGGCCTGGTCGCCTGATGCCACGAAGATCGCTTTCGAGAGCGACCGGGCCGGCGGGAACACCAGCGAGGTCTATGTCATGAACGCCGACGGCCAGCAAGGCCGGTGATAGGCTGACGAGGAACCCGGGCAACGGCCGTGCCCCTACGTGGTCGCCGGACGGGCAAGTCAGATCGCCTTCGCGAGCAACCGGGCTGGCAAGTACCAGATCTACACGATGAACGCGGCTGACGGGAGCCGACTGAGACGACTGACCTCCGGCTCGGAGAACGACGAACCGACCTGGTCTCCCGACGGCAAGGAGATCGCCTTCCGGAGCAATCGGGACGGGAACACCGAGATCTACGCGACGCCAGCCGACGGAGGCAAGCCGACGAGGCTGACGACGAGCCCTGCCGGCGACATCAGCCCCGCCTGGTCTCCCGATGGCAAGAAGATCGCGTTCGTGACCAACCGCGACGGGAACAACGAGATCTACGTGATGAATGCCGATGGCAGCAAGCCGGTGAGGCTCACGAAGAACACCTCCGACGACTCGAACCCGACCTGGTCCCCGGACGGGCTGAGGATCGCGTTCTCGAGCCACCGCGACGGGAACAACGAAATCTACGTGATGAACGCAGACGGGACCGGCCCGAAGCGGGTCACGACGGGCCCGCAGAGCGACCTCGCGCCGAGCTGGTAGACGGCGCCAGCCGACGGGCAGTATGCGGGCCAGCTTTAGCGAAGTCGCGCCGCCTGAGCGAGCGAGTGGCCTTATTGCCGTCGTGCCCAGAGTGCCGTGCGGGCGCTCGAGATCGTCCCTATCGAGGTCCTGAACGCGTACGCGGACCGAGACGACGCGGGGCAACGGACCGAGGGTTGAGCCCGTCGCACTTTCTGCGCGGTGTCGTGGGCTCGCGTGACATTCGTGTGGACGTTGCGAGTGGTAGCGCGCAAAGGCAAGGCGCAGCGCGCTAGGACGCGGTGCTGAGCAACGCGCAGAGCTGGTCGAGTTTGGCACTGTCGGTGTTGATGAGCTGCTGGGCTTGTTGTTTGAGGGCAGCGATGTGATCGGAGCTCCCAGCTGTCCCATCACTTTCATGCCGGGCGGCAGGTTTGGTCTGGAAGCGGAAGTAGCGTGGCTGGCCGTTCTGGTCGGGGAGCAGGAAGCTGAGCTGATGCTCGACGGTGTCGGCAGACGCCGTCCATGAACACGTCGATCAGTCGAGCAGGCCCAGCCCCATCAGGCCCCAGCTACGCGCTGGCGGTAGTGGATCGGGGTATTGAGCTCGGCGCCGTGCCCAGTTATTCGACGAGGATGTCTGTTGGAGCCCGTGAAGCTTGATTGCCTCCACGTACGCGCACATAGCCGGGTTGTTGGCGAAGACGCCGCCGTCGACCGTCGCCGCCGGCGGCTGCCGGGGGCGAGCCGCTCCGGGCGGAAGTAGGTAGGGAGCGGCCGAGGTGGCGCGGCACGACGTAGCCGCATCGGGAAGTCGAAACCACTGGAGATCCTGCCGTGCCTTGTGACGGGCGATGAACCAGGCGTCCCCTACTTTCCAGGTCGTAGGAAGTGATCACCACCTCGCAGATGGCGTCCTTCAACCTGCTCTCGCCGAAGTACGTCTGTAGACGTCGCGTCCCAGGCCCCTTGACGGTGAACTTGCTCGCCCAGCAGGCCGCACGAGCGTGACGAGCCAGTGCAGGAGAGAGCGGGTGAAAGATCATCTGCCCTTTGTTCGTGTACCAGCTGAACGAGCTCGTCGGCCCGGTAGCGCGGCCGGTCGGGGCTCGCCGGATCGGGCGCTGGTCAGGCCGAGTGCGAGGATCTCCGCCAGTCGAGGTGCCCGCGATCAAGTCGAACAGCTCGCCGATGCGCTTGTCGCACCGCACGCTCGATCTCGGCCAGCAGCATCGCCGGGATCACACCCCGGATCCCGCCGCCATGGAGGGCCAAGCACGCGCAGGGGGCGCGGCGCCTCGGATCCTGTATAGGTCATCGCTCTACCTCCACGACGAGAAGCGAACGCCGAGAGCAGTCGGCTGACCACCGCCGAGCTGCCAACTCGCGCTGCCAAAGGGCTTTCGATCGCGTCGTGTGCATCCACTATGTGACCTCCTCGCGCACTCGACGCCGCCAGTCGACGGGACTCTAAGGCCGAACTAGTCCGAGTGCAGGTCGCTCACGGTCATGCTGCTTGCTCGGGCGCGCGACACGACGACGGTCAGCCACACGCACGTCAGCGTGCCAAAGCTTCGACCAGCGCGCTGCCTCTGGGGCTGCCGTGGCCCGTACACGCGTCCCATGCGTTTCGACGCGCGCGATACGCGCCGTTTCCACCCGTCGGCACATCGTTGAAAACGAGCGGGTCGACGGTCTACGTAGAGCAGCGGGTTCAGGAATCCGGCTCGGCCTCCCAGCTGCTGGTTCAGGCGTGCGATCAGCCCCGCCCACAAAGGCGCGACCGCGCTCGTGCCACCGAAGGGGCGTGGTACTTCGACCGTCGCCGATCAGGTATCCGGTCTCGGGGTCGGCGTTGCCGGCGACGTCCGGGACTCCTCGTCCGCGCTCCCCACGCGGGTTGACGGAGCGCGGGACGTTCGCAGTCCGCTGCCAGACCGGGTCCTTCGTCAAGACTACGCTGACGCCGCCTCCGGTCGAGTTTCCGTCGTGGTCGTTCCAGACGACTTCCGTAACCTCTCCGTTCCGCAGCTCCAGTCGCGTCCCTCCGCACGCGAGCACGTACGGGCTCGACGCGGGATAGTCGACGTGAGCCAGACTTCCGCTTACTCCGTCCCTCCAGCCGGTGTCGCCTGACGCCGCGCACACGGTGATTCCGAGCGCGGCCGCGGCGTGGAACGCGTCGTCGAGGGCGAACCGCGCCTGCTCCGTCCAGTTCGCCTCGGCGTCACCCCAGCTGATCGAGATGATCGACGGTCGCCGCGGATCAAGACGGCGGTCGTGACCGCGTCCACGAACCCACGGTCGGTCATCGGGGCGAAGTAGACGAGCAGCTCTGCGCCCGGTGCGACTGCACCGATGACCTCGAGGTCGAGCAGCACCTCGCCGTCCGGGCGTCGCGTCGATGCCGGGTCGGTTCAGGGCACCGTCCACGGAGATCGCCGTGATCCTGGGCATCTCGACTCCGAGCTTCGCGAAGTAGCTAGCGGAGCTCTCCACGGCGGAAACCGCCTCCGAGCTCGATCGCGGCCGATGTCCGCTGGCCGCTTCCGTCGAGATGCCGCGGAAACTCGTACAGCTCCGCGAACCTCCTCGGGGTGAACGAGGTGCTCGTCGCGCTCTCAGCGCGGTCCCTGGGAAGGATGTGGCTCGTGACGTGCGCCTGGGGCCGGTCGTCGAGACCGAGGACGGCCTGGATCACCGGCTCGAGCACCCGCGGCACGTGCACGGGTCCGGTACATACCCGGTACATGCCCCGCGGAGAGCGGTAGCGCACGAGGCTTCGTCCCGAACGCGGCGGTCATGCGGTCTGCCCTTCCCGCTTAGAGCGACGCTCCGCGGCGCCGCGCTCGCCTGTCTTCACTTCCAGACCGTGCCCGCGGGCGAACGCGGCGACCCGCGGCAAGATCCACCGGATCGGCGCCGTATGCCGCCGCGTACTCACGACGGGTCACGTCGTGGAGCGTTCGCGCAGCGGCTGCCGACCGACGTCAAGCGTGGCCGATGTGGGTCTTGGTCAGCGCGGACGGGACGATCACCGTCACCTCGACCTGCGCGCGCGCTGCCACCGTCCCGGCCCGGCGCGCGCCCGGCAGCGGCTTGCGCTCGCTGCCGGAAAGCTTCCTTCTGCCGCTAGTCGCGGTCGTGCTTGTCGTGTCGGCCTCGTCGTGCTCGGCCCCATCCTTCTCGGCCTCGTCCTCCTCGGCCTCGTCGTGCTCTTCGAGGCTGTGCCCTCGAGGCTGTGTCCTTCGAGGCTGTGCTCCCTGGGGCTGTGCTCTTCGGGGCTGTGCTCTTGCTCTTCCTGGCCATTGGGTTCGCCGGTCACGCCTGTCTCCTCTCGTCAGCCGGTCCGACTCTACTCTGCCAGAGGCGCTTGCAATTCGGGAAAGCTGCATCACGCGAGCGTCAATGCAAGCACATCGATGCGTGCAACTTCGATCAAGTTGCCCTTTGCCTCCATGAGCGAACGAGCCTCGTCCAACAGAGCCGCACGCCGAGGCCGATCCGCCGCGTGCCTGCTCGACCTCGGCCGAGGCTTCGAGGGCCGCGACGCGCAGGAAAGGGAACTCGACGCCCGCGCTGAGGGCGAGCGACCGCCCGGCGGGCTCGTGTGCGTCCGGCGATCCGCGTCGCGTGAGCGACCGGGCGAGTGTGCGCTCCGCCAGAGCACCTGGGCGACGAGGTCGTCGGCGGGCGCTTCGGCGCCGACGAAGCGTGCCTCTGCCTCGGCCTCGTCGAGCCTTCCGAGCCTGCAGAGCACGTCGGCCAGCAGCGCCCGGTGCGTCGTGGCCGACGTGGTTGCCCCGAAATCGGCGAACGCCGTCGTGGACGCCCGCAGCTGTTGCTCCGCGCCTTTGGGTTGCCCGCGAGCAGCTCGATCTGGGCACCGACGAACCCCTGCGTTGCGCGCCGGAAGCGCAGTCCGAACTCCTCGTACGTTGCCGCCGTG
Source organism: uncultured Actinomycetes bacterium (assembly GCA_963846915.1). GTDB lineage: Bacteria > Actinomycetota > Thermoleophilia > Gaiellales > Gaiellaceae > PALSA-612. The sequence goes on along the minus strand of CAWJXV010000007.1, from coordinate 304,292 downwards.
TCGCGGTAGAGCTGCCGTGCCTCTTGATCCTGCCCTGCATTGCCATCAATCCGGCGAGGCTCGTGTCGACCCGACGCTCGCAGGGCGCGATCGAGCCCGAACTCGTCCGGAAGCATTTTCACGCGCGCGATCGCCTGCTCGACAGGGGTTGGGCCATGCAGAAGCGCCTGGGCGAGCATGCCCGAGAGCGTGGCCACCAGGTCGATCGCGGCGCGCGCGCGGTGCGCGTGCTCAAGTGCGCGCTCGATTCCTCGCCGCGCTTGCGCCGGCGGCAGGCGTGCTATGTCGCCGCTCGATGGAAGCCACCACGCTCGCGCGAGTGCGAGCTCGTCGTCCAGGCCCTCGAGCTCCGGAATCGCGGCCAGTGCAAGGTTGACGCTCTCCTCGACCGGCGTATCGGGGGCGGCGAACGCGCGGACGAACTGCAGCTCGATCCGTGCGTGCAGCTCCGCGGCCCGGTTCCGAGCCCAACGGCGGCCTCGATCGCTTGCTCGAGCGCCAGGGCGGCGCCGGGCAGGTCGCCCGCGTTCACACGCGCGCTACCGAGCGCGGTGAGTAGCAGCGGCAGCTCCGGATCGTCGCCCGGAAGGACGACCCGCGCGCGCTCCAGGAGTGAATCGTTGCAGGACCGTCGGCCTTGCTCGACGCGGTCTCCGCGGCCCGCTGGAGGAGGCGGCCAGCGCGCATGCCGAGCTCCGCGTCATGCCGGCCGAGCTCCTTGCGGAGGAGATAGGCCCTTTCGAGGTGGAAGCCGACGAGCGCCTCCGGGTCGCCTGCGGTCTCGACCCAGGCGGCGACCTCCTCGTGGAGGTCGGCACGCGTCATCTTGGGCATCGCCTCGTAGACCGCGTCGCGGATCAGGGCGTGCTGGAAGCGGAAGCCGACCTGCGGATCGGTCGTGTCGGGCCGGACGAGCCCTCGCCGCGCGAGATCGAAAATGTGGTTCTGGGCGAGCTCCCGTTCCTCGGGCGGGATGAGCTCCAGGAGCGCGGCGAGTGAGAAGCTCCGGCCGACGACCGAGGCCCGCTCCAACACGACGCGCTCTGCCTGCCCCAGCCGATCGAGTCGTGCCTGGAGGACGCCGCGAATCGAGCTCGCCATGCCGATCTCGGCTCCGTCCTCGATGACGATCGCAGCGAGCTGCTCCATGAACAAGGGGTTCCCCTCGGCCATCTCCGCGACCCGCTGACGAACCGCCGGCGCGACGCCGAGCGCCTCGATCAGCGTCGACTCAGTCCGACTCGGCGAGCGCGTCGAGCAGCACGGCCATCGCGGGCTCTGGAGCCATTGCGGGCGTCGGTCGGAGAGCTCGGGGCGTGCGAGGCAGAGCAGCAGCACGCGCGCGGCTCCGAGCCGCGATGCGAGATGCTCGAGCAGGTCGAGCATCGTCTCCTCGGCCCAGTGCACGTCGTCGAACGCGGCGACCACCGGCCGCCGGTTGGCAAGTTCCTCGAGCACCCGCCGTGTTGCCGCAAAGGCCTCGAAGCTCGAGCCGTCGAGCTCCCGATCTTCGGCATCCGCCGCGCGGAATAGCTCGCGAACGGGCGAAAGGTAGTCCCCTCGCCGTATGGTGGGCAACGGCCGACGAGTACCGTCGCCTCGTGCTCGACCTGCGCGATGAGTTCGCGCGCGAGCCGCGATTTTCCGATCCCGGGCTCGCCCACGATGGTGACCAGGCGGGCGCCACCTCCGGCGGCGACCTCGGCGTAGATGCCGCGGAGGTGCTCCAGCTCTTCCCGGTGCCCGGCAAACGGGGTATCGGCGCGACGCGGGATGGCCGTCGCCTCGGGGTCGACCGACTCGAGCCGAAACGCCGTTACTTCGCCGCTTTTCCCCTTGAGGGTCAAGCGGATCGAGCCCTGTTGCGCGTACCGCGTGGGCGACGAGCGCATGAGTCGCCTCTCCGAGAATGATCTCGCGGGGCGCAGCTGCTTGTTCGAGCCGCTTACCGACCGCCACAGCGTCGCCGCTGACGAATCCGTGCCCCGATGCCGGATCGCCGGTCACGACCTCGCCGCTGTTGACGCCAATGCGCAACTCGAGGCGCGTGGTGTCGGCCTCGCGGTCGAGTTGCGTGACGCAGTCACGGACAGCGACAGCGGCCCGCACCGCCCGAAGTGCATCGTCCTCGTGCACGAAAGGCACCCCGAAGACGGCCATGACCTCGTCCCCGATGAATTTCTCGACGGTGCCTCCATGCTGCTCGACGACCGCAGCGGCACGGTCGAAGAACTGCGACATCACGAGCCGCAGTGCCTCGGGGTCGAGTTGCTCGGCGAGTTGCGTGTAGGCGACGAGGTCGCAGAAAAGTACAGTCACCAGCTTCCGGCCCTCGGTCGGCCGGCTGAGAAGGCCGCTCATGTCACGAACGTAACACCTGCGAGGAAGCCGGGAAAGGTTCCGAAGCTAGGTCCGCCGGTGGCTTGGTCGGCTCAGTCGTGGCGTTTGCCGGCCGGGTGGCTCAGGGCGTCCGCGGGATGGCGTTGCAACACGCCCATTCCTGCTGCTGCCCGGCCTGGCGGAAGCGCTCGACCATCTCGCGATCCTCCGCCGGCCGAAAAGGACGATCATCCTCGGTGTCGTCGACCTCTCGGATGGAGCACCGGCCGAGACGCCGGAGGCCGTACGGGACAGGATCCGGGCCGCGCTCGAGCACGTGCCACCCGAGCGGCTGGTCATCGCCCCGGACTGCGGGATGAAGTACCTGCACGAAAAACGGCCTTTGCCAAGCTCGTGGCGATGACGGCCGGCGCAGTCGTCGCACGCCCTCGCAAGGGCAGCAAGGGACTACGAGTCTGCAGTAGGCAGCAAGAGCTTGTATGTCCGCGGCACGTGACGATCTCGTGCCCCGCGTAGCCAGTGCGGAACAGTCTTCGATCAATCGCAGCTCAGAGAGCGGTTCCGTGATGCCGTGCGTTGCGCGGGTCAGTGCCCAACGGTGTCTCTGCGTCTGTCTTCGATCGGGCCCGTCTAAGGGAGCCAGTGGACGCCAGCTGGAAGCGTCTCATCTTCAGCGTGCTCGGCCAACAAGGCATGCAGAAGCGCGGTGATCGTTCCAGTGTTGCTCTTCGTCCGGGGAAGCGACTTGTCGCTGCTGAAGACGATCCCGTGGAAGGCCGCGCCGCCTTGGAGTGCTCTGTTGACCATCGGGACGAAGTCGCGGACGTTATTCGTGAAGATGACTCGCGGTTCGTTCTGCGCGACGCTGAAGACGACTTCGTCGCCGGCCGACTTCAAGTCTGCCCTCTCGGACGCATGGACGACGTCATGACCGAGAGCGAGTGCCTCCGCGATCTCTGGGTCGTACATCTCGTCGACGAGGAGCTTCAAGCGAACATCTCCTGGCGCCTGCGCCAGGAGATCTCGGCTTCCTCAGCGGCTTGGTGCTCGTGGGCCGTCCACTCGTCGATCTCGGCTTCGTAGGCAATGTAGTAAGCGGCACACATTCATGCACGTGAGAGACGGGAAGGCGGAGATACTGAGCGGCTTCGGCGACGGAGTTGTTGTTCTGGCGGATGGTCTCGATCACCTGCCAGACATCGAGGCGCGTTCCCATGAGAGCAGGGCCGACGCCCGCCAGCGCCGTCGCGGAAGTAGATGAGGGGGTGCTCGTCCATTCGGACGCCCTCCTCGATGTAGCGCTCCGCTAGCGCCGTCTGAGCAGTCCCAGCCCTGTCCGCACGCTCGCGCAGACGAGCCAGCGTCGAGCGGCTGAATCGGGCGCTGAAAGGTGCCTTGATGTCTCTCCTACGAACCATTGTGAACTCGTGTATTACCGTGTATGACAGTGTACAGGCAACAACGGCGCGCGGGGAAGTCCCCTCATTTAAGGAACGTTTCATTGGCGTGAAAGGAATTGTTCGGGGTTTGTTGGCAGGGTGAGTTGTGTCGGGGAATCCGCCCCGGTCGGCTCTTTAGGGGGTCACAGGGATGAAGCTCTTTCGTTTTGCTGTTTCCGCTGGCGTTGGTTGATCGCGGGCTCGGCGGTAGCGGCCGCTTGCTGCCTCTGCCAGGTCGGGGGTGATCGGGCAGGTCTACGTCAACGACAACACCGCTGGTGTGAACACGGTCGCCGCGTTCGACCGGCACCCGATGGCACGCTGACGGCGTCGCTGGCTCGCCGTTTGCGGTCGGTGGAGCGGCACCGGGCGGGATCGGTTCGCAGGGCGCGCTGCAGCTGTCGAGCGATGGGCGCTATCTGCTCGCGGTCGACGCCGGCAGCAACCAGATCTCGGTGCTGCGGATCAGCCGCACGGCGGACTGCAGCCGGTCCAGGCGGCCCGATCGGATCCGGCGGGACCGAACCGGTCAGCATCGCCGTCCACGGCGGCCTCGTCTACGTCGCCAACGCCGGCGCCGGCGGCAGCAACTACACGGGCTTCACGCTGAACCCGGGCGGCCACCTACGGCCGTTCAACGGCTCGACCGTGTCGTTGCCGGACGACTCCCAGCCCGGCGACGTGCTGTTCAGCGGTGACGGCAGACACCTGGTGGGCGTCCGCGTCGGCACCTCGCTGATCGACAGCTTCTCCGTCGGCAACGACGGCCGGCTGACCGCCGCCCCGCTCGCCGTTCGCCGCGCAGGGGCCTGGCCCGTTCGGCAGCGAGTTCCGCCCCCCGACCCGACCAGCTCTTCGTCTCTAACGCCCACGGCGGCGCCGGCGCCGGTACCGTCTCCGCGTTCAGCGTCGCCGGCGACGGCACGCTGACGTCGATCGGCGGCTCGCCGTTCGCCGACAACCAGACCGCCCCGTGCTGGGTCGAGATCACCCACGACGGGCAGTACCTGTTCACGGTCAACACCGCCGTGCACACGTCTCCAGCTACCGATCAACCCTAGACGGGACGCTGACGCTGATCGGCAGCACGCCGTTCAAGACCGCCGGGCTCGGCCCCGAAGACGCCAGGCTCAGCCCGGAAGGACAGACGCTCTGGGTGGTCGGCAGCGCGGGCATCGCGGTCAGCGGCTTCACCGTCAGAGGCGGCAGCCTCACCGAACTCACAGCGTCACAGACCCCACTCCCCGCGGGGGCAACACCCTTCGGCATCGTCGTCAACTAAACCACCACACCCAAACACCAACACGCCCAATCCGAGCGCGAGCCGGGAACCTACGGGGCCCGGCTCGTTTCTCCACCAACCGAGTCATCCAAAGGGCCAGCGACACCCTCGCTCCGGTACGCCAAGATGAGCGCCATGAGCGGGCCGATTGACCGCGACGCGCTGACCGGCCTCTACAACCACCGCTTCTTCCGTGATGCGCTGGCACGCGAGCTAGCCCGCGCCCGCCGTCATCGCCATCGCCTGGCGTTGATCGTCTTCGATATCGACGACTTCAAGACGATCAACGACAAGTACGGCCATGCTCCCGGTGACGCCATCCTCGCCGCACTCGCCGGCAGGCTGCGGAGTCTCGCCCGCGCGTCCGACATCGCCTGCCGCATCGGAGGCGACGAGCTCGCCGTGATCCTGCCCGAGTCCCGACTCGAGGACGCGAACGAGTTCTGGGTCCGCTGCCAGGACGAACTCGCCTGCAAGCCGTACGAGTACGCAGGGACGATCAGCCTCTCCTGCGGCATCGGCGAGTTCGACCCCGACGAGGACGCAATCAGCCTCGTCAGCCGCGTCGACCTCGCCCTACACCAAGCCAAGATCGCAGGCAAAGCACAGATCGCGATCGCGGCGCCCCCAACTCCCCAGAGCCTCGCCGAGAGCCGCTTCGGTCGCCACGGAAGCGGAAGGACGCGACTCGCCCCTCATCGTCAGCAGCGACAATGGGAGTACTGGATCGAAGAAGGCGACCCCGACGTCGAACGCCTCAACGAACTCGGCGCACAAGGCTGGGAACTCACCGAGACCATCGGCGTCAAACTGATCTTCAAGCGGAAGAAGCGACCCGACGAGCCACCGCCGCCAGAAGGAGGCGCCGGCGTTCGCGAGCCACGCCGCCCCACCCCATTATCCGGCCCAGCGGCCACTCGCAAGCCACCGCCAGACGCCGCCTAACTGCACTCGGAGCGCATCGCCGACCACAAGCGACCTGCGAAGACAGGGTTCCACCCGGGACGCGCTGTTTACGGGTTCACGCGGACACTCAGCTCTCGTCAACGCGCAAGTTCGTCGATGAGTCCCGTGATCCGGTCGAGGGCGCGATCAAGATTGGTTTGCGAGTTGGCGTAGGAGATGCGCAGGTTGTCGCGGCCATGCTGGCCGAAGGCGGAGCCGGCGAGGAGCGCGACGCCAGCCTCCTCGAGGAGCCTGCTTGCCAATTCGTCAGCGCTCACCGGGAGCGAGCCGACGTTCGGAAAGGCGTAGAAGGCTCCGGCCGGGCGCCGGCAGCTGATGCCGGGGATGTCGTTCAGCCTGTCGATGACGAGCCGCCGGCGGCTGCGGAACTCGTCGACCATTGCTTCCACCGGGTCTTGCGGCCCGGTCAGGGCGGCGACTCCTGCCAGTTGCACGAAGGGCGGTACGCAGGAGGTCGAGTTGACGAAGAAGCGGACGAGCGGGTCGATCAGGGGTTCGGGGACGGCGGCGAATCCGCAGCGCCAGCCGGTCATGGCGTAGGCCTTGGAGAGGCCGTCGAGCAGAATCGTGCGTTCGAGCATGCCCGGCCGGGAGGCGATGCTCGTGAACTCGCCGTCGTAGACGAGCCGCCAGTAGACCTCGTCCGAGAGCACCCAGGCATTCGACTCCTGGAGCAGCGCAGCTGTCTCGTCGATCGTCGTCGGGTCGATCACGCCGCCGGTCGGGTTCTGGGGCGAGTTGAGGATGACCAGCTTCGTCCGCGGCGACAGGCGCGCCTCCAACTCGCCGACGTCGAAGACGAAATCCTTCTCCTCGTGCAGCGGTAGCGGCACCGGCACCGCGCCCGCCCAGGAGATCGGCCGATTCGTAGATCGGGAACCCCGGGTCCGGGTAGATCACCTCATCCCCGGGGTTGCAGACGGCAAGGATGGTGAAGAACAGGAACGGCTTTGCTCCGTTTGCGATCAACACCCGCCCAGGCGGGACGTCGATACCCCGGCCATCCGACAGATACGCAGCTGCGGCCTCGCGCAACTCGGGCATCCCCGCCGACGGGCAGTAGTGCGTGTATCCCGCGCGCATGGCCGCGAACGCCGCCTCGCAGACGTGCGCAGGAGTGTCGAAGTCGGGCTCACCGATCTCCAGATGGATCACATCCCGCCCCTCGCGCTCCAACTCCTTCGCCCTCGCCAGCACGCTGAACGCGCTCTCGGTGCCGAGCCGATCGAGGCTCGATGCAAGCCGCGAGGCGGCAACGTCGCTCATGGATGGAAGCGTAACCGGGCTTCGCTCCAGCCGAGCCCGGGGCTTGGGACGCGAAATGCCGCGTCGGAACGAGAGATCTAGTCGAGCTCTGGCAAAGGATCTCGACGCGCGCGCAAGATGCCGGGCTCGACGCGGGCCTGGGAGTCACCCGCCAGGTACCCGCTGAGGTGATCGATCACCTCACGCGCATCGTCCTCGATCCCGTGGATGAACGTCGACTTGCGCCGCCGCAGCACGGGCAAGCCCAGGGCGTACAGACCAGGGCTGTGGACGGCACCGCCATCGTGGCGGAGCTGGCCCTTCGCGTCGACGACGGGCACATCGAGCCACCGATAGTCAGGCCGGAACCCCGTTGCCCAGACAATCGCTCGGATCTCGCCGCTTCGGAGATCAAGCTCCAGCCTCGTTGACCGGGGCACCTCGGTCGGTGCGAGGCGCTCGGGAGCGGCGACCTCGAGATCCCCCTCGTCCGTCCCAGCCCACTCATCGAACACATTGAGCAGCCGTTCCATCTTCAGGTCAGCCAGCGAGCACACGTTTCGCAGACCGCCGGAGAAGAGCGCCCGGCCGTCACGGACGGCCGCCCAGCGCCCCACCAACTCGACGCCCATCGCCGCCAACACATTGAGGTCGAGCGTCGTTCGCTCGGGCGTTCCGACGAGCTGCGGCGACGGGAGCCGCCGCGCGCGCGTGAGGTCGTCGACCTCGTCGTATCGCTGGTCCCAGACGCCAGACGCGTCCATCCACCAAAGGACATCGCGGCCGCGATACGTTCGTGGCAGCCGTACATGCTCCCCGACCGAGAGTGTCACCGGTCGGCCCGATTGCCTCAGTTCGGCCGCCAGCTGCACGCCGGTGGCCGACGCGCCGACGACGAGCACGCCGCCATCCGGGAGCTGCGCCGGGTTGCGGTATCCGAACGCCGTCAGCTGCTCGACGTCCGGGGGCAACGCGTCTGCGAACGCCGGCACCGTCGGCCGGTTGCAGGCGCCGCTCGCGATGACCACAGCACGCGACTGGATCTCGCCCTGGCTCGCCGTGAGCCAGGTAGCCGTCGCCGCCGCGCCGCACCGAGGTGACGTTCGTGTTTGTCCGAACCGGAGCACGCGCATGCTCGGCGAATCGAGTGATCAGCCCGATGACGTCGGCGCTCGTCATGTAGCCATCAGGATCGGGGCCGTCATGGCGAAGGCCTGGGAGCCGACTCTGCCAGTTAGGAGTTAGCAGCCGCAGGGAGTCCCAGCGTTCGCGCCGCCACGAGTTCGCCAAGCTCGCCGCGCTCGAGCACGACGTGGTCGAGCGACCGCTCAGTGAGAAAGTGGCTCGCGGCGAGGCCGGCATGCCCGGCGCCTATGACAACCGTGCTGAAGTGCTCGATGGGGAGTGCCCCTCAGGCGACCTCGACGCTGACCTCCGTCGGGTTCGTGAGGGCGTCGAACACGGCGGAGCGCTTTTGGGACTGGGCGACGAGCGCTTCGATCTCCTGCCTGGAGGCATCGGCGTCGATCGCGAACGTCACGTGGATGTCGTTGAAGCCGTTCCGGACGTCGCTGTCGACGCCGAGCATCCCGCGGATGTCGTGGCTGCCCTCGACCGTCGACTCGACCGAGCGCAGCTGAATCCCGCGATTCTGTGCCACCGCCGCCACGCCTGCCGTCAGGCAGCTCGCCAGCCCGACGAGGAGATACTCGATCGGCGTGATCCCGTTGTCTTGAGCTGCGAAAACCTCAGGGTGATCGGCGTCGAACACGGCTTCGGTCTTGTGGCTCTGCTCTTCCCCGAGGCCGAAGAAATTCTTGATCGTCGTCGTGCTGTGGACGCCGTTCTCCCACCTGGATGATGCTCGCCACGTGAACTGGGCGGCCTGCGGAGCTCCAGCCAGGACTTCGCGTGCGTCGAGCAATGCCTGTACGTTGACTCCATTGTCGATGGTGGTCATCGCGCCTCACCTCATCCCTGTCGTAATCTGGTTTCTTCAAAAAGGAAAGCTAGACAATACATGTCAGTGAGCCCGCGGAAAACAGAGATGACAGCGCAAACGGGGACACCCTCGGCGCCTGCGGCGGGCTCCGTGGGAACCGTCGAGACGCGGTACCTCGACCTGCCGAACCCCGTGCGACTCGATTGCGGCCAAGAGCTTCACCGAGTGCGCGTGGCCTACGAAACATATGGCCAGCTCTCACCCGAGCGCGACAACGTGATCCTGGTGTGCCACGCGCTCAGCGGTGATGCCCACGCGGCCGGCTTCTCGGTCGAGGCAGCGGCGCAGAGCACCCGCGACGGGTTCGGAGCCGATGATCGTGACGGCGCGGCCGGCAAGGGGCTCGGCTGGTGGGACGGGATGATCGGCCCCGGCAAGGCGTTCGACACCGACCGATACTTCGTCGTCTCGACAAACCTGCTCGGCGGCTGCCGCGGGACAACCGGACCGTCGTCGCTCGACCCGGCGACAGGAAGGCCGTACGGCCTGGACTTCCCGGTGATCACAGTCGCGGACATGGTCAGGACCGAGCGTGCCTTCCTGGATGAGCTCGGGATCGAACGGCTCGCGGCGGCGGCTGGGGGCTCGCTCGGGGGCATGCAGGGGTTCGAGTGGGCGATCCTCTACCCCGACCAGATCGATGCCGTCGTGGCGATTGCCAGCACTCACGCCCTCCACCCGCAGGGTTTGGCCTGGAACGCGATCGCGCGAGAAGCGATCATGCGCGACCCGGCGTGGCGAGGCGGCTTCTACCACGGGACGGAAGACGCACCGAACGCCGGCATGGGCGTCGCACGCATGATCGGCCACACCACGTACCTCTCGGCGGTCGGGCTCAGCGACAAGTTCGGCCGGCGACTTCAGTTCGCCGACGACATCCGCTACACGGTCACCGATCCGGAGTTCGAGGTCGAGAGCTACCTGCGCCACCAAGCGGACTCGTTCGTCAGGCGGTTCGACGCGAACACCTACCTCTACACCTCGCGTGCTCTGACGTACTTCGACCTCGCGCGGCAGTACGGCGGCGGCTCACTCGCGTCGCGCTCTCGAAGGCGTTTCGGCGCGGACACTGCTGGTCGCCTTCAGCTCGGACTGGCTGTACCCGCCGTCGGCATCGCGGGAGATCGAAGAAGCACTCAACGCGCTCGGCAAGCCGGTTGAATGCAACGTGATCGAGGCGCCGTACGGCCACGACTGTTTCCTGCTCGAAGAGGCGCGGCAGACGCCGATCATTCGACGCTTTCTGGAGCGGCTCCCGTGACTGCCGCGCGGAATCGTCCCGAGCCGGCGCGTGCGTTCGGGTTCGAGACCCGGCAGCTCCACGCCGGGCAGCGGCCCGACCCGAACACCGGAGCTCGCGCAGTCCCGATCTTCCAGACGACCAGCTACGTGTTCGAGGACCCGGAATCGGCTGCGGCGTACTTCAACCTGCAGGAGTACGGGAACACCTACTCCCGCATCATGAACCCAACCGTCGCCGTCTTCGAGGAGCGGGTGGCGAACCTCGAGGGCGGCGCCGGCGCGGTGGCGTTTGCCAGCGGCATCGCCGCGCAGGCAGCCGCACTGTTCACGCTGCTCGAGCCGGGCGACCACGTCGTCTCCTCGGCGGCGCTGTACGGCGGGACGGTGAACCAGCTCAAGCACCTGTTGCGCAAGATGAACGTGGAGTTGACGTGGGTCGACCCCGACGATCCCGACGCGTGGCGGAAGGAGGTGCGTACGAACACGAAGGCCTTCTTCGTCGAGACGATCGGCAACCCAGCCGGCAACGTGCTGGACATCGAGACCGTGGCGTCGGTCGCGCACGATCACGAGTTGCCGCTGATCGTGGACAACACTTTCGCAACGCCGTATCTGTGCCGTCCGATCGAATGGGGTGCCGACATCGTTATCCACTCGGCGACCAAGTTCATCGGTGGGCACGGGACGAGCATCGGTGGCGTCGTCGTCGAGGCCGGCACCTTCAACTGGTCGAACGGACGGTTCGCGGTGGTCGCGGATCCGTCGCCCGCATACCACGGTCTGCAGTTCCACGAGACGTTTGGGATCTACGGCTATCTGATGAAGCTGAGGGCCGAGACGCTTCGCGATCTCGGCGCGGCGCTCTCGCCGTTCAATGCCTTCTTGTTCCTGCAAGGGCTCGAGACGCTGTCGCTGCGAATGGAGCGCCACGTCGAGAACGCGCGAGCGGTCGCGGTGTTTCTCGAGTCGCACCCAATGGCCTCGAACGTCACCTACCCGGGCCTGCCCGGAAGCGCATACGGGCCGCTCGTCGAGAAGTACCTTCCACGCGGCGCGGGCGCGGTGTTCTCGTTCGACTGTGCCGGTGGCAGGGACGGCGGGCAGGACCTCATTCGCAGCCTGACACTCTGGTCCCACCTCGCCAACGTCGGTGACGCGAAGAGTCTGATCATCCATCCCGCCAGCACGACGCATCGGCAACTGAGCGACCCCGAGTTGGAGGCGGCGGGCATTCGGCCCGGCACGATCAGGCTGTCCGTCGGCACCGAATCCATCGACGACCTGATCTGGGACCTCGAACAGGCCCTCGCCCGCGCGAAATGACCGAACTCGAGCGCTACCAAGACCCCCTGGCGATCCAGCGCTTGCTCTACAGCGCGAGCACGATCGCCATTGTGGGGCTGTCTGACAACGAGCTGCGCGCAAGCAACTTCGTCGGCTACTACCTCAAACGCCACGGGTACCGGGTCATCCCAGTCAATCCCAGCGAGAACGAGATCCTCGGAGAGGCCAGCTATCCGAGCCTGTCGGATGTCCCGGTGCCGGTGGACATCGTCAACGTCTTCCGCGCACCGGACGCGTTGCCGCCGATCGCTCGGGAGGCTGTCGCCATCCACGGCGGCGCGCTCTGGTGCCAGTTCGGCGTGATCAACGAAGACGCGGCGCGGATCGCCGAGGACGGCGGCGTGACGGTCATCATGGACCGGTGCCTCAAGGTCGAACACGCGCGCTACGTAGGCAGGATGCACTGGCTCGGCTTCAACACGGGCCGGATCACCTCCGTCCGCACCGGCCTTCAGTAACGAGCGACCATCCCAGCGTCCGCTCGGGACTAACAATCCGACCTGACGCGCAAGGGATTGCCGCTCCCTTCGCGTCGATGAGGCGTGCTGACAGCGTTCAAGCGATTGATCCGCGGTCAAGCTGTGCCCAACAATCGTGGATTGAGCCGTTCACCGGGCTCGCGGCAACCCTGACCGCGAATGTGGCACTCGCCCAACGACAAACCGCAACGTCCACGCCGTCAAATGCCGATCCAGCTCGTTTCGACCGTCCTCTCGCGTGTGGTCTGGTCGGCGTTCATGCGCAGTCGCTGCTGGAGGAACCGCAGCCGCCGCTCTTGGAGCAGCAGATCGCGCAGCAGATCGGCCCCGAGTCGCTCTTGCAGCAGATGTCGCCCTGGACGCAGTCGACGTTGCCGCAGGTCGGAGTGGGGCCTCCGCCGCCGGGTGGCGTGGATCCCCCTCCGCCACCTGGCGGCGCAGCCGGCGGTTTCTTCTTCGGCTTCGGGCAACTGGCCCGGCAGTCCTTCCGCGCGTCGAGACGGGAGCTCAGCCAGCCGACGTAGCACGAGTAGCTCGCCGTGCCGAACGGGTCGCCGGCCTTGTCCTTCAGCGTGTCGCAGAGTTGGCGAACGTACTTGTCGAAGTTCTTCTCGACTGTCGCATAGCAGGCTTTCAGCGAGCCGCCCGTGCAGCCGGACGCGACCTCCGCCGTGGCCCGGGCGGACGGAACCCCGCGCAGCGAGAACGCCACGATCCCGAGTGCGCCTGCGCGGAGCAGAGACCTGCGATCGAGGCTCGTCTCGTCTGAGGACCCCCGGACTCGCGAACCCGTGCGGAGCTCCCCGCCGGCGAGGCTCCGAGCCAGCCTGTCGATCCGGTTAGGCGTCGAGCCGGTCATGGGATCGTCACCGTCGGCGGCTTGCGACAGCCGTACGGGCAGTGGAGCGCCCGGTCGGCGGCGAGAAACTCGCTCCCCGACCGGGCAAGGAGCTTGCGCGCCGAGGCGAGCTCGCCTGCCGTGGTGGCGCCGGTCGAGCCCAGCGCGCCGAGGAGTGCCGACAGTCCCTGACTTAGGTAGAGGAAGCCTCGAATCGCCTGGCCGCCGCCCGGGATCAGACGGATGTGACCCCCGTTGGCGGCGTTGAGCGATCTCTGCGCGGCGACGGCATGGTCGCGCGCCGAACGGAGCGCTCTGATTGCCGATGCCGGCGGCTTGTCGCTCGCTGCGGTCATCGCGTCGAGGCCGGCGCGAAACCGGGCCATGTCGGCCTGAATTGGGGCCAGCCCGCGGTCGATCAGATCCTTCACGATGTTCGCCTCGCTAGACACGGACAAGCACGTCCTGGGCCGAGACGACCTGCGCGACGAGCTCGGCGATGGCGGCTTCTCCCGCCGCCACCGGACCGGCGATGCGCCCGTCGACGTCGACGAGCACCGCCATCGGTGTCCCGAGCGCGCCGTAGGCGAGGGAAAGCTCGTGCTTCTCCTGGGAGAGGACGAGCGTCAGGTCGTGTTCGGCCGCGCTTGCGCGATTCTGCTCCGGGCTCGCGTTCGAGATCACGGCGAGCGTCAGCTCCGTTCGCCCATTCCTGCTGCCAGCGGCCGACCTCCGGCAGCAGGGCGGAGCAGGGGCCGCAAGCGGGGTCGCTGAAGAGCAGGAGCACGGGGAGGCGCCGCTTGCGGAGCGCCGCCAGGGTGACGGGCTCGCCTTCGAGATCCGGCAGCTCGAACTCCGGCGCCTCGCTCCCGACCGGAAGGCCCGCTGGTACTTCGTCCTCGGCGTCGACGTCGTCCAGCCGGGCCAGAACCTGTCCGTGGCGTCGCAGCACGAGCACGAGCAGGACCGCCTGCGCGAGGACGAGAGCCGTCAGTCCGCCGATCGTCGCCAGCAGCGGATCGGAGAGCCATGCGACTGCGCTAGGGCCGCGGTCGTGTAGCCCGACGACCGCTGCGTACGCTGCCAGCCCGAGCAACGTGACGTTCCGGGCGAGGGTCGACGGCCCGATCGGCTTCGCGCGTAGTCGGCCAAAGCAGTTGCAGTCGGGCCGGCGGCCGCGAGCGAGGGGGTATGCGATTGCGCCGGTGAAGACGGCCAGCAGCCCGGCCGCGGTAATGGCTCCGGCCGCGGCCGTCCGTGCCGGGAGCAGGGAGGCGGCGATCGCGAGCTCGACGACCGGCAGCGCCGTCGCGAGCGGCTTGGAAAGCCGCCGCCCGAGGCCGAAGGTCTCGAGCCCGTCGATTGCCTCCCGACGCCCGGCGAGCTTCGCAGCCGCGGCGGTCGCGAACACGGCGGCGAGGACGAGGCGGATGGCGAGAACGCTCATGACGATCCGCTCTCGGTCGCTAGTTGAAGACGACGTAGAAGTCGTGACGTTGGTCGAAGTTCCCCCCGACCGAAGTCTCGACGAGGGCGTCGGCCTTGCCCTGACAGCGCGAAGCGACGATGTCCGGCTTCATGATGGCCACGATCTGCCTATCCACCGCGGCGAGGACCCGAGCGTCGCGACCACGTTCTTCGCAGCCTGCTTGGCCGTGGCGTCCAGGCAGTAGTCGAAGGCGCTCTTGTCGGTGTTCTTCGCCGGGATCGCCGCGACGTTCTTCGAGTTCGCAGCGTCGAGCGTCCCGTCCTCGTTGACGTGGGCGTAGGCAAGTGCGCCCTGGCTCGGGATCGCGCCGGCCTTCAGATCCTTGGCGAGCAGGGAGCCGTCGACCACCTGGTTGGTGCCGACGCTGTTCATCGGGCCAAGCTTGCTCACGGCAGCAACGCCCGTGCCGCCGAGGGCGACGAGGAGCGCGATCGACGCGACGACCATGGCGGGCGACGGGCGAAGACGGGTGATCCGGGACATGTGGTCTCCTTTCGTTCGAGGTTTGCGTTTTACGAGCCGGTCGCGCTCGCGATCCCCATCGCGACGAGCGTGACGTCGCGAGCCGCGAACGCTGTGCCCTTCCCCGGCGTCGTGCAACGGAGGTCGACATCCCCGGGCTCCGCGAACACGTGGACGGCGAGGTGGGAAAGCGTCGCCTTGAATGCCTCTCCGCCCACCGGCCTGGTGGGGACGTTGGCGCTGCTCGTGTCCGAGCTGTCGCCGGCGATCAGCGCGCAGGTGATCCCTGCGTCGTCGACCGTGAACCGCCCTTTCGCCGAGAGCAGATAGGTGCCCGGTCTGGGAATCGACAGCGTGGCAACGGACAGCCGCGGGTCTGACACGTCGGAGTCCCCGGTGTTGATCGTGACTGGACCGGCGACGGAGCGGGAGAAGACGACGGTCTGCGCGGGCAGCGCTCCGGCGTGGAAGTCCCTGCTCTTGAGCGACCCGTCGATGACCTGAGCACTGCCGACGCTGTTCCTGGGCAGGAGAGCAACGGCCGCGGCGCTCGTGCCGCCGAGCGCAACCAGGAGCGCGATCGTCGCGACGACCAGCGCGGGTGAGGGACGGAGGCGGGTGATCCGGTACATGCGTTTCCTCTCTGTTGTCGGGTAGTTCTCCAGGCGTCGTCGCTTGGTCATCGCTTCCCCGCGATCCACGTGCGAAGGACCCTGCCCAGGACGGTCGGCGTCCCCGAGTAATCCCGGATCAGGAGCGGGCCTCCCTCCCCGTACCGGCCGGTCGGACAGTGCCAGTCGCCGCCGGCGTTCCAGGCCCACGCGAGGACGCCGACGACGTTCCCTTTCCGCCCTTCGGCGTCGACGAGCCCGAGCACGCGGCGGGTGTACGCGCCCGTCCCAGAGTCGCACATGCGTTCCCCGAGCTCGCCGAGGATTACCGGCATTCGCCTCGCGATCGGCTCGAGCTGGTCGCGGAAGGTCACGCCGACGTCCTTGCCCTGGACGAAGTCGTAGACGTGGAACGAGGCGACGAGCTGGCGCGCCTTGTCGACGGGCAGACGTGTGAGGAGCTGGCTGAGGTCGGCGTTGTAGTCGATCCCCCCGAGGACGATCGGCTGCTTCGCGCCCGTGGCGCGGATCGTGTCGACGATCGACTGGAGCCCGGCGCGGCGTAGCGCGGCGCCCCGTCATAGACGGAGTCGATCTTGCAGCCGTGCAGCCAGCAATCCCACTGCCCGGGCGGATCGGGGTGTGGGTCGTTCCAGTCGGCCATCGCGACCTCGGTCACGGGTCGAAGAGGACGCCGTGGTCTGCCTTGAACGTGGTCGCGACGCTGCGCCAGAAGTCGAGCATGTGGCTGCGGTCCGGCATGTAGTCGATCTGCGTCGCCTTCTGCGTGTCAGGCCCGAAGACCTCGACGACCGGCATGACGTACAGGCCGTTGCGCCTGAGCAGGGAGACGTAGGAGCGAACGGCCCGGCGGTAGCCGGCAGCGTCGCTGCCGAGCGGCAGCCCGTTCACGCCGAGCCAGCAGTCCTCGTTCAGCGTCACGCGCACCACGTTGATCCGCCAGCGCTTCATCGCGCCGACAGACGCCTGGCCGACGGGCCCGTTCGCGAAGCCGTTGGAGTCGTACGCGCAGCGGCTCTCGAACGCCGCCCGGTTCACCCCGCGCAGTTGCACCGGCCGGTCGGCTCCGTCGACGAGATTCCGCCCGTGCACCCGGATCGTCGGCGGGCCGGACGCGCTCCCACCGAGCGGGCTCGCGGTCGCAGTAGCGGCAACGAGCGAGGCCACGGCCAGCGCGGCGCCGACCAAGGCGAGACTCGATCTCACCTGACGAGAGTCCTCACGACGCGTACCGCGTTCTTGCCCGCGGCCGTGACGAGCACCTGGGCGCCCCGCGCGTCCCGGGCGTCGAACGTCGCGCAACTGAAGGCGTAGTAGTACTCGGTGGTGCCGGTCGAGCGGTGAGGCTCGAGCCCGTAGCAGAGGACACGGGCGACCTTGCGCGCCTTCGCCCAGGAGCTCTTCTGCAGCGCGATGACCGCATCGAAATCCTGGAGGATCGGGGTACCTCTCGGCACCGCGCCGATGGCACGGGCAGGCTTGAACGTGCCGCCGGAGGCGCTGACGACGCGGAGGGACTCCGGCCCGAGCGCCTTGACGGTCACGACACCCGCGGGCGCGCCGCCGACGGCGACGTCACAGCGAAACGAGCTGTGCGTGGCCCCCTTGAAGCGCTTCCCGGCCGCGCCGATCCCTGTGCATTCCGCCCCGCTGACGTTGTTCGTGCGTCCCCAGGCGGAGTACGTGAGGACGTCGTAGCTGTTCTCGTCGTACATCCAGGGCGGCGGGCCGGCGGAAGCGGCCGCGACCACCGAGAGCGCAGCCAGCACGAGGATCAGACCGGCGAGCCCGGAGAGGCGGCGAGGGCGGCGGTCGCTCACGGCCGCACCGTGTTCCGGCCGGGACCGCCGCTGAGCCGGTCGAGGCCGGGGCCGCCGATGAGTGTGTCGTTGCCCGGGCCGCCGGAGAGAGTGTCGTTGCCGGCTCCACCCGAGATCGTGTCGTTACCCGCTCCGCCGCAGAGGACGTCGTTGCCGCCCAGTCCGAAGATGATGTCGTTGCCGCCCAGGCCGGCGATCACATCGACACCCGGAGCGCCTTTGAGCCTGTCCGGTCCCGCGGTGCCGACGATCGTCGCCTTCAGCCCTGCGCAGCGGACGGCGGCGACGGGGGGGTCGCTGGCGCAGAGCGCCAGCACCCGGTACACCCGTGCTCCGTTGGTGGAATAGTTCTCGACGAACGCGTACCAGGATCGTGCGACGTCACCTGTATCGGTCTTCGACTTCTCGCCGGTCCCGTCGACCGGGCCGCTCTGGTAGAGCTCGCCGATGGCGTAGTCGTCCTCCGCTGGCCTTCCCGTCTGGCCGACGCCTCCCCCGAGCGCGCGTTTGCCGGCGGGACAGGTGACGACTGCACCAACCTTCCTGCCGTCTCCGGCCGAGTCGGCGGAGAAGATCTTGGCCTGGACCGTCGCGTCGGAGCCGGCCGAGCAGAGAGCGAAGACCCGCCACGTCGGTCTGGACAGGTCCTGGTTTGCGACCGAGACCGACCATGAGCCGGCGACGTCCCCGGACTCCGTCGAAGCGGCCTCGCCGTTCTCGTCCACCGGCCCGCTCACCTCGAGCCAGTCCAACCTGGACTCGGTGCCCGGCGGGCTGACGTCACCGGCTCCTCCGCCGACGACACGGGTTCCGGCCGGGCAGGTCGCGTTTTCTTGGCTGTCCCGATAGGGCGAAAGGCCGAACGACGTGGCCTGGATCGTCGCATCGGAGCTTGCCGAGCAGATGGCGAAGACGCGGAAGTCGAGCGCCTTCCCCCTGCTCGCGACCGTGGCGATCCACGAACCGGCGACCTCACCCGAGTTCGTGTTCGCAAGCCACGACCGACTCGCCTCGAGCGACGTCGTGCCGGCGGCGGAACCGATCCCGTCCGCGGGAGCGCTCTGGATCAGCTGCCCCCCGAGCGGGACTTCGGGCTGCGTGCTCTGATCGACACCGCCGCCCACGACCCGCTTGCCGGCCGGGCAGCTCGCAACCGCGGTGACCTGGGCTCCGCTCTGGGTCGGGAGCGTGAACGAAGTCGCGACGAGCGTCGCGTCCGACCCCGGGGTTGCGGCCCGG
Source organism: uncultured Actinomycetes bacterium (assembly GCA_963846915.1). Lineage (GTDB taxonomy): Bacteria > Actinomycetota > Thermoleophilia > Gaiellales > Gaiellaceae > PALSA-612. Next base: position 285,473 of record CAWJXV010000007.1, on the reverse strand, counting down.
GCGAGAGGAGCTGCACTCGCCGCGGGGTTGCGTGCGCCAGTAGGGGCGGCGGCCGCCGCTGCGCTGACTGTTCCGGCGAGCGCAGCGGCGGCGAGTGCGACCGGCAGGAGGCTCCGGCCGGTCCGCCGGACGATCGGCTGACTCCTCATCGCGTGTCCTTTCGCTCCAGGCCCGGCAGAAAGAGGACGCCGAACTGGTTGTCGGTCAGGTCTCCGGTGTCGGAGAGCAGGAAGTTGGAGACGATGCGGCCGCTCGCGCCCTCGAAGGCCCCGGCGCTGCCGTCGATCTCCCACGTGACGGCGCCGTGCCGGAGGCCCGGCTCGGCAGCGTTGGTGAGCACGCCTTCAGCCGAGCTGCGGAAGCGAAGCGCGTTGCCGTTTCCGAAGCTGATCGTCCCGACCTCCTCGAAGCGCGTGTCGTCGAGGAACGTCAAGCGGCATTCCAGATGCGCCTCCTGGCCGTCTCTGACCTCGAGACGGCCGTGAACGCCGTCGGGATCCACCTCCGTGATCAGAGCCGAGCTTGGAGCCGTTGCCCGCGCCGTCAGGACCCCCGGCGACAGCCGGGTCGAATGGCCGCGGAATTGCATCGAGAAGGCGACGTGTCGCATCTACGCCGAGGATGCACCGAAGACGCCCGGTGCCGCCTCGGGTATTTCCCTAGTCGTGCGGGTCGAGTACCGTCCGCGTGTGCTCGTCGGGCGCGAGGCTGAGCTGCGGCGCGTCACAGCGCTGCTCGACGAAGCGCGACGCGGGCGCAGCAGCATACTGGTCGTGGTCGGCGATGCCGGGCTGGGCAAGACCGCCCTGCTCGAGGAGGGACGTGCGCTCGCCACCGACATGCGCGTCCTCGGCTCGATCGGAGTCGAGTCGGAGTCGGAGATCCCCTTCGCCAGCCTGCACGCGCTCTTCCGCCCCATGCTCGACCTGTTGCCGCGAATCCCGACGGTGCAGGCGCGGGCGCTCGCCGCGGCGCTCGCCTGGAGGAAGGCGAGCCGGACGTGCTCACGGTCGGTGCCGGGACGTTGTCGCTGCTCGTCGAGGCGACCGCCGAATCGCCGGTGCTGGTGGCCGTGGACGACGCGCACTGGCTCGATCGCGCGTCCGCGGAAGCCCTCGCCTTTGCTGCGCGGCGGTTGATTGGAGAGGAGTTCGCCATGCTGGCGACGCTTCGTCCCGATCCGGGCACGCCGTTCGATGCGTTTCCACGGCTCGAGCTCGGACCGCTCGCCGCAGACGCTGCACGGCGTCTGCTGCGACAGCGCAGCGAGCCCGTAGCCGCCGCGGACGAAGCACCGCTGCTTGCGGCGGCGGCGGGCAACCCCCTCGCGCTGCTGGAGCTGCCGGTCGAGCTGGCGCGTGACCTTCCCACCTCGGTGACGTCTCATGACCGGCTGCTCCGCGCCTTCTCGCGACGGGTCGACGAGCTGCCCGGGCCGGCGCAACTGGGGCTTCTGCTTGCGGCTGCGGAACCCGAGGTCGAGGCAGTGCGGCGTGCAGCGGCAAGGCTCGGATTGCAGGAGCCGCTCGCCCCTGCGGCGGCGGCCGGGCTTGTTCGAATCGGAGCGGGCGATGTCGTGTTCCGTCACCCGGTGGTGCGCTCACTCGTCTACTCGCACGCCGCCGACGACGACCGAAGAGCGGCGCACCAGGCGCTCGCCGACGTGCTTTTCGACGAGCCGGATCGCGACCGTCGCGCCTGGCATCTCGCTGCCGCCGCGAACGGCGCCGACGAGGAGGTCGCGGCCGTTCTCGAGGAGACCGCGGAGCGGGCAGGCGCGCGGGGGGGGCATGCCGCGGAGGCACGTGCGCTCGAGCGTGCGGCTCGGCTCTCGCCAGAGCGCGCCTCGGTCGCCCGCCGGCTGTACGCGGCGTCGCGAGCGGCGTACTGGGCGGGCGATGCGGTCCGCGCTCGCGAGCTGGCGGAGGAAGCGCTGCCGCTCGCCGAGGATCCGCTGCTACACGCCGATCTGATCCAGCAACTCGGCGGGATCGCAGACTGGCAGGGGCAGAGCCTGCCGGAAACGGTCTTCCTGCAAGAGCTCGACCAGATCGAAGAGCTCGACGACGAGCGAGCCGCTCGGATGCTCTACGTCGTGATTACGCTGCGTCTCAAGGCCTTCGACGCGGCCGGTGCGGCCGAGCTCGCGCCGCGACTCGAGGTCGCCGCCCGGGACGCCGGGCCGTGGTGGAAGCCCCGAACGCTCGCGGGTGCAGCTGCCGCCTACTTGCTCGCCGGGGACCGCGAACGAGCGATGCCGCTGTACCGGTACCTCGCCGACTCCTACGCGATGCCTGCCGGGTTCGGCTACGACTTTCTCGCCATCGAGTGGTACGACGTCCTGCGAGCATCGCTCGACGAGACCCTCCGCGAAGGCCGCGCAAAGGGGAACCGGTTGCGCATCGTCTGGAACCAGAGCTGTGCCGCCCACCTCGAGCTCCGCCAGGGGCGTCTCGATGCGGCCCTCGTCGCGGCCGCGGAGGCGATCCAGCTCGGAGAGGCGATCGGGACGCCGGCGCTCGTTGGCGCCGCATCAGCCGCTTCGGCGAGCGTCCACGCCTGGCGCGGCCAGGAGGAGGCCTGCATGGCCAGTGCTCGGATTGCGATCGCCGCCGGCCTAGGGCTCGGCGATCGCTTTCAGGAGGCGATCGCGCACCAGGCGCTCGCTGTGCTCGCGCTGGGAAGCGGTCGCCCCGAGGACGCGATCGTCGAGCTCGAGCCGCTCGCCAAGCGGTGGGCGGCAAGCACCGTCGTCGAGCCGAGCACCGTCCCGTTCATCCCAGACCTGATCGAGGCGTATGCACAAGCCGGCATGCCCGAAGAGGCAGCTCGATGGCTCGGGCGGTTCAAAACAATCTCCGAGGAAGCGGGGCGAACGTGGGCACTTGCCGCGTGCTCGCGCTGCGAAGGGCTCCTGGCCGTCGCCGACGAATTCGACGAGCCGTTCGAGCGGGCTCTCGACCTCCTCGAGCCTCCCTCGCTCCTCCTCGATCTGGCGCGAACGCAGCTTGCCTACGGTGAGCGGCTCCGGCGTCAGCGGAGGCGCCGGGACGCCCGTGTGCACCTCCGGGCCGCGTACGATGCGTTCGCCCTCGCGGGCGCAGCCGCCTGGCTCGAGCGCGCAACCGCCGAGCTTCGGGCCACCGGCGTCCAGGTTGCAGATGCCTCGCCGCGACTGCCCGATCTGACGCCCCAGGAGCTGCACATCGCGCTGCTCGTCGCCGACGGAAAGACGAACAAGGAGATCGCGGCCGCGCTCTTCCTGAGCCCGAAGACGATCGAGTACCACCTCGCGAACACGTTCCGGAAGTTCGACATCCACTCGCGCGCCGAGCTCGCGCGGATCGTGACCCGAGAGCCGGCATCGGCTTGATCCGCGACGCTTCCCCGGAGGACGGCGCGGTGTGCTCGTCGAGCGCGAGGCTGCGCTGCCGCGCGTCACGGCGCTGCTCGACGAGTCAGACCGCCGCTTTCGTCGGGTGGCTTATGGCGTCTACGAGTACCGAAGCTGAGCATCGGGTCCACCGCTGGGCGGTGCTGCCCTGTCTGCCGCTGGCCCGCCCGTGGTCGAGCCCCGTCGCCCGCGTCGCGCTCGAGCTATGACTGAACGGGGATCCCCCGGCAGGGAATGCCGGACATTCGCATCGGGCTTTTCGGCGGCTTCCGGGTCGCAGTGAAGCGGGGTCGATTCAGCCCGTTCTGAGGGTTCGGCCGTCCCACGTTAGGTTCTCTCGGAATGGAGCCAAGCGGACTTAACCGCCGATCTCCTGGTCTGATACCAGCGGTCCTCCTGCGCCGCTGTTTCTGCAAAGGACTCCGAGTCCGATCCGTGGCGCAAGGAACTAACGCTTCCTAAGGACGCACGAAGTTCGTTCGTCGTCCGTGTAGACGGGCGCCTGCCTCGCTCGCTCAGGAGTTCGAGCAAGCGCGGAGTCCGGATCTCCGAGACGATGAGCACGCGCATCATCCGTCGCCGCCTGCCGATGCGAATCCGTCGCAGTGGCGGGAGCCGGCGCCGGGCAGGCTACCCTCGCCATCCGTGGCCGACTACATCTTCACGATGATCCGTGCCTCGAAGTTCTACGGCGCCGATCGCAAGGTTCTCGAGAACATCACGCTCGCGTTCCTGCCGGGCGCAAAGATCGGTGTGCTGGGCGCCAACGGTGCGGGCAAGTCGACTCTGCTGCGGATGATGGCTGGGCGTGAAGAGCCGTCGTCTGGGCGTGCGGAACTCGCTGCAGGTGCGACCGTTGGGCTCGTCGAGCAAGAGCCGGAACTCGATCTGACGAAGGACGTTCGCGGGAACGTCGAGCACGGGATCCGGCGGCTGCGTCATCTTCTGACCCGCTTCGACGAGATCTCGGCTGGTTTCTCGGAACCGGAGGCCGACTTCGACGCGTTGATCGCTGAGCAGGCGATCGTGCAGGAGCAGATCGACCGCGCCGACGCCTGGTCGCTCGACGCCACCATCGACCGCGCGATCGATGCCCTACGCCTACCCGACGGCAACCGGGACGTGAGCACGCTTTCCGGCGGCGAGCGCCGCCGCGTCGCGCTCGCACGGGTGCTGCTGTCCACGCCGGATCTCCTGCTGCTCGACGAGCCGACCAACCATCTCGACGCCGAGTCGGTCGCGTGGCTCGAGCGGTTCCTCGCCAACTACGCAGGAACGGTTGTCGCTGTCACCCACGATCGGTACTTCCTCGACAACGTTGCCGGCTGGATTCTCGAGCTCGATCGCGGGAAGGGCATCCCGTACGAGGGAAACTACTCAGGCTGGTTGGAGCAGAAGCAGGCTCGCCTCGCCGGTGAGGAGAAGCACGAATCGGCCCGTCAACGCGCGCTCGCTCGCGAGCTGGAATGGGTGCGAGCCTCGCCGAAGGCGCGCCACGCGAAGTCGAAGGCGCGCGTCGCGGCCTACCAGAAGCTCCTCGACGAGGAACAAAACGTCAAGCTCGACCGTGTCGAGATTCACATCCCGGCAGGGCCCCGCCTCGGTGACCTCGTCGTCGTGGCCGACGGGCTCGCCAAGAGCTTCGGCGACACGCTCCTGTTCGAAGACCTCTCCTTCTCGCTGCCGCCCGGCGGCATCGTCGGCGTCGTCGGGCCGAACGGCGCCGGCAAGACAACGCTCTTCCGGATGATCGTCGGCGACGAGGCGCCGAACGCCGGCAAGATACGGGTGGGAGACACAGTCGAGATCGCATACGTCGACCAGGCGCGCGCCGACCTGACGCCATCGAACTCGGTCTGGACAGAAATTTCGGGCGGGCACGACTCGATCGAGCTCGGATCGCGCGAGGTGAGCTCCCGACAGTACGTCTCGTGGTTCAACTTCAAGGGCACAGATCAGCAGAAACGCGTCGGAGACCTCTCTGGCGGAGAGCGAAACCGCGTCCACCTCGCCAAGCTCCTGCGCAGCGGCGGCAATCTGCTACTACTCGACGAGCCGACGAACGACCTTGACGTCGACACCCTGCGCGCACTTGAGGACGCGTTGCTCCAATTCGCGGGCTGCGCCGTGGTCATCTCACACGATCGATGGTTCCTCGACCGGATCGCCACCCACATCCTCGCGTTCGAAGGCGACTCCCAAGCGACCTGGTTCGAGGGCAGCTGGGAGGAGTACGCCGCCTGGGTGAAAGACACACGCGGCGCCGACGCGCTCGAACCCCACCGGATCAAGTACAAGTCACTCCTTCACCCCGGCACGTAGCCGCAGCCCGGCGGCCCCAGCTTGTCGAGCTGCGGCACCGACGTGGCGAAGCCGGCGGACGTCACCGCGGGTCGATCACCAGCAGACGCTCTTCGGTCATCTCCCGGATCGTCCACCGCATACCCTCGCGGCCGTGGCCGGACCGCTTGGCGCCTCCGTAGGGCATCTGGTCGACCCGGAACGTGTTCACGTCGTTCACGATCAGGGCGCCGACCTCGAGGCGCTCGAAGGCTCGGTTGATGACCCGGATGTCGTTCGAGAACAGCCCGGCCTGAAGCCCGTACGGCGTGTCGTTGGAGCGCTCGATCACCTCGTCGACGTCCTCGTAGGTCGAGAGCACAACGATCGGCGCAAAGGCCTCCTCGGCACAGACTCGAAGCGTTTCGGGCACGTCGACGAGCAGCGTCGGTGCGAGCACAGTCCCCTCGCGCGTCCCGCCGCAGAGTACGCGACCGCCGGCCTTGACCGCTTCGACGACCAGCGCCTCGGCCTTCTCGGCCGCGGCCTCGTCGATCAGCCCGCCGACGACGGTCGACTCGTCGAGGGGGTTCCCTGTACGAAGCTCGCCGATCTTCGCGAGCAACTTTTCCTGCAGCGCATCGGCGATCGACGTATGCACATAGAGGCGCTGGACGGAGATGCATGCCTGGCCGGCGCGGAGGAAGCCGCCGAAGGCGCACCGCTCGGCGACGTAGTCGAGATTCGCGTCCGGCTCGACGATCACGGCTCCGTTGCCACCTAGCTCGAGCGTCACGCGCGCGGTCGCGGCGACCTTCTGCAGCCGCCACCCGACCTCGGCACTTCCCGTGAACGAGACGATCTTCACTCGCTCGTCGCGCACCATCCGCTCGGCAAGCTCGGTGCGGCACGGGATCACGGTCACGGCGGCCGGCGGCGCCCCCGCCTCGACGAAGATCTCGCCCATCGACAGGGCCGACAGCGGCGTCTTCGACGCGGGGCGCACGATGCAGGGACAACCGGCCGCGAGCGCAGGGGCGAGCTTGTGGGCGACGAGCAGGAGCGGCGCGTTGAACGGGGTGATCGCGAGCACCGTGCCGACCGGGAATCGCCGCGTCAGGCCGATGCGCCCCTCGCCACGCGGCACGGCGTCGATCTCGACGAGCTCACCCGTGGAGGCACTCCGCCGCGCCTCTTCGCCGGCGATCTGCAGGATCTCGGCAGTCCGCTGGGCCTCGAAGCGCGTCTCCCAGACGGCGTTGCCGGTCTCGAATGTCATCTGTCGCGCCAGCGCGTCCTCGCGCGAGCGGACGAGCGCGGCGGCTGCGATGAGGATCTCGGCGCGCCTGAACGGCGGCAGGGCAGCCACCTCGGCCTCGGCGGCGGCGGCGGAGGCGAGCGCCTGCTCCACCATTGCCTCGCCTGCCAGCCAGACCCGCGCCACCTCACTTCCGTCGTAGGGGAAGATCACAGGCGCGCTCTCGGCTCCCGTCGTCGGTCGACCTGCCAGAAGCAAGGATCGGGGCTCGGTGCGAACTGCGGTTTCGGTCATCGTGGTGCCTCCTCTGACTGGCTAGCGAGAACGATCGTCGGCAGGTCGATCACGTCTCAAGTCTCTCAGTCGCGGCGTCGGGGGCGACGCCGCCCGGCTCGGACTCGATTGCGGCTTCGGAGTCGAGGTCGAAGAAGTGCAGGCGCCGAGTATCGACTCGCATCTCGACCTCCGCGCCGGCGGATGCCGTCGAGCCGATCGCGAACCGGCCGACCATCACCGTGCGACGCGCGCGGGCCTCCGACTCGAGCTCGACGACGCGCGAGCTGTCGACGTCGGCGAGCACCTCGCGCACCTCCTGGGTGGCCACCGGCGGCGCGTCGACCTCGACGTGGGCGAGAAGTTCCGACCCGAGCAGTTCGGTCGTCACGATCCGACCAGTGAGCTTGCTCTCGTGTGCCACGTCCCCCACGAGCGCGGCGTCCTCGAGCTGCTCGGGACGGATACCGAACCCGATCGTCCTGCCGACGTACCGTTCGAGGGCCGGTCGGGCCTTGACGATCTCGGACGGCACGGCTATCGCCTGGTTGCCGACGCGGCAGATGAGGCCGCCGTCGGCCTGCTCGAGCCGGGCCTCGACCAGGTTCATCTCCGGGCTGCCGATGAAGCTGGCGACGAACAGATTGGCGGGCCGGTCGTAGAGCTGCTGCGGTGCGGACACCTGCTGGAGCCGACCTTTGCGCAGCACGGCGACGCGATCGCCCATCGTCATCGCCTCGACCTGATCGTGTGTGACATAGATCGTTGTCGAGCCAAGCTCGTGCTGGATACGGGAGATCTCGGCGCGCATCTGGACTCGCAGCTTGGCGTCCAGGTTCGAGAGCGGCTCGTCCATCAGGAACACCTGCGGATCGCGCACGATCGCGCGGCCCATCGCGACCCGTTGGCGCTGGCCGCCCGAGAGTTGTCCAGGCTTCCGCTTCAGCTCATCGGCGAGGCCCAAGATCCGCGCCGCCTCGTCGACCCGCCGCCTGATCTCGTCGGAGGGCATCTTGCGCACCTTGAGCGCGAACGCGATGTTCTTGTAGACGGTCATGTGCGGATAGAGCGCGTAGTTCTGAAAGACCATGGCCACGTCGCGCTTGCGCGGATGGAGGCCGTTGACGACCTGATCGGCGATTCGTACCTGGCCTTCCGTGATGTCCTCGAGCCCGGCCACCATGCGGAGCGCCGTGGTCTTGCCGCAGCCCGACGGTCCCACGAAGACCATGAACTCGCCGTCCGCGACGTCGAGCGTGAAGTCCGCGAGCGCCCTCGTGCCGTCGCGGTAGACCTTGCCGACGCTCGCTGAAGGACACTGCGGCCATCTACTTCACGGCTCCGGCGGTGATGCCGCGCACGATGTACCGCTGGACGACGATCACGAAGATGAGCACCGGGATCACAGTGAAGACGCCGACGGCCGCGGCGACGTTGAAGTTGATCGGGCTCTCGACGGTGAGCAACGACGAGGCCGCGATCGGGATCGTCTCCTTGTCCTGCGAGTTGATGATGTAGAGACCGACGAGGAACTCGTTCCAGATGAAGATGACGCCGAACGTCGCCGCGACGAGCATTCCCGGCCGGGCAAGCGGCAGCAGCACCTTCAGCAGCACCTGCGGACGCGTCAGGCCGTCGACCATCGCCGCCTCGTCGATCTCGCGAGGGATCTCGTCGAAGAACCCGATCATGATCCAGACGACGAGCGGAAGCGAGAACGCGATATAGGGCAGGATCAGCCCGGGGAACGTGTTGACCTGCCCGAGGTAGCGGATCATCAGGAAGATCGGGATCGCGACTGCGACCGGCGGCATGAACCGGAAGCTCAGGATCGTGGATGACCAGGTTTCGCTGCCGCGGAAACGCAGGCGCGAAAAGGCGTAGGCGGCGGGTACCCCGAGCACGAGCGCGATCAGCGTCGAGATGCCGGTGACGATGATCGAGTTCTCCACGTACGTGAAGTAGCTGTTCTCGTGGATCACCTGGCTGTAGTTCTCCTTGATCGTCGCCCAGTCGAAGTGCAGCGTCGGCGGCACCTCGACGAAGGTCTGGAGCTGCGACTTGAACGAGAGCAGCAGCAGGTAAAGGAAGGGTGCGATGCCGATGATCGCGAGCAGGACGAGGACGATGTAGGAGACGCCTCTCCCGAACGTCCGCGCCGTGATCATGCCGTCTCCAGCCGTCGCACCTTGACCACCTTGAAGAGCACCGTGATCCCGATCGCCGCCACCAGCACCATCACGTAGGAGATCGCCGACGCGTAACCGTAGTGCTGGAACTCGAATCCGTTCTGGAATGCCTGGAACGACAGCGTCGTCGTCGACTCGACCGGCCCACCGTTCGTCAGGCCGTAGACGAGGTCGAACGTCCGGAAGGCGTCGATCGCACGGAAGACCGCCGCGAAGACGATCGCCGGCATCAGTAGCGGCAGCGTCAGGTACATCGTCCGCTGGAACCAGTTGGCGCCGTCGACCGACCCCGCCTCGAAGACTTCCTGCGGCAACGCCTGCAGACGGGCGTAGACGATCACGAACACGAACGGCGTCCACTGCCACGAGTCGACCACGACGAGCGTCCACAACGCGACGTTCGGGTCGGACAGCCAGCCGACCTGCCCCACGCCGGTCTGGACGAAGAGCCAGTTGAGGATGCCCCAGTTCGGGTCGAGGAGCGCCCGCCACATCAGGCCGACGACGATCGGCGTCAGCAGCATCGGCAGGATCAGGATCGCGCGGACGATCGAGGCGCCGCGCAGCTGCTGGTTGAAGAAGAGCGCAAGCGCCGTTCCGAAGAACACCTGGATGGCGACGCCGACGACCGTGAGCAGCACCGTGTTCTCGACCACGGTCCAGAAGTCGCTCGAGTGAACGAGCTGGCTGTAGTTCTGCAGGCCGACCCAGCGCCAGGTGTCGGTTCGCGTGTTGTAGTCCTCGAACGAACGGAAGAGGCTCGTGATCAGCGGGAAGATCGAGAACGCGATCAGGTAGAGCGCGCACGGACCGAGCAGGAGAAGCGCCTCACCCCGACCCTGCGTGGGCGAGGTGAGACGCTTGCTCCTGCCGGCTTTGCTGGCCGCGTCCAAGCTCACGCGCCCGGCAGCGACTAGCGGTTACTTGAGGTGGCCGCCACGCTTGAGAACGGCGATCCACTTGTCGTTTGCGGCCTTGCAGGCGGCCGCGGCAGTCGATGAGCCGCTCAGCGCCGCCGAGAACTCCACCGCCGCGTCCGTGATCAGCTCGAACGTCTCACGGGATGTTTGCAATCTCGAGGATCTTGGCCTTGGCGTTGGCCAGGCCTGCAGCCCGTAGGTAAGGGAGCTTCTTGTTCAGAGCCGTGCTGTTGAAGACCGAGTTGCGGGTTGGGTCGGTCTGGTGGGCAGCCACCTCGTACAACCCCCATTCCCGCGAGCAGAGATAGGTCAGGATCGTCCACGCCCCGGCCTTGTTGACGGCGTTTTTCGGGATTCCCATGCCCCATCCTCCACGAACGATCCGGCCGTGCAGCCCAGGTGTGCTGCCGGGCGTCGTCGTGACGCCGACCACGTTTGCGACCTTGGACGTTTTGGGGTTGTAGACCGGCCCGGCGATCGTCGACCACATCAGCATCATCGCGGTCTTGCCGGCGCTGAACGCGTTCGTCGAGACGGTGAAGTCGTACGAGAGCACGCCGGGAGTGGAGGCCTTCACGCAGTCGACCATATGCTGCAGCGCAGCGACGGCGGCGGGGCTGGTGAGGCGAGGCCTGAAGTTCTTCTGCTGCGGCGAGCCACTCATCAGCTGGCCGCCCAGGCCGGCGAACCTCGAGTACCAGTCGACCAGGAACATCGACACGTCGCCGGACTTCGCGATCATGGTGTTGCCGGCGATACCGTTCTTGTTCAGCTTCTTCGCGGCAGCGAGGTAGTTCGTGAAGGTGGTCGGCACGGCGAGCCCGGCCTTCTTGAGAAGATCCTTCCGGTAGAACAGGATGATCGGTCCGGCGTACAGGCCGGGGATCAGGTAGGGGGTGTTGCCGCCGAAGGTCTGGGTCTTGATGTTGTAGTTGCTCAGATAATCCAGCTCGCCCTGCGCGAAGTCGCTCGGGTAGCCGTAGCTCTTCGGCAGGGTCTTGATGTAGGGGGCAAGCGGCGTGAAGTAACCGCCGCCGACGAATGCCGAGACGGTGAAGCCGAGCACCGAGATGAGGTCGTACGTGCCGGTCGAGGCCTTGACGCTCGCGCTCAACTTCTCGTTGAGCGGCCCGACGGGAAGCGCCGTCATCTTCACGTCGATGCCGAACTGCTTCTTCATGTAGGCCATCTTTTCCTGGACACCCAGCTGCGCCCCCTCGGCGGGGACGAGCAGGTTGACGGTGCTCCCCGCTAGCCGGCGAGCCTCGTGCATGTCACCAGCTGTTGCCTTGCCGGCCGCCGCCAGCATGCCGCCTATGGCCGTTGCAGACAGTCCGAGCATGCCTGCCCGCTTGATGAACTCATCTCGGGATGTCCGCCCCGAGGCAAGCCCGCTGACGAGGCTTTCGGTTGGCTCGAGCTCGTCAAACGGCTTCGTGTCGCTCATCGTGTCCCTCCCTGTTCGAATCTCTGTCAGACGTTCGGACTTCGGGGCCGCCAGTGACGTTCTCGCTCTGCTCCTCCTTTCGCTAGCTGATCGATCCTGGGAAGAGCTCGAGGCCGGTCACGCCCTCGAGCGTCGTTCGCGAAATCGAGCCGTGGTATTCGGCGTCGTCGCCCGAACCCCCGCCGATGTCGGTCACCCACAGCTCGGAGCCACGGAACTGGACGTTGCTGACGTAGTCGCCGAATCCCTTCAGGAGGCCCTTGTCGGCACCGTCGGCGCCGACGACGCTGACACCTCCCGTCAGGACGGTGGCGATGTAGAGGTCGCCGTCCGCAGCTGGTTTGAGTCCGTCGGGTATCGCGTCCGGATCCTCGAGCACGCACACGTCCTCGACCTTGCCGGTGCCGGGGTGATAGCGGCGGACCGCGCGGGTGAACGACTCGACCCAGACGACGTTGCCGTCCGCCTCGACCGTGATGCCGTTCGGAAATGTCTGCCCGGCCTCCGCGACAACGTGTCCCGTCCCGTCGGGGTCGAGCGAGAAGATGTAGCCGCGTGGCGGCGGCGTCGTTCGGCTGAAGCCGCCGGCAGGGTCGGTGAAGTAGAGCTTGCCGTCCGGACCGAAGGCCAGATCGTTGGGTGCGCTCAGCTGTATACCCTCGATCTCGGTGACGAGGACCTCGACCGCGCCCTCGGGCGAGACGCGCTGGATCGACGGGGGTCGCTGATCTTCGGCGCGCCATTCCCGGTCGATGCCTCCGTTCTGCGTGACGAGCAGGGAGCCGTCCGCGCAGGCGAGCACCGAGTTAGGCCCGCCGCCGACGTGGACGAGCGTCTGCACACCGTCTTCTGGCGTCCAGAAGGAAACACGGCTGCGCCAGATCTCGACGAAGATGAAGCGTCCGTCAGGCAGGAAGGCGGGGCCCTCGGCGGCGCCGAGGCCATCTGTGAGCCGTTCGATCTTCAAAGCCGCCTCCCTCACTGGGCCAGGTAGCCGTCGTCGACTGCCAGCGTGTGCCCGGTCACCTTCGCGGCGCCGTCGCCCGCCAGGAAGAGCGCCGCCGCCACGAGCTCGTCGGGCTGGATTAGCGGCCCGAGCATCCGCTGCTGGATGAAGTCAGTCGTGGTGGTCGAACCGCTGTCCGCCAGAACCTTCTTCAGGAGCGGCGTCTCGCACAGTCCCGGTGCGATCGCGTTCACGCGAACGCGTCCGTTCCACTCGAGCGCAAAGGACTTGGTCGCCTGCACGACGCCACCCTTGCTGCACAGGTAAGCGCTCGAGTGGGGATAGGCGATGAAGCCGCCGATCGAGGCGATGTTGATGATGCTGCCTTTGCCCTGAGCGTGCATCTTGCGCCCGATCGCCTGGCTCATGAAATAGGTGCCCTTCAGGTTGAGGGCGAGGATCCGGTCGTACGCCTCTTCGCTGAACTCGTCGATCGGCGATCGATGAGCCGCCCCGGCGCTGTTGACCAGCACGTCAACACGTCCGTGGGCATCGACTAAATCGTCAGCGAACGCGTTGACGGCGGCGACGTCGGTGACGTCGACGGAGCGGAACTCGGCGCTGCCGCCGTCACGCTCGATCTCGCCGACGACTTCGTCGGCGAGGGATCGGTTGATGTCGGCGACCACCACGGTGGCGCCGGCAGAGGCGAGTCCTCGCGAAAACGCGGCGCCGAGGCCCGAGGCGCCCCCGGTCACGACGGCCACCCGATCCTGGAGGCCGAACAGTTTCTGCAGGAAGTCCATGCGCATCTCCTCCGTTGTCATGGGACCGGTAGCCCTTTGGCAGCGAGGTCGTATCCGAAGGCTCGACTGGCCTCGGCGGACGCCCTGCGAGCCAGATCGAGGTAGGAGTCTCGGTCGCGGCGGAACGCGTCCGGGAGCAGGTTGAAGGCGAGGGCGGCCCGAACGGCGCCTCGGTGGTCGAAGATCGGCGCTCCGACCGTTGCGACCCCCGCGACTACGTCCTCGTCACTGAAGGCGACGCCCTCCCGGCGGATGTCGACCAGCAGCTTGCGGACGTCTGCCTCCGTCTCCGGAGATCGGTTGGTCCAGGGCTCGATCGGAACGGCCGCGAAGTACTCCTGCCAAAACGACGACGTCTCGAACGCGAGCAGTGCCCGCGGTGCCGCTCCGACGTGAAGCGGAAGCACTCCTCCGAGCTTGACGGCGAGCGAATGCACCCGCTCACCCGCCAAGCGCTCGACGAACACGGCCTGAAAGCCACGGCGAAGACAGAGATGAACGGTCTCCTTGGTCTCGACCCGAAGGCCTTCGAGCACCGGCAGTGCGAGCTGCCGCTCGTCGAAGCGCGTCAGAACTTCGCCTGCCAGTCGAATCAGTCCGAGGCCGGGCCGGTAGACACCCCGCCGCGGCCCGGACTCGACAAATCCCCGCTCTTGCAACGTCGCCAGCATCCGATACACCGAGCTTCGAGGCTCTCCGACGTGTCGCGCCAGCTCTGCCGCCGTCACCTCACCACTTTCGACGAGCGCCTCGATCAGGTCGAACGACTTGACGACGGACTGCAGCGTGCCTGTCGCGGCCTGGGCCGCGGAATCGGGCGCTACGAGGTGATCGACGGTGGCGCCCATCTGCGGCTACGCGACCGCCACGCGTCCAAGAACCTGGTTGATCGCCGCCACGGCGTCCTCGACTTGAGGGAGCACAGCTCGCTCGAGCGGCGCCGCGTACGGCATTGGCGTGTCCTTCGCCGCCACCCGCACCGGCTGCGCCTTCAGGGAGTCGAAGGCCTCGTCGCAGACCCTGGCGACGACCTCGCTGGCCATGCTTCCTGCCCGCGCGGCTTCGGTCGCGACTACGAGCCGCCCCGTCTTCCGTACCGATGAGGCCACCGTCTCGATGTCGATCGGCTTCAACGTCCGCAGGTCGACGACCTCAACGCTCACTCCATCCCTGGCGAGCTGCCGTGCGGCTTGCAGTCCTAGATGGACACCCTGCGCGTAGGAGACGAAGGTGACGTCGCTGCCTTCCTGTTTCACGTCGGCGACACCGATCGGCACCGTGTACTCGCCCTCTGGCACCGGTCCGCGGCGGCTGTAGAGCAGGCGCTTTTCGAGGAAGACGACGGGGTTGTCGTCACGGATCGCCGACTTGAGGAGGCCCTTGGCGTCGTAGGGCGTCGAGGGCATGATCACGACGAGGCCGGGCGCGTGGACAAACCAGGCTTCCAGCGTTTGTGAGTGCTGGGCGGCCATGCCGATCCCGCTCGAGACGGCCCCGCGGAGAACGAAAGGCACGGTGACGCGTCCTCCCGACATGTACCGCCACTTGCCCGCGTGATTGACGACCTGGTCCATGACCAGCGAGACGAAATCGGCGATCTGGAGCTCGACCACGGGTCGGCAGCCGACGAGAGCCGCGCCGACGCCTGCGCCTGCCTGGGCGGCTTCGGAGATCGGCGCGTCGATGACCCGCTGTGGGCCAAACCGCTCCAGCAGGCCGGCGGTGACCTGGAAGAGCCCGCCGATCGTGGCGATGTCCTCTCCGATCACGAACACGCCTGTGTCCCGGCCCATCTCCTCGTGTAGCGCTTCGTTCAGCGCCTCGGCCATGGTCAACTCCCGCGCGGCGCTCACGCGAGCCTCCCCGGTGTCAACCACTCTGCCGGCGCGTATACGTCCTCGAGGGCCGCTTCTGGCTCCGGTCGGGGCGAAGCAAGCGCGAACTCGACCGCGTCCGCGACGTCGTGTTTTGCCTGCTGCTCGATCTCCTCGAGGCGGGCGGGCTCGATCCCGAGGTTCTCGCTCAGATAGCGCGAGAACCCGAGGATGGGATCACGAGCCCGCCACGCATCGAGGTCCTCCGGTGGGCGGAGATCAGTCTTGGTCGCCGCCGAGTGCGGCGTCACGCGGTAGCTCTTGGCTTCGATCAGCGTCGGACCGTTACCGGCGCGGGCACGCTCGGTCGCCTCGCGGGTCGCGTCGCGTACAGCGAGAACGTCGTTTCCGTCGACGACGACCCCCGGCATCCCGTACCCGGCGGCACGGTCGGCGATGTTCGCGATCTTGGTCGATGAGGCGGCCGGGGTCGAGATCGCCCACTCGTTGTTCTCGCACACGTAGATCACCGGCGCGGAAAGAACGGCAGCCAGGTTGCAGGCCTCATGCAGGATCCCTTGGTTTGAGGCTCCGTCCCCGAAGAAGCAGACAACGACGTTGTCGCGACCCTGAAGGCGAAGCCCGTGCGCAGCGCCGACGGCCATCGCGCTCGAACCGGCGACGATCGCGTCGGCGCCGAGCATGCCCTTGTCCATCGCCGTGATGTGCATGCTGCCGCCGCGTCCGCGGCAGTACCCGTCCTCGCGGCCGATGATCTCCGCCATCATCAGCTTCAGGTCGAGGCCTTTGGCGACACAGTGGCCGTGGCCGCGATGGGTGCTCGTGATGTAGTCGTCTTCGCGTAGGGCCGCGCACACCCCGACTGCGATCGCCTCCATGCCGATGTACGGATGGACGGAGCCGCGGATCAGCTTCTCCTCGAACAACTCCATGGCCCGCAGCTCGAAATTGCGGATCTGCCACATCCTCAAGAGCAGCAGCTCGAGCGCCTGAACGTCTTCCGTTGTCGCGAGCGCGGCCATCAGCTCTCGTCGATCACCGCCAGAGTGTCACCCAACTTCACCTCGTCGCCCTCGACGGCGACGATCGAGGCCAGCACCCCGCTGACGGGCGCCTCGACCTCGTGGTTCGCCTTCTCGGCCTCGAGCTCGAGGAGTGGCTCGCCGGCAGTCAGGGTTTCGCCCTCGTGCTTCAACCAGCGCGTGACCGTCGCGTACTCCATCTCCGGGACGATCTGGATGAGCGTCAGTTCGTACGCCATTTGTCTCGCTATGCGGACGTTATGTCCGCATGTCGGTCGGCCGAACCTAATGCATCACAAGCGTCTTTTCAAGCCTGCTGGGCGCGAATCCACGGAACGAGGCCGCCGGCGTCGAACATCTCCCGCAGGAAGCTCGGGAGCGGCGTGATCGGAAACGACTCGCTGCCCACTCGGACCACGGCGTTGTCCAGATCGAGCTCGAGTATCGCGTCCGCGTCGACCTCGTCCACTGCCTTGGGTGCGATAACGGCCGGCAATCCGAGATTGATGCAGTTGCGGTAGAAGATCCGCGCAAAGCTTCTCCCGACCAGGAACCGGATCCCCGACGCGGCCATTGCTTGAGGGACGTGTTCGCGTGAGGAGCCGGCGCCGAAGTTGGCGCCGACGACCAGAGCGGTGTCTCCGCCGAGACGATCTCGAAGTGAAGGATCGAGACCCTCGAACAGGTGCTCGGTCATCTTGGCGACGTCCGTGACGTTCAGGAATGAGCCCGGATAGAGGACGTCAGTGTCGATGTCGTCTCCGGGGACGACGACGGCCCGACCGGTGTAGATCACCGCGCTCCCGCTAACTCGGCCGGGTCGACGAGCTCGCCCGCGACGGCGGCCGCTGCGGCCACCCACGCGTTCGCGAGATGGACGCCAGCCTCGCTCGACCCCATGCGGCCCCTGAAGTTTCGGTTCGTCGTCGTGACCGCGCTCTCGCCGGGAGCCAGGACGCCGCCGCTGCCGCCGAAACACGCCCCGCAGGTCGGGGTCGAGACCATGGCGCCGGCCTCGACGAACAGGTCGAGCAGCCCCTCCGCGAGCGCCTCCCGATACACCCGCTGCGAAGCGGGGACGATAATCGCCCGCACCCGCTCGTGGACCCGACGACCCCGGAGCAATTCGGCCGCTTGGCGGAGATCGGTCATCGTCCCGTTCGAGCAGTTCCCGATATAGACCTGGTCGATCTTGCGGCCGACTGCCTGGTCAAGCGGAACGACGTTGCCCGGGGAGTGCGGCAGCGCCACGAGCGGCGGCAGCACATCGAGGTCGATCCGCACGGTCGAG
The DNA here is from genome assembly GCA_963846915.1 of uncultured Actinomycetes bacterium. Lineage (GTDB taxonomy): Bacteria > Actinomycetota > Thermoleophilia > Gaiellales > Gaiellaceae > PALSA-612. The sequence goes on along the minus strand of CAWJXV010000007.1, from coordinate 267,812 downwards.
GAGAAGTCCGCCCCCGGGTCGGACCGCTCCGCAGTCCAAGGCCGGTCGGTGCGCCCCTCGAGATACGCGGCGACCGTGTCGTCTGCGGGGAAGAAACCCGTCTCGGAGCCAGCCTCGACAGCCATATTCGCAACGGCGAGCCGTTCGTCGATCGAAAGCGCCTCCGCGCCCTCGCCGACGAACTCGAGCGCCATGTTCGTCCCACCGGCGACACCGATCTCGGCGATCACCGCCAGGATTAGATCCTTGCCGGTAACGAAACGGCCCTTGTCGCCCGTGAATTCGACGAGGATCGTCCCCGGCACGGCCTGCCAGAACGCCCCGGAGGCGAGACAGGCGGCGATGTCGGTCGAGCCGAGCCCCGTCCCGAACGCCCCCAGCGCGCCATACGTACAGGTGTGCGAGTCGCCGCCCGCGATCACCGAGCCGGGGACGACCCAGCCCTCCTCGACCAGGACCGTGTGCTCGATGCCACCGCGACCCTGCTCGTAGTAGGCGACGCCCTGGGCCGCCGACCAGTCGCGCAGCAACTTCTGCAGCTCAGCGGAGCGTGTGTCCTTGGCCGGGATGAAGTGGTCAGGCACGACGACGACTTTGCTGGCGTCGAACACTTTCGTCGCGCCCATCTCCTCCATGGCCCGGAACGCCATCGGGCCGGAGATGTCGTTCGTCATCACGACGTCGCAGCGGACCATGACGATGTCGCCGGGCGCAATCTCGTCCTGGTCGGCGTGGGCGAGCAGGATCTTTTCGGCGAGGGTATGCGACACGACCTCGACGCTACTACCGCCGTGGTCGCGGCGTCAACGCGTTAGTGTCGTGGCCTGTGCAGCCGTTAGTCACAACCGCGGACCTTTGCGATGCAGCGGCCACGCAGATCGCCATGGACACCCGGATCAGGCCCGTCTGGCGCGGAGCCCGTCTCGCCGGCCCCGCCCTCACGGTTCGCGTACCGCCCTGCGAGAACCGCTCGATACGGACGGCCGCCGAGCAGGCCGAGACCGGAAGCGTGATCGTCGTGGATGGAGTTGGTGCATCGGGCCGCGCCCTGTGGGGTGGCAACATGTCCAAGCTGGCGCTCGAGCGTGAAGTGGCCGGGGTCGTGGTCGACGGTGCCGTCCGGGACGTCGACGAGATCGAAGCACTCGGCTTCGCAGTCTTCGCTGCAGCTATCGCGCCGATGCCACCGCGGCGAGAGCAGACAGGGGAGATCGGTGTCCCCGTGACCTGCGGCGGCCTCACCGTCAACCCGGGCGATCTCGTCTACGGAGACGCGGACGGAGTCGTCGTCGTGCCCGCCGCGCTCCATGGCGACATCCTCCACCGCGTGGACATGTCCGAGGGCGCGCGGTGACCCTGCTCCCGACAACCGTGGTGGGCAGCTATCCACAGCCGGACTGGCTGATCGACCGAGCCCGCCTCGACTCCCGTCTGCCGCCGCGCGTTCGCGCGCGCGAACTCTGGCGCGTCGACGACGCGTTGCTCGAGCAGGCCCAGGACGATGCGACCTTGCTTGCGATTCGCGACATGGAACGCGCAGGCGTCGACGTGATCACGGACGGCGAGATCCGCCGGGAGAGCTACTCGAACCGCTTCGCCACTGCGCTCGAAGGCATCGACCTCGACAACCCCGGCGTGGCACTCGACCGCACCGGCCACGAAAACCCCGTCCCGCGCGTCGCCGGGCCGATTCGACGCAGCCGACCCGTCGAGGTTCGCGACGTCGAGTTCCTCCGCGCGAACACGGATCGCCGGATCAAGATCACGCTCCCCGGGCCGTTCACAATGGCGCAGCAGGCGCAGAACGACTTCTACGCGGACGAGGAGATCCTGGCCCTTGCGTACGCGGAGGCCGTCAACGACGAGGCGCACGACCTGAAGGCCGCCGGCGCCGACGTAATCCAGATCGACGAGCCGTACCTTCAGGCGCGGCCCGAGCAGGCGCGCAGCTACGGCGTTCAGGCGATCGATCGCGCCCTCGAGGGCATCGAGGGCGAGACAGCCCTGCACATCTGCTTCGGCTACGGCCACATCGTCAAGGACAAGCCCGAGGGCTATTCCTTCCTCGAGGAGCTCGACGGCTGCGCTGCGACGCAGATCTCGATCGAGACGGCGCAACCCGATCTGGATCTCGCGATCCTCCGCCGGCTGCCGAGCAAGACGATCATCCTCGGCGTCGTCGACCTCTCGGACAGCGCACCGGTCGAGACAGCGGAGGCCATTGCGACCAGGATCCGGGGCGCGCTCGAGCATGCGCCGCCGGAGCGGCTGATCATCGCGCCGGACTGCGGCATGAAGTACCTGCCAAGGGAAACAGCCTTCGCCAAGCTCCTAGCGATGACCGCCGGCACGGCGCTCGTGCGCGCCGAGCTCTTCCGATAACCGGGTGCGCCGGCCACACCGGACTGCGGCGACGTCAGGTCGATCCTCGGCGTCCCCCGGGCAGCCGTGTTCTGGCGACCTCTACTTCAAAGCCATACTCGCGGGATGCTGAACGTTGGCGACGCCCCGCTGTCGGTCTTGGACTTGGCGCCGGTCGCGACAGGCTCGTCGGTCGCTGAGGCGCTTCGGAACTCGCTCGACCTGGCGCGCCATGTGGAGCGGCTCGGCTATCAGCGTCACTGGGTTGCCGAGCACCACAACATGCCCGGCATCGCGAGCTCAGCCCCGGCGGTGTTGATCGCGCACCTCGCGGACGTGACAACGACGCTGCGGGTCGGCGCGGGCGGCGTCATGCTTCCGAACCACCAGCCGTTGGTGATCGCGGAGCAGTTCGGCATGCTCGAGGCGCTACATCCGGGCCGGATCGACCTTGGCATCGGTCGCGCCCCTGGCACCGATCAAGTCACTGCCTACGCGCTTCGCCGCTCGATCGACCCGTCCGCCGACGACCTGCCCAGACAGCTCGCCGAGCTCCGCGCCTTCTTCTCCGGCACCTATCCCAAGATCACCGCCGTTCCCGGCGCGGGCCATTCGCCGGCGCTCTGGCTGCTCGGCTCGAGCGACTTCAGCGCCCGCCTCGCCGCAGAACTCGGACTGCCGTTCTCGTTCGCGCATCACTTCATGCCCCAGAACACGCTCGGCGCGCTCGACGTCTACCGCCGGAGCTTCCAGCCCTCACCGAAGCTTCCGGAGCCGTACGCGATGATCGGCGTCGCCGTCGTCTGCGCAGACAGCGACGAGCGGGCCCGCTGGCTACATGGCCCCGCCAAACTCTCCTTCCTGCGCCTACGAACAGGCCGACCCTCCACCCTCCCCTCACCCGAAGAGGCCGCCGCCTACGACTACCCGCCGGACGAGCGCGAGTTCATCGACAGCTGGACCGCATCACACATCGTCGGCTCCCCCGAAACCGTCCGCGAACGCCTACTCGAACTGCAACAACGCACCGACGCCAACGAACTGATGCTGACAACAAACGTTCACAGCCACGGCGATCGCCTCCGCTCCTACCAGCTGATCGCAAAGGCAATGACCGATTCATTCCTCACGATCACCACCACCCCGCCCCAAGACCCGGGCCTCGCTCGTGCTTGACTTCGACAGACCGAGATGAAAGGGTGGCCATGCCCGACCGAGACAGCGGTTCGCAGGGTCGCAAGACCAAGCGTGTCGCAGTCAGAGTCGGGCATTTCCTTTGGCCGATCCAACAGCTGGTCCGCCAACTGCTTCGTTAGAGAGCCATCGCCTCCACGACCGCACCTCAGCTGTGCTCGCGTACAAGTGACGGGCCACCGGGACCGACAACGGCAGATGTAGTCGTCGCGTGGCAGCGGCGGGCGATCCCAACGCGTGCTTGACAGGCTCACCGATACTAGAGAGATTCGCGGAGGATCATGTCGAGCGCCCTTGCGTCGATGGGTTTCGGCGAGTTGACAAGCAACCGCTGCTGCATCAGCGCTCCCTCGACAATCTCGGGAATGTCCTCCTTCCCATAGCCAAGCTCGGAGATTGTCATGGGCGAGCCGACGTCGCGCATCAGCCTCTCGATCGATTCGGCAAGGTCGTCGCCACCGTCCAGCAGCCCAGCCGCGTTGCGGCAGCGGTCGGGCGCGGCGTCTTCGATGAAACGAAAGGAGGCTGGCGCAGTCACCGCGACAGCGAAACCGTGCGGGACGAACGCGGCACCGCCATAGCCGGGCGGAGTCCACGCGTGCTTGAGCGAGGCAATCGGGTAGGAAAGCGCATGCGGAATATGGACGCCGGCACTGCCAAAACCGACACCGGCAACCGTCGCCGCGAGGGCCATCCGGCCGCGCGCGCCTACAGCGGATCCGTCCTCGACCGCTCGACGAAGGTTGGCACCAATCATCTCGATCGCCTGCTCGCAGAGCAAGTCGGACATCGGATGGGCGCCCTGGTACGGCGGTCGCTCCGCGGGCGACCGGGCCACCCGCTCATCGTAGGGAAGTGTCGTACACGCCTCGACCGCGTGGAGTAGCGCGTCGAGGCCAACGGATGCCGTCACGCCGGGCGGGCAACTGGTAGTGAGCAGTGGGTCGACGATCGCGATCCGCGGACGCAAGAAGCGGTGCGAGATGCCGCTCTTCACGCCCACGTCTACGATCGCAACGGTCGTTACTTCGGAGCCCGTGCCGGAGGTCGTGGGCAGCGCTAAGAGCGGCAGCAGAGGACCCGGTACCTGCTTCCCCTCACCGATTGGCTGGTTGAGGTAGTCGTAGATCCCACCACCGTAGGTCGCGAACAGCGCGCACAACTTCGCCGTGTCGAGCGCCGAGCCGCCGCCGACTCCGACAAAGCCGTCATAGGCGTCGGAGGTCGCGGCCGCGCTCGCCTCGGCGACCGATGCCTCCGTCGGCTCGCCCGCGATCCCGTCGAACACGTCGCTCGCGACGCCCGCCGCTCGCATTTCCTTCTGAAGCCGGGCGGCCGTGCCGGACGAAACAACGTGCGGGTCGCAGATGAGCAGCGCATTCGACACGCTGAGCTGCGCCAGCCTCACGCCGGCCTCCGAGGAGCACCCCGGGCCGAACACGATATCCGGCAACTCCAGAGTGAAGACGGTCTCCATACTCAACGCGCAGCCTCCTCCTCCCGTTGCCAGGCCGGCAGGCCGAGCAACTCGTTCAGGCCGTCGAAAACCATCAACTTCTCTAGGACGTCGCGACTCGTCTGGTCGCGCTGAAGCGCGGTCGCGATCTCGAACGCCGACTGCGCCGCCGCGAAAAGCGAAGTCGTTGGGTAGAGGCAGATCTGGAAGCCGGCCGCGGCAGTCTCCGCCGCCGTCAGAAGCGGCGTCTTGCCGTGCTCCGAGTAGTTCGCGATCAGCGGCTTGCCACCGACCGCCGCCGAGATCGCCTCCATCTCGTCGACGGAGCGCGGAGCATCGGGAAACAGGACGTCCGCGCCGGCCTCAGCGTAGGCGGCAAGACGGTCGATCGCGTCGTCGAGACCGTTGACGGCGATCGCATCGGTGCGGGCGATGACGATCGTATCCGGGTCCGCGCGCGCGATCAACGCCGCCCGCACCTTCCGCACCATCTCATCGCGCGAAATCACCTTCTTTCCCTCCATATGCCCGCAACGCTTCGGAAACGTCTGATCCTCAATCTGGATCGCAGCGGCACCCGCACGCTCGTACTCGCGCACGGTGCGCGCTACGTTCGTCAGCTCCCCGAAGCCCGTGTCAGCGTCAGAGATGATCGGCAGCGAGACAGCCTTCGAGATGCGCTCCACGTGCGCACACATCTCCGTCTGCGTCATCAGACCAATGTCGGGCAACGCGAAGTTCGCAGCTGCAGCCGCATAACCGCCCGTGTAAAGCACCTCGAAGCCGGCCCGCTCAAAGATCCGGGCGACGAGCGCGTTGTAAGCACCGCCGACAAGAAGCACCTCGCCAGTCGCCAAACGCTCGCGCAAGAGGCGGGCACGAGACACAGCCGCAAGCCTAACCGCTCGCCACGAAGCGACCCCGGCGTCGGCGTCGACAGGGCCGCCGGTTTCTCCTCCTGTGCCCGGATCTACCCACCGACGACTCGACCATCCGCAGCCCATTTGACGCTCTTCGGCATTTCGCGACAGGTTGCTAGCCTCGCGAGATTCGGCAGGAAGATGGGTAGGCGGTGAGACCGGTTGGGCTGAGATGGCAAAGCCGTCAACGTGCCAGCAAGGGATGAACGTCCTTCAGACTCGAGACCCGGATTGTTGTCTCTCACGGCTCCACCACTCCGTAGGGGCAACACGCGGGCAACAAGCCGAGCGGGCGAAGGGCGCGGTGTTCCTAATCGGACGTTGCGTCTTCACGTACGCGTAACCGACTCTTTCCCGCGGTTTGACTCCACGCTTAGTGCTCTCTCAGCAGCCGCTGCTTTCCTTGGGGTGCGGTCTGGCAAGGACGAAACGAAGAGCAAGTCGCTAGCACGCTTCCGATGCCGTCAGTTCGGAAGCACCCTCTCCCAGCAGGCCCGGGACGCAACCTCCGCCAACCGTGCTCCCGGGCCACCTCCCTCGCAGGAACGTCGACTCCGTCGAACCTGGCACGGGTGGCTGCAACGTCGCACTCGCCTAACGCGCGTTACGGTACCGCGGTGGGCCGCGAGCACAGGGACGTGTATCGCGTGGGCGTCGACATCGGGGGGACCTTCACCGATGTCGTCGTCGCGAGCGATGAGGGCGAGATCATTCGTGCGAAGGCGCTGACGACCCCGGGTGACTACACCGAAGGCGTTGTCGCCGCACTCGGAGGTGCAGCGCGTAGCCTGGACACAACGGTCGGGGCGCTGATCGGTGACTGCGCGTCGTTCGTTAACGGAACGACCGTCGTCACGAACGCGATCGCGCAGAACCGCGGACGCCGCGTCGGATTGCTTACCACCGCTGGGTTCAAGCAGCAGATCTACATCCATCGCGGCGTCCGGCAGGTCCAGCTCGATCTCCAAAAGGACCTGCGGCCGCCGGACATCCTGCCTCTCCGACACGTGGCGGAGATCCACGAGCGTGTCGATCGAGCCGGCACGGTCCTGCTCGAGCTCGACCGTGCCGAAGTCGAGCGCGAGGTCAGACGGCTCGTCGATGACGAGGGCGTCGAGGCGCTTGGAATCTGCTTCCTGTGGTCGTTCCGGAACCCGGAGCACGAGCGGTCAGCGCGTGAAGTAGTCCGCTCGTTGTATCCGGATCTGTTCGTGACGGTCTCGTCGGAGATCTATCCACGGATTCGCGAGTACGAGCGGATGAATACGGCGCTCCTGAATGCGTATGTCAGCGAGGGGGCCGAGACGTACATCAGCAAGCTCGGCCGGGAACTGGAGGCTCTGGGCCTCGAGCCCGGGCGGCTCGCGTTCATGCAGTCGCTCGGCGGCCACATCTCCGGCGCAGCGGCGGTCGTCGAGCCGATCCAGCTGAGCCATAGCGGCCCCGTCGGCGGCGTCGTTGCCGCAAGCCACTTCGCGTCGCAACTCGGCGAGCGGAACATCATCACCGCCGACCTCGGCGGGACGAGTTTCGACACGGCGCTGATCCGCGACGGGCGCGCGACGCACGCGCACCGGACTCGGATCAACCGGCTGCTCACCGGGCTGAGCACGATCGACATCCACGCGGTCGGTGCCGGCGGCGGGAGCATCGCGTGGATCGACGAGCGCGGCATCCCGCAGATGGGGCCCCACAGCGCGGGGGCCGATCCCGGTCCCGCCTGCTACGGGAAAGGCGGCACCGCAGCGACGATCACTGACGCAAACCTGATCCTGGGGATGATCGATCCGCTGAACTTCTGGGGCGGCGCCGTCACACTTGACGTCGATGCAGCCCGCCGAGCCTTCGAGCCGCTCGCCGCCCGGATCGGCACGAGCGTCGAGCAGTTCGCCGCCGGGCTGCACGAGATCGCAGTGACACAGATTGCAACCGCGATGGCGACGGTGTCGCTCGGCCGGGGCTACGACCCCCGCGACTTCGCCGTCATCGGATACGGCGGAGCCTCGGGGCTCTTCCTTGCCGAGGTGTGCCAGCAGTTGGGGATCCGCAAGTTGATCATGCCGCGAGCCGCGGCCACGTTTTCGGCGTATGGCCTTCTCTTCGCCGACGCTGTCCACTCCTTCGCCACGACGGCCGAGTGGAGCCTGCAGGCGGGATCCACGGACGAGATCAACGCGCTCTACGAGCGGCTCGAGAATCAGTCGCGGGGAGCGCTCGCGAATGCCGGTTACGCGGACGAGGATGTGACTGTCGCCCGGGAGGCAGATCTGAAATGGGTGAGCCAGTCGTTCGAGATCTCGATGACGATGCCGCCCGCCGCGCTCGACGAGGGCGACCGCGAGGGGCTGATCGCCTCCTTCGTCGAGGAGTACGAGCGCGTGTATGGCCCGGGGACGGCCTGGCACGGCTTCCCGATCCAGCTGCACACAGCCCGCGTGGTCGCGATCGGGAAGACGCCGAAGCCGGCGATCCCGGAGGCGACGGTGGAGACGCTCGACGCTGCAACCGCGCGGACCGGCACGCGTCGAATCTGGGCGACCGGCGAAAGCGAGCCCGAGGCAGTCGTCTTCGACGGCCCTGCGCTCGTGCCGGGGATGACGCTCACCGGCCCGGCGCTGATCGACGATGTCGACACGACGCTGTACGTGCCCGAGGGCGTCGAGATCGAGATCGACCGCTTCAGCAACTACATCTTCCAACTCGGCGAGACGGTGGCCACCCCCGAGGGGCTGGCGCTCGCGGACGCGACCGCCTGACGGAGGAGCCCGATCAGCGCTACGACCTCACATGACCCCGTTCTCGCGCAGGTGATCCAGCGCCGGCTCGAGGTCGTCTGCCAGGAGGCTGCGATCACGCTGAACCGGACGTCCGGCTCGCCGATCGTGACCGAGGGGAACGACTTCTCGACCTCGCTGATCGCCCCTGACGGCGAGATCATCGCGTTCTCGAGCTACCTCCCGGTCCACTTCGTCAGCTCGATGAACGCCATCAGGGACCTGCTGGCCACGATCGACCTTTCGACGGTGGCGGCCGGCGACCACTTCGCAGCGAACGATCCCAACACCACGGCACCCCTGCATTCCGCCGACCCGAACGTGCTGACACCGATCTTCGTCGGCGACGAGATCGTCGCCTGGGCGTTCAGCACCGTGCACGTGTTCGACATCGGCGGCCTCACGCCCGGCGGCTGGATCCCTGGCTCCTACGACCGCTATGGCGAGGGTCTGATCTTCCCGCTCGTCAAGATCGTCAGCGAGGGCACCTGGGACGACAACTTCGTCAGGATCTACCTGGCGAACGTCCGCGTGCCGCAGTCCTTCAATGACCTCCGCAGCTGCGTCGCCGCCAACAACACGGCCACCGACCGCTTCGCGGAGGTCGTCGACCGGTACGGGATCGGGACCGTCCACGAGTACGCCGCCACGAACATCCGGCTCACCGAGGAGCTGGCTCGCCGCCGGATCAGCGGGCTTCCGGACGGCGCGTACCAGGCCGTCGACTGGGTCGAATATGACGGCCACGGCGACGACCGCCTGCACCGTCTGTCGGTGACGGTCACGGTCCGCGGCGACGAGCTCGTGGTCGACGTCAGCGACTCACCGCCACAGCTGAACAGCTTCTCCAACGCAACCCGGGCCGGGCTTCTCGGCTGGATCGTGGGTGACCTGATCCGGACGCTGTTCCCCGACCTTCCCATCAATGCAGGGGTCACGAAGCCCCTCCGCCTGATCCAGGGGCCGGTCGGCACGATGCTCAACCCGAGCAAGGACGCCGCCACGTCGGCCGGGCACATGGAGTCCGGCTCGAAGGTCATGCGAGCGTTCCACGAGGCCCTGCAGAAGGCCGTCCAGCTGAGCGATTCGCCGGAGCTTCGCCGGCGCGCGGCCGGTCTCGGCGGCAGCGTCGCCCCGCACAACGTCGTCGCCGGCATCAACGATGCGGGGTTCCCGGAGATCTGGGTGTCGCTACGACAGCCTGGGAACCGGTCTCGGTGCGCAGGCCAACGTGGACGGGCGCGATGCAGGTTGCTACGAGGACATGACCGCGTCGATGCTGCTCGACACGGAACTCGAGGAGACGGCGTCGGCCCTTCACTACTACCGTCGTCTGCGCCCGAACTCCGGCGGTCACGGCTACCGCCGCGGCGGCATGGCGATCGATACCGCCTGGAGGCTGTACGGGATGGACGGCGCGCAGCTGACCGCATTCTCGAACCTGACGCGGGTTCCAACGCGCTCGCCGGGCGGCGGCTATCCCGGCGGTGGAACCGGCAACCTCATCTTCCGCGGACGGCTCGACGGCAAGGAGGACGTCTCGATCCTCGCGCCCGCCGACGTCGACTCCGGCGGCGACGTGCCACCTTCGCACGCGACCAACCTGCCGCTCGGCGGCACCGACGTCGTCCGCGCGTTCTGCGCCGGCGGGTGCGGCCTTGGCGACCCACTCTTCCGCGAGCCGCATCTCGTCGTCGCGGATCTCGAGAACGAGCAGATCACGGCCGACGTCGCCGACGCCGTCTACGGCGTCGTTCCGGCCGCGGACGGCACTGCAGACGAGGCACAGACGGCCCGGCGCCGCCGTGAGATCCGGACAGAGCGCCTCGGAACACAACCAGCGCGCGAACCAGAGCCGATGCACGAGTTCCGCTCTCCACTCCGCATCGAGGGCGGCGACCGCTTCGCCTGCAACCACTGCGGCGAGCCGCTCGGGCCGACCGCGGAAGACTGGAGAGACCGTGCGAGCACGAGGTCGTGGCCCCTCGCCGAACGGGCAGAGTACCTCGGGATCTACCTGCGACCCGTGACCGAGCCGGCCCTTCGCCTGTGGGAGATCAGCTGCCCCGGTTGCGGCAGCCTGCTCGAAGTCAGCGTCTGGGAGGAAGGCGAACAGCCACTCCACGACATCCGCCTCGGCGAGACAACGGACGCCGAAGGCGAAGCCTTCTAGTAGCGCTCCGCGATTGACCACGCGTGCAACCAACTCGGCTGGGGACACGGCAGCCTCAGGCATGAGACGGCTTCGGAGACATGCGGAACTACGGCGGATGGATCGTCTGCCGCACGTGTAAGGAGGAATGGAATGACCCCGAGTACTGGGAGACCGTCCCCGGTAGGACTGGGGTCTCGGGTGAGCTTCCACTGGTGGTAAGCAGGGCCATTCGTACGGAGCGTCAAGGCGCCGCTAACCGCCACGCGTGTTCGAGTCGGATAGTGGAAACGGGGCTTGGTGTTTGGCAGGCTTTCGGGACGGGAGATTTGGCTGCGTTCGGTGTGACGTTGGATACCGCGCTGACTGGTCAGTTGCGCGCGGTCGTTCACGGCGCGCCGACGACCGAGAGCGAGCTGCGGAGGCTGTGGGATGAGGCCGATGGCTGGCGGCGCGCGCTTCAGGCGCAGATCGAGGGCAGCGAGCGTCGTCTTGGCTTGCTCGCAGACGAGCCGGCGCCGCGTTTGGGCGAAGTCACCGCGGAACTGCGGCGGCTCGACCGGCTCCGGCCCCAGCAGCATGAACTCGACCGTCTGCTCGCGGACCTGGAGCAGCGGGCACGCGAGCTCCGCGCCTCCTGGATCGCCACGGAGGGCTCACGATCGTGAGCGTGAAGCACGCAACACCCGGCACGCTCGACGTGGACACGGCGCACGGCCTGGCACGCGTCCGCCTCCACCCGGCCGATCAACCCCTGGCCGCGCTCGTGCTCGGCCACGGAGCCGCCGGCGGCGTCACCGCGCCCGATCTCATAGCTGCCACCGACGCCGCGCACCCGCTCGGGTTCAGCGTCGCACTCGTCGAGCAGCCCTACCGCGTCGCCGCTCGACGCTCCCCGCCGCCGGCACAACGGCTCGACCGGGCCTGGACGGAAGTGATCGAGCACCTGCGCGCGACCGAGCTACACCGATTGCCGCTCGTCGTCGGCGGGCGATCATCCGGCGCCCGGGTCGCCTGCCGGACAGCGACCCAGGCCGGCGCGATCGGGGTCATCTGCCTCGCCTTCCCCCTCCAACCCCCACGCCGGCCCGGAACCACACCCGCACCGAGCCGCCTTCCCGAACTCGACCACGTCACCATCCCCACTCTGGTCGTGCAAGGCGCGCGAGACCCATTCGGCATACCACCCGCCAACAAACACCGCCAGGTCATCACCGTCCCAGGCGACCACAGCCTAAAGACCGACCTCCCAGCCGTCGCCACCGCCATCCAAACCTGGCTACTCCACCTCCTCGCCACGAGCGAAAGGGACTAACAGTCCCGCGCGATCAACGATCGATCTCCCGTGTGTGAACGGTGCGCAGATGGGGACTGTAGGGAGCTAGAGGGGACGGTTGAGCGGTTTCACGGAGCGCTAGACGCCTCGGCGTGTCGTCAGGCGTACTCACCAAAACTCACTGTGAGACTCACCATCGGTCCGTCCTGGGCTGTGGCCAGGCTCGGTGCCCGGTGGTGGTGGAGATGACCCGAATAACTCACTGAGCCCCCGGCTGTTGAGGGTCTCTTTGTTTGGATCTGTCTCTCTGTCGCTGCCGGCGCCGGCCTGGTCGCCGCGAGCTGGCCTCATCAGAAGCCTGTCCGCCCTGCGGGGCGTGACCCGTCACAGTCTTGCCGCGCGGTTCCTTTGAGCCCAGGCCGGCACCAACAACGTCAACCTCAACTCGGAGGTCTCGATGGGCATGCTGGCAGATCAGGCGGAGTACGTGATCGGCGTCGACACGCACCGCGACTCGCACACAATCGCGGTCTGCACGCCAACCGGAGCGGTGATCTGTGAGACGACCGTGGCCGCGGACGTGCGCGGCTACCAGCATTTGCTGGCGGTTCGCGCTCGAGCGGGCGGCAGGCCGCCGTGTCTGGGCGATCGAGGGCACGGGCAGCTTCGGCGCCGGCCTGACTGGCTTCCTCCTCGAGCAGGGCGAGTGGGTCGTCGAGGTCGACCGGCCAGCGCGCCCGGCCCGCCGCGACGGCGCCAAGTCAGACCAGCTCGACGCCGCCCGCGCCGCCCGCGAAGCACTCACCAGGCGGCACCTCGCCCAGCCCCGACGACGTGGCGACCGGGAGGCACTGCGCGTCCTGCTCGCCAGCCGCGAAGGCGCCATCCTCGCCCGCACCCAAGCGGTCGGTCAACTCAAAGGACTGATCATCAACGCGCCCGACCAGCTCCGACAGCAACTCCGCGAGCTCACCACCAACGGGCAGCTCCGCCGCTGCGCGCGCCTGCGCACCAGCCCCGCCCACTCAACAGAACACCGGGCCACGATCGTCGCCCTGCGCTCCACCGCCCGCCGCGCACTCACGCTCACCGCCGAGGCAGACCACCTCGAGTCCGAGCTCGACCAACTCGTCCGGTCCCTCGCACCGACGCTGCTCGCTGAACCGGGCGTCGGTGTGGTCACCGCCGCCCAGCTCCTCAACTCCTGGTCACACCCCGGCCGCTTCCGCTCCGAAGCCGCCTTCGCATCCCTCGCCGGCACGGCACCGATCCCCGCCTCCTCCGGCCAGGTCATCCGCTACCGGCTCAACCGCGGCGGCGACCGCCAACTCAACCGCGCCCTGCACACGATCGCGCTCTCACGCCTCGGCCACCACCCCGAAACCAAACGCTACGCCGCCCGCCGCACGGCCGAGGGCAAAACACCCCGCGAGATCAGACGCTGCCTCAAACGCCACCTCGCCCGCCGCCTCTACCGCATTCTCGAAACCAGCCGCACGAGCCCCGACCAAACTACCCGACCCTGCCCTTGACAGTCATAGAAGCATCCAATCGAGCGGGCTCGGGTTGCATAGGCGAGGCGCCTACCCTTGCTTCTCAGCCCATCTCTACCTCGAGAGGCTGGCCGAGCTTGCCCATCTTCCACAGATGTCGGACGTGGGAGCGGAAGGCGGACCAGATGTTCGAGTGGGCTTGGTACGTGAGGTCGTGCCTCTGGCAGACCTCCTGAACGATTGGAGCGAGCCGTCGGTAGATCGGATGGGGGAGTTTCGGGAAGAGATGGTGGACCACCTGGAAGTTCAGACCCCCAAGCCACCAGGAGAGCAGCCGATTCCGTGGGCTGAAGTCGACGGTGGTCTGCACCTGATAGGCCATCCATTCCGTCCGCTCCTCGGCGGTAGTGAGCTGCTCGGGCGTGGCATAGGTGGCTTCGCTCACGCAGTGCGCGAGCTGGAAGACGATCGTCATCACGAGACTGAGCGTGCCCACCACGATGACGTAACAGCAGATCACCCCCCACCAGGGGTAGCCCACGAGGATCGGGATGAAGAATGCCCAGGTCAGGAAGAGCGCCTTGCCGGCGAAGATGCCGACGCGTGGCCAGCCGCGAGGGAACCGCAACGGGCTCTTCCCCACCCGGCCCCGAGGGAGGCTGACGGCCTCTGCCATGAGCTGCATTCGAAAACCCATGAACAGATACAGCGGCCAGGCGTAAACGACCTGCCAGCGGTACCACGGGCGCAGGGGCTGGCTCGGAGCCAGCTTGAGCAAGGGAGTCTGCTCCGCGTCCGGGTCGTGACCGGCGACGTTGGTGTAGGTGTGGTGAGCCACGTTGTGCTTGGTCTGCCACATGTAGCTGCCGAACCCGAGGCAGACGTCGGAGAAGATCCATCCGAGCAGGTGGTTCCATCGTTGGCTCGAGAACGTCGCCAGATGGTTGGCGTCGTGCTGCACGCAGAAGCCGGCCAGGATCGCACCCAGGATCAGCCCGAGCAGCGCCAGGCCGATGAGCTCTATGCCGAGATGGAAGAGGAGTAGCGAGAGATAGGAGCCCACTATCAGCAGCGCTGCTGTTACCGCCTTCACAGCGAGTTCCTGACGGGCCTGCCGGAGAAGCCCCGGCTGCTGCACCAGGAAGCGATCCACCTCATTCCGTAGATCACTGGTGAACGCTCCGCTGCTTCGGAACTTCACGGGTGAGGCGGTCATTCAGGGACCTCTCGGGCCGGCCGAAGGCGAGGCTGGTCCCCTCGGTCTGCCCCTCCGTTGAACCTCTGGCGGGCGGCTGGTGAGCAGTTCTCTCGATCTGGCCGCGGATCTCGCCGTTCGCATTTATGGTCGTGCGCACGTGACGCAGCCGCTGCCATACATGAGCGCGAAGCCCTGGGCAGCAGTGACGAGTGAGACGCCTTTGACAGCTAGACCCTCCCCTCAGGTCGTCGGCTCCCGACCAAGGACGCTAAGTCGGCTGAAACCATCCGACCCAGTTGCTGAGGGTGGATCTCTGCGGAACCTGATTCTTGAGGTTCCGCGAAACTTCCGGCAAGCCGATCGTTACGGCCCGCAGGACGAGAGTAGCGAAAACCCGTAACGGTCGGCTCCGGGGCACCTTTCCCGACCGACTAGAAGTGGATGCTCGCCACCGCCTCCGAGCCGATGCCACGCTCGCTACGTCTTGCCGGGGACGCCATTTGTGACGTCAGTAACATACTGCTGCCACAACGCAAGGGCCGCCGGCGCTGGCAGGCAGGAGATCACACTGCTTGCGCGAATTGACACGTATGGAAGCCCCCGCCAAACCGACGGGTCTCGCCTGTACCTGGTGCGACGCTGCCGAATGGCGCTGGAACGGGTATGACTGGTACCCGGCCGACGCCGTTACCCACAAGCAGCACATGTGCATGACGTCAGAGGCTGTCGCCGACCGAGCTGAGCGCGAGGCGCGCGCTGCCGACGGCCCGCTCAGACGTGCGCTCGGCAAGTTCCTGCGCTGAAAACCGACAGGCGGCTACGATCGGCTCCGTGCAGTCGTGGGACCTCAAGGCGATCGAGGCGCTCGATGGCACCCGCTCGCCCACCGTCCTCGAGACAGCCGACGGAGCGCGTGCAATCGTGATCCGCCTCGCGCCCGGGCAGGAGCTGGGCGACCACCAAGTGCACGAGCGAGCGTGGCTAACGGTGATTGAGGGATCAGCGCACATCGAAGCGGGACCGAGCGTCGTCGAAGCGGAGCCAGGCACGTTGCTCACCTTCGAGCCGGGAGAGCGTCACAGCGTCGCAAGCGAGCAGGGCGCCCAGATCCTGCTCATCCTCGCCCCGTGGCCCGGCGACGGTCACTACCCGGCCGACAATTCCACCGAATAACGTCCGCCGGCTCGCCCCTTTCCTGTGGAGCGGCGCGGAGGTGGAGTCTTCCGCGAGTTTCGGCGACATGAAGGGGTGCGGCTGGCGACCGCTCAGCTCCTTGTCCACGAAGCAGCCGTCCACTCAGAAGCAGCGGAGACCGGCCCATCTTCAGCACCCGCACAACTTGCAGGACCAGGTTGGCGTTTCTGCTCCCCATGGCAATCGAGTAGACTCCAAGTCGGAGACACCGAGCCAGTCGCGCTGACGGTCCAAACTTTCAGTCCGTCGAGTCGCCAGCTCTTCTTCCTCGTTGTGACCACGTTCAGGTTTGAGCGGAAACGGTCATCCCGGGGCAATCGTCCCGGCGACCCGCACGTCGAAAGAGGGAGCTGGAATGGGAGCAGTGATCACTGAAGCGATCCGCGCCGAGTCCGACACCGTCCAGGCGATCGGCACGGACTATGAGATCAAGTACGGCTTCCACGTCCCCGAGGACTACTTCTTCAAGTCAGGGCGCGGGCTCTCACACGAGCTCGTCGACGCGATCTCGAGCCACAAGAACGAGCCCGACTGGATGCGCAAGTCGCGCCACCGCTCGCTCGACTACTTCAACGCCCGCCCATTGCCGAACTGGGGCGGTGACCTCACCACGATCGACTTCGACAACATCTACTACTACATCCGGCCCACGGAGAAGCAGGCGAACTCGTGGGAGGAGCTGCCCGCCGACATCAAGGACACCTGGGATCGGCTGGGCATCCCGGAGGCGGAGAAGAAATATTTGGCCGGCGTCGGTGCCCAGTACGAGTCCGAGGTCGTCTACCACAAGCTGCGCGAGGACCTCGAGCAGCAGGGCGTGCTCTTCCTGGACATGGACTCAGGGTTGCGTGAGCACGAAGAGATCGTGCGTCAGTACTTCGGCAAGATCATCCCCCTGAACGACAACAAGTTCGCGGCCCTCAACTCGGCTGTCTGGTCGGGCGGGTCGTTCATCTACGTGCCGCCCGGCGTCAAGATCGAGCTACCGCTGCAAGCCTATTTCCGGATCAACGCGGAGAACATGGGCCAGTTCGAACGGACGCTGATCATCGTCGACGAGGGCGCCTACGTCCACTACGTCGAAGGCTGCACGGCCCCGATCTATTCAAGCGACTCCCTCCACTCCGCGGTGGTCGAGATCATCGTCAAGAAGGGCGGCCGCTGCCGCTACACGACAATCCAGAACTGGTCGACGAACGTCTACAACCTCGTCACCAAGCGCGCCGTCGCCTACGAAGACGCGACCATGGAGTGGGTCGACGGCAACCTCGGCTCGAAGCTGACGATGAAGTACCCCGCGATCTGGCTGATGGGCGAAGGCGCCCACGGCGAGGTGCTCTCCATCGCCTTCGCCGGCAAGGGCCAACACCTGGACGCCGGCGGCAAATGCGTCCACGTCGCCCCCAACACAACCTCGCTCATCACGTCCAAGTCCATCTCCAAGGACAGCGGCCGCGCCAGCTACCGCGGCCTGCTCGAGGTCGCCAAGGGCGCGCACGGCTCGAAATCGAAGGTCGTCTGCGACGCACTGATCATCGACGAGGCCTCCCGCTCCGACACCTACCCGTACATCAGAATCGACGAGTCAAACGTCGACATCGGTCACGAGGCGACCGTGTCCAAGCTCGGTGAGGAACAGCTCTTCTACCTGATGAGCCGGGGCCTCACCGAGTCCGAGGCAAGCGCGATGATCGTCTCCGGCTTCGTCGAGCCAATCGTCAAGGAGCTCCCGCTCGAGTACGCCGTCGAGCTGAACCGCCTTATCCAACTCCAGATGGAAGGATCAGTTGGATAACCCTCCACCGGCCGGATGCGCTCGTTGCTGTCGATCTCGACCACGAGATGTATGACTCGCTGACGACCCGGTACACGTTCGCCTGCCCGGCCCGAGGCGAGTCTCTTCTCGTCGGACTTCGACGCACGCCGGCTCCAGCTCGAATGCCGGCCCTTGCCCATGGCTGGATGCACGGGAGCCGCCTTACCCCGAAAGCCGGTATAGCCTGAGGGATGCCAACCTACGGGTATCGCTGCCCGAAAGGCCACGAGTTCGAAGCCATCCACGGCATGGGCGCCCCACCTCCGACCGCCTGCCAAGTCTGCGGTGCCGGCCCCGTGAGCAGAGTCTTCTACCCGATCTCCACCTCATTCACCGGCGCAGGCTTCTACTCGACCGACTACGGCCAGGGCGAACAGAAACCGGAGTCGAAAGCCCCGGCTGACGAGAGCGTCAAGGTAGTAGACAAGGGCGCCAAAATGACTGACGAGAAAACCACGAAGAAGCCCGAACCCGACTAGACCGCCCGCGCCAACAGCGTCGAATCGCGGAACGTCTCTGACCCTCGCTTGATCGCAGCCGCTCTTGGCCGCCGCGCCGGAGCTGTCGACAGGAATCGACGAGTGCCGCAGCCCTCGGTCTGGATCCCAGGCGAGCTGCCTGCAATGATGGCTCCCAGAGTGCCGAGGTTCATGCTGATGATCGAGGGTGAGGGCTGGGAAGACCTCGATGACGTCGAACGGCCTCAGCCCCCTAGCGTGGGCGAGCCGATCGAGACGAAGTACGGCAAGTGTCTCGTGACTCAGGTCGAGCCGATGCCGGACAATCCAACGTACAGCGGCAAGATCGTTTGCCGCCCCTTCGGCTAGGCCACGAAACCGGGTCTCGACCGAGCGTCGAAAGTGGCTCCGGCATCGTGCGGCGCGGAACGTTGATTTTTCTCGCGGCGCTTGCGCGGCTGTCGCGAAGGTTGGCTCTACCGTTCGCCCCAGAGACTGCCCGGCCTTCCCACCATCCCTGCCGTGGCCGTAGCTCGGTGCTGGAGATGGTGGAGTGCCGAGTGCTGTCTCCCTGATAGTAGCCGGGTCGGGCGCGCATTGTGACTCGGCACACGAGCGGCTCGCGCGAACGAGTGAGTCAGCCGCCGGACCGTTTTACTCTGCGGACGATCGTCGTCCAGCCTCGGCGACCGGTGCAGCGCCAAGGATGACCTGCCGTGTCTTGGGCTCGATCTGCTGCACCTGCTCGACCGGAATCAGGAGCCGTTTACCGAGCAAGCCCGTGCGGACTTCGAGCAGCTCCGGTTCGATCGAGGCGCGGAAGCGAAGACCCGTTACCTTGCCTAACGCCCGCTGGGCCTGTTGAACGGTGAAGCCTTCACAGCGGTGCAACCAGTAATCCTGGCCGTAGCTTGAATCACGTGGGTCTGGTCGCTTGTCGGCGATCAGAACGTCGACGACGACACGGCTCGCCCCCATCCTGACAGTCTCGAGCAACTCCCTTTCCAACTCGGGCCTGTGACGGGATCGACGTCGCCGTATGCAGAGACGACGAACACCTCCGCGTCACACGCTTTGGTCGTAACGCCGAACTCGGCACTGGCCCCTTTGAGATCCAGCACCTTCACCTCTTTGTTCACCCGGAGCCTCCCAACGCGGTCGTCGACGAACACCCTCGACATCTACCTGCGTCGGCCCAGCTGCTACGGGCAGACAGTTCGCAAAGCGAGCTCTCTTCGCTCTGCCGCTCGCGGAAGCCAGTTCGCTTGGGCTCCCGTGAGCGATGCGTCGCCGCGAGTCTAGCACTCGTGATTCGTGCTACAATCTTGGCGAGACAGGGGCCTCATCTCCCGGCTCCTCGAGATCACAGAGCCTAGGCTCTTGCTCGTCTGAAGATCCGCCCGTAGCCAACTGGACGGCGTCCTCCGTCCGCACGTCCGGGTCGTTGATCCAAGGGAGGTCGTTGTGATTCTTCTCCTATTACTCGCAGCGCTCGCGCTCGTCGTCTTCGGTGTCGCGTTCACGGTCCACTGGCTGTTCGTCATCGCCGTCGTCTTGGCGTTGGTCTGGTTGCTCAGCTTCTTCATCGGCGGAAGACACGGTCGCAGCCGCAGCGTCTGGCGCTAGAGCGGGCGCGCCCAAGAGAGGCGATTTCAAGCATCGAGGGCGGTCTCACCGCCGCTCTCCAAGAGAAAGGCACAGAACATGGCCATGAATTGCAACATCGCTGACTGGCACGGCACACAACTGGTTGATCGCTACGGAGAGAAGATCGGCAAACTCGAGGACGTCTACGTGGACGTCGAGACCGACAAGCCGGTGTTCGGAACCGTCAAGGAGGGTCGCCGGTTCGACCGCCATCTGACCTTCGTGCCGCTCGGCGCAATAACGATCGGTCCCGACCACCTACAGGTCAAAGTGTCCAAGGACCAGGTGAAGGACGCGCCCACCATGGAGACCGAGGGCGGCGAACTCTCCCAGACCGACGAATCAGGCCTCTACCACTACTACGAGCTCAACTACACCCCACCCGCTACGGAGAGCGGCCGCCGACTCGCCCGCCGCTAAAGCGGGATGCCGAACGAACGCGTTCTCGTCGTCGTCACCGACCCCGTGCCGCCATCGGCTCCTCAACGGGCGGTTCGCGGCCATGTCGATCCCGGGGCCGAGCCGGTGATCGCTCCGCGGAGACCACCTGCCATCGGATCCGACTGCCAACCATGCATGACCCGAAACCCCGCTCGAAGCGCAGACGCGATCGTGGGGATCGGGCGACAGCAGCTGGACCGCCTCAGGGAGACCGAGTGGGAGCGCATTTTCGAGGACTGGGAACGCGTCTACCAGACCACGGAGCAGACCGACCACGCGAGACCGGTTCCAGCGTCTCGGGCTAGGCCAGCGTGACCTCCCAAACAACACGGCTGACTCATGAGCAGCGTGCGTGGGTGAAACGCCAGGTTGACCGGGGAAGTCGAGACCGGCTCCGAAGCGGTCTACGCACCGACCGCAGGTTGTCGGAGCTGAAAGGAGATAAACGGCGAGCCGCTGACGACTCGCGAACCACCTGACCTTCAGGTCATCCCGAAGACACCCGCCGGCGAACACGCACCGAGCGCAAGCTCCCCCTTTCGTGTCTCAGGTCCCGCCGGTGCACGGGCGCAGCCGGTCGACTAGGGATGACCGACCTCACTCATGGTCAGAGCTCCCTACGTGTCCGGTGGCGCACGACGGTGCTGGTCGTGATTCCGAGCAGCCAGCCGAGCACTGCCGAGGCGAGGATGATCCAGACGAGCGAGGCGTGGGTCGAGCCGACGACCCAATCGAGCTTGACGGCGGCCGTGTTCGCGGCAGCGAGAGCGATCAGTACGACGATCAGACCGACGAGCAAGCAGGCCCAGGTGTAGAGGCGCGCCCGTTTGCGGTGTCGAGCCGCCCGTTGTCCGCGCGGCTCTGTGGCAGGTGCGTCCGGGACGGGCGGGATTCCATCAACCATCACCGGAGCCGGGGTGCGTTGCGAAGTGGTCATGCGCTACCTCCTGATCTGTGGCGCCGGTTTGCTCTCGGGCACCGTCACAGAGTGTTCGCGGTCTGCCCCTGGCCGACCAGCGTGTAGGAGCGGTCCCCGATCGAGAGCGAGGCCGACTCAGCGCCGTGGGCCGCGAGCCACTGCTGGACAGCGTCGATGACCCCGTTGATCGCATGCTCCGACTCGACCTCTGCGTGAACGCTGACGCTGTCCGGGTTTCCTTCCAACCAGATCGAAGCAGGCTCGATGATGCCGGCGAGTCGAGTCGCGAGACTGCGGATCTCCGACAGATCCAGCTCTGCCAGTCCGATGTTGATGACCATCGTCCGTCCTCCCAGCAACGCGAAGCCTTCGTCGCCGACCAAGGGCGTTGCAGTCGGCCAGGAACGCTTCCGACCTACGCTGCTGAGGGCGGGTCTCCCGAGGAGCCGATTGCTACGGCCCACCGAATGACGTCCAGCGCCCAGCTAAGGACGCTGCAGGCGACAGTCTACTACCTGTGTTTCTCCTCGGTTCCCGCGACGGCGAGCGAAGTCGCGTCGGTGTCGACCGGGGATTGCGTGAGCGGGGGTAGGAGCAGGAGGTGACTTTCGACGATCGCTTCTGCGACGTCGACGAGCTTGCGCCCGTTGTGTTGCGAGTGGGTCCGAAGCATCTCGAAGGCCCGTTCCTGGTCGATGCCGTGGCGTGCCATCAGGATCCCTTTCGCCTGCTCGATCGTGGCGCGGCGCCCGAACGCCCCCTGCAGGTTGTGGTACTCGGCGAAGCGCTGCAAGGTGATGTCGATCGCGCTCTGCAGCTCCTCGGCGTCCGCGTCGACGATGTAGGCGAACACGCCCCGCTTCGCGGCTTCGTGGATGTAGGCGGGATCGTTGGCCGAGAGCAGCGCGATCACCGGGCAGGCAGCCTCGTGCACGATCTCCGCGATCAACTCGAGCGCGTGCTCTGAGCTCAACCCGAGCCCGACCAGAGCGACGTCGGGGCGCTCCCTCGCGGTCACGGCGCCGACCTCTCTGACGTCGATCTCCCGGGCGATCACCTCATGGCCCAGGCCGGCCACGACCTGTGCGAGCAGCTCGAGCCGGTCCCGCCGCTCGTTCGCGATCAGGACGCGGAGGTGCTCGGGCGAGGCGTCGGTCATACGACTCCCAAGTCTAGGTCGACCGCTCAAGTCATTTAGTGATTCGTGCTACAATCCGTGCAGACGGAACCCAATCTCCCGGTTCCCTCAGAACTTTCTAGAGCTGAAACGCCAGCTCGGCCGGAAGTCTCCGCCCGACACGACAGGCGGTTGGCCTACTCGAACATCGAAGAATTCAGGAGGGCAAGATGTCCCAGCCTGCCAAGCAGCGCTGGACGCAGCATTTGCTGGCGATGTTCGTCCGCACCCGCCAACCCGGAGACGCCACCCTCGGCGGCATCTCGACCCGCCGACTCGTCTCGGCACACGTCAGCGGGTAAACGGCGCTCCCGCGCCAGCAAGCAGTTCGCCGCGGGCCGCCAACCCCCTGACCCGCGGCGGAGACCCCAAGACCGTTCGAACGACATCGAATCAATGCGAAAGGAAGCAATCGAATGCGTACACCAACCAGGAACAGAGCGAGGCGCTTCAGCGTGGTCGCTTCAGCTGCCGGCGTGGTCGCGCTCGTCGCGACCGGGCTCGCACTTGCAGGCACGAGCGCTCCCGTCTCGCATGTCTACACGCTGAAAGCGAGCCTCACGCCGACCCAGATCAGCCCGGCGTCGGTGGCCATCGGTCACTTCGACGGCGTACTCGTCTGGAGTAGAGGCGGGGCCTTCGTCGGTCCGTTGCCGGCCGGCTGTGTCAACACGGTGAAACCCCGCAGTGGGTTGCCGAACCGGGTCACCTGCGATCACGGCAAGGTGACGATCACGCCGTCGAAGACACCGGGCTGGAAGCTCTACTGGGTGCTCAGCTTCTCGCACCTCAGCGGGCCGGCGATGGTCGGCGACATCCACACGAGCCTCGCCCCCAGCGCCTTGCAGCTGACGCTGTTCACGAACCCCAAGGTGACGGTGACTCCGTCCAGAGGAAGCATCTCCGTGACCGCAAGTCAGGCGAGGGCGCTCATACTCGGCAAGGACTACGCCGGCATCAACACCACCCACAAGCCGACCGGCGAGATCCGCGGCACGATCACGAACGCCACTCGCTAGGACCCGAGCGGCGATCCGAGAGGCAGGCCGAACAGGCCTGCCTCTACCCACCTGAACGCAGGAGGCGAAAGGAGAGACGGGATGAGCAGCAGAGACGATGAACATTTCGGGGCGATCCGCCGGCGGGCCTTCGAGATCTCGGAGCAACCCGACAGCGGCAGCCCGAGCGTGAACTGGGCTCGCGCCGAACGAGAGCTGACACGAGGAAGTTCGCTCCAGACGGAAGGCGAGCGGGCACTCGGCACCCACGAACCGACCGACCGATAAGGAGGGCTGTCGGGCGCGCAACCCGGCGCTTGCTACGCTTGTCACGGTCGTCGTGTCGCATTGACTGGCGCAGGCGATCGGTTCGCGAGGCCACATCGACCGGTCTCAGAGCAGGAACCGTCCTCAGAAACGTAGGCCGGAGCGGTGAGAGCCGGCGGTATTGGCTTGGCCGGCGACGTCGATCTGCGAGGAGGACGATGATGGCCAGCATTGCAGTGCCGAAGTCGGGTCGCGCTCGTTCGGCGGCGCGCCATCGTGAACGCACCGAGGCTCGTCTGCCAACGCGCCGGCTGCCGCAAAGCACGACGCGAACGTCCGGCTACGCGGACCGCACGACCGTCGGCGCCACCGCGGCGAACGGCGACTACGCGGTCGCGTCATGCGGGCCGTCGCTGGGCCGACATGGCAACGAGACGATTCGGGCGGTCATTCGGACGCAGGGGCATCAGCTGGTTCCCTTCTTCTGCGAATGCTCAGAAGCCGGGTGCGGCCAGGCGCTCTGGCTGGCACTCGCAGATTACGACGAGCACGCCCGGGTCGGCGGTCCGCTTCTCGTCGAAGGGCATGCTTGTTGATGTCCCGCCACGTCGTGCTCGTCGGCGCGATGGTCGCTTGCGCCGTTGGCGGGGCGGTGACCAGCGTGACGGCTGCTGCGGCTGCTCCGGCTCCCTGCTGGCAGAGGCTGATCTCCGACTGGGCTGACGGTCATATCGACGGGCGCTATCGGCCTTCCTGCTACCGGACTGCGATCGCGAACGCACCCACCGACCTCAGGATCTACTCGACCCTCGTCGACGATCTCCAGGCGGCGCTTCAGATACGGACCGCCTCGGTCTCCCGGGATCGCGAAGCGCGACGGACACTCTCTCTTGCGAGGCCGACGCAGACGGCGGGCTCAGCGCCATCCACGCTGACGCGTCTGGTGGCGCTCTTCGCTGTCCTCGGCGGGGGCCTCGCGGCCGCCTTGCTCGCCGTCGCCCTCGGCCGCCGTCGGCTCCAGCACCTCGAGCGGCAGCGATCTCGGCGATAAAGGCCCGAATCGGTCAGCGCATCCCCTGATGCGGAGTCGGTGCTGTTGTGGCACTGTGATGGGCAAGAGGCGCGCGAGTCGGACAATCTTGTCTGCTGCGCGCTCAGTAGACCGCCGCACCGGTCATGTTCCCTCGGAAGTTCAGCCGTATGTGGGGATGGGCGGGCGCGGGGTCGGAGAAGGAGCGTTATGTCCCTGTATATGTCGACCTTCGAGTACAAGCCCGAGGTCTGGTCCGAGCTGATCAGCACACCGGAGAACCGCACCGAGTCGGTTGGCCGTCTGCTCGAGAGCGCGGGCTGCAAGCTGAAGGGTCTCTGGTATGCGTTCGGCAAGAGCGACGGCTTCGCCCTGATCGAGGCGCCGGACAACGTGACCAGCGCCAGCCTGATGATCGCGATCAGCGCCAGCGGAGCGTTCAGCAAGTTCGAGACGACCGTTCTGATGACGCAGGATGAGCTGCTCAGGGCGCTCGAGAAGGCGCAGGACGTCGAGTACGTGGCGCCCGGCGCCGCCGTTCACGCCTAGTAGCTGACCGCCAACGGGGGCCGGGCCCAGGAGGCCCGGCCCTCTTCCGACCGGAAGGAAGATCTGTGGCTCTATTTCAAGTAGTGATCCGCCACATGGGCGGAGACGAAAGTCGATTTGGCGACTGCAGCCGTCGAGCGGGCCTGCCGCCCCGACTCAATGGGCAGGACCTAATCGAGGGAACGACGATCGTGATCGGCGGCCGAGACTGGCTTGTGGCCGACGCGTCGACTTACGTCCAGACGAAGTTCGTCTGTACTCCCCTCCCGTCGGGTGTCGCCATCGCGCCGACGGTTTCTTCTTCCTCGTTGCGATCCGAGTCTCAGCTGTAGCCGAGCCAGCTGTCGACCGCCGCCTCCGTGATGGCTGCCTGCCTCCACCGAATGTTGTGCTCGAAGAAGAGGTGACGACCCATGACATGCAGCCGATGCCGGCAGGAGACGCCAATCCTCGTCGGCGCGAACGATCTCTGCTGGACGTGCGCGTTCCCGCGCCCACTGACCTCGCCACTCAACAGCAGACCACCGATTTCTGAGTCAACCGACCAGGGCGAGCGCCTCAGGCGTGGCTGAGTGCCGCGACCCGCGGAGGGCCGGTCGTTTCGCGGACGATCAGTTCCGGGGCGAGGCGGTACCTGACGGGCATCGAGCGCGTGCCCTCGATCCGCTCGACGAGGCTCCTGACCGCGAGGCGCCCCATGTCGGCGCGCGGCTGGTTGATGGTCGTGAGGGCGAGCCGGCGAAGCGCCGCCAGGAAGATGTTGTCGTAGCCGACGATCGAGATGTCGCCCGGCACGGACAGACCGGCTTCGTCAAGCTGATCGATCGCACCCGTAGCGACGAAGTCGTTCGCGGCGAAAATCGCAGTCGGGAGATCGCCGGACGCGAGCAGTCGGGCGGCGGCGCGCGCACCCGCCACGTCCGTGTAGTCGCCCGGGACGACGCGGACCTCGTCGCCGAGACCCGCCGCGCGCATGGCTGCCGTGTAACAGGCGCGCCGGGTCGAGGCGCCGGCGCCATGCCCGCCGTCGATGTGCAGGATGCGCCGATGGCCGAGACTCGCCAGATGCTGGACCACGAGCCTCGCCCCGAGCCGCTCGTCGTCCATGATCGAGTCGATCTGCCGGGCGCGCATCGGCCGCGCGACGACGACGATGGGAATCCACGTTCCCGCGGCGACGATGGCACTCGCCGGCAAGCGGGGGCCGATCAGGATGACGCCCTCGACCCGGAGGTCGAGCAGCGTCTCCAGCGTCTCCTGCTCACCGCCCTTCCTGCCGCTCGAGGCGCCGAGCAGCACGTGATAGTCGAGTTGGTTCGCGACTTCGTAGACGCCGTCCATGATCTCGGCGTAGAAGGGGTTGTGAAGCTCGTTCAGCAGGACGCCGACAGTGTGGGTGCGACGGCTGGCGAGGTGGCGGGCGATCCTGTTCGGCCGGTAGCCGAGGCGCTCGGCGGCGTCGAGCACGCGGGCGCGCCGCTTCTCGCTCACCTTCGGGCTGTCGCGCATGACGAGCGACACGAGGGCGCGCGACACGCCTGCTTCGCGCGCCACGTCCTCCATGGTCACCCGGCGCCTTGTGGGGTTCTTGACAGTGTCCGTGTCGGGCCTCATAATCGCGCCACCCGTTAGAGCGCTCTAACGCTAGAGCGCTCCAACAGTCGGAGTATCAGGGGAAGGGACGACGATGTCCAATACCGCCAGGGCTGGCTCACCGATATTCGAGCGACTGGCGGCGGGGCCGATCTCCTGGGGCGTCTGCGAGGTTCCGGGGTGGGGCCTTCAGCTTGCGCCGGATCGCGTCCTCTCGGAGATGCGGTCGCTCGGCATCGGCGCGACCGAGGCAGGGCCGGACGGGTACCTCGGGCGAGATCCGGCGCTCGTGCGGGCCATGCTCGAGCGGCACGGACTCGAGCTCGTCGGCGGGTTTCTGCCCGCCGTCCTGCACGATCCGTCGCGGCTCGACGCATCGCTTGAGGCCGCGCGGCGCGCGGCGGCGATGCTTGGCGAGCTCGGCGCCTCGGTTCTCTGCTCGGCCGTCGTCCTCGACGAGGAGTGGTCGGCTCCTCGGCCCCTCTCGGCGGCGGAGTGGGCCCGGCTGCTGGAGGGGCTGGCCCTACTCGACGGTATCGCCCAGGAGCACGGCCTCGAACATGCGCTCCACCCCCACTGGGGGACGCTGGTCGAGCGCGAGCCCGAGGTCAGGCGCATCGTCGAGGAATCCGGGGTCGCCCTCTGCCTCGACACGGGCCACCTGACACTCGGCGGGTCCGACCCCGCCGAGCTCGTCGCCAGGGCCCCCGACCGCATCGTCCACGTCCATCTGAAAGACGTCGACACCGGCGTCGCCGAACGATTGCGGACGGGCCGGGTGACGCTCGTCCAGGCCGTGCAGGCAGGGCTCTTCCGGCCGCTCGGCGACGGGGAGGCGCGCGTCCGCGAAGCCGTCCTGCGCCTCGAGCAGCGGGGGTACCCCGGCTGGTACGTGCTGGAGCAGGACGTCGCTCTCGGCGTCGAACCCGCGGAGGGGACAGGCCCGCTCGAAGACGTCGAACGGAGCATCGCGTTCTTGCGGACGCTCGACCGCGACTGCGCAAATGCGGCCGCGGTGGAAGGGAGGTGGTGACCCGGGGCACCGAGACCACCTGTTTCGACGATCCCATCCAGAAG
Source organism: uncultured Actinomycetes bacterium (assembly GCA_963846915.1). GTDB lineage: Bacteria > Actinomycetota > Thermoleophilia > Gaiellales > Gaiellaceae > PALSA-612. The sequence continues at coordinate 239,822 of CAWJXV010000007.1, read as the reverse complement.
GAAGGAGAGCACGAATGAGCGAGCACGAGACGATCGACGAGCGCGGCCTCAGCCGTCGCGATCTGCTCGTCAGGGGAGGGGTGCTGACCGCGGGCGCCGCCACGCTGCTCGGCGGACCGGCGGCTGTTGCCTACGGTGCACGACAGCGTCGCGTCGTAGCGGAGGCGACCAAGACCAAGGTCGCCGTCGTGACCCACGGGGACACCGGTTCGTTCTGGTCCGTGTTCAAGAAGGGCGTCGACCAGGCGCACAGCGACCTCGGCTCCCGGGGTGTCAGCGTCACGCAGGTCTACGCGAACAACGACGTCTCGAAGCAGGTCGCGGGGCTCAACGCGGCGATCGCCGCCAAGGCAAACGTGATCGTGACCTCGGTGCCCGACGCGAGCGCGCTCAAGGACCCGTTGACGAACGCAGCCAAGAAGGGCATCGAGATCATCACGTGCAACTCCGGCCTCGGGGCCTTCGACGCGCTGCCCACCTACGACTGCCACGTGGGCCAGACCGAGGGCATCGCCGGCCAGAAAGCAGGAGCGTTGCTCAGCGCCGCCGGAGCGAAGAATCTCGTCGTCGTCATCCACGAGGCGAGCAACTCCGGACTGACGCAAAGGGCCGCAGGGGCGAAGAAGACGTTCAAGGGCACGACGAAGACGCTCGTGATCCCGAACGCGACGTCGGATCTTCCCGGCACGCAGCAGAAGATCTCGGCGTACTTCAAGGCGAACCCAAAGACGGATTCCCTCCTCGCCCTCAACCCGGACGTGGCGACGACCGCGCTCAACGCGGTCAAGAAAGGGACGAAGGTCGGCACGTTCGATCTCAGCCCCGGCGTGATCTCGGCCGTCCAGGGCGGCAAGCTCCTGTTCGCCATCGACCAGCAGCAGTACCTCCAGGGATACCTGCCTGTGGTGTTCGCCTACCTGTTCGTGAACAACCTGAACACGGTCGGCAACGGGCAGCCGGTCCTGACGGGGCCGGGAATCGTCAACAAGGCAAACGCGTCCAGAGTCGCGTCCCTCGCCAAGAAGGGCACCCGCTGAGCGAGCGGTCGGCGGGTGGGCGGAGCACCGTTCCGTCCACCCGCTCCGCCTCCTCCCGGTGGATGACGTGACCACGGCGCAGGCTCCGGCACCTGCTTCTGCCGCGGGGTCAGACGAGCGCGTCGCGCGCGCCGGCCTTTTCGCGCGCCTCTTCAGGCGGCCGGACATCGGCGCGTTCGTGGGCGCGGTCGCGGTCTTCGTCCTCTTCTCGATCACCGCCAGCAGCGTCGACTGGGCCACCGACCTCGGCGTCTGGGCGAGTTGGCTGAACACGGCCGCCTACGACGGCATCGTCGCCGTCCCGGTCGCGCTGCTCATGATCGGCGGCGAGTTCGACCTCTCGGCCGGTGTCATGATCGGCAGCTCCGGCCTGCTGCTCGGAATCCTGACGACGCAGGAAGGCTGGAGCATCTGGCCGTCGATCGCCGTCTGCATCGCGTTCGGGCTCACGGTCGGGTTCGTCAACGGCATCGCCGTGGTCAAGACGAAGCTCCCGAGCTTCATCATCACGCTGGGCACCTTCTTCATGCTGCGCGGGCTGAACGCCGGCCTGACGATCAAGCTCACCGGAGGGGTCTCCATCAACAACATCGATGCGGCGCCCGGGTTCGACTTCGCGCATACGCTGTTCGCCTCGATCGTGTGGCCGGCGTACGGCCTGAGTGTGTCCGTTCTCTGGTGGCTCGGCCTCACGGTCGTCGGCGCCTGGCTGCTGTCGCGGACACGCTTCGGCAACTGGACCTTCGGCTCGGGCGGCGACGCGGTGGCAGCCCGCAACGTCGGCGTGCCGGTGGCCCGCACGAAGATCCTCCTGTTCATGGCGACCTCGACGGTGGCCGCGCTCTGGGGCGTGATGACCGCAGTTCAGCTCCGCGGGATCCAGAGCAACGAGGGCGTGGGGCGCGAGTTCGAGTTCATCATCGCCGCGGTCGTGGGCGGCTGCCTGCTCACCGGCGGCTACGGCTCCGTGATCGGCACCGCGTTCGGTGCGGCGATACTCGGCATGGCGCAGATCGGGATCATCGACTCGAACTGGGACTCGAACTGGGTCTACTTCTTCGAGGGCGTCGTCCTGGTCTCGGCCGTGCTGCTGAACACGGCGATCCGCCGGCGGGCGGAGCGGGCGCGATGAATTCGGCGCCGCACCTGCTCGAGTTCGAGAACGTCTCCAAGTACTTCGGCAGCGTGATCGCGCTCAAGGACGTCTCGCTGCACGTCAACGCCGGCGAGGTCACCTGCATCCTCGGCGACAACGGCGCCGGCAAGTCGACGCTGATCAAGATCCTCTCTGGCGTCCACGAGCACGACGGGGGGATCGTGCGCGTGGACGGGGAGCAGGTGCAGTTCGGGTCCCCGCGGGACGCCCGCCACGCCGGGATCGCCACCGTCTACCAGGACCTGGCGATGGTGCCGCTCATGTCGATCTGGCGGAACTTCTTCCTCGGTGAGGAGCCGCGGAAGGGCTGGGGCCCGTTCTCCCGGTTCGACCGCGCCCGCGCCAAGACGGTCGCGCGCGAGGAGCTGAAGCAGATGGGCATCGACGTGCGCGACACCGAACAGACGGTGGGAACGATGTCGGGAGGCGAGCGGCAGGCCGTGGCGATCGCGCGCGCCGTCCACTTCGGCGCACGCGTGCTGATCCTCGACGAGCCGACGTCCGCGCTCGGAGTCAAGCAGGCCGGAGTCGTGCTCCGATACATCGTGCGCGCTGCCGAGCGCGGCGTCGGAGTGATCTTCATCACGCACAACCCGCATCACGCCTACCCGGTGGGCGACCACTTCGTCCTGCTCAACCGCGGCCGAGTGATCGGCGACCACGCGAAGGGCGAGGTCACCCGCGAGCAGCTGGTTCGCGAGATGGCGGGCGGAGCGGAGCTCGAGGTGCTGACCCACGAGCTCGAAGGGGTTGTGGACACGTGAGCGACCTCGAGCTCCTGACGATCGGACGCGTGAGCGTCGACCTGTACGCGGAGCAGATCGGCGTGCCGTTCGACGGCGTGCGCTCGTTCGCGAAGTCGGTCGGCGGCAGCCCGACCAACGTCGCGGTGGCCGCGGCTCGGCTCGGCCGACGTGCCGCGGTGATCACGGCGGTGGGGGACGACCCGTTCGGCGGCTACGTGCGGCAGAAGCTGCAGGGCTTCGGCGTCGACGTCCGCTTCCTCGGCACGCACCCGACGCTGCGGACGCCGCTTGCTTTCGCGGCCATGGATCCGCCCGAGGATCCCGAGCTCCTGTTCTACCGGGAGCCGTCCGCGCCGGACGAGCACGTCGAGGTCGCGGACGCGATGCTCGAGGCCGCGAGCTCGGCCGAGGTCTTCTGGGTCGCGGGATCGTGCCTCTCGGGCGAGCAGACGGGACCGACGACGACCGCACTCCTCGAGGCCCGCGCGCGCCGGCGGCACACCGTGCTCGACCTCGACTACCGCCCGACCTTCTGGCCCGGCGAGGCCGCGGCGACCCGCGCGATCGGCGCCGCGCTCCCCGAGGCGACGATCGCGGTCGGCAACCGGCGCGAGTGCGAGGTCGCGGTCGGGTCCTCCGACCCGGAGACGGCCGCCGACGCACTGCTCGGACTCGGACCGGAGCTGGTGGTGGTGAAGCTGGGCGCCGACGGCGTGCTGGTCGCCTCCGCGAAGGCGAGAACGCTCGTCCCGCCGGTGCCGGTCGAGGTCGTCTGCGGGCTCGGCGCCGGCGACGGCTTCGGCGGCGCGCTGTGTCACGGGCTGCTCTCGGGCTGGAGCCCGGTCGAGGCCGTCCGGTTCGCAAACGCCGCCGGCGCCATCGTCGCCTCGCGGCTCCTGTGCGCCGATGCGATGCCGGCGGCGGGCGAGGTCGACGCGTTGCTGGAGGGGAGCGGTGCCCGCGCGTAAGAGCCGCCTGCACCTGCCGGCCGGCGCTTCCGCGGCGGACGGTGACGCCGTCGTCGTCACCCCGGAGCGCGCCGGCTGGACCTACTGCGGCTTGCGCGTCGCCCGCCTGGCGGCCGGCTCGGCACGCACGCTCGAGACGGGGAACGAGGAGCTCGCCGTGCTGCCGCTGGCCGGCTCCGTCGTGGTCGAGGTGGAAGGTCGCCGTTTCGAGCTCGAGGGCCGCGAGAGCGTCTTTGCCCGCGTGTGCGACTGGGCGTACGTGCCCGTCGACGCCGAGGTGCGCCTGTCGAGCGCGGCCGGCGCGGAGCTCGCGCTCGCCTCGGCCCGTGCCGAGCGCCGCTTCGAGCCTGCGCACGTCCGTGCCGCCGACGTGCCGATCGAGATCCGCGGAGCCGGCCAGGCCACCCGCCAGGTGACGAACTTCATGTCGCCGGAGGCGTTCGACGGGGCCGACCGCCTGATCTGCGTCGAGGTGCTGACCCCGGACGGAAGCTGGTCGTCCTACCCGCCGCACAAGCACGACGACACCGAGGGCTCGCTTGCGAACAACGAGGAGATCTACTACTTCCGCGTCGGTCGCGCGGGCTCGGTCGAGACGAGCGGCGAGGGCTTCGCGCTCCACCGCACCTACACGGCCGACGGCTCGATCGACGAGATCGTCGTCGTCCGCGACGGCGACGTCTTCCTCGTGCCGCGTGGCTACCACGGGCCGTGTGTCGCCGCGCCCGGCTACCCGCTCTACTACCTGAACGTCATGGCCGGGCCGAACGCGGAGCGGACGATGGCGATCGTCGACGACCCCGACCTCGCGTGGGTCCGCTCGAGCTGGGAAGGCGTGCCGACCGACCCGCGCTGTCCTCTGACGACCGCCGCCGGACCGTCGGGAGGAGTCCGCGCGTGAGGCGGCAGATCGGCCTGGGGCTGATCGGCTTCGGCTGGATGGGGCAGGCCCACAGCCGTTCGTACCGGCGCCTGCCGATGCTCTTCCCCGACCGCGAGGCCGACCCGGAGCTCGTGATCTGCAGCGACACGATCGCCGAACGCCGCGAGCAGGCCGTCGCCGCCTTCGGCTACGGCGAGGCGACCTCCGACTGGCGGCGAGTCTGCGAGCACCCCGGCGTCGACGCGGTCGTCGTCACGGCGCCGAACATGCTCCACGTCGAGATCGTCGAGGCCGCGAGCGCCGCCGGCAAGCACGTCTTCTGCGAGAAGCCGGTGGGCGGCACGCCGGAGCAGACCGTGCGGGCGGCGGCGGCCGCGGCTGCCGCGGGGGTGATCACGGGAGTCGGCTACAACTACCGTTTCGCGCCGCTCGTCCGTTACGCGGCGCAGCTCGTCGGCGATGGGCGGCTCGGCGAGGTCACCGCCTACCGCGGTCGCTTCTTCTCCATGTACGGCAGCGACCCCCTCGGCCTGCTGAGCTGGCGGTTCGAGCAGGAGCACGCAGGCTACGGCGTCTCCACCGACCTCCTCAGCCACGCGGTCGACCTGGCGCACATGCTGCTCGGGCCGATCGCGAGCGTTGTCGGCGCCCGGGCGACTTTCATCCCCGAGCGGCCGCTGCCGCCGCCGGACGGCGCGTCCCACTACGGCCGGGGCGCACCGGACGACCCGACGGGCGCCGTGACCAACGAGGACTATGCGGCGGCGCTCGTCGTGTTCGAGAACGGGGCGCGCGGCACGTTCGAGTCCTCGCGCACGCTCGTCGGCCCCGAGAGCCAGATGGCGTTCGACGTCTACGGCACGAAGGGCGCGCTCTCGTGGAACCTCGAGCGCATGAACGAGCTGGAGCTCTACTTCGCGGGCGACGAGCCGCACACCGGCTACACGACCGTCTTCGCGGGCGACCGCTTCCCGTACCACGGCAACTTCGCCCCCGGCAGCGCGAACGGGATCGGCTTCGAGGACCTGATCGCGATCGAGGACTACGAGTTCCTGAGCGCGGTCGCGCGCGGCGAGCCCTTCCGGCCCGGGTTCGAGGACGCGCTCGCGTACGTCGCGTTCCAGGCCGCGCTCGTCCGCTCCTGGGAGTCGGGCGCCTGGGAGACGGTGGTTCCCACCCTGGAGGTGACGGTATGAGGATGGTGCGGCTGACCACGGCGCAGGCGATCGTCCGCTACCTGGTCGCGCAGCGGACGGTGATCGACGGCAGCGAGGCGCCGCTCTTCCCGGGTGTGTTCGCGATCTTCGGGCACGGCAACGTGACCGGCCTCGGCTTCGCACTGGACGAGGCCCGCGATGCTCTGCCGACGATCCGCGGCCAGAACGAGCAGGGCATGGCGCTGGCGGCGATCGGCTACGCGAAGGCGATGCGGCGCCGACAGATCATGGTGGCGACCTCGTCGATCGGCCCCGGAGCAACGAACATGGTCACGGCAGCCGGCGTGGCGATGGCCAACCGGCTCCCCGTCCTGCTGCTCTCCGGCGATACCTTCCAGAGCCGGATCCCCGATCCGGTGCTGCAGCAGGTCGAGCACTTCGGGTCGCCCTCGACCACGGTCAACGACGCCTTTCGCGCCGTCACACGCTACTGGGACCGGATCACCCACCCGGCGCAGGTGGCCCAATCGCTGCCGCTCGCCGTCGAGACGATGCTCGACCCGGCAGACTGCGGCCCGGCCTTCCTCGGTCTTCCTCAGGACGTCCAGGCCGAGTCGTACCAGTACCCCGAGCGGCTGTTCGAGCCGCGGGTCCACGAGTTGCGCCGGCAGCGTCCGGACGCACGCGAGGTGGACGCCGCCGCCGCCGCCCTCCTGCGAGCACAGCGCCCACTGGTGCTCGTCGGCGGCGGCGTCCACTACTCGCTGGCCGAGGATGTGTTCCGGCGCTTCGTGGAGGAGCACGACCTGCCCGTCGTCGAGACCGTCGCGGGGAAGGCCTCGCTGACCGCCGACCACCCGTGCCTGGTCGGGCCGATCGGCGTCACCGGCTGCGACCAGGCCAACCGGCTGGCGGCCGAGGCCGATCTCGTCCTGGCCGTCGGCACGCGCCTTCAGGACTTCACAACCGGATCCTGGACCGTCTTCGCGGACGAGAAGCCTCGTCCTCGTCGGCCTGAATGCCGCCCGGTTCGACGCGGCCAAGCACCGCTCGTTGCCGGTCGTGGGCGATGCACGCGAGGGGCTCGACGCGCTCGGGGCGGCGCTTGGAAGCTGGCGCGCCGACCCGGCGTGGACGGCGCGGGCCCGCGAGGAGAGGGAGAGCTTCCGTGACTTCGTCGCCTCGAACACGGCCGTTCCCGACGACGGCGGCCCGACCACGTACGCGCAGGTGATCGGGGCCGTCAACCGGCTCGCGCGCGACAGCGACTATCCCCTGACCGCGGCGGGCGGGTTCCCGGGCGAGCTGAACGTCAACTGGCTCTCGAAAGGGGTGGCCTCGTTCGACTGCGAGTACGGCTACTCGTGCATGGGCTACGAGATCGCGGGGGCCTGGGGGGCGAAGATGGCTCGCCCGCACGCGGACGTGATCGCCTTCGTGGGCGACGGCTCCTACCTGATGCTCAACTCCGAGCTCTACAGCTCGGTGCTCACGGGGCAGAGGCTGATCGTCATCGTCTGCGACAACGGCGGCTTCGCCGTCATCGAGCGGCTGCAGACCGGCCAGGGCGGACGACCCTTCAACAACATGCTCGTCGCACCGGGCGAGGAGCGGCTCCGCGTGGACTGGGCGGCTCACGCGCGGTCGCTCGGATGCGAAGGCGTCGCCGTCGGGTCGATCGCCGAGCTCGAGGCCGCGTTCGAGCGCGCTCGCGGCGCGGATCGCACGACCGTCATCGCGATCGAGATCGCGCCGCAGGCGTGGACGCCGGGTGGAGCATTCTGGGAGGTCGGCGTGCCGGAGGTGTCGGAACGGCAGGAGATCGCGGCCGCCCACGAGCGCCTGCTCGAAGGGAAGAGCCGCCAGCGCGTGGGGTGGTGAACGTCGCTCCCTCCCGGACGGTGCGCGTGGGGGTCCTCGGCACGGGCCGGATCGGCTCGATGCACGCAGAGCTGCTCGCTCGGCGGGTGCCAGGCGCGGCGCTCGCGGCGGTGTACGACGTCGACGCCGCGACGGCGGGCACGGTCGCCCGCCGGCTGGGAGTCGACGCGGTCGGCGAACCGGAGGCGCTGATCCGGTCGCCCGACGTGGACGCGGTCGCGATCTGCTCGAGCACGGACACGCACGTCGCACTCATCGAGGCCGCCGCTGCCGCCGGCAAGGCCACGTTCTGCGAGAAGCCGATCTCGCACGATCTCGCGCAGGTCGACCAGGCCCTGACGGCGGTCGAGCGCGCCGGCGTCCTGTTCACAGTCGGGTTCAACCGCCGCTTCGACCCGGCGCACCGCTCGGTTCGCGACGCCGTCGCCTCGGGAGCAGTCGGCGACGTGCACGTCCTCCGGATCACGAGCCGCGACCCGGAGCCGCCGCCGCTCACGTACGCCCGCGTCTCCGGTGGCATCTTCCTCGACATGACCGTCCACGACTTCGACATGGCGCGCTTCGTGACCGGGAGCGAGGTCGTCGAGGTCGACGCGCACGGCGCCGTCCGGGTCGCGCGGGAGTTCGCCGAGGTCGGCGACGTCGACACGGCAGTGGTCACGCTCGTGCACGAGGACGGTGCGTTGACGGTGATCGACAACAGCCGGCAGGCCGTCTACGGGTACGACCAGCGCGTCGAGGCATTCGGGTCGGCCGGGATGGCAGCCTCGGGCAACCCCCCGACGCACACGGGGACGCTCACCACCGCCGCCGGCTCGGCAGGGCCGACGCTCCCGTACTTCTTCCTCGAGCGCTACACCCCGAGCTACCTGTCCGAGTGGGAGGCGTTCGTCGAGGCGGTGCGGTCGGACGGGCCGGCGCCGGTGCCTGGAGCGGCGGGCCGGGCCGCCCTTGTGATCGCGCTCGCAGCGACCCGGTCGCTGCACGAGGGGCGGCGCGTGCGCGTCGGCGAGATCGGTTGACGCGCGTCCTCGTCACCGGCGGCGCCGGGTTCGTCGGGTCGAACGTCGTCGCGGTGGCGGCCGAGCGCGGGGACGAGGTGGTGGCAACCGTGCGGGAGCCGCCGCCGCGGCCCGACCCCAGGTGCCGCTACGAGCTGCTCGAACTGCTCGACGACCGGGCTGTCCGGTCGACAGTGGCGGCGGCGCGACCGGACGCGATCGTCCACACCGCGATCTGGAACGACTTCCCGGGAATCTACGCCGACCGCCAACGCGCCTGGGACTCGTACGTCGGGGTGACGCGCGCGCTGGCGCACGCTGCGAACGAGGTCGAGGCGGTGCTCGTCCTGGTCTCGACGGACTGGGTCTTCGACGGCACCCAGACGATGGCCGACGAGCGGACGCCGCCGAATCCGGTCAACTACTACGGGGTGCTCAAGGCGGCGAGCGAGCTGGTCACGCTCGAGTGTGCGCGGGAGCCGGTCGTCGCGCGCCTGGCGGGTGTCCAGGGAATGAGCCGGGCAGGGCGCGCGACACCGCGTCGTCAGGACGCCGGCTTCGGCTACCTCGCGCACGCGGTCGTCTCGGCGCTCTCCGCCGGTGAGCCGTTCACGGTCTGGGAGAGCGACGCGATCAACTCCGTTGCGACGCCGAGCCTGGCCGGCCTCTCCGCCGAGTGGATGCTCGAACTGGTCGAGCGCGGCTCACGCGGCGTCTTCCACTGCTGCTGCGCTGAGCCCACGACGCGGATGGGGCTGGCGACGCGGACGGCGGACGCGTTCGGGCTCGACCGCGCGCTGCTGCGTCGCGGACCACCAGGTGCAGGGGCGGTACCCCTCGCGCGGATTCCGTTCGACACGAGCCTCGACGCGCGAGCCACCGCCCGCGAGCTCGGCCGCGACCTCCCCTCCCTGGCCGAGCTCCTCACCCGGTTTCGCGCCGAGCGCCGCACGGCGGAGCCCCTCGAGCTGGCGACGTAGCGGCGTGTCCAGGGTCGCGGTCGTCGGCAATCTCTCCCACGACGTCGTCGACGGCGGCGCGCCGACACCCGGTGGATGCCCGTTCTTCGCGGCCGAGGCCTTCCGCCGGCTGGGCCGGGACGGGCAGATCGTCACGCGTTACCGCGACGCCGACGCGGAGCTGTTCGCGCCGGCTCTGGACGGGCTCGGGGTTCCGGTGACGCTCCTCGCCGCCGCCGCAACGAGTGGCTTCTCCCTCGACTACGTCGGCGAAGAGCGCGAGATGTGCGTTGCGGCGATCGGGGAGACATGGCGCACGGGGGACGCCCAGGCCCTCGCGCCCGACGTGGCGTGGGTGCACGTGGCCCCGCTCCTGCGCAGCGACTTCCCGGCTGCGGCGCTCGCCGCGCTCGCCGCCGGCCGGCGCCTGTCGCTCGACGGCCAGGGCCTCGTCCGGTTGCCGAAGGTCGGACGCCTCGAGATCGACGCGGCGTACGACCCGGCCGTCCTCGAGCACGTCACCGCCCTCAAGCTCTCCGAAGAGGAGGCTCTGATCGTCGCCGGAGGACCGTTCGACGGAGAAGCAGCGGTGGCCCTCGGCGTCTCCGAGGTGCTGCTCACGCTCGGCTCGCACGGCGCCGTCGTGTTCGTGGACGGCCAAGACACGTTCGTCCCGGCCGCCTGGCCGGTCCTGAGCGTGCAGACGACGGGCGCCGGCGACGCGTTCATGGTCGCCTACGCGGTGGCGAGAGTCGACGGGAACGACCCGGTCGGCGCCGCCCGCTTCGCAAGCCGCCTCGTCGCCGAGATGCTCGAGGAGCGCCGCCGCGGCGGTTGACGGTACGTCGCTAACCGCACGCGGCGAAGGCGCTGTGCTTTGCTTCGAACAATGAGCAGTGGTCGCGATGGTGGATGCTCCTGCGGGGTGGTTCGCTACCGGCTCACGTCGGAGCCGCTGTTCGTCCACTGCTGTCACTGTCTGAACTGCCAGCGGCAGACGGGTAGCGCGTTCGTGATCAACATGCTCGTCGAAGCCGACCGTGTGCAGCTTCGGGCAGGCGACCCGGTGGTGGTCGACGCGCCGCGCGACGACGGAAGCGTGCAACGGATCTTCCGCTGCTCGGCCTGCCAGGTCGCCGTCTTCAGCGAGTACGGGTGGCCGGAGCTTCGGTTTGTGCGCGCGGGAACGCTGGACGAGCCGGCCGCGGTGAGGCCGGACGTCCACATCTACACCAGGTCGAAGATCCCGTGGGTAAAGCTGCCCGACGACACGCCGGCGTTCGACGTCTACTACGACTCGCGGGCGCTGTGGCCGGCCGCGAGCCTCGAGCGGCTCGACGCGATCCGTGCGCTGCGTGCGGAACGCGGTGCCGGCTGAGCCAGAGCCCGATCCCCGGGGCAGGGCGGCTTCCCTTCGAGCAAACGCGCGGGCACGTTTCGCCGGTTGCTCTAGTGTCCGGGCCATGCGCGTCCTGGTCGTCGGCGCGGCCGGCATGCTCGGTCGCAAACTCGCGAAGCGACTCGTCGAGGACGGGGCTCTCGGCAGCGAGCCGGTCTCACGGTTGACCCTCGTGGACGTCGCAAAGGCCGAGCCGCACCCGCCCGCAACCCTCGAGATCGATCAATTGGTCGCCGACCTTGCTGCCGACGGAGTCGCCGCCGACCTGGTGTCGAGCCGTCCCGACGTGATCTTCCATCTCGCGGCCGTGGTCTCCGGCGAGGCGGAAGCCGACCTGGAGAGGGGCTACCGCGTGAACCTCGACGGCACGCGCGCTCTCTTCGACGCCGTTCGCAAGTCGAACGCCGGCTACCGCCCGCGCGTCGTGTTCGCGTCGTCGATCGCCGTGTTCGGCGAACCCTTCCCGGACGTCATCGGCGACGATCACTGCACGACACCGCTGACGAGCTACGGAACGCAGAAGGCGATGGGCGAACTGCTGCTGTCGGACTACGGCCGGCGCGGCTTCCTCGACGGCATCGGCCTGCGACTACCGACGATCTGCGTCCGGCCGGGCCTGCCCAACCGCGCAGCGTCGGGCTTTTTCTCCAGCATCATCCGCGAGCCACTGAACGGCGAGGAGGCCGTGCTGCCCGTTCCGGACCATGTGCGCCACTGGTTTGCCTCACCCCGCGCGGCCGTCAGCTTCCTCGTACGTGCGGCCACGCTCGACCGCGCCGAAGTCGGCACGCGATGCTGTCTCACCATGCCCGGCGTCTCCGCAACTGTGGCCGACCAGATCGATGCGCTGCGTCGCGTCGCCGGTGAGGACGTCACCCGCCTCATCCGGCGCGAGCCGGACGAGAAGACGATGCACATCGTCGCAGGCTGGCCGCAAGCGTTCGACGCACGCCGGGCGCTCCAGCTCGGCTTCCGTGCCGAGTCCGACTTCGACGAGATCATCCGCGTCTACATCGACGACGAACTCGGTGCCCTCCCGAGTGTGGAGACCGCGCCATGACGAGGACCGCGCTGATCACCGGGGCCGGGTCAGGCATCGGGCGGGCTTCAGCGGTCGCTCTGGCCGAGGCCGGCTTCACCGTCATCCTCGTCGGCCGTCGCAGCGGGCCACTCGAGGCTGCGGCCTCGGACGTGAGCCACGATGCCCTCGCGCTCCCTTGCGACATCCGCGACGCCGAGGCGGTGGCGTCGGTCTTCGCCGAGATCGAGGCCAGGTTCGGACGGCTCGACCTGCTGTTCAACAACGCCGGCGTGGGCGCCCCGGCGGTACCGATCGAAGACCTCGACCTCGAGAACTGGGCCGCAGTGATCGAGACGAACCTGACCGGCGCCTTCCTCTGCACGCGGGAGGCGTTCCGGATCATGAAAGGCCAATCACCCCGCGGCGGACGCATCATCAACAACGGCTCGATCTCCGCGAGCGTGCCCCGCCCCCACTCCGCCCCCTACACGGCCGCCAAGCACGGCATCACCGGCCTCACCCGCTCGACATCCCTCGACGGCCGCGCCTACGACATCGCCTGCGGACAGATCGACATCGGCAACGCTTCGACAGCACTGGCCGAACCGATGCGTACAACGGGCGTCCTCCAAGCCGACGGGACGATCCAGCGCGAACCCACGATCGACCCCGCTGACGTCGCCCGAGCGGTCGTCTACATGGCCACCCTGCCGCTCGACACCAACGTCCAGTTCATGACCGTGATGGCGACCAAAATGCCCTACATCGGCCGCGGCTGACCGCTCTGATCAGCCTGCATCATTCCAGCGTCCGCGGTGCACGACCTCGTCGAACGGTCGCCGGTTGAGCCGCTTGAGCGGCCGGAGCGGCCCGTCGGCCGGGTAGCCGAGCGAGAGGAGGTAGGCGAGGAAATGATCCTCCGGGAAACCGAGGATCTTCCGAGCAAGCTCCTGATCCTGCACAGACGAATGGCATGTGCCAACCCCGAGGTCGGCCGCCGCCAGCATCATCAGCATCGTCGCGTGACCCAGGTCGTACTGCAAGAGCCCAGCCCACCGATCGTCCGGAGGATTCGCCGCGACGATCGCGATCGCGGCCGCGGCGCCGCCGACGTGCCACGCCCCCTGCCAGACCCCGGTGAGCTCGCGGAGCTGATCGCGGTCGGTCACGAGCACGAAGTCCCACGGCTGCCAGTTCTTCGCCGACGGCGCCAGCCGGCCCGCCTCGAGAATCTTCGCCAGGTCCTCCTCGCTCACCGGCGTCGACGAAAACTCCCGTACGTTCCGGCGCGACCTCAACGCCTCCCACGTCTCCACACCGTCACCTTACGACGAAGGCACACGCCTCGTCGAGTTGAAGTCGACCTCGGAGCTCTCTCTCGTACCTGGGCCCCGCGTAGGTCGGAGTGGGCAGTCCGAGCCGGGCACGGCCGCCTTTGCCTTCTGACTGACCTGCGAGGCCGTAGTGTTACGCGATGCTGTCCGCACCCACGCCGCTCGGGTGACCACTGCACTCGACCGTCTCGGCCGCGTCGGCGTCTGGAGCGGCGCGATCGCGAACAGACCGGCCGCGGAGCTTCGCGAAAGCCTGGCCGAGCTCGAAGCGCTCGGCAGCTACCCGACGATCTGGTTCGGCGAGGCATTCTCGAGAGAGAACCTTTCGGCGTCTGCACTCGCCCTCTCCTGGACGCGCGAGCTCGTCGTCGCGACCGGGATCACGAATGTGTACGCACGCGACTCTGTCGCAACGAATGCGGGGGCGAAGACGCTCGGCGAGGCATTTCCCGGGCGGTTCGTTCTCGGGCTTGGAATCAGTCACGCGCACGCCGTCGCCGCCCGGGGCCAGGAGTACCGCCCGCCGGTTGCGACCATGAACGCGTACCTCGACGGAATCGAGGCAGCAACCTACATGGGCCCCGAACCGGCCGACCGGGTCCCCGTCGTCCTCGCCGCGCTTGGACCGAAGATGCTCGACCTGGCCCGCGAACGCACCGACGGCGCCCACCCGTACTTCGTCCCGGTCGAGCACACCGCACGGGCCCGCGAGCGGCTCGGCGCCGACAAGGTCCTCGCCCCCGAACAGGCCGTGATCCTCACCGACGACGCGGATCGGGCACGAGAGCTCATCCGAGAGCACGTCGCCTTCTACATGACGGCGCCGAACTACCGCAACAACATGCTCCGGCTCGGCTTCGAGGAGACCGACCTCGCGAATGGCGGCAGCGAGCGGCTCCACGACGCGATCGTCGTCTGGGGTGACGAGGAGGCGATCAGCACCCGCGTGAAGGCGCACCTCGATGCGGGCGCCGACCACGTCTGCATCCAGACACTCCCCTCCGGCGAGCTCGACCTCGAAACACTGCGCCGGCTCGCGCCCGCTCTACTCGAGCTCTAGCCGAGGCGGCCGAACTCTCTCAACGCGATCTCGACCTGGAGCTCGGTGTCCTCGAACGGAACGACCGCCTCTCCCACAGGTCAGGAAGTGATTGCGTGCTCGTGCGGTGCGCGCGACAATCCGGCGATGGCCGCTTGCTCGCAATGCGGCACGGCGCTACCGGCTGACGCCCGTTTCTGCCCTGCCTGTGCGGCACCCCTCGAGCAGCGGCCTGTGCCCGCCGAGGAGCGCAAGCTCGCGACTGTCCTCTTCGCTGACCTCGTCGGCTCGACCGGGCTCGCCGACTCGCAGGATCCCGAGCGCACACGCGTGCTGCTCGACCGTTTCTACGACGCCATGGCGGCCGAGATCGAGCACGCCGGCGGGACGGTCGAGAAGTTCGTCGGCGACGCTGTGATGGCGGCCTTCGGTGCACCGGCTGCGCTCGAGGACCATGCCGAGCGCGCGCTTCACGCAGCGCTTGCGATGCATCGCAGGCTCCGCGAACTGTTCGGCGACCGGCTTGCGCTTCGGATCGGAGTGAACACCGGCGAGGTCGTGATCGGTCGATCGCGAGAAGGCAGCTCGTTCGTTACCGGCGACGCGGTCAACGTCGCAGCACGACTCGAGCAGGCAGCGGCACCCGGCGAGACCCTCGTCGGCGAGCGAACGGCCACCGCCGTCCGAGGTGCCTTCGAGCTCGGAGAGGCGGAAACGGTGGAGGCGAAGGGAAAGCCGGACGGTGTCGTCTGCCGCCGCCTGGTGCGCGCTCTGTCGTTGATGCGGCCACGCGGGGTCGGCGGGCTACGACCGGCCTTCGTGGGCCGGGAGAGCGAGCTCGAGCGTCTGCGGGAGGCGTATCGCTCCACGGTGTCCGAGCGCCGACCGCGGCTGGTGTCGATCGTCGGCGACGCTGGAGTCGGGAAGACACGCCTGGTGCGTGAGCTCTGGGGCTGGCTCGCCGAGCAGGAGCCGCAGCCGCTTCAGCGCACGGGGCGGTGCCTCTCGTACGGGCAGGGCATCACCTACTGGCCGCTCACAGAAGTGCTTCGGGAGCACTTCGGCATCCTGGAGGGCGATTCCCCGGAGGCCGTCGCCGACCGCCTGGGAGCACACCCGTTCCTCGGGCTGACGCTGGGGCTGGGTGTCGGGCAGGGCGTCCACCCGCTCGTCGCGCGCGAACGGCTCCATGACTCCTGGCTCCAGCTGCTCGACGAGCTCGTCGGGGACAGGCCGACCGTCGTGCTGATCGAGGACGTGCACTGGGCCGAGGGCGACCTCCTCGACCTGCTCACCACCCTCGCGAACCACGTGCGCGGGCCGCTGCTCCTGCTCGCTACGGCACGCCCCGATGTTCACGACGTGCACCCCGGCTGGGGTAGCGGGCCCGATGCGACTGTGCTTCGCCTCGAGGTGCTCGCCGAGCACGACACCGGGAGGTTGCTCGACGAGCTCCTCGGCGCCGAGCTGCCCGATGCGCTGCGCGCCGTGGTCGTCGAGCGGGCCGAGGGGAACCCGTTCTTCGTCGAGGAGCTGATTGCGACGCTGCTCGACACGGGAGCTCTTCGACGCGACAACGGCGGATGGTCGTTCGGCGAGCTTCCCAGAGGGTTCCGCGTTCCCGACTCCGTTCACGCTGTGCTCGCTGCGCGCATCGACCTGCTTCCCGCCGCGGAGAAGTCGGCTCTGCAGGCCGCTTCGGTGATCGGGCGCGTCTTCTGGTCGGGCCCCGTCTACGAGCTCGTCGAGGGAATGCAGCCGGACTTCGGCCTGCTCGAAGAGCGGGCATTCGTGCGCCGCCGCTCCGGCTCGTCACTGCCGGGTGAGCGCGAGTACGTCATCAAGCATGCGCTCACGCGGGAGGTCGCGTACGCGAGCCAACCGAAAGCCACGCGCGCCCACCGTCACGCCGCGTTTGCCTCCTGGCTCGAAAGGACGGGCCTGGGACGAGACGAGCACGCCGGACTCCTCGCGCACCATTACGGGCGGGCCGCCAGCCCCGAGGACGTCGATCTCGCCTGGCCGGGAGAGGAAGACAAGGTGGTGCTCCTACGCGCGCACGCCGTGGAATGGTCACGCCGGGCAGCCGCGCTCGCCGTGGGTCGGTACGAGATCGACGACGGCGTGGCCCTCTTGCACCAGGCCGTCGCGCTCGAATCGCAGCCGGACAGACAGGCGGACACTCTGGCAGGAGATCGGCCACGCAAATGCGCTGCGGTTCGACGGTGACGCGTTCCGCGCAGCGATGGAGAAGGCGATCGAGCTCGGTGGGCCTTCCGGCGAGCTCTACACCGAGCTGGCGTTGCAAACCGCGCGACGATCAGGAATGTGGAACCAGCTTCCGGACCGAAAGCTCGTCGATGGCTGGATCGACCGAGCGCTCGAGCTGACCGACGACGGCTCGTTCACCCACGCGAAGGCGCTCGCCGCTGCGGCGCTCTGGCGAAGGGACGAGGCCGCCGCCCGGGCAGTGCACGCGATCGCCCTCCGGCTCGGTGACGTCGAGCTTCGCTCGAACTCGCTCGCAGCGCTGACCGACGTTGCCTGGAGCGCCGGCGACCTGGAAAGCGCGCGCGGCTGGCTGGAAGAACGGCTGCGGCTCGTGCCCGAGCTCTCCGACCCCGACGACTGCCACTTCGCTCAGATGACGGCGGTTTCTGCCTACCTCGCCCTGGCGCAGTTGCTGGAGGCAGCTCGGGCATGCGAGCAGTTGGAGCTGCTCGTGCAGGGCCTGACTCCGCACCACCGCATGCACGCCGTCAGCTCCCGGCTCTACGTCGAGACGGTCCATGGTCGCTGGGACGTCATCCGCGAGCTCACGCCGAAGGTCGAGCAGACGGTGAAGGCGAACGCAACGGCGCCCTGCACGGGAAATGCCGCCGCCCTCCTCCGTTGCGCGCAGGCGAGCGTGTACGGCGGCGACGGCGCCGAGTCCGACCGGCTGGAGGCCGAGGCCAACGCGCAGACGCTGGAGGGCCAGCCGTCGTACTACTACGCCCACCGGCTCCGGCTGATGCTTGCCCGCACCGACCTGCCTGGGCTCGAGCGGCTTGTCGGCTCGTTCGACCTCGACAGCATGCCCGACAGCCCCTACCGATTCGACCAGGGGCCGGCGGTACTCGACACACTCGTCGCCCTTCGTGACCACGAGGCCATCGAGACCGTGGCGCCGCGGTGGCTGAGACCCGGAACGTACGCGGAGCCGTTCGCAATCCGGGCACTGGGCATCGCTCGCGGCAATGCCGAGCTCCTCGACGAGGCGTCGAGAAGGTTCGAGACGATGGGCCTGCGCTGGCGCGCCGAAGAGACGGAACGCTGGCGCAGTGAGAAGATCGTCGCGTAGTAACCAACCGACGGTTGCCGCGTCAGGGCGAATGGAACTCAGTCATAGGGACTAGCGATCCCGACGAGCAAGGGACTGTCGATCCTCAGGCTGTTGCGTCCCCGAAGCAGCGCTCGACGAGCACTCGGACGAGCTCGGCCTTGTACTCCGCCGTCCCGTTCGCGTCCTCCACGGCCTCGGACGCGGCGGCGGCCAGCGCGGCTGCCTCGGCGAGAGCGACGGAGTCGCCGGTCGGCGCTCCGGCGAGCCGGGCCTCGGCCGCGCCGGCGCGCACGGGTCGAGCCCCGACCGAGCCGACCGCGATTCGAGCCTCGACGACCGTTCCCTCGGCGACGCGGACGGCGCAGGCGACCGTCGCGGCGGGCCGCTCGTGGAACGAGAGCTTGCGGTGGGCGATGCCCGTACCCGGCCGGGGAACGGGGATCCGTATCGAGCGGAGGAGCTGTCCGTGCTCGAGCGCGGTCTCGTACGGTCCGATCAGGAACTCGGCGAGCGGCATCCGGCCTGCGTCGCTGTCGACTTCGGCGTCGAGTGCCAGCAGAAAGGTTGCAGGGTCCGAGTGAGGATCGGAGAAGCACAGGTTGCCCCCGAGCGTCCCGACATTCCGCACCCGGATGTTCGCGACGCCGCGTGCCATAGCGGCGAACGCCGGGAGCTGCTCGAGCACGAGCGGCGACGTCTCGATCTCGCGGTGCGTGACCGTCGAGCCGATCACGAGCGTCCCGTTCTCTGCGCGGATGCCCCCGAGCTCCTCGATTCCCTTGATGTCGACGAGGTGGCCGTACGAGGAGAAGCCCAGCTTCATCAGCAGCAGGAGCTCGGTGCCGCCGCAGAGCACCGCGGCGTCCTCCCCGTACCGGGTCAGCAGGTCTCGTGTTTCGACGAGGGAGCGCGAGCGGTGGAGCTCGAACGGCGGCAGGATCACGCCGCCACCGGTGCGTTCGCATTCTCGTCTCCGAAGAAGAGCAGGCGTGCGTTCTTGCCGAGGACGCGCTCGACGGCAGCGGGCGGGAGGCCGCTGACCTGCACCTTCGCGATCTCGACGACGGGATGGTGAAACGGCACGTCCGTGCCGAACAGGACGCGGGTCTCGCCGACGCGCTCGTACGCCTCGCGGATCTTCGTGTGCATCGGCATCCCCGACGTCTCGAGGTAGACGTTCGGGTTGCGCAGCGCGACGTCGATCGACCCGTTGATGTAGACGACGTTTCCGTGCCCCATGTGGCCGATGACGATCTTCGCCGCCGGGAAGCTGACCGCGAGCTCCTCGATGCTCCAGGGGAGCGTGAAGATCGGATGCCCGCAGTGGATCAGGACGGGCAGGTCACGCTCGGCGATCAGCTCGATCATCGGGTGCACGGACGGGTCGTTCGGGAGGTAGCCGTCGATCAGCGGATGCAGCTTGAGCCCGAGGAACTTGGGATGCTCGAGATACCTCTCGACCTCCTGGACGTAGCCCGGCACACGCGGGTTGCCCCACACCAGCGCGTAGAGGCCGGGTATCGACTCGACGACCTCGCGCACGTACTCGTTGTCGGGATAGAAGACGACACCGTTCGTGATCTCGTGCTCGCGCATCAACGCCTCGATGCCGTCCCGGTCGAGCGAGACACCGAACATCGAGTCGAACGACCCGACGTGCATGTGCGAATCGAAGATCACGAGGAGCTCCTTTCGACGGGCAGCCTCAGCCGCGAGGGCCGAGCAGAGTCGTGAAACACCGCCTGGGTCGCGACGACCGCGGCGCTCGCCGGCTCCGCCCCGAGCGGCCCGCCGGTGTTGAGGTTGCGGTCCCACTGCGGGAAGTCGGAGCTCGAGACATCGAGCCGGATGCGCTGACCGGCCTGCAGTCTCACTCCGACCGGACCGAGAGGGATCGAGAAGCGGTACACCTGGCCGGGCTCGAGCAGCGACGGCTCGGCGAAGGAGTCGCGGAAGCGTGCGCGGACGATGCCCTCCTTCAGGTTGGTCGAACGACCCTCGCGATCGACGACGCAGAGCCGCGCGGTGAAGTCCGTGTCGACCGCGGTCGACGACGCGTACAGGTCGACGCAGGCGTCGCCGAGCAGGACGACGTCGTGTTCGAACGGCTCGGCGGTGTAGACGAGAACGCCTTTGGCGGCCTCGTACGGCTCCTGGTCGGCCGGGCCCATCGGGGCGATCGCCTCGACGCAGCACGAGTGGCCGCCGTGACTGATGCTCGGCATCAGCGGGTCGTACAGGAAGACATCCGCCTGTTCGGCAACGGGCGGGTCCGTCGACAGGGTTCCGTCACCGTATGCCGAGTTCGCCCTCCCTTCGGAATGCAGGAAGTACGAGACTTCCGCCGACGTCGTGGGGGGCCAGTCGTCCAGATCGCGCCAGTTCTCGCCGAGGACGAAGACGCGACCGGGCGCGTCGAAGACGCCGGTGATCTCGCCTTTCAGCACCTCGTCGAAGAAGCGGACGTGCCATTCGTCGATCTCGTTCGCGCCCACGTCCCGCCGCGCGCGCTCGCCGATCGCGCGCCACGGCGAGTGCTGCCACGGCCCCATGAGCAGCTTCTGACGCGGCGCGGGGATGCCGCGGAAGTTCGCGACCGTGCCCGCATGGAAGATGTCGTAC
Organism: uncultured Actinomycetes bacterium; assembly: GCA_963846915.1. Lineage (GTDB taxonomy): Bacteria > Actinomycetota > Thermoleophilia > Gaiellales > Gaiellaceae > PALSA-612. Next base: position 219,294 of record CAWJXV010000007.1, on the reverse strand, counting down.
CAGCCGCCGCTGTGGAGCGCCGGGACGGTGATTCTCGAGAAGTCGGTGTCGATCGCGGTCGCCCGCCAGTAGTCGTCGAAGCTCGAATGCTCGAGCCATTCCCGGAAATAGGGCGCGTCGACGTCGAGCAACGGCAGGAAGTCCCTGAGCGGCAGCTTCCAGTAGAGGGACGGCGCCGCGCCGAGCGCGCCCAGAAGTCCTGCGTGCGCAGCGTCGTCGCCCCGGCGCCTCGCCCTATCGACGGCGAGGAAGCTCGCCCAGCCGGTCATCGAAGCGAGCGAGAAGGCGCCTCCCGCGTAGGTCCAGCCCTCGTAGAACTGGGAGGACGTGAAGCCCGGAGCAATCGCGGCCAGGCTCGGCGGCTGCGCCACCGCGGCCAGGAGCTGCGTCGCGCCCGGATACGAGAAGCCGTACATGCCGACCTTGCCGTTCGACCCGTGCAGGCCTGCCGCCCATTCCACCGATTCGTAGCCGTCGCGAGTCTCGTGGACGAAGGGCGCGAACTCCCCGTCGGAGGCGTGACGTCCGCGCACGTCCTGGACGGCGACAACGTAGCCGCGGCTCGCGTACCAGGCCGGGTGCGCGTAGCCCCAGTTGGCTCCGGCCGACGTCTTGCCGTACGGCATCCGCATGAGCAGGACGGGAAGCGAGACCTCTACGGCCGGCCGGTAGACGTCGGCGCGCAGGACGACGCCGTCGGAAAGGCGGCACTCGGCGTTGCGCTCGATGGTGACGTCGGCGTACCCCGGAGCCGGCTGACTCGAGGTCGCCGTGGTCACGCGACGGCCGGCTTCGCCTGCGAGAGCTCGATCAGGGCAGCCTCGAGACCCGCTCCGATCTGAGCCTGGGCGCCGAGATCGACGAGCGTCTGCCCGACGGCAGCGAGTCCCACTACCGGGTGCAGCGAGCGGGCCGAGGGCCCCATATGGCCGATCCGGACGAGATTTCCGGCACCTTGCCCGCCGGAGATCATCACGCCGTACCGGTCGCGGCAATGAGCCCGGACCTGGACGTCTGTGAGCCCGTCGGGCACGGCGATCGCCGTCACGCACGCGGCCGAGATCTCTTCGCGGTCAGGCCAGAGCTCGAGCCCCATGGCGAGGACGCCGGCCCGGCAGGCGGCGGCCGACTGCTCGTGCCGCTCGATCGACGCCTCGAGACCTTCCTCCAGGAGCTCGTCGCACGCGGCCTCGACGCCGTGCAGGTCGGAGACCGACGGCGTGAACGGGAACTTCTCGCCGTCGATCCACTGCTCCTTCCAGTCCAGCATGGACAGGAACGAGGCGCGGGGCGCGCTCGGATTCGAGCGGATTCGCTCCCAGGCAGCGTCGCTGACGGTCATCAGCGACATCCCGGGCGGCCCACCGAGGCACTTCTGCGGGCCGGCCACGCAGACGTCGAGCTGCCACTCGTCCGTCTCGAGCGGGATGCCGCCGAGTGACGAGACGCAGTCGATCAGCGTCATCGCGTCGTGTGCCCGGGCGATCGGCCCGATCGCCGAGACGTCGCAGACGGTTCCCGACGGCGTCTCCGAATGGACGACCGTGACGAGGTCGATCTCCGGGTGCTCGTCGAGGTACCGCTCGACGTCGGCCGGGTCGACGGCGTCGTTGTAGGGCACCTCGATCTCGTGCAGCACGGCGCCGAAGTCCTTCAGCCAGTAGCCCATCCCCTTGCCGAAGACGCCCTGCACGAGGTTGAGCACGTGCGTTCCCGGCCGGACGAGCGAGCGCGCGGCGGCCTCGAGGCCGAGCACGGCCTCGCCCTGCATCAGGAGGACGTCGTTCCCCGTCAGGAAGATCCGGGCGACCTTCCGCTCGGTCCGTCGAAACGCCTCGAGGAAGACCGGGTCGTAGTGGTAGACCATCGGCGACCCGAGCGCTGCGAGCACGCGCGGGGACGTCGTGACCGGGCCGGCGGAGAGGGTGAAATCGGGATCACGCATGGGAGCTCCTTTCAGCGGGCGCCGCGCACGTAGGGAACCGCGAGTGCGGGCGGGAGGTAGGCGCGGCGCGCGAACAGCATCAGCGCGACGATGATCGCCGCGAACGGGAAGATGTGGACGACGTCGGTCGAGAGGTTGATCCCCGCGAGCTGCAGCAGGGTGGAGAGCGAGAGGGCGATCCCGAACATCAGCGAGAAGACGACGACGGCGAGCGGCCGCCCGCGGGCGAGCATCGTGATCACGATCGCCATGAAGCCCTGGCCCTGGGTGAGGAAGTCCTGGAAGCCACCGGTGCCGGCGATCGCCAGGTACGCGCCGCCGAGGCCGGCGAGCGCGCCGGTCGCCAGCACCGCGTAGCTGCGGGTCGCGACCACGCTGACCCCGGCCGCGTCGAGCGCCTCCGGCTTCTCGCCGGCTGCCCGGAGGTTGAGCCCGATGTTCGTCGAGTGGAAGATCCAGCCGAGCAGAACGGCGAAGGCGAAGCCGAGGTAGACGATCAGCGGCTGGCTGAAGAGCGGGAACTCGCCGTTGACGGTCTTTCCGAGCACGGGGATGCGGTCGAGCAGCGGAATCGGATCCGTTGCCACCGCGCCGAGGCGCGGCTGCGTGGTGCTGAAATGCGACTGGTAGAGCACGCTCGTGATCCCCTCACCCGCGAGCGTGATCGCGATCCCGACGACGATCTGGTCGAGCCCGAGCCAGACGCAGAGGACGACCATGACGAGCGACGCGACCATGCCGGCGACGATCCCGCACAGGTAGCCGACCCAGACCGACGAGCCGTAGTAGGCGCCGAGGAAGCCGAAATAGGCTCCGAACAGCATCATGCCCTCGAGGCCGATGTTGAGGACGCCGGCCCGCTCCGAGATCGACTCGCCGAGCGCCGTGAACATCAACGGCACGCCCGCCAGCAGGCCGCCCGCGATCGCGGACGTCCAGAACACCTGCGTCCAGACCTGGCTCGCGAGGATCACGCGGACCGCCTCCGGAAGAGCGGCGCCCGCAGCGCCGCCTTCAGCCCGGGCGGGAGATAGCTGGCACCGATCTCGCGTCGGCGGCCCATGTACTCGATCACCGTCATGAAGAGCAGGATCAGGGCGACGAGGACGAGCAGGAAGTTGGTCGAGATGTTCGCGTCGGAGGTGGCGAGGTCTCCCCCCGTCGAGAGCACCGAGAAGAAGGCGATGAACGGCACGACGGCGAGCGCGTTCAGCCGCGCGAGGAAGACGAACGGAATGATCGTGTCGCCGTAGGCCGGGTTCCAGCCGGTGCGGATGTAGCCCCAGAGGCCGAGGATGTCGGCGGCGGCGGCGAGGCCGACGAGGAAGCCGGAGGCGAGGAAGCTGACGACGATCAGCCGCGGCAGGTCGATGCCGAAGTGGCGGGCCGCCCGCGGATTGGCGCCCATCACCCGTAGCCGCAGGCCCCAGGCGGTGCGCGTCAGCACGTAGTGGACGACGAGGATGGCCGCGAACGCGACGAGCAGGCCGACGTGGATCCGCGTCCCCGGGATGTTCGGCAGCATCTTCTCGAACGGGATCACGCTGGTCTGCGGGAGCGGGGTCGTCGGATCGTGGAACGGGCCTTTGATCAGGATGCTCGCGAGGTCGATCGCGATGAACGACATCATCAGCGTCGTGATGATCTCGTTCGTCCCGTAACGCGCTTTCAGGAGGGCCGGGATCAGCGTCCAGATCGCGCCGACCGCCCCCGCCATCAGGAAGAGGACGACCATCGCCAGCCAGAACGGGAGATCGCCGAGGAGGGTCGGCCCGTACCCGGACACGAAGGCGGCCGCGAGCAGGAACTGGCCGTTGTAGCCGAGGTTCCAGATGTTCGCGCGGAAGATGACGGTCAGGCCCGCCGCGATCAAGAGGAACGGCGCCATCCGGATCGCGCTGTCCTGCCAGGCGCCGCCTTCGATGCCCCCCCTCCAGATCGTCCTGTAGAAGACCAGCGGGTTGATGCCGAGCGCGAGCAGGAGGATGCCGCCGGCGACGAGGGCGAGCACGACCGGCACGATCGAGCGCACGAGCACGTCCAGCACCCGTTCGTTGCGTGCGGATCGCACGATCCGCACGCTGCCCGGCGTGAGCGCCGTCTCGCTCGTGGCGGTTTCCGTACTCATGCGGCCTCCGAGTCGGCGCTGCCGACCATGAGCCGGCCGACGTGCTCGGCTGCACCGGGGCCGTTCGGGACGACACCGACGAGGCGGCCTCGCGAGATCACGGCGATCCGATCGCAGATCTCGAGCAGCTCGTCGAGATCGGTCGAGATGACGAGCGCCGCGCCGCCGCTCTTCGCGAGCTGTCGGATCAGGTCGCGAACGGTCGCGGTCGTCTTGACGTCCAGCCCGTAGGTCGGCTTGTGGAAGACGACGACCTTGGGCTCGAAGCTCATCTCGCGGGCGAGCAGGACCTTCTGGATGTTGCCGCCCGAGAGCGCGGCCGCGCGCGTCGAGATCAACGGCGTGCGAACGTCGAAGTCGCGCACGAGGTCGGTCGCCCGGTTGTCCACCACGGCCTGCTGGATCCGGCCGTGTCGCCAGAACGGACGCTCGCCGATGCGCTTGAGGAAGAGATTCAGCCCGACGGACAGCGTTCCGACGATGCCTTCGCCCAGGCGATCGTCGGTCACGTAGCGAAGGCCGAGCTTCTGCCGCGCGGACACGGACATGCGCGTCACGGGCGCCCCGTACAGGTCAACCTCGCCGTGCGAGGCGTGCCGCTGGCCCGCGATCACCTCGGCCAGCGCACGTTGGCCGTTCCCGTCCACACCGGCGATCCCGAAGATCTCGCCCTGCTTGAGCTCGAGCGAGACCTCCTCCACCCCGAGCTCCGCCCCCTCACCCTGTGCGCTGACGCTCTTCAGCTCGAGAACGGTCTCGGCGTCGCCGAGGGCGGCGGCCGGCGCCTCGCCCTCGACCAGCTGGAGGCCTTCCTGCAGCTCGGCGACGTTTCCGAGCGTCCGCGCCTCGTCGCCGAACATGATCCGCACGATCTCGGCCCGGAGCTCGTCGTGCGCGCTCGAGCGCAGAGCGGAGCGGTCGACCGTCCCCGCGAGCCGCCCGTGCCGCAGGATCGAGATCTCGTCACCGAGGGTGAGCGCCTCGTGGAGCTTGTGGGTGATGAAGATGACCGCCTGGCCCTGCTCCTTGAGCCGGCCGAGCACCTTCGCAAGCTCGGCGACGCCCTGCGGGGTCAGCATCGAGGTCGGCTCGTCGAGGATCAGGACGCGCGAGCCGCGCCAGAGCGCCTTGATGATCTCGACCTGTTGCTGGTGACCGAGGGACAGGTCGGCCACCTTCGCGTCCGGGTCGATCTCGACGCCGAGCTGGCCTGCGAGCTCCGCGAGGCGGTTCCTGGTCCCGCGGACGTCGAGCCTCAACCGACGCGTGTCGCCGAGCAGCAGGTTGTCGAGGACGGACAGTGCAGGGATCAGCACCGAGTGCTGGTGCACCGTGCCGATCCCGAGCTCGAGCGCCTTGCGCGGAGACGAGATGACGGTCTCGACGCCCTCGACGCGAATCTTCCCGGCATCCGGGCGGATGAGGCCCGAGAGGATGCCGATCAGCGTCGACTTGCCGGCTCCGTTCTCGCCGAGCAGGCAGTGCACCTCGCCCGACCAGAGCTTCAGGTCGACGGCGTCGTTCGCGAGCACGCCCGGGAACGCCTTCGTGATTCCCGTGAGCTCGACGATCGGCGTGTCGTTCCGTCTGTTCACCCTGGGCGACTCGGTCTGCTGGAAGAGCGTCCGCCCGCGGCGGCCCGAAGGCTCCGCGGGCGGACACTGTGCATGGCCCTACTTGATCAGCTTCTGGACGGCACTCGCGTTGTGTGCCACGGGAATGGTGATCTTCCCGGCCTTGATCTTTGCCTGCGCCGCCTGGATCTGGGCCCAGGTCGCCGCCGGGATGTACTTCGAGTGCAGCAGCGAGATGCCGCCGTTCTTGAGGCTCAGGTTGTAGCCGTGGGTGCCGTAGGTGCCGTTGTTCACGTCCTTGATCGCCTGCGAGAAGGTGCGCGTGAAGTTCCAGAGCACCGACGACAGGAAGACGTGGCTCGTGTCGATCGGCGTCATGTCGCCGATGTCGCCGATCATCCACACCTTGTGGCCGACCTTCGCGCTGCCGATCGCCTGCAGGTATCCGAACGACGCGTTGTCGCCCATCGTGAACAGCACGTCGGCGCCCTGGGCCATCACGCTGGTCGCGACCCGCTTGCCGCCGGCCGCGTCGTCATAGCCCGTCGGGCTCACGGTTGCGAAGAAGATCTTCGACGTCTTGTCGATGCTGCGGAAGCCCGTCGCGAACCCGCCGCTCATCTTGTACCAGTTGTCGTCGGCGGCGGAGATGACGATGCCGACCTTGTGCGTCTTGGTCGTCTTCGCGGCCAGGATGCCCGCCAGATAGGCACCCTCCTGGCTCGACGTCGTCACGTACGAGACGAGGCCCTTCTTCAGGTTCGACGGGACGTCGTAGGTGATCATCGGCACCTTGTACTGCTGCGCGAGCCGGGCCGCGATCGTGTCGTAGCCGCTCGCGTGAGGCACGATGAAGTTTGCGCCGCCCTTGATCAGCTGGCGCAGGATGACGTCGGTCTTGTCGTAGCCGACGTTCGTGATCGCCGTGAACGAGGCCCCGCCGGCGGCAGCTGCCGCCCTGGCACCGTTGTAGCCCTGCTGGTTCCAGCCATAGTCGCTCGCCTTCGCGGGCGACGCGAACCCGACCTTCGTCACCTTCGCGGCCTTCTGAGCGCCGAGGGCGACGGTGGCGCCGGCCGCGAGGAGTGCGACGGCCGCCACGACCAAGACGACCCGCGCTCCGGTTAGACGCATGTGCATCGCGTGATCTCCTTCCTCCCGGGGAATCGACGTGATTCCACCGCATAGTTTGACGCCTGGGCCGTGCGCTTGATCGTTGCAGGACCCGCTGATAGGGTGGCCTTGCAGACTGTCAACAAGAGCGTCAACGCCGTCTACCCTAACCCGTCCGGAGAATGAATGCAATTCGGTCCGAGCCCGCTCTGAGTCGCCCGGCTCGACTCGAGAACCTGACGCTCTGGCAGCGGGTCTACGACCATCTGCGGGAGGAGATCCTGACGGGTCGCCTGAAGCCCGGCGCGGAGCTCGGAGAGGTGCCGCTCTCGGAGCAGCTCGGCGTCAGCCGCGGACCGCTTCGCGAGGCGATCGGCCGGCTCGCGGCCGAGGGGCTCGTCACTGTCCGGCCGCGCCGGGGCGCTGTCGTCCGCTCACTCTCGAAGGACGAGTTCCTCGAGCTGTACCAGGTGCGCGAAGGGCTCGAGGCGATGGCAGTTCGGCTCGCGGTGCCGCGTCTGACCGCGGACGACTTCGCGACGTTGCAGGAGCTGATCGACGCGATGGCCGCGCACGCCGAGCGGAACGAGGTCGCCGAGTTCTTCGAGGCGAACGCCGCGTTCCACGCTCACCTCGTCTCGGCGTCCGACAACGGCAAGCTGCGCGAGATCTACGGACAGCTGCTCGGCCAGATCGGCGGCTACCGGATGCAGTCGCTGACGCTGCGCGGCAACCTGCACCGATCCGTTGCCGAGCACGCGGCGATCCTCCGTGCGGCGAGGCGCGGCGACGTCGAGCGTGCGGCGCATCTGATGGCCGAGCACGTACGGGTGCCGCAGCGACGCCTGAAGGCGCTCGGGGAGGACGAGTTCGCCGCCGTCGAGGAGATCCCGGCGTGAGCGGCCGCCCGCTCGAGTTCGGCGTCAACCTCAACAACCGGGAGCCCCTGATCGCGCCCGACTACGACCTCTCGATGCTGCTCGACCTGTCGGAGACCGTCGAGGAGGCCGGGTTCGACTCGGTCTGGGTCGGCGACTCGCTGTTCTCGAAGCCCCGCTACGAGCCGATCTCGCTCCTGTCGGCGATCTCGCAACGGACGTCCAGGGTCAAGCTCGGCACGGCCTGCATGGTCTCGTCGACCCGAAACCCGCTCTACCTCGCGCTCGAATGGGCGACCCTCGACGTGATCTCGGGCGGGCGGACGATCTTCGGCACCGGCATGGGCAATCCCGAGGAGGGCGTCCGGCGGGAGTTCGAGGCGCTGGGCCTCGACTACGTCAGACGCGGCCAGCTGTTCGAGGAAGGGCTCGCCGTGATCCGCGAGCTCTGGACCGAGGGACGGACGGACTTCCACGGCACGTTCCTCGACTACGACGGAGTCTCCTTCTTCTCGGGCACCGAGATGGCGCCGCTGATGCCGGTGCAGTCGCCGCCGCCGATCTGGGTCGTCTCGAACCCGCGCCTGAAGGGCGACGCGGCTCCCGACGTCATCGAGCGCCGGCTCGACGCCGCGTGCCGACGGATCGTCAGGTACGGCGACGGCTGGATGACCTGCTGCCGCGCGCAGCACCCCGAGGAGCTCGTCGACCAGCTCGGGGCGATCGAGCGGTACGCCGACGAGCACGAGGCCGACTTCTCGCGCCTCGTGATCTCGTATCAGGTCACGATGAACATCGGCGACTCCGAGGACGACGCCGCGGCGCGCGTTCGACGAGTACATCTCGAAGTACTACCCGGAGCTGTCGCAGGCGATGGACCTGTCCAACTGGGGCCCCGTGGGCACCCCGGACCAGATCGCCGCGTGGATCCACACCTTCGCCGACGCCGGCGTCGACCACTTCATCTGCCGGTTCGGAGCCATCGACCAGTTCGCGCAGGTCGAGCGGTTCGCGGAGGAAGTGCTGCCCCTGTTCTCAGCAGAAAGGGTGTGAGTGATGGCCACTGTTGTCGCCAAGGACCAGCTACTCGAGGACGCGGCCCTGATCGTCGACGTCTGCTTCGCCGTCGAGGAGGGAGACGTCGTCACGATCATCTGCGACGACGACCGCGAGGACGAGGCGAGGGCCGTCGCCGAGGTCGTGGTCGATCGCGGCGGCTGGCCGGTCGTGATGAACAACGAGACGCAGGTGCGGCGCGGCCGTGCCGACGTGCGCTTCCCGATGGCCCCGCCCGCCAACCTGCACCGCGCGATGGTCGGCTCGGACGAGGTGATCATCATCGCCAACCTCGAGTGGGCGAACCGCTTCGCCCACGTCAACGCGGTCCGCGAGACGTGCGAGGCGAACGGGAAGATCGCCTCGATCGAGCCCGGTATGGGCGAGTGGGGGCTCACACGCGAGGACCTGGAGCGCTCTGCCCAGCGGACGGAGGACGCGGTCGCGGCGCTCGCGGGGAAGACGCAGTGCCACGTCACCACCCCGCTCGGAACGGACTTCTACGTCTCGATCGAGGGCCGGCCGCCGCTCTGCCTGACGCCGTACAAGGCGCGAGGCCAGATGATGAGCCCGATCCCGCTCTGGACGGAGGTCGCGTTCGCGGCGATCGAGGACTTCACGCACGGGACCGCCGTCGTCGACGGCGTCATGCTCGGCATCGGGCTCGAGGGCCAGGTGAAGGAGCCGATCACGTGGACGCTCGCAGGCGGGAAGTGCGTGAAGATCGAGGGCGGCGAGGAGGCCGAGCGGCTGCGGCAGGCGATCGACGGCGTCGAGAACGCGACCGTCGTCGGCGAGTTCGCCTTCGGCACGAGCGAGAAGGCGCCGTTCGGCACCCCGTCGGAGAAAGGCAGGATCGGCACCGTTCATCTCGCGCTCGGCGACAACCACAACGCCTATCCGGGCGGGCAGAACCACTGCTCCCTCCACCTGGACGGCGTCTTCCTGAACGCGACGCTGCAGATCGTCGACGACGGCACCTACATCGTGAAAGACGGAGAGTGGGCGCTCTGACCTCGTGCGGTCAGAGCGCCTCGGCTCAATGGGGCGTCGCTGGCAAAGGATGCAAACGGCCGGCGCGCAGGACAGTACGTCGAGGAACGGACAAGCGCCGGCCGTGCAGCATCGTGCGGCCAGCGGCGTCACGCCTCCACCGAGGCCGGCTCCGCCGGCCGGGAGTGGAGGCCGGCCAGTGAGTCGAGGCGCTGTAAGCGTCGTCGCGCTCGACGACGTCGAGCCGATCGAGCTGCCGCAGGGAAGCTGGTCGCGCATGGTCGTGAAAGGCGAGGCGAGCTCGCTCGGCTACTCGGTGTTCACGCCCGGAACAGAGCTCACGCCGGTCAAGCACGAGACCGAGGAGTTCGCGTACGTCGTCGCCGGGCTCGGGCGAGTTGCGACTCGACGACGAGACGGTTCCGTTCCACGAGGGCGACGCCTTGCACATCCCGGCCGGGATCTGGCATGCGGTCGCGAACACCGGCGACTCCGAGGTCGTGATGGTCTTCGGCTTCCCGCACCCCGACTACCCGCCGACGGAGAGACGTTGATGGTCGCGGTCGCTCAGGGCATCCGCGAGCAGGTCGCCTGGGCCTGCCGCATCCTCGCCAGCGAGGGCTATGCCGACCTCACGCTCGGCCACGTCAGCGCGCGCGACGCGGACGGCCAGATCTGGATCAAGCGAAAGGGAGTCGCGCTGGACGAGGTCGAGGCCGAGGACGTGGTCGCGATCGACGACACCGGCGCGGCGCTGCACCTCGAGACGGTCCTGCACACGGGCGTCTACGGGTCACGTCCCGACGTCGGAGCGGTCGTCCACGGCCATCCGCCCTATGCGACAGCTCTCGGCGCGACCTCGAGCGACCTCGCGGTGCTCACGCACGACGGCATCCTCTTCGCCGACGGGGTCGGCCGCTTCGACGAGCCCGACCTGATCGTTGACGACGAGCAGGGCAGCCGGGTCGCGGCGGCGCTCGGCTCCCGGCGAGCCGTGCTCCTGAACAACCACGGCGTGCTCGTGGTCGGGAAGGACGTGCCGTGGGTCGTGCTCACGGCGGCGACGCTCGAGCGAGCCGCCCGGCTCCAGGCGGTTGCCTCGACGATCGGCGAGCTGCGGCCGATCGGCGCGGAGCTGGCGCGGCAATTGCTTCCCGTCAAGTATCGCGACGAGTTCGTGGTCGAGTACTGGGCGGCGTGGCAGCGCCGGATCGAGCGCGACGGCGGAGGCCTCGGTGGAGATCTCCCTTAGCGTCAACGGCCGCGGGGTCGTCCGCGACCTCGAGCCGCAGGTGCTGCTGCTCGACTTCCTCCGCGACTCGCTCGCGCTCACGGGCACGAAGCGCTCGTGCGACGTCCAGGTCTGCGGAGCATGCACCGTGCTCGTCGACGGTCGGCCGGTGAGCTCGTGCTGCTTTCTCGCGGCCGACGCCGCCGGCGCCGAGGTGACGACGATCGAAGGGCTCGCGGAGCAACCGGAGTTCGAGCGGCTGGAGGAGGTCTTCACGCGGCACGCGGCGCTGCAGTGCGGCTTCTGCACGCCGGGGATGCTGCTCACGGTCAGCGCGCTCCTGCGAAGCGGCGAGCTGGACGGCGAGGAAGAGATCAAGCGGAGCCTCGCCGGCAACCTTTGCCGCTGCACCGGTTACCGAGGGATCCTGGAGGCCGTCGCGGAGCTGGCCGGGGTCGAATGACGGCGCTGGACGAGACCGCCACCCGGACGCAGATCGGCCGCTCCCACCCGCGCCGCGACGCGCACGAGAAGCTGCGCGGCCAGGCTCAGTTCGTCGGCGACATGCTCGTCCCGAGGATGCTGCACGGGAAGGTCCTCCGCAGCCCGATCGCCCACGGCCGCATCGTCTCGATCGACACCTCCGCGGCCGAGAAGGTTCCCGGCGTCGTCTGCGTCCTCACGGGCGCCGACCTCCGCGACATCGACCCGTACTACGGACACGCGATCAAGGACCGGCCGATCGTCGCCATCGACAAGGTGCGCTTCCACGGCGAGCAGGTGGCGGCAGTGGCAGCCGAGACGGCTGCCGCCGCCGCGGCTGCGGTCGACGCGATCGTGGTCGAGTACGAGGAGCTCCCGGTGGTCGCGACCGTCGAGGACGCGGTCGCCGAGGGTGGAGCGCTCGTCACCGACCGCGAGAGCCGGCCGGGCCTCTTCCACGGCCTCGGCGAGCTCCCTCCCCGGGACGGGAACGTCTGCTACCGCTACCGGATCGACCGCGGGGAGCTGGAAGCGGTCTTCGCGCGCGCGGACATCGTCGTCGAGGGCGAGTACACGTTCCCGTCCGTCTACCAGTACGCGATGGAGACCCACACGGTGATCGCCCAGTTCGAGGGCGACGAGATCACGCTCTGGGCGACGTGCCAGCACCCGTTCCTCGTGCGCGCCGAGATCGCGGATCTCTTCGGCGTCCCGGTCGCGAACGTCCGGATCCAGGTGCCGTACCTCGGCGGCGGCTTCGGCTCGAAGTCGTACACGAAGATGGAGCCGCTGACCGTGGCGCTCGCGCGGAAGGCCGGCCGGCCGGTGCGGATCCAGAACAGCGTCGGCGAGTCGATGGTGACGACCCGGCGCCACAACATGTCCTGCCGCATGCGAACGGCGGCGACGGCCGACGGCCGCCTGCTCGCCCGCGACGTCGAGTGCCTGTTCGACACGGGCGCCTACGCCGACAACGGGCCGCGCGTCGTCGCGACCGCGGGCGACGCTGCGCCGGGGCCCTACCGCTGGGCGGCCTACCGGGTCGACGCCGCCTGCGTCTACACCAACCTCGCGCCCTCGGGCTCCTACCGTGCCTTCGGCGCGACCCACATGCAGTGGATCGGCGAGTCGCAGGTCGACGAGATCGCGCGCCGTGCGGGGCTCGACCCGCTCGACGTCCGCCGCCAGAACCTGCTCGCTCCCGGCGAGGAGGTTCGCGCCGGGCGGCAAGCCGCTCGACGCCGACCTCGTCGGCGACGTCGAGAAGGTCGCGGCCGCCGTCGGCTGGGAGGAGGAGAAACGGCCGCTCGTCGGCCGCGGCGTCTCTGTCGGCCTGCTCGCGGCCGGGGCCCACCCCGTCTCGAGCGCCGTCTGCCGGCTCGAGGCCGACGGCCGCGTGGTCGTGCTCGTCGGGACGACCGAGATGGGCCAGGGCCCTCGAACCGCGTTCGCGCAGATCGCGGCCGAGGAGATCGGCGTCGAGCCCGAGCAGGTGACCGTGCGCGGCGCCGACACGCGCTTCACGCCGTACGACCGCTCGACCGGCGCCAGCCGCTCCACGACCATCGCCGGCCTCGCCGTCCAGCGCGCCGCGGCCGACATCCGGGCTCAGCTCGAGCACATCGCCGGAGGCTCCGAGATCGATCCGAGCGACCACCTCGCGCTGATGCGCAAGCACTTCGGCTTCGCCGGCGGCGAGCTGATCGGCCGCGGCGAGGTCGCTCCGCTCGGCACCGGCTCCTACGCCGAAGGCCCCGTCTTCTGGGAGGTCTGCGTCGGCGCCGCCGAGGTCGAGGTCGACCCGGCCACCGGCTTCGTCCACGTGCGCCGGACGGCCACCGCGGCGGACGTCGGCCGCGCCATCAACCCGCAGCTCGTCGAGCGCCAGGACGAGGGCGCGACGCTGCAGGGCATCGGCAACGCGCTCTTCGAGGAGATGGTCTACGAGGACGGCCTGCTCCTCAACGACACGCTGCTCGACTACCGCGTGCCGAGCTTCGAGGACCTTCCCGACGAGATGACCTGCGTGATCGTCGAGAACGGCGACGGCCCCGGCCCTTACGGCGCGAAGGGTTGCGGCGAGGGCGCGCTGGCCGCGGTGCCGGCGGCGATCGTCAACGCGCTCGCCGATGCGGGCGTGCCCATGACCGAGCTGCCGCTGACGCCGGAGCGCGTCTGGCGGCGCATCCAGGAGCTGAAGAAGGAGGGCAAATGGGAGCAGTGAGACGCGCAGCGGTGATCGGGACGGGAACGATGGGCCCCGGGATGGGAGCCGTGCTCGCCCGGGCCGGGATCGAGACCGCGCTCTACGATGTCAGCGCCGAGGCGCTCGAGCGTGCGAAGGCAGGCGCAGAGCTCGCAGGCAGCGTCCTCGAGCGGCTCGACGCGGCGAAGGAGGACGGCGGTGCGCTCCGGTTCGAGACCGACCTCGCGGCTGCACTCGAAGGCGCCGACTTCGTGCTGGAGGCCGTGCCCGAGAAGCTCGAGCTGAAGCACGAGGTCTTCCCCCAGTTCGAGGCTCACGTCGCTCCCGAGGCGGTCCTCGCCTCGAACACGTCCGGCATCCCGATCACGAAGATCGCGACGGTCACCGAGCACCCCGAGCGGGTCGTCGGCATGCACTGGTCGAACCCGCCGCACCTGATCCCGATGATCGAGGTGATCCCCGGCGAGCAGACCTCCCAGGAGACCGTGGACGCGACCTCCGAGCTCGTTCGCAGGATCGGCTACCACCCGGTCGTCGAGCGCGAGGTCGCCGGGTTCGTCGAGAACCGGATCCTCTACGCGATCCTGCGCGAGTGCCTCGACCTGGTCGACCGCGGGATCATCGACCCCGAGGGCCTCGACCTGAACGTCCGCTGGGGCATCGGCTACAAGCTCGCCGTGATCGGCCCGATGGAGCTGCTCGACATGGCCGGCCTCGACATCTACAACGCCGTCGGCTCGTACCTGAACCAGGATCTCTCGACCGCGGGCGAGGTCTCGTCGACGATCCGCGACCTGATCGACAAGGGGCGGCTCGGCATGAAGACGGGCGGCGGCATCTACGACTACACGCCGGAGCAGATCGACGAGCTGCGCGCCAAGCGCGCCGGCAAGCTCGTCGCCGTGCGGAAGGCTCTCGAAGCCGAGTGATGAAGGTCTGGCTCCTCGACGGAGGCTCGATCGTGATCGAGCACACGCAGCTGATGTGGAATGTTCCCGGCCCACAGGCGCGGATCCCTGTCTACAGCGTCCTGGTCGAGCACGACGACGGCCTGTTCCTCGTCGACACGGGCATCGACCTCGACCACATGAATCGCGTCCTCCCGTTCGAGCTGCCCGAGCAGACCGACGGGCAGACGATCCCGGCGCAGCTGGCGAGCGCGGGATTCGAGCTCTCGGACGTGACGACGGTGGTCAACTCGCACCTGCACATCGACCACGTCGGCGGCAACCAGCTCTTCGCGGGCACCGGTGCCAGACACGTGCTGCACGAGAAGGAGCTGGCGCAGGGACGGGATCACGAGCCGTTCGAGTTCTTCGGCTACTCCGACAGGTCGTGGGACTACGAGGGAGCGGACTTCGCGCCGGTGTCCGGCGACGTGGAGCTGGCGAAGGGCATCTGGCTATACGAGACGCCGGGCCACACCGTCGGGCACTACTCGGTGCTCCTCGCCCCCGAGGGGGCGAAGCCGATGCTGTTCGCGATGGACGTGGCCTACACGTCTGCCGCGCTGGAGAAGGGCATCCAGCCCGGCTTCCACAACGACCCCGTCGCCGGCGTCCGCTCGATCGCACGCGTGAAGGCGCTGGCGGACGAGCACGACGCGGACATCTTCCTTTCGCACGACGCGGAGGCGTGGCAGACCTACAAGCACGCGCCGGACTTCTACGAGCGGTAAGTGGGAGGGCACATGGGCAAGCTGGACAACCGGGTCGCGATCGTCACCGGCGCCGCGCAGGGGATCGGCAAGGCGGTCGCCGACAAGCTCGCGGCCGAGGGAGCGACCGTCGTCGGAGCCGACATCCAGGACGGGGCGACGGTGAAGGTCGACGTCTCGAACGAGGCCGACGTCGAGCGGATGGTCGCCGACACGGTCGCGCAGCACGGCAAGCTCGACGTGCTCGTCAACGCGGCTGCGATCGTCCCGTTCACCCCCTGGGACGAGGTCGACTTCGCCGAGTGGCGGCGGATCATGTCGGTCAACCTCGACGGCACCTTCCTGACCAACCACTACGCGCAGAAGCCGATGCGCGAGGCCGGCTACGGGCGGATCGTCAACATCGCCTCGAACGTGCTCCTCGCGGGGACGCCGAACCTGGCCCACTACGTCGCGTCGAAGGGCGGCGTCTTCGCCTTCACGCGCGCTCTCGCCCGCGAGGTCGGGCAGTACGGGATCACGGTCAATTCCGTGGCGCCGGGCCTGACCGCGACCGAGGGCGTGATGGCGAGCCCGCACAAGGAGGCGTTCGAGTTCGTCCAGATGCTGCAGTGCATCCCGCGGCGAGGCGAGGCGGTCGACATCGCTCCTGCCGTCGCATTCCTCGCCTCGGAGGAGGCGGGCTGGGTGACCGGCCAGCTGCTCGTCGCCGACGGCGGCATGTCGCACAACTGATGGCACGGCGGGCCGGAGCGATCCTGGCGGTCGCCGACGTCGAGCGCTCGGTCGCCTTCTACCGCGACCGGATCGGGTTCGAGGTCGAGGCGCTGTACGACGATCCGCCGTACGCGACGCTGGCGCTCGCGGGTGCCCGCCTCTCGCTCGCGGAGCAGGGGCATCCGGCCGACGACCGGCCGGGGGTCACGATGGCCGCGCCCGCCGATCCGTCGGTCGCGAACGTCGTACTGGTCGTCGAGGTCGACGACGCGCGGGCCGAGCACGAGCGGCTCGCCGAGGCCGGGGTGCGCTTCCTCGCCGACCCGTATGACCCGCCGTGGGGCGGTTGCCGCTTCTTCTGCACCGACCCCGACGGTTATCTGGTCGAGATCGAGCAGCCGGCGTGAGGGCCGTCGTCCTGAGAGCGCCCGGCGACGTCGGGGTCGACCAGGTGCCCGA
Organism: uncultured Actinomycetes bacterium; assembly: GCA_963846915.1. Classification (GTDB taxonomy): domain Bacteria; phylum Actinomycetota; class Thermoleophilia; order Gaiellales; family Gaiellaceae; genus PALSA-612. The sequence continues at coordinate 202,854 of CAWJXV010000007.1, read as the reverse complement.
TCCGACGATCGTCGAGCCCGGTGATGCGATCGTCGCGGTGCGGGCGACGGCGATCTGCGGCGCCGACCTCTTTCCCTTCCACGGCCTGACGCCCGGCTTCGAGGCGGGCACCGTGCTCGGCCACGAGTTCGCCGGCGAGGTGGTCGAGGCGGGGCCGGCGGTGCGATCGGTGCGGCCGGGGCAGCGGGTGGTGAACGCGAGCATGATCTCGGACGGCACCTGCCCCTCGTGCCTCGCGGGTCGCGTCACGCAGTGCGAGAGCCGCTCGCTGTTCGGCTACTCCGGCGTCTACCCGCGGCTGGACGGCGGGCAGGCGGAGCTCGTGCGGGTACCCCAGGCGGACCGGGCGCTGCGGGCGCTGCCGGACGAGGTGAGCGACGAGGCGGCCGTCTTCCTCGCGGACATCCTCCCCACCGGGTACGGCGCGGTCGTGCGTGGGGGCGTCTCGCCCGGAGACACGGTGGTCGTCGTCGGCTGCGGGCCTGTCGGGCTGATGGCCGTGCTCTGCGCAGTCGGCGCGGCGGGCCGGGTTCTCGCCGTCGACGGCGTCGAAGCCCGGAGAGCGCTCGCCGAACGCCTCGGTGCCGAGCCGGTCGAGCCGGGACGAGCGGCCGATGCCGTCGCAGAGGCAACGGGAGGTCTGGGCGCAGACGTCGTGGTCGAGGCGGCAGGCTCGCCCGGGGGCCTGGACGCGTCGCTGAAGCTGGCGCGCGGTCGCGGCGTCGTCTCGGTCGTCGGCGCGCACTTCGAGCCCGACTATCCGCTCGACAACGCACTCATGTTCGAGCGGGAGCTGACGCTCCGGTTCTCGATCGGCGACCCGACGGCAGACGGTGCGCTGCTGCTCGGCAAGCTGGCGAGCGGAGAGCTCGACCCGAGCGCCGTCGTCACCCACCGGCTGCCGCTCGCGGATGCAGCGGAGGCCTATCGCCTGTTCGACTCGCGCGAGGCGACGAAGGTCGTGCTGGCGCCGTGAGAATCGCGATCGCCGTTGCGGCGCTCATCGGCCTGCTCGCCGGCTGCGGGGGCGGCAGCTCCGCGAAGCTCGTGGAGGCGCCGCCGCCGCTCGCGAAGAAGCTGATGACGAAGCGCCTGAACGCGGCGCACCTCGACTACAAGTGGGTGGCGTGCGTCAGCGTCGGCCGCACGTACCGGCACGTCGCGATCACGCGCTGCAACGTCGACTTCGGCATCGACCCGCACGTGGAGGGCTACTGCCTCCTGCTGAAGAGCGGCAAGCTCGTCACGAACCACGAGGACTCCGCCATCCCGTGCAAGCACGACGACGCGGGCTGGGACAGGACGACGATCACGAACTCGTGAGGCTCGAGAACTCGTTCGAAGTCGCGGCGCCCGTCGACGCGGCCTGGCGGCTGCTGAACGACGTGCCGGAGGTCGTCCCGTGCATGCCGGGAGCCGAGCTCGTCGACGTCACGGGCGAGAACTCGTGGAAGGCGAAGCTGCACGTGAAGCTGGGGCCGATCTCGCTGCAGTTCCTCGCCGACGTGACGCGCGAGCACATGGACGAGACGGCCGGCCGGGTCGTGCTCGCGGCGAAGGCGCGCGAGGCGAAGGGTCGAGGCAGCGCGGAGGCGACGATCGAGTCGACGCTCGGCGCCGTCGACGCAGGCACGCGCGTCGACATCGCCACCGAGCTGACGCTGCGCGGCGCGGTCGCCCAGTACGGTCGCGGCGTCGTCGCGGACGTCGCAGCGCGGCTGACGGCCCAGTTCGCCGGGTGCATCGCGGCCAAGCTCGCGAACGCCTCCGTCCCCGAGCAGAAGCCGATCGGCGGGATCCGCCTCGTGCTCGGCTCACTTCTGCGTAGGCTCTTCCACCGATGAGCGACGAGCGCATACTGGCGGCGGTCGAGTCGAAGCGGGAGACCGCGCTCGCCACGCATCGCTTCGTCCACGAGCACCCCGAGCTCGCCCACGAGGAGCACGAGTGCTCGCGCCACCTCGCCGACCTGCTCGCCGCCGCGGGTTTCGAGGTCGAGCGCGGCGTCGCCGGAATGTCCACCGCGTTCCGCGCGACGCTCACGGGGGCTGTGGCGGGGCGCTCGGTCGGCCTCGTCGCCCTCTACGACGCCGTCCCGGTCTTTCGACCCGACGGCTCGATCGAGCCGGTGCATTCGTGCGGCCACGACGCGATCGCGGGCGGCGTCGCCGCGGCCGCGCTCGCGCTGGCCGACCTCCGCGACGAGCTCCCCGGCACGCTCGCCGTCTTCGGCTGTCCCGCCGACGAGATCCCGGCACCGCTGATGGTCGAGCGAGGAGGCGGCAAGGCGGTCTCGGCGGCGGCCGGGCTCTGGGACGGGATCGACGCGGCGTTATATGCCCACCCCGAGTTCGAGGACACGGTCTTTCGGCATTCGCGCTGGATGCGGCGCGACCGTGCCATGGTGACCGGGACACGTTCGCTGGCCGGGAAGCCCGAGGGGCCGATCGAGGCCGTGCTCGGCGCGATCGCGGCCGTGAAGGAGCTCCCGCCGGCCGATGCGATCGTGGAGCACGTCGCGCTCGACGGGGACGTGGAGGAGGGCGGCGGACTCGCCGTACGGATCCACTTCCTCCTCCGCGCAGACGAAGAGGCGGGGCTCGACGCACTCGCGGCCCCACTCCGGGATGCGCTTCCGAACGCAGTCTGGGACAGCGATCCCGTGGTCTGCGGGCTGAGGCCGGACGATCAGGTCCGGCAGGCGGTCAGGGAAGCGGTCCTCGCACTCGGCCGACACTTCGTGGACGAGCCTGCGCCGCTCCCGTTCGGCACCGACTTCGGCAACGTCTCCCAGCGCGTGCCGGCCGCTCTCATCGGCGTCGGCAGGCCGGGCGGCTGGGCGTTCCACACCGACGAGGGCGCGAGGCAGTTCGAACTAGACGGCGAGGAGTGCGCGCTGTCCATCGCCCGCGTCCTCTCACTTGCGGCAGTCCGGCTCCTCGGTCCGTCCGAGTGAGCGGTGAGGAGTGCTTACGCTAGTGCCCAGGCGCCGAGAAGGTTTCGGTTGGTTTTCATATCGCATTGTCGATCCAGGCCGTTAGATCTTTGTTCGGATCGCTTGCCAAGATCGAGCGGATCGTCTATCCTCCAGGGAGCGAATCGAGGAAATCCGTGCAGACCACCATCAAAACCCAAAAAATCCCAACCGAAGCGACGTCCACCGTCTCGGTGCTCTCGTGCCGGCATAACCCCGGCGAGGGGAGTCCGTCGGGTGACGTCTCGGCCCTCGCTGGAGGGTGTGCGCGCTAGATCATTAGCCGCATAGCAAGCCAGACGAGGGCGACCCAACCGGGTCGCCTTTTTCGTCTCCGAAGGGTTTCAGTCAACGCGAGAACGAAGGTGATGCTCAGCTTGAACAAGTCCAGATCGAATCGAGGCCCCGCCTGAGAGAGAAAGACCCTCGGCGCTGCGTGCTTGCAACACACGCTTGCATTTAGTGTGTGCTTTTGCCTGCGCTTTTCAAGAACAGCGCGCGAGGTTCGGGCTCCAAGGCTCCTCCACGTAGGACGGCGACCGTCGCGGATGTGCGCAACCGGCTGTCTCTGATCCAGGGTCGAAGAGTAGGCGAGTGGCATAGAAAACATCGTTTCGCTTCCAGCGGACGAGACAGAGAAGTGATCAGGCTCGACAGGTGGGTGCTCGCCTGCTGCGTCGATCTCCCGTTGCGGGAGGTGGACGGAGAGGCGCGGTTTCTGCCGGGCGGCCCTCCCTAAGGGTTCCGTTCGCGATCCGGATCACAACACGGTCGTGCTCCACGGCTGGCACCGGCGGGCGCCGATGTTCCGGGATCGTCTAACCGGGAGGACGCCACGCTCTGAACGTGGAGATCGAGGTTCGACTCCTTGTCCCGGATCCTTGAAAGTGCGGGCGAGTAGCTCAAGCGGGAGAGCGCTTGTCTTACAAACAAGAGGCTGCTGGTTCGAGCCCAGCCTCGCCCATCGGCGGATAGCTCAGGTGGCAGAGCGCCTCTCTGATACGGAGGAGGTCGCCGGTTCGATTCCGGCTCCGCCCATTCGCGTGACCGTAGCTCAGCCCGGTAGAGCGCCCGCCTGAAACGCGGGGCGTCGCAGGTTCGATTCCTGCCGGTCACATCACGGCTCCGTAGCTCAACTGGCAGAGCTGCCGCCTCTTAAGCGGAGGGTTGCAGGTTCGACGCCTGCCGGGGCCACCTTCGGAAGGACTGCCACCGGTGCGGTATCCCGTCTCGAAAACGGGTGGGCCTGCGGGCCTTGGGGGTTCGACTCCCTCTCCTTCCGCCTCGCGGAGGCATGGCCGAGCTGGCAAGGCAGCGCGTTGCTACCGCGCAGACGGCGCGAGCCGTTCGCAGGTTCGAGTCCTGCTGCCTCCGCCTTTCGTTCCGGCGTGGTCGAGTGGGGAAGACGCGCGACTGTTAATCGCGAGAGCGCAGGTTCGAGCCCTGCCGCCGGAGCCTCATGCCCCCGTGGTCGAATTGCGTAAAGACGCCGGGCCCTCAACCCGGAAGCTGCGGGTTCGAATCCCGCCGGGGGTACTGATCGAACGTTCACCTGGCTGTAGGGGAGCTGGCCACCCCACCGGCCTCGGACGCCGGAGATCGCAGGTTCGACTCCTGCCAGCCAGACTTGCGCGGTAGAGGAGCGGCTGTCCTCGCGAGCCTCATGAGCTCGAGACCGTGGGTTCGAATCCCACCCGCGCTACTCAGGATTGGCCCGCCGACGGGCGGGCCGAGGAAGTGACGGAACAAGGGCCGGTGCAGAGCGCGGGCCCTAACGTGCAGCTGGCTTCGACAAGCCTCCAGGGCCGACCGGTGAGGAGGTGGCGGCGCGGACACGCGCTGGCAGGAGTGCCGATGGGCAACAGCTGGCTCCGGAGCCCTGCGACGGCAACGTCTCTGTCTCCGGTTGCGGGGAGCCGATCCCGCCTTCCACCTTCCTCCTTGGGGGCGTAGCTCAGACGCGGAGAGCGCTCGCTTGTCAGGCGAGAGGCCGCCGGTTCGAGTCCGGTCGTCCCCGCTTCGCGGTGGCCGTGGTGTAGACGGAAGCACCCGGGGTTGTGATCCCCGCAGGCGCCGGTTCGAGCCCGGCCGGTCACCCCTCGATGCGGACGCCGAGCATCGGCGAGCTCAACGGGCTGTAACCCCGCCGCTTCGTGCTGTGGTGGTTCGACTCCACCCGTCCGCACTCGTGAGTCCCGGGAGCAATCCCCGACAGTGAAAGGAGGTACGCCGTGTCGAACCGGAACCGCGTCCAGCGCGTTGCAGGTGCCGGCCGCGCGCGGACACCCTAGAGTTCCGCATCCTCGGACCGCTCGAGGTCGTCGAGGACGGCCGTCCGCTCGAGCTCGGAGGCAAGCTGACGCGCGCGCTCCTCGCGGCCCTGCTCCTCCATCCGCGTGAGCTCCGCACCGTCGACCAGCTGATCGACGACCTGTGGGGTGGCCACACTCCGGCGACCGCGCGGGCCTCGCTGCACAATGTGGTGTCGAGCCTCCGTCGGGCGCTCGGCACGAACGTGCTCGAGACCGCACGCGGCGGCTATCTGCTCGCCGTCGGCGAGGAGGCCGTCGATGCGTCCCTGTTCGAGCGACTGCTGGCACGAGCCCGCCACGTGGACGGCAACGAGAAGGTCGACCTCCTCGAGCAGGCGATCGGGCTCCGGCGCGGGTCGCCGCTCGTCGACTTCCGGTACGACGAGTTCGCGCAGAGCGAGATCCGGCGTCTGGAAGAGCTCCATGTGGACGCAATCGAGGAGCTGCTCGCGGCGAGGGTCGAGCTGGGCGCCGGCACGGCGGTCGTTCCAGAGCTTCGGCGACTCGTCGACGAATTCCCCCATCGCGAGCGACTGCGTATGCAGCTGATGGTCGCGCTCCACCGCTCGGGACGCTCGGTCGAGGCGCTGTCCAGCTACCTCGACTGGCGTCGCACGCTTACCGACGCCTGGGGCATCGAGCCTGGCCGCGCGATCCAGCAGCTCTGGCACGACATCCGCCTGCATGCGGCCGATCTCGAGATCGCCGCGTAGACCTGACACCGAACCGAAGGGAGGGAGCATGAGCAGGAACACGAGCGATACGGCGACGATCTGGGCTCCGCTCGCCCAGGTTCGGATCAGCGAACGTCGATCGCGCAGCGTCAGCCAGTCGACAGTCGAGCGATACCGATCGTGGCTCGAGCAGGGACGGGAGCCGCCGCCGGTGCGCCTCGCTCGACAGGGTGACGGCTACGTCGTTCGGGACGGGCGTCACCGCGTCGCCGCTGCGCTGGCCGCAGGACACACCGTGGTCAAGGCTCAGGTCTGTCGGATAGCCACCATGGCGCGAGCGGCGTTCCGCCGCCGCTCGCGCAATCTCCGGGCGTCGACACACACTTGGGGATGAAGCTCTGACGGCAGAGCGCCTCGTTTGCACCGAGGAGGAGCGGGTTCGACTCCCGCCGTCTCCACTCTCGCCTCCGTAGTGTCAACGGCAAGCACGCGCCCTTTGTACGGCCGAGGTGCGGGTTCGATTCCTGCCGGAGGCTCCTCACGCTCGTAGCTCAGCGGATCGAGAGCGCCGCCCTGCGACGGCGGAGGACGCTGGTTCGAATCCAGCCGGGCGTACTAACCTCGCGGACGTAGCTCAGAAGGAAGAGCACCGGGGCGCCACCCCGAAGAGGCCCGTTCGATCCGGGTCGTCCGCTCTCACGGGCCCGTGGTGTAAACGGCAGCACGGCGAGCTCCAACCTCGCTGGTCCGGGTTCGACGCCTGGCGGGCCTGCTGCGTCCGAAGCTTCGTCGCGGGCCGGAGTGGGACGGTTACCGGGAGAGCGCCCGGCTACGGCCGGGAGGTCGGCGCGTTCGAGTCGCGTCCGGAGCAGTCGCTCCGTAGCTCAGCACACACGATCGTTCCGCAGTCTCACGACCGCAGCGCCCGCTCTTGAGCCATATTACGGCGACGCGTTCGTGCGCGTCTACGTCGAGGACACGAGGGCGCGTCGTCGTCGCCGCCACCGCCACGCATCCGGCATCGACGCGCGGCTGGTCGTTGTCGGCATGGTGTCGAACGGCTTCTCGATCGCCGACCCCGCCGATCAGGGGATGCTCGACGTCGTTGGCTTCGACACCGCGACGCCGCAGCTCATCTCCGACTTCGCCCGCGGCGCTCTCTGACTGATCAGGGGCGCCGCGAGGCGCCCTTCGACACACGAGAGGAGGCGAGATGCATCGGCATCTGCACCTGGTGGTGGCACGGCCGCAGCCGAAGCCGTTGCGGCCGGCCAAGGTCATCTCGCTCGAGGCACGCCGACAGGCGCGGCTCGAGGAGATGCGGCCCGAGTCGCAGCCCAAGCGGCCGGCCGCGTGAACGGAGCAGCGCAACACACAGGCTCCGAGTTGGAGAGGACGCGCCGACACCGAGCTGTTCAGGTAGCGGCGCCGCGTGCGGGCGTGGCGGAACAGGGAAGACGCACCGGCCTCAGAAGCCGGCGGGCCTCGGCCCGTGGGGGTTCGACTCCCTCCGCCCGCACCAACGACTCGCCTCCGTAGCTCAGCGGACAAGAGCAGCGGGCTTCGACCCCGCGCGCAGAGGTTCGACTCCTCTCGGGGGCTTTGACACCGTGGCCGAGCGGCGAGGCGCGCGCCTGCAAAGCGCGGTACGGCGGTTCGAGTCCGCCCGGTGTCTCTTGGAAGAGCCGGGCTCATATTCCACGGAGGTCGCAGGTTCAAATCCTGCCCCTACTACCTCGAAAGAGCCCCGGAAACGGGGCCTTTCTCGTTCCGCTAGAGCGTTGATTTGCTCTCTCCAACCGACCGATGTCAACAGCCAATGCCAACACGGCGAAGCTCACGGCGGAATCGGGGGAGGTCGCTTGCCTGCCAACGAGAAGTCGTCGCCCGTCCGCAGGTCCCCATCGGCCGTTGCGCTCGGGGGAGCTGTGGTGTCGAGGGCTACCCGAATCCGGCGCGTGTTACCGCGGTGTTAGGGGGCCGTCTTACGTTTGCCTCCATTCGAACGAAAGGAGGGTGGGACGATGACTTTGTCCCGCAAGTTCGTGGTCATGGTCGTGATCGCACTAGCGACGACCGCGGTTGCGATCTCGTTCAGTGGGGTCGCGTCGGCTTCCCCCGCATCCGGCATCCCAACGGCTGTGCTGAGCGTCTCTGCGCACCCTGGCCACCTGGCCGTGGTAACGAGCGGCACCAGTTGCGGCGGTTTCATCAGCGTCGATGCCGTCGGGCATGGCGGGGGTTCAGGCCGGGCCATGTGCGGTCAGACGGTGTTGTCGGTCCCGGCTTCTCCACTCGGGACGTTCGACGACACGTCCGCTCCGTTCACCGCGGCAACGTTCGCCTGCCAGGCAAACGCGCTGCACGCCAGCCAACCGGTAACGGTCGTCTGCACGGAAAACGCAGACTAGCCGGGGGCGCGACACCGATAGCGGCCGGAACTGAGAGGGGACAGTGGCCTGGCTGTCACGCAAACGACAGCCAGGCCACGGCCGCGATCTGCAATCGTCTCTTTAGACCCTCGGTGAACGGGTGGTTGGGATCGAGCGCGCCGGCTCGACGCCCGAGCCTTTCCTTCTCGTTACGGGCGGGGGCCCTGTGCCTGGAGCCTGGCCCAGCTGTCTCTGAGGCCGAGGCTGCGGTTGAAGACGAGTCGCCCAGGCGTCGAGTCGGGATCCGGGCAGAAGTACCCGAGGCGCTCGAACTGGACGGTCTCACCGACCGGTAGCTCCGCGAGCGCAGGCTCCACCAGGCACTCCTCGAGCACCGTCTCCGAGTTGGGGTCGAGGTCGGCGAAGAGGTCGCCGTCGGCGCCGGGGTCGGGGCGGGTGAAGAGACGGTCATAGAGGCGAACCTCGGCGCGCGCGGCGTGTTCGGCCGAGAGCCAGTGCAGGGTCGCCTTGGGCCGGCGCCCGTCCGGGGCGTCGCCGCCACGCGTCTGCGGATCGTACGTGCAGCGGAGCTCGACGATCTCGCCGCTTGCGTCCTTCACCACGTCGGTGCAGGTCACGAAGTAGGCGTAGCGCAGACGCACCTCGCGGCCGGGGGCGAGGCGGAAGAACTTGCTGGGCGGATCCTCCATGAAGTCGTCGCGCTCGATCCAGAGCTCGCGCGCGAAGGGAACCTTGCGCGACCCGGCCGAGGGATCCTCCGGGTTGTTGACGGCCTCCATCTCCTCGACCTTCCCGTCGGGGTAGTTCTCGATCACGAGCCTGAGCGGGCGCAGGACCGCGAAGCGTCGCGGTGCCGTGCGGTTCAGCACGTCCCTGACCTCGTGCTCGAGCATCTCGATCTCGACTGCGCTCTTGCCCTTGCCTCCCAGGCCGACCGTGTCCAGGAAGTTGCGCAGACCCTCGGGCGGGAAGCCGCGCCGGCGCAGGGCCGAGACGGTGGGCATGCGCGGGTCGTCCCAGCCTCGCACGTAACCCTCGCTCACGAGCCGCCCCAGGAAGCGCTTCGAGAGCACGGTATACGTCAAGTTGAGGCGGGCGAACTCGTACTGGTGCGGGCGCGAAGGCACCGGCAGGTTCTCGATCAGCCAGTCGTAGAGCGGCCGGTGATCCTCGAACTCGAGCGTGCAGAGGGAGTGAGTGATGCCCTCGATCGCGTCCGACTGGCCGTGGGCGAAGTCGTACAGCGGATAGATGCACCACTCGTCACCGGTTCGCGGGTGGAGCGCGTGCAGGATCCGGTAGAGCACGGGGTCGCGCAGGTTGATGTTGGGCGAAGCCATGTCGATCTTCGCCCTCAGCACTCTGGCGCCGTCGGGGAACTCGCCGGCACGCATCCGCTCGAACAGGTCGAGGCTCTCATCGGTCGAGCGGTCGCGCCAGGGGCTGTTCTCGCCGGGCTCGGTGAGGGTGCCGCGGTGCGCGCGGATCTCCTCGGCGGAGAGGTCGTCGACGTACGCCTTGCCGGCCTTGATCAGGTGGACAGCCCAGTCGTAGAGCTGGTGGAAGTAGTCGGAGGCGTAGTAGAGATGTTCGCCCCAGTCGAAGCCGAGCCAGCGGATGTCTTCCTGGATCGAGTCGATGTACTCCTGCTCTTCCTTGATCGGGTTGGTGTCGTCGAAGCGCAGATGGCAGCGCCCGCCGAACTCCTGGGCGATCCCGAAGTTGAGCGCGATCGCCTTGGGATGGCCGATATGCAGATATCCATTCGGCTCGGGCGGGAAGCGGGTCACGACCTCCGAGACCCTGCCCTCGCGCACGTCGGCGGCGACGATCTCGCGGATGAAATCCCTTCGCTCGGGAGTCGCTGGATCGTGCCCGCTCACGCGGCTGCTGCTGCTCGCATCACGAAGAGAGTAGTGCAGTACGTCGCCATGTCTGGGCGCAGCGTGCCGCTACGGTGCGAGGAGCGACTTCGGCGCTGCGTGAGCTGATCAGCTCGGACTGTCGCTTGGTGCGAACTCGGCTTCGGAGAACGTGACCTCGTAGTCCTCGAGGGCGATGGGCGTCGAACCGGCCGCCTCGGCAGCGAGGGCGCCGATACCGCGTCCTGCCTCGGTCGTTTCGATCATGGCCGCCTCGTCGGCCCAAAAGGTGATCACAACCGTCTTCGAGCGATCCAACGCAGCCAGCCTGAGGAGGCCACGGAAGCCTGTGCTTTCCCGGAGCCACGGGAGTATCTCGTCGAGAAGCTCGAGCCCCCGGTCGTGCGCTTCGACGGTCGTCGTCAGGGTGTGCATTCGTGCGAACACGTTCGACTGGAACTTACGTGAAGGAGGGGCGCTCAGCTGTTGATCGTGGGCAAAACGGTTGCGGCCGGTGACGCAGCCGGTGCGTGAGATCGGCCGGCTAGAACTCGAGCGTCATTCCTTCGCGGGCGACGGTGGGCGGTTGACCGTTACCCGTCCAGAGCTCGCGGGCCCGCTCTTCCAGGGCGTCGAGCTCCCGGTCGTCGTGGAGGGGGTCATGGTGGAAGAGGAGCAGCTGTCCGACCGTGGCTCGGTTTGCGAACGCAACGGCGTCGGCAAGGCTCGAGTGGCCCCAACCGACCTTGCTCGGGTACTCGGCTTCGCTGTACTGGGCGTCGTGGACGAGCACGGTTGCGTCAGCGGCGATTGCGAAGCCGGAGATCCAGTCGGGCGAGAGTGTTCCCAGCGGCACGCCCACGGCGGGCTCATGATCGGGCAGGTAGGCGAAGACGGAGCTGTTCTCGGCCAGGCGGTAGCCGATGGTCGTTCCCGGATGGGAGACTTCGGTCGCGAAGACGTCCGCATCGCCGATCCGCCAGGGTTCTTCCGGCACGTCGTGGAAGCGCAGTCGTGCGGGGATGTCCGAGAGGGTCAGCGGAAACACCGGCGGAGACAGGTAGAGCGAGACCCGCTGCTCGAGGCTCCGCTCGGTCGAGGGTGGACCCCAGATGTGCAGCTCTGTCCCGGGGTCGAAGAGGGGCGCAAAGAACCCGATTCCCTCGACGTGGTCGAGGTGGAAGTGCGTCAGGCAGAGATGGATTTCGCGGGGGCCGCTTGCCGCCAGCTGCAGACCGAGGTTGCGGATCCCGGTGCCTGCGTCGAGGACGATCAGTGTCCCATCGGATAGCTCGGCTGCCACACAGGACGTGTTTCCGCCGAACCTGAGGGTGTCGGGGCCAGGAGTTGCGAGCGAGCCGCGGCAACCCCAGATCGTGATCAGCACGTGTTATTCCCAGAAGAGCACGACAACGCCCACGAAGTCCTGTCCTCGTTTGAAGAGCGGAAAGGCGGTCGTCACGAGGTCGTGCTTCCCGCCGTCGAGGGCAGTGATCCGCAGCGGGCCGGAAGCCGCACGCCGCTCCAGGAACGCGATGCCCGCGGGTATCTGCTCGAGCGGCAGCGGCTGACCATCGACTGACTCGATCTGAAACACCGTCTCCCAGTCGGAGGCGGCGATCTCACCGGCAGCGGCGAAGGGCCGGCCGAGGATGCGCTCCGCCGGCTCGTTGTAGAACACGAGCGTCCCCTCTGCATCCGCGATGAACATCGGCGTCGAGGCGTTCGTGGCCAACTCCCTCGCCAGGATCAGCATCAACTCCTTGGCCGGCTTGGCTTCCAGCATCGTGGCCCCAAGTCTACGAACTCCCCGGCAAGATCCGAGCGTGACTTACGGCTGCCACGTCAGCGACGGACGCGTACTCTTCGGGGCATGGACCGGGATCCCGATGTCAACGTCGTCGGCGGCACGCTGCTCTCCTGCTCGTCGGATCCTGTGACCGGCTTCTACCGGGACGGCTGCTGTGCCACGGGCCCCGACGACGTCGGCAGCCACACGGTCTGCTGCATCACGAGCGAGGAGTTCCTCGAGTTCAGTCTCCGCGCCGGCAACGACCTCTCGACGCCGAGGCCCGAGTGGGGGTTCGCCGGGCTCGCGCCCGGTGATCGCTGGTGCGTCTGCGCCGAGCGATGGCTGGAGGCACACCGCGCGGGCTGCGCGCCGCCAGTGGTGCTGGGCGCTACACACATGCGGGCGCTCGAGATCGTGCCGATCGAGGTCCTGAGTGCGTACGCGCACCGGGCCGCCGACGCGGCGCAGCAGCCTTAGGGTCGCTGCGAGAGCGTCTCGCGGGTCAGTGTCGCCCGAGGTCGTACGGGCGGAGGAAGGGCGTCGGGTCGAAGCTGACGAAGCTCGGGCCGGCGGGGTTGTAGGTCGGCCCGAGCGCGTCTGCGGCTGCGTTGAGGGCGTCCGGGTCGGTGGTTCCCTTCCACTTCCCGGTGTCGATGCGCGCGACGAGGGCCTCGAAGGCGCTGATCGTTTCGGCCGGGGTGAAGGTGCAGTGTCCGGCGCGGTGCACGAACGCCTGCCGGAGGAGCTTGGAGTCTTTGGCGTCCTTGACGACGGAGCGGTAGGCCTCTTCGTCCTGGTTGACGACGAGGCCGTCGCCGGTGGTATGGAGCGTGAGGACGGGGCGGCCGTGGAGGTCGCCGTTGAAGACGATGTTCTGAGTCAGGTACGCGACCGCATTCGGGTCGGCGGCGATGCGCGTGGCGGAATTCAGGGTGGCGAGGTCGGCATCCAGGCTGAGGCCTGCCTGGGCGTAGAGGCCCCGTACCTCGGCAAGGTCGGACGAGTTCTCGAGCTGTTTCTTGTAGTTGACACCGGTGTTCCAGGACGGGTTGCCGCCCGCGCGGGCCTCGAGCTCGGCCCGGAGAGCGAAGATGAACGGTCCGTCGACCTGCGTCTCCCACGAGAACTGGTTGGCCTCCTGGGCGGCGAAGTCGGTTGCAGCTGGTTCGGGACTGGCGGGATCGAACCATCCGGGGAGGTCGCCGAGCGCGCCGGCCAGGGCGATGCGCGCCCTTCCCTGTGGGGTCGCCTGCGCGGCGAAGAGCAGTTGCTCGGCGAGCCCCAGGTTCGCGCCCGGATTGGTGATGTGTACGACCTGGAGCCCGGTGCCGGCGCCGAGGAGCTGCTGAATGGCGAACGCGCTGTCGAGCGCCTGGTTCCACGTGCCCACCCCGCCTGCGAGGACACCGCACATGGGCAGCGCCGCGGTGAACCGACCGGGATCGTCCTGGAGCAAGCCGGCGGTGATGATCCCACCGAGCGAGTGGCCCCAGGCAATCGTGCGGCTCGGCGGTGCGACGAGCGCGCCGAACGTGTCCAGAGTCTCGATCTGGTCGTGAAGAGCGTCCTTGATCGCCCAGCCCGTCGAGGCGTAGGAAGAACCCGCGAGGGCGTAGCCGTGATCGAGGAGCCACTGACCGGTCACAGCGTCGCCGACATCCAGCGCGGGGTTCGGACTGCCCGGCGTCACGTAACCGTGGCTGTAGAGAGCGAGCGTGCGGTTCCAGTCGGAGGGAACCTGAATCAGGTACGTCGCTCCGTCGGCGAACGTCCCGCTGAACGTCGAGACACTGCCGCGGGAAGCCGCACGGGACGAACCGGTGCCTGCCAGAGCGAACGCGATGCTCAACACCGCCGCGCAACACGCCAGGACGACGACTCGGACCCGGACACTTCCCCTACGCACGGTCACCTCCAGTCACTGTCCAGAAGTGACGCCTCGTGGGCGCCGCTAGAAGCACGTGCTGTACCCGCTCTGACGCGACAGCCAAACATCCGCGAGTCGAACGATGTCCGCTAGAGCGACCGACCGTCGTCGCGATGCGAGCGTGCGAGCCGGAGCGCCGCTTTCCATCCTTCGATTCGTTCCTCCGCCTCGTCGCGGGCCATGACGGGCTCGTAGCTTGCCCCGGCCCGGATCAGACGCCGGAGGCTATCGGTGTCCCGCCACGTCCCGATCGCGAGTCCGGCTAGCGCCGCGGCGCCGAGTGCGGTCGAGTCTCTCTCGGCGGCGACCTCGATCCGACGCCCGAGAATGTCAGCCTGGAACTGCATGAGGAACGGGTTCGCCGCTCCGCCGCCGTCGGCTCGGAGCACACCGACGGGCATCGGTAGCGCTTCGAGCACGTCGGCCACCTGGAAAGCCATCGCCTCCAGCGTCGCCCGGACGATGTGTCCGCGCGTCGTCGACCGCGTGAGCCCGGTGATCAGTCCTCGAGCGTGCGGGTCCCAGTGGGGCGACCCGAGCCCGGTCAGGGCCGGTACGAAGTACACCCCTTCCGTCGTCGGATTCGCGAGCGCGACCTCCGCCGAATCGGCAGCGTCGGCGATGATCCCGAGGCCGTCGCGCAGCCACTGCAATGCCGCGCCGCTGACGAGGACAGCACCCTCGACGGCGTCCTGCGGCTCGCTGCCGGGCGCCACGGCGGCAGCGGTCTTGAGCAGCCCGGCTGGAGCGGGTTGCAGGTGCAGATCCGACGTTGACGAGCACGAAGCTGCCCGTGCCGTACGTCGCCTTCGCCTCGCCCGGAGAGAAGCAGCCGAGTCCGAACAATGCTGCCTGCTGGTCGCCGGCTACGCCGGCGATCGGCAAGCGCGCGCCGAGGAGCTCTGCCTCGCCGAAAGTACCGCTCGAAGCCTTGACCTGCGGAAGAATCCGGGGGTCGACACCGAACAGGCGCAGAAGATCTGGGTCCCAGTCGCGCGTTCGGAGGTCGAACAGCATCGTCCGCGACGCGTTCGTCTCGTCAGTCATGTGAGCCGCCCCCCGCGTCAGCTTCCAGATCAGCCACGAGTCGATGGTTCCGAAGGCCAGCTCCGGCTGCGGCCGGTCGGTGCGAGCGAGGAGCCATTCGAGCTTCGTCGCGGAGAAGTAGGGATCGGGCACGAGCCCCGTGCGTTCGCGCACGAGCTCGCGCGGGAGCCGGCGACAGCGCTCGGCCGTCCGCCGGTCCTGCCACACGATCGCCCGTTGCAACGGACGCCCCGTGCGGCGATCCCAGACGACCGTCGTCTCCCGTTGCGACGCGAGACCGAGACCCTCGAGTTGTGCGGGTGGCAGGCGAGCAGCGGAGAGGGCGTCGCTCGCCGCCGCGATCACGCTCTGCCAGAGCTCTTCCGGGTCGTGCTCGACCCATCCAGGCTGCGGGAAGTACTGGCGGATCTCGCGATACCCGCGACCGACGACGCGAAGTTCGGGATCGACGACGAGGCAGGTCGTTCCAGACGTACCCTGGTCGATCGCGAGAATCACGCGGCCGTAGATGTTACGCAGGCATCAGTCCCCTTTCTGATCGCCGTCGTCGGATTTGAGGAGTCCGTCGCGCGGCCGCGCCGGAAGGATCGCCCGGGTTGCGCGTCGGTTCACCGGGAGCGGCGGAGAAGCTGCCGGATAAGGTGCCGTCGACACCGAGCACGCGACGTGGACGAAGACGAATTCGAGTTCGAGTTCTTCCCCGACCCGCCGGAACCGCCGGAAGAGCACGAAGCACCGTTGGACCGCCCTCGGTCGGAGGAGATCGTGCCGCGACCCCGACGGCACGGCCGCTCGACGCACTCCGACGCCATCCGGCGGCGACGAGTCACCGCGGCGGCCGCAGCCGTCGGGCTGCTGCTCCTGATCATCCTGGTCGTCGTCCTCACCTCCGGGTCGGGCGGCGGAAGCGGAGGCAGCTACTCGAACTACCTGACGAAGCTGTCGCCGATCGCCTCCGACTCCGAACAGGTCGGCTCGTCGCTTGCGGCGGACTTGAGCGCCGCCCGGAAGGCCGGTGCCCGCAGCAGCCTGGTCGGCAAGCTCGACGCGCTCGTCCAGCAGACGACCGACCAGCTCGGGAGCCTCGAGTCGCTGCAGACTCCGACTACGCTCACGTCGCAGCAGGCACAGGCGCTGGCGGCGCTCGACCTTCGACTGCGCGGTCTCCAGGGGCTCCGCGACGCCGTGTCGCAAGGGCTGTCTAGCCCGGGCGACGCGGCGTGGAGTGCCGTCGCTTCGGCGCAGGTGAACGACCTCAGAACGAGCGACGTGCTGTGGGACAGCGCGCGGACGTCGGCGAACGACGTCCTCCGGGCACACGGCGGCGGCTTCGTCCCGCCCTCCCACTTCGTCGCGGATCCAGGCTCGCTGCAGAGGTCGGTCCGAACGCTCCTCGGCGGAGCCGGCGTCGCGACGACCGGCCGGAATCTCTCGGTGGGGTCGACGGGAGCGGACGTGGTCGCGTGGCAGAACGCGCTCAACCGGTGGCTCAGGCTCGCCGCGCCGACGCAGACGGCGCTCACCGCGGACGGCAACTTCGGCGCCGGCACGCAGACCGCTACCGAGCAACTGCAGACGGCCGCGGGACTGACACCGGACGGAGTCGTCGGTGCGAGCACGCGCCGGGCGCTGCAGCAGGCCCTCGCCGCCGGCAAGACCTCTTCGACACAGACCACGCCCGCGGCTGCGACGCTGAAGCTCGGAGACACGGGCTCGGCCGTCGTGAGCTGGCAGAACCAGCTCAACCGGTGGCTGAAGAACACTGCCGCGACGCAGCCCGCGCTCACCGCCGACGGGAGCTTCGGCTCCTCGACCCAGACGGTGACCGAGCAGTTCCAGTCCGCAGCCGGGCTGACGCCGACCGGGCAGGTCGACGCCGCGACCCAGCGGGCGATGACCGCAGCTCTTGCCAGCTCCGGCTAGCAACCACGCCACCTCCCGTACCCGGAGGCGGCGCGACCCGCCCGGGGTCTTCTAGCTGCCCACCCGGTTCATGCTGTTCCTTCTGTGCCGCCGCCCGTCGAGATGGTGTCGTCTCCCTTGCCGAGCGCCGGTCCGACTGTGCGCTCGGCCTGGCCAAACATGACGTGGGCCCACCTCTCGTTGAAGCCGGCCAGGAAGGCGAGCACCGCGTAGAAGTAGTACGCCTGCGATCCGGTGGGCGGTGTGATTTGCAGGATCTTGCTCCGCACCAGTGCGTAGAGCAGCACGCCGAAGATGCCGCCGAGCAGCGGACGGAAGCTCCCCAGGAGCACCGAGGTAGCTCGCCCGACCTCGTAGTCGAGTCGGAACCGGTCCTGGCCAGACCGCGTCTGCGACGCCATTCGCGTGAGCACGCTGACCACCGCCCCGACGCCGCCGGCCGCCAGGCAGATGAAGATCGTCCGCCGCGTGACCGCGTCGGCGTCCAGCACGCCGGACGACCAGACGAGCAGGCCGCTCCCGGCGCCGATCGCGGCGAGCAGAACGACTCCGTAGAGCATGCCGGAGAAGAACCGAAGTCGAGCGCTCTTGTTCCCGGCCTGGTCGTAGTAGTGCTCGACCTGGAGCAGCTCGTTCCTGACCCGCTCGTAGAACGCCTTGACGTCTGCCGGCTCGAGCACGCCGGTCGAACGTTCGATGAAGCCGAGGAGGTCGCTCTCGATCGCGAAGATCCATTGCATGATGATGCGGACGGCAGTACCTCTGAGCACTTCACTCGCTCTGATCGCGAGCGTGTCGCAGTGGTGGAGGAGCTCCGCGATCGGCTCGCCGTTTTTCGGCACTACCCAGTCGCTCGCGCGGTGGATGTGCGGGTGCTCGCGCCGAAGTCGCCTGCGCTTCACGGTCAAGGCCACGGCTGACGGCGCGGTCGTGCACCAGTAGGCGCCGACGATCTCTCCCTCCGCCGCCTCGAACTGTTCGAGTCTCGTGTGGTAGTCGTCGCGGCCGTCTTCGCGCTCCCCTTGCCGGCCTGCGACTTCTCGCTCCCAACGGTCATGCGCACGTACGAGCTCGGCAAAGGAGATCGCGCCACTCTGCGCGCAGGAGCCGTTCGCCGGCTGTTTCGCCGCCGCCCTGCGGTCATTTGGTGAAGAAACGGTCTCGACCATCGCTCTTCTCCCACCAGCCGCAGCAGAGTATTCGTGACAATCCAGACTAGAGGATCCGTGGATCCCCGGCAAGCAGCCCGGCCGGAGTGCGACCCGTTACGAAAGCCCGGCGCCGCGCTCTCAGATCGGGCGGCCGGAGAGATGAGCTGCCCTGAGCGCCGCAGAGGCTCCGGCGCGGAGCTTGTCCTCGAGCGAGTCGACCGCTCGTGCCGCGAGGTGCTCGAGGTTCTCGTCCTTTACCGCCGCTCGCGCCGTAGCCGTACGCTGCCCGTTCCCGTCGATCGCGTCGAGTGAGTCGGCGAGACGTGCGTTGATGTTGGCAACGAGGCGACCGCCGACCTTGCCGAAGCGCTCCTCGATCTCCCGCTCCCAACCCGGTGGGATCTGTACCCGCCCCTCGCCTGGGTCGTCGGGCTCCGCTGTCTCCATGCCGTCGACGGCGAGGTTGTAGATGCGCTCCGGCCCGTCCATGTCCTTCAGGTGCCAGACGCCGGCCGGCACGGCGGACACACCGTCGGCCAGCGCCGATCGCACCAGCGCACGTGTCGTCTCGGAGAGGAGAATCTGGCCTCCTCGCGCGACGTTGCAGATTCGCGCCGCCCTGACGACGTCGATCCCGAGATAGCCCTCCTCTCCCACCGCCGGCTCGCCGGTGTGGAGTCCGATGCGGACCCTGACGGCAACGCCGTCGGGCCAGGAAGTCAGTCTGTGCGCCCGCTGGACGTCGACGGCTGCTCCGACTGCCTCGCGGGCGCGGGGAAAGGCGAAGAAGAACGCGTCGCCCTGTCGATCGATCTCGATGCCGTTCGCCGCGCCGAATGCGCCCCGGATGATGCGCCGATGCTCGACGACCAGATCGGCGTAGCGATCGCCGAGCCGCCGGAGCAAGTGGGTCGACTCCTCGATGTCCGTGAAGGCGAACGTGACGGTCCCGCCGGGTAGCGCCGACCCGCGCCGGCTCTGACCTCCCACGCCGGGACGACCGGATCCGCCGGAACCGGAGCCGAAGCCAGCAGACACTCGACAGGCACTCGCATCGACGTTCATGCAGACAAGACCGATCGAGCAACGCGCGCGTTCCCGGGTATGCGCTTACCGGTCACACACCGAGTGTCACGGCGGCGACAGTTGCGACTTCCCGGGATCCCTGGCCGCCGCGCCACGCATCCTCGGGAGCTCCTCGAGAAGCTCGACGCGGCACTTCCGCCGCCCGCGGGTCGCCGTCAGATCGAGCCCGCTGTTCGTCACTGCGACCTGATCAGCATCTCCGCCTGGCGCTCGAGGTCGACGTACGGCTCGCCGCTGACGTCGACCGCGATCCGGTTGATCGTCCCGCCGGTGAAGGCGTAGGGAGGCTCGCCCGGGTAGTCGTCTGTCACCGGCTCGCCGCTGTGCCGACCGACGTAGAGGCCCGAGCCGGCAATCGAATATGCACCGAGCTGCGTCTTGATCTTGCCCTCGCCGACCTTGGTGTCCCCGTGGTAGAGGGACAACGTGCCGGTGGCGCCCGTCGGTTCCATCCCTTCCTTCTCGAACGAGGCCGAGAGGATCAGGTTCTCGCCCGTCGGAATGTCCTCCGTGCCGACGACCATCTGCTCCTCGGCGCCGACGAAGTTGTTGGCGTAGTGGAGGCGGTTGTCCTTGACGTAGAGCGCGTGGCCGCCGAAGCGGGACCCGAGCGCGAAGAGCACGCCCTCGGCCCCGGGGGCCGGGATATCGACGAGGGCACCGATCACGAACGAGCGGTTCTTCGTGTTGACGGCCTGCCACTCGCTCACGGGCGCGGTGGCCGGGAAGTAGACGTACCGGTTGCGAGGAGCCGTCAACTGCGGACGGGGCTCCGTCAGTATCTCGACCGGCGTGCGGTCGTCGAGCGGGAACGCACCGTTCGCACCGGCCTCGGAGAACCAGATGTTCACGAGCTCCCGCACCTTGTCCGGCTGCTCGGCGGCGAGATTGTTGACCTCTGAACGGTCGACCTCCACGTGGTAGAGCTCCCACTCGTCGTCGTTGAAGTTGCCCCAGCCGGCGATGCACGGGTGCGTCGTCACCGCCTTCCAGCCTTCGTGCCAGATCGAGCGGGAACCGAGCATCGCGTAGAACTGCGTCTTCCGCTTCGACTCGGCTCCGGCGTCGTCGATGCTTCCGCGCATGCTGACGCCGTCGATCGGCGACTGCGTGTGCCCCTTGATCGTCTCCGGCGGCTCGACGCCGAGGACGTCGAGGATCGTCGGCACGAGGTCGATCGCGTGGTGGTACTGGTGGCGGATCTCGCCGCGCGCCTTCGTTCCGGCCGGCCAGGCGATGATGCATGGGTCGCTGGTTCCACCGTTGAACTCGTAGCGCTTCCACATCTTGAACGGCGTGTTGAACGCCATCGCCCAGCCGTTCGGGTAGTGGTTGTAGGTCTTCGTGCCGCCGAGCTCGTCGATCATCGCGAGGTTCTGTGCCAGGTCGTCGGGGACGCCGTTGGCGAACTTCATCTCGTTCACCGAGCCGTCCGGCCCTCCCTCGCCGCTCGCGCCGTTGTCGGAGACGACGACGATCATCGTGTTCTCGAGCAGGTCGTTCGCCTCGAGGTAGTCGAGCAGACGCCCGATGTGGAAGTCGGCGTGCGCGAGGAAGCCCGCGTACACCTCGGCCATCCGGGAGAAGAGCTTCTTCTCGTCGTCGTTCAGCGAGTCCCAAGGGCGCGTGACGTCGAGCATCGGGAACGGCTTTCCGTCCGGCCCCGTGCGCTTCTCGTCACCGATCGGGTTGATCGGCGGTAGCTCCGTGTCGGCGGGGACGATCCCGAGCTTCTTCTGGTTCGCGAGCGTTTGCTCACGGATCGCCTCGTAGCCCATGTCGAACTGGCCCTTGAACTTGTCGATCCACTCCTTCGGCGCATGGTGAGGCGCGTGGCAGGCGCCGGGCGCGTAGTAGAGGAAGAACGGCTTGTCCGGAGCAACGGCCTTCGCGTCGCGGATGAACTCGAGCGCCTTGTCGGTGATGTCGTCGGTGAGGTGGTAGCCCTCGTCCGGAGTCCGCGGCGGGTCGACCGGGTGGTTGTCGTAGACGAGGTCGGGGTACCACTGGTTGGTCTCGGCGCCGAGGAACCCGTACCAGCGTTCGAAGCCGCGGCCGCTCGGCCAGTTGCGGCGCGTCGAGGCCAGATTCATCTCGTCGGTCGGGCAGAGGTGCCACTTCCCGACCATGTACGTGTTCCAGCCGCGCTCGCCGAGGATCTCGGAGAGCATCCCGTTCTCCGGCGGCACGGTGCCGCTCGCGTTCGGGAAGCCGATCGCCGCTTCGGTAATGCACGCCATGCTGTTCCGCGTGTGGTTGCGTCCGGTCAGGAAGCACGAGCGGGTCGGCGAGCACAGTGCGGTGGTGTGGAACTGCGTGTAGCGGACACCCTTGTCCACGATCCGGTCGAGGTTCGGCGTCTCGATCGGGCCGCCGTAGCAGCTCATGGCCGAGAAGCCCACGTCGTCGAGAACGATGTAGAGGACGTTCGGCGCCCCGTCCGGCGCTCTCGGCGGCTCGAACGGAGTCCAGTCGGGCTCCGAGTCGCGGATGTCGACGTTGATCGTCCCTTTGAAAGCCTCGGGCATGCCGAATTTCCTCCTCCTGAGATGGGCGGCCCCGGACGCTAGAAGGGGACTACCCGGCCGGCATCATCCACGTGGGGTGAAGCATTGCGGACGAGGCCCGATGGCGCGCCAGCCGTGATCATGGCCGTCTGGGGCTGATCATCGGCGTCAAGCTGGTCCGGCAGCGCGAGCTCGGGCTTCTCGACGTAGAGGCGTCCTAGCTGCGGACCACGCAGCGAAAGCCGATGTGGCTCGTCGACGTGTCGATCGCCTCGCCCTGCCGGGCGGCGGGCCGGTAGCGGAGGCAGTAGTTCGGAGCGCAGAGGTGCGAGCCGCCCTTGATCACGCGCCGCGGAAAGCGTTCCCCCGGCGGCGGTTCGGGCGCCTCCGAGACGCGCGGGTTGTGCGGCGCGCAGCAGCCGGAGGCTTCGGCCTTGGCTTCCTCGCCCGGCGTGGCGAAGTAGTCGTCCGTCCACTCCCAGACGTTGCCGGCCATGTCGTAGAGGCCGTACCCGTTCGGCGGGAACGTCCCGACCGGAGACGTTCCTTCGAACCGGTCGAGCAGCAGGTTCTGCCACGGGAACTCCCCCTGCCACGTGTTGGCCATCATCCGCCCCTCGGGCGCGAACTCGTCGCCCCACGTGAAGACGGCGCCGTCGAGGCCGCCGCGGGCCGCATACTCCCACTCCGCCTCGGTCGGGAGCGACTTGCCGACCCACTCGGCGTAGGCGGCCGCGTCTGCTGGCGCGACGTGCGTGACCGGATGGCGCTCGCGTCCGCCGACGGCGCTCCCGGGGCCTTCCGGGTGGCGCCAGTCGGCGCCGGGCATCCAGGCCCACCAGTTGCCGTAGTCGCGCAGGTCGACCGGGCCGGCCGTTCTCCGGAACACGAGCGAGCCCGGTATGAGCACCTCCGGATCGGCGCCTGGATAGTCGTCGGCGTTCGGCGTCTGCTCTGCCCACGTCACATGGCCTGTCGCCTTTACGAACCGTCGGAACTCGTCGACGGTCACCGGGTGCCGATCGATCCAGAAGCCGTCCACCGACACCTCGCGAACCGGCCGCTCCTCGGGGTAGAAGCTATCCGAGCCCATTCGGAACGTTCCGCCCGTTAGCTCGACCATGTCCCTCAACACCGACGTGGGAGAAGCGTCGCCCATCTCGGGCGAACGCTAGCCGAGCGCGTGCCGCCAGAAGGGGCTCCGCATTCAGCTACGCTGGGTCCACTAAGAGCGCGTACCGGTTGCGGATCTCCTGCCTCCTCTACCCGTTCATGAGCACGGAGGGAGGTGTTTTTATGGCAACTGGAACCGTCAAGTGGTTCAGCGACGAGAAGGGCTACGGCTTCATCACCCCGGACGGCGGTGGTGAGGATCTGTTCGTGCATCACAGCGGCATCGGTGGCAGCGGCTTCAAGTCGCTCGCCGAGGGCGCGAAGGTCGAGTTCGACCCGGAGCAGGGCCCCAAGGGCCCCCAGGCGATCAACGTCGTCACCGCCGGCGCCAGCTGAGCGCGGTGGCAAGCCGCTCCCTGTCACCCGGCGGTGGCAGGGAGCGGAACAATGTGATGGCAAAAGCGCAAAAGGCAAAGGAAACCGAGACGGAAGCGGAAGCCTCGCCGTCGGCGACGCTCGTCCGGTCGTCGCCGCGCCGTGCCTTCTGTCCGCTCTGCGGTTGCGTGAGCGCGACCATCCTCTCGAGCGACGTTCGAACGCTCGAGGACGCGCTCTGCCCGGGCCGCTGCACTGTCGCCTGGCAGGCGCTCGAGGCGGTCAGACGCCACGAATCGGCCAGCGAGCGAGTCGCGACCCGTCGGCGAAGCGAGTACGAGAACGGGCAACCCCACCACTCCGCGTTGTCCGAGCTGCTCCTGCTCCGCTGGCGCGCCGGGGACTGGACGGTCGTGCCGGAGGACGTGCTCTCGCACTTCAAGGCCGCCCAGACCGCTATCTGAGCCGGTCGGAGCCCGTCGTTCCGAGACCGCGCTCGAGTCTGCTCCGCCAGCCGGCCACGTGGCTGTGGACAGCGGTCGTCGCGGTCTTCGTCGCCTATCTCGCGCTGCTGGTCGTTACTCGGCTCTAGCTCAGCTGCATCGCCAGGAGCGCCAGCGCCGCCAGCGAGCCCAGGAGCACGATCGACGCGCCGAGGACGAGGCCCCACGCAGCGAGCTTCAGCTTCCGGGGCAGGACCGCCCAGACGAGACCGGCGATGCCGAGCTTGCCGAGCTTGCCTCCGCGGAGCAGCACCCTCGAGACGCCCACCGCCGCCGCGAGCCAGCCGGCAGGGACGAAACGAACACCGGGCTCGGGCACCTGGCGCTCCGGTCTGAGGCTCGGAAGGGAAGCCGGCACGTCGACACCAGCCTAGCTGTGGGAAGATGCCGTGCCGTAACCGCGTCTAGGGGACACAGGCGCTCACGGCGAGCGTTCGACGGCGAAAGGAGCACGGCGATGGCGAAGGAGAAGACCGACATCGAGGTTCCGGCCGAGACGGCGGGCGGGGTCAAGGGCGGCGTTCGTCCCCCCGAGCCCAGTGGCCCGTCGCGTGGGGTCTCAGGGTCGAAGAAGCACACCAAGCACGTCAAGAAGGTGGCCGGCCCTTCCGGCGGGATGCCTCACCAGTAGCCGACCGCGCAGCGTAGGCGCCGCGGCGGCCCAGTCGCCGCGGCGCCCTGCCAGAATCGGCCGGTGGGACAGCTGCTCGGCAAGCTCGCCGCCCGGTTCGCCTCCCTTGCGGATGTCTTTCGAAGTCCCGATCTTCGCCGGCTTCAGCTCGCCTGGGCCGGCTTCTACGTATCCGAGTGGGCGAGCTTCGTGGCGCTGTCGATCTACGCGTACCGAGTGGGCGGCGCCGGGGCGATCGGACTCCTTGGTGTCGTGCGCATGCTCCCGTCGACGCTCGGCGTGCTCGCCGGGACGGCGCTCGCCGACCGCACGCGCCGCGAGCGCGTGCTGCTCGGCATCCAGCTCATCCGTGCCGCCACGCTCGGGGCCGCCGCGGTCGTGCTCGCGGCCGACGGGCCGGCGTGGCTCGTCTTCTTCCTGGCAGCGCTGACGTCGGTCGCGGGCGCGGCCTACCGCCCCTCACACCTCGCGATCGTCCCGACGCTCGCGCGCACGCCTCAGGAGCTCGTCGCGACGAACGTCTCCGCGAGCACGTTCGAGGGCGTCGCCGTCCTCGTCGGCCCGGCGCTCGCGGGAATCCTGCTGACGTTCAGCGGCCTCGACGTCGTCCTCGCGGTCAGCGCCGCCATCGCGCTCTGGGCGGCACTCGAGGTCTCGCGGCTCGCGCCCGGTCCGTTCGTCCCCGCCCGGGGGGACGGGCCGATCGAAGACGTCCTCGCGGGCGCGCGCACGCTGGCGCACGAACCGGGCACGAGCCTCGTGATCGGCCTGTTCGCGTCCCAGGCGTTCGTCCGGGGCGTGCTCAACGTCCTGCTCGTCGTCGCATCCTTCAAGCTGCTCGACACGGGCGACTCGGGCGTCGGGTTCCTCAACGCAGCCTTCGGCGCCGGCGCGCTGGCGGGCGGGCTCGTCGGCCTGGGGCTCGTCGGCAGGCGACGGCTGGCGCGGCCGTTCGCCGGCGGACTCGTCCTCTGGGGCGCGCCGATCGCGCTCATCGCCGCCTGGCCGCACGTCCTCTGGGCGCTCCTCTGCCTGTCCGTGGTCGGCGCCGGGAACGCCGTCCTGGACGTCTCGGGCTTCACGATGATCCAGCGCGGGATCGACGACGCCGTCCTCGCCCGCGTGTTCGGCGTCTTCGAGATCCTCGTCGTCACCGCCGTCGGCATCGGCTCGATCCTCGGCTCGCTGCTCGTCGACCAGCTTGGAGCCCGCTCGGCGCTCGTCCTCGCCGGCTGCATCCTCCCCGTGCTCGCCGCCGCGAGCTACCGGCACCTCCGCCGCATCGACGCGACCGCCGACGTGCCCGAGGAGGAGCTGAAGGTGCTCTCGGCCGTTCCGCTCTTCAGCCCGCTGCCCGTGACCACGCTCGAGCGCCTTGCCGGGCGACTGCGCACGGCGAGCGCAGCCGCGAACACGCAGCTCGTCGAGGAGGGCGACGACGGCGACCTCTTCTACGTGATCAAGTCGGGAACCGTCGACGTCTCACGCGACGGCCGGCATCTGGCCACGCTGGGCCCGATGGACTTCTTCGGCGAGATCGCGCTGCTCCACGACACGCCTCGGGTCGCCACCTGCCGCGCGACGACGGACGTCGTCCTCTACACACTCGAGCGCGCGCGCTTCGTCTCGGCGGTCTCGGGCCACGCGACGAGCGCTGCCGAAGCCGAGAGCGTGGCCAGCGCCCGGCTGGCCAAGAACGCCGCCGCATAGGAGAATCGTCACATGTGTCGCGTAGTCGGGTACCTCGGCCGTCCGCTCCTGCTCGACTCCGTCCTGTTCGCGACCGACAGCTCACTCGCGCGCCAGACATACAGCCCGCGGATGATGGCGACGTTCCTCAACCTCGCCGGCTTCGGCATGGCCGCCTGGGACGAGCAGTCCGAGCGGCCCGACGAGCCGTTCCTCTACAAGGTCACGTCGCTGCCGGTGTTCGACCGGAACCTGAAGAACCTGGCGGAGAAGGTCACGGCCAGGTGCGTGATTGCTCACGTCCGCGGCGTCACCTACAGCGAGCACGAGGTGCTGACCCAGACGAACCTGCACCCGTTCCGGTTCCCCGGCGTCAAGGTGACGCTCGCGCACAACGGCCACCTCCGTGAGTTCGCGCGCATGCGCTACGACCTCGTCGGCCACGTCCACCCGACCTTCGTCCGGCACATCGAGGGGACGACCGACTCCGAGTGGATCTACGCACTCCTGCTCTCCCAGCTCGACGATCCGTACGGGATACCCGACGCGGACGAGATCGCGGACGCGACCGTGAAGACCCTCGGGATCATCCGGTCGATCCGCGAGAAGCACGAGATCGCGACCTCCTCGCCCGTCAACCTGTTCGTCAGCACCGGCAGCTGCCTCGTCGCGACCCGCTTCAGCTTCGACTACGGCTGGTATCCGGAGAGCGACACGATGCTCGAGACCGACCTGCCGTACGTGTCCCTCTGGTACACGCTCGGCGAGGAGTACCTCGAGCGCGACGGCGAATGGCAGATGGGCGCAAGCGATCGCCCCGAGTCGCTGCTGATCGCCTCCGAGCCACTGACCACGGATACGTCCAGGTGGCTCGAGGCTCCCGAATACTCGATCCTGACCGCGTCGCTCGCGAACGGCGGGGTCGACGCGAAGATCGCCGACCTCGATCCGTGATGCCCGAGCTCGTCGACACCAGGCTCTCGTTCCTCGGCGAGGTGCCGCTCTTCGCCGGTATCCCCGGGAACGAGCTGGAGGAGCTCGCGCACGTGATGGGGACGATCGAGCTCCGGCCGGGCGACGTGCTCTTCCGCGAGGGCGAGGAGGCCGACGGCCTGCACGTCATGGAGCAGGGCCTCGTGCAGGCATGCCGGCGGCTCCCCGGCGGAGGCGAGCTCGAGTACGCGCGCCTCGGCCCGCGCGACGTCCTCGGCGAGATCCCGCTCCTCGACGGCGGCCTGCGGACGGGAACCGTGCGGGCGCTCGAGCCGACGACGGCGCTCTTCCTCGCGCGCGCCGACTTCACGGCACTCGTCTCGCGGCTCCACCCGACCGCGTTCGCGATCAAGCGGCAGATCGTCAGGCATGCGTGCGAGCGGCTGCGCATCAGCCATGCGGCGCTGGTCGAGACGCTCGGCGGTGGGCCGCCCCAAGCGAGCGACGGGCCGGAGAGCCTGACTGAAGCCGGCCCGGACGACTTCCCGCAGGGCCAGCTTCCGGATCGCGGCTACGTCCTGCGGTTGCCGTTCTTCCGCAGCTACGGCGAGCCCGAGTTCGCGGAGCTCGTCAGGGACTGCCGCCTCGCAGTGGTGCCGCCGAGGTGCACGATCCTGGGCGAGGGCGGGACCGCGACCGCGTGCTACGTCACGCTGCACGGCGCGGTCGAGCAGGTGATCCGCCGCGGCGGCGAGTCAGTACGGGTCCAGCTCTGCGGCCCCGGCCGGGGGTTCGGGTACGCGGGTCTGATCGACGAGCTGCCGTCGTCCGTCGCGGTCGTGACGCGCGAACGATCGCTCCTCCTCGTCGTCCCCGGCGGACGCTTCGAGTCGCTCTTCCACGGCGGCACGATCAGCTCGTACGCGTTCTTCAACGCGATCGAGCACGACCTGATGACGGCGCTGCGCCAGGCGCAGGCGCCACACGCTCGGCTGGCCGCAGCGCGCTAGTTAACCCGCCGGCTGGATGTTCTGGTTGACGCGGAAGACGTTGTCCGGGTCGTAGGTCGACTTGGCCTTCGCGAGCCGGTCGTAGTTGGCGCCGTAGGTCGCCTTCACCCGGTCCTGGCCCTCGTCCATCATGAAGTTGACGTACGCGCCGCCGGCCGAGTACGGGTGCACCGACTCCCAGTAGCCGACCGCCCAGTCGCGCAATGTGGGCGCGCTGGCCGGGTCGCCGTCGACGCCGATGATCACCTGGGACCAGGTGGCGTCGCGGTAGGCCCAGGGCGTGTCGCTCGCGCCGACGTCGTGAGCGGCGCCGTCGATGGGATAGACGTGCGAGCCCGACTTCCAGGTCGGCATGTTCTCGTTCCACTCCTGGTTCGCAGCGACCGACTCGTCCGGGATCTCGTTGACGAAGTCGGCGCGCCAGTACCACTGGTCGCCCGGCCCGTAGAGCCCGTCGAAGGCGCTGTTGAGCGCCGGGAGCGGCATCCGCCCGACACCGTGCATCAGCGGCTCCGCCACGGCGAGCATCGGCGCCATCGCCTGCTCCGCCTCCTCGTCCGACCCGACGACGCACCAGACGATCCCGCACGCCTTGCGCATGTGCAGCTCCTCGGGAAACGGGGGAGCCGGCGGGATCGTGTGCCAGCAGAAGAAGCCGCTCGCGTTCCGCGGCAGCGTGGGCAGGAACTCGCGGTAGGCCTTGAGCAGCTCGTCGGTCTGCTCGATCGCCCAGAACGTGGGGCCGCCGACGACGTCCGAGACGGGGTGCGCGCGGAACGTGAACTCGGTGACGACGCCGAAGTTGCCGCCGCCGCCGCGCAGCGCCCAGTAGAGCTCACCGTTCTCGTCGGCGCTCGCCGTCACCTGCTGGCCGTCGGCGAGGACGACCTGCGCCGACAGGAGATTGTCGATCGTCAGCCCGCAGCCGCGGGTCAGGTGGCCGATCCCGCCGCCGAGCGTCAGCCCACCGACGCCGGTCGTCGAGATGATCCCGCAGGGGACGGCGAGGCCGTGCGGGTTCGTCGCCGCGTCCACCTCCGCCCACGTCGCGCCGCCGCCGACCCTGGCGGTCTTCGCGTCGGCGTCGACCGAGACCGAGTTCATCTCGGAGAGGTCGGCCACGACACCGTCGTCGACGCTGCCGAGCCCGCCGCCGTTGTGCCCGCCGCCGCGCACCGCGAGCGGCAGATCGTGTGTGCGCGCGAAGCCGATCACGCTCGCAACGTCACCCGTGCTCGAGCACTTCGCGATCACCGACGGCTTCTTGTCGATCATCGCGTTGAACATGGTCCGCTCCTCCTCGTAGGAAGAGTCGCCGGGCCCGATCAGCTGGCCCCCGAACGAGCTTCCAAGCTCGCTCCGTGCTGCTTCGACTGCCGCTTCCGTCGCGCTCATGACCAGCCTCCTAGCCGTGGTTCGGGGTCGAACGAGCCAAACCGGGAGGATAAGCGAGGATCGCGCGCGCGGACGAGTGATCTCGCGGGTGGTCGCGAGTACGATTCGGCCTCCTGTGACGGCCGTGTCGCCACCCGAGCCCGGGCTGACCCCGGACGAGCTGATCGCGAGGGCGGTCGCGCTGCGTCCGCGGCTGATCGAGCAGCAGGCCGAATGCGAGGAGCGGACGTACTACTCGCGGGAGCTCCACCAGGAGTTCGTGAACGCCGGCTTCTACCGGCTCTACGTGCCTCGGCGGTACGGCGGCTACGAGTTCGACGTCCCCACCTACGGGCGGCTCCTCGTCGAGATCGCCCGAGGCTGCGCCAACACCGCCTGGTGCATGGGCCTCGCGGCCGCACACGCGCTTCAGGTCGCCTCCTGGTGGGAGGAAGCCGCGCAGGCGGAGATCTTCGGCGACGGCGACTTCCGGGCCGCGGCGGTGGCGGCGCCGATCGGGCCCGCCACTCCGCTCGAGGGCGGCTACGAGCTGAACGGCAAGGTCTCGTACTGCTCCGGGATCCCGTACTCGACGCACTACATGGGGCAGGCGGTGCTGCCGGGCGAGAACGAGCACGGCATGCCGCGGATGCTGCTCTTCGTCGCCCCGGAGAGCGACTGGACGATGCTCGACGACTGGGGCGACCTGCTCGGGATGAAGGGCTCGGGCTCGCAGAGCATCACCTTCGACGCGGCGCGGATCCCGGCGCACTGGGGGATCGAGGACGCGCTGATGGTCGACTTCGACGTCAGCGAGGGGACACCCGGCCTGCGCCTCCACGGCAACCCGATGTACGGAGGCCGGGCGCTCGGCTGCTTCACGATCACGCTCGCGGCGATCATGGTCGGGGCCGCCTACAACGCGCTCGACGAGTACGAGTCGATGCTCGAGACGAAGCTGACGCCGCTGCCGCCGATGATCCCGCGCAAGCTCGATCCGGACTACCAGCGGTACTTCGGGAGGGCGTGGACCAAGATCGCGACCGCCGAGGCGGCCCTCCAGAACGTCGCCGAGCAGCACATGGAGCTCTGCCGTCGGTTCGTCGAACAGGGCGTCCCCTATTCGTACGCGGACGACCACCGCATCGGCTGCATCGCGCGCGAGGTGATGATCCAGTGCTGGGAGACCGTGCAGTCCGACCTCTTCCGCACCGCGGGCTCGAGCGCCGGTGCGAAGGGCCAGCGGCTGGAGCGGATCTACCGCGACATGTCGATCGGCAGCAACAGCCATCGCAACACGCTGCTCCGCGACTGGGCGTTCCGCGAGCTCGCACGCGACCGCCTCGGGCTGCCGCGGGACTACAGCGGCGGGAACGTCCAGGCGCCGCGCGCTCCTTGACGAATCGTGCCGATTGCTGCGAGGATCGGGGTGATGCTCGCCGTCGCATCCCCGCGGAATGACGCCTGAGCCGCGCCCGGCCGAGGTGCAGTCGCTCGGGCTCTGCCTCTCGGGCGGCGGCTTCCGCGCCGCCTTCTACGTCCTCGGTGCCCTCCGCTACCTCGCCGAGGCCGGGCGGTTGGCGGAGCTGAAGGTGATCTCGGCTGTCTCCGGCGGCTCGATCGCCGCGGCGATGCTCGCCGACCGCTGGGACGCGTTCGAGGCTGCCGGCGGCGATCTCGACGCGTTCCTGAGCACGATCGACAAGCCGTTCCGGGACATCGTCACGACGAAGAACCTCCGCAACGAGTGGCTTCGGCGCTCACTCCTCCACCCGACCGCGGGCGGTCGCGGTGCGATGCTCGCCCGAACGCTGAAGGACCACCTCTACGAGCACGACCTCGTCAGTGATCTCCCCGCGACGCCGCAGGTGATCTTCACGTCGACCGATCTCGGCACGGGCCGCGCGTTCAGGATCGCGCAGGCGTTCGTCGGCAGCTACGACCACGGCTACGTCCAGCCCGCTCCAGCTTCGCTTCGGCTCGGCACCGCGGTCGCAGCGTCGGCGGCGTTCCCGCCCTCGCTGTCCGTCCTCTCGATGACGAGAGAAGAGCTCGGGCTTCCTGCAGCGGTGGGCAAGCCCCCGCTGTCGCTCGTCGACGGCGGCGTCTACGACAACGGCGGCCTCGAATGGATCCAGGGCTGGGATCCGGACGGCCGTCGTCCCGCAAACGCGATCTGGCCGAGCTTCGTCATCGTCGCGAACGCGTCGGGGCAGCTGCTCGATCCGCCCAAGAAGTACGGCGCGCTGGGGTCGGTCTTCCGCGACCAGAGCATCCAGTACACGCAGACGGTCGACGTCCGCGTGCGCTGGTTCGTCGATCAGATCAAGGGCGGATTGGGCTACCGCCCGCTCCACGGCACGTACATCGGCATCAGGCACGGTGCGACGGCCGAGGGCGCGGACCCCGCGTTCACTACCGGCGCCCTCCCGTCCGATCTCGACGGGCCGCTCGCCGAGCTGCGGACAGATCTCGACCGCTTCGAGACGGAGGAAGCCGACCTGCTCTCCTACCACGCGTACTGGTCTCTGCACGCCCGGCTGAAGACCTTCGCACCCGCGCTCACGGTCGACGAGCCCGCGTGGCAGGAGTTCGCGAACATGACCGGGGAGCGGAAGGCCGAGATCGCCGCCCTCCTGCAACGCGGCGCCAAGCGTACCTTCTCGCGCTAGAGGCTTGATGTGAAATTGCGCCGACGTCGGGGGCGCTCCAGGCCAAGCCGGGCGGTGTGGCCGGTCCGCGTCGCGTAGCAGCGCTGCGTGTCGCGACCGGACGCGCCGATCCGGCGCCGTTCGTGGGGCGTCATCCGATCCGGTGGAATTTCACATCAAGCCTCCAGTAGTCGCGCGAAGCGCTCAGCCCTGGTACCCGATGACCTTGCGCTCGGTCCCGGAGACGACGACCGCCTTGGGTCGCGATCCGTGATCGAGCGGGTCCGTGCGGCCCTTGGGCTCGACGATCACGATCTCGTCGTCCGTGTTCTCGGCCCGCGGGTTCGGTGCGGCGGCTGCCGCGCCGTCTGCGCCGCCGGAGTCGCCCAGGTACTTCTGCTTCAGCTCCGCGAGGTCAGGGCTGACGTCGTCGACGGCTCGCTCCGACGCGGCCGCGTCACCGCCGTCCGCGGGCCCGTCGCCCTTCCGCCGAACGAGACGGTGGCCGGGCATGTCGCGTTCGATGATCTTGTTCAGCTCTTCGTCGGAGAGCCTGGCCATCTCACAGCTCCTTCCGTTCGTTCCACGTGAAGGTTAGTCACCACCCGAGGCCCAGGCACGTGAACTCGTTGAGGATCTTGAACTCGATCGCCTGGTCGAGCGGCCGTCCCTGGCCGTGCGGCATGTTGGCCGCGTAGTCGGCCTTTGCGCGGAAGAGCGCCTCGGCCGGCGCCACGCCGTCCCGGAGCGCGGAGATGACCGCCTTGTGCATCGGGCCGCCGAAGTAGTCGCCGGGCGCCTTCGGGGAGTAATGCACCCCGGTACAGCCGACGAAGGCGGTCGCGCCGCCGAGCAGGAACGACAGCGCCATCGACGCGCCGACGGCCTTCGGCGCCGGCGCGACGCCGGCCTGCGTGCGAAGCGCGGGCTGCTCGACGGTCAGGGCACCCCAGCAGCAGCCGGCCACGACCACCCGGCCCCCGCCTCTGGGCACGTTGGTGACGTTCACGGCCTCGAACGCGCTCCCCACATTGTCCTCGCCCCAGAACCGGCTCGAGTCGCCGTAGTCGCCGTGGAGCATCAGATAGACGATGTCCGCCTGGAGCGGTGGCACGGCGGTGGGCGCCACGGGCTGGGACACGAGCAACCCTCCGTCTCCCTGGACGAGCGCGTAGACGTCCTCCGCGAAGGGCCGCGCCTGGTTGCGAACCCCTTGCCTGAGCAGACGGCGGGTCTCGTCGCCGGCCCCGAGCGCGGCGAACAGGAGATCCGGCGACTTCCCGTCCGGGATGCGGCTGACGGGGAGCTCGGCGATCGCGTCGCCGTCGAGATCGCCGTACGCCTCGTCGCTCCAGACGATGAAGTCGTCCGGATCCTCCGTCTGACCCAGCTGCTGCCGGAGGCGGGGCGGCAGGGCGTCGCGCCGGTGCGACGGCACCACGTCGAGCCCGCCCAGCACCACCACGCCCTTGATCGAGCCGTCGCCGTGAAGGCGCTCGACGACGGCCCGCTGCGCGTCCGCCGCGCTGACGCCGGCCGGAAGCCCGTCGTAGAGGACGAGGGAAGGATGCGCGCGGACGGCGTCGAGAGCGTGGCCGGCCTCGAGCGCGCCGACGTTCGCGGCCAGCTGCGCCGCGCTCGTGCACACGAGCAAGCGCGGAAGATTCCGGCCGTTCCCCACGGTCAGCGGATCGAAGCGGTCGCCCGCGCCCGCTACGGGCCCCGACGGAGCCGCGTTCGCGGTCGCGTCGACGCTCACCGTCACCCGTGCTCCGAGTGGCACGCGCGCCGTCACCTCGACGTACCCGCCGGCTGTCGCGCCGCCGTCGTGGACGCCGGCGCGGGCACCGGACGGGCCGGGGTCGCCGCGGCGGCCGGCGCCGCGACGTCCTGCGTGTTCGGCCGGGGGTCGTTGACGTCGCCGTGGTCGACCTCGAGCGTCGTCTTGTTGCCGGCGAGCTCGACGGTCGAGAGCCCGTTGTGGTCAGTTCGGACCCACTTGACCCTGTCGCTTTCCGCGGCGAGCAGCTTGAGGACGGAAGGATTGGGGTGCGACTTGCTCCCCTGGCCGGCGCAGATGCCGAACACGGGTGTCGTCGAGAAGTCGGGGAGGATCTTCTCGTCGAGCCCGTTGTCGCTTCCGTGGTGGCAGAGCTTGAAGACGTCGAACGGCGCCTCGGCGCGGATGGCCGCGAGCAGGTCGTCGACCTCCTTCTGCATCGCGGGGCCGCCGATCTGGGGATCGGCGAGCTGCATGTCGCCGGCGAACAGCAGCTTCGCGCCGCCCACGGAAAACAGCGTCACGATGCTCTGCAGGTTCACCGCGGGGCCGGGTCGCTTTTCGGCGTCCATCAGGTCGGCGGTCGACCGCAGCAGCAGCTTGTACTGGTCGACGCTGGTCTGCGGGATGTCCCCGCGCGACCGGAGGTCGGCCAGGCGGTCGGCGGCATCCTGCGTCGTCCCGGTGATCTGCTTGGCGCAGAGCAGGAGCTGATCCTTCGACGGTCCGAGGATGGAGAGCCCGACGCGCGCGAACGTGTCGAGCAGGGGCTGATGGTCGTCGCGGCCGTAGCGGACGACCGTCGTTCCGTCGGCCTCGAGCTTGGCGAGCATCGCGTTGTACCCCTGCTCGAGGCCGGCGGCATCGACGAGCAGCTGGTTGAGCGCGTCGTTGCCGATGCCCTCGCTCGGGACCTCCTCGCGGAACGCCGCGACCACCGGGTCGAGCGGAGCATCCGCGGCAGCGTCTCCTCCGGCCGGGCGTCCCCACCCGAGCCCCGGATCGACCACGAGCGCCCACTTCGCACGCAGCGTGCCGTTCTGAACGATCGCCGGCAGGCAACCGATGTGATCGAGATGTGCGTGGGTGACGACGAGCAGGTCGACCTGGACCGGGTCCGCGGCTCCGGCTCCGAGCAGCGACCTCAGCTGGTCGGGAATCGAGCGATGGCCCTGCTCGGGGCTCTTGTTGCCCGGGTGCGCGCCGTCGATGAGGACGGTCGTGCCTTTGAGCTCGCAGAGCACCGCGTCGCCGTACTCCTCCGGACCGACGTCGAGGAAATGGACTCGAATCGGTTGCGCGGCCCGCGGGGGATTGCGTCGCTTCATGCCTGCTCCTGACGGCCGTTCAGTCGGCCAGGCGATCGCCTGGCCGAACGAGACTAAGCGCACGACTACGCGGGGTCAACCAGCGGACAGGAATAATCGGCCGGAAGCCGACGTAATGACGCCCATGCGCCTCTACCACGTTCCGAACACGCGCTCGACGAGAGTGCTGTGGCTACTCGAGGAGATCGGGGCGCCTTACGACCTGACGCTGATGACGGGCGACGAGCGCCGCGGCGAAGAGCATGCGAGCCGCCACCCACTGGGCCGCGTGCCGGTCGTCGAGGACGAGGAAGGCTTCGTCTTCGAGTCCCTTGCGATCCTCCTGCACATCGCCGACCTCCACCCCGAAGCGGGCATGATCCCGCCGGCGGGAAGCCACGACCGCGCGCTCGCCTACCAGTGGAGCGTCTTCGCGATGACCGAGCTCGAGCCGGCTGTGCTCGAGGTCTTCCGGGCTCGTCGCGCGGAGGACGACGAGCGCATCGGGGCTGCGAGGACCGATTTCCGGGACGCCGCGGCGGTCGTCGAGAACGCGCTCGATCGACGCGAGTACCTGGTCGGGGACGCTTTCTCGGTCGCCGACCTGATCATGGCGGCGGTGCTCATCTTCGGCCGCCGTGCCGAGCTGACCGACGGCTTGCCCACGATCGCCGCCTATCTCGAGCGCATCGAGTCGCGCCCCGCCCGCGAGCGGGCCGTCGCCGTCGGCAATAGCTAGGGTGCAGCCCGGGCCGCGGAGGTCGCGGCGGAAGACCGAAGGGGGACGACTGTGGGCAAGCTCTTGACGATCCTCCTCGCAGGGACTCTGGCGAGTGGCGCGTTCGGGGCGACGGGCTCGGCGAGCACGCTCGTCGGGTTCCACACACCGAGCGGGAACATCGGCTGCATCTACTCGAAGGACGGCGCGAGCGTGTTCCTTCGCTGCGACATCGCAACCGGCATCAAACCGGCCCCGAAGAAGCCCCGGAGCTGCGAGCTCGACTACGGGTCGGGTTACTCGATGTCCGATACGGGACGGGCGCGGGTGGTGTGCGCGGGTGACACCGTCCTCCACCAGGGAGCGGTGCTGAAGTACGGCACCACCTGGCGCCGCGGCGGGTTCACGTGCACGTCCAGGAGCACCGGCCTCCGCTGCACGAACCGCTCCCGGCACGGGTTCTTTCTCAGCCGCGCACACAGCTTTGTCATCTGACTTGCCTGGTTAGAGTCGCGCGCATGAGACGACGCGTCTTCGCCCCGGCCCTCGCGCTGGCCGTCTTGCTCGCGGTGCCGGCGATCGCCTCGACGACCGGCAACGCCGACGTGCTGAAGGCGTTCGCCGGGCAGCTTCCGGCCGTCAAGAAGAAGACGACGGTAGCGGTGCTGCTCCCGGCCTCGCTGCCCTTTGCGGGCAAGGTGCCGAGGCTCTACCCGACCGGCAGCGGCAGCAGGAACGCCTGGTCCATGGACCTCTCCGGCGCTCCGAACTGCGGCCGAGCAAACGCATGCTTCCTCGCGTCGTTCGAGGCCAAGCGCGGCGGCAAGCTCCCCGGCAAGCCCAACCTCAGGCTCGCCGGCGGCCAGCCCGCCTTCTACAAGGGGATCACCTGCGGCGGCTCTTGCAGCCCCGCGACGCTCTGGTTCGTGTACCGCGGCGTCCTCTACACCTGGCAGCACAAGGACCCGCCCGCCAACACGAAGGCTGTCCTCGCCCGCCTCGCCGCACTCGCGATCGCGGCCGGGCCGCGCTGACACTCGCCGTCGACCTCGAGGAGTCTCGCCACGTGGGCAAGCTGATCCTGCGCGAGCGGCCCGATAGGGTCACGAGATGGAAATGACAGCCGCCGAGCTCAACGCGTTCGGCGCCCGCGGGCTCCCCGGCCACCTCGGCGTCGAGATCGTCACGGCCGAGCACGGCCGCATCGACTCGCAGATGGAGATCCACGAGCACCACTTCGCGCCGCACGGCTACCTCCACGCGGCCGCGGTGATCGCACTCGCCGACACGTCCTGCGGGTACGGCTGCATCCTCAGCCTGCCCGAGGGCGGCACCGGATTCACGACGATCGAGCTGAAGACGAACTTCCTGCGCACCGCGCGGGAAGGGACGATCACCTGCGAGGCCCGCCTCGTCCACGGCGGACGCACGACGCAGGTCTGGGACGCGCACGTGAAGACGCCCGACGGCCGGCCGATGGCCGAGTTCCGCTGCACGCAGTTCGTGCTGCGCGGGGAGTAGGCTCCGGCCATGTCGATTTCGGGGCGCCGTGCCCGGTTCCGTGAGCTCCACGCGCGCGAGCAGCTGTTCCTGATGCCGAATCCGTGGGACGCCGGGTCGGCGCGGCTGCTCGCCTCCGTCGGCTTCGAGGCACTCGCGACCACGAGCGCGGGTTTCGCCTGGTCGCTCGGCAAGCCGGACCAGGCCGTTGCGCGCGACGAGCTCGCCGCACACGTGGCAGCCGTCGCGGCAGCAACTCCGCTGCCGCTGAACGTCGACAGCGAGCGCTGCTATCCGGACGACGCGGGCGGGATCACGGAGACCGTGGCGATGCTCGCAGACGCAGGCGCCGCCGGCTTCTCGATCGAGGACTACGACCCGGAGTCGGACCGGATCGACGACGTCGGGCTCGCCGCCGAGCGCGTCGCCGAGGCGGCCGAGGCCGCGCACGCGCTCGCCGACCCGATGGTGCTCACCGGGCGGGCCGAGAACCACATCCGCGGAGTGGACGACCTCGACGACACGATCGCACGGCTCGTCGCCTACCGCGACGCAGGCGCCGACTGCGTCTACGCACCCGGCCTGTCGACGATGGAACAGGTGCGCGCGGTCGTCGATGCGCTCGGCGTGCCCGTCAACGTGCTCGCGCTCGCGAGCGGGCCGTCGGTGCAGGAACTGGCCGCGGCCGGCGTGCGGCGGGTCTCGACAGGCGGTGCGCTCGCACGCTTCTCCTACGGCGCGCTGCTCGAGGCAGCCCGCGAGTTGCTCGCGCAGGGCACCTCGACGTACTCGAAGCGCGCGCCCTCGAGCCACGCACTCG
This sequence comes from uncultured Actinomycetes bacterium, assembly GCA_963846915.1. GTDB lineage: Bacteria > Actinomycetota > Thermoleophilia > Gaiellales > Gaiellaceae > PALSA-612. Next base: position 164,802 of record CAWJXV010000007.1, on the reverse strand, counting down.
AGCAGGCACTCGACCAGAGCCAGGCGCTGAGAGCCATCCTCTGAGAGTCGCCCGGCGGGCGCGGAGGCGAGACCGCGCTCTCGCCGGAGCGCAACAGCGATCCACGACGCGCCAACTGGAAGGAGGGGGCTCGTGGGGGAACCCTGGGTTCCCCCACGTCACTAGAACTTCTTGACGGTCAGGTAGCCGCCGTCGACGACGACGGTCGTGCCGGTGACGTAGCTCGACGCATCCGAGGCGAGGAAGACGACGGTCTGGGCGACCTCCTCGGGCCGGCCGATGCGGCCGAGCGCGTTCGCAGCCTCGACCTGCCGCAGGAAGCTCTCCGCCTCCTCGCGGTTCATGCCGGAGAGGTCGCGCCGCAGCATCGGCGTGTCGATCGTCCCCGGCGCGATCGCGTTGACGCGAATCCCGTCGCGGCCGACCTCGGGGGCGAGCGCGATCGCCGCGGCGACGAGCCCGGCCTTCGCCGCCGCGTAGGGCACGCAGCCGGGCAGCGTCACGAACGCCTGGACGGAGGAGACGAAGACGATGCTGCCGCCGCCGCGCGCCCGCAGGGACGGGATCGCCAGCTGCGCGCACAGGAGCGCACCCTTGAGGTTCGTGTCGAGCACGAGGTCGATCGTCTCCTCGGACTGCTCCTCGAACGGCTCGTAGAGCGAGACGGCGGCGTTCGCGACGACGACGTCGAGGCCGCCGAACGTCTCCGTCGCCAGGTCGACGGCCGCCTGCACGTCGTCTCGACGGCGCACGTCGCCGACCGAGGCGACCGCCTGGACGCGGCCCGCGGCCGCGACAGTCTCGTCGAGCCCGTCCGCGACGAGGTCGGCCGCGACGACGCTCGCGCCCGCCCCGGCCAGCGCGATCGCAGTCGCGCGGCCGATCCCCGAGCCCGCGCCGGTGACGAGCGCGACCTTGCCGGCGAGGACGCTCACTCCGCGGCCGGCTGCGACGCCGTCCGCGCCGCGGCGGTGAAGCGGCCCGAGCCCTCGTCCGGGCTCCGCTCGACACCGGCGGCGGCGTACGCGTCCTCCTCGTCGAGCGTCTCGTGCTCGAGCAGCGCGTCGGCGAGCGCGTCCAGCTTGTCGCGGTTCGCGCGAAGCAGCTTGACGACCTGGTCGTGCGACTCGTCGACGATCCTCCGCATCTCCTCGTCGATCAGCTGCTGCGTCCGCTCGGACACCTCGGCGCCGCCGGGGAAGTACGGGCCGCGGCCGTCGGCGGAGGCGACCGCGAGCGGGCCGATCGCCGGGCTCATGCCCCAACGGCTGACCATCTGGCGAACGATCTCCGTCAGCTGGACGATGTCGGACTCGGCGCCCGTCGTCGTCTCGTCGAACACGACCTCCTCGGCCACGCGGCCCCCCAGCGCGACGTTGATCCGCGCCTTCAGCTCGCGCTCCTCGTAGTTGAAGCGGTCGGTCTCGGGCGCGGCGAAGGTGACGCCGAGCGCGATGCCGCGGGGAATGATCGAGATCTTCCGCACCGGGTCGGCTCCCGGTGTGAGCATGCCGACGAGCGCGTGACCGGCCTCGTGGTAGGCCGTCCGGCGCCGGTCGGCGTCGGTAATCATGATCTGCCGCTCGGCGCCGAGGACGATCCGCTCGAGCGAGTCGGTGAAGTCGGACTCCGTGATCCGCTCGTGCTCTCTCCGCGCTGCGGTGAGCGCCGCCTCGTTGACCAGGTTGGCGAGATCGGCCCCGACCATGCCCGGCGTGGAGGCGGCGATGCGGCCGATATCGACGTCGTCGCCGAGCGGCATCCCGCGGGTGTGCACCTTCAGGATCGCCTCGCGGCCGGCGCGGTCGGGCGCCTGCACGGCGACACGGCGGTCGAACCGTCCCGGCCGCAGGAGCGCGCTGTCGAGGATCTCCGGCCGGTTGGTCGCGGCGATCACGATCACGCCCGTCGACGAGTCGAAACCGTCCATCTCGGTCAGGATCTGGTTCAGCGTCTGCTCGCGCTCGTCGTTGCCGCCGCTGAAGCCCGCGATCCCGGAGGTGCGCGAGCGACCGATGGCGTCGAGCTCGTCGATGAAGACGATCGCAGGCGCCTCGGCCTTGGCCTTCGCGAACAGATCGCGGACGCGGGAGGCGCCGACACCGACGATCGCCTCGACGAACTCGGAGGCGGCCATCGAGTAGAAGGGCGCGTTCGCCTCGCCGGCGACGGCGCGGGCGAGCAGCGTCTTGCCGGTCCCGGGCGGCCCCGTCAGGAGCACGCCGTGCGGGATGCGGCCGCCGAGACGCCGGTACTTCTCGGGATGGCGCAGGAAGTCCACGACCTCGAGGAGCTCCTGCTCGGCCTCCTCCACTCCGGCGACGTCCTCGAAGGTCACCTTGTCCCCGGTCGCCTGGTAGCGACGCGCGCTCGACCGGCCGAAGTTCCCGAGCGCGTTCTGGACGCTGCCCGCCCGGCGCATGAGCAGCACGAGCAGCCCGACGAACAGGATCGTCGGGCCGAAGCCGAGCAGGAGGTTCTCCCACCAGGGCGGGCCGGTGTCGAGCGGCTGGGCATTGACGACGACGCCCTTCGTCTGCAGCAGGTGCGAGAGCTGGTTCTCGTCGGCGAAGGCCGGGATCTCGGTCTTGAACTTCGTCGTCGCGTGCGAGTCCTTGTAGGTCGTCGGCTTCTTGAACTCGCCCTGGATCGCCGTGCCCTTGGAGGTGATGTCGGCGACGTTCTTCGCATTCACCTCGTTCAGGAAGAACGGGCTGTACGGGATGCGGACGCGGGAGGCCGACTGCGTCGCGCGCGAGCCGAGGTAGTAGTTGACGACGAGCAGGCTGACGAAGACGGCGATGAGCCACCAGCCGAAGCGCGGCCGCGGCGGGGGCGTGGGCAGCGGGCGCTTGCCGCCCTGGGCGGGCGACGGCGCCCCTGGACCAGCCCGCTGCGGATCGGCGCTCACTCCGGGCACGATGCCAGACACGTCGGCCTCGCCGCTGTCATCCTTGAGCCGTGCCCTCTGCTTCGGCGCACACGATCGCCGACTATCTCGACGCGCTCGGCGCCCGGACTCCCGCCCCGGCGTCGGGCTCGGGGGCGGCGGTTGCCGGCGCCATCGCCGCCTCGCTCGCCGAGCTCGCCGCGCGCTTCTCCGACGAGCGGGAGGCAGCGGGGCGCCTCCTGGAGCTGCGGACGCGGCTCGTCGAGCTGGCGGACGATGACGCCGAGGCGTACACGGCGTTCATGACGACGAAGAGCGACGCTGACCGCGACCGGACGATCGACGTGCCGCTCGCGATCGCCGAGGCGGCGGCGGAGGTGGCCTCGCTCGGGCGCGCGATCGCCGAAAGCGGCAACCCCCGGGTCGCGGGCGACGCGATCGCCGGCGCCGAGCTCGCCGCCGCGGTCGCGCGCGTGGCCGCGACGCTCGTCGAGATCAATCTCCACGGTGCAGGCGACGCCAGGCTCGAGCGGGCTCTGGCTGCGGTTGCCAACGCGCAGTAGCGCGCGCCGCCGATACGCTCCCTCGCCGTGGCGAAGACGACCTTGCCCTCGTCGCTCGAGATCGCGCAGGCCGCGACCCTGCGGCCGATCACCGACATCGCCTCGGAGATCGGGCTGGAGCCCGACGAGGTGGAGCTCTACGGCCGCTACAAGGCCAAGGTCTCACTCGACGTCCTCGACCGGCTCGGCGACCGGCCCCGACGGCAAGCTGATCGACGTCACCGCGATCACGCCGACGCCCGCCGGTGAGGGCAAGACGACGACGTCTGTCTCGCTCACGCAGGGCTTCGGGAAGCTCGGCAAGAGCACCGTCCTCTGCCTTCGCGAGGCGTCTCTCGGACCGGTGTTCGGGATCAAGGGCGGCGCGGCGGGAGGCGGCTACACGCAGGTCGTACCGATGGAGGACATGAACCTCCACTTCACCGGCGACATCCACGCGATCGGCGCAGCCAACAACCTCCTGGCGGCCATGCTCGAGGCGCACCTCCTGCACGGGAACACGCTCGGCATCGACCCGCTCTCGATCTCGTGGCGCCGTTGCGTCGACATCAACGACCGCGCGCTCCGCGACATCGTCGTCGGCATCGGCGGCCGCGCGAACGGCTACACGCGGCAGACCGGCTTCGACATCACGGCCGCGTCCGAGGTGATGGCGATCGTCGCCGTCGCGCGCGACCTGCACGACCTCCGCAGCCGACTCGGCGCGATCACGGTCGGCCAGACGTACGAGGGCGAGCCCGTCACCGCCGAGCAGCTGAAGGCCGCCGGCGCGATGACCGTCCTGCTCAAGGACACGATCAAGCCCAACCTCGTCCAGACGCTCGAGGGCCAGCCGGTGTTCGTCCACTGCGGCCCGTTCGCCAACATCGCCCACGGCAACAACTCGCTCGTCGCCGACCGCGTGGCGCTCAAGCTCGGTGACTACGTCGTCACCGAGAGCGGCTTCGGCTCGGACATGGGGATGGAGAAGTTCTTCGACATCGTCTGCCGCGTCGGCGCGCTGCGCCCGAGCGCGACCGTGCTCGTGGCCACGGTGAAGGCGCTCAAGCACCACGGCGGAGACCAGGCGGGCGGACTCGCGGAGATCGAAGCCGGCGCCGCCAACCTCGCGCGGCATCTCGGCATCGTGCGGGAGTTCGGCCTCAACGCCGTCGTCGCGGTCAACCGCTTCCCTACCGACACGAAGGAAGAGACCGACCTCGTAAAGCGCCTCGCGCTGGAGGCGGGCGCGTACGCGGCAGAGGTCAACGACGGCTTCGAGCGCGGCGGCGAGGGCGCGGCGGCGCTCGCCGAGGCGGTCGCGGCCGCGGCCGACGAGTCCAACTCCTTCGACTACCTCTACCCACTCGACGCGCCGATCGAGAAGAAGATCGAGGCGATCGCCGTCCGCGCCTACGGAGCCGACGGGATCTTCCTGCTCACGACGGCGCGCGACAAGATCGCGCAGTTCAACGCGAACGGACTCGACACGCTGCCGATCTGCATGGCCAAGACGCACCTCTCGCTTTCGCACGACCTGGCGCTGACGAACGCGCCGACCGGCTTCGTCGTGACGATCCGCGACATCCGCGCCTACACGGGCGCCGGTTGGCTGGTCGCGCTCTGCGGAGACATGCAGACGATGCCCGGCCTGAGCGCGATGCCCGCGGCCTTCAACGTCGACATCGACGACGACGGCCGCACCGTCGGCCTGTTCTAGCCCGGCGCCGCGGCCCGCGCGCTCAGCGATCCGAGCTGTGGACGAGTCGTCGCACTCTCGGCACGGTCCTGTTTCCCACGCGTGACGATTTCGCCGCTACGGTCCAACCGGGGGCAACGGGGCCGAAGGCCCCCGGGGGAATCAAATCGTGCCTTGCACTCAGGCAGCGGCCAGGCGCTCGAGCACGCGGTCGGCGTTCGGCTCGATCTCGATCGGGCGCAGGCGGCTCCGGACGTGCTCGGGCGTCTTCAGGCCGTCGCCGGTGACGAGCAGGACGACACGATCCGACTCGCCGAGCGCACCTGACGCCACGACCTGACGAAGCGCGCCGAGCGTCACGCCGGGCGCCGTCTCGCCGAACACGCCGGTCGTCTCCGCGAGCAGGCCCATGTTCTCGACCACGTCGTCCTCGGCGACCGCGTGGATCGCACCGCCCGTGTCGCGCGCTGCCGCGACGGCGAAGTCGCCGTCCGCCGGATTGCCGATCGCGAGCGAGCGGGCGATCGTCGCCGGCCGCACCGGCTGGACCCGGCCACCGTCTGCGAACGCCGTCGCGACCGGTGAGCACCCCTCGGCCTGGCCGCCGTACAGCCTCGGCCTGCCCTCGACGAGCCCGAGCCGCGTGAGCTCGCCGAAGCCCTGCGCGATCTTCGAGAACAGCGCGCCCGAGGCGATCGGGCAGATCACCGCGTCCGGCACCTCCCACCCGAGCTGCTCGGCGATCTCGTACGCGAGCGTCTTCGAGCCCTCGGCATAGTAGGAGCGGAGGGTCACGTTGACGAACGCCCAGTCGAGCTCGAACGAGAGCTCGACCGTGAGCCGCGAGCAGTGATCGTACGAGCCGCGGACGGCGTAGATCGTGGCGCCGTACACCGCGGTCGCGAGCAGCTTCTCCGGCTCGAGGTCGAAGGGGCAGAAAACAGCCGCCTCCAGGCCCTCGGCCGCCGCCCGCGCAGCGACGGCGTTCGCGAGGTTGCCGGTCGACGAGCAGGCGAGCGTCTCCAGGCCGAGCTCCTGCGCCTTGGCGGCCGCGACCGCGACGACGCGGTCCTTGAACGAGTGCGTCGGATTGGCCGTGTCGAGCTTGAGCCAGAGCTCACCGAGGCCGAGCGCATCGGCGAGCCGGGGCGCCGGGACGAGCGGCGTCAGGCCGGGCGCGAGGCGCGGCTCAGCGGGCGGCGCGACCGGGAGCAGCGGTGCGTAGCGCCAGATCGAGCGCGGGCCGGCGGCGATCGCTTCGGGCGTGAACTCGCGCTCGACCTCGCCCCAGTCGTAGACCGGGTCGAGGGGGCCGAAGCAGCGCGGGCAGGTGCCGACCGCCTCCAGGGCGTGCTCGGTCTCGCAGATGCGGCAGTGAAGGGCTGTAGCAGGCAACTCGGACTCCTTTCGTCTCGCTCGACATCCGTCCGGGTTTGGCACCTTGCCGGGAGGCAGGTTGCCGAGGCTTCACAGGGCCGGTCCCTCAGCCTCTCTCGATGCGGAGCGGGACGGTGCCCGCTTCCGGAAGTGAGTATACGAAATGAAGCGAGTGGCCGGTCGCGGTCAGCCGGCTCGGCGCAGCAGGTCGAGCAGCTCGTACTCCATCTCGGCCGCCAGGCGGCCCAGCACCGCCAGCTCGACGCTCCGCTCCTGGCCGTTCAGGTGGCGCCGCGACTGCGTGAGCGCGCCGACAGCCCACTTGACGTTGCCGAGCACCTCCCACCAGAACAGGTCCTCGACGGCGATGTCCCGCCCGGTCAGCGCGTTGTAGCGCTCGAGGTAGGGCTCGACCTCGCCCACGCCGCCGAGTCGCAGGTCGTCGCCCCCGAAGCGCCACGCGCGCACGATCGGCCAGGAGACGTCGTCGCGTGGGTCGCCGACGTGGGCGAACTCCCAGTCGAGCAGGTACTCGAGCCCGCGCTCGGAGACGACGACGTTGCCGATCCGGAAGTCGCCGTGGGAGACGACCGGCGGCAGCGGCTCGGGGCGGTGCTCGCGCAGCCAGTGGAGCCCGAGCTCGATCGCCGGGTGCGGCTCACCGACGGAGTCGAGCTCGCGCTCGAACCGGCCGAGGACGTCGACCGAACGCAGGAACGGGAGCGCGTCGGCGGGGATCGCGTGCACCCTCGCGATCTCGACCGCGAGCTGCAGCGGCAGCGCCGCTCGGGCACCGGCGAGCTCCGGACGCGTCACGATCCGCCGCCCGATCGTCTCGCCGACGACGCGCTCGGTCGCGAAGGCCTCGCGCCCGTCGAGCTCGCCGAGGTAGCCGTACGGCTTCGGGACCCGCACGCCTGCGGCGAACGCCGCTTCGATCACGCGGTACTCCTGCTCGAGCGGCAGCGTCATGTCGACGTGGATCACCCCGCCCGCTGCACGCCGGACGAGGAGCTCGAGCGACTCGCCCCCCGCGGTCGCGTCGACGGCCCACGCCTCCTTCGACGCGCCGCCCGCGAGCAGGTGCGCGTCGGTCAGCTCGACCGGCGCTCCCAGGATCGCCTCGAGCCGCTCGCAGAGCGCGGACGACCAGGAGACGACGGCCGTGGACATCTACGGGAGACCCCGCCACGCGCTTCGAGCTGCCGCGGAGCCGTGGCTTTGCCGCGGCGTAGCTCGACACGATCGAGACGCGACGACAAAGGGAAGGGGGCTCACGGGGGAAACCGGCTGTTTCCCCCGTGCTATCTCGGGCCGGCGCGGAGGGCGCCGTCGAGCCGGATCACCTCGCCGTTCAGATACCGGTTCTCGACGATGTGGCGGACGAGCGCGGCGAACTCCTCCGGACGGCCGAGCCGGGAGGGGAAGGGGATCTGAGCCTCGAGCGCCGCCCGGATGTCCTCGCGGAGCAGGCCGAGCATCGGCGTGTCCTGCGGCCCGGGCGCGATCGCCATCACGCGGATCCCATGGCGGCCGAGCTCGCGCGCGAGCTGGATCGTCAGGCTGACGACGCCGCCCTTCGACGCGGTGTACGCGGCCTGGCCGAACTGCCCCTCCCAGGCTGCCGTCGAGGCGGTGTTCACGATCACGCCGCGCTCGCCGTCCTCGTCCGGCTCGTTCTGCGCCATGACGACCGCCGCCAGCCGGATCACGTTGAACGTGCCGACGAGGTTGACGTCGATGACGTTCCGGAAGGCGTCGAGCGGGTGCGGCTGGCCGTCCTTGCCGACGACGAGCGCGGCCGCACCGATCCCGGCGCAGTTGACGACGCCGCTCAGGCCGCCAAGCTCGCGGACGGCGGTGTCGACGGCGTTCTGGACGCTCGCTTCGTCGCGGACGTCGGTCTCGACGAACGTGCCGATCTCCTCACCACGGCCGAGATCGGCGACGAGCACGTGCGCGCCGGCGTCGGCCAGGGCGCGTGCGGTCGCGGCCCCGAGCCCCGAGCCGCCGCCCGTGACCAGGAACGTGCGGCCGTCGACGTTCACGAGGCGTCGCCGGTGGACGAGAACCGCTGCCGCTTCTCGAGGTCGGCAGGGTCCACGAGCTGGCCGTCGCGTTCGACGTAGCCGCCCTTCCCGCCGACGACCAGGACGACGAGGTCGTCTTCGCCGACGTTCGAGAACCTCCTCGGCGCCGTCGACTCGACGTGGCAGAGCCCGCCCGGCCCGAGCTCGCGCACCTCGCCGTCGACCTCGAACCGCGCCCGCCCCTGATGGACGAAGTAGAGCTCGTCCTGCGTGTCGTGGTAGTGGTGGATGCCCTCGGCGCCCGGCGGCATCACGAGCGCGTTGACGCCGAAGGCCGTCACGCCGAGCGGGGCGCGCACTTTCCGGAAGCCGTAGCCGTCGCCGAGCTCGTCGAGCGAGCCGAACGCGTGCGTCATGCGCGAGACTCTACGCCGTGGAGAGAGAGCTGCGCGCGATCGTGGGCGACGAGGCCGTCCTGTCCGAGACGGGCAACTACTCGACGGACATCACGGGCCTCCGGGGCAACGCCGAGGCAGTCGTGCTGCCGGCGAGCGCGGACGAGGTCGCGGCCGTCGTCGCCTGGTGCTACGAGCACGACGTGCCGATCACGCCGCGCGGCGGCGGCACCGGAGCGGCCGGCGGGTGCGTGCCGCTCAACGGCGGGATCGTCCTCGCACTCGACCGGCTCGCCCGCGTGCGCCGGTTCGACCCGCTGCTCTGGCGGATGCACGTCGAGGCAGGCGTCAAGACAGGGCACGTCCAGTCGCTCGCGCGGGACAACGGGCTGATGTTCGCTCCCGACCCGGGCGCATCCGAGCAGTCGCAGATCGGCGGCAACATCGCGACCAACGCCGCCGGGCCTCACGCGTACAAGTACGGCGCCACCGGCACGTGGGTGACCGGGCTCGAGGCGGTCGTCGCGCCGGGCGACGTGATCACGGTCGGCGGGCCGATCCGCAAGGATGTCGCGGGCTACGACGTGAAGAGCCTGCTGATCGGCTCCGAGGGCACGCTCGGGATCGTCACCGCGGCGTGGCTGCGTCTGATCCCGGCGCCGGAGGTCGTGCTGCCGGTCGCCGTGTTCCACCGCGACGTGTCGTCGGGCTGCGCGGCGATCCTGCGGGTGATCGGGACCGGCATCCGGGCGACGGCGATCGAGTTCCTCGACGGCGAGACGCTGGCCTGCGCGAGCGGCTCGTTCGACGGCGGCATGCCCGACGACGCCGGCTTCATGGTCATCGCCGAGGCGGACGGGTCCGCCGCCGAGGCGGCGCAGATGCAGGCCGAGCTGATCGAGGTCCTCGGCGAGGGCGCTGTCTCCGTCCACGCACCCGCCGACCGCGAGGGCATCGAGGCGCTCTGGCGCTGGCGCGGAGGGCTCGCGTTCGCGGTCATGGCCCGACGCGGCCTGGCGCTCTCCGAGGACATCGTCGTGCCGGTCGACCGGCTCGAGGAGGCGATCGAGGAGACGTACGCGATCGGGCGCCGCAACGACGTGATCGGGCTCGCCTTCGGCCACGCGGGCGACGGCAACCTCCACTCGACCTTCCTCTTCTCGCCCGAGATCCCCGAGGAGCGCGAGCGAGCGTTCGCCGCCTCGCACGAGCTGTTCGACCTCGCCGTCCGCCTCGGCGGCTCGATCTCCGGCGAGCACGGCCTCGGATACCTCAAGCGGGGCGGGCTCGCGAAGCAGTGGCCGACGCGCGCGCTCGAACTGCACGAGGCGGTGAAGCAGGTCTTCGACCCGAAGGGCCTGCTCAACCCGGGCAAGAAGCTCGCCCGGCTACCGGTCTAGGCGGGAACCGGCTCCCGGCCCTCGGGAACGACCGAGTTCGCACGCTCGAGCCAGGGACGCGCTTCGAGCTGCTCGAAGGTCTCCCGCGCCTCGGCGAGGAGCGGCTCGGCCTCGTCTTCGCGACCGTGGCCCACGAGCCATTCGCCGTGCTCGAGCAGCGTCACCGCCAGGTAGAAGGCCATCTCCAGCCGGCGGAAGTCCGACTCGGCCGCGTCGAAGCCCGTCCCGTCGTCGTCCAGGTGGGCGCGAAAACGATGCGCGTGCGCCTCGAGCAGCGGCGGCCGGTCGCCCGGACGCAGCGCCTCGATGAACCGGACGAGCTCCTGTGCTCTGCCCGCGCCGCCGAGCGCAAGCGCCGCCTCCATGGCCTCCACGTAGCCGAGTTTGACCGTGAGAAACGTGATCCCGATCTCTTCCTGCAGGCCGATCACAGCTTCCGCGTCCCGCAGCGCTTCGAGAAGCTTCCCTTCGGCACGAAGCAGCCCTGACCTGACCAGCAGATAACCCGCACGCGCCTGGACGTCGTCCGAGTCGCGGGCCGCGTCGTGCTGCTCGAGATGCGCGCGGGCCCTGTCCAGCTCTCCTCGGCGGCAATACACCTCGCCGAGCGGCAGGAGGAGGTTCTGGACGTAGTCGACGTTCATGTCGAGGCTGTCCGTCTCGGCTGCCCACGCGAGCGCGTCGTCCCAGCGGCCGAGGAGCACCGCAGCGCTGATCGGACCGGCGAGGAAGTTTCCCTCACTCAGACGATCGCCGACCCGGCGCGCCAGCTCGAGCCCGCGACGCGAGGTCTCGACCGCGTCGACGTAGCGGTCGCGGGACTCGAAGACGACGGCCAGGTTGTTGAGCGCGCGGGATGCCGCCGCCGGGAGGTCGTGAGCCATGGCGAAGCCGAGCGCCCCCTCGAGCAGGACACGCGCCTCCTCGAGGCGGTTGTGGCGCATGAACAGAATCGACTTGCTCGTCAGCGTCTGGGCGAACACCTCGTCGAGACCGAGCGCCTCGGCCAGCCCGAGCGATTGCTCGAGATAGGGAGCCGCCCGTTCGTATTTGCCGCTGAGGACGAGGAAGCGACCGAGCTCACCCGCCAACGTGGCAAAGCCCTCGTCGGGCTCCGCGTCCGCGAGCTGGCCGATCGCCGCTTCGAGCCGCGCGACCGCCTCCGAGGGCCGGCTCTCCCGCCAGTCGATCTCGGCCAGCCGCGCCGAGGCGTCCGCCGCCTGGCGCGTGGCGCCCTCGGCGGCGAAGACGGCCTGCGCGTCCTCGAGGAGTGCCCGCCCGTCGTCGATGCGGCCGGCGCGCAGAGCCATCCGGCCGGCGCTGTGCTCGAGCGCGGCGCCCTCGAGCGGCTGGTCGGTGAGGGAGGCGGCCCGCTGGAAGTACCGCTGCGCCTCTGCCGCCGCGGCCAGTGCTCCCGCGCGTTCGCCGGCATTCACGAGCGCCAGCCTGGCCCGCTCGCGGATCGCTGGCGCGTCGTCCGCCTCGGGGTCGAGCTCGTAGGCGTCGACGAGGTGCGACGCGACGACCTCCGTCACCTCCTCGTCTGTCAGCGCCGCCGAGAGATGCTCGGCCGCAGCGAGGTGACGGGCGCGGCGGTCGCGGCGGGAGAGCGTCTCGTACGCGACTCGGCGGACGAGGTCCTGGAGGAAGCCGTACTGGCCGTGCTCGGGCGAGCGCGGGTCGGATTGGAGCGACAGCACCTCCTTGCGGACGAGCGAGTGCAGGAGCGCGTCGAGCTCGGGCTCCTGGAAATCGGCCAGCGCGAGCAGCGCGGCGCGCGTGAAGGTCTTTCCGAGCACGGCGCCGTCCTGCAGGAGCAGGCGCTCCTCCGCGGAGAGGCCGTCCAGGCGAGCCGCGATCAGCGCGTGCAGCGTCTCCGGCACCTCGAGCGACTCGATCGTCCCGACGGGCCGGTAGACCGCGCCCTCCTGGACGAGCGCACCGCGGTCGAGCAGCATCCGCACGGTCTCGACCGCGTACAGCGGAATCCCCTCGGCTCGCGTGAGGATCCGTTCGCACAGGCTCGCCGGCAGGCCGGGGACGAGGCCGGTCAGGAGCTCCTCCATCGCCGGCTGCGAGAGCGGCTCGAGGTACATCGACGTGAAGTTCCGATGGCCGGCGCCCCAGGTCGGCCGCCGCTCGAGCAGCTCCGGCCGGGCAAGCGTGACCACGTACAGCGGGTGATTCCGGGACCACTCGAGCAGGTACTCGACGAAGTCCAGGAGCGACGCGTCGGCCCATTGCATGTCCTCGAACGCGAGCACGGTCGGATACACGTCGGCGAGGCGCTCGAAGAAGAGCCGCCAGGCGGCGAACAGGTCCTGCCGGTCATGGGACTCGTGCTCGCCGAGGCCGATCAGGTGCGCGAGGCGAGGCTCGACGAAGCGCCGCTCCTCGGCGTCGAGCAGATGCTCCTCGACCGTCGCGCGGAGCTTCAGCGCAGCGGAGGCCGGCTGCTCGTCCTCGGCGATCCGGCAGCGCATCCGCACCATGTCCGCGAGCGCCCAGTACGTCACGCCCTCGCCGTAGGCGAGACAGCGGCCGCGATGCCAGTAGATGAGCTGGGCCAGTCCGTCGAAGTACTTGTAGAACTCCCACGACAGCCGCGACTTTCCGATCCCGGCGATGCCGGTCACCGAGACGAGCTGCGCCTTCTTCTCCTCGGCGCAGGTGTGGAAGAGCTCCTTGATCTGGCGTAGCTCCCTGTCCCTGCCCACGAAAGGTGCCTCGAGGCCCTGCGACTTCAACGTGCCGCGCACGCCGGAGACCACCCTGACCGCGCGCCACAGCGGCGTCAGCCCCTCCTTGCCCTTGAGCTCGAACGTACCCGCCTCCTCGTACACGACCGAGTGCTCGGTCGCACGCCGTGTCGATTCGCCGACGAAGACACGGCCCGGCTCGGCCACCGACTGCACGCGCGAGGCGGTGTTCACGAGATCGCCGGCGACCATGCCCTCGCCGACCGCGCCGAGCGTCACCGCGGCTTCGCCCGTCAGGACACCGGCCCGCGCGCGGAGCTCCTCGGCGCCGAGCTCCTGCCCGAGCGCCGAGACGGCGGCGACCAGGTCGAGCGCAGCCCGAACCGCTCGCTCGGCATCGTCCTCGGTCGTCGTCGGCGTCCCCCAGACCGCCATCACGGCGTCGCCGATGAACTTCTCCACCGTGCCGCCGTACAGCTCGATCAGGCGCCGGCAGATGTCGAAGTACCGGGAGAGGAGCTCTCGAACCTCTTCGGCGTCACGCGACTCCGAGAGCGGCGTGAACCCGACGAGGTCGGCAAAGAGCACCGAGACGAGGCGGCGCTCCGCGGCGAGCGCTCCGCGTGTCGCCGTACCTGCGGGGGCCGCCGACGTCGCCGCGGCGTGGGGTGCTCCGCACTCCCCGCAGAACTTCTCGTCGCCCGCAAGCGCGGCGCCACACGAAGCGCACGAGAGCGCGAGCGCCGCACCGCACTCGGTGCAGAACTTCTTGCCCTCGGCGTTCTGCGCACCACAGCTCGAACAGAGCATTCCGTGCGCAGATTAACTCCCCGTCCAGCCGGGGGGCGGGCAGCAGACCGCCCGGGGTTACACTCGCTGCGTATGGCCGGGTGGAAGTCCGACGCGCTGATCGTCGACGCCGTTCGCAGCCCGATCGGGAAACGCAACGGCAGCCTCGCATCGATCCGCGGCGACGAGCTCTGTGCGCAGGTGCTGAACGGCCTCGTCTCGCGGCAGGACCTCGACCCGGGTGAGGTCGAGGACGTGCAGATGGGCTGCGTCACGCAGATCGGCGAGCAGGGCTGGAACGTCGGGCGCATGGTGCCCATGGTCGCCGGCTGGCCCGAGACGGTCTGCGGCACGAGCGTCGACCGGCAGTGCGCGTCGTCGATGCAGGCGGCCTTCAACGGCGCCGCCGCCGTCTGGTCGGGGCAGCTCGACCTCGTCGTCGCGGCCGGGGTTGAGATGATGTCGCGCGTCCCCATGGGGTCGAACGGCGGCGACCTGTCGCCGAAGCTGCTCGACCGCTGGCAGATCGTTCCGCAGGGCATCTCGGCCGAGGTGATCGCCGAGGAATGGAACCTCTCGCGCGAGGCGCTCGACGACTACTCGCTCACATCGCACGAGCGCGCGATCCGCGCGATCGGCGAGGGCCGCTTCGACGACGAGATCGTTTCGATCGACCTCACCAACCCGCACACCGGGGTCGTCTTCGCGGTCGACGAGACGCCGCGCCGCGACACGTCGGCCGAGAAGCTGGCCTCGCTTCAGCCCGCGTTCGTGCCCGACGGGAAGGTGACGGCCGGCAACTCGAGCCAGATCGTCGACGGCGCCGCCGCGATGCTGATTGCGAGCGAGGCGAAGGCCACCGAGCTCGGGCTCGAGCCGCGCGGCCGCTTTCTGAGCTTCGGCCTCGCCGGCGTCGACCCGTATCGGATGCTCCACGGCAATCCGCAGGCGTGCGAACGGGCGCTCGCGAAGGCGGGGCTCGGCTGGGACGACATGGCCGTGATCGAGGTGAACGAGGCGTTCGCGTGCGTCGTGCTGCAGTTCCTGGCGGACGCGGGCCTCGAGGACAGGATCGACGACGTCAATCCGAACGGCGGTGGGATCTCGCTCGGCCACCCGCTCGGCGCGACGGGCGCGCGGATCACCGCGACGTTGTTGAACGAGCTCGAGCGCCGAGAGGCGCGCTACGGCATCGCCTCGATGTGCATCGGCTTCGGCCAGGCCCTGGCGGCCGTCGTCGAGCGGCTCTAGGCCGTTCGACTGACCCCGCCAAGAGGGCGTCGAACGGGCTCTAGCGGGGGAGCACGCGGACCGCCTCCAGGTGGGCGGTCACGACCTCGTCGACGTCCCCGAGCGGATACGCGTGGCCGAGCGCGGCGCCGACCTCCGTCGCCACGCGGCGGAAGAGCGCGGCGGTCGCGAACAGGGCGTCCCAGTTCTCCTCGACGCCGGCGCCGACGTAGGTGGCCGCGAGCTCCGCGGCGAGCTCGGGCGGGAGCAGCCGCTCGAAGCCGCGGCCGTACGCTCCCGGCCGGAGCGACCAGTCGTGGTCGAGCTCGATCCGCCACTCCAGGACGCGTCGGAGCGGCCCGAGCCGCATGTCCTGGTCGAGCGCGAACTTGGCGAACACGACCTCCCCGCGCCAGAGCGCCTTCGCGACGTACGTGGCGCTCCACCAGAACTCCTCGACCTGGGCGCGGTACGCGGCCTCGGTCGGCGGGGCGGGAATGTGCGCGCGGTAGGTCGGCGCGAGCCACGCGGACGTGCGGCCGTCCTTGTCGAGCAGCACGCGGTAGCCCAGGTCCAGGCCCTCGGGCAACGCGTCCGCAGCAGACACCCGCTGGAGCATCTCCTCCGGCCAGATCGTGTAGTCGATCTTCACGCCGTCCGCGTAGACGACGCCCCGAAAGGACGTGGGCAGCCCGAGCAGCTCGCTCTCGTCGCCCCATCGCGCCGCAGGCGGGCCGTACTGCGAGACCCAGCCGTCCTCGCCGGCGAACACTGCCGGGTCCTGGACGGCAAGGATCACGTCGTAGTCGGAGAGCAGGTCGGCCCGCCGGTCCGGCGTGGCCCGCGAGCTCGTCAGGATCACGGCGCGGATCCTCGCCTCCGCCCCGCACCACGCGAGCAGCTTCCCGAGGACCGCGTCCTCGTCCGGCAGCACTACCCCTACGCGAAGAACTGGGTCATCCGCTGGGCGAGCATCAGATCGCCCTGGATGCGGAGCTTGCCGCTCATGTACAGCGTCGGCCCCTGCGCCTTGCCGGTCATCAGCGCGACGAACGACTCGCTGTCGGTCGAGAGCGTGACCGTCGGATTCTCCACCTGGCCCTGCTCCCACGAGAACGCGCCGTCCTTGATCGTGATCGCGTACGGCTTCTCCTCGCCGCCGTCCGTGATCAGCCACTGGATCGTGGCATCGACGCCCGCGGCCTTGTCGGGCTGGAAGCGCTCCTGCATCCCCTGGAAGATCTCTTCGAGACCCGCACCGTCCGTCACGTTCGCCTCCTTCGTCTGCGGTTCCGCCTCGGGCTCACCGCCGAACGCGAGGAAGAGCACCTCGCCGACCATCGCCGGCTTCTCCTGGCCCTTGATCTCGATCTCGACGCCGACCTTGTAGAGGATCCCGTCGCCCTTGGGCTCGGCCGAGATCAGCTTGGCGTGCGCGCGCACGTCGGAGCCCGAGGGCACCGGAGCGGTGAATCGCACGCGGTCGATCCCGTAGTTCACGCCCATCCTCTGGTCCGAGACCTCGATCACGTCCGAGAGCAGCACGGGCAGGAGCGACAGCGACAGGTAGCCGTGCGCGATCGTGCCGCCGAACGGGCCTGCCTTGGCGGCCTCGGGGTCGACGTGGATCCACTGGTGGTCGCCGGTCGCATCGGCGAAGAGGTCGATGTGCTGCTGGTCGACCGTGACCCACTTGCTGGCGCCGAAGTCGCGCTCGCCGCTTCCGGCCAGCTCCGCGAGGGTGATCCCGGTCATTGCGTGGCGCTCAGCGACTGGCCGCCGGCACTCATCATCGCGGCCATCATGTTCGGCGGCTGCGCGCCGTTCGGGTAGCGGCCGCGGAGCTCGGCGAGGAGCTCGTCGGCGTCCCACTTGCCGTCGCGGGCGAAGAGCTCGCCGGGGCTCCAGCCCTGCAGGACGTTGACGGAGCCGCCGTAGACGAACAGGACCTGGCCCGTGATGTCCTGCGCCTCGTCCGCGCAGAGCGCGACGACGACCGGCGCCATGTTGCCCGGGTCCATCGGGTCGAAGCCGTCCTCCGGCGCGGCGATCTCCCCGAAGGCCTGCTCGGTCATGCGCGTGCGCGCGTTCGGCGCGATGCAGTTGACGGTGACGCCGTAGCGACCCAGCTCCTGCGCGGCGATCAGCGTCATGGCGGCGATCCCGGCCTTGGCCGAGCCGTAGTTCGCCTGGCCGACGTTGCCGAAGACGCCGGAGGGGCTGGACGTGTTGATCACGCGGGCGCGAACGGTGTCCCCCGCCTTCGAGCGCTCGCGCCAGTACGCGGCGGCGTGTCGGGTCGGCGCGAAGTGACCCTTGAGGTGGACGTCGATCACGGCGTCCCATTCGGCCTCGTCCATGTTGACGAGCATCCGGTCGCGGATGATCCCGGCGTTGTTGACGAGGATGTCGAGCCCGCCGAGCGCGTCGATCGCGTGCTTCACCATCCGCTCGGCGCCCGCGAAGTCGGCGACGTTCTCCGCGTTCGCGACCGCCTCGCCGCCGAGCGCCTCGATCTCCGCGACAACCTGCGCGGCGGGCGCCTGATCGGCCCCCTCGCCCGCGAGCGAGCCGCCCAGGTCGTTCACGACGACCTTCGCCCCGGCAGCCGCAAGCGCGAGCGCGTGCTCGCGGCCGATGCCGCGCCCGGCGCCGGTGACGATCGCGACCTTTCCGCTCAGATCTGGCATGCGCAGCCGAGTCTAGACTCTGGCGGCTTGGCCGACGGTATCCGGACATCTCGGAACCACCCCTGGGGGACGCAGAAGCTCCCCGATCCCCACGTCTGGACGACGCTCGGCTACCGCAACGCCGGCTGGGAGGAGGGACGCGCCGTGATCGAGTGGGACGCGCCCGAGGAGCTCTGCTTCCTCTTCGGCGACGATTACCGAGTCCACGGCGGCCTGGTCGCGACGCTGCTCGACACGGCCATGGGCGGCGCATGCTGGACGCTGATGGAGGAGCACGAGCACTTTCTCACGGGCAACCTGAGCGTCGACTTCTACCGCTCGGCGAGGCCGGGGCTCCTGCGCGCCGAGGGCCGGGTCGTCCACCGCACGAAGCGCCTCGTCTTCTGCGCGGCCGAGATCACGGACGCCGCCGGCTCGGCCATCGCCGGTTCCCGCTGCACCCAGGTCATCCTCGTCTCCTGAGCACGTCCTCTCGGGTCGCGGCCAGAAGTCGCCTGACCGGTCCCAGAGGACGTGCGCTCCGCCGACCAGTCCTACCTGCGGTGTCAGACACCGATTTTGTCAAGCGGATCGAGGAGCAAAAGTGTGACTTCTCATCCACAGGCGCGACGACCATCGCTGATCGGCGCGGAAGCACGGCGCGTGACGATTCCTTAGGGTTGTCCGACCGATGAGCCTGCTCTCGGTACGGGACATCACTCTTCGCTTCGGCGGCATCACCGCGCTGGAGGACGTCTCGTTCGACGTCGAGCAGGGCACGACGGCCGGGCTGATCGGCCCGAACGGCGCCGGCAAGACGACGACGTTCAACGTGATCACGCGCCTGTACGACCTGGACGCGGGCGACGTGCTGCTCGACGGCAAGTCGCTCCTGCGCACGCCGCCGAGCCGCGTGATCAGGCACGGCATCACGCGGACGTTCCAGAACGTCGAGCTGTTCGGGACGATGACCGTGCTCGAGAACGTGCTCGTCGGCGCGCATGCAGGCTCGCGCTTCGAACGGGAGCGCTCGGTTCGCGCGCGAGCCCGGGAGGCGCTCGGCCGCGTCGACATCGCGAGCCTGGCCGACCGTCCCGCATCCGGGCTCCCGTTCGGGACGCAGAAGCGGGTCGAGCTGGCGCGCGCGCTCGTCTGCCGGCCGCGCCTCCTGCTCCTCGACGAGCCGGCCGGAGGGCTCAACCATTCGGAGGTGGGAGAGCTCGCCGACCTCATGCGCCGGCTCCGCGGAGAGCTCGGCCTGACCGTCCTGCTCGTGGAGCACCACATGGGCCTCGTCATGCAGCTCTCCGACCACGTCCACGTCCTCAACTTCGGGCGTACGATCGCGGACGGCCCGCCCGAAGAGATCCAGAAGAACCCCGAGGTGATCGAGGCCTACCTCGGCGGCGAGCTCGAGGAGCCGGCGGCGTAGTGGCACCCCTCCTGGAGCTGCACGACGTGGTCGCGAGCTACGGGCAGGTGAAGGCCCTGCACGGCGTCTCGCTCTCGGTCGAGGAGGGGGAGATCGCCACCGTGCTCGGCGCCAACGGCGCTGGCAAGACGACGACCCTGCGGGCGATCTCGAACACCGTCAGGCGGAGCGGCGAGATCCGCTTCGCCGGCCGCTCGCTGGGGCGGCTCGGGCCGGAGAGCACCGCCGCGCTCGGGATCGCGCACGTCCCGGAGGGTCGCGGCCTGTTCCCGGAGCTGGCGATCGTCGAGAACCTCAAGCTCGGCGCCTACACGCGCAAGGGCTCGCCGAAGGCCGACCTCGAGCGCGTCTACTCGTACTTCCCCTGGCTCGGCCGCCGCCGCAACGAGCAGGCGGGGTCGCTGAGCGGCGGCGAGCAGCAGATGCTCGCGCTCGCCAAGGCGTTCATGCAGCGGCCGCGGCTCCTCCTCCTCGACGAGCCCTCGCTCGGCCTGGCGCCGATCATCGTCTCGGAGATCTTCCGCATCGTCAGGGAGCTGAACGAGGAGGGCATGACCGTGCTCGTCGTCGAGCAGAACGCGCACATCGCCCTGCAGGCCGCGTCGACCGCGTACGTGCTCGAGGTGGGGACGGTCGCACTGCACGGCCCGAGCAAGGAACTGCAGGAGCACGAGTCCGTCCGGCGGAGCTACCTGGGCTATTGAGCGTCTACGAGCTCTTCGGTCGCCTCGGTGTGCGGGACGTCGGGTCCAGGCGGATCAGCACGGGCGCCTCGCCGACCGTGGTCGCGTTCCTCGTCGCGGGCTGCATCTTCCTGCTGATCGGCTCGCTGCTCTCGAGCCAGTTCGCCGAGCTGACGGTCCAGGGCGTCGCACTGGGAAGCGTCTTCGCCAGCCTCGCGCTCGCGCTCGTCCTCATCTACCGCGCGACCGAGGTGATCAACTTCGCGCAGGGCGAGATGGCGATGTTCACCACGTACATCGCCTACCAGCTCACGCTCTGGGGCTTCTCGTACTGGGAGGCGTTCTTCGCGACGCTCGGGATCGCCTTCGTGTTCGGCGTCGGTGTGCAGCAGACCCTGATCCGGCCGGTGCAGCAGAAGTCCGTGGTCGCGGTCGTGATCGTCACGATCGGCCTCTTCTCGCTGATCGACGGCGATCGTGCTCTGGATCTGGGGCGGTGACATCAAGTTCATGCCGGCCCCGTTCGGAGGCGCCGTGTACCGCGTCGGCGGCGTCGCCGTCTCGCTCACCGATCTGGGAACGATCGCGGTCACGCTCGGCACCGTCGTCGCGCTCTGGATCTTCTTCCAGTTCACGAAGCTCGGGCTGGCGATGCGCGCCTCGGCGCTCCGGCCCGCGGCCGCCCGGCTCGTCGGCGTCCGCGTCAACTGGATGCTCGCGCTCGGCTGGGGCTTCGCGACGGTGCTCGGCGCTGTCGCCGGGCTGATGACCGAGCCGACGCAGTTCCTCTCCCCGACGATGATGCAGACGATCCTGATCTACGCGTTCGCGGCGGCGGTGCTCGGCGGGCTCGAGAGCCCGATGGGCTCGGTCGTCGCCGGCATCGCGCTCGGAATCTTCCTCAACCTGATCGGGCAGTACGGCGGGTACCTCAGCGACTCGGCGCTGCGCCTTCCGGTCGCCTTCGGCGTCCTGCTCGTCGTCCTGCTGGTCAAGCCCTCCGGCCTCTTCGGCCGAGCGGCGGTGAGGAAGGTTTGAGCAGGGTCGCGCGCAGGGATCGTCGCGTGCGCCGTGGCGGCGGTCGTGCTCGCCCTCTTGCCGTTCACGCTCAGCGGCTACAACCAGGTGCTGGCGTCGAAGGTGGCGCTCTACTTCATCGCCATCCTCGGGCTCAACATCCTCACCGGCTACACGGGCCAGATCTCGATCGGCCACGGCGCCTTCATGGCGATCGGCGGCTACACGACGGCGATCATGTCGCAGGACCATCACACGAACCTGATCGCGACGATCCCGCTGGCCTTCGCGATCGCGTTCGTCTGGGGCGTCGCGCTCGGCCTGCCGGCGTCGAGGCTGTCCGGCGTCTACCTGGCGCTCGCCACGCTGGCGTTCGCGGTCTCGATCCCGCAGCTGATCCTCAAGTTCTCGCACTTCACGGGCGCGCGCAACGGGATCCAGGTGAACGGGACCGTCGGCTACCTGTGGCTGTACGGCGTCAGCTGGGCGCTGCGCGGCGGTCATGTTCGTCGCTCGCCTGGCTCGTGCTCCGCGGCCGCACCGGCCGTGCCTTCCGGGCAGTGCGGGACAGCGAGGTCGCGGCCGCCTCCTCGGGCGTCAGCCTCGTCGTCTACAAGACGCTCGCGTTCGGCGTCTCGGCCGGCTTCGCAGGCGTGGCCGGATCGCTGTTCGTGCTGGCGACGAACGGCTACGCCCAGCCGGACGAGTTCTCGGTCGGCCTGTCGCTGTACCTCCTGATCGGCGTCGCCGTCGCCGGGCTCGGCTCGCTCTGGGGCGTGATCGTCGGCGCGGCGTTCGTCGCGCTGCTCCCGAACATCTCCTCGAGCGCCCCCGTGGTCGGCTCGATTCACGGCCAGGACGTCGCTTTCGGCCTGGTCGTGATCCTCGTGATCCTGCTGCTGCCGAACGGCTTCGCCGGGCTCCTGCAGCGGATCGGGCGGCGGCTTCCGCCGCAGCGGGCAGATGGCCCTGGAATCCCGGCGACGGACGAGCGATAATCATCGTCGGACGGCTCCAGATCGTTTCCGATCGGAACCAGAAGGAGGAGGGCAAGAAGATGCGCTTGAAGCTCGGTTTCCTGGCCTTCGTCATCGCGGTGGGCCTGGCTGCGGTCGCAACGTCCGCGACCGGCGCCCAGAAGCTCGACCCGGGCGTGACGGCCAAGACGATTGTCATCGGAGGCACGTTCCCGTTCACCGGCGTCGCGGCGGCCTACTCCGCCATCCCGAAGGCGGAGCGCGCCTACTTCCTCTACGTGAACGCGCACGGCGGCGTGAACGGGCGGAAGATCCAGTTCGTCGCCTACGACGACGCGTACGACCCGTCGAAGACGGTGCCGCTGACGCAGAAGCTCGTCGAGCAGACCAAGGTCTTCGCCGACTACGGCAGCCTCGGCACCGCGCCGGTGCTGGCGGTGCGCCAGTACCTGAACGGCAAGAAGGTGCCGCAGGTGCTGGTCGCGACCGGCGACTCGTACTGGGGCACGGACTACAAGAAGTACCCGTGGACGATCGGCTGGCAGCCCGACTACCCGGGCGAGGCGAAGATCTACGCCAAGTTCATCCAGGCGAAGGTGCCGCAGGCGAAGATCGGCGTCCTCTACCAGAACGACGCGTACGGCCAGAACTACCTGAACGCGTTCAAGGCCGGTCTCGGCTCGGGGACGTCGAAGATCGTCTCGACCCAGTCGTACGACGTGACCGGCGGCCCGCCGCAGCAGCAGGTGATCGCGCTCAAGTCCGCCGGGGCGAACACGTTCGTGCTCTTCTCGACGCCCGCGCGCGACGATCCAGTCGCTCGTGATCGCGACCAAGATCGGCTGGCACCCGATCGAGTTCGTCAACAACGTGTCGTCCGCGGAGATCGTTCCTCTCGGCTGCCGCCAAGTGCAGGCGCGAACGTGGAGGGAGCGATCTCGACCGACTACGTGCTCGACCCGAACAACGCCAACCAGGCGACGCTGCCGGGGGCGAAGCTCGCGAAGCAGATCCTCGACCTCTACGGAGGCCAGGCGCCGATCTTCAACCTCAACAACATCTACGGGCTGGCATCCGGCTGGACGATGGTGCAGGCGCTGAAGGCGGCCGGCAACCCGCCAACGCGTGCCGGGCTGATGAAGGCGCTGACGAGCCTGAACACCCGGGCGAATCCGTTCCTCTACAAGGGGATCGCGGAGAAGACGTCGGCGACCGACTGGTTCCCGGTCGAGCAGCAGGTCCTCGTCCGCTACCACAGCGGCGGGGTGGCAGGCCTCGGCTTCGGGCAGCCGTTCGGCAGGCTCTACAACAACGCGCGCTAGCACCTCGCGCGCGACTAGTCTGGACGGGGCCGGTGATCGCCGGCCCCGTCCGCTGAAGGGAGAGAGGCCATGGCCGAAGCAGTGATCGTCTCGACGGCCCGCACGCCGATCGGCCGCGCCCGCAAGGGCTCGCTCGCGGACGTGCGGCCCGAGGACATGGCCTGCGTTTGCGGTGCGGACCGCGCTCGACAAGGTGCCCGGGCTCGACGGCGCCGACGTCGTCGACGTGATGGTCGGCTGCGGCATGCCCGAGGAGCGGCAGGGCATGAACCTCGGCCGCCGGGTGGCGCTGCTCGCCGGGCTCCCCGACACGGTGCCCGGTACGACGGTGAACCGCTTCTGCGCCTCCAGCCTGCAGACGATCCGCATGGCCTTCCACGCGATCAAGGCGGGTGAGGGGGACGCCTACGTGTCCGCGGGGGTCGAGTCGATCACCCAGGTGTCCGGTTACCCGAAGACGGCCGAGGAGCTGCACCCGAAGCTGGCGGGCGGGCCGGACTCGCTGACGAACGTCTACATCCCCATGGGCATGACTGCGGAGAACGTGGCCGAGCGCTGGGGCGTCGAGCGTGACGAGATGGATCGGTACGCGCAGCGCTCGCAGGAACGCGCGGTGGCGGCGCAGCAGGACGGCTTCTTCGACCGCGAGCTGACGCCCTACCCGAAGGAGGACGGCTCGGTCGTCTCCCGCGACGACGGCCCGCGGCCCGACTCGTCCCTCGAGTCGCTGTCGGCGCTGGAGCCGGCGTTCCTCCCGGGGGGCAAGGTCACGGCCGGGAACGCGTGCCCGCTGAACGACGGGGCGGCGGCGGTCGTCGTGCTCAGCGAGGAGAAGGCGAAGTCGCTCGGCGTCACGCCGCGTGCGCGGATCATCGCCTCCGCGGTGTCCGGCGTCGACCCGGAGCTCATGGGCGTCGGCCCGATCGAGGCCGTGCGCAAGGTGCTGCAGCAGGCGGGCATGACCATCGACGACGTCGACGTCGTCGAGCTGAACGAGGCGTTCGCAGCGCAGGTGCTGCCGGTGTGCCGGGAGCTCGGCATCGACCCGTTCTCCGAGCAGCTCAACCCGCACGGCGGAGCGATCGCGCTCGGCCACCCCTACGGCATGACCGGCGCACGGATCATGTGCACGCTCCTCAACGACCTCGAGACCTCGGACGGGACGATCGGCCTCGAGACGATGTGCGTCGGCGGCGGCCAGGGCATGGCCATGATCGTCGAGAGACACGGGTGAACCCATGGTTCCCCCGTGTGCCCCCTCCTTGGACTGCCGAGGACAGCCGTAGTGGCCGACGCCGGCCAAGCCGGCATCGGCGGCCAAGTCTCTCGCTCGACTGATTCGTGACGGCCGGGCCGAAGGTGATGCCGCTAGAGGTCGTTGGCGGCCACCTCTATGTCGAGGAGCACGGTGAGGGCCGGACGCCGCTGCTCCTGATCGCAGGCCTCGGCTATTCGATGTGGTCGTGGCGCTACCAGCTGCCCGCCTTCGGCGAGCGGCGGCGGACGATCGCGTTCGACAACCGCGGTACGGGCCGCTCGTCGCTCGAGCCCGGGCCGTTCTCGATGGAGCAGTTCGCGGACGACGCCGTCGCCGTCCTCGACGCGCTCGGGATCGCGTCCGCGCACGTGCTCGGCATGTCGATGGGCACGTTCGTCGCGCAGGTCATGGCGCTGCGGGCGCCCGAGCGGGTGCGGTCACTCGTGCTCGCCGGCGGCGGACCGGGCGGCCCCGAGCACGCGCCGATCCCGGCCGAGACCCTGGAGGCCTGGCTCGAGAGCTCGCAGCTCCCGCCGCCGGAGTTCGTGCGGCAGACGATGCACCTCTCCTTCTCACCGGGCTGGAGCGAGGCGCACCCGGAGCGCTACGAGGAGCTGGTCGCCGCCCGACTCGAGCACCCGACGCCGCCCGAGTGCTGGCAGGCGCAGTTCGCCGCCGCGGGCCGCTTCCTGCAGGACGGCGCTCCGGTGGAGCAGATCGGTGTCCCGGTGCTGGTCGTCCACGGCGACGCCGACCGCGTCGTGCCGCTCTCGAACGGGCAACTGCTCGCGCGGCGGATCCCGGGTGCGGAGCTCGTCGTCCTCGCCGGGCGGGGGCACGTCGCCCACCTCGAGTCGCCCGAAGAGTTCAACGCGCTCGTCGACGACGTTCCTCGAGCGCATCGAAGCTCAGTAGCGCTCGAGGTAGCGCGGGTTCGCGACACGGAGCTTCGCCGCGACGTGCTCGCGGAGGAGCTCGAGCGTGCCGTCGGGGATGTCCCCCGATCGAATCTGCTGCGCCAGCTCCTCGAGCTGCTCGCGTGAGAGCGTCTCCTCCCCGGACTCGAGGTCGCGTTGTGCGATCCCGAGCGCGTTGATCGCGACGAGCGTCCGGAAGCGGAGCCGCTGGTCGGTCAGCGTCGGGAGGATCTCGCTCTCGAGGAACTCGCGCGTCGCCTCGACGAGCTCGGCAGCGGTCGGGCGGTCGTGGGCCATGACCTGTGCGATGCTAAACGGCGATGGCGATCGCGGACACCCTCGTGGTCGGCGAGATCGACGGGCTCAAGGCGTCGTACCGCGCCTTCATGGACGCACACGTCTACCCGAACGAGGCGGCGCTGGCCCGCGAGGACGACGAGGCAGCCGCGCTCCTCACCGACCTTCGCGCCCGCGCCAAGGCGGAAGGGCTCTGGGCGCCGCACCTGCCGCCCGAGGCAGGCGGAACCGGCCGCGGCTTCCTCGCCTACGCGCACCTGAACGAGGAGATCGGCCGCTGCGTCTGGGGCCAGCTCGTCTTCAACTGCCAGGCGCCGGACGCCGGCAACGGCGAGATCCTCCACCTCTTCGGCACCGACGAGCAGAAGGAGCGCTTCCTGGCGCCGCTCGTCGCCGGCGACACGCGGTCGTTCTTCTCGATGACCGAGCCGGACGTGTCCGGCGCCGACCCGACCGGCCTGAGGACGACGGCCGTGCTCGACGGCGACGAGTGGGTGATCGACGGGCACAAGTGGTTCTCGTCCGGCGCCGAGGGAGCGGGGTTCGGGATCGTCATGGCGGTCACCGAGCCGGACGCCGAGCCGCACCGGCGCATGAGCCAGGTCCTCGTCCCGGCCGACGCGCCGGGGATCGCGGTCGAGCCGGTGCCGGTCATGGGCCATCGCGGACACGGCTGGACGACCCATTGCGAGGTCAACTACGCGGGCGTGCGCGTTCCGGCGGGCAACCTCCTCGGCGAGCGCGGCGACGGCTTTCGGATCGCCCAGAAGCGCCTCGGCCCGGGGCGGATCCACCACGTCATGCGCTGGCTCGGACAGATGCAGCGCGCCTTCGAGCTGATGTGCTCGCGCGCGCTCGAGCGCGAGGTCTTCGGCGGCCTGCTCGCCGACAAGCAGACGGTCCAGAACTGGATCGCGGACTCGGCCGCCGACATCCAGGCCTGCCGCCTGCTGACGCTCGACGCAGCGCACAAGATCGACCAGGGCGACGAGGCGCGCGTCGAGATCTCGCTCGTCAAGTTCTTCGCCGCCCGCGTCCTGAACGAGGTGATCGACCGCGCGATCCAGGTCCACGGCGGGCTCGGGCTCACCGACCGCACGCCGCTGGCCGCCATGTGGCAGCAGGCCCGCGCCGCCCGCATCTACGACGGCCCCGACGAGGTGCATCGCATGGTCGTCAGCCGGCGGATCCTGAAGGAGTTCGCCGCCGGCGGAACCTGGCGCTTCAGCTAGCCAAGTAACAAGTTGTTACTTGGCTTCGGCCGGAGACTTCACGAACATCTCGCGGAGCGCCGTCTTGCGGAACTTGCCGACGGCTGTCTTCGGGATCTCGTCGACGAACTCGAAGCTGTCCGGCAGGCAGAACTTCGCGAAGCCGCCGGCGAGGTGCCCGCGGAGCTCGTCCGCCGTCGCCTCCGCGCCCGGCCTGAGCACGACCACCGCGAGCGGCCGTTCTGTCCATTTCTCGTCCGGAACGCCGATCACCGCCGCCTCGGCCACGGCCGGATGGCCCATCAGCGCGTTCTCGAGCTCGACGGAGGAGATCCACTCGCCGCCCGACTTGATCACGTCCTTCGAGCGGTCCTTGATCGCGATGAAGCCGCGCTCGTCGATCGAGACGATGTCGCCGGTGCAGAACCAGCCGTCTGCCGTCCAGCGATCGGCCTGCTCGGGCGTGTCGTAGTAGGACGCTGCGATCCAGGGCCCGCGGCACTCGAGCTCGCCCATCGCCTCGCCGTCCCAGGGGATCAGCTGCCCGTCGACGTCGCGTGCGCGCACCTCGACGAACGGCAGCGGGATGCCCTGGAGCGCGATGTAGTCGAACTTCATCTCGTCGTCTGCCTGCCGGAGGTCGCCCGGGAGGTCGGTGGTCGACGCGACCGGCGACGTCTCGGTCATGCCCCAGCCGTGGCAGATGTCGAGGCCGTGCCGCTGCTTGAAGGCGGCGATCATCGCCCGCGGGGCGGCCGAGCCGCCGACGAGCATCCCTTTCATGTGCGAGAGGTCGTATCGGCCGGGCTCCGCGTCCAGCACGTTGAGGATGCCCATCCAGATCGTCGGCACCCCCGCAGCCCACGTCACCTTCTCCTGCTCGAACGCCTCGAGCAGGCTGTGCGGATCCATGAGCGGCCCCGGGTAGACGATCTTCGAGCCCAGCATCGCGGCCAGGTACGGGTAGCCCCAGGCGTTTGCGTGGAACATCGGTACGACCGGAAGGAACGTGTCCGACTCGCCCAGCGACCGGTCGAGCGGCGCGCCGGACGAGACGCCGAATGTGTGCAGCACTGTCGAGCGGTGCGAGTACACGACGCCCTTCGGCCGGCCGGTGGTGCCGCTCGTGTAGCACATGGCCGCCGCATCGTTCTCGTCCAGCTCCGGGTCGCGCCAGTCGTCGGCGGACGCGCCCGCCAGGAGGTCCTCGTAGCTCGACTCGACCACGAAGACGTGCTCGATCGGCGTCTCACCGACGAACTGCTCGAGCAGCGGCACGAGCATCTCGTCGACGACGACGACGCGGTCGCCGGCGTGCGAGGCGATGTACGCGAGGTCGGTCGCGTGCAGGCGGATGTTCAGCGTGTGGAGCACGTAGCCGCCGCACGGGATGCCGAAGTAGCACTCCATGTGCTGCGAGTGGTTCCAGCAAAGGGTCGCGACGCGGTCGCCGCGCTCGAGCCCGAGCCCGTCGAGCGCGACGGCGAGCTGCTTCGAGCGGCGCATCACCTCGCGGTAGTTCGTGCGGTGGAAGCTGCCGTCGGCCCGCCGGGTGACGATCTCCTTCCCGGGGAAGTACGCCTCGGCGCGCCGCATCAGCGTCGGCAGCGTCAGCTGGTAGTCCATCATCTGGCCGCGCATGCCGGAAACTGTACGGCCCTCCTAGCCGCCGAGCAACGCGCGTCGGATCACGCGGTCGCGGAGGCGGTCCGGAAGGCGCTCGAGCGTTGCGCGGATATGGGCGTCCCGTCCGACGAGGTAGCGCGTGCGCGGGTGCTCCTCCGCCAGCGCGTGCTCGACCGCACGGGCAACCGAGTCTGCCGGCGCGGCCTTCTTCGAGCGCGCCTCGGCCAGTGACCTGAACTTCGCCATCCGGCTCCCGTAGCGCTCGAGCGCTTCCGGAGCGAGCGTGTCTGCGATCGGCTGCGGCTTCGTCCAGATCGCCGTCGCGATCGTTCCCGGCTCGACGATCGAGACCGCGATCCCGTCGGGCGCGAGCTCGAGACGGAGCGCGTCGGCGAGAGCCTCGAGGCCGAACTTCGTGACCGCGTAGGCGCCCATGAACGGCAGCGCGCTCCGTCCGGAGATCGAGCCCATCAGGACGACGCGCCCGCGCGCCGTTCGCAGCGCCGGAAGACAGGCCTGCGTGACGGCGAGCTGACTCGTCAGATTGACCTCGAGCTGGTGGCGGAACACCTCGAGCGGCATGTGCTCGAGAGGCCCGGCGATCCCGATGCCCGCGTTGTTGACGAGGCCGTCGAGCCGACCGCCGACGGCGGCCGCTGCGCGTTCGATCGAGCCGGCGTCGGTGACGTCGAGGAGCAGCTCCGTCGTCCCCGGGGGCGCCGCACCCTCGGCCCGAACCCCCGCGAACACCCGCCAGCCGCCGTGCGCAAGTCGCTCCGCACACGCGGCGCCGATCCCGGAGGACGCGCCCGTGACGAGGACGGAGCGCTCAGCCAAGAATTGCCGCGGCGACCTCGGCGCGCTGCACGGCCGGGTAGCCGCCGTAGCCCTGGATCCACTGCGCGCGCTTGTAGAAGCGGTGGAGCGGGTGCTCCCAGGTGAAGCCGATGCCGCCGTGCGCCTGGATCGAGTACTCGCAGACCGTCACGGCGACGTCGCCCGCGTAGGCCTTGGCCGCGGCCGCGGCGACGGGTGCCTCGTCGTCCTGCTCGGCCACGCACCAGGCGGCCCAGTAGGCGAGCGAGCGAGCGAGCTCGGTGAGCGCGTAGCTGTCGGCGAGGCGGTGCGAGACGGCCTGGTAGATGCCGATCGGCTTGCCGAACTGCTCGCGCGTCTTCGCGTACTCGACCGAGAGCTCGAGCGCGCGCTGCGACATCCCGACCGCCTCGAGCGCCAGCGCGGCGAACGCGCGGGTGCGCATCCGCGCGAGCGCCGACGTGTCGCCGATCTCCTCCGCGTCCCCGGCCGCCGCGAGCCGCCCGAACCGCCGCGTCGAGTCCATCGTGTCCAGCGACTCGCCCTCGGCGGGCACGGCGACGAGCTTGCCGTCGCGCTCGACGAGCACGCGGTCGACGAGCGCGAGGTCGGGGACGAGCGACGCGCCTGGCGATGCTGGCTCAAGTGCAGCCGACCAGCGGGTCTTGCCCTCGACCACGTCGCGCTGCAGCCCGGCCGGGAGCTCGGGCAGCGCGAGCGCGACGGTCGAGAAGTACGGCCCCGGGTAGAGAGCCCGGCCGAGCTCCTCGAACAGCACGGCTTCCTCGAGGAAGCCCAGGCCCGCGCCTCCCGCCTCCTCGGGCACCGAGACGCCGATCCAGCCGAGCTCGGCGAGCTCCTGCCAGGACGCCGGATCCCAGCCCTCGGTCGAGTCGGCGAGCCCGGCAACGCGCTCCGCGGGATAGCGATCGGCGAGAAACGCCCGCGCTTCGCGGCGGAGCTGCTCCTGCTCGTCCGAGAACGCGAAGTCCACTACCTGCTCCTCGGGAGGCCGAGCACGCGCTCGGCGATGATGTTGCGGAGGATCTCCGACGTGCCGGCCTCGATCGTGTTGCCCCGGCTCCGGAGCTGCTGGTACTGCCAGTAGCCGTGTCCGTCACCGTTCCAGAGCTGCGCGTCGGGGCCGAGGATCTCGAGCGCGAGCTTCGTCAACCGCTGGTTCGACTCCGACCACGTGAGCTTGGAGACGGATCCCTCGGGGCCGGGCATGCCGGTCTTCATCAGCATCGTCAGCGCCCGGTAGTTCGTCAGCCGCAGCGCGCGCTGCTCGATCCACTCGTGCGCGACCCGGTCCCGGAGAACCGGATCGTCGACGCCACGCTCGCGGGCGAGCGTGACGAGCTTGCGCACGTTCACCTCGAGCATCGCGGTCAGCGCGAACCCGAGCGTGGCGCGCTCGTGGAGCAGCGTCGTCATCGCGACGCCCCAGCCCTGGCCGACCTCGCCGAGCACGTTTTCGGCCGGGACCTCGACGCCGGTGAAGAAGATCTCGTTGAACTCCGCCTCGCCGGTGATCTGCCGCAGCGGCCGCACCTCGACGCCCGGCGAGTGCATGTCGACGAGCATGTACGTGAGCCCCGCGTGCTTCTCCGACTCGGGGTCGCTGCGCGTGACGAGGATGCACCAGTCGGCGACGTGCGCGAACGACGACCAGACCTTCTGGCCGTCGACGACGAAATGGTCGCCTTCGAGCCGGGCGCTCGTCCGCGCCGAGGCGAGGTCTGACCCTGCACCCGGCTCGGAGAAGCCCTGGCACCAGATCTCCTCGGCCGTGAGGATCTTCGGCAGGTAGCGCGCCTTCTGCTCGTCGGTGCCGTGAGCGATGATCGTCGGCCCGGCCATCCCGAGCCCGATCACGTTCATGTGCTGCGGCGCCTCGGCTCGCGCCGTCTCCTCGAGGAAGATCGCCTGGTGCGGGTAGGGCGCGCCGCTGCCGCCGTACTCCTTCGGCCAGGTCAGCCCGGCGTAGCCGGCGTCGGCGAGCTTGCGGCTCCAGTCGTGCCAGGCACGGGCGTACTCCTCTTCGCTCGACCGGGGGCCGGAGAGCGCGGTCGGGAAGTTCGCCTCGAGCCACCCGCGCACCTCGGCGCGAAAGGCGGCTTCCTCGCGCGTGTCGCGGAGATCCACGGCCCTACTCTACGGTCGAGAGCGCGCTTCGGTCGAGGTCACGGATCGCTGTGCCGCCCGCGAGGGCGAGCGTGAGGTCGGTCTCGGCCAGGAGCTGCCGGATCACGACCTCGACACCCTCCTGCCCGCCGACCGCGAGGCCCCAGACGTACGGCCTGCCGAGCAGGACCGCGTCGGCGCCGAGCGCCATCGCCTTGACCACGTCGGCCCCGCCGCGGATACCGCTGTCGACGAGCACGGTCGTGTCGTCGCCGAGCGCATCGCGCACCTCGACGAGAGCGTCGAGCGAGGCGACGGCGCCGTCGACCTGCCGGCCGCCGTGGTTCGAGACGATGATCCCGTCCGCTCCGCGCTCCTTCGCCGCGAGCGCATCCTCGGCCGTGAGCACCCCCTTGACGAGGAGCGGCAGCTCCGTCAGCCCGCGCAGCCAGTCGAGGTCGTCCCAGGTCAGACCCAGGTTCGGGAAGGTGGAGAGCATCAGTGCCGCGGCGGAGAGGACGTCGTCCTCCGGCGGCGCCGCCAGGTAGCTCTGGAACACCGGATCGGTGAAGAACTGCGCGCAACCCTCGCCCTGGATGAAAGGGAGGTACGTATTCGCGAGGTCGCGCGGACGCCAGCCGAGGACGAGCGTGTCGAGCGTGACGACGATCGCACCGTACCCCGACGCCTCCGCGCGGCGGACGAAGCTCTCGGCGATCTTGCGGTCCGAGACCCAGTAGAGCTGGAACCAGCGCGGCGCGTCTCCTACCTCCTCGGCCACCTGCTCCATCGAGCTCGACGCGGCGCTCGAGAGCACGATCGGGACGCCGTTGGCCGCGGCGGCGCGGGCGACGGCGAGGTCGGCCTCGGGATGGACGATGCCGAGGACTCCGATCGGAGCCAGCAGGAACGGCGCCGCCGAAGGGGTGCCGAGCACCTCGACCGACAGGTCGCGCTGGACGTTGCCGGTGAGCATCCGCGGCCTGATCCGGCGTCGCTCGAATGCCTCCCGGTTGGCGTGCATCGTCGCCTCGGAGCCGGCCCCGCCGGCGACGTAGTCGAACGGGCCCTGCTCGAGCTTCTCGGCGGCTCTGGCCTCCCAGCCGGCGGCGGTGAGCGGCCACTCGTAGCCGCCGGAGAGGTAGATCCCGGTCTGGAACAGGCCGCCCTCGAAGCCCAGGCTCACGGGACGATGCTATTCGAGCAGCGTGCCCCCTCGCCCGCTCACGCGACGCTCGATCGGCTCAGCCGCGCCAGGCTCGAACCATGTCGCGCTGCTCGTCTGACTCGGGCGAGGGCCGGTCACCGTACGCGGTCTCGCGCCGCAGCGCCGCGATCGTCGCCAGCGCCTGGTCGCAGTCCATCCCGTGGCGAACGAGCCAGCAGCCGATCACCGTCCCTGTCCGGCCCGAGCCGCCCCAGCAGTGGAGGTAGACGACCTCCCGCTCGAGCGCCGCGTCCATCGCGTCGAGAATCGCCGTCATCCCGTCGACGGACGGGATGGAGAAGTCCCGGATCGGGAACCGCCGGTGCGTCGCCCAGCCCCCGACGAGGTCGTCGTAGGGCGGCAGCTCGCCCTCCTCGGTCAGGTTGACGAACCCGGTCACCCCCGCGGCCCGGAACCGCTGCAGCCGCACCTGCGTCAACCCGACTTGCTCGTGTCCCGGGTACTCGCCGGCCAGCAAACCACCCGGCCGCACCCAGTACGACCTCGGGACGGGCCGATCGCTCACGGGGCGGCCGCCTGCTCCTCGGCGATCTCGACGAACCGGCAGAGCGCGTTCGCGAGCCGCATCTGCGCGATCGTACGGCAGTTGACCTCGAGCAGCCGCGGCGAGCAGACGAGGTATGCGAGGCACCGTGCTCGCGAGATGGCGACGTTCAGGCGGTTCCGCGAGAGCAGGAACTCGAGGCCTCGCGGGACGTCCTCGCCGCTCGACGACGCCATCGAGTAGAGCACGACGTCGGCCTCCTGGCCCTGGAACTTGTCCACGGTGCCGACGGCCACGCCCTCGGGGACGCGCTCGCGGAGCAGGTTCACCTGCGCGTTGTAGGGCGCCACGACCAGGATCTCGGCCGCCGCGACGCCGGCCGCCAGCAGCCGCCCGACCTCGGCCGCGACCTGCGCCGCCTCGAGCTCCGACTCCTGCCGGCACCCGTCGTGCTCGACCTTCAGGAACCGGAGCCCGGTCCCGAACGGCGTCGTCCGCCCGGCGCAACGCGCGTCGGCAACGAGCCGTCCCTCGTAGAACTCGTCCGAGATGTAGTCGCAGACGTCCGGGTGCAGGCGGTACGTTGTCTCGAGGAAGAGCCCGCGGTCGGGCGCGATCGTCGCGTCTTCGCCGAGCAGGTGCTGGAGCACGGAGATGCCGGCGCCGTGCGGGTGCGTTCCCTGGAGCACCTGCGCGAGCTGCTGCGGGTCTCCGACGAGGACGAGGTTCCGCGCGCACGTGCCCATCGCGACCGCGTCCGCGAGCGACACCTGGCCCGCCTCGTCCACGAACAGGTAGTCGAGCCGGCGGTCGAAGGCCTCGTGCGCGTGCAGCCAGGCGGTGCCGCCGACGAGCGGCGCGTCGAGGCAGTCGTCCCGCTCCGTGACGCTCTCGATGTGCTCACTCTCGTAGAACGACTCGGGGTTCCCTGCGCTCGCGCGCTTGACGCCCTGGACGCCGATCCCGGCCGCCTCGACCTCGTCCAGCAGCTTGTGGATCGCCTTGTGGCTCGTCGAGGCGACGCCGACGCGCTTGCCGGCGGCGAGCAGGCGTCCCGATCAGCCGACCCGACACCCAGGTCTTGCCGGAGCCGGGCGGACCCTGGATGACGAGGTGGCGGCCGTCGAGCCCGAGCACGAGCCCGGTCATCTCGTCGAGCTCGGTCGTCTGCACGTCGCGCGGAAACGGCGTGCGGCGGAGCACAGACTCGACCGCCGGGTACCGGCCGTCGCCTGCGAGCAACGAGCGCCCGATCCGCTCGAGCGCGTCCTCCTGCGCATCCGTGTCGTAGGGCCGGCCGGGAATGAGCGCCTGCGGGAGCGCCTGCTCGGCGCGCGACGGGCCGCGCTTCAGGGCGAGCGTCAGGGCCTCGCGGTCGAGCTCGACGATCGTCCCCGCGTCGCGGCCTTCCTCGTCGAACGGTTGCGCGCCCGACCGCAGCTTGTGCTCCTGCGCCGGGAACCGGAAGCGATGGACGAGCGACTTCTTGTCGGGCTCCGGCTCGCCGCAAGCCTCGAGCAGGCCGATCGAGTCGGCGTCCTCGATCAGTTGCTCGGGCGTCTGCTCGATCCGGTCGAAGAACGCCCACCAGAGCGGCTTGCGCTCGCGGTCGTGGTAGTCGAGGAGCTGCGCCGCGAGCTCCTCGCCCGCCTCGAGCAGCGCCGCCCGCAGCTCGGCGCGCTCGAGCTTGCCCGGCGGTGTCGGCCTCGGCTCCTCGGGCTCCGGAAGCGGAAACGGGCCGAACGTGGCCAGCGCCTCGCCGCGGAGCCCGAGCAGCCAGTCGCGCAGCGCCAGCGTGGCCGCGCAGTCCTCCTCGTTGTAGGCCGCGATCGTGTCGAGAATCGAGCGGTCGCGCGTCTGGACGTAGCGCTCGTACTCGACGATCGAGGTGCCGCCGTCCTTGATCTCCGCGGCGCGCTCGAAGCCGAGGAACGCCTCCATCTCCTTGAGCCCGTAGCCGGGAACCGACGCGACCAAGCCGCCCTTGACCACCTTGTACAGGTCGACGAAGACACCGCGGCGGAGCAGGTCGTCGACCTCGGCCTCGCGCGTGCCGTAGCGCCCCATCAGCCGGCGGAGCGCAGTGACCTCGTAGGCCGCGTAGTGGTAGACGTGCATCGCCGGATCGGCGGCGAGCCGCTCGTGGACGCGGTCGACGAAATCCTCGAACGCGCGCCGTTCGGTCGCGTGGTCGTCGGCCCACAGAGGGTCGAAGGCGCCGTCCGTGTCGAGCACGCCCCACAGGTACTCGAGCGAGCCCTGCTCGTCCCAGAACGGATTGCCCTCGATGTCGAAGAAGAGGTCGCCCCGGGCAGGGTCGGGCAGGAGCGCGAGACCGACGCCGGCATGCGGGTCGAGCAGCTCGTAGACGGGCTCGCCGGTCTCGCGGCGGGCAAGCTGGAGCCGGGCCTGCCGGCGGAGCTTCTCGAACGTCTCGGTGTTGAGGCCGGGCGGGGCTTGCTCCGTTCGCGCGAGGGCGGCGAGTGTCGTGATCCCGTCGGCCGCGAGCCTCTCGATCTGGCTGCGGTAGAGGCCGGCGACGCGGCAGAGGTGATCGACTTCGTCCCACCACGACTCGCAGATCGCGTTGAACTTGCAGATGCCGCAGTGGTCGCACGGGTAGGGCTCGGTCGGGGGCGGCGCGGCGGCGAACTGCTCGAGCCGCGAGCGGACGCGCCGCGCGTAGGCCTCGAACTCGCGCGGCCGGAACGACTGCAGCTCGCCGTTCCCGAGCAGGACGTGAATGTGCTCCGGCTCGCGCCCCTGGAGCCGCGCGAGCTGCTCGGAGTAGAAGCAGAGCTGGAGGATGTACGCCGGCTTCGCGTGCCGGGCGAGCTTGGTGTCGAGCGCCTCGTACGAGCCGTCCGGCTGCCGCATGAGGAAATCCGCAACCCCGCGCCACCCGTCGGCGACGAGCACGCCCTGGTAGATGACGTCTGCACCGGACGCGAGCGCCTCGCGTGTCGCCCCGGCCCGCTCGTCGAGGCTCCCCTCGCCGGGAACGACGGCGACGCTCTTCCCCTCGGCCCGGAGCCGCGCGAGGTAGGCCTGCTCGTGCTCGAGCCCCTTGCGGAAGAGCAGCTCGGCCTGCTCGCTCGTCCTCGCGGGCTCGAGAATCTCCTCTCGCGCGACGGCAAGCGAGAGCGTGGTCAGGTGTTCGCACGCGAGGTAGGCCGAGACATCGCTCGGCGAGAGAAGGATCTGGTTGTCGCGACGCTCCACCCATTCAGTATCGCCGGGCCGGTGGCCGGGCCCTATGCTCCGGCGAAGCTGCAGGTGCTCGTCCGCGTCAACCCGCGACTGGCAGCGCGCGAGAGCGATTCACGCCTGCGGCGGTTCTTCTCCGACCTGCAGGCCGAGGGAACGCCGTACATGAAGCTCGGGCGGATCGTCGAGGGGCTCTTCCTCGGACCCAGCCACTACTCGATCGGCCTTCAGTGCGCCGATCTCGTCGTCGCCGCGACGGCCGCGGCCGAGCGCGGGATCGGCCAGGGCAGCGGCTACGTCCGCCGGCTCGAGCCGCGGTTCGCGCGTCACCCTTCGACCGGCGCGATCGAAGGCGTCGGCCTCAAACGCTTCCCTGAGCGAGAGCCGCGGGAGCGCGAGCGTCACCGACTCTTCTAGCTAGAGGCTTGATGTGAAATTCCACCGGATCGGATGACGCCCCACGCACGGCGCCGGATCGGCGCGTCCGGTCGCGACACGTAGCGCTGCTACGCGACGCGGACCTGCCACACCGCCCGGCTTGGCCTGGAGCGCCCCCGACGTCGGCGCAATTTCACACCAAGCCTCTATCAGTCGCCCCAGTCGAACGCGGGTGTTCCCGACCAGAGCTCCTCGGGGGCGGGGAACAGCGGCTCGTGCTCGATCACCGTCCGGGCGTCGGGCATCACCCACTCCTGGGTCTCCTCGAGCACGACCGAGGCCGTCGCGGAAGCGGCTCGCGCGGAGCCCGGTTCCCTGTACTGGTCGAGCGGCATCTCGCGCTCCAGCAGCCGGTTGCGTCGCTGCAGCTCGAGGTGGTCCTTGATGGCGAGATCGAATGTGTCGTCCATGCCCGGGCAGGCTAGGACCGCGGCCGGACGGACCCCGCGTTAGAAACCGGGAAAACGGGGGTAGGAAACAGCCAACGGTTTCCCCGCCCTGGGAAACCGGCTCGAAACTCCTCCCTGCGTCGCCTCCGACCCGCCACCAGCGGCGGAGGCGACGGTGCCGCAAGGCACAATCGCGCCATGCTCTCCAGTTTCCAGCCCGGGCTTTCCAGTTTCCAACCCGGCCGGCCCCGATGAGCGAGGGTGGGCAGTGGTTCGAGAGCGACCCGCTGTGGTTCAAGCGGGCCGTCTTCTACGAGGTGCACCTGCGCGGCTTCTTCGACGGCAACGACGACGGGTCGGGCGACCTGCGCGGCCTGACCGACAAGCTCGACTACCTGCAGTGGCTCGGCGTCGACTGCATCTGGCTCCTGCCCATGTACCCCTCCCCGCTCCGCGACGGGGGCTACGACATCGCCGACTACTACTCCGTCCATCCCGACTACGGCACCGTCGACGACTTCAGGACGCTGGTCGAGGCGGCACACCAGCGCGGCATGCGGGTCATTGCCGACCTCGTCGTCAACCACACGTCGGCCGACCATCCGTGGTTCCAGGAAGCACGGGAAGGCGGCCCGAAGCGCGACTGGTACGTCTGGTCGGACACGGACGACCGGTACACGGAGGCGCGGATCATCTTCCTCGACACCGAGGTCTCGAACTGGACCTGGGACCCGATCGCCGGCGCGTACTACTGGCACCGGTTCTTCGCGCACCAGCCCGACCTGAACTTCGAGAACCCCGAGGTGCAGGAGGCGATCCTCAACGTGCTGCGCTTCTGGCTCGACCTCGGCATCGACGGCTTCCGGCTCGACGCCGTGCCCTACCTCTACGAGCGCGAGGGCACGAACTGCGAGAACCTCCCCGAGACGCACGAGTACCTGCGCCGGCTGCGCGCCGAGGTCGACGCGGTCTACCCGGACCGCGTGCTGCTCGCGGAGGCGAACCAGTGGCCGGAGGACGTCGTCGCGTACTTCGGAGACGGGAGCGAGTGCCACATGGCCTTCCACTTTCCGGTCATGCCTCGGATGTTCATGGCCGTTCGTCGCGAGGAGGCGGCGCCCCTCTACGAGATCCTCGAGCGGACACCCACGATTCCCCACGGCACACAGTGGGGACTGTTCCTACGGAACCACGACGAGCTGACGCTGGAGATGGTCACGGACGAGGAGCGGGACTACATGTACGAGGAGTACGCGAAGGACCCGCGGATGCGGATCAACCTCGGCATCCGGCGCCGTCTCGCGCCGCTCCTCGACGCCGGGCGGGACGAGTACGAGCTGATGCATGCCATTCTGTTCTCGTTGCCCGGCTCCCCCGTCCTCTACTACGGCGACGAGATCGGCATGGGCGACAACACGTATCTCGGCGACCGTGACGGTGTCCGGACGCCGATGCAGTGGACGTCGGATCGCAACGGCGGCTTCTCGCGCGCGGACTTCGCGGCGTTGTACCTACCGCCGCTGATGGACCCCGTCTACGGCTTCCAGGCCGTCAACGTCGAGGCGCAGCTGCGGACGCCGACCTCGCTGCTGCGCTGGCTGCGGCGGTTCATCGGGCTGCGGAAGGAGCACCCCGTGTTCGGGCTCGGGTCGTACGAGCCGCAGCCGACCGACAATCCGCACATCTTCGCCCACGTCCGCCGCTACGAGGAGGACATCGTGCTCTGCGTCCACAACCTGGCGCGGACGGCGCAGCCGGTGCAGCTCGACTTGAGCCGATTCGAAGGCCTCGTGCCCGAAGAGATGCTCGGTCGGACGCGCTTCCCGCAGATCGGCGAGCTCCCGTACCTGCTCACGCTCGCGCCGCGGGGTTTCTACTGGTTCAGGCTGGTTACAGAGTGAGCACGATGCTGCATCTCGACGAGGCG
The DNA here is from genome assembly GCA_963846915.1 of uncultured Actinomycetes bacterium. GTDB lineage: Bacteria > Actinomycetota > Thermoleophilia > Gaiellales > Gaiellaceae > PALSA-612. The sequence goes on along the minus strand of CAWJXV010000007.1, from coordinate 125,726 downwards.
GCGCTCGTCGAGCACGTGCGCGAACAGCGTTGGTACGGGGCGAAGTCGCGGGAGCTCGTCGGGGCGAACGTCCTCGACACGGCGGTGCTCCGCGAGCTCGACCCGGCGCTCGTCCTCGTGCTGGCCGAGCTCCGGTATCCCGAGGGCACACACGACCTGTACCAGCTGCTGCTGGGCACGGAGGCAGGGGTGAACGATGCGCTCGCCGAGGATTCGCCGGCCCGCGAGCTCGTCCACCTCATCAGGGGCGGCGCCAAGATCGCGGCCGGCGACGGGAGCGTGGAGTTCAACAGCGTGCCGGGGTTCACCGCTCTGGCCCGCGAGCTGCAGGTTGCCCGGCGGATCGAGAGCGAGCAGTCGAACACCTCCGTCGTCTTCGACGAGGAGCTGATCCTGAAGATCTTCCGCCGCCTCGAGCCGGGGTTGAACCCGGAGCTCGAGCTGCTGCGCTTCCTGACGGAGCAGGGGTTCGCGAACATCCCGGCGCTCGGCGGCTGGTACGCGTACATCGGCCGGCCGCTCGAGGCGACGCTCGGGATCCTGCAGACGTTCGTGCCGGCCGCGATCGACGGCTGGGAGCTGGCGCTGCGGGAGCTGGCCCGCGCTCCGGACGGCTTCCTCGGACGGCTGCGGCGGCTCGGCGAGGTGACCGGCGCCCTCCACACCGCGCTCGGCTCGGAGCCGTCGGATCCCGAGTTCAGCGCCGAGGAGCCGAGCGCCGAGTCGCTCGCGCTCCTGACCGCGACGATCGACGACGAGATCGAGGCGGTGTTCGCGGGGCTTCCGGCCGACAACGAGGCGCTCGAGGCGATCTCGGGCCGTGCCGAGGACATCCGCGAGCGGCTGCGCGGCCTGGGGCAGCTCGGCGCGATCGGCAAGCTCATCCGACACCACGGCGATTACCACCTCGGCCAGGTCCTCTGGGCGTCCGGCGACTGGCTCGTGATCGACTTCGAGGGCGAACCCGCACGGCCGCTCGCGGAGCGCCGTCGGAAGCGCTCTCCGCTCCGGGACGTCGCGGGGATGCTCCGTTCGTTCGCGTACGCGGCGTCCGCAGCGTCGGTCCTGCGCGGCGTCGACGTCCCGGAGGACTGGGAAACCCGGGCACGGGATGAGTTCCTGGCCGGGTACATGGCCATGGTCGACCACTCGCTGCTGCCTGTCGGCGAGGAGGCGATGGCGCGGCTGCTCGCGATCTTCGAGCTGGAGAAGGCGGTCTACGAGCTGCGCTACGAGCTCGACAACCGGCCCGACTGGATCTCGATCCCGGCCGCCGGGATCCTGCGACTGCTCGAGTCCTAGATCGAGCCCGAGAACGTGTCGCAGCTGTCGGGCTTGCCCGTGCGGTAGCCCGCGTCCCGGTCAGTACGGGAGGGACCTGCGCCGCGCCCGATCGCGCCTCGGCTTTCTGGTGTCAGACACCAGGTCATGTCCGCACGGGCTATTCGACCTGCTCAGAGCGGGGGCGTTCAACAGACGGGACATGTCCCGGGACGTGGCTCGCTAGGCCTCGTCGTCCTCGTACAGCTTTTCGCCGCGCTGGAGGCGGCGGGCGATATGGAACGTCTGGTTCTGCGCGCGCACGGTGGGTGCGTGGGCGGCCAGGTAGCGAGCGGCGGCGATCAGGAAGATCCGGTCGCCGGTCAGCTCGAACTGGCGGAAGGCGGCCTCGACGCACTGGATCGTGTGGAAGTCGCGGTCCTCGCGAAGCAGAGCGGCGCCGAGCGCGGCCTGCAGAAGACCCGGCTCGCCGCCCGCGGCGAGGTAGGAGGCGACGAGAGCGCCCGCCTCGTTGACCTGCTGCTGGTGGTCGAGCAGCTCCGGGAGCGACGCGAGCAGCTCGGTGGGATCGCCGGAGCCCTCCGCGTCCGGCAACCGGGCGGCGGGCACGTTCAGGAAGCGGTCCAGGTAGACGCTCATCGCCGCGTCGAAGATCCCGCGGACGAGCTCGCGCGACGGCGATCGGCGCAGCCCCTGGTGCACGGCATTCGCGAACGTGAACGTGTGCAGCGCGGTGTCCCAGTCGCCGAACTCGTTGGACGTGTGGAACCGCGCGATGCGAATGGCTGCGGAGCGCACGACGATCCCGGCAACACCTTCGGGTGTCCCGCCGACGCGGAATGCCTCGAGCAACCGGTCCGCGATCGCCTGCGGGTCGTCGCCGAGTAGGACCTCCCAGTCGGGACCCCACGCGATGGTCGCGCGTCCGTCCATCGCCTCGGGCAGCCGGTCGAACGCGTCCTCGACGATCGCGACGACGTCTACCGGATGGCGCCACGCGTTCGACTCCTCCATCCGGTCGGCGACGGCGTACTCGGTCGCGAGACTCGCGAGCACGCGCTCGGCGAGCCCACGATCCCAACCGACGGCGTCCAGGGACTCGAGCGCCTTGTTCGTGAAGTCGAGGACGTGGCCGGTGCGGATGTAGCGATGGTCGGTCGCGGCCGCGAACAGCATCCGCGCGAGCTGCCGGTCGTCCGCGCCGACGCGCACTGCCGAGACGATGCAGCGCTCGGCACCGTCGGAGTCGCGCACCTCGACGAACTGCCGGAACCACCGCGTGAGCACCTCGACGTCGGTCTCGTCACCGGGCAGCGGCCTGACGGCAAAGCGCGGCGCCATGCCGGCGCAGTCGAGCGCGACCGCGGAGAGGCCCTGGTGGAGCGCGTTCGCCCGGTCGTCCGGGGCGAGCACCGGGAGCATGTTGGCAAAGCAGCCGTGCATCGTCAGGCCCTGGCCGAAGCCGGGCGCGCGGTAGCGGGAGCCGAACTCGAGCCCGATCCGGAACGACTCGACCGGGTCGGCCCCGCCCTCGACGAGCCCGATCACCGACTTCGCGATCACGAGCGGCAGGTTGCGCTCGAGCCCGTCGCCGAGGCGTGCGCGGCGCAGCGCGAGCGGGTCGCCGAGCGGCGCCAGATCGACCCAGACGTCGCCGTCTCTCAGCTCGACCGGGAACACGCGCAACTCGTCGGCCCACTGGTCGAACGTGCCTCCCGTGGCCACGTCGAAGCGGGCGTGGTGCCAGTGACAGGTGAGGATCCCGTCGTGAAGCGTCCCGCGGTGGAGCGGGAAGCCCATATGCGGGCAGCGGTTGTCGACGGCGCGCACGTCGTCGCCGTCGGCGAAGAGCGCCAGCGTGTGCCCGTTCACGTGGGCGACGAGCGAGCCGAGCCGGCGCACGTCGTCGAGAGCCGCGGCGCGCTGGAGTGTGGAGGTCGCGGTAGCCATGCAGCGAGCCTAGAGGCTGGTGCGTGGCACCGCATCGGACGGACGGACGATTTTCCTCTACAACTTTCGACGGAGTGACGGATCGTCTGCGCGGGCTCTGGGACTTCGACGACCTCGACGGGAGCGAGAGCCGTCTTCGGGCGCAGCTCGAGCACGAAGCGGACGACACGGGACGTGCAGAGGTCCTGACCCAGCTCGCCCGTGTCGAGGGGCTGCGCGGCCGCTTCGACGAGGGCGAGCGACTGGTCGAGGAGGCCGAGGCGCTGGCAGGCTCAAACGTGCTCGTGCGCACCCGAGCCGACCTGGAGCGTGGCCGACTGCTCCGCTCGGGCGGCGACAAGGCGGCGGCGTTGCCGCTGTTCGAAGCCGCGTTCGCGTCGGCGCTCGAGGCGGGCGAGGAGTTCGTCGCCGTCGACGCCGCCCACATGGCGGCTCTCGCCGACGAAGGCGACGGGGTCGTCGCCTGGACGAGGCGAGGGATCGAGCTCGCCGAGACGTCGAGCGAGCCCGGGGTCGACTACTGGCTCGGACCGCTCTACAACAACCTTGGCTGGCACGAGTTCGAGGCGGGCGAGTACGAGGCTGCCCTCGACGGCTTCCAGCGCGGATTGCGGGCCCGCGAGGGCGACCCCGGGAAGCCGGAGCAGATCGAGATCGCGCGCTACGCCGTCGCGAAGTCGCTGCGGATGCTCGGCCGACCCGCCGAGGCGGCCGCCCTGCTCGAGCAGGCCGTAGCGTGGACCGAGCAGGTCGGTGAGCCAGACGGCTGGTTCCACGAGGAGCTCGCCGAGTGCTACGCGGCAATCGGGCGAGAGGACGAGGCGAACGAGCAGGCCGCCCTGGCTCGGTCGCTGCTGGACGACGTCCGCTAGCCGAACTCGGCCAGGCCCTCGCGGACTGCGTAGAGCGCCGCCTGCGTACGGTCGGCGAGGTGCAGTTTGGCCAGGATGTTCGAGACGTGCGTCTTCACCGTCTTCTCGGAGACGACGAGCTCTCTTGCGATCTGCTTGTTCGACATGCCGCGCGCGATCAGGCGCAGCACCTCGAGCTCACGCGCCGTCAGCCCGGCCGGAGCCGGCCGCCCGCCCGACACCTCCTGCATCAGCCTGGCGGCGACGGACGGCGCGAGGAGCGCCTCGCCGCGGCTCGCCTTGCGCACCGCGTCCGCGAGGTCGGCGGGCCGCACGTCCTTGAGCAGATAGCCGGCCGCGCCCGCCTTGATCGCCGGGAAGACCTTCTCGTCGTCGACGAAGCTCGTGAGCGCGATCACGCGCGTCGACGGAGCCACCTCCCGGATCCGGCGAATCGCGCCGATGCCGTCCAGCTCGGGCATGACCAGATCCATGAGCACGACGTCGGGGAGCAGGCGTTCGACGAGCTCGACCGCCTCGACCCCGTTCGTGGCCTCGCCCGCGACGTCCATGTCCTCCAACGTCTCGAGATACGTGCGCAGCCCGTGCCGGACGAAGGGATGATCGTCCGCGATCACGACCGAGATCACGTCCGCCACTCGACCTCCCACAGCCGGTGCCGTCCCGTCAGGCCGCGGAGGTCGTGCTCGCCGCGATCGGCGAACTGCACGTCCTGCAGCTCGCCGACGAGCGTACGCGTCACGTCCGAGACGAGGATCTCGCCGCCGCGCGCCTGCCCGGAGACGCGCGCGGCCAGGTAGACGGTGCGCCCGAAGTAGCGGTCGTCCTCGTCGACGACGTCGCCGGTGTTCAGACCCATGCGCACCGTGAGCGGGTGGCCGTCGAGCGCGCGCTGGATCTCGCAGGCGCATTCGACCGCCGGCCGAGCGCCGCCGAAGGCGAGCATGAACGAGTCGCCCTCTTTCTCGACTTCGATCCCCGAGTGGGTCTCGACGATGCCGCGGACGAGGGTGTCGTGCTCGCGGAAGAGGGCACGCGCCGGCTCCTCGCCGAGCCGCTCGAGCACCTCCGTCGAGCCCTCGATGTCCGTGAAGACGACGGTGACGGTGCCGGTCGGGCGCATGCTCGAGCGGACGAGCTCCCGCGTGACCCGCCGCACGGCTTCCTGGCAGAACACGGGGTCGCCGCGATACACCGCTCGAATCGCCTCGGCCAGCGCCTCGGCGCCGGAGTCCTTGGTCAGGTAGCCGTCGGCGCCCGCCCGAAGGGCCGGGATCACGCGCTCGTCGACGAAGCTCGACAGGATCAGCACCTTCGCGCCCGGCCGCGCCTGGCGGACGAGCCGCGTCGCCTCGATCCCGTCGACGTTCGGCATCGACAGGTCCATCACGACCACGTCGGGCTCCTCGGTCTCGGCGAGCCGTGCAGCCGCAGCGCCGTCCTGCGCCTCGCCGACAACCTCGAGCCCGTCCTGCAGATCGAGGAACAGGCGCAGGCCGCCGCGAACGACCGCGTGGTCGTCAGCGATCAGGACGCGAATCGTGCCTGCCAAGCTTCACCTCCACCGAGATCGTCGTGCCCTTGCCCGGTGCGGACTCGATCGTGAGCACGCCGCCGAGCGCCTCCGCCCGCTCGCGCATCGAGGTGAGGCCGAGCCGGCGCGACCGCGTGGCGGCCTCGGCCGGGTCGAAGCCCTGGCCGTCGTCCACGACGCGGATCGACACGAGCGAGTCGCGTGCGGCGAGAGAGAGCTCCACGTGGCCCGCGCCCGCGTGCCGCAGCGCGTTTCCGAGCGCCTCCTGGGCGATCCGCAGGAGCCCCTTCTCGACGTCCGGCGGGAGGCGCCGGTCGCCGTCGACCCGGAGCTCGATCTCCTGTTCATACAGGCGCCGGAGCACCTCCACGTGCTTGCGCAGCGCCGCCGCCAGGCCTTCGGTCTCGAGCTCGGCCGGGCGCAGCTCGAAGATCAGCGAGCGCATCTCCGTCATCGCCGCACGGGTCAGCTCCTGCAGGTGTCCGAGCTGCGCGCGCGCCCGCGCCGGGTCGGACTCGACCAGTTCCGCTGCCGCCTCGGCCGTCAGTCCGATCGAGAACAGCGTCTGCGTCACCGAGTCGTGGAGCTCGCGGGCCAGGCGCTTGCGCTCCTCGATCGTGGACAGCTCGCGGCTACGCTCGTGGAGACGCGCGTTCTCGATCGCGATCGCGGCGTGCGCGGCGAGCGTGCGGATCAGCTCCTCGTCCTCGTCGGTGAACTGTGCCGCTCGCTGACCCCGCTTCTCCGTCAGGTAGAAGGCGCCGATCACCTCGTCCCGCGAGACGATCGGGACACCGAGGAAAGAGCGCATGTTCGGGTGCGCGGACGGCCAGCCTTCGAAGCGCTCGTCGTCCTGGATGTTGTCCGCCCGGTACGGCTCTGACGTGAGCAGCATCGCGCCGAGCATCCCGTGCGTGCGCGGGAGCTCCCCGAGCGCCTCGTACTGCGCATCGCTCATGCCGGACGTCAGGAAGGTGGCGAACCCGCCCTCGCCGTCGGGGATGCCGATCGCCGCGTACCGGGCGCGAACGAGATCGCGGGCGGCGTCGGCGAGCTTCTGCAGGACGGGGTCGACGCGCCGCTCGGCCGCGATCGCCAGCACGGCGTCGCTCATGGCGCGCAGAGCAGTGTCCATCGCCTGCTGAGCTTACGACCGCGGGCCTGGCGGCGCCTCGGCCGGAAGGCCGATCCGCCGCTTCGACCTTTGGCTGAGGGTACGTTGCCGCGATGGAGAGCTGGCCCGGCAAGCCCTACCCCCTCGGCGCGGCCTGGGACGGCGAGGGGACGAACTTCTCGCTCTTCTCAGAGAACGCCGAGCACGTCGAGCTCTGCCTCTTCGACGACGAGGGGCGCGAGACGCGCGTCGGGGTCGCGGAGAACACCGCCTTCAACTGGCACTGCTACGTGCCCGGCGTCGGCCCGGGACAGCGGTACGGCTACCGCGTCCACGGCGCCTACGCACCGTCCGACGGCCACCGCTTCAACCCGAGCAAGCTCCTGCTCGACCCCTATGCGAAGTCGATCACGGGTGCGGTCGACTGGCACGCGGCCAACGTGCTCCCCTACGTGCCCGGCACCGAGCCGGCCGAGGAGGCCGACCTCGAGCCGGACGACGAGGACGATGCGGAGGCGATGCCGAAGGCAGTCGTGATCGACCCGTCGTTCGACTGGGAGGGCGACCGCCACCTGGAGACGCCCTGGCCGGACACGGTCATCTACGAAGTGCACGTCAAGGGCTTCACGAAGCGTCACCCGGACGTGCGCGAGGATCTGCGCGGGACCTACGCCGGCCTCGCCTCGGACGCCGCGCTCGCGCACCTGCGCTCGCTCGGCGTCACTGCGGTCGAGCTGCTCCCGATCCACCAGATCGTTCCCGAGAGCTTCCTCGTCGACCGCGGGCTGACGAACTACTGGGGCTACTCGTCGATCGGGTACCTGGCGCCGCACGGCGCCTACGCGGCCACCGGCGACCGCGGCGAGCAACTGCGCGAGTTCAAGGGGATGGTCAAGGCGCTCCACAGCGCCGGGATCGAGGTGATCCTCGACGTGGTCTACAACCACACCGCCGAAGGCAACCACCTCGGGCCGATGCTCGCGTTCAAGGGCATCGACAACAGCTCCTACTACCGGCTGATGCCGGACGACCGGCGCCACTACATGGACTTCACGGGTACCGGCAACTCGCTCAACCCGGTGCACCCGAACGTCCTGCGCCTGATCATGGACTCGTTGCGCTACTTCGTCGTCGAGTGCCACGTCGACGGTTTCCGCTTCGACCTCGCGTCGGCGCTCGCGCGCGAGTTCTACGACGTCGACCGGCTCTCGGCCTTCTTCGACATCATCCACCAGGATCCGATCCTGTCCCAGGTGAAGCTGATCGCCGAGCCGTGGGACGTCGGGCCCGGCGGCTACCAGGTCGGCAACTTCCCGATCCTGTGGAGCGAGTGGAACGGGATCTACCGCGACACGATGCGCGACTTCTGGCGCGGCGAGGCGCCGATCGCGGACTTCACGAAGCGCTTCACGGGCTCCAGCGACCTGTACGCCTCGGACGGGCGGCGGCCGTTCGCGTCGATCAACTTCGTCACCGCGCACGACGGCTTCACGCTCACCGACCTCGTCTCCTACAACGAGAAGCACAACGAGGCGAACGGAGAGGGCAACCAGGACGGCACGGAGGACGACCGCTCGTGGAACTGCGGCGCCGAGGGCCCGACCGACGACCCCGAGATCCTGGCGCTCCGCGCGCGGCAGCAGCGGAACTTCCTGACGACGCTGTTCCTCTCGCAGGGCGTGCCGATGCTCCTCGGCGGCGACGAGCTCGGCCGCACGCAGCACGGGAACAACAACGCGTGGTGCCAGGACAACGAGCTCTCGTGGTTCGACTGGGACCTGGACGGGTCGCGAGGGAAGCTGCTCGAGTTCACGCGCTCGCTGATGGCGTTCCGGGCCGCCCACCCGACCTTCCGGCGCCGCTCGTTCTTCACGGGCGCCGCGGCCGGGAGCTCGGGGCTACCAGACATCTGGTGGTTCCGCCCGGACGGACGCAAGATGACACAGCGCGACTGGGGACGCGGCGAGGCGAAGGCGATCGGCGTGTTCCTGAACGGGGACGAGATTCCGACCCACTCGCCGCGCGGCGAGGAGGTGAGCGACGACTCGTTCCTGCTCCTCTTCAACGGCCACTACGAGTCGATCACGTTCGGCCTGCCGACCCGGCGGTTCGGTCTGCGCTGGCGGCTCGACCTGTCGACGGCCGAGGAGAGCTTCGCACCAGTCAGCACCGTCGTGGCCGCGCGCGAGCCGATCACGGTCGAAGGGCGCTCGCTGATCGTGCTCTGCCGGGCGGCCTGACGCCGCGGCTACTTGGGGCCGCGCGACGCCTCGAGGAAGGACGCGACGTCGCGGACGTCGACGAACTGCAGCGCCGGCATCGTGGTGCCGGTGATCGCGCACGACGGGCAGCGGAGCAGCTTGACCTGCCAGGCCACGCCGCGCTTCCGCTTCCCTTCGGCGGTCAGGTCGGGCGCCTTCTGCCGCCGCGTGCCGTCGCCGAGATAGGTGTGGCACGAGAGGCAGCCGTTGACGACGAACGCCTTCGCGCCTGTGACCGAGCGACCGGTCAGGCCCTCCGCCTTCGTCCAGCGCACGACGAGGCTCGCGCAGTTGGAGATGAAGTCGCACACGGGGGCGAGATCGACCGGCCCGCTCGCCGCGGTGTGGTGGGAGGCGCAGTACGAATCCCTCGACGCGGACGACTGCCGGAGCGGCACGTAGGACGTGGCCGTGACGATCGCCTTCGCCCTCGACGCGGCGAGCAGCTCGATCGACCGTTCCAGGTACGCGAGCCGCGAGCGCGGGGAGTGGCGGAGAGCAGCCCCGTCGCGCCAGGCCTCGGCGCGCCAGTTGGCGGTCACCTCGCCGAGGCTGAACGGGCCGAGAACGGTCGGGATGCGGGCGGTCGACAGCGTCTTGTCGTAGCGCGCGGCGACGTCGCGCAGGGCCGAGGCGGCGAGCCGCTGGATGATCTTGTTGACGAGCAGGAAGTCGGGATCCATGGCATAGCCCGCGTCGGTGTAGCCGGTCGAGGCGGCGAGCGCGAGGTCGCGCGTGATGTGCGCGTTCATGCCGAGAAGGACGTCTCCGATCCCGTAGACGGAGCGCTTGTCGGCTTCTCTGTAGGCGATCTGCCAGGAGTCGGGCACCTTCGCGACGCGGCCGGCGCGCCAGTCGTCCTGCGCCTGGAAGTACAGCCGCACGAACCAGGCGTCGAAATGCGCGATCTTCCGCGGGCTCTTGAACAGCCCGACCGTCACCGCGGCGCGGATCTGCTCCGTCGTCTCCAGCGTGAGGTCGTCGAAAAGCGCCGCGTGGCCGCAGCCGAGCATCGCCTCGCGGCGCTGCAGCTCGGCGACGATGACGGCGAGACAGGACTGGTCGCCCCGCTGGCAGGGGTTACTCGAGTGGGGATCGAGCTTGGCGGTCAGGCCTGGTGCCACCTCGGCCCAGGTCGGAAGCGTCGGGCCGGCGCCTCCCGACGCAACGGCCACGACCGCAGCGGCCACGCATCCCGCCGCGATCCAGCCGACGAAGAGTCTCGTCATGTCAGACAGGATCGAACCGGCGCAGGACGACGATCGCGAGCCGGGGCGCGGCTCGGCTGTGAGAGCAGGTCGAAAGCCGTCTGTGGGTTCTGCGCGTCGATCGTTGAGACCTGGGCGACATTCCAGACCTGTTGCTGGTCGTTCAGCCTCACTGTCGAGGCCACGTCGGCGAAGCCCCGGCTCGCTCTGGACGCGAAGCTGGGCTGGTACAGCACCGGTCCATTGTTGCTGAACTCGCCGCCCTGCATATCGGGAACTGAAAGATGATCTCGGGTACCGCGGATCCGCTTCTGCTTGGGCGGGGTAGTTCTCGCCGACCCGCCGGCGCCGGGGGGAGCTGTGGTCTCGCGCGAGGCTAGAGGGTCACGCCGGTCGAGGCGGCGAGCACGGCGTAGAGCTCCTCGAACGCCTGGAAGCTCGCGCAGCGCGCGAAGACCGTCCGCGTCTTTCCGTACGCGGTGACGGTGACGAAGCGGCTGGCGACATCCGGGTTGGTCGGCCCGCACGGGAGGTCCGCCGCCATCGCGAAGAATCCCTCTGCCTTCGCGAGCCTGGCGAGGCCGTTGCGAAGGGGCATCGAGGCGGCGGGCGCCGTCGCCCGGATCGGCCCCGTCGAGGAGACGCGGCCATCCTTCCCGATCGTGATCCGGAACGGGACGATGTTGCCGCCCGCACGACCGAAGGCGAACGTGGGCGGCGCGCTCTTCGCGGACCTGCCCGCGAGCACGACGAGCGGCACCGCGAGTGCGACGGTGACGGCTGCGAGCAACACCGAAGCTCTGACGAAGCGCACGGGGCCAGGGTAGCCCGGCCCTCCGGTGGCGGACGTAAAACTGGTCGTCCCCCGACGAGACTTCGACAGAAGGCACTATGGCCCCATGACCCGTCGGCGCATCGCCCTCCTGGCCGTGGCTCTCGCCGTCCTCGCGGCAGGCGCAACCGCGAGCGAGGCGGTCTCGTCACGTCACGCCCAGCTCCCCGGCCTGATGGTCGGCAAGGTGCCGTGGGCGGCGAACAACGGCGTCTACCTCCGCCAGCGCCTGAAGGCGATCGGCCTGCACGCGCTCCCGACCGAGGGCGTTCGCGTGCACATCCACGAGCACCTCGACGTGGTCGTCAACGGGAAGCTCTACCCCGTCCCCGCGCTGATCGGCATCAACGTCGGCGAGCGGTTCGTCACGGAGCTGCATACGCACGACGAGTCCGGGATCCTCCACGTCGAGTCGCCGACCAACCGCACGTTCACGCTCGGAGACTTCTTCGACGTCTGGGGCCTCCGCTTCTCGAAGCAGTGCCTCGGGGGCTACTGCTCGAACGGCTCGAAGCACGTCTACGTCTGGGTGAACGCCAGGCGCGTGCACGGCGACCCGCGCAAGATCGTTCTGGTGCGGCACCAGGAGATCGTCGTGGTCTACGGCACGCTCGCGTCGATCAAGCCGCTGGGGCCGATCCCCGCGGCCTACCCGTTCCCGCAGGGGTACTGAGTCGTGCCGGCGCCGCACGTCTCGGCGCCGCGAACGAGGACCGTGCGTCGTCTCCTCGCCGCGATCTCGGCGCTCGCGGGCGTGGCCGCGGTGGCCGGGTGCGGCGGCTCGGCGGTGACCCGACCGCGGACAGCGCACGTGGCGACGCCCACGAATCGCAGCGCACCGCATCGCCCCGGCCGCGCCACGACCTTCCCGGCGAGGATCGCGCTCGGCCTGCCTCCCGTTCCGCGCGGACCGGTTCCGGGCTACGTGCTGATCGCCGACCGCAACAACAACCGCCTGCTTCTCGTCTCGCCGAGCGGTCGCGTCGTCTGGCGCTTCCCGGAGCGGGGTGACGTCCGTCCCGGCCAGTCGTTCCACGATCCGGACGACGCATTCTTCACGCCCGGCTACCGCCGGCTGATCACGAACGAGGAGTTCAACGACTCCCTGGCCCAGATCAACCTGCGCACCAGGCGCATCGTGTGGTCGTACGGCCGGGCCGGGGTCTCGGGCTCCGGACCGGGCGAGCTGTCCAATCCGGACGACGCCTACCGGCTCCCGGACGGCGTCGTCCAGGTCGCCGACATCCAGAACTGCCGCGTCCTGCAGATCAGCGAGACGCATCGGATCCTGCGCTCGTTCGGATCGCCGGGCCGCTGCGTCCACGACCCGCCGCGGTCGTTCAGCTCGCCGAACGGCGCCACCCCACTTCGCGACGGAGGAACCCTCGTGACCGAGATCGGCGGCTGGGTCGACCGCCTGACAGCCGCCGGACGGCTCGTCTTCTCGGTGCGCACTCCGACGACCTACCCGTCCGACGCGCAACTGCTTCCGAACGGAAACATCCTCGTCGCCGGGTTCGACACGCCTGGTCGCGTCGACGTGATCACCCCGCGCGGACGAATCGTCTGGACGTACGGGCCGCCGTCGGGAGCAGGCGCGCTCGACCGGCCCTCGCTCGCCGTTCGCTGGCCGAACGGCATGATCGCCGTCACCGACGACTGGCACCACCGCATCGTCGTCATCGACCCGCGCACGAAGCGAATCGTCTGGCAATACGGCCACCTCGGAGTCGCCTCTTCGGCCCCGGGCTACCTCTCGAAGCCGGACGGCCTCGACCTGCTGCCCGCGCCGTTCGCGCCGCCCGCACCGGTTCGCCGTCTGGTCGTGCGACGCGTCGGCTCGCTGCCACGGCCGGCGTCTCGCGTCGCCGTCGCGGCCCTGCCGGGCGGCCGACTCGTCGCCCTCGGCGGACTCGTCGGCGGCTCGTCGACCGACTGGGTGCTGGCCGGGCCCCCGGGCTCGCTGCGGCGCGTGGGGAGCCTGCCGACGGCGACGCACGACGCCGCCGCAGTCACGATCGGCCGCTCGGTCTACCTCTTCGGCGGCGGCGAGCAGGTCTCGTCGCCCGCGATCGTCCGTGTCGACCCGGCGACCGGCAGCTCCAGGAGCACAGGCTCGCTCGGCGAGCCGCTCTCCGATCTCGGCGGCATCTCCGACGGCAACGTCGCCTACCTCGTCGGCGGCTACACGGGCTCGCGCTTCGCGACGGCAATCCTGCGCTACAGGCCGGGCGGAGGGCCTCCGACCGTGGCCGCTCGGCTTCCCACGGGTCTGCGTTACGCGGGCGCGGCGCTCCTCTCGGGGCGGATCTACGTCGCCGGAGGCGTGACGACCTCGGGAGAGAGCAACGCCGTGTACGCGATCGACCCCCGCGGCGGCACCGTGAGCCGGATCGCCACGCTCCCCACCCCGGTCGCCCACGCGCCGCTCGTCGCGCTCGGCCGCTTCCTCTACCTCGTCGGAGGCAGCGACGCCGCCGGCGGCCCGCTCGCCTCGATCCTCCGCATCGATCCCGCCAGTGGAACTGTCGCGCGTGCGGGATCCCTTCCGGGCCCCCTGGCCGACGCCGCGGCGACTCGCGTCGGCAGTCGCATCGTCGTCCTCGGCGGGACCGGGTCGGCCCCCTCCAGCGCCGTCCTCGAGCTCCGGCTCGACTAGCCTCCCCGCCATGCACGAACGGGCGGACGTGGTCGTCGTCGGCGGCGGCGTGATGGGCCTCGCCACCGCCTGGGCGCTCGCGCGCGCGGGGCGCGAGCCGGTGGTGCTGGAGCAGTTCCGGATCGGCCACGCCGACGGATCGAGCCACGGCTCGACGCGGATCTTCCGGCTCGCCTACCAGGAGCCCGAGTGGGTGCGGCTGGCGCAGGAGTCGCTCCGACTCTGGCGCGAGCTCGAGGCAGAGAAGGGCGAGCAGGTGCTCGACCTGACCGGGCTCGTCGATCTCCCGGTCGATGCGTCGCGCCTCGCATGGACGCTCGACGCCTGCGGCGCCAGGTACGAGCTGCTCGACGCCGACGAGGTCGAGCGCCGTTTCGACCTGACGGTGGCGACGTCGCCCGCGGTGTTCCAGCCCGAAGCGGGGGTGGCGCTCGCCGATCGGGCGCTGCGCGCGTTCGCGACCGGCGTGGACGTCCGCGAGGATGCGCGCGTCGCGGCGATCGCGCCGTATACCGGCGGCGTGCGCGTCGAGACCGAGCGGGTCGCGATCGAGGCGAACGTCGCGGTCGTCGCGGCCGGGGCGTGGGCGAAGCCGCTGCTCGGCCAGGTCGGGATCGACCTGCCGGTGACGGTCACCCGCGAGACGGTGGCGTACTTCCGGCTCGCCGAGCTGCGCAAGGTCCCGTCGGTGATCGACTACGCCGACGGAGAGACGTACGCGCTCACCGCGGGGCCGGGCCTGATCAAAGTGGGCGTGCACCATTCCGGGCAGCCGGCCGATCCGGGCGTGCCGGCCACGCCCGACGAGGCGATCGTCGCCCGGGAAGCGGCCTGGGCGCAGCGGAGCTTCGCGCTCGCGAGCGCCGAGCCCGAGTCCGCGGAAACCTGTCTCTACACGACCACGGAGGACACGCGCTTCGTCCTCGAGCGCCACGGCCCGATCGTCGTCTGCTCCGCCTGCAGCGGCCATGGCTTCAAGTTCGCCCCGGCGGTTGGCGTCCGGGCCGCGGCACTCGCGGTCAACGGTCGCTGAGCACCTCGTCGAGCCAGCGGCGGGCCTCGAGCACGAGCACGGCGTTGTTCTCCGGCGTGTAGTAGGAGAGCGCTCCCAGCGACTGCGAAAGCACGTGGCCGCGCGCCCGCGTCCAGGTCGCGTCGTCCACCGAGAGCTCGGACCGGAAGCGGTCCCGCGCCTCGGCGGAGAACAGCTTCCACGCGGTGCCGACGTCACATGCGGGATCGCCGACACCGAGGCCGCCGAAGTCGACGAGCCCGGAGAGCCGGCCGTCGAGGGCGAGCAGGTTGCGGGAGTCGAGATCGCCGTGCACCCAGAGCGGCGGGCCGTCCCACGACGGAGCGGCGAGCGCCTCCTCCCACACGGCCATGACGGCGGCCGTGTCGACGACGCCGTCGAGCGTTGCAAGCCACCAGCGCGTCTGCCGCTCGCGGGTGGCCAGCGGCTCGCCGCGGCCGGCGGTCGGCGCACCGGTGCTGTCGATCCGTTGCAACGCGGCGACGAACCGTGCCAGGTCCGTCGCCGTCTCGCAGGGATCGCGGAGGCGCTCCCGCCCGGCGGGCTCGCCCGGGAGCCAGCTGTTCACGGCCCAGCGGAAGGGATAGCCGTCGTCGGGCACGCCGACCGCGAGCGGCACCGGGATCGCGAGCGGCAGTTGCGGCGCAAGCCTCGGCAGCCACTCACTCTCCAGGTCCGCCTGTGCCTCGATGCCCTCCCGCCTCGGCAGGCGCACCGTCATGTCGTCGCCGAGACGGAAGATCGCGTGGTCGGTGCCGGCGGGCAGGACCGGCGCGAGTGGCAGGCTCGCCCAGTCGGGGAACTGCGACGAGAGCAGGCGGCGCGCGAGAGCGACGTCGATGTCCAGCTCGTCGTCGTGCATCCGGACGGCGGGAACGCGACTCACCAGGCGTCTTTCCTCTGCGCCTTCGAGAAGCGGCGCCACTTCTTCCGCGCCTCCGACTTGGCGCGTGCGTCGAGCTTCAGCTCCAGCGCGGCGAGCTCGCGCTGCAGCTTGCAGTAACTCTTCCAGCGCTGCGACTCCAGGCGTCCGTCGCCGAGCGCCTCCTGCACAGCGCAGCCGGGCTCGGTCTCGTGCGCGCAGTCGGAGAACCGGCAGCGGTCGAAGAGCTCGATCACGTCGTCGAATGCCTCCTCGATCCCGCCCGTCGCCTCCGCGAGCTGCAGCTCGCGCATCCCCGGCGTGTCGAGGAAGAAGCCGCCGCCGGGCACTGGGAGCAGCTCCCGGCGCGTGGTCGTGTGTCGGCCGCGGCCGTCGCGCCTGAGGGCGCCCGTGGCCATGACCTCGTGGCCCGAGAGCGAGTTGATCAGCGTCGACTTGCCGACGCCGGACGAGCCGAGCGCGGCGACGGTGCGGTTGCCGGTGAAGTAGGGGCGGAGCTCGTCGACGCCCTCGCCGGTGACGTTGGAGACGGCGTGGACGGGCACGCCGATCGCGATCGACTCGACCTCTGTGACGGCGCCGTCGACGTCGTCGCAGAGATCCGACTTCGTGAGCACGACCACCGGCTCGGCGCCGCTCTCCCACGCCAGCACGAGGTAGCGCTCGAGGCGGCGGAGGTTGTAGTCGTCCGCGAGCGCGCTGACGAGGAAGACGACGTCGACGTTCGCCGCGACCACCTGCTGCTCGCTGAGGCGGTGCTGGTCGCTCGCCATCGTGCGGACGAACGCCGTCCGGCGCGCGAGGACGGCGCGGATCGTCGACGCCCTGCCGGCAGGCGCGTCGAGCGCCACCCAGTCGCCGACGGCGGGCAGGTCGGCGCTATCGCCGGCGTCGTGCAGCATGCGGCCGGGCAGGCCGGCGCGCACCTCGCCCTGATCCGTGTAGACGTCGTAGGCGCCGCGATGCTGCACCGCCACGCGGCCGGGCACGAGCCCGGTGGCGGCGTACTGCTCGAACTCCTGTTCCAGCTCCGGGCCCCAGCCGAGCCGGGAAAGCCCCAGGACCGTTGCGGTCTCGGACAAGCGAGACTCCTTTCGCTCTCGTGAGGGCGCGCCGTCAGGCGCGCGGGTCCGTCAGAGCGCGGATTCGGTCAGGAACCCGCGCAGGGATGCGAAGAGCTCAGTTGTCATGTGGTCGCACCTCCTGTCGTCGCGGGTCGGTTGAAGGGTAGGGCACACGCGGGGCGATGGCAAGGAAACGACCGTATCCTGGGCAAATGGACAAGCGCCGTCAGTGGTTGCGGACGAAGCTGTTCCTAGGGGTCGCGGTTGCCGCCACCGGCCTCTCGCTGATCGCCTACGCATTCCACTTCGGCTTCTTCGAGGACCTGCAGCGGCAATGGGTGGACGCGAACTTCTCGATCCGCGGAAACCAAGGCCCCCCGAAGGACGTCGTCGTCGTGGCGATCGATCCGCAGTCCTTCGACGACCTCCAGCTTCGCTGGCCTTTCCCGCGCGCCCTGCACGCCAGGCTCCTGGACGCGATCCGCGCCGGTCACCCGAAGGCTGTGGCCTTCGACGTGGAGTTCACCGAGCCGACGGCAGGGCCGGGCGGGCCGGCGCAGGACGAAGCCCTCTACAACGCCGTCTCACGCCTCAAGCACCGCATCGTGCTGTCGACGACCGAGGTGTTCACGGACGACAAAGGTCACGCGTACACGCATATTTTTGGAAACGACGATGTCCTCCGGTCAGCAGGCGCCGTCGCAGGGAACGGCAACTACTCCGTCGACTCGGACGGCACGGTACGCAGGGTGCCCTACGCGCCCGACGGGCTCGAGAACCTGTCGCTTGTCGCAGCAGGGCTGGCGCGCGGGCAGCCGATCACGAAGGCCGACATCGGCGGCTCGAGCCAGTGGATCGACTTCCCCGGCCCCGCAGGCACCGTGAAGACATACTCGTATTCGCGCGTCGTCCCCGCCAAGGTGGTGATACAGGGAGGCGGCCCCACCCCGTGGAAGGTCATCTCCGGAGACGGGATGGGAACGATCGTCGCCCGCGCCGCGACGAAGGCCGGAGCCGAGCAGCGCGCGCGGCAGTTCAACGTCTCGCCCGACGTGTTCCGGAACAAGGTGGTCGTCATCGGCGCGACGGCCTCGAACTTGCAGGACATTCACGCGACGTCCGTCGATCCGGCGATGTCGGGCCCCGAGATCCACGCCGACGCGATCGAGACGGCGCTGCATGGGTTCCCCCTGCGAAGCGTGGGCACGGTCTGGGACATGGTGCTGATCGTCTGCCTCGGGTTCGCGGTTCCGTTGGCCAGCCTGCGCATGAAGCCGTTCGTGGCCGTCGGAACGGGGCTGTTGCTCGCCGGCCTGCTCACGGGTGGCGCCATCCTCGCGTTCCAGAACGGGCACATCGCGACGTTCGTGTACCCGCTCGCGGCCCTGATCCTCGCCACCGTCGGCTCGCTAGCCGTGCACTACGTCGTGACGGCGTTCGAGAAGGAGCGCGTCCGCGACGTGTTCTCGCGGTTCGTGCCGGAGACCGTTGTCGACCAGGTGCTGGAGCAGTCCGGCGAAGACCTCCGCATCGGCGGGCGCGAGGTGATCGGGACGGTGATGTTCAGCGACCTGCGCGGCTTCACCTCGAGCGCCGAGTTCATGCCGGCCGACAAGGTCATCCAGGTGCTCAACCACTACCTGCACGAGATGAGCGAGGCGATCCTCGCGCACGGCGGCACGCTCCTCTGCTACATGGGCGACGGCATCTACGCCCTCTTTGGCGCCCCGATCGACCAGGACGACCACGCCGACCGCGCTCTCGCCGCCAGCCGCGAGATGTTGACAGAGCGGCTGCCCGCGTTCAACCAGTTCATGCAGGAGCTGGACCTCGGGACGGGCTACTTCATGGGCGTCGGCCTCAACTCGGGTCCGGTCATGACGGGGAACGTCGGACACGAGCGGCGGATGGACTACACGGCCGTCGGCGACGTGGTCAACACGGCCTCGCGGATCGAGGGCATGACCAAGGAAACGCCGTACTCGGTGCTGATCGCGGAGTCGACGGTCGACTCGCTACGGAATCCGCCGGAGGACATCGTCTTCCACGAGGAGCAGTCGGTTCGCGGGCGCAAGGAGAAGCTCAAGCTCTACGCGCTCGACATCAAGAAGCCCGACACGGCGCCCGGAACGACGGTGGCAGCGGCGAAGCCGGCCGAGTGGAAGACGGACGCACCCTCGCCGGACGCTCCGCCCACGCCGGCGCTGGGTTGAGGGAGCCGGAACCGGGACCCACCCGCGGCAGTCGGCGAACGCGACTAGAAGAAGAACTGCTGCCAGGCCGACCACCAGTCGTCGGCGCGGGAGAGGATCTGGCGCGAGTCGACGATCTCGACACCCGTCTTGCGCCGGTACTCGTCTGTTGCGTTCGTCGCGGTCAGCTCGACACGGATCTCGCATGGACGGCCCGGATCGTACGGGGCGACTGCTGACAGATCGGCGAGAGCACGGCGGGCGCCGTCCTCGATCAGCTCGCGCGCGCGTAGCGGGGCCACCTGGCGCGCCGCGAGCCGGCCGAGGCCGCGCTTGACCGCGACCGTCGTCAGGCCCGGGCCGAGCAGGTCACGCCCCTCGGCGCAGGTCGCCTCGTCGCCGGTCACGAGCAGGACGGGGCAGCCCCAGTGGCCGCAGAGCGCCGCGTTGATGCCGGTCTCGCCGACGAGCGTCCCGTTGAACCACAGGTTCAGCCAGCGCTGGCCGGAGACGGTGTGGTTCATCACGCCGCGCTCGGCACCGGCCATCGCGTGCATGCCGACGAAGAGCGCACCGTCGCAGCCCTGTTCGAGGAACTCGGTGTACTCGGTCCAGTGCTCCTGGACGACGAACTCGCAGCCCGGATCGAGCAGCTCGGGGATCAGCGAGTTGAAGCTCCACGGTCCGCCCGCGCCGTGGCAGTCCATGACGACGACCTCGGTCGCGCCGCCCGCCCGTGCCCCGCGGACGGCGGCGTTGATCTCCTCGGTGTAGAGCCGCCGCCCTTCCTCGTACATCGGGTCGCCGCCGGTCGTCTGCTCCCACTTGACGATCCCGGACACGCCCTCCATGTCGCTGATCACGATGACCTTCACAGGCACGACACCTCCCCGACGACCTCGCCGCGGCCGTCTTCGACGGGAACGCTCTCGAACTCGGGCAGATCGTGCCCGAGGCGCTCGAACAACGCCGCGACGGCCGGCGGGAGCGCGCGCATGTTGCCGTCCTCCACCTTGACCACGAAGCCCGTGCCGTCCGGGCCTGCTCCGCAGAGCAGGCCCTCGGCGCCGCGCTTGGCTGTCCACCCAGGCAGGAGCAGCATCAACCGCGTGTCGAGCGCGCCGTCGCCGCCGATCAGCCCCGGGTGTGCCCGCAGGGCCGCGACGACCCGCGCGCCGCCGTCGAGGGTCTCGAGCCGCGCGAACATCGCCGCCATGCGCTCGAGCGGCAGCGCGAACGAGACGACGCCGCAGCCGTCCGTCCCAGTCGCCGGCTCGGCTTCTGCCGCGTCGGTGACGACGGAGAGGATCTCGCGCTGCACGGGATGGCCGGCGAGCACGTAGCCCGGCGCCTCCCACCCGCGCGCGTGGCAGACGGCCAGCATGCCGGCGTGCTTGCCGGAGCAGTTGTGGTGGATCTGGCCCGGCGGGCGGCCTTCCTGCTCGCCGCACTCGAGGTCGTCCTCGTTCGCCGGGGCGGCGGCGAGTAGCTCGCGGACAGCCTCGATCTGCGCGGGTTCGGCGTGATGGGAGGCCGACGCGATCGCGACGAGCCGGTCGTCGAGCTCCGGCCGCGCGTGCACGAGCGGGAGCGCCTGCAGCGGTTTTGCGGACGAGCGCAGGAAGGTGACCAGGCTCGGGTCACCCGCCTGCGCGACGACCTCGCCGTCACGGACGGCGACGGCATGCACCCGGTGGAGGGACTCGACTGTTCCGCCCCGGCGGGCGGCCACGCGGATCGGCTCCATCAGCGGCCCGAAAGCCCCTGGAGCATCGGCTGTATGCAGCCGTGCGGCGCGCCGCATGTGCCGCAGAAGCGCGCGCCCTCCCGGTTCTCGGCTGGGCAGCTCGGGCAGATCTCCACGTCGGCAGCCTAGATGCTTGATGCCACGATCTCGTGGCTCGGCTGCGCGGTAGCCGCCTGCGAGAAAAAGCCAGCTGCACGGGGGATGGGGTGTCCCGGGACATTCGTCCGAAGGGGTCCCTGCCGTGTTCCAGCTTGCGAGACTCGATGCGACGAATGGCGCGGATCGTTCTAGAGTGCCGTAGTGCTGAGGGGGCGCTGCGAGTGCAATGCCGTTGCCTTTGAGGTCTCGGACGAGTTCGTCGTCGCGTACAACTGCCACTGCTCGAACTGCCGTGCGGCGACAGGCTCGGCGTTCTTTCCCTGGGGCGAGATCGAGCCAGAGAAGCTGAGGGTGACGAAGGGTGCGGAGTCGTTGCTATTGATCGGAGATGCACAAGGCCCCCACGCGAGGCGTTGCGAGGCGTGCTTCTCGCTGCTGTACTGGACGGGCTACGAGGGCAAGATCCGTGTGCCCTATGGGTCACTGATCGACGAGCCAGAGCTCAAGCCGATGGCGCACATGTTCGTCGGCTCAAAAGCTCCTTGGTATGAGATCCTCGACGACCTCCCTCAGCACGACGAATACCCGTGGTCTTGATCGGCTGAGATGGAGTGTCCGGCTGCGATCGGCGAGTCGGACCCCTCCCGCCAGGCCGTTGGCCTCACGCGGCGCCCGGCCGGTGAGCGACTCGACAAGCGCGGCCTTCCTTGCGGCGGCTTGCCGGAGGGCGGCGGTCAGCGGGTCGAGCGGCTGGTTCACGCCCGCTCGTCGAGCTTCTGGATGAGCTTGTCGGCGATTCGCGTCGGCGAGGGGTCGATGCGTCGGGGTCGGGGTCAGCTTCCGGGCTCGGCCGTGTCAGCGCCTCGGCGAGCTGCTGGTTCCTCCGCCGGTTCGGGCCGTCCTCGCCGCCGTTCGGGATGAAACCCTCGACCAGACGGCGGGCCTCGTCGCTCCGTGGTCGGCTGACGTCGCCAGGGCACACGGCCCTGGTCAACGCGACGACCGTGGTCAGGGCGTCGCCGGTCTCGCGGCGGCGATCTGGCGTGTCTGGGCCGCTCCCCGAGGAGCACGATCCCGTGTGGCATCAACCATCTAGAGCCTGGGAGGCACGACGGCTCGGTTGCCACTTCGACACCGGTTTCGCCCCACACGGACACCGCCCGACGCCCGATGATGCAGTCGCTTGCCCGCCGACATAGACCCTCGAGGCCTCCTCCTCAGGGTCGCTCCGTGCTCGGAGAGGCCGCCCGACAAGGGCGGCCTCTCTCTTCGTTCTTCGCATTCGCGTGTCGCAAGACAGTGGCCGCGAAGCCCGGGCTGTGCCCGGGCGTAGCTCGAACCGCTGGACACGCGACCGCAAGGGGAAGGGGGCACACGGGGGAAACCGGCCGTTTCCCCCGTGACAAAAAGGGAGGGCGGGAGGCCCGACCCGGTGACGGGCCTCCCGCATGGGGCACGACTGGAAGGGCTCAGGCCGGGGGCGTTGCCCCGTGGCGATCGGCCGGGAGCGGTGTCATGAACCCGCCCGGCGCGAGGCGGAACCCGTCCCGCAGGCGACCTGCGCCGAGGCGCCGGCGGCGTGCGACCGGACTGGTGGGCGGCGAGTCCTGCCGGGTGTCGAATTGAGGTGTCACGATGCTGATTCGATCAGGCGAACCTAAGACACACCTGAGACGCGGCTAAGAACTCGGACCGGGCGGAAACGCGAGGCGGACGACCGTGCCGCCGCCGTCGGCCGAGCCGACGCTGACCGTGCCGCCGTGCGACTCGACGACCTGCCGGACGATCGCGAGCCCGAGCCCCGAGCCGGGCGTTCCACGGGCGGCCGGCGAGCGGTAGAAGCGGTCGAAGACGTGCGGCAGGTCCTCCTCGGCGATGCCTGGCCCGCGATCGCGAACGGTCACCTCTCCGTTCGCGACACGCACGCGGACGGAAGCCCCCGGGGGGCTCCATTTGGCGGCGTTGTCGAGCACGTTCGCAACGGCGCGGAACAGGCGATCCGGGACGCCGCTCACGAGCGACTCGCGGAGATCCGTCTCGAAGGGCACCTTCGGCGTGTGCAGACGTGCCCGGTCGACCGCGTCGCCTGCGAGCAGGTCGAGCCGGACGTCCTCGACCTCTCGCTGCGGCTCTCCGTCGCGGGCGAGATCGACGACGTCGGTGACGAGGACGGTCAGCTCCTCGAGCTGCGTCGAGACGTCGGTGAGCGCCTTCGTTCGCTCGTCGTCCGGCAGCCGGCCGCGGGCGAGGAGCTCGACGTTCGTGCGCATCGACGTCAACGGCGTGCGCAGCTCGTGCGACGCGTCGGCGATGAGCTGCCGCTGCGCCTGCTGCGAGTCCTCGAGCGCCGCGAGCATCGTGTTGAAGCTCGCGCCGAGCCGACCGAGCTCGTCGTGCGAGTCGGCCTCCACCCGGCGGCTCAGGTCGCGCGTCTCGGTGATCTCCTCCGTCGCTTCGGTCAGCCGTCTGATCGGCGCGAGAGCGGCGCGCGAGACGAACAGGCCGATCAGGACGGCGACGACGATTCCGGTGCCCCCGATCGCGATCAGGATCCAGCGGATGCTGTTCAGGACATCGTCGGTCTCGGCCAGGCTGCGCGCGATCTGGAAGGCGACACCCTGCTGAATGGGCACGGTCAGCATCCGGAAATGCACGCCGTTGACCGTCTGGTCGCTGAAGAACTGCCCGCTGCTGCCTGCAGCTACGGCGCGGACCCTCTTGTCGACCGGGAGCGGGAGCTCCTCGAGGGCGGGCCGGATCGGGGTGCCGTTCACCACCAGCTGGGCATAGCCCGCGGTGGCGCCCGGCTTCGGCTGCGGTAGCTGCTCGAAAAAGTGGTGGATCTCGATCGGCCCGGGCCGATTGAGGATCTCCTGCACGCGCTCCCGCAGCGACGTGTCGACCTCGCTGCGCAGCTGATCCTGGACCAGCACATAGGCAACGGCCGACGCGACGATCACGGCGATGGCGACGGACGACGCGGCCGCAAGGGTGATCCGCGCCCGGAAACTAAGGCCGCCAAACCCCCTCGCGATCGACTCGAACGGCTCCCGCACTACGCCTCGCGAAGGGCGTACCCGACGCCGCGCACCGTCTGGATCAGGCGCGGCTCGCCGCCTGCCTCGGTCTTGCGGCGCAGGTACCCGATGTACACGTCGAGCGCATTCGAGGTCGGCCCGAAGTCGTAGCCCCACACGCGCTCGAAGATCAGCGAGCGGGTCAGCACCTGTCGCGGGTTGCGGAGGAAGAGCTCGAGCAGGTTGAACTCCGTTCGCGTCAGCTCGACCTGGCGCTCGCCGCGCTGCACCTCGCGGGTGGCGGGATCGAGCTCGATGTCGGCGAAGTGGAGCGGCTCCTCCCCGCGCTCGTGACCGCCGCGGCGGATCAGCGCGCGAATGCGCGCCAGCAGCTCCTCGAGCGCGAACGGCTTGACGAGGTAGTCGTCGGCGCCGGCATCGAGCCCGTCGACGCGGTCGCCGATGCCGGCGCGCGCGGTCAGCATCAGCACCGGCACGCGATTCCCCTCGGCCCGGAGGCGCCGGCACGCGGCCAGTCCGTCCACCTCGGGCATCAGCACGTCGAGGACGACGACGTCCGGATCGACCGGCCCCACCTTGCGCAGCGCCTCGGCGCCGTTCTCGGCCAGGTCAACGGCGTAGCCCTCGAGCGACAGCGCGCGGCGCAGCGCCTCGCGGACGGCCGGCTCGTCGTCGACGACGAGCACGCGCGGAGCCGAGGAGTTCCCTTTCATCCCGCGGTCACCAAAGCAGCCGAGAATGAGAGCAGCATGAGAAAACCGCTGCTTGCGGCACTTTTTCACGGAGTGGGCACGGTCCGAACACGGTTTCGGCGCTACCGTATCCGCCCCCGTGGGCAGGTGGGCGCTCGCAGCGCCCCAAGCCTGGATTCGGACCAACGCTAGATAGGCTCCGCGGTGTGCAGCTGAAAGTGAAGTTGGTGAGCCGTGAAGAAGTGATCGTCGAGGTTGCCGAGGGCGAGTCGGTCAAGGACGCTCGTGATGATCTGTTGCACCATCGAGGACGGTTCGCCGGGGAGTGGATCGAGGTCAGGTCGGAGAGGAATCGGCTGTCGCGTCACATCCGCTACGACCAGATCGTGGATGTGACCGCCCCGTTCGGTGATGATCCTCAGGAGTGATGGTGATCGGACCCGTCCAGCTCGACGTCTTCTAGACCAGCTTGCGCCGGGCGACCGCCGCGGACGTACCCTTCGGCCATGCCCGAGTTGCCCGAGGTCGAGGCCGTTCGGCGGGCGCTCGACGACCCCGTTCGTGCGTTCCCGATCGAGCGCGCGGGGCCGGCGCACGTCGCCACGTTGAAGACGATCGACCCGCCGCTCGAGGTGGTCGAAGGCCGACGGCTCGCAGGCGCCGGGCGCCGCGGCAAGCGGCTCCTGTTCGAGACCGACGACGGCGAGCTCGTGCTGATGGTGCACCTGATGTCCGCCGGCCGTCTGCGCTACCTCCGCGCGGGCGAGAAGGGCCCGAAGACGCCCGCGTTCCGCCTCCGCTTCCAGGGCGGCGGCGAGCTCGTCCTCACCGAGGCAGGCTCCAAGAAGCGCGCCGGCGTCTGGCTGCTCACCCCGGAGCAGGCGGACGAGGAGCTCGCACACCTCGGCCCGGAGGCGCTCGGACTCGGCGCCGAGCGGCTCGGCGAGATCCTCGCTGCCGACTCGCGCCGTCTACATCCCCTGCTCCGCGACCAGCGCGCGATCGCCGGCATCGGCCGGGCCTGGTCGAACGAGATCCTCCACACGGCGCGCCTGTCGCCGTTCGCGCTCTCGACGCAAATCTCGCCGGAGGACACCGCGCGGCTGGCAGACGCGATCGACGAGGAGCTCGCCCGCGGCCTCGAGCTCCGCCTGGCGGGCGCGGGCGACGCCAAGACGTACCGAATCCACGACCGCCTCGGCCGGCCGTGCCCCGCGTGCGAGACGCCGATCGCGCGCGTCGACTACGAGGAGCACACGATCTACTATTGCCCGCGCTGCCAGACCGGCGGACGCGTCCTCAAGGACCGGCGTCTCTCGCGCCTGCTGCGCTAGCGTTGGCCCATGGCGACGACTGACCCGCGGCTGTTCGCCAACGACCTGCAGGCATCTGCGCCCGAGGTGCGCATCGGGCTTTCGCGCGCCGGCGTCACCGGCGTGCACAAGGCGATCCGCCTGCGGCGCGGCCCGCACGAGAAGCTGGTCTCGGCGCAGATCGACTGCTTCGTCGATCTCGAGCCGGCGCAGAAGGGCGTGCACATGTCGCGCTTCCCGGAGCTCTTCGGGGCGGCGATCGACGACGTCGTGATCGGCGAGGCGTTCCTCGTCGAGGAGCTGGCCGAGCACATCGCCGGACACGTCCTCGCCCGTCAGAGTGCGCTGCGCGCCGAGGTGAAGATCGTTGCGTCGTACCCGATGGCGCGCCGCACACCGGTGTCGGAGCTGCCGACGCAGGAGATGGTCTCGCTGGTCGGGATCGCGACCGCGTCCGCGACTGGCACGCGCCGCGTCGTCGGCGTCGAGGCGACCGGCATCAACGCCTGCCCCTGTGCACAGGGCATGGTTCGCGACCACGCGGCCGAGCGGCTCGCCGAGGCGGGCTTCGGCGAAACAGACGTCGAGCAGATCCTCGATCTCGTCCCGCTCGCCACGCACAACCAGCGCGGCCGCGGGACGCTCTATGTCGGCTCGGCGCAGGGCGGGATCAACGCCGAGCGGCTCGTCGAGATCGTCGAGGGATCGATGAGCGCGCCGATCTACGAGCTGCTCAAGCGCCCGGACGAGCTCCACGTGGTCGAGCAGGCACACGCGCGGCCGCGCTTCGTGGAGGACTCGGTGCGGCTCGCCCTCAAGGGCGCGCTCGACGCCTATCCCGATCTCGCCGGGGGCGACTTCCTCTACTCGCGACAGGTCAACTTCGAGACGATCCACAGCCACGACGTGCTGGCCGAGCGCTACGGCACGGTCGGCGAGCTGCGCGCGGAGCTCGGGGACGGCACTCGGCTCGAGCGTCACACCGAGCTGTCTGCCTGGCTCTCGGCGTGACGAAGACCGTCGAGCGCATCTCTCGAGACTCGGGGTCGTCGCTCGACGATCCCTGGCGCGTGATCGTCCTGAACGACAACCACAACACGTTCGACGGGGTGGCGTCGGCGCTCTCTCGCGTGCTCCCGGGCGTGTCGTTCGACCAGGGGCTGCGGATCGCGGACACGATCCACGCAACGGGCCGCGCGATCGTCTGGTCGGGCCACCGCGAGGTCGCCGAGATGTACTGGACAGGGCTCAGGGACGCGGGCCTGACGCTGGCCCCGCTCGAGCAGTAAGCCCTCAGTCCGCCAAGGTCGGGCTCAGCCGAAGCTGAGATCGTCGGCGGCGGCCATCCGTTCGAAGAAGTCGATCGCCTCGTCAGCAGCCGGGACGGTGAGCACGTTGTTGGCGGCGACCTGCTCCGCCTGCGGCCACTCGCTTCTGCGGATCCGGTCCGCTGCGGCTGCGTAGTCGTACTGGGTGACGCGCCGCGTGTAGTCCGGGCCGAACAAACCCCAGGACGCGCCCGGCTGGTCCGCGTAGGGCATGCCGACGCTGCCGGGGCAGATCAGCCGGTAGAGCCCGAACCGGCGGTCGTAGGCGACGTGCGTGTGCCCGTGGACGACGGTCTGCTGCCGAACGCCCGCGAGCGCGGCCTCGAGCCGGAGCTCCGGCGAGCGCTCGGTGATGATCTCGTCGTCGGATCGCGGCGAGCCGTGGCAGAACAGGACCGGGCCGAGGCCGTCGACGTCGAGCACGACGGTCTCCGGGAGGCCGCACAGGAAGGCGCGCTGCTCGTCGGAGAGCTGCACGGCCGGCCAATCGTGAAGCTCGCGGTCGGCGTTTCCGCGGATCCAGACGGCGCGCCCGCCGAGCGCGCGCAGCAGCTCGAGACACTCGACCGGGAACGGTCCCGCCGAGACGTCGCCGCCGACGAGCACTACGTCGGGCTCCTCGCGCTCGACCTCGACGAGCACCGCCTCGAGCGCGGGCAGGTTCCCGTGCACGTCGTAGAGCGCCGCGACCTTCACTCGTCCTCCGCCTCCTCGAGCACGCTCTCGCGCAGGCCGGCCTCCCACCAGGCGCCGGGCCCGCGCTCGTCCTCGGCCCGGATCCGGTCGAGCGCGGCGAGGATCGCAGCCCGCTCCTCGGGCGTCGGCTCGGGCGTGATCTCGATGCGGGTGCCCCGTTCGAGGGTCACTCGAAAGAGCCTAGTGCACCCGCAGCGGGACAACCGATGGGAGAGGGTGGGTCGCCGTTCGCTCGTCGTCGTCGCCGTGCTCGCGGTGCTCGCCTGTCCGCTCGCTGCAACGGCTTCGCCGCGGACGAGCGTCTGGGATCGAGCCCAGATCAACGCGGTCACGGCCGCCGGACTGCTCGGCGGCGACGCGACCGACTTCCGTCCGGACGATCCTCTCACCGCCGGTGATCTCGCCGACCTCGTCGCAGGACTGACCGGCAAGGAGGCTGTCCCGCCTGCCGAGCCGTCGGCGCCGGTCACGATCGCGCAGCTCGACGCGGCACTCGTCCGCGGCGAAGGCCTCGGCTCCGCGGCCGCGCGCTTCCGCGCCGCACTGGTGGCCGCCGGCCTCGACCCACCTGCGCGCTTCGGCCCCGAGGTCGTGGCGCGCCTCCTCGGCTTGCGCACCGATCACCCGCAATCGCAGGAGTACCTCGAGACGCCTCCATCCGGCATCGCCTCGCGCGCCGAGGCCGCGTTCTCGGCGGCGAAGATCCTCAGCTGGCAGGGCTGGGAGAAGCAGTACGTGACGGCTCTCTCGGCGACGATCGCCGTCCCGATCGTCACCGGCTGGCAGCAGACGATCCTGAAGCAGGCGGTCTCGCTGATCGGCTACCCGTACGTCTTCGCGGGAACGAGCGAAAGGCCGCAGACCGTGCTCGGCAAGGCAGTTCCGGGGGGCTTCGACTGCTCCGGCTTCGTCTGGCGCGTGTACAGGCTGGCCCCGTACGCGAAGAGCACGCCTCTCGCGGACTCGCTCCAGGGGCGCACCGCGTCCGCGATGAGCGGCGAGGTGCCGGCCGCGAAGCGGATCCCGTTCGCGAGCCTCGAGCCGGGCGACGTCCTCTTCTTCGGCTCGAAGGGCCCGCGCTCGAAGCCGGCGCAGGTCTACCACACCGGCATCTACCTCGGCGGCGGCTGGATGATCCACTCGAGCGGCCAGGGCGTCGCGCTCGCCCCGATCGCGACCGGCTACTACGCCACGCATTTCGCGTGGGCGCGGCGGCCGCTCGCCGAAGCCGGCCTCTAACACGGGGGAAACGGCCGGTTTCCCCCGTGAGCCCCCTTCCCCTTGGGGTCGTGTCTCGAGCCGCCCGAGCTACGCCCGGGCACAGCCCGGCCTTCGCGGCGACTCGTCGCGTGTGGACTCGGTGATTCGCACCACGTGATCGAGGACGCGGGGGCTGACAGAGTCCGACGGTGCTCGCGCTCGCTTGGCTTGCTCTCATGTCGCTCGCCGGCTGGATCGGCGTGCTGCTCGGCACGGGGCGGGCCTGGGACCTGCGGCCGATCGCGGAGGACGAGCCACCGCCGCCCGACCCCGCACACTGGCCGTCCGTCGCCGTGCTCGTCCCGGCACGGAACGAGGCCGCCGTGCTGCCGGCGACGCTTCCCGCGCTGCTGGCACAGGACTACCCCGGCGCCTGGCGGCTGATCCTCGTCGACGACCGTTCTTCGGACGGCACCGCGGAGGTCGCTCGTACCTGCGGTGCCGGGCACGTGCCTGGCGCCGAACTGCCGGAAGGTTGGGTCGGCAAGGTCTGGGCGCTCGAACAGGCCGCTCGTTCCGCCGGCGAGACCGACTACTACCTGCTGACGGACGCCGACATCCGGCACGCGCCCGGGTCGCTGCGCCGACTCGTCGTCGAGAGCGAGGCCGCCGGACTGGCGCTCAACAGCCGCCTGGCGCGGCTTCGGTGCCAGTCTCCGGCCGAGCGGCTGCTGATCCCGCCGTTCGTCCTCTTCTTCAACCTGCTCTACCCGATGCGGCGGGTGAACGATCCGCGCAGCCGGGTCGCCGCGGCGGCCGGAGGTTGCGTGCTCCTGCGGCGCGACGCGCTCGATCGCGCGGGCGGCTTCGCCGCGATCCGGGACCGCGTGATCGACGACGTCAGCCTCGCGCGGGCGGTCAAGGGCACCGGCGCGCGAATCCGCCTGTCCGTGAGCCGTGGAGACGTCGTGAGCCTGCGCGCGCACGACTTCGGCGGTGTCTGGCGAATGGTGCGCCGCACGGCGTTCACCGAGCTCCGGCACTCGTGGGCGCTGCTCGCGGTGACGATCGCGCTGCTCCTGCTGTTGTTCCCGCTGCCGCCGATCCTGACCATTCTCGGCTTCGCGGCCGGGAGCACGATGACGGGCGCCGCCGCCGCAGCCGCGTGGGCGCTGATGACGGCGCTCTACCTCCCGACGATCCGGTACTTCCGGCTCAACCCGGCCTGGACGCTCACGCTCCCGGTCGCCGGTGTCCTCTACGGCGCGATGACGCTCGACTCGGCGCTCCGGCACCGACACGCGTCCTGGTGACGAGTACGCTCCCCGCCATGGACGTCTTCAACCTGAACGGCGACGAGTGGGACGGCACGGAGGAGCGCGAAGGCTGGCGCTCGAAGGCCGCCTTGGTCGGCGCACGGCTCAACGCGGAGCTGATCGGCGGGGGCCTCTACGAGCTCGAGCCGGGGAACACGCTCTGGCCCTACCACACACATCACGCCAACGAGGAGTGGCTCCTCGTCGTGCGCGGGCGGCCGACGCTGCGCTCTCCCGAGGGCGAGCGTGAACTGGCCGAGGGCGACGTGGTCTGCTTCCGGCGCGGGAAGGACGGGTTCCACCAGGTCAGCAACCGCACCGACTCGCCGGTCCGCGTCCTGATGATCTCGACGCTGATCGTGCCGGAGATCGTCGAATACCCGGACAGCGGCAAGCTCGGGGCCCGGAGCGCCGCCGGAGAGCGGATCATGCTCGCGCGGCCGGGGCCGACCCTCGACTACTGGGACGGCGAGGACTAGGCCGGGCTCAGAGCGGGATGTTCCCGTGCTTGCGCGGCGGCCTGCGCTCGCGCTTCGAAAGCGCCGTCTCGAGCGCCTCGATCAGCACCGGCCGCGTGCGGCGTGGCTCGATCACGTCGTCCACGTAGCCGCGCTCCGCGGCGACGAGCGGGTTCGCGAACCGCTCGCGATAGTCGTCGATCAGCTCGGCCCGCCTGCCCTCGGGGTCGCCGGCCTCCTCGAGCTCGCGGCGGAAGACGATGTTCACCGCACCCTCCGGGCCCATCACCGCCACCTCGGCGGTCGGCCACGCGAAGTTGAAGTCGGCGCGTATGTGCTTCGAGCTCATCACGTCGTACGCGCCGCCGTAGGCCTTGCGCGTGATCACCGCGAGCTTCGGCACCGTCGCCTCGCAGTACGCGTAGAGCAGCTTGGCGCCGTGCCGGATGATCCCGCCCCACTCCTGCGCCGTCCCCGGCAGGAAGCCGGGCACGTCCACGAAGGTCACGAGCGGGACGTTGAACGCGTCGCACGTCCGCACGAAGCGCGCCGCCTTCACCGACGAGTCGATGTCGAGCACGCCCGCGAGCGACTTCGGCTGGTTGCCGACGACCCCCACCGGGTGTCCGCCGAGCCGGGCGAAGCAGCAGACGATGTTCTCCGCGTAGCGCTCGTGCACCTCGAGGTAGTCGCCGTCGTCGACGACGAGCTCGATCACGCGCTTGATGTCGTACGGCTTCGCCGGGTCGTCCGGGATCACCGTGTCGAGCGCCTCGTCCTCCCGGTCGACCGGATCCGACGGCGGCGCGAACGGCGCCGGCTCGAGGTTGTTCTGCGGCAGGAACGACAGCAGGTAGCGCGCGTCCTCGAGGCAGGCTTCCTCGTCGGCCGAGATGAACTGCGCGACGCCCGACTTGGACGCGTGCGTCGTCGCGCCTCCGAGCTCCTCGAACGTGACCTCCTCGCCCGTGACTGTCTTCACCACGTCGGGGCCGGTGATGAACATGTAGGACGACCCCTCGACCATGAAGACGAAGTCGGTCATGGCCGGGGAGTACACGGCTCCGCCGGCGCACGGGCCCATGACGAGCGAGATCTGCGGCACCACGCCGGAGGCCTGGACGTTGCGCCAGAAGATCTCGGCGTACCCCGCGAGCGAGACGACGCCCTCCTGGATCCTGGCGCCGCCCGAGTCGTTGATCCCGATCACGGGGCAGCCGTACTTGACGGCCATGTCCATGACCTTGCAGATCTTCTCGGCGAAGACCTCGGACAGCGAGCCGCCGAAGATCGTGGAGTCCTGAGAGAAGACGAAGACCTTGCGCCCGAGGACCGTCCCGTGGCCGGTGACGACCGCGTCGCCCCAGGGCCGCTTCTCGCGCATCCCGAACTCGACCTCCCGGTGGCGCACGTAGCGGTCGAGCTCGACGAACGAGCCCGGGTCGAGCAGCTTCTCGACCCGCTCGCGCGCGAGCAGCTTCCCCTGTGAGCGCTGCCGCTCGACCGCGCGCTCGCTCCCCTGGTGGAGTGCGTCCTCGCGCTGCGCCAGCATCCGGTCGAGCTTGGCCTGGGTGGAGTCCTCGGTGGCGGCCACGGCGTGAGGGTACAAGAGGCTTGATGTGAAAATGCACCGGGCCGGATGACGCCCCACGCACAGCGCCGGATCGGCGCGTCCGGTCGCGACACGTAGCGCTGCTACGCGACGCGGACTGGCCACACCGCCCGCTCGGCCTGGAGCGCCCCCGACGTCGGCGCAATTTCGCATCAAGCCTCTAGCGCATCTTCATGCCCGGCGCGGGATTCGTCTCCTGCATCGCTTGTCCATCGCCGGCGCGGGTTCATCTTCTGCATGGGCTCGAGCCCGGGCTTCATGCCCATCATCCGCATCCGCGCCAGGTCGGCCCCGTGCGAGTCCGGCTGGACGAGGCCGGGCACGCTCGCCGGCGCGGACGCGACCCAGATGCCGAGCGCGATCAGAGCGACGCCGAAGACGCGCACGAGCCGCTCGCCCTGGGGCGCGAGCTTCTCGACGAAGATCACGGCGGCGACGACCGCCATCCAGAACAGGCTCATCACGCCGAGCGCGAACAGGGCGAGCATCAGCCCCAGGCAGCACCCGATGCAGAATGCGCCGTGCTCGAGCCCCATCCGGAAGGCGCCGGCGCGGCCCTGGCGCCAGTCGTGGAGCAGGAAGTGGAGCGGCGAACGGCAGTGGCGGAGACAGACGTCCTTGAGCGGGGTGAGCTGATAGACACCGGCGGCGACCAGCGCTCCACCGGCCACGTACCGCCCTGACCGCTCCCAGGCGAGCCAGTCGGTTCCGGCCGAGATCACCGCGCGGTAGACCCCGTACGCGAGGAGCCCGTAGAGGGTCCAGGCGACGAGGTAGCCCGCGACGAAGATCCACGTGGGGACGAGCTCCGCCTGCCCGCGCCGCGCCCGATCGCCCGAGACCTTCGCGAACAGCAGCACCGTCGGCGCGGCCGACGGCAGCATCATCGCCGCCATCATCGTCACCCAGATGCCGACGTACCAGCCGAGCCCTCCGAGACCGGTGCCCGGTCCCGCGTCCATCCCGCGCATCCGCTGCACCGTGATAATCCAGGCGGCGAGCGCACCCGCGAGCACGAGTGCGGCGAGCGGGATCGGGCGCGTCAACGTGCGCACGAACGGAAGGCTAGTACCGATTTGACCCACGAGTCACGACTCGATCGTTCCACGATCTGGCCGTACGAGGACGGCGAGCTCGGCGCGGTCTTCTACTCCCGCAACGCCCACCCCACCGGCGTCGCGGCCGAGCAGGCGCTCGGCGAGCTCGAAGGGGGCCGCGCCCTCCTGTTCTCCTCCGGCATGGCCGCGACGACCACGGCCGTACTGACGCTGGCAGGCCCCGGGAAGACGCTCGCGTTCGCGGGAGGCGGGTACTACGGCACCGGCCTCCTCTTCGCCGCCCTCGAGCGCTGGGGGCTGCGGGTGGTGGAGTTCGACCAGACCGGCCCGCCGCCGCCGGATGCCGACCTCGTCTGGATCGAAGGGCCTTCGAACCCGTTCCTCACCTTCCCCGACCTCGAAGCTGCCGCCGCGCACCCGGCGCCGGTGATCATGGATGCAACGGCCTCGACACCGGTCCTCCTCCGCCCGCTCGACCACGGCGTCGACGTGGTCATGCACAGCGCGACCAAGTATCTCGCGGGCCACCACGACGCCCTGCTCGGCGCGCTCGTTTGCCGCGACGACGCCGCCTACGACGCGCTCCTCGCGACGCGGACTCGCACCGGCCCGGTCGCGGGTCCCGACTCGGCCTGGCTCCTGCTGCGGAGCCTGAAGACGCTCGAGCTCCGCGTTACGCGCCAGTCCCAGAGCGCCCTCGAGCTCGCGCGCCGCCTCGACGCGCACCCGCGCGTGCACGCCGTGCGCTACCCGGGCCTCGGCCCCGATCCGCTCGCAGGGCGCTATCTGCGCGGCGGTTTCGGCGGCTTGCTCTCGTTCGACGTCTCCGACGAGGACGCCGCCCGGCGCGTCGAGACCTCGACCGACCTGATCGGCAACGCGACGAGCCTCGGCGGGGTCGACACCACGATCGAGAGCCGCTTCCGCTGGGAAGGCGAGCGCGTGCCGCCCGGCCTGCTGCGGCTCAGCGTCGGGCTCGAGGAAGTGGATGCCCTCTGGGACGACCTCCAGCAGGCGCTCGAGCGGACCTGATCGGGGCACTGCCCATCCGGCCGACGTCACAACGTTTCGCACCGGGAGTCGGAGGAGAGAGCCGGAGGAGGGACTCGAACCCACGGCCTACGGATTACAAATCCGTTGCTCTACCAGCTGAGCTACTCCGGCCTGCGACCAGCTTAACCGGGTGCG
Source organism: uncultured Actinomycetes bacterium (assembly GCA_963846915.1). Classification (GTDB taxonomy): domain Bacteria; phylum Actinomycetota; class Thermoleophilia; order Gaiellales; family Gaiellaceae; genus PALSA-612. Next base: position 91,098 of record CAWJXV010000007.1, on the reverse strand, counting down.
GGGACCGCGACCGAGAAGGTCTCCGTGCCGCCCTGGATGATCCGGTACCTCGTCCCGGACGAGTCGGCCAGCTCGCCGGCGACGAGGCTTCCGTCGTCGGTGCGCGCGAGGAAGCCGTGCGGCGCGATCGTGAGGCCGTCGACGACGTAGGGCGAGCCCGTCCAGTTGGCGATCACCGAGTACGTCCCGAAGCGGGTCTGCGTGACGCCGGCCGCGAGCTGCGTGTACGACGTGAGCGCAGCGCCCGCGAAGTGCGGTCCGAGTGCCTGCTGGAACGCGGTCACGATCCCGAGCCACGGGCCGCCGAGGCCGGTGTCCCAGTTGTACGACAGCATGTACCCGTAAGCCAGGTTCCAGGTCAGGATCTCCGGGTCGGCCGTGAACGTGCCGTCGAAAAGGTCGTGCTGGTAGAGCAGCACCTTGTCGTGCAGCAGCCAGAGCGCGAGCGGGAACGTGCTCCAGCTCGGCCCGAAGCGCTGGTCGAGCCAGTCGAACTCGCGCTGCATCAGCATCAGGCTGCTGTCGAAGCCGGAGAACGACGCGGCGAGACGGTCCCACCCGTCCTCGACCATCAGGCAGCGGTCGGCGTACGGTGCGAACAGGCTCAGCCAGCCGTCGTAGTAGGCGAGCGGACTCGGCGCCGCCGGGTTGAAGTCGTAGCGCCACGGCCGTGCGCCGATCTGGTCGAAGAAGAGGCAGTCGGCCGGCGTGTCGGTGTGCCAGGTCTCGAACTCGGCCTGCGCACGGTCGCGGACGAACTGGGCCGAGGGCGAGACGATCAGCCCGTCGACCCCGCTGAAGTTCTCCGTCGCCGCCTTGCCGCCGCTGTCCTGCACGGACACGCTCGTCGAGGTCACTCCCTCGGGGAGCTCGTGGACGGTCGGCGACTGCGGGCTCCACCAGCTGACGTTCAGGTATGGCATCACGAGGTCGCCATGCGCGCGAGCCGCCGCGAACGCGGCGCGCAGGTCCTCGATCGACCCGACGCTGTTGTCCGGCGGCAGCACGTCCGGGTCGGTCTTGTCGAACCCGCCCGGGCCGAACGCGACGGGGTGAATCAGCGACGGGGTGGGCAGTGTGTCGAGCACCTGCGACCAGTCGGCAAACGGCGGCACCTCGCCCTTCTGCATGTCGGCCTTGATCAGCGGCGCCCGCGCGAGCGTCGTGAGGCGCGCCCCGAGCTTCGCGGCGACCGAGGGGTAGGAGTCGATCCCGTTCTCCGTGCGGTAGTCGACGATCGTCTTCTCGACCGGATCCCCGACGCGGATGCGCACGACCGGGCTCGTCCAGGTACCGCCGCTCGTGACCCACGTGTGGAACGCGTGAATCACGCAGAACGAGGGGCCTGAGCAAGGCCCCGCCGTGCCTCCGTTGCGAACGAAGCCGAGGTCGACCGGCGCGAGCGGCGCCGGCGGTGGGTCGACCGAGTACATGGCCACGTGCGCCGAGCCGAAGTCGAGCGCGAGGTAGTCCGCGAACGCCCACCGACTCGGGTACGTGAAGACGCTGTTTCCAACGTGGCTGAAGTAGGCGGCTCCGAAGCGAACGCCGGGCAGGAAGTTCGGCGCGTAGCCGGCCTGCACCGTGTTCACGTCGCCGTACAGGTCGACCGGGAAGCTCACGGTCTGGACCACCTGCGGTGCGTGGTTCGTGAGCGCCAGGCGCAGGTCGAAGGAAGATGCCTCCGCATGGAGCGTCACGATGGCGTCGACGTTTTGCTCGGAGCCGGTTCCGGCCGTGTAGGTCAGCGTCAGGGTCGCCGCCGACGAGTCCCAGCTGTACGAGAACCGCGACGACGATCCGGGCGCGAACGCGCAGCCGCCGCTGTAGGGCCCACCGCCCGCCGCGGCCGCCCCCCACTGGCAGCCGTTCGTGCCGGTGACGAGCGCCTGCCCGGTGGGCACGTCGACGAGCGACACGATCGCACCGTTCTTCTTGGAGAGCGTCAACCGGTACGCCTTCGTGAGCAGGACGAGCCCGCCGGCCGAAGACTGGTCGAACTTGACGGCGGCACCGGGGAGATTCGTTCCTCCGCCGGGGTTGTAGAGCGAGGCAGATCCAGGCGAGGGCCGCCCGAGAAAGGCCACGAGCGCGCCAAGCAGGATCAAGGCTCCGGCGAGCGCCCCCAGATTCGCTCGCCGCCTCACAGCGACGGAGCGTACCGATCAGCCGAAGCTCAGGCGAGCACCTGGCGCGACTGGCGGTGGACGACGATCTTGCGCTTCACGCGTTGGAGCGCGTTGTCGATCGTCTTCGTGTCGCACCCGAGCTCATCGGCCATGTCCTCGTAGGACGAGCCCTCGAGGTACATGCGGAGCGCGTCCGCCTCGAGGCTCGACAGTCCGGTGCCGAGGCAGAAGACGAGGCTCTTCAGCTCCTCGGTCGAGATCACCTGCACCGACGGCTCGTCCACGAGCGAGCCCGGGAGCGCGTCGCCGAGCGTGCAGTCCGAGTCGGGATCCTGGCCCGCCGGGGTGTTGCTGAACGAGACGTAGTTGTTGAGCGCCTGGTGCTTGAACCGGGTGGCGGTCTTGATCGCCGTGATGATCTGGCGCGTCACGCAGAGCTCGGCGAAGCTTCGGAACGAGGTCTCCTTGTCATGGCGAAAGTCCCGGATCGCCTTGCAGAGCCCGATCAGGCCCTCCTGGAGCAAGTCCTCGGCGTCGCCGCCGGCCAGGAAATACGAGCTCGCCTTCATTCGGACGAAACCCGTGTATCGCCGGATCATCTCGTCGCGCGCCGACATGTCGCCGTTCCGGGCGCGCAGCACGAGTTGCAAATCCTCAAGCTCACGTTGAGCCTTTTGGGGCGTCCGAATTGCGGTCGCGGTGCGTGTTGCCATGCGCCTTTGCCCCTTCCTATCGGTGATTCCTGGCCGGGTGCCGGGAGGACTCGCCAGAAGCCTCACCCTCAAGTTGAGGCGCAAAGATAGCAAGGACGGGCGGGAGTTACAAGTTCATTTGCAACTTTGCAGCACGTTAGTCACTGACCGCGACGGAGCCGCTCCAGCCGGGCGCGAGTCTCATCGTCCAGCCGCTCACCGACACGGAAGCTCGCGGGCTCGCGATGCTCGACCTTCTCGAGGTCGCGCACGAAGGTGCGCGAGGTCAGCTTGCGGACCTCCTGACCGGACGTGCCGCGCACGGCCTCGTCCGAAGAGATCAGGCAGACGCGCTCACGGTTGCGATGCTCGGCGGCGAGCCGCTCGAGCAAGGTGTCCGCATGCGAGGCGAAGCGGACGGACAGCGGGCCGAGCTCGGCGTCGGTCCCGACCCCGTCGAAGACGACGACGCCGCGCGCGCCGCGCATGGCCACGAAGTCGGCGAGTCGGTCGACCAACTCCCGTGCGTCGGCGAACGACCCGGCGTGCAGCAGGTTGTATCCGTCGAACAGGTAGAGGGTGGGGTCAGGCATCGCTCCCGTCTCCGCGCGACGTGGCCTCTCCGGCCATCGTCACGCCTGGTCGCCCCGGGTGGGTGGGGGTTAGGGACGGGACCAGCGTTGCTCGAATCAATAGCGGCGAACGCGTCACCGCACTGTGCCGATTGTGGAACTCTTCAGACCGTACCCGCCCCGCTGCCTGCGTGCTTCGTAGAGCAGCACCGCCGCGGCGACGCTGACGTTCAGCGACTCGACGCTGCCCGCGAGCGGGATCGAGACCGTTGCATCGCACGTCCGCCGCACCAGCGGGCGGAGGCCCTTCCCCTCGGCGCCGAAGACGAGTGCGACGCCGCCGCTCAGATCGGTGCTCCACATCGACGTCGCGCCGGATGAGTCCGCCCCGTAGACCCAGAGCCCCGGCCCCTTCACGTCCGCGAGGTACTTGGCCAGGTTGGGCACGACCCCGATCGGAAGGTGCTCGACCGCGCCGGCCGAAGCGCGGCAGACCGCGGCCGTGACGCGGGCGGAGCGGTGCGCTGGGAGAACGATGCCGGTCGCCCCGGCCCCCTCGGCGCTGCGGGCGACGGCGCCCAGATTACGCGGATCGGTGACCTGGTCGAGGCAGACGAGGAGCGGCTGCGGCCCGCGCGCCAGCTCGCGCGCGTCCGCGTACGGATACGGCTCGACGCGGGCGACGACGCCCTGATGATCTGCGGTGCCGGCGAGCGCCGTCAGCGCCCGCTCGGGCTCGACGCGCAGCCGCAGACCAGGCTCGTCGCGAAGCCACGCCTCGGCGGCGATCGCGCGCTCGCTCGCGTGCAGCGCCAGCACTTGCCGCCGCCCGCGCAGCGCCTCCCGGACGGCGCGGCGCCCGTAGACGAGCTCGCTCGTCACTGCTTGCGGACGAGCCGGAAGCCGCCCGCCTCGTCGCGAACTTCCCAGCCGAGCGCGTCGATCTCGGTGCGCAGCTCGTCGGAGCGCGGGAAATCGCGCGCAGCCCGGGCGTCCTCGCGCTGCTCGGCGAGGGCCACGACATCGGAAGGCGCCCGTTCCTCCTCGGCGAGCGCATCGAGTCCGAAGAGCTCGAACGCCATCCGCAGCGGCAGCTGCTGACGGTTCCGGCGCCAGTCGTGCATGACCGCGAGCGCCCGCGGCGTGTCGAAGTCGTCGTCGAGCGCGAGGCCGAACTCCGCGAAGTCGCCGCCCGCGGCGGACGGCCCGCGAAAGACGTTCCGGAAGCTCTCGACCTGCGCCGCAGCCTGCTCCATCACCTCGTCTGAGAAGTCCATCGGCTTGCGCCAGTGCGCGGTCATGAAGTAGAGGAGCACCGTCTCGCGGCCCCACTCTTCGACCGAGTCCCGCAGCGAGACGATGTTGCCGAGCGACTTCGACATCTTCTCGCCGGCGAGGCGGAGCATGCCGTTGTGCATCCAGATACGCGCGAACTCGCGGCCGGCGCCGCGCGACTGGGCGATCTCGTTCTCGTGGTGCGGGAAGACGAGGTCGAGCCCGCCGCCGTGGATCTCGAAGGCCGGGCCGAGGAACTTCTCCGCCATCGCCGAGCACTCGATGTGCCAGCCCGGCCGCCCGCGCCCCCAGGGCGACTCCCACGAGGTGTCCTCCCCGTCCTTGTGCCCCTTCCAGAGCGCGAAGTCCCGCGGATCCTCCTTCAGCTCGCTCGCTTCCTGCTCCTCGGACGGGTTGTGGGCGGCTTCCGCGTCGAGCCTGCCCGAGAGCGCGCCGTAGTCCGTGTACGCGGCGACGCGGAAGTAGACGTCGCCGCCGGCGGGATAGGCGAGGCCACGGTCGATCAGCTCCTCGATCAGAGCCAGGATCTCAGGCACGGTCTCGCTCGCCTTGGGCTCGTGGTCGGGCCGACCCAGGCCGAGGAGGTCGGTGTCCTCGACGTACCAGTCCGAGGCGGCGGCGGCGAGGCCGGCGCTGTCCCCGGAGGCGGCGACGTAGATCTTGTCGTTGATGTCGGTGATGTTCTCGACCAGGTTGACGCGATAGCCGCTCCGGTGGAGCCAGTTACGGAGCCACATCGAGACGACGAACGGGCGCGCGTTGCCGATGTGGATGCGCTGGTAGACGGTCGGGCCGCAGAAGTACATGCGGATCTCCGCCGGCGGGTCGGGCAGATCGACCTTCTCTCGATGGAGCGTGCTAGAGAGCCGCATCGATCCTCCGCAGCGCCTCGTCGAGAGGGAGCGCGTCGATGACCGTGGCCAGCTCCGGCCACCTGTCGCCGCCCGTGAGCGCGAGCCGCAGCGCCGTCAGGTCGCCGCCGACGGCCTTGAGCTCGCGCACGACCGCGCGGCCGTCGCCGTTCGCCGGCTCGAGCTCGCGGAAACGCTCGAGCGTCGGGCGCGCGGTGCCCGGCACCTGCCCCGGCTCGGGCGCGAGGATGAGCCGGGCGTAGTCGCGCGCCTCGTTCAGGTCTCGGGCGCCGCGAAGCGCCGGCACGAGCTCGATCGGGGCGTCCGCAAGCGCGGCGAGCTCCTCGTCCGGCATCGCCGCGAGCGCCTCGACCGCGAGGCGGCGGATCCGCGCCGGGTCGTGATGGACGTCGTGGCGCGGGAGGCCCAGCTCCTCGAGGTCGCGGAGGATCGCCTCCTCGCCACCCGGCACGTTTCGCGCCGCGTCGGTGTCGTCGATCCGCAGCAGCATCCACTCGCCGAAACGGCGGTTGGCGACGGCGGCCAGGGCGTTGCCGACGTGGAGCGTCCCCGTCGGGCCGGGTGCAAAACGGACGCGGGGCATCGTCAGCCCAGTATCGCCGACGCGCGGTGCCAGGCCGGTGCCAGGCACGTGCCTGGCACCGTCAGGCCGGGAGGAGCTGCTCGCGCGCGAGCGCACCGAGCGCGCGCTCGCGCAGCCCGGCAGCGACCGACTCCACGTCGCTCTCCGGCGGGAGGCGGACGTTGAGCGACAGCCAGGCCGTCTTCTCCGTCACCTCGGAGACGAGGACGGTAACGTCGTCGGCCGAGCAGCCCTCGAACCCCTCGACCGCGTCGAGGACCGCCTTGCGAGCCTCTTCGATCGGCGTCGCGACCGCGATCGGGAGCCGGACTGACACCCCTCTTCGCGGGTCGTCGATCGAACGGTTCGTAACGATCGAGCTCGCCATCTGCGAGTTCGGGATGAACACGCGTCGGCCCTCGTCGGTGACGAGCACGGTCTGCATGAGCGTGATCTCGACGGTCGTGCCGGTCACGTCCGCGACCGTCACCCGGTCGCCGAGCCTCACGGACTGCGACCAGCCGAGCAGCACGCCCGCGCCCATGTTCGAGAGCGGCGCCGAGAGCGCGATGCCGAGTAGCAGTGCAAGCACGGCTCCGGAGGCGAGCAGGCTGCGGGCGAGCGCGTCCGTGGACGGGAAGACCTCGAGCACGCTCCAACCGACGATGGCGAGCAGGATCAGTGTCACGACCCGCTCCAGGATCACGAACCGCGTCCGCTGGCCGGCCAGCTCCTGGGGCGTCCGCTGTGCGCTGATGCGGGCCATGTAGCCCCTGAACCCGGCGCGCATCGCCAGGCGGACGAGGACGACGACCACCAGCCCTACGCCGGCGGTGATGGCCGCGGTGCGGGCGTGCTCGCTCACGTCAGCAGTCGTCCGGGAGGCACCAGTGCCGCGGCGCGATCAGCCGCTGCGCGGCCGACGGCCCCCAGGAGACCTCCGGGTACCGGTGGATACGCGGCGGACGCTCGAGGAGCGGAGTCGAGAGCTCCCACAGACGCTCGATTCCGGCCGCGTCCGTGAACAGGGTCTGGTCGCCGAGCATCGCGTCGCGCAGCAGCCGCTCGTACGCCTCGAGCTGCTCCGTGTCGAACGAGCTGTCGTACTGAAAGGTCATGGCCGCTTCGCGCAGGTGCATCGTCGGCCCCGGCTCCTTGGCCAGGAAGCGGGTCGAGATCGAGCCCGGGTCGCGGAACTCGATCATCAGCTCGTTCGGCCGCTGCGATGCCCGCTGCCCGTGCGCGAGCCGGAACATCCGAAGCGGAGGCTCACGGAACCCGAGCGAGATCGTCTGGCGGCTCGCAGCCAGGCTCTTGCCCGTACGCAGGTAGAACGGCACGCCGGCCCAGCGCCAGTTGTCGATCTCCACCTCGAGCGCGACGAACGTCTCCGTCTGCGAGCGCGGCGAGACGCCCGGCTCGGCACGGTAGCCGTCGTACTGCCCGCGGACGACCCGGGCCGGATCGAGCGGCTGCATGGCCTCGAACACCTTGTTCTTCTCCACCCGCAGCGCCTTGGCCTCGAGCGACGTCGGCGGCTCCATCGCGACGAACCCGAGCACCTGGAACAGGTGCGTGACGACCATGTCGCGGAACGCGCCGGTGCCCTCGTAGAACGCGGCCCTGCCCTCGATCGACAGCGTCTCGGGCACGTCGATCTGGACGTGGTCGATGTGGTCGCGGTTCCAGACGGGCTCGAACATGCCGTTCGCGAAGCGGAAGGCGAGGACGTTGTCCACCGACTCCTTGCCCAGGAAGTGGTCGATCCGGAAGACGTGCGACTCGTCGAAAGCAGAGTGGACGACCCGGTTCAGCTCGCGCGCGGAGGCGAGGTCGGTGCCGAACGGCTTCTCGATGATCACGCGCGCGCGGCGCGAGAGCCCGCTGGCCTGGAGCTTCTCGACCACGGTCTCGAAGGCGGCCGGTGGGACCGCGAGGTGGAAGAGCCGGCGCGGACGGCCGCCCATGTCGCGCTCGGCGCGGGCGACGACCTCGGGCACCTCCTCGTAGTTCGCACCGGAGATGCGGTGGCAGAAGTTGACCCGGTCGGCGCGACGGGTCCGTTTCGGCCCGAACATCTGCAGCGACAGGAGCGCCGTGGCGCGCATCTCGTCGTCCGAGAGCGAGCCGCGGGAGACGCCGACGATCCGGTATCGCTCCGGCATCAGCCCGAGCGAGGCGAGGTGGAAGAGCCCCGGGATGATCTTGCGCCTGGCGAGGTCGCCGGTCGCCCCGTAGAGGACGATCACGTGGTTGGGCGGCCGCTCGAGTGCCCGCCGCGCCATCAGCGTTCCCCGACCGCGGCTGCGAGCTCCCGATACCCGACAGCCGGGTCGTCCTGCCAGAAGATCGCGCTGCCGGCGACGAGCAGGTCGGCGCCCGCGTCGCGCACCTCGCGCACGTTTGCCGCATTCACGCCGCCGTCGACCTGCACGAGGACGTTGCCTGGCAGCGAGCGGCGGAGCTCGGCGATCCGGCCGAGCGCCTCTGGCATGAAGGACTGCCCGGACAGGCCGGGATGGATGCTCATGCAGAGCGCGAGATCGGCCCCCTCTGCCGCGCCCACGGCTCGGCTCACCGGGGTCTCCGGGTTGAACGCGACGCCCACTCCGAGCTCGAGCGCGCGGGCGCGCGTGATCGTCTCCGCCGGGTCGGTCGCGACCTCGGCATGGAACGTGACACTGTCGCCACCCGCCTTCCTGATGCTCTCGAAATGCTTCTCCGGCTCGGCCACCATCAGGTGGCAGTCGAGCTTCCCGCCGCGATCGTGGACGAGTGGGGAGATCGACGCGAGCACGACCGGCCCGATCGTGATCTCGCGGATGAACTGGCCGTCACCGACATCGAAGTGGAAGATCCGCACGCCGGCGTCGAGCAGCGCGCCGAGCTGCGCGCCGAGACGCGCGAAGTCGGCAGCGTAGATCGAGGGCTCGACCTCAGGCCTGCGTACCCAGTCGACCCACGTCACGGCCGTACAGTATCGGGCTAGTGACCGCCGTCGAGCACGAGAAGCGGCTGGCTGCCGAGGCCGCGGCAGAGCTGGTCGAGGACGGCATGCGTGTCGGGCTGGGCACCGGCTCGACGGTCGCGTTCCTGCTCGAGGCGCTCGCGGCGCGCTCGCCGGACATCCGCTGCGTGGCCACGTCCGTGGCGACCGAGCACGCGGCCGAGCGGCTCGGCATCCCCGTCGAGCCCTTCGACACGCTCGACCGGCTCGACCTCGCGATCGACGGCGTCGACCAGATCTCCCCCGACGGCTGGCTCGTGAAGGGCCGTGGCGGCGCGCACACGCGGGAGAAGATCGTCGCCGCCGCGGCCGACCGCTTCGTCGTGATCGCGTCGTCCGACAAGCCGGTCGACAGACTCGGGCCGCCGGTGCCGCTCGAGCTCGAGTCGTTCGGCCTGCAAGCGACGCTACGGGCGCTCGGCCGGGTGACGGTCCGCGTCGCGCCACGGAGCCCGGACGGCGGCGTGATCGCCGACTACGTCGGTCCGGTAGCCGACCCGCAGGCGCTCGCGATCTCCCTCGACACGACGCCCGGCGTCGTCGCGCACGGCCTCTTCCCGCCCGCGCTCGTGTACGAGATCCTCGTCGGCCGCGGCGACAAGGTACAGCGCCTCGTCCCGCCGACCTAGCAGCACGCGCCGCTGCGCTACTTCTTGATCGTCTTCTTCGTCTTCTGGCGGACGATGATGCTGTGGCCGGCCGGGACCAGCTTCGCCTTGCCCGTGACGAGGTCCTTGACCGACACGAGGCCGCGCTTCACCGTGACGAGGGTGTGGTCCGAGTAGTCGGCGACGAGCCAGATCGTGCCTCGCACGGTCGCCGCTGCGTACTTGCCCTTCGTCGTGAACTTGCCCTTGCCGCTGCCCCAGAGCCGGCGCGCAGGCTTCTTCGTCTTCGCCGACAGGCCTGACGTCCCGCGGCTGAACTTCGAGAGGTTGCCGCCGGTCAGCGCGAGCTGGACGACGCCGCCGGCGGTGCCGTTGAACGTGAACTGGCTCGGCACGCCGTCGCTCTGGCCGTAGAAGATCATCTCGTTGCCCTTGGGATCGGACAGGTCGATCTGGGCCTGTCCGGTCACGTCGATGACCGTGCCCTTCGGCAGGCCCTTCGCCTGGTCGAGCGGGACGAAGGTGTTCGATCCGGGCAGCTTCACCTTGGGCAAGGGCTTGCCGGGCACCGGCTGCGCGTCCAGCTGGTTCGCACCCGTGGGAGGCGGAGGCGGCGGAGGCGGAGGCGGAGGCGGAGGCGGGCGGCGGAGGCGGAGGCGGAGGCGGAGGCGGAGGGGGCGGCGGAGGCGGAGGCGGCGGCGGAGGCGGAGGCGGCGGCGGGGGCGGGGGGCGGGGGTGGCGGCGGCGGGGGCGGAGGCGGCGAGGTGTCCTTCGTCGCGGTCTTCGAGTCGGATGCCCTGTTGCCGGCGGCGTCCGTGGCCGTCGCCGTGTAGGTGATCGTCCCGTCGGCGAGCGACGAGGCGTCGATCCCGCTCACCGACCAGTTTCCGGATCCGTCCACGGTCGCAGTGACAGGGCCGACCGAGCCCTGGGAATCGTCGGCCAGCGTGACATGGACGGTTGCGCCCGGCTCCGTTGTCCCGGATGCGCTCACATTGTGCTCGTTGAACGGCGCGATCACGGAGTCCCACGCGGTGATGGCAATCGCCGGAGCGACGGTGTCCTTCGTCGCCGTCTGCGAGACCGACGAGGAGTTCTCGAAGTCGTCCGTGGCCGTTGCCGTGTAGGTGACCGTCCCGTCGGCCAGCGAGGAGACGTCGATGCCCGAGACCGACCAGTTGCCGCCCTCGTCGACCGTCGCGTCGACCGGGCCGACGGAGCCCTCGCCCGAGTCGGTGATCGTCACCCGGACGCTCGACCCCGGGCTGGTCGTCCCCGAGGCGCCCACGTGGGTGACGTTCGAGGAGTTCACCGGGTCGGTGACGCTCGTGATCGCGAGCGCCGGCAGCGTCGCATGCTTGGTCGCGTCGAAGGTGGCAGTGTCGGTGCCGCCGTCGTTGGACGCCGTGGCCGCGTAAGTGATCGCCCCGTCTGCAAGCCCGGAGAGGTCCATGCCCGAGACGGACCAGTTGCCCGATCCGTCGACGGTCGCGTTGAACGGCCCGGCGGAGTCGTCAGAGCCGTCGGAGACCGTGACCGTCACCGTCGCGCTCGGGTCGCTGACCGTACCCGCTGCGTTCGCATTCGTCTCGTTTGCGTGGTTGACGGGATTCGTCGCACTCCCGATCGACACGGTCGGCGCCGCGGCGACGAAGAACTCGAAGTCCTCGTCGTAGCCGCTGACGCCGTCGGCATCGACTGCCTGGACGTGCCAGCAGTAGTGCCCGGGCGCGAGCGGAGGGGTGGTGTACGAGGGGTTGTCGGCGACGGGGACGTCGATCGGGGCGCCGTACTGGCAGCCCTCGCCCTCGAGGCCGTACTGGAGCTGGTAGCCCGTTTCGCCGCCGACGCTCGTCCACTGGATCGTCGCCTGGTCGCCGGTGATCGTCGACGCGTTCGCCGGCGCGAGCGGCGTCGGGATGCCGAGCAGCTTGACGCTCGTCTGCGCGGAGCCTGTGCTCTCCGAGTCGTTCGTGACACAGGCGAAGACGGCGTTGTCGCCGCCCGAGAGCTGGGAGCCGTCGACGCTCGTCGCCACCGTGTCCGGGCTCGTGTAGCTGCCGCTGTCGACGACGGTGCCGTCGGAGCAGCCGGTGCCGTCGACGCGGACCTCGTACGTGCCGCTCTCGTCGGCGTGCCACGTGACGGTGGAGCTCGCGTTCGGGCCGATCGTGGCCGGATCGGTCGACTCGATCGTCACCGTCGGCGCCAGCGCCTCCCCGACGGTGAACTGGAATGGGGCCGAGTAGTCGCTCTCGCTGCCGCTCGCACTGACCGCGGCGACGCGCCAGCAGTAGGTGCCGTCGCCGAAGTCGGTGTTGAGCGACGTGCCCGTGACCGTCGTCGGCGTCGCGTCGGAGAAGTCGCAGGTGTCGCCCTTGCCGACTGCCTCGACGTCGTAGCTCTGCGCGCCGGAAGACGGGTCCCAGGTCAGCGTCGGCGACGGATCTACCGTCGAGCCGTTCGCGGGCGTCTCCAGCGTCGGGACGGGCGGCGGCGGCGCGAGCTCGCCCTCCGGCATGTCGATGCCGACGGCGCTCGAGAGGGCGCAGTCGCGGACGTTGACGGAGAACGCCTGCACGGCGTACGTGCCGTCGGCCGTGAACGTGTAGCTCCAGTGGAACCAGGTCGGAGAGCCGCCGTAGTCTCCGAAGTCGTTGACGCTCTTGTCGTAGAGCACCGCGACCTGGGCTCCGTCGCCGTCGACGATCTGGACGCCGCCGTGGTCGTCGAAGGGCAGGTAGTCGTTGGCCTGGAAGAACACCCAGCCGCTGATCGTGTCGCCTGCCGATGCGGTGAAGTCCTGGGACGTCAGTGTGGTATCCGGACAGCCGCCGTAGACGACGGCGAAGTAACTCCCGGAAGGGGGCGTGAAGGTCTGCGGAGGAGGAACGTTCTCGTTCCCGACCCCCGTGTAGCTCGTCGTGACAAAGGGGTCCTCGCCATCGTTCGGATTGCCACCCGGCGTCCAGCCGGTCAGGTCGCCGGTCTCGAAGCCCGGGTTCGTGATCGCGCTCAGCGAGGCTGCCTTGGCGAGCGCCTTCCGTGCCTGGAGATGCCCCGGCCTGGGGACGGGCCTCTTCGTACGCGGCTTCGGCGCTGCCGGCAGGACCGTGGCCGGCGGCTTCGCCGCGCTCGGGCCAGGCGGCCTCGGCGCGGTCGTCCCGCGCGCGCTCGATCCGACTCCGGCGCCGACTGCGAGCAGCAGAAACGCTGCCAGCAACCCGATGCGCGCAGCCGCATGACTGGTCACCTTCAAGGCCGTCCTCCCTGACTCTGGATCCCCTCGATCCGGAGAGCGAGTTGATGCTACCCGAACCGGATTATGCCCGCCAGCAGCGACTTTTCCTATCCCTCGGCCGAGGCTCGGTCCGCGAGCACGAGCGCCGGCGGCCCCACGATGCGCCCGGCCGGGATGGACGGATCGCCCGCCAGCAACAGCCGCAGCGGCTCGCGTTTCGCCTCCCCGGTGACGAGCCAGAGGAGCTCGCGGGACCGGTCGATCTTCGGATACGTGAGCGTCATCCGCCGCCGGCCCTGGTACTCGCCGGTGACGGCGACGTCGAGATCGGTGACGTCGAGCACGGGGTCGCCGGGGACGAGCGAGGCGGTGTGCCCGTCCGGGCCCAGCCCGAGGTGGACGAGGTCGATCGGCTCCGGCAGCAGCGCGGCATATTCGGCCGCGGCCGCGTCGAGATCATCCGCCTCGACGGGCATCGGGCGCACCCGCGCGAACGCCTCGGGTGGCAACGACCGCTCCAGGTGGGTCAGGTTCCGATCGTCGTCGCCGGGCGGCGCGACGCGCTCGTCGACCTGGAAGATCTCGACCTGCTCCCACGGCACCTCGGCGTCCGTGAGCAGCCGGAACGCGTGCAACGGCGCCGTTCCTCCGGAGAGCGCCATCGTGAACACTCCGCGCTCGTCCACCGCCTCGCGCGCACGGTCCGCGATCGCGTCGGCGGTCGCCATCGCGGCGATCGCCGCGTCGGGCAGCACTTCCAGGCGGATCCCACTCACGCGAGGCAGGATACGCTCGTTGTGATGAGGCTCGCTCGCCGGCTCGTCTATTCGTGGCTCTGCAACATCGTCGCCTTGTGGGCGGCAGAGGAGCTGATCTCGGGTATCCACTTCACGGGCAACTTCGGGACGATCGTCCTCGCCGCGCTCGTCTTCGCCGCCGTCAACCTGCTCGTGAAGCCGATCGTGACGCTGCTGGCGCTCCCGCTCGTGATCCTGACGCTCGGCATCGTGCTCTTCCTGATCAACATCCTCATGCTCTACATCACGGACTGGATCGTCTCCGGGTTCAAGATCGACGACTTCTGGGCGGCGGTCTGGGCGACGATCGTGATCGGGCTCGTGAACTGGATCCTGCAGATCGTCTTCGACATCGACGACCGCACGCACGGGCAGGAGGAAGCGGAAGCAAGCGGCGTAGCGTGAAGTCGCGGCCCGGGCGCGTCAGGCGGGCTCGGCGGTGCCAGGCACGTGCCTGGCACCGTGCTCTGCTCTCCAAAGGCGGAAGCCGCCGAGGAAGGCGTTCTCGTTCGCTCCCAGGCGCGCGTTCGCCGGTAGCTCCTTGAGGAGCTTCGCGTTGCCGCCGCCGAGCACGACGTAGTCGGGTTCGAGTGCGGCGACGAACTGCTCGACCACCTCCGCGACCTCGTCCCGCCAGCGTTTCTTGCCGTACTTCGCGAGGCCGCGCTCGCCGACCACGTCCTCGTACGTGCCCCTCCGATAGGGCATGTGCGCGAGCTCCATCGGCTCCAGGACCCCGTCCACGATCATCGCCGCGCCGAGCCCGGTGCCGAAGCCGAGGAAGAGCATGCGCCCGCCCTCGTAGCTGCCCAGCGCCTGCATGGCGGCGTCGTTCACCACCTTCGTCGGCTTGCCGAACGCCTTCTCGAAGTCGAAGCCGGCCCAGCCCCCACCGAGGTTGACGGGATCGTGGACGACACGGCCGCCGCGCACCTGCGTCGGCACGCCCACCGAGACGACGTCGTACTGCCAGTCCTTCGTCAGCTCGAGGACGCCGTCGACCATCGCCTGCGCCGTCATCCCGGGCCCCGACTCGAAGCGGCGGCGCTCCTCGCCGTCGCTGAGCAGCGCCTTGACGTGCGAGCCGCCGACGTCCACCGCCAGTACCCGGGGATCGCTCGGAACCGTGCTCACGTGCGCAATGGTGCCAGGCGCGTGCCTGGCACGCCGGGCCGAGCGCGAGTACCGTTGCGGCCATGGCGACGATGACCGGCGATCGCCCTGCCGGGGAGCACGGAGACGACGCGCCGATTTATCTCGAGCCGCGCTGGCCGATCGCGGTCGCGATCTCCGTCTACATCGCGCTCACGATCGTGCTCCGCGTCGCCCAGCCCCACCGCGAGTCGATCGGCAACCCCTGGCTCGTGCCGGGGTTCGAGATCGCGCTGTTCGTCGCCCTGCTCGCCGCCGACCCGTTGCACATCGGCCGGCGCTCGAGATGGCTGCGCAAGGTCGGGATCGTGCTCGTCGTGTTGCTCGTCGCGATCGCCCTCGTGTCGACGGCCGTGCTCGTGAGGGACCTGATCAAGGGAGGGAAGGTGACGACGTCGGCAACGACACTGCTCTCCTCGGGCGTCCTCATCTGGCTCGGGAACTGCCTCGCGTTCGGCCTCCTCTACTGGCTGCTCGACAGCGGCGGCCCGCTCGCCCGCTACCGGCGTGAGCACCTCTACCCCGACTTCGCCTTCTCCCAGCAGCTGAACCCGGAGCTCGCCCCGCCCGGCTGGCGACCGCGCTACGTCGACTACCTCATCCTCGGGGTCACGACGAGCACGGCGTTCAGCCCGACCGACGTCATGCCCATGGCCCCGTGGGCCAAGCTGACGATGTCGCTGCAGTCGATCGTCTCGCTGGTCGTGATCGGCCTCGTCATCGCACGGGCCGTCAACGTCTTCACCTAGCGCTGTAACGCCGGGGCAGCTCGGGAGACTACATTTTCACTATGCGCTTTCTCTTCGGTGACAAGACACAGATGGTCGAGCCGGCCGACGCCCTCCCCGGGCGCTCCGAGGCGATGCCGGTGCCGGCTCAGCACGAGGTGCTCGGGACGCCGATCGCGCCGCCGTTCCCCGAGGGATTCGAGCACGCGATCGTCGGGATGGGCTGCTTCTGGGGCGCCGAGCGCGTCTTCTGGCAGGCGCCGGGCGTCTACACGACGGCGGTGGGCTACGCGGGCGGATACACGCCCAATCCGACGTACGAGGAGGTCTGCTCGGGCCGGACCGGCCACACCGAGGTCGTCCTCGTCGTCTTCGACCCGGCCAAGACGAGCTACGACGAGATCCTGCGCCTGTTCTGGGAGAACCACGACCCGACGCAGGGCATGCAGCAGGGCAACGACGTCGGCACGCAGTACCGCTCGCTGATCCTCTGCACCACGCCCGAGCAGCGCGAGCGGGCCGAGCGCTCGCGGGCGATGTTCCAGCAGGCGCTCGCGTCGTCCGGGTACGGGACGATCACGACCGAGATCACCGACGGCGACGAGTTCTTCTATGCAGAGGACTACCACCAGCAGTACCTGGCGAAGAACCCGAACGGCTACTGCGGCCTCGGCGGGACAGGCGTGTCGTTGCCCGATCCGGGCTCGTCACGCAGTCGGGCTGAGGCCGAGCACTCGCACCGGCCGGCCGGCGAGGAACGCCTCGATGTCCTCGACCGTCTGCTCGTAGAACGTGCGGTAGCTCTCCTCGGTCACGTAGCCGAGGTGGGGCGTCAGAACGGTATTCGGCGCAGACAGGAGCGCGTCGTAGTCGGGCAGCGGCTCCCGGTCGTACACGTCGAGGCCGGCGCCCGCGATCGCGCCGGCTTCGAGGGCTGCGACGAGCGCCGCCTCGTCGACGATCGGCCCGCGCGAGGTGTTCACTAGGAACGCGGTCGGCTTCATCAGCCCGAGCTCGCGCTCGCCGATCAACCCGCGGGTGCGGTCGCTCAGCACCAGGTGGATCGTGACCACGTCGGCGGTGCGCAGCAGCTCGTCCTTCGACACGAGCTCCGCGCTGCATTCCGCAGCCCGCTCGGCGGTCAGGTTCTCGCTCCACGCGACGAGCCGCATGCCGAAGGCGGTGCCGATCCGCGCCACCGCCGAGCCGAGGCGTCCCAGGCCGACGATGCCGAGCGTCCCGCCGGCCAGGCCCGTCCCCACCGTGGATTGCCAGCCGCCCGCCCGGACCTTCGCGTCCTCTTCCGGGATGTGCCGTGCGAGCGCGAGGATCAGCCCCCACGCGAGCTCGGCCGTCGGCATGCCGGCCGCCTCGGTGCCGCAGACCGTCACGCCGTGTGCCGCGGCGGCCTCGAGGTCGATCGAGGCGTTCCGCATGCCGGTCGTGACGAGGAGGCGCAGGTTCGGGAGCCGGTCGAGGAGCTCGGCGGGGAACGCCGTGCGCTCGCGCATCGCGCACACGATCTCGAACGCGTGGAGGGAACGCGCCGCGTCGTCGACGCCGAGGTACGGCTGGTGGAAGAACACGACCTCGTGCCCGTCCAGCCGGGACCAGTCGGCGAAGGACTGGCCGACGTGCTGGTAGTCGTCGAGGACGGCGATCAGCATTGGCCCGGCGCGGGGAGCGAGCGCGCGACGTCGCCGAGCCGCTCGAACTGGCCGCCGGCGTCGCGGCAGTGTCCGACGAACTGCTCCAGCATCGCCACGCGGCTCCCGCGTCCGATCACCTGCGGGTGCATGCAGACGGTGAGCACGCCGCCGCCTTCCCGTTCGTGCATCCAGTCGAACTCGCCCTGCCAGATCTCGAGCACCTTGCCCGGCGCCGAGAGACCGCTGCGGTAGGGCGAGAAGTTCGCCTGGAAGTGCGGCCAGTCGTCGAGCTCGAATGCGATCGGGAACTCCCACACGCGCGCGTCTCGACCGCGCTCGAGCGGCTCCTGGCGCGAGACTCGGTCGCCGATCCGCGGCCTGAACGGCCGGTAGTCGTCGGCCATCAGCGTCGAGTCGTAGAGGAAGCCGTGCTCCTCGAGCAGCGACAGCGTGTGCGGGGAGAGCTCCGCGTCGGGCGCTCTGAAGCCCTGCGGCTCGACGCCGATCTGGGCCAGCGTCGCGAGCCCGCGCTCGAAGTCGGCGCGCTCCTCGTCCTCGGCCTGCCCGCTCGGCGCGACGTGCGCCCACGAGTGGTGGCCGACCTCGTGACCCGCGGCGAGGATCGCCTCCGTCTCGGTCGGGTACGACTCGACCGTGTGGCCGGGGACGAAGAACGTCGCCGGCAGCCCCTCACGCTCGAGGAATGCGAGCAGACGCGGGACGCCGACGCGGGCGCCGTACTCGCCTCGCCAGAGCATCGACGTCGTCGGCTCGTCGTAGGCGAGCCACACGGACAGCGCGTCGAAGTCGAAGGTCAGGCAGACAGTGCTCGCCATCAGCCTTGCCGGCTCGCCTCCATGTTGTTCCGGAGCATGTCGGCGGTCTCCTTGAGCTCCGCGGTCGGGCTGAACTCGACGCATTCGCTCCCTGCATGGAGCAGCGGGACGTGGCCGGGCGGGACGAAGTAGGCCTGGCCTGCCTCGTAGGTCTCCTCGCGATCCGCGAACCGGTACGTCAGCCGGCCCTTGACGACGTAGCCCCAGTGCGGGCACTGGCAGCGGTCGTCCGGCAGCCCCTTGAAGAGCGGCGCAGGATCGAGGTCGGACAGGAAGGCGTTGAAGCTGACCGTCTGATCGCCGAACTCCTCCGAGCGGCTGTCGATGATCCCCTCGACGAACTCCCTGTTGGCCGTGTCCTCCTTCGACACGCTCGGCATCTCTGTACCTCCTGGCTCGCTGGTTGCCCCGGAACGGGCGAGAGCGATCATACGCCGAGGACGGCGCCGAGCCAGGCGATCGCGGCCGGGAGGTGAGCGGGGTCGATCGTGTGGCCGACGTCGGACTCGTGGTACTCGACGTCGAGGCCGGCCGAGACGAGCAAGTCGCGCGCGCGGCGGGCGAACTCGACCTCCATGATCGGATCGGCTCGGCCGTGGGCCACGAAGACGCGGAGGTCTCGGCGGGCGGCGAGGTCGGGCTCCCACCCCTCGACCGTCGGGACGAACCCCGAGAATGCGAGGATCCCGGCCGGAGCGGGCCGGTCGGAGCCGAGCCCGAGTGCGTAGCTCATCACGGTCCCCATCGAGAACCCGCCGAGGACGGTCTGGCCGGGCGTCGTCCCCGTGCGCTCCCATTGCTCGTCGTGGAACGCAGCCAGCTCTCGGTAGGCCGACCAGAACGTCTCCGGATCCGGGTAGCCGACGCGCGGCACGACGTACCAGTGATGGCCGGGCCAGCCGGGGAGCGTCAGCGGCGCGCGAGGCGTGACGACGTGGAGACGCCGCTGCGGGTCGAGCACGTCTGCGAGCGACAGCAGGTCTCCCTCGTCGGCGCCGCGGCCGTGATGGAGCACGAGCAGGCCCCGGGCGGGCTCCGAGGCCGGCGGTCGCTCGCGGTAGACCAGGCTCATGCACCGACATTCTCTCTACGCTGCCGGGGTGAAGGCCGCGCTCAAGCGCTGGTACGAGGCGAACGGGCGCGACCTGCCCTGGCGGGGGACGCGCGATCCCTACGCCATCCTCGTCTCGGAGGTGATGCTGCAGCAGACGCAGGTGTCGCGCGTCGTGCCGAGGTATCTCGCCTGGCTCGACTGCTGGCCGACGGCCGAGGCGCTCGCGGCGGCGAGCCGGGCCGACGTGATCGTCGCCTGGCAAGGGCTCGGCTACAACCGCCGCGCGGTCAACCTGCACCGGGCCGCGCAGGTCGTCGCCGTGCGCGGATGGCCGGCGGAGCTCCGCGAGCTTCCGGGCGTCGGCCCGTACACGGCCGCAGCGATCGAGTGCTTCGCGCTCGGCCGCGACTTGGTCCCGGAGGACACGAACGTCCGGCGGGTGCGCGAGCGGAGCGGCGGCGTCTTCGACGGCGAGAGCGCCCAGGCGCTGATGGATCTCGGCGCGACCGTATGCCTGGCACGCGTGCCGCGCTGCGGCGTCTGCCCTCTCGCGTTCGAATGCCCCTCCCGCGGGCGACGGTTCGAGCCGGCGCGCAAGCAGGGCCCGTTCGAGGGCTCGTTCCGGCAGCGGCGCTCACGGACGCTCCGGCTCGTCGCGGCAGAGCCGCGCTCGCTCGACGAGCTGGACCGGCCCGCCGTGGAGTCGCTCCACGCAGACGGGCTGGTCGTCGTCCAGGACGGCCTAGCCCGTCTTCCGGAGTAGCGCGACGGCCTGCGCCGCAAGCCCCTCGCCGCGACCGGTGAAGCCGAGGCGGTCGGTCGTGGTGGCGCGGACGTTGACGCGCGCGGGCTCGACGCCGAGCGCGCCGGCGAGCCGCTCGCGCATCTCCTCACGCCGAAACGCGATGCGAGGCTCCTCGCCGAGGAGGATCGCGTCCGCGTTGACGAGCTCGAAGCCCGCGGCCCGAACCTGCCGGTACGCCTCGGCGAGGAGCTCCAGGGAGTCGACTCCTGCCGGCGTCTCGTCGCCGGGCGGAAACAGCGAGCCGATGTCGCCGAGCCCGGCGCCGCCCAGCACGGCGTCGGTGAGGGCATGCGCGATCACGTCGCCGTCGGAGTGGCCGGCAAGCCCGCGCGGGTAGTCGAAGCGAACGCCTCCGAGCACGAGCGGGACGCCGTCCGCAAACGCGTGCGCGTCGACGCCGCTGCCGATTCGGAGCTCAGCCAAGCGGCTCCTGCCGTCGCGCTCGCCCATCGAACACGCTGACAGTCTCGCACCCTGCCGCCCCGGCGAGGGCGAGCGCCCGGTCGAAGTCGCGGCCGACGTCGACGGGCACGTGTGCGTCGGAGGCGGTCGTGATCGGCACGCCGCGCGCGACACAGGCGCGCAGGAGCAAGGGGTCGGGGTAGAGCTCGCCGACCGGCTTGCGGAGGCCGGCGGTCGAGATCTCGACCGCGAGCCCCGCCTCGGCCGCCGCGTCCGCAAGCACCAGGTACAGCTCGGCGAGCACGGCCGGCTCGGGAAGGCGCCTGAAGATCTTTGCGAGGTCGAGGTGAGCGAGAACGTCGATCGAGCCGCTCGCCGCGAGCTCCGCCACAGCCTCGACGTACGAGCGCCAGACCTCCTCCACCGAGTGCAGCGCCCAGAGCCCCGGCTCCTGGTCGACCGCGACGCCGTCGATCCAGTGCACGGAGCCGAGCAGGAAGTCCCACGGGTAGGCCGCGATCGCCTCGGTGAGCCGCTCCTGCCGCGCGGCGCCGACGTAGTCGACCTCCAGCCCGAGCTTGACGGGCAGCCCCTGCCGCTTCGCGTCGAGGATGACCGAGCAGTACTCGTCCAGGTCGAACACGCAGCGCTCGAACTGGTACTGGAGCGTCCACACGTCGTAGGTCTGGCGGAAGTAGTAGACGTGCTCGGTGAAGGCGATTTCGTCGACGCCGCGCGCCGCCGCGGTCTCGAGGTAGCGCTCGATCGCCGCCGCGCTGTGATCGACGACCTCGGCCGCGCCGACGGGCCCGCGGCGGAGGTGCATGTGGTAGTCGACGATCACGGCGGCGGCCCTTCCGGCGCCGGGGGGAGGCCTGTTGCCAGGCACGTGCCAGGCACGTGCCTGGCACCGGAACCGGCCGAAACGGACAGCCGCGCGCTCATTCGCCCGCGAGCCAGGACTCGACGAGCGCGAGATCCTCGGCTGTCGTGATCTTGACCAGTCGCCGGTCGCCGGGGACGACGGCGACCCGCCCGCCGCGCGCCTCGACGAGCGACGCGCAGTCGCTCGCCCCCGAAACGTCCCCCCCGAGCGCCGCGCGGAGCACGTCGGCCGCGAACGCCTGCGGCGTCTGGACGGCACGGAGCTCGTCGCGCGCGAGTGTCTCCACGACCCGTTCGCCGTCCACGCGCTTGATCGTGTCCGACACGGGTACGCCCGGCACGGCCCCGTCCCAGCCCTCGCCGAGCGCGGTCAGCACCCGCTCGATCACGTCCTCCGGAACGAGTGGCCGCGCGGCGTCGTGGACGACGAGGGCGGCGGCCTCGCCATCGGCCTCGGCCACTCCCAGGCGCACCGACTCGGCACGGCTTGCGCCGCCCGTCACCGTCGCCGACACCTTGCCGCAGCCGAGCTCTTCGGCGACGAGGATCGACGGCTCCTCCCAG
Organism: uncultured Actinomycetes bacterium; assembly: GCA_963846915.1. GTDB lineage: Bacteria > Actinomycetota > Thermoleophilia > Gaiellales > Gaiellaceae > PALSA-612. Next base: position 69,247 of record CAWJXV010000007.1, on the reverse strand, counting down.
CCCTCGGGCGCGACCACGACGATCGCGTCGATCCAGTCAGAGGCCTCGAGCCGCTCGAGGCTCTCGGCGAGGAGGGGTCGGCCCCTCAGGGGCGCGAAAGCTTTGGGGCGGTCCCCGCCGAGCCGCTCACCGCGGCCGGCCGCGACGAGGACCGCCCAGGTACTCAACGCCGTGCGGCGCTAGACCGCTGCGCCGACCTTCGGCTTGACCGTGCGCTTCTTGCCGTTGCCCGTACCGGCGAGGACGTCGTCGAGCCAGGCCGCGGCCTGGTCCTCGTCCATCTGCTTCGCGTACATCAGCTCGCTGGCGAGGATCTTCTTCGCCTTCACGAACATCTGCTTCTCGCCGGTCGAAAGACCCTTCTCGTGATCACGCAACGAGAGGTTCATGACCACCTCCGCGAGCTCGAAGATGTCGCCGGTCTTCATCTTGTCGCGGTTGTGCTTGAAGCGCCGGTTCCAGTTCTTCGGCATCTGCGTGCCCGAGCCGGACAGCACCTTCACGACCTTCGTGACCATGTCCTCGCCGATCACGCGCCGCAAGCCGACACGCTCAGCGTTCTCGGTGGGGACGTTCACCACCATGTCGTTGTGCGCGATCTGAATCGTCATGTACTCGCGCTTCTCGCCGAGTACCTCGCGCACCTCCTTCTTGACGACCGTGCCCGCTCCGTGGTGCGGATACACCACCTTGTCGCCGACCTTGTACAACCGCTCCCCCTTCCCAACTACGTTCGTAGTCGCCAAGCCGCCGGCGGACATGTGAACCGCCGGCGGGACTTTACAAGTCTAGCAAAAATCGCCTAAATAAGCCATCTTTCCAGGCTTTTTTGCTCCCTGAGACATAAAGTCCCTGCTTAGACCGGGGCTTCGGCCGGGCGTTCGAGGCCGGACCCGAGGGCGGACTGGATCGTTTCGCTCTCGTGGACGGTCATTCCGGCCGCTGAGCGCGTACCGGTGGGCGCGAGGACGGCCGTCAGGCCGAGCTTGGCGCACTCCTCCAGACGCCGATCGGCCTGGGTCGCGGGCCGCAGGCGTCCCGTGAGACCCACCTCGCCGAAGGCGCCGAGGCCGTCGCGGACGGGAGCGCCCCGCGCCGCGGAGGCGATGGCCAGGCAGATCGCGACGTCGGCGCCGGGCTCGTCGATCCGGACGCCGCCGGCGACGTTCACGAACACGTCGGCCTGGCCGAGGGGGACGCGGCCGTGGCGGGTGAGGACGGCGACGAGCATCGCCAGGCGCTTCGGGTCGACGCCCGTCGCGACCCGGCGGGGCATGGCCAGATCTGTCGGCGCCACGAGCGCCTGGATCTCGAGCAGGATCGGCCGCGTACCCTCGACGGCGCAGGCGACTGCGGAGCCGATCTCTCCGCCGACAGTGAGGCCGAAGAGCCGCGACGGATCCGGGACACCGGCGAGACCGGTGCCGGTCATTTCGAACACGCCGATCTCGTTCGTCGAGCCGAAGCGGTTTTTCACGGCCCGGAGCACGCGATGCTCGCGGTAGCGGTCGCCCTCGAACTGGAGCACGCAGTCGACGAGGTGCTCGAGCACGCGCGGGCCTGCGACCGCCCCGTCCTTCGTCACGTGGCCGACGAGGAAGAGCGCGACGCCGGATTCCTTGGCGACGCGGAGAAGGCGGGAGGCCGCCTCGCGCACCTGAGCGACGGAGCCGGGCGCGGAACCGAGCTCGCCCGAGTAGAGCGTCTGCACGGAGTCGACGACGCAGACCGCTGGGCACTCGCGCTCGAGCGTCGCGCACACCGTCTCGAGCTCGGTCTCCGCGAGGATCTCGATCCCGGCCGCGCCCCCGAGCCTCTCGGCCCGGAGCTTCACCTGGGCGACCGACTCCTCGCCGGTGACGAGAAGGGCACGCCGATCGGCGGACATATGCCGAAGCGCGGTCAGGAGGAGCGTCGACTTCCCGACCCCGGGCTCGCCGCCGACGAGGACGAGAGACGCCGGCACGAGGCCGCCGCCGAGGACGCGATCGAGCTCCGGAACGCCCGTCGGGATGCGGCTCGACTCCTCGGCCTCGACGTCGACGAGGCGGAGGAGTGGGCGTGCGGCCCGGGCCGTGGCGTCCGGCTGCTCTGCCTGCTCCTCGACGAGCGTCCCGAACGTGCCGCACGACGGGCACTTGCCGAACCAGCGCCCGGACGAGTATCCGCACTCGGTGCACGCGTAGAGAACCGGTGCCGCCTTTGCCTTGGCCATGCGCCGAGTCTAGGCCGCGGTCCTGACGGGGACCGTCACAGCTTCGTGCCGACTCCGTGACGGTTCAGAGTGTGCGGGCGAGCAGCACGCGGCTCGCGCCGGCACCGTCGTAGTCCTCGGCGATGCCCTCCTGCTCGAAGCCGAGCGCGGAGTGGAACGCGAGCGAGCTCTCGTTCTGGGGCGAGGTGACGCAGCGAACCACCGACCGGCCGCTCTGGCGTGCGGCGTCGAAGAAGCGCTCGTAGAGCTGACGCCCGAGGCCGCTTTCCCGCTCGGCGGGTGCGACGCCGATGAAGTGCACGTAGGCGGTCTCGTCGTCGGCCTGCGACAGGAAGCCGATCAGGAACCCGGCGAGCGTCCCGTCCTCGCGGTCGGCGACGAAGCTCGTGCTCTCGAAATGGATGAAGAAGAGCCGCGGCAGCATCGGCGCCATCTCCCGGCCTCCCCACCACTCGTTCACGTGCTGGATGACGCGCCCGTAGTCGGACGGCTGCACGTGCCGAATCGTCACGGCCATGGCCCGAGCGTACAACGCTGGTGCCGGGCACGTGCCAGGCAGGTGCCAGGCACCGTAAAGGCGCTTGACAGGAGCACATGTCCGGCGAAGCCCTGCCGGGACGGGTCAGCAGCCGCCGGCGAAGGTTTCCAGGGCCGTGAGGGTGCCCTGGGCGTCGAACCAGTAGACGAGCGTGTCGAAGGTCTCCTTGCCGGTTCGGCGCAGGATCGTGATCGAGGCGGCGCCGAGGGCGAGCGGGCCGCGCGTGTACGACAACCGCGCGACCGGATGGCGGCGCTGCACCGCGCCGCGCGTGGAGAGGCCGACGACGAAGCCGTCCGCCGACCGATCCCCGGCACGGGAGGTCGCCACGTCGATGAGGTACAGCCGTCCGCGGCCGTTGCTCCGCCACGCGACCCGTAGGCCGCGGTAGTAGTCGATCCGCGACGCCGACCCTACCGTCGGCACGCACCCGGGGCCGGCGTTGGCCGGGAAGCGCTCCGAACGAACGAGCCCCGGCCGCACGACGTAGCGCTGCCCCAGCTTCCACGGCGGCAGCCCCTTGCCGATGGTGACCGTTCCCGCGGCCGCCGACCCGGCTGTGATCAGCACGACCAGCGACACGATCGCCACACCCCGGATCACGCCCACGAGCTCACCGCGACCGGGGCGAATCCCCGCCGTCTGCCGAGGCTACGCGGGCCCGGGCTCGGCCGGACCGTCGTCGTCCGGCGCGTCCACGGGTGCAGGCCCGCCGCCGACCTCGACCGTGACCTTCTCGCGGTTCGCCGGGCCGGCGATCACCGCGATGTCGACCTCTTCCTCGCCTTCCTTGCGATCCACCAGGATCGTCGAGCCAGGCTCGAGCTCGGACATGAGCACGAAGTCGGCGAGCGGATCCTCGATGTGGCGCTGGATCGCGCGGCGCAGCGGGCGCGCGCCCATGGCGGGGTCGTAGCCCTTCTCGACGAGCAGCTCCTTCGCGGCCGTCGTCAGCTCGATCGCGACCTCGTGCACCGCCATCTGCTCGCGCACGCGCTTCATCAGCAGGTCGACGATCTCCATGATCTCTTCCTTCGACAGCTTGTGGAAGACGATCACCTCGTCGATCCGGTTCAGGAGCTCCGGGCGGAAGATCTTCTTCAGCTCGCCCATGACGCGCTCCTTCATGTCCTCGTAGGACAGGCCGCTCTCGTCGCCGATCGAGAAGCCGAGCGTCTGGTTCTTCGAGATCGCGGCCGCGCCGACGTTCGAGGTCATGATCACGATCGTGTTGCGGAAGTCGACCTTGCGGCCCTGCGCGTCGGTCAGCCGGCCGTCCTCGAGGATCTGCAGCAGGATGTTGAAGACGTCCGGGTGGGCCTTCTCGATCTCGTCGAGCAGGAGCACCGAGTACGGCTTGCGGCGCACGGCCTCGGTGAGCTGGCCACCCTCGTCGTAGCCGATGTAGCCGGGGGGCGAGCCGACGAGCCTGGACACGGAGTGCTTCTCCATGTACTCAGACATGTCCACCTGGATCATCGCGTCCTCGTCGGCGAAGAGGAACTCGGCGAGCGTCCGCGCCAGCTCGGTCTTGCCGACGCCGGAGGGGCCGAGGAAGATGAACGAGCCGGTCGGGCGTTTCGGGTCCTTGATCCCGGCGCGCGAGCGGCGGATCGACTTGGCCACGGAGACGATCGCCTCGTGCTGGCCGATCACGCGCTTGTGCAGCTCCTCTTCCATGTTGATCAGCCGCTGGGTCTCGGCCTCGGTCAGCTTGAAGACGGGGATGCCCGTCCACATCGAGACGACGTCGGCGATCTCCTCCTCGCCGATCTCGGGCTGCTCCTCGGATTCGGAGGTCTGCCACTGCTCCTCGAGCTCACGCTTCTTCTGCGTGAGCTTGCGCTCCTTGTCGCGCAGGCTCGCGGCCTTCTCGAACTCCTGGGCTTCGATCGCGTCTTCCTTCTCCTTGCGGACCTTCTCGATCTCCTCTTCGAGCTCGCGGTAGCGCGGCGGCGCGGTCATCGTGCGGATGCGCATGCGCGACGCGGCCTCGTCGATCAGGTCGATCGCCTTGTCGGGAAGGTGCCGGTCCTGGATGTAGCGGTCGGCGAGGGTGGCCGCGGCGTGCAGCGCGTCGTCGGTGATCTTGACGCGGTGGTGCGCCTCGTAGCGGTCGCGCAGGCCCCGCAGGATCTGGATCGTCTCGTCGACGGTCGGCTCCTCGACACGGATCTGCTGGAAGCGCCGCTCGAGCGCCGCGTCGCGCTCCAGGTACTTGCGGTACTCGTCGAGCGTCGTCGCGCCGATCGTCTGCAGCTCGCCGCGCGCGAGCGCCGGCTTCAGGATCGAGGCGGCGTCGATCGCGCCTTCCGCAGCACCGGCGCCGACGAGGTTGTGGAGCTCGTCGATGAACAGGATGATGTCGCCGCGCTGCTGGATCTCCTTCATGACCTTCTTCAGGCGCTCCTCGAACTCGCCGCGGTACTTCGAGCCGGCGACGAGGGCGGCCAGGTCGAGCGAGTAGATCTGCTTTCCCTTCAGGAGCTCCGGCACCTGGCCGGCGGCGATGCGCTGCGCGAGCCCCTCGACGACGGCGGTCTTGCCGACGCCGGGCTCGCCGATCAGCACGGGGTTGTTCTTCTGGCGGCGTGAGAGGATCTGCATGATCCGCTCGATCTCGGTCTGGCGGCCGACGACCGGGTCGAGCTTGCCCTCGGCGGCCTGCCGTGTGAAGTTGCGGCCGAACTGGTCGAGCAGCTTCGAGCTCTTCGACTTCTCGCCCGTGCCGCCGCCTCCGCCCTGCTGGCGCCTGCCGGGACCGCTGAGCATGCGGATGATCTCGTTGCGGATCTTCTCGGCGTCGGCGTCGAAGTCGAGCAGGATGCGCGCCGCGACGCCCTCGTTCTCGCGCACGAGGCCGAGCAGGATGTGCTCGGTGCCGATGTAGTTGTGGCCGAGCGAGAGCGCTTCGCGCAGCGCCAGCTCCAGGACCTTCTTGGCGCGCGGCGTGAACGGGATCTGGCCGGTCGTGACCTCGTCGCCCTGGCCGACGATGCGGGCGACCTGCGCGCGGACCTCCTCGACGGTGATGTCGAGCGACTCGAGGACACGGGCCGCGAGGCCCTCCTCCTCGCGCAGCAGACCGAGCAGGATGTGCTCGGTGCCGATGTAGTTGTGCTTCAGCGCGCGCGCCTCGTCCTGGGCGAGGACGACGACCTGGCGGGCCCGCTCTGTGAACCGCTCGAACACTAGGGCCCCATCTTAGCCCAGGGTTCGGTGGCGGCCGAGTGGGCCCGAACACGCTCTTAACACCCTGCTGGCGGCCGCCGGAACCTGAGATAGCCTGCCCCGATGAGCTCGCCCGCGGAGGAGAGAACGGCGCTGATCACCGGCGGGGCGGGCTTCATCGGCTCGCACCTGGCGGAATTGCTGCTGCGCGAGGGCTGGGAGGTCTGGGCCCTCGACGACCTCTCGACCGGCCTGAACCGCAACGTCGAGGCCCTTCGCGAGCAGCCCGGGTTCCACCTCGTCGTCGACTCGATCCTCTCCCGCTCTGTCGTGAGCGAGCTCGTCCACCGGGTCGACGTCGTCTACCACCTGGCCGCGGCCGTGGGCGTGCGGCTGATCGTCGAGCAGCCGGTGCACACGATGGTGACGAACGTCCAGGGCACGGAGACGGTGCTCGAGTACTGCAACAGCTTCGGCAAGCGCGTCCTGATCGCGTCGAGCTCGGAGGTCTACGGCGACCACCGGGAGGAGCGGCCGCTCGCCGAGGGCGACCGGCGCGTCTACGGGCCCGTGACGGAGCGGCGCTGGCTCTACGCGGACTCGAAGGCGATGGACGAGTTCCTCGCGCTCGGCTTCCACTCCGAGCGCGAGCTCGACTGCGTCATCGCGCGCTTCTTCAACACCGTCGGTGCGAGGCAGCAGGGCCAGTACGGCATGGTCATCCCGCGTTTCGTCGAGCGCGCCCTCGCAGGCGAGCCGCTCGAGGTGCACGGCGACGGGAAGCAGACCCGGTCGTTCTGCCATGTCCACGACACGATCCGCGCCGTCGTCGGGACTGATGAGCGCCACGCACATCTCGGGCGAGATCTTCAACGTCGGCTCGGCGGAGCGGGTCAGCATCCTCGAGCTCGCGCAGCGCGTGCTCGCGGCGACCGGCTCCTCGTCGGAGATGGAGTTCATCGCCCACGAGCACGTCTACGGCCTCGGCATCGAGGACGTGCTCCACCGCGAGCCGTCGATCGACAAGATCAACGCCGCCATCGGCTGGAAGCCGACGCTCGATCTCGACCAGATCCTCGCGGACGTGATCGGTGACCTACGTAGTCACCCCCCCGAGTGAGTCAAACCGAGCGCGACTCGTAGGCGCATCGCCGGCGCCGAGCGCACCAGCGAGTTGGCCTTGAAGGCAACCCTCCGCGCGCTGTCGCCGCCCCAGACGCCGACCCGGAAGACGTCGAACGGGTCGCGGCCGGTCGCATCCCCCGGCAGGCCGAACGCGATCGCGTAGCCGGCTCCGCGCGCCGCCACCCGAACGCGCTCGTCGCAGTCGCCGAAGGGATACGCGAGCAACGTGCAGGGCCGCCCGAGCTCGTCCTCGAGCCGCTCGCGCGAGGAGCGCAGCTCGTCGGCGAGCTCTGCGTCCGAGAGCGTGGGCAGGTGTCGGTGCGAGATCGTGTGCGAGCCGACCTCGATGCCGCGCTGGGCGAGCTCGCGGAGCTCGTCCCACGTCATCGTCTCGAGCTCCTCGGGCCGCTCGTCGAGCTCGGCCTGCAGGTCGGGCGAACCGAGCGGCCGGCCGTCGTCGGCGTAGCCCGTGCACGCGAACACGGTCGCCCTGGCACCGGTGCGCTCAAGCACGGGCAGCGCGTTGCGGACACTCGTGAACGCGTCGTCGAAGGTGACGTGGAGGAGCTTGCCGGTGCCGGCGGCCGCCTCGGCGGCGCCGACCGGCCTGTACCCGCGGCGAAGCAGGAGCTGTAGCTGCTCCTCGAACGCCTCGGGGGATACGGACAGCTCGTGGTTCCAGGTTTCCGAGACGGCGTGGTAGCAGAGGGAAAGCGGCTTCACGGCGGTACGGCATTCGGCTCGGAACGGCGGGCGCCGTGGCGGAGGCGGACATCCGTGCCCGCGGGACGGTCGCATCGGTAGCTGCCGACGAGAAACCAGGCGGTCGTCCAGATCACGGAAGCCGCCTAGTCGCGCTCGCGCAGGAGCGGAAACAGGATCACGTCACGGATCGCGTCGCGACCCGAGAGCACCATGGCCAGCCGGTCGACGCCGACCCCGCAGCCGCCGTTCGGCGGCATCCCGTACGACATCGCCTCGACGTAGTCGGCATCGCCGGGCTCGGCCTCGACGTCACCTGCGGCCCGCTCTTCATCCTGCATCGCGAACCGCTGCGCCTGCTCCTCGCTGTCGTTCAGCTCGCTGAACGCGTTCGCGATCTCCATCCCGCTCACGACCACCTCGAAGCGCTCGACGATCGTCTCGTCGTCGTCGGTCGTCCGCGCGAACGGCGACAGCTCGATCGGCCAGTCGTAGACGATCGTCGGCTGGACGAGCTCTGGCTCGACGAAATGGGAGTAGGCGTGATCGACGAGCTGTGACCAGGTCTGATCCCGTCCGACGTCGACACGAGCCTCGACGAGCTTGGCGCGGAGCTCCGCGGCGTCGCGCGTCCAGACACCGGCGGCCTCGAGCGCGTCCGGAAAGCGCACGCGCTGCCAGGGCTTAGCGAGCTCGACCTCGTGACCGCGGAAGGTCGCCGTCGTGCGGCCGTTCGTCGCCAGCGCGACGTGCTCGACGAGCGCCTCGCAGCGCTCCATCGTGTCGCGGTAGTCGGCGTAGGCCTCGTACCATTCGACCTGCGTGAACTCGGGCGAGTGCTTGTACGAGTAGCTCTCGTTGCGGAAGTCCTTCGCCAGCTCGTAGACCTTCTCCAGCCCGCCGACGATCAGCCGCTTGAGGTACAGCTCGTCGGCGATGCGGAGGTAGAGGTCCTGGTCGAGGAGGTTCGAGCGCGTGACGAACGGCTCGGCGAAGCCGCCGCCGTAGCGCGGTTGCAGGATCGGCGTCTCGACCTCGACGAACCCCTCGCCGTCGAGGTAGGCGCGGATCGCCGTGACCATGCGCGCGCGCAGCATCGTCTCCCCGCGCGCCTCCTCGTTCATCAGCAGATCGAGGTAGCGCTGGCGATAGCGCGTCTCGGTGTCGGTGACGCCGTGGAACGTATCCGGGAGCGGGCGGCGGATCTTCGCGAGCAGCGTCAGCTCGTCGACGGTCAGCGACGGCTCGCCGCGGCGGGTCTTGGAGGGGGCGCCCTGCGCACCGACGACGTCGCCGAGGTCGACGTCCACCGGCCCGGTGCGATCGGCCGGGCACAGGAGCTGGATCCGGCCCGAACGGTCGACGAGGTCGAGGAAGACGATCTTCCCCATGTCTCGCCGGCCCATGACGCGGCCGGCCAGGCGGCGCGTCGTCTCGGTCTCGGCCCCCGGCTCGAGCGGCTCGGCCTCGGCGCGGACGGAGGCTACGTCGACCCGGTCGGGGAAGCGCTTGGGCAAGACCGCCACGGTGGCGAGTCTAGACACCACTGGTGCCAGGCACGTGCCTGGCACTCTGACTAGGGTGCGTGCGCCGCCCGACATCCGTCGGACCGGCCCAGGATGCCGATGGAAGTCAGTGGCGCCGTAGGCGCCGACTTCCGTCGGCGACTACGCGGCCTTGATCTCGAGGATCTTGAACTTGAGCGAGCCGCGCGGGGCCGAGACCTCGACCGTCTCGCCCTTCTTGTGGCCCATGATCGCCTTGCCGACCGGCGACTCGTTCGAGAGCTTGTTCTCGGACGGGTTCGCCTCGGCCGAGCCGACGATCTTGTACTCGAAGGTCTTGTTCGCCTCGACGTCCCGGAGCCTCACGGTCGAGCCCACCGAGACGACGTCCTTGGCGACGTCCTTCTTCGAGATCACGCGCGCCGAGCGCATGCGCTCCTCGAGCGTGGCGATGCGGTGCTCGAGCATGGCCTGCTCGTTCTTCGCGTCGTCGTACTCGGAGTTCTCGGTGATGTCGCCGAAGTCGCGTGCATGTCGGATGCGCTCGGCGACCTCGCGCCGCTTCTCGGTCGAGAGGTACTCGATCTCGTGCTTGAGCTTGTCGTAGCCTTCTTTGGTGAGGATGACTTCCTTCACGGCGATCTCCTGTAGGACAAAAAAACGCGCGGCGTTCCAGCCGTCGCGGCCCGGGATTCTAGCGGATCGGCCCGAGGCTGCGCAACGCCTCTGCGGCTAGGATTTTCGGGAGTTATGCAGGCAAATCTCCGTGAGGGCTGGAGCATCGGCCCGGTCGACATCCCGTCGCGGCTCGTGCTCGCGCCGATGGCCGGCGTGAGCGTGCAGGCCTTTCGCCGCCAGGGCCGCCGCTTCGGGGCCGGGCTCGTCTGCTCGGAGATGGTCAGCTGCGCCGGTCTCCACCACCGGAACGAGCGCAGCCTGGGCTATCTGCGCATCGCGGGCGACGAGCGGCCGCTGGCCGTGCAGATCTTCGGCTCCGAACCGGCGTCGATGGCCGCCGCGGCGTCCATGGTCGAGCAGGCCGGCGCGGACATCGTCGACATCAACTTCGGCTGCCCGGTGAAGAAGGTGACGAAGACCGGCGCCGGCGCGACGCTCCTCGACGACCCGGAGCACGCCTGCCGGATCGTCGACGCGGTTGCGTGCGCAGTCGACGTGCCCGTCACCGTGAAGATGCGCCGCGGCCTCGAGAACGGCTCGCGCGCGTGCCTCGACGTCGGGCCGCGGCTCGTCGCCGCCGGCGCGCAGAGCCTGACGCTCCACCCCCGCTCGGCCCGGCAGATGTACACGGGCTCGGCCGACCATTCGCTCACGGCCGAGCTCGTCGAGCGCGTCGATGTTCCCGTGATCGCGTCGGGGGACATCACCTCGCGCGCGCGAGCGCAGGCCGTGCTCGCGACGACGGGCGCCTCGGCCGTGATGGTCGGCCGCGCGGCACAGGGCAACCCCTGGGCGCTGCGGGAGATGATCGACGGCGAAGCCTCCGAGCCGACGCGGGAGGAGATCGCCGCCGAGCTGATCGTGTTCGTCCGCGAGACCGTCCGTGAGCTCGGCGAGCACCGTGCGTCGGGCTTCCTGAAGAAGTTCTACGGCTGGTACCTCGGCCACGGCCGCTTCCCGAAGCCGTTCGTGCAGGAGCTCGTCCGCTGCGGCTCGACCGCAGAGGTCGTCACGCGCCTGCTCGCCGCTGCCCCCGGCTCGGCCGAGATCGTCGAGCGCCTCGAGACCGAGACGGCGGCGGGCGACGAGATCACGCTCGAGCTGCCGATCTCGATCTACGGCGGCGGCTAGAGAGCGCCCGCGAGTCCGGCGCCGGGCTCCACCCGGCACATGGTGACTCGCAGGCGCAGGAGTCGCTCCCCGCCGATCAGCGCGGCGAGCGGTCGAGCACGCGTGCGAGCACGTGCGCGAGCGTGTCCGCGGCTTCGTCGTCGGCAGCGTCGCGCGTGCGCCAGGCGACGAAGCCGTCCGGGCGGATCAGCGTCGCCCCCTCGCCTCCCGTCCCGTAGAGCTCGCCGAAGCCGGCTGCGGCGACTGCGTGCGAGTCGATGCCGGCTTCCTCGGCGGCTTCGCGCCAGCCCGCACCGCCCGGCCCGGTGAGCAGCACGAAGCGCCGGCCGAGGAGATCGAGCACCGAGCGGCCGTCCTCGAGCACGAGGTGCGGCGCGCGGGAGCCCGGACTCGCGGACGCCTGCTTCGGATCCTCGAAGAGCGCGTCGTCGCCGGGCTCGGAGATCACCGCAGACGAGTGGTACCGGTAGCCGAGCTCGACCACGTGCTCGGGCACGTACGGCTGGAGGTTCTCCTTGCTGTCGAGCTCGGGGTCGAGCCGTACGACGTAGCGGGTGTACGCCTGCTCCGTCGCGAACTCGCCGACCGGCCGCCGCTCGGTGTCGTAGGAGGCGAGCAGGCTCTCCCCCGCCCTGCCGTCGAGGACGAACGCGAGCTTCCAGGCCAGGTTGTGCGCGTCCTGGACGCCGGTGTTGCCGCCGAAGCCGCCGGTGGGAGGCATGCCGTGGACGGCGTCGCCGGCGAGGAACACCGGCCCCTCCTGGAAGCGCTCGGCCCACTCCGCGGACGCGTTCCAGCGCTGGACGTTCTCGATCTCGACGGGCAAGTCGGGCGCCCCGAGCGCCTCGCGCACGTATTCGATGCACTCCTCTTCTCCGGACGTGGGCCAGATGTCGCGGTTGCGAGCGCCGTCCGCCTCGAGCGTCGCGTTGACGACGAGGAACCCCGCGTCGCCCGCGCGCGAGAAGCGGAAGAACCCCTGCTGATGCGGGTGGAAGACGTAGATCACGCTGAGGCTCCGGTCGCCGATCAGCTCGTTCACGTCTGCGCGGAAGTAGATCGTGATGCTGTTCGAGAAGCTCGGGTGCCCCCGGAGCGGGATGCCGAGACGTTCGCGAACCGGGCTGCGCACACCGTCGGCGGCGACGAGATACCGGGCTCGGACGGTTTCCTCGCTCCCGTCTGCCCGGTTCACCAGAGTCGCCAGGACGCCGTCGTCGCGGCTCTCGAACGAGGACAGCTCCTTGCCCCATTCGACCGTGGCGCCGAGCTCCTCCGCGCGGCGGTGCAGGAGCGGCTCGAGGCCGATCTGTGTCACGAACAGTCGAGCCGACGGGCTCAGGTCCTCGACGCCCTCGTTGATGTTGCGGAAGTAGTACTCGAGCTCCTTGCCGCCGAGGCTCTCGACCGAGACGATTGCGCCGTTCTGGACGAATTCGCGCTCCGATGCGGTGACGATCTCGTCCTCGAGGCCGACGGCGCGGTAGAGCTCGATCGTGCGCTGGTTGAAGAGCGCGGCGCGAGGGTGGATCGCAGTGCCGGGATGCCGCTCGACGACGAGCGACTCGACGCCGTGCCAGCCCAGGAACAGCCCCGTCGAGAGCCCGACGAGGCTCCCGCCGACGATCAGAACGGGGACTTCGCGGTCGGCCATCGGCCGGATACTACGGCCTGCGATCTGCCTCGGTCGAAGCTCGGACGCCAGCGGCCCGAACGCACTCGGCGGCTCGCTCACGCGTGTCTTCCACTCCACGCGCGTGTGCCGATTCTCAGTCCTGGTTGCGCTCCCAGACGATGCGCAGGCCTTCGAGCGTGAGCAGCGGGTCGAGCCTGCCGATCGTCTTCGAGTGCGGAGCGATCAGCTCGGCGAGGCCGCCGGTGGCGACGACCTGCGCCTCGACGCCCAGCTCGCCGCGGATCGCGGCCACGATGCCGTCGACCTGGCCGGCGAAGCCGTAGACGAGGCCCGACTGCAGAGCCGTCGCTGTTGTCTTTCCGATCGGCGCGGGCGGCTCGACGAAGTCGACCTTGACGAGCCGGGCTGCGCGTGCGAACAGCGCGTCCATCGAGATCTCGATCCCCGGCGCGATCACGCCGCCGACGTACTCGCCTTCCGGCGAGACGACGTCGAAGTTCGTCGACGTGCCGAAGTCGACGACGATACAGGGCGCGCCGTGGCGCTCCTTCGCGGCGACGGCGTTCATCAGCCGGTCGGGGCCGATCTCGCGTGGCGCGTCGTGCTTGATCGGAATGCCGGTGCGGACGCCCGGCCCGACGACGAGGATCGGCGCCTTCGCCCAACGCTCTGCGAACCCTTCGTACTCCCGGACGAGCGCCGGCACCGTCGACGAGAGGCACACGCCGCCGACCGACGAGAGCTCGATGAAGCGGCCGATCAGGGCGCCGAGCTCGTCCCCCGTGCGCTGCGTCTCGGTCGCCACCCGCCAGTGCTCGAGCAGCTCGGCGTCCCGGTAGAGGCCGAAGACGGTCTGGGTGTTGCCCGCGTCGACTGCGAGAAGCAACGAGGACTTAGGCGTCGTCGTCGGCCGAGAGCGACTCGCCGATCCGCTCGGCGAGCGCCTCCGCCGTCAGGCTCGGCCCGTCGCCCTCGTCGCGCAGCTCCTCGACGGTCACGTCGGCAGACGTGTACACCTCGGTGCGCGGGAGCATCCGCGAGGGCCGATTCTTGTCCCAGACCCACACGTCCTCCATGACCACCTTGAAGAACGGGTAGTGCTCGCGCGGGATGAACTCGAGGTCGTACTTGTTGCAGAGGTACGTCGCGTCCTGGGTCAGCACGCAGTAGCGGAACAGCGCGAAGACCGCAGAGTACTCCTTCTTGATCCGGAGCTCGAGCTCCGCCTCGTACTCGTCGAGGTCGTCGAGGTGGGACATCACGAGAATTGTAGACCTGCGAGCAGAGCCTGGACCGAGCCGTGGCCCGGCACGACGAGATCCGGGTCGAGCTCGGCGAGCGGCTCGAGCGCGAAACGCCGCTCGTGGAGCCGCGGATGCGGCACGAACAGCCCCGGTTCGTCGATCACGTCGTCGCCGTACAGGAGCAGGTCGAGGTCGATCGTCCGCGGGCCGAAGCGGGGGCCGTCGCGCGTGCGGCCGAGCTCGCGCTCGACGGTCAACAGGAGGTCGAGCAATGCACGTGGGCCGAGCTCGGTGTCGAGGGCGGCGGCGGCGTTGAGAAACGGCGGCTGGTCGACGAGATCGACCGGATCCGTCTCCCGGATCGACGAGACGGCGGCGACCTCGACCTCGGGGCTGAAGGTCAGCATGTGGACCGCGCCCCAGATCATGTGCTCGCGGTCACCCAGGTTCGAGCCCAGGCCGACGTAGGCGCGCGGCATCAGCGCCGGCGCTCGACCGTCACGGCCGAGTACTCGACCTCCGGATCGAGCCGAACCTGCGGCTTGCGAACGCGGACGCGCGCGACGTCGACGGAAAAGCGGGCGACGAGCTCGTCGGCGAGTGTCGCCGCGAGCGCCTCGAGGAGCTGGAATGCGCGGCCGTCCGAGACCTCGCGAACGAGCGCCGACACCTCGCGGTAGTCGATCGTGTCCTCGAGCCTGTCCGAGGCTCCCGTTCCGTCCGGGACCTCGAGCCAGACGTCGAAGACGAACAGCTGCCCGTCGCGGCGCTCCTCGGGATTGACGCCGTGATAGCCGAAGAGCTCGATCCCGGCCAGCTCGATCGTCGTCACGCGGACACCGCCTTGGCGACGGCGAGCGCCTCGACGGTCTCGCGGACGTCGTGGACGCGGAGGATCGTGGCGCCGCGCTCGTAGGCAGTGACGGCGGCGGCGAGGCTGGCGGAGAGCGGGCCAGTGGTCGTGCCGGGATCGGCGACGAGTCGGCCCAGCGAGCGCTTGCGGGAGAAGCCGATCACGACCGGCCGGCCGAGCGCGCGCAGGACGTCGAGGCGGCGGACGAGCTCGAAGTTCTGCTCCATCGTCTTCCCGAAGCCGATCCCCGGGTCGAGGCAGACCATCTCCTCCGCCACGCCGGCCGAGACCGCGAACGCGAGGCGTTCCTCGAGAAAGGCAGCGACCTCGGACGCCACGTCGTCGTAGCGCGGATCCTCCTGCATCGTCCGCGGCTCGCCGAGCATGTGCATCAGGCAGAGGTAACAGCCCGCCTCTGCGACGACGCCCGCCAGCTCGGGATCGGAGCGGAGCGCGGTCACGTCGTTGACGAGCTCCGCGCCTGCCGCCAGCGCCCGGCGCGCCACCTCGGCCTTGGACGTGTCGATCGAGACCGGCAGCTCGCCGGCCACGGCTTCGAGCACCGGCAGCACGCGCCGAAGCTCCTCGTCGAGCGAGACGCCCTCCGAGCCGGGCCGGGTCGACTCGCCGCCGAGGTCGACGATCGAGGCCCCCTCCTCGAGCATGCGGCGCGCGCTCGCGATCGCGTTTTCCGCCCGCAGATTCATCCCGGCGTCCGAGAACGAGTCGGGCGTCACGTTGACGACGCCCATCACGGAAGGCGCCGGGAAACGCTCCTCGAGCGGAGGTCTCACGCCGCCAGCGTAGTCGCGCCATTAGCCGGGGGCGATGAAGGCTCGTGCTCGAGCGCCGACGGCGCGAGGGCCTCGTCGACCGACGGCGGCTCGGGAGCGGATGAAGGGTAGTACTCGAGCGCCGCCGGCTGCGAGCGCCTCGTCGACCGACGGCGGCTCGGGAGCGGGCGAGGTACCACAGCCTCGAGACGATTGCAGCGATCGGCCCGAGGTTCGAGGTGGGATAGCGTCCCGGCATGCGCGTCGCCGTCCTCGGGACCGGGATCATGGGCGGTCCGATCGCGCGGCGGCTCGCGGACGCCGGGCACGACGTTCGGGCGTGGAACCGGACGCTCGAACGGGCCGAAGGCCTCGGCGCCGAAGCGGCTGCGACGCCTGCCGAAGCCGTCGCCGGACGCCGAGCTCCTCGTCACGATGCTCTCCGACGGGCCGACCGTCGACGCGGTCATGCGTGAGGCGGCGCCTGCAGCAGTGCCGGGCGCCGTCTGGGCGCAGACGAGCACCGTCGGCGCCGAGTGGACCCAGCGCCTTGCCGCACTCGCGGCAGAGGCCGGGCTCGTCTACGTCGACGCCCCGGTGCTCGGGACCCGCGCGCCGGCAGAGCAGGGACAGCTCGTCGTGCTCCTCGCAGGCCCGGAGGACGCGCGGGCGACATGCGCGGCGGTGCTGCCCGCGATCGCGCGAAAGCTCGTCTCGCTCGGAGACGAGGTCGGATCGGCGAGCGCGCTCAAGCTCGTGCTCAACCACTGGATCCTGAACTCGCTCGAGAACCTCGCCGAGACGGTCGCGTTCGCGCAGGCTCTGGGTGTCGAGCCGGAGCGGTTCCTCGAGTCGATCGCCGGCGGCGGAATGGACATGCCCTACGCACACATGAAGACGGAGGCGATCCTCTCCGGGAAGCTGGACGAGCCCTCGTTCACGCTCCGCCTGGCCGCAAAGGACGTCGAGCTGATCCTGGACGCGGCCTCGAGCGCCGGCGTCGATCTCGCCCTCGCCCGCGCGTCCCTCGCACGCATGTCACGGGCGATCGAGCTCGGCCACGGCGACGAGGACATGGCCGCGACGTACTACGCGACACGCCGCGAGTGACGGGCAGGTGCCAGGCACGTGCCTGGCACCGAATGGTGTCCGTCGAAGACGAGGCGCCGTCGGGAGGGGACTAGGGCCCTGAGGGTTCCGGCGGGGGCTGCATCGTCGCTCCCGGGAGCGGGAACGGCTTCGGCTGCGGCAGCCGCTTGCGCTTCTCGGCGGCGGGCTTCTCGGTGGCCGGCGGCGGGATCTCCTCCTTGAAGACCTCGTCCTCGGCCTCACCGGCGAGCAGGCGCTCGAACTGATCCTTGTCGATCGTCTCGCGCTCGATCAGGATCCCGGACATCTGGTGCAGCAGCTCCATGTGCTCGCGCAGGACCTGCAGCGCCGTCTCGTGCGCCTCCTCGATCACGCGGCGGATCTCGTCGTCGATCTCGCGCGCCATCTCCTCGGAGTAGTCGGGCTCGGCGCCCATCTCACGCCCGAGGAACGGCATGTCGTGGTTGCGGCCGAGCACGCGCGGGCCGAGCTTCTCGGACATGCCGAAGCGCATGATCATCTGCTTCGCCGTGTGCGTGACCTTCTCGATGTCGTTCGCGGCGCCCGTCGTCACCTCGTGGAAGACGAGCTCCTCGGCTGCCCGGCCGCCGAGCGTCATGGCCATCTGCGACATCAGCGTCGCCTTCGTCGTCAGGTAGCGGTCCTCGCGCGGCAGCGAGATCGTGTAGCCGAGTGCCTGGCCGCGGCTGATGATCGAGATCTTGTGCACCTCGTCGGTCTCGTCGAGGTAGTGGCCGACGAGGGCGTGTCCCATCTCGTGGTAGGCGGTGATCTTCCGCTCGGCCTCGGAGAGGAGCCGCGTCTTCTTCTCGGGGCCGGCGATCACGCGCATGATCCCTTCCTCGAGCTCCTCCTGGTCGATCAGCTTCTTGCCGCGGCGGGCGGCGAGCAGCGCAGCCTCGTTGACGAGGTTCGCGAGGTCGGCGCCGGTGAAGCCCGGCGTGCCGGCTGCGAGCGTGTCGAGGTCGATCTCCCGCGCCAGCGGCTTGCCCTTGGTGTGCACCTCGAGGATCTTCCGGCGGCCGACTCGGTCGGGCCGGTCGACGACGATCTGCCGGTCGAAGCGTCCCGGGCGCAGGAGCGCCGGGTCGAGGATGTCGGGGCGGTTCGTGGCGGCGATCAGGATCACGTTGTCCTTCAGCTCGAACCCGTCCATCTCGACGAGCAGCTGGTTCAGTGTCTGCTCGCGCTCGTCGTGGCCGCCGCCGAGACCCGCCCCGCGGTGCCGGCCGACAGCGTCGATCTCGTCGATGAAGACGATGCACGGCGCCGCCTGCTTGGCCTGCTCGAACAGGTCGCGGACGCGAGAGGCGCCGACGCCGACGAACATCTCGACGAAGTCGGAGCCGGAGATGGAGAAGAACGGCACGCCTGCCTCGCCTGCGACGGCGCGCGCGAGCAGCGTCTTACCGGTGCCGGGCGGCCCGTAGAGGAGCACGCCCTTCGGGATCCGCGCGCCGAGCGCCTGGAACTTCTTCGGGTTCTCGAGGAACTCCTTGATCTCCTGGAGTTCCTCCACCGCCTCGTCCACGCCGGCCACGTCCTTGAAGCCGATCTTGGGCGAGTCGGGAGCCATGCGCTTGGCGCGGCTCTTGCCGAAGCTCATCACCTTCGAGCCGCCGCCCTGCACCTGGTTCATCAGGAAGATCCAGAAGCCGAACAGGAGCACGAACGGCAGCAGCGAGGTCAGGATCCCCCACCACGGTGAGCCGCCGACGCCCTTCGAGTCGAACTTCACGCCGTGCTTCTCGAGCTGCCCCTGGAACCAGACCTGGGACTGATCGCTCGGATAGTTGACGTTGACGTTCGCCTGGCCCGTGTCGCTCGGCTCGACCGTGATCTGCCTCTTGGTCGGGTTGAAGACGACCTGCTTGATCGTGTCCGGCTCCTGCTGGACGCGATTGATGACGTCCGAGTAGGTGACCTTCTGGCCGGAGGACTTGTGCGGGATCAGTGTCTGGCTCGCCAGATAGACGAGCAGCACGATCACGACGAGTGGGAAAAGCGCGCTGCGGAAGAAGCGATTCACGCGATCTCAGTGGCCAGAGTAGCAGGCACTCTGTCTTCGGCAGACGCCCGCAAACGGTTTCCTTTCAGGCTCCTTCGGGGATCAATTCATCGCTCAGTACGCCGACGTACGGCAGGTTCCTGTATCGCTCGGCGAAGTCGAGCCCGTACCCGATCACGAACCTGTTCGGGATCTCGAAGCCGACCCAGCGGACGTCGACGTCGATCTCCCGGCGAGCCGGCTTGGTCATCAGCGCGGCGACCTCGAGGGAGGCCGGCTCGCGTGACTCGAGGTTTCGGATCAGGTACGAGAGCGTGAGCCCGGAGTCGATGATGTCCTCGACGACGAGCACGTGACGGCCCTCGATGTTGATGTCCAGGTCCTTGAGGATCCGGACGACGCCGGAGCTGTCGGTCGCCGCGCCGTAGCTCGAGATCGCCATGAAGTCGACTTCACAGGGCACGGTCAGGTGACGCATCAGGTCCGACATGAAGAAGACGGCGCCCTTGAGGACGCCGACGAGGAGCGGATCGCGCCGGTCGCGCCCGTAGAAGGCGGAGATCTCCTCGCCGAGCTCGGCGATGCGGCTCTGCAGCGTCGCCTCGTCGATCAGCACCTCGCCGACGCCGCGCTCGAGCTCAGTGCGCGTGCTCATCGCGCTCCCACTCCACACCGGAAGTCTCCACGATTCCGGGCACGCAAACAACTTCACCCGCCTCGACGACGAGCGGCCACGTAGTGCGCTCGCGACGGGGCACCTTGGCGTCGACGAAGACGTCCTGCACCTTCTTGCTACGACCCTGGAGGCGGTCGCCCGGCTGCCAGGCACGCACCTCGAGCCCCGGCCGGTCGGACGCGATCGTCCAGGGCCCGAAGCGGACGGGACCGTGCTCGAGGCTCACTCGTTCGTACTCGCGGACGGCACGAATCCCGGAGCCGAGGTGTGCCTCCTTCGTGCCGTCCGCGCTCGCGAGCAGCTCGTGGAGCGTGCGCTCGAGCGTCCGCGGCAGACGGGGCGGCTCGTCGGCCGCTGCGAGCGCGAGCAGGTTCTCGCGCGCCCGGGGGTCGAGCTCCTCCAGCAGGGGCAGGATCCGAGTCCGGATCAGGCCGCGTTTCGTGTCGCGATTCGAGCTGTCCTCGCGGTATGCGAGACCCGCCGAGGTGCAGTACGCCTCGGTCTCCTCACGCCAGAAGCCGAGCAGCGGTCGCACCACGCCGTCCTCGCGCTTCGGCTTGATGCCGGTGCCGGCACGGCCGCTCGAGACGAGCCGGTAGAGGACGGTCTCGACCTGGTCCGAGGCAGTGTGGCCGGTCGCGCGGAGCCGGCCCGTCGCGTAGCCGTACCGGACCGCGCGCAGCTCGTCCTCGGTGTGGCCGGGCGGCGCCTCGACCACCTCCGCGCCCAGCGTCTCGCGACAGAAGCGCGCGTCCCCGTCCGACTCCGCGCCGCGGAGCCCGTGGTTCACGTGGAGCGCCGACACGCGGTAGCCGAGCTCCCGGAGAGCGTCCCAGAGGCAGGTCGAGTCCGCCCCGCCGGAGACGAGGCAGGTGACCTCGCCGCCGCGTGGGATCAGGTCGAGCCGGCGGATGTCCCGCTCGACTCGCGCGCGCAGGTCCCGGACGTCCATCTCGTCCATTGTGGCAAGCCAGAGTTGTCCGTAACGGACGAGCGGCCGCGTCCTGAGCCGGAGCTACAGCCGTGAGCCGGAGGCCCGGATTGGCCCGAGGCCTCACGGCTGCGGCTAGAAGATCAGGCTGCGGTACGAGATCGTCCTGCGCATTCCGATCGACTCGTACGTGCGGATCCCGGCCTGGTTGTCGGCACGCACGAACAGGCACACGGTCGGCGTCCGCTCGAGCAAACGGCGGCACAGGTCGCGCATGCCTCGCTTGCCATAGCCTCGGCCGCGAACAGCGGGATCGACCCAGACCTGCTGCAACTGCACGGCGTGCGGCGTCCATGCCGAAGCCTCGGCCTTGAACAGGATCGTCTCGCCCTCCAGCCAGATCCACGAGCGGCCCTCGCCGATCTGTGCCTGCGTGCGCCATCGAAACCCTTCCGGATCGCGTCGCAATGGATCGATGCCGATCTCCTCGAAGTGCGCTTGGGCGCACGCCGGGACGAGAAGGTCGAGATCGCTCGTGGTCGCCTCGCGCAGACGCGTCTCACCGGGCTCCGGTGCCGCGTCGATCACGTAGACGGGCTGGCCGGGCCGATCCTCGCGCGGGGCCGGCATGCGCGGCCGGACGGCGGCCCATAGCTCTCCGACCGATCCCTCCTCGCCGATCAGCATGCGAGCCCGACTGCGCGACGTGACCTCGGCGAACGCCTCGCAGCCACGGCCGGAAGGGACGACGTTCGCCCCCACATGGCAGAGCGCCACGATCCGCCCGCGCTCCTCGACGGCGCTGAAGCGGCCCAGCCCACGACGCGCGACGTCCTCGAGGAAGACCCGTTCGACCGGATCCTCGGAGCAGTAGTCGAGGATCGTCTCGAGGCGGGGAATGACGGTCGACGCAGCCATCGCCCCCGCAACTCTAAGGAGCCTGGCGCGGCATCAAAAAACCCGTAGGCTTCGGCCCCATGCCGATCCACCTTCGCGCCGAGCCGGGCGACTACGCCGACGCCTGCCTGCTCCCAGGCGACCCGCTGCGCGCCAAGTACATCGCGGACACCTTCCTCGACACCGCGAGGCAGGTGAACGGCGAGCGCGGGATGCTCGGTTACACGGGCACGTTCCACGGCAAGCCGGTGTCGGTGCAGTCGAGCGGCATGGGCTGCCCGTCGGCCGGAATCGTGATCGAGGAGCTCGTCATGCTCGGCGTCAAGCGCATCCTCCGCGTCGGGACGTGCGGCGGTCTGCAGGCCGACATGAAGCTCGGCGATCTGATCGTGGCGCTGACGGCGGTCCCGGCCGACGCGACGGCGCGGCATCTGATCGGCGAGCCGCACGTGCCGACCGCCGACTGGGAGCTCGTCCACGGCGCCGTGCATGCCGCCAAGGAGCTCGGCAGGCCGGTGCGGGTCGGCCCGATCGTCTCGAGCGACATCTTCTACAACCCGGACAGCGGCCAGTACCAGCGCTGGTCGGAGCGCGGCGTACTCGCGGTCGAGATGGAGGCGTCGATTCTCTTCACCCTCGGCGCGCTGCGGAAGATCAAGACGGGCTGCCTGCTCACCGTCTCGGACGTGGTGATCGAGGGTGAGTTCATCCGGATCTCGGACGAGGAGATGCGGGCGGCGGTCGACCAGATGACCGAGCTCGCGCTCCACACCGTCACCGCGGACGAGCAGCATTAGCGGCGCCCGGACCGTCTTTCTCGTCAACCCCGCGTCTGCGGGCGGCGCCACCGGCCGCGGCTGGCCCGAGCTCGCGCGCCGCGCCGCCGCGCTCGGGCTCTCCGGCGACGCGCTCTTCTCGGATGAGCCGGGACACCTCCGGGAGCTCGCGCGATCGGCGGTCGAGGCCGGCGCGACGCTGCTCGTCGCGGTCGGAGGCGACGGGACCGTCAACGAGGTCGCGAACGGGCTCGTCGGCGCGGAGGGCGCCGAGCTCGCGATCATCCCGCGTGGAACCGGCGGCGACTTCGTCCGCACGTTCGGCATCGCGTCGAAGCTCGAGGATGCGGTGAGCGTCGCACTCCAGGGCAAATCGCGGACGATCGACCTCGGCCGGGCTTCCTACCGCGCCCCGGACGGCGAGCCCCGCGAGTCCTACTTCGCCAACATCGCCAGCGCCGGCATGAGCGGGGCGGTCGCGAAGCGGACGAACGAAACAACGAAGGCGCCCTTCGGCGGCAAGGTCGCGTACCTCTGGTCGACCGTCGTCGTCTTCGCCGGCTGGCGGAACGCCGTGGTGAACGTCACGGTCGACGGAGAGGTGCGCTCGGGCCCGATGTTCGACGTGATCGTCGCCAACTGCCGCTATCTCGCCGGCGGGATGAAGATCGCCCCGGAGGCGGAGCCGGACGACGGCCTGCTCGATGTCCTCCTGATCGGCGACGTGAGCAAGCTCGACCTGGCGCTGACGATGCCGAAGATCTATCGCGGGACGCACCTGCCGCATCCACGCGCCGAGCTCCTGCGCGGCGCGTCGGTCACGGTCGAAGCCGCGGAGCCGCTGCCGGTCGAGCTCGACGGCGAGCAGCCCGGAACGACGCCGGTGCAGTTCGACGTCGTTCCGGGTGCGCTTCGGCTTCGAGTGCCGGCCTAGGAGCCGCCGTTCGAGCTCGCCTTGGGCTTCGGCTTGGCGCGCGTGGCAGGCTTGCGCGCCGTCGACGTACGCTTGCTCGCGGTCGTCTTGGCCTTCGGCCCTTCCAGCGAGTCGAGCCGCTTCTCGATCGAGGCCACGCGGCGCTCGAGCGGGTCGATCCGCCGGAGCTTGGTGGTGAGCTCGTCGATTCCCCCGCGAACATCGGCCATCGCTTTGAGCATCAGCTTTCCGCCCGGGAGGTCGCCGATCCGCTGCAGCGCGTCCTCGCCCTTGTCGCTGAGCCGCGTTACAACGTCCTTCTGCTGTGTCTTTCGCGAACGTGCCATTCCGGGACGATAACTCGCGCGGTGCCCGCACGCGGTGCCAGGCACGTGCCTGGCACCGTGCCGGTCAGGCGCCGGGCAGCGCTGCGACCTGCCGTCGTACCGCAGAGAGCGTTTCTCCGGCGGGCGCGTGGATCACCACGGCCGCCTCGTCGTCGAACGGCGTCGGCTCGGCATTGACGATCGCGACGGCTCCTCCGGCGCGCAGCGTCGTCTCCGGCAGAGCGGCCACCGGGTAGACGGCGAGCGAGGAGCCGACGACGAGGAGCAGACGCGCCGCGCCCGCGAGCTCCACGGCGCGGTCGAGGGCAGTGGTCGGCAGCAGCTCGCCGAACATGACCACGTCCGGCTTCAACACGCTGCCACAGGCCGCACACCGCGGGGCGGGCGCGTTCTCGAGCCGGCGCAGGACCTCCTCGAACGTCGCCTTCGCCCCACAGGAGAGGCAGCTTGCCGTGCGGATCGAGCCGTGCACCTCGACCACGTCCCGGGAGCCGGCCAGCTCGTGGAGCCGGTCGACGTTCTGCGTCACGATCGCCCGCACGAGCCCGTCGCGCTCGAGCCCGGCCAGCGCCTCGTGCGCGGCATTCGGCTGCGCCGTGCGGAGCATCTCGAGACGCTGTCCGTAGAACTCCCAGACCTTGACCGGGTCGCGGCGGAACGCGTCGATCGTCGCGTACTCCATCGGGTCGTAGCAGGCCCAGATCCCGCCGGGCGAGCGAAAGTCGGGAATGCCGCTCTCCGTGCTCACGCCGGCGCCGGTGAGCACCACGCACGGCTGCCGTTCGAGGATCAGCGCGGCGAGTCGCTCGACGGACACGGCCGATTTGTACAGCCCCGGTGCCAGGCACGCGCCTGGCACCAACCCGGCACGTGCCTGGCACTAGAGTTGTCGCCCGTGCCCGACGAGACGTTCTCGCACTCGACCGAGCTCTCGGTCCGCTTCGCCGAGACGGACGCGCAGGGCATCGCGCACAACGCCTCCTATCTCGTGTGGTACGAGGTGGCGCGCGTCGACTACCTGGCGCGCTTCACGGGCGGGTACAACCGTATCCGGGAGCTCGGCATCGAGGCGTTGACGATCGAGGCCCACGTCAGCTATCTGGGAGCCGTGTTCTTCGACGACCGGCTGCGGATCAACGTCCGTTGCGGCGATCTCCGCGGCGCACGCTTCCGCTTCGACTATCTGATCGAGCGCGTCACCGACACGGGCACCGAGGCCGTCGCGGACGGGTGGACGCTGCACGCGACGGTGGACCACGACTCGCTCCGCCCCACCCGCCTGCCGGACTGGCTGCGCGAGGCGATCGAGCAGGCCGAGGCGCAGACGCAGACCGCGCCGTAGCGGGCGTCAGTGCGTCGGCCCGCTCGGGCCGACAGCACCGGTCGGGCCTGCCCCGCCGGTCGGGCCGGTGGCACCCGTCGGGCCGGTCGCTCCCGTCGGCCCGGCCTTCGGAGCAGGCTTTGTGCCGATGTGGATCACGCGCTTCTCGCCGTCGTAATGCGAGTACCAGACGTTGTCGTAGATCAGCTTCCCGTAGGCGGAGTAGACCTTGCGGTGCACCGAGGTCGCTAGCGGCGACGACCCCGACTCCACGGTCACCTTCGCCCCCTTCGCCAGCGTCGGGTCCTTCACCCATTCCGTCGGCGGATTCCCGGTTGAGACGAGCGGCGCGGTCTCGCTCACGACGCGCCGGTGGGGGCTCGTGCCGTACAGGTTCACGGTCAGCGAGTAGGACGAGACGAATGTGCGCAGGAGCAACCACGCCTTCGTGTCGTTCACGAACTTGAGGTCGACGTCCGGGTAGTCGACCGTCGCATCTCGCCCCTGCGGGTAGTGGCTGATGTAGAGGGCGTGATTCGTCCGGGCCGTGATGTCGAGACCCGCCTCGTACGCTGCGTTGAAGACCGTCGTCGAGACCTGGCAGACACCCCCGCCGAGCCCGGTCGTCAGCTCACCGTTGATGATCACCGGCGCCTCGAGAAATCCCTTCGACGCGTTCCGGTCGCCGGTCGTGCCGTTGAAGGAAAAGGTCGCACCGGGTGCGATCATCGTCCCGTCGATCAGATGTGAGACGAGCTCGACGTTGTGGATGCGGTTCGGCACGCCGCCGAACTCGGTCGTGTACGTGGAGACAAGCTCCTTGATGCCCAGCGCCTGCGCGTCCTTCGACGTGCGCTTGGCGGGCGAGGTCGACACGACGACGAGCGCCGTCCGGCCGGTCGGGGAGAGCGCCGCCTTGACGATGTTGCTCGCCGTCGCGGCCGCGTCGAGCGCCCGGCCGGGCAGGTCGGGGACGATCCGGACCGTCCGACCGGAGACGGCAAACGTCGCGTCCTTCGGCGCCCGGTTGAGCGCCCGCTGGAGCTGCGCGATGAACGCGTCCGCCCGCTTCCCGCCGAACGAGATCGACTCCGACCGGCTGCCCGGGAGGCGCAGCATGCCGGCGAGCTGCCAGCGACCGATCCGTAGGGTCGACTCGCCACTCCTGAGCACGACCGGCGCCGAGAGCGCTGTCTGCACCTTTGCGAGCGAGCTCGTCAGCATCGCAGTCGTCACCTGAGGCGGCTGCGGCGAGAGCGGCAGCACGAGCGGCGCACGGCTGAGGGCTGCGAAGCGCAGGAGGAGCTGCTTTCTCGCCTCGGTCCGGTCGATCGAGATTCCCGTGCTGCCCTCGACGACCACGGGATGAAGCCCGTGGAGCACGATCGCGGCGTTCTTGGGCAACCGCCCGACCGAACCTGCGATCCGGTCGAGCGCGTGGTCGAGCGCGCGACCCTGAGCGTCGGCGACCGGCGCGACCGAGACCCCGAACAGCTGCTGGTACAGCCGGCGGAAGCCGCGGATCGGGCCGAACCCATCGCCGCTCGACTGGGCCGACGCGACCGCTCGCGACCAGTCGACGCTGATGCCGAGGTCGCTCTGGCGCAGCCGGAACGTGTGCCCCGCGACGTGAATCGCCACCGGCACGTTCGCGAGCGACGCCCCTTTCTGATCGAGCGCGCCGACGGCCTCCTTCGTCGTCATGCCTCCGACGTCGACCCCCGCGATCGTCGTCCCGTCCGAGAGCGTGCTGGGCGAGCCCGCGTAGACCTCGCCGACGACGAAGAAGGCGAGGATGAGTAAGACGAGCACAGCCCCGACCAGCCGCCTGATCGTGCGGTTTCTGGCTTGCCGCCGGCGCCTCATGGCTCGCGACAGCTGGGCGTCCTTGTGCGCGATCTCCGCCTGCACGGGCGATCATTCTATCGAGCGCCCCTTCGGGCTTTCCGCGATGATCCCGGGGTGGCAACGCTTGCCGAGCGCTCGCTCTCGATCGCCGAGGCCCGGGGTTTCTGGGCACCCGAGCGGCCGTACCTGAACACGTCGAGCTACGGGCTGCCGCCGCGTCCGGCCTGGGACGCGCTGCAGTCGGCGCTGGACGAGTGGCGGCACGGCCGGACGAGCTGGGAACACTGGAACGAGGCGACCGACCTGGCCCGGGGGGCGTTCGCGCGCCTCGTCGGCGTTCCGGCCGAGCGCGTGGCCGCCGGCTCGACCGTCTCGTCGTTCGTCGGCGTCCTCGCCGCGTCCGTGCCGGACGGCGCCCGCGTGGTCGTGCCCGACAACGACTTCTCGTCGCTCCTCTTCCCGTTTCTCGTCCACGAGCAGCGCCTCGACGTCGTCACCGTGCCGCTCGAGCGCCTGGCGGACGCGGTCGACGAACTCACGGACGTGGTCGCGTTCAGTGCCGTGCAGTCCTCGAACGGCGCAGTGGCGGACGTCGACGCAGTGCTGCGAGCTGCGGCGGCGAACGAGGCGCTGACGGTCGTCGACGCGACGCAGGCCTGTGGCTGGCTGCCGATCGACGCTTCCCGGTTCGACGCCCTCGTCTGCGCCAACTACAAGTGGCTGATGTCGCCTCGGGGCACGGCGTTCATGACCGCGTCCGAACGGCTGCGAGACCGAACCGAGCCGCTGCTCGCCGGCTGGTACGCCGGCGACGACATCTACTCCTCGTACTACGGCCGTCCGCTCCGAGTCGCCGGCACGGCGCGCCGCCTCGACACGTCGCCGGCGTGGTTCAACTGGGTGGCGACGGCACCGGCGCTCGAGACACTGCTGGCGGTCGGAGTCGACGCCGTGTGCGATCACAATGTCGGGCTCGCGAACCGCTTCCGGGTCGGCCTCGGCCTCGAGCCGTCGGACTCGGCGATCGTCTCGACCGACGTACCCGGCGCCGCGGACAAGCTCGCCGCCGCGGGCATCCTCGCTGCGGTGCGCGCGGGCTCGCTGCGCGCCTCGTTTCACCTCTACAACACGGACGACGACGTCGACGCGGCGCTGACGGCACTCCTCGGCTGAAGCCTGGTGCCAGGCACGTGCCAGGCACGTGCCTGGCACTGTCGAGGCGCCGTCAGCCGGGGAGGCCCACCTCGACTTCCGTCCCGCGGCCCGGTGACGAGTGGATGACGAAGCGCCCGCCGGCGCTCTCCACGCGCTCTCGCTGGGACTGGAGGCCGATGTGGCCCTCGGCGATCCGGGCCGGCAGCGCGCCGAGATCGAAGCCCCTGCCGTCGTCGCGCACCGCGAGCGCGACCGACCCGTTGCGCTCGAACAACTCGACCGACACGTTGCCCGCGTGCGCATGCACCGCCGCGTTCGCGAGCAGCTCGCGTGCGGCGCCGTAGAGCAGCACCTCCTGCGGGTGCCGCCGGGGATAGGAGAGATCGAACCGGACGTGGAATGCCCCGCGCCGCGCCGCACGCTGGCCGGCAGCCCGCAGCGCGGCTTCGAGGCCCGACTGCTCGAGCACGTACGGATGGAGCTCGACCACCGCCTCCCGCAGCTCGGCGATCGTCGCCTCGACGGCCGCGTCAGCTCGCGCGAGCGCCTCGTGCGCCTCGAGCGTCCCTCCCTCGGCCGCCTCCTCGAGGTCGTGGCGAGCCGAGAGCAGGTTCTGAATCGCATGGTCGTGGAGCCCCTCGGCCAGCGTTCGGCGCTCACGCTCTCCCGCGCTCAGCGCCTCGGCGATCAGCCCCCGCCGCCGCTCGGCGAGCTCGGCGACCGCTCGCGTTCGCTGCTCGAGCACGGCCGACAGGAGCACGGCGGCGAGCCCGATCCAGAGCAGGTAGCCGGCCTGGACGGCGATGAACCGCGTCGCCTGCGGCTGCGCGTGGGCCGGATGCGCGACGGCCTGGAGAAGGTACGCGACGACGGTGATCGCGCTCGAGAGTGCCGTCAGAGCCGGACGGAAGCGAAATGCGACCGCAATCGGCACGAGAAAGTACGTGAGCCTCGCTTCCGAATAGGCGCCTCCCGAGAGGACGACGAGCATCGTGATCGCCGCCACGTCGACCGCTGTCCCGAGCAGCGCGAACCGCGACGAGATCGGCCGCGTGTAGACCCAGACGAGCATTGCGAGCGCGTACACGGAGAAAACGGCCACCGCGACCAGGAAGGAGGTCCGCTCCTCCTTCGGGTGCGGCAGCGTCTCCGCGGCGACGATCAACGGCAGGGCGAGCAGACGCAGCCAGGCCACTCGCCGCTCTACCTCGCTCAGCGCGGCGGTCGTGATCTCCGAGGATCGGCTGCTGCGCCCGAAGCGCATGACCGCTTATTCGATCAGACGGCGGCGCATCGCCTCGGCCACTGCCGCGGCGCGGTCGGAGACGCCGAGCTTCTCGTACAGGTGCTGGACGTGCGTCTTCACCGTCGTCACGCCCAGGTACAGCTCCTTCGCGATCTCGGGCAGGCTCTTGCCGGACGCGATCATGCCGAGGATCTCGCGCTCGCGATCGGTAAGGACGGGCGAGTCGGTGACGCGCCGCACACGGATCTCGGTCACGAGCCCCGCCGTCAGCTCGGACGGCAGCACCGTCTCGCCCCGCGAGCAGGCGAGCACGGCGTCGACGATCTCGTCCCGTTTCGCCTCCTTCGGGAGGTAGCCGGAGGCGCCCGTCTGCAGTGCCTCGTAGACGAGCCCGCTGTCGGTGAACGCCGACAGCAGCAGGACTCGCGTCTGGAGGCCGTCCCGAGTGACCGCGTGGACGACGGAGACGCCGTCCAGATCGGGGAGCTTGTAGTCGATCAGCGCGACGTCGGGCGCGTGCTCGCGGATCTGGTCGAGCGCATCTCGCCCGCCCTCGGCCTGGGCGACGACGTCGACTCTTCCGCTGGCCGTCAAGGCCCGCACGACGCCCTCGCGGTAGAGCGGATGGTCGTCCGCGACCACCACTCGCACCTTCTTCTTCGTGTCGGCCATCCCGTCCATGGTACGCCTGTTGCCTCGCACGTCCAGCATCCGCACGCCGAGGCGTTTTCGTCATCCCGCCGACGACCGATCCGGTTGCCGTCCGGGGACGGCGGAACGGAGGATGCGCCCTCATCCGCCCGCTCCTCCGATCGGCCGGGCGTTCTGGTGCCAGGCTCGTGCCTGGCACTCGCCCCGCTGCGAGCTAGGATCAGTGCGATGATCGCCAAGACCGCCGCCCTACCCGCTCTCGATCCACTCGATTTTCTCGCTGTCGACGCGCTTCTCGACGAGGAGGAGAAGGCGATCCGCGACACCGTCCGCGCGTTCGTGCGCGAGCGGATCGTGCCCGAGGTCGGCGACTGGTTCGAGCGCGGCTTCTTCCCCCGCGAGGTGCTCGTCGAGCTCGCCGGGCTCGGCCTCTTCGGCATGCACCTCGACGGCTACGGGCTGCCCGGAGCGAGCGCGGTCGCCTACGGCCTCGCGTGCACGGAGCTCGAGGCAGGCGACTCAGGCACGCGCAGCGCGGTCTCGGTGCAGGGATCGCTGGCGATGTTCGCCATCTGGCGCTGGGGCTCCGAGGAACAGAAAGAGCGCTGGCTGCCACGAATGCACGCGGGCGAGCTGATCGGCTGCTTCGGGCTGACCGAGGCAGACGCGGGCTCGGATCCGGGCGCGATGCGGACGCATGCACGCCGCGACGGAGACGACTGGATCCTCAACGGCTCGAAGATGTGGATCACGAACGGCTCGATCGCAGACCTGGCCGTCGTGTGGGCTCGCACGGATGCGGGGGAGATCCGCGGCTTCGTCGTCGAGAAGAGCATGCGGGGCTTCAGCGCGCCGGAGATCCACCGGAAGCTGTCCCTCCGCGCTTCGGTGACATCCGAGCTCGTGCTCGACGACGTCCGCGTCCCGGACGAGAACATGTTGCCAGGCGCCAGCACGCTGCGCGGGCCGCTCTCCTGTCTCGACGAGGCGAGGTACGGCATCGTCTGGGGCTCGGTCGGCGCCGCGCGCGCATGCTTCGAGGCGGCGCTCGAGTACTCGAAGGAACGGATCGTGTTCGAGCGGCCGATCTCCTCCTACCAGCTCACCCAGGAGAAGCTGGCGGAGATGGCGCTCGAGATCAACCGCGGCACCCTCGTCGCGCTCCACCTCGGGCGCATGAAGGACGCCGGGACCCTGCGGCCGGAGCACGTCAGCCTCGGCAAGATGGGCAATGTCCGCGGAGCGCTCGATGTCTGCAGGAGCGCCCGGACGATCCTCGGCGGCAACGGGATCACGCTCGAGTATCCGGTCATCCGGCACATGAACAATCTCGAGTCCGTCCTCACCTACGAGGGTACGCACGAAGTGCACACGCTCGTCATCGGCGGTGCGCTGACCGGCACGCAGGCATTCCGGTAGAACGCCGAGTTCGGTCCACGGCCAGTCTGCAGCGACGCCGGAGAGCCCTGCCTCGACTGGGTTCTGGCGGATGTACTCGAGTGCGGCGTTGTAGTGCTCCTCGCTCTCGATCGGCGTCGCCGTGAAACGCCCCTCGAACAGGCAGCCGCTCCGCGCATGGCGCTTGTTGAAGCGCTTCGTATATGTGCCGGCGAGAAGATGCATGCAGGCCGACAGCCGCTCGCGGGTCGTCTCGACGATCAGGTGGTAGTGGGTGCCCATCACGCAGCGGGCGTGGAGGCGCCAGCCGAACCGGTCGGTGACGAGCTTGACGAGCGCGACGAATTCCGACCTGTCCAGATCGGCGCGGTAGAGCAACTCGCCGCCCGTCGCGCGACCGGTGACGTGGTAGAAGCCGTCCGGCAGGTCGGTTCGACGCATCCTCGGCACGGCGACCGACGCTAGCTGCGCCGGCCGCTGGATCCAAGAGCGGTCGCGCGAACCGGCACACATTTGTTCCATTCGCGTGCCAGGCACGCGCCGGGCGGGTGCCAGGCACGTGCCTGGCACCGCGGAGCTGTCCGGATCAGCCGAGGAGCCCGAGCGCCGCCGGCAGCTCGGCCAGCGACTCGATGCGCTCGGAGACGGCCGGGAAGCGCGCTGCGCGGTCGAGCAGCACGGCTCGCATGCCGACGCTGCGCGCGCCGGCGATGTCGTCGTCCGGCGAGTCGCCGACCATCACCGCGCACTCGGCCTCGCAGTCGACGAGCTCGAGCGCAGCCTGGAAGATCAACGGGCTCGGCTTCACCTTCCCGTAGGACCCGGACGCGATCCACCCGTCGACGTCGATCCCAAAGTGCCGCACGAACGCGCCGAGGTCGCGGCTCGTGTTCGAGACGAGACCGATCCGCAAGTCGTGACGCCGTACCTCCGCGAGTGCGGGCAGCACGTCGTCGTATAACTCGAAGTGCGCCGCCTCCTCCCACCGCCGCACGATCCGGAGCGCGATCTCGGCCACATCGACCCCCTCGCCGCCCATTCCGCGAACGACGTCCTCCGTGAACCGGACCCAGATCGCCTCGTCGTGGTCGAGTTCGGGATGCCGCTGCAGATCGTCGATCGCGGCCAGCCTCGCCGCGTCGTACCGCGATGCATCGAGCGACAGCCCGTACTCTCGCCCCAGCCCCGCATACCCGTCGGCTCCGAGCTCAGGCCCCGGCCGGCACAGGGTGAAGTCGACGTCGAAGAGAACCGCGCGAAGCGAGCTCAAACCGTCGACGGCCACCGGTAGGCGGCGGGACGGCGGCTCGCGAGAGTGGGGAAGCGCTCGCGGATCACCTCGAGTCGAGTGCGGTCGAGCTCGGCCGCGATCACCGTCTCCTCGTCGGCCGCCTGCGCGAGCACGATCCCCCACGGATCGACGATCGACGAGCGTCCGAAGCTCTGCCGCCCCGGCAGCGTCTCCCCGATCTGCGCGGCCGCGGCGACGAAGCACTGGTTCTCCACGGCCCGCGCGCGCAGAAGCAGCTCCCAGTGGTCCTTGCCGGTGTACAGCGTGAAGTGCGCCGGCACCGTGAAGAGCAGCGCCCCCTCGAGCGCCAGCACCCGATAAAGCTCCGGAAAGCGGAGGTCATAGCAGACGGTCAGTCCCACCGGCCAGCCCTCGACCTGGGCCACGACGGGCTCGTCACCGGGCTCTTCTGCATCCGACTCGCGATAGACGAAGCCGCCGGCTTCGACGTCGAAGAGATGGATCTTGCGATAGACGGCCGCGATCTCGCCGTCGGGATCGAATACGACACAGGTGTTCGACAGCTTCTCGCGTCCCTCGCGCCGCTCCGAGATCGAGCCGCCGACGAGCGTGATTCCGTGCGTCTTCGCCCAGCCGCGCATAGCCTCGGCCGCCTGGCCACCCTCGAGCAGCTCGGCCGCGGCGTGCAGCTGGTCGTGGTCGCCGATCGCGTCCCATTTCTCCGGGAGGACGACGACGTCGGCGCCCGTTGCGGCTGCCCGGGCGACGAGCTGCTCGGCCTTCGCGAGGTTGGCCGCCTTGTCGGCGCGGCTCGTCATCTGGACACACGCGACGCGGATCTTCTCGGCCACGCTCGAACGATAGCTTTGCCGCATGGCAGAAGCCGCACCACCCATCGGTGGAAAGCGAGCGCTCGAGGCGTTCGGCAGCCGCGAGTTCGGGGTCGTGTGGTCCACGCAGGGCTTGTAGGTCGGAGGGGCGCTCGCCGACCGCCCTTCGGGTCGTTCGAGCCGGTGCCCTCGGCCTCGCGCTGTCGGCGGGGATCGCCGGCCACGCCCAACGCGATCATCGCTTCCGGCGCGGTCATCTCGGCGCTGATCATCGGCGGCGTGATCACCCGGCCGTGGCCGCGCGCGGTGGACTGACCCCGTCTCGCCAGTCGCTAATCTGTTCGCATTCGGGGTGTGGCGCAGCCTGGTAGCGCGCTCCGTTCGGGTCGGAGAGGTCCCCAGTTCAAATCTGGGCACCCCGACTGAGGCGCCCGGGAGTCGCGCGACTTCCGGGCGTTTCTGTCTGTGCGCGATTCGTCACACATCCGGCACAGTCGTGTCGCGACTTCGCCGCTACCGTCGCTCTCGTGAATGTCGTGACCCTGATCGGGAACCTGGCGACGGACGTCGAGATGAAGGAACTGGCCGAGGGCAAGCGCGTGGCCAGCTTCCTCCTCGCCGTCGATCGGGCGGGAAAGGAAGGAGGCGCCGATTTCGTCCGGATCTCGGTCTGGGACCGACAGGCCGACCTCTGCCGACAGTTCCTGCACAAGGGTGACCGGGCGGCACTCGACGGCCGCCTTCGCAGCCGCTCGTGGCAGGCACCGGACGGCACGAGGCGGAGCGCGATCGAGGTCGTCGCGAACCGCGTCCAGTTCCTGACGCCCCCCGGCGGTGACTCGGGCGCGGCTGCCACGCCGTTCGAGGAGGAGGCCGCCGTGTCCTGAACTCTGCTCATGCGGGACGCGGCGTAGACTGCGGCCCGTTGTGGCGCCGTCGCGACGAGATCATCGCCTTCGCCGACGACCTCCTCGACAGCGGCTCGTTCCGGGACTACGGGCCGATGGGCATGCAGGTCGTCGGGGCCGACGAGGTGACGAAGGTCGTCTGTGCGGTGTCGTCGTCGCGCGAGCTGTTCGAACGCGCTGCGGCGGCGGGAGCGGAACTCGTGCTCGTCCACCACGGTCTCTTCTGGGACAACGAGCCGCGCGTCGTCGATGTTCGCATGAAAGAGCGGCTCCGCGTCCTCTTCGACGCCGACATCACGCTGGCCGCCTACCACCTCGCCCTCGACGCGCACCCCGAGATCGGCAACAACATCCTGCTTGCCCGCGAGCTCGGCCTGACCGTCGAAGCCCCGTTCGCGGCGCTCGGCGTCGGCGGCCGTTTCGCCGAGCCGCAGAGGATCGCGGAGCTCTCGGAGCGGGTCGGCCGCGCGGTCGACAGGGAGCCGCTCGTCTTTGCCGACGGTCCGGAGCGAGTCGTGCGGGCCGCGCTCGTCACCGGCGGGGGCGCGCGATTCCTCACCGAGGCGGCCGCCGAGGGCTACGACGCGTTGATCACCGGCGAGGCCGCGGAGCCGACGATGATGACCGCGCGCGAGCTCGGGATCCACTTCGTCGCCGCCGGCCACTACGCGACGGAGCGCCTCGGCGTGCAGGCGCTGGCACAGAGAATCGCCCAGCGCTTCGGCCTTCCGTGGGAGTTCGTCGAGCTCGAGAACCCCGTCTGACGGATCGCTCGCCGGGTCGCTTGCACGAGAGCCGCCGGCGGGTCTATGCTCTGACGGAGATGGATCTTCTCCGGGTGCGGGCCCGTTGACATCCCGCGATCACACAACGTCAGCTTCGATTGAAGCCGAAGCCCGTCCGAGCGCACGCGCCGGCGGGCTTTTTCATGCCAAGGAGGCGAGCAATGCCGAATCACCTGACGCCTGAAGAGCTGTCCGAGGAGCTCGGGATCGACCGCGACGACGTGATCCGGCTCTGCGTAGAGGAAGGCGTGCCGATCTACCACGGAAAGATCGACCGGTTCCTCTTCGAGGCGCAGCTCAAGGCCGTCAGCGCCGCGGCAGCGGAATCGGCCTAGCGCCGAGCCGCCGGCAGGAGCTTCTCTCGAGCGGCGAGGGCAGCTCGAGGCGTTCGACGACTACTTCGCCTTTGCCTTGGCGGTGCGCTTGCGAGAGCCGTCCGCTTTGGTCGGCTTGCGCGGCGACTCCGACTCTTTCCGGGTGCGCGCCTCCTCGACGCTCCGGCGAAGCGCCTCCATCAGGTCGACGGCAGGAGCCTCTTCCTCGACCGGCTCCGGCCGCGTGATCTCCTGGCCCTTGAGCTTCGCCTCGAGCAGCTCGCGCAGTTCGTCGCGGTAGTCGCTCCTCAGCTGCTCGGCCGGCCTGAACTCCGTGACCAGGCTGTCGATGATCTGGCGAGCCAGCTCGACCTCGGCGTCCTTGACCTCGGCCTCGGCCACGGACTCGTCGATCTCGGCGTGCGAGTAGACGTCCTCGGCCAGGTACATCGTCTCGAGCGCGAGAGCCTCGCCCTGAGGGCGGATCAGGCAGAGCTTCTCCTTGCCGGCGAGCACGAACCGGCCCAGCGCCGCCATGCCCGTCTCCTGCATCGCATGCTGGAGGAGGACGTACGGGCGGCGGGCCGCGACCGCGGCAGCCGGCACGAGGAAGTACGTGCGGTCGAAGTAGATCGGGTCGACGGTGTCCTCGGGCACGAAGCCGGTGATGTCGATCGCGCGGGAGGTCGAGTCGCGCTCGAGCGCCTCCAGGTCGGCCTCTTCGACGATGACGAACTCGCCCTTCGAGACCTCCCAGCCCTTGACGATCTCGTCCGGGCCGACCTCACGGTCGTGGATCGGGCACCAGCGCTTCTGCTTGATCGGGCTCTTGCACTCCCGGTGGAGCAGGCGGAACGAGACGTCCGACTGGCGCGCCGCAGGCTTCGTCGCCGGCGCCAGGCCGATCGGGATGTTCACCAGCCCGAAGCTGATCGATCCGTTCCACGTCGTCCGCATGAGACCTACCCCAGATTGTAGGAGAGTGTGCCGTTTTCGCCTTCGGTGCCCGGTTCCCTGCGCGCGATCGCAGCGGGTTAAGCTCGCTGTATGCCCGATGCCGCACCTGCACGTACAGTGCCCGCACTCTGGCTCGAGGCGCTTGCGGAGCAGCGCACCGGAACCGCCTACCTCGCCGAGCGCGCCGGCGCCTGGGAGCCCGTCACCTGGCCGGAGGCGGGCGAGCGCGTCACCGACCTCGCAAACGGCCTGCTCGCGCTCGGGCTGAAAAAGGGCGACGCGTTCGGGATCCTCGCATCGACTCGCCTCGAGTGGGTGCTCTTCGACTACGCGCTCGCTCTCGTCGGCGCCGTCACCGTCCCGGTCTACGCGACGAGCTCTCCGCACGACTGCGCCTACGCGCTCGACCACGCCGACGCGATCGGCGTCCTCGCCGAGGACGCACGGCAGATCGCCAAACTCGACGAGGTCAAAGCGGACATCGGTCGGGTGGGGCACATCCTGACCTTCGCCGACCTGGACGACCTCGCGGCCCGAGGCCGGGAGCACGCTGCCTCCGACCCCGGCGCCCTCGACCGCGCGATCGCAGCGATCGACGAGGACGACCTGTACACGTTCTTCTTCACCTCGGGCACGACCGGCTCGCCGAAGGCGTGCATGATCCGGCACCGGAACGCGTACGAGATGGTGGCCTCGGTCGCCGAGGTGACCGAGCTGATCGAGGCCGAGGACGTCGTCCTGCTCTGGCTGCCGCTCGCGCACAACTTCGGACGGCTCCTCCATCTCACCGGCGCGAAGATCGGCTTCACGACGGCGTTCTGCTCCGATCCGACCCGGGTCGCCGAAGCGCTCCCTCAAGTACGGCCACACCTGCTGCCCGGTGTCCCGCGCATCTTCGAGAAGGTGCACGACGCCACGCGTTCCGCCTTCGACGAGCAGAGCGGCGCGAAGCGCAGACTGGTCGACTGGGCGCTCGGCGTCGGCCGCCGTGCCGGGACTCTGAGAGAGGCCGGCAAGCCGCTGCCGCGGCTCCTCGCTCTCCAGCACCGCGTCGCCGACCGCCTCGTCTACTCGAAGTTCAAGGAGCGCCTCGGCGGCCGGATCCGGGTCGCGGCATCCGGCGCGGCACCGCTCTCGGTCGAGATCGCCGAGTTCTTCCACTCGCTCGACGTCCTCATCCTCGAGGGCTACGGCCTGACGGAGTGCACCTCCGCCGTGACCGCGAACCGCCCCAGCCGGTTCCGGTTCGGGACGGTCGGCCCCGCGCTCCCCGGCTTCGAGCTGCGGGTCGCGGACGACGGCGAGCTGCTCGTCCGGAGCGGCACGGTCTTCGCGGGCTACTACAAGGACGAGGCGGCCACGCGCGAGGTGCTCGACGAGGACGGGTGGGTCCACACGGGCGACGTCGCAGAGATCGACGGCGACGGATTCGTCCGGATCACCGACCGCAAGAAGGACATCATCGTCACCGCCGGCGGCAAGAAGGTCGCACCCCAGAACCTCGAGAACCAGCTCAAGACCTCGAAGTTCGTGTCGCAGGCGCTGGTCGTCGGCGAGCGCAGGCCGTACATCGGCGCGCTCGTCGCGCTCGATCCCGCCGCGCTCGAAGCCGCCGGCGTGTCAGGCAACGCGGCGGCCGCGGAGCTCGTCCAGGGCATCGTCGACGACGCGAACCGGGGTCGGACGGGCTTCGAGCAGATCAAGCGGTTCGCCGTCCTCCCGCGTGACTTCTTGGTCGAGGAGGGCGAGGTGACGCCGACGCTCAAGCTCCGGCGCCGCGTGTGCGAGCAGCACTTCGCCGCCGAGATCGACGCGCTGTACGCAGGCGAGCGGGCCGGCGGCGGCTAGAGGATGCGGCGCGCGCCGACGTAGCTCGACGCGTACCAGCCGTCGTTCAGGCTCGAGATCTTCACGACGTCGCCGGTGTGCGGCGCGTGGATGAACTGGCCGCCGCCGATGTAGATCCCGACATGGCCGAGGCCGTCGAAGAAGACGAGGTCACCAGGCTCGAGCTGGTCCTGCGAGACGAAGACGCCGGCGTTCCAGAGCGCGTAGGACGAGTGCGGCAGCGAGACGCCCATCTGCCCGTACGCGTAGACGACGAGCCCGGAGCAGTCGAACGTGCTCGGCCCGGATGTGCCCCAGACGTACGGCTTGCCCAGCTCGCCCATGGCCACACCGACGACCCCGCCGTAGTTGGACGGAGGCGCGACCGTCGTGACCGCGTTCGGGTCGCTCGTGCTCGCCGGCGCCTGCACGGTCA
The DNA here is from genome assembly GCA_963846915.1 of uncultured Actinomycetes bacterium. Lineage (GTDB taxonomy): Bacteria > Actinomycetota > Thermoleophilia > Gaiellales > Gaiellaceae > PALSA-612. Next base: position 31,090 of record CAWJXV010000007.1, on the reverse strand, counting down.
CGCCGACGACGGTCGAGTTCACGCGGGCCTGCTGCGCCTGCTGTTGCTGGATCAGCCGCTCCCGCGCCTGGGCCGCCAGGAGGGCCTGCCGAGCCGCCTCCTCTGCCTGGAGCCGCTGGATTTCGCCCTTGATCGACGACAGGAGCTGCTTGCGGTCGGCCAGGCCGTTCTCGATGCGCGCCTTCGCATCGGCGCGATCGGCAACGACGCGCGCCTGCGCGCGATGCGCGCGCTGCAGCGCGGCGCCGTGGATCGCGACCTCACGCTTGAACTTCTTCACCTCTCTGAGCACCTGCGCGTCCTGGTCGGAGACGCGATTCTCGGTCTCGAGCCGGTTGATCACGTCGTCCAGGCTCTTCGACCCGAGGAGAACCTCGAGCGTCGAGTCGCTGTCGCCGGTGACGTAGAGATCGCGGAGCCGCGCGGCGAGACGGCCTTCGGCTGCCTTCAGGTTGCCCCTCGCAACCCGTCCTTCGTACGCGTTGAGGCTCAGCTCCTTGCGGATGTGGTCGAGCTTGACCGTCGCCGCGTCATAGGCCTCGACCGCGCGCCCGAGATTGATGTCGAGCTGGTTGATCTCCGCCAGCACCTGCCGGGCTTCCGCCTTCTTCGACGTGATCGGGTCCGCGAAGCCAGGGACCGCTGCTACGAGAGCCGCAACGACGAAGACGATGACCGCTGGCACCCACCTGCCGCGGAAGGCCTTTCGACCTTGCGCCGCACGCGACGGGGGGCGCACCGGGAGGGGCCGGTACGTCACTGGTGCAGCACCCTACCAGGCGTATCGGCGGGCTGCAACCTCGAACCGCGTCTCGATTTGTGACAAAAGTGCTGCAAAGTGCATTGTTTCGACGTCACAAGCTCGTTTCCTGTGGTAGCGTCTTGCGGCTTTGCGCGCGCCGACACGAATCGTCGGACGACTCACGCTCAGCCTGCTCCTCCTCGTCCTCCTGGCCTTGCCGGCGACGAGCGGCGCAGATCGAGTCGGGCAGCTGCGCGCCTCTCGCGCCGCGCTCGCAGCCCACGAGCGGGCCGCGTTGCTGCAGCTCTACGCGCTGAACACGAGCCTCGACCGCGCGCGCAGCGAGCTCGGCCGCGTCGAGGCGTCGCTCGCCGCCGCCCGCCACGACCGCGACGACGCACGCGTCCAGCTGCGGGTCGCACAGCGGTCGCTCGCGCTCGCGCAGAAGCGGCTCGGACAGCAGGTTCGCGCCCTCTACGAGCAGGACAGCCCCGACGTCCTCGCCGTCATCTTCGGCGCCACGTCGCTCGACGAGATCATTACGGGGCTCGACAGCCTGAGCAGAACGGCGACCTCGACCAATCACGTGATCGCACAGACGACGAGCGCGCGAGGCCAGGTCGGCCGCGTGCTCGGATTGCTGAGCCGGAAGGCCGCGCGTCTCGCCCGGCTGCGCGCCGACGCCGCCGCGCGCGCCGACGAGCTCGCGCGTGCGCAGGCGCAGCGTTCGTCCTACATCGCCGAGCTGAGAACGCGCGAGCGCCTGACCGGACGGCGGATCGTCGAGCTCGAGGCGCAGGCCCGGACCGCCGAGGCGACTTCGACCGTCGCGACGGTCGAAGCCCAGGCGCGGGCGAGCCTCTCCTCCCTCGGGTCGGCCGGCGCGGCGCACGCTACGCCTCCCCCGCAGCCGGCGCCGCCTCCCCCGGCCGCAGCACCCGCGCCGATCCAGCCGGCGTCGGGCTCCGGGAAGCTGCTCACCGTCGTGGCCACCGCCTACTCTCTCCACGGTGGAACCGCGAGCGGACTGCCGACCGGGCCGGGCGTGGTCGCCGTCGACCCGACGGTCATCCCGCTCGGCACGCGCATGGAGATCCCCGGCTACGGCCCCGGCATCGCCGCCGACACGGGCACGGCGATCAAGGGGCTTCGCATCGACCTGTGGTTCCCGACGCTGAAGCAGACGTACGAGTGGGGCAAGCGGACGGTTACGATCACGCTCCGCTGATCGCTCGCCTCGCCCTCGCACTGATCGTCGCCTCGCTCGGATGGGGCGCCTCCGTCGCTGCCGCGCGGACGGGGACCGGGGATGCCGATCTCGGGAACAGGCTCGGGGCGGCGCTGCACGCGAAGGGCATCGCGCCGGCGCGCACCGGGGCGATGGCACTCGACCTCACCTCCGGCAGGGTGGTCTTCGCGTACAACTCCGCAGTCGGCTTCGTCCCTGCCTCGAACGAGAAGCTGCCGGTCACGTACGCGGCGCTGAAGGTCCTCGGGCCGACCTTCCGGTTCCCGACCGAGGTGCGCGGCCAGGGCTCGCTCGGCACCGACGGGACGTGGAAGGGCAACCTCGTGCTCAAGGGTTACGGCGATCCCACGCTCTCGACCGGACGCCTGCGGATCCTCGCGGCCCGCGTCCACCGCCTCGGCATCAGGCGGGTCTCGGGCATGGTGATCGGAGACGAATCGTTCTTCGACAAGCTGCGCACCGCGCCCGGCTGGAAGGCCTCGTTCTACATCGAGGAGTCGCCGCCGCTCTCCGCGCTCGTCGTCGACCGCGCCTGGACGGGCAAGGCGTACACGACCACTCCCGCCTACACGGCAGCGGACACGTTCCGCAAGCTCCTGGTCAAGGCCGGCGTGGCCGTGGCCGGGAAGGCGCGCTCGTTCCAGGCCGGAGGCAAGGTGCTCGCCGTCACGGTCTCGAAGCCACTCGACGAAGTCCTCCACGCGGTCGACGCGGACAGCGACAACTTCTCGGCGGAGTTGCTGCTCAAGGAGCTCGGCGCGGTCGCGGGCGACGGCGGGACGAGCTTCGACGGTGCGGCGGTCGTGCGGCGAGTGCTCGCGCAGAACGGCGTCCCGCTCGAAGGCGTCACGATCGCCGACGGCTCCGGCCTGTCGTCGCTCGACCGGCTCACGCCGCAGGCGCTCGTCACCATCCTCCGCCAGTGCTGGTCCGACGGTCCGCTGCGCGGGACGCTCGTGCAGGCCATGGCCGTCGCGGGCCAGTCCGGCACCCTGGAGCACCGGCTCCTCGGGCCGGGCACTCGCGGGACGGTGGTCGGCAAGACGGGAACGACCGATCTCGCCTCCGTGCTCTCGGGCTTCGTCCACGGCCGCTACGCGTTCGCGGTGATGGAGAACGGCACGCCGGTCCCGTGGTGGACCGCCCGCGCAGCCCAGGACCGCTTCGTCCAGCTCCTGGCCGCCGCGTCCTAGCCCTGCGCCGACACTTCGTGCCAGGTAGGTGCCGGGCACGTGCCTGGCACCCGTACTGGCCCTAGCGGCCGAGGAGCTCGTCCAGATCGGCCTCGGAGAGGACGGGCACGTCGGCGCGTCGCGCTTTCGTCAGCTTCGACTGACCGGGTTCCTCGCCCACGACGAGGCCGGTCGTTTTTCCGGACACGCCGTCGCTGACCTTGGCACCGAGCGCCTCGAGCGCAACCCTGGCCTCGTCGCGCGAGTACTTCTCGAGCGTGCCCGTGATCACGTAGGAGGATCCCGTCAGCGGCCCCTCGACCGGCCGGTCCTCCTCGCCGGTCTCGAAGCGGAGGCCGAGGTCGCGCAGCTCCTGCACGAGCGCGCGGTTCTGGTCGTCGGCGAACCACTCGACCACGAGCTCCGCGCGGTCGGGCCCGAAGCCGTCGACCTCGGCCACCTCCTCCTGCGCGGCCGCGATCAGCCTGTCGACGCTCCCGAAGTGCCGCGCGAGGTTCTGGGCGAGCACCCAGCCGATGCCGGGGATGTTCAGCCCTAGCAGGACGCGCGAGAACGAGACTTGCTTCGACGCCTGGATCGCCTCGATCGCGCTCGTCGCCGAGATCTCGGCGAACCCGTCCAGCTCGAGCAACTGCTCCTTCGTCAACCGGTAGAGATCGGGCAGCGAGCGCACGAGGCCCCGGTCCCAGAGCAAGCGGATTGACTGCTCGCCGACGCCTTCGATGTCCGACGGGCCTTGTACCCAGTTGATCAGCGTCTCGAGGCCGCGGGAAGGACACGCCCTGTTCGGGCATCGGTGCATGACCTCGCCCTCGGGCTTGACGATGTCGGTCCCGCAGAGCGGGCACTTCTTCGGCATCCGGAACTCCTTCGTCCCGGGCTGGTGCACCCCGCCTGCAGGGCCGACGATCTGCGGGATCACGTCGCCGGCGCGCTGGACGATGACGATGTCGCCCTCGCGGATCTGCTTGCGGTTGATGTCCTCCTCGTTGTGGAGCGTCGCGCGCGTGACGGTGACACCGCCGACCTCGACCGGCTCCATCAGCGCCCAGGGGTTGAGCGCGCCGGTGCGCCCGACGCGGATCATGATCTTGAGCAGCTTCGTCTCCGCTGTCATCGGCGCCCACTTGAACGCGCGTGCCCAGCGGGGACGCGAGTGGAGCGCGCCGAGGCGCCGCTGCTGGTCGAGCGAGTCGACCTTGATCACGATCCCGTCGATCTCGTAGTCGAGCTCGATCCGCCGCCTCTCCCACTCGCGGCAGGCGGTCGCAACGTCTTCGATCGTCTCCATGACCTCCGCGTACGGGTTCGTGCGAAAACCGCGCTCGCGGAGCCACCGCAGCATCTCGAACTGGCCGCCGAAGGCGACGCCCTCGACGTGGCCGGTGCCGTAGATCCACGTGGATAGAGGCCGCTCCGCGGTGATCGCGGAGTTCTTCTGCCGGAGCGAGCCTGCGGCCGCGTTCCGCGGGTTGGGCGCGAGCTTCTGGCTGGTGCCGGCAAGGCGCTCGTTCAGCTCGCGGAAGCCGGACAGCGGCAGGTATACCTCCCCCCGGACCTCGACGACCGCGGGGGGGTCTTCTCCGGCCATCCGCAGCGGGATTGCCTTGATCGTCCGCAGGTTCGGCGTCACGTCCTCACCCTGGATGCCGTCGCCGCGAGTCGCGCCCCGTACGAACAGCCCGTTCTCGTAGGTCAGGTTGACCGCGAGCCCGTCGATCTTCGGCTCGATCACGTACGCGACGGGCTCGTCGGTGCCGAGGCGCTTGCGGATGTCCTCGGCCCATTTGGCGAGCGCCTCGTCGGTCGTGACCTTCTCGAGCGAGCCCATCTGCTCGAGATGCCGCACCTTCTGGAAGCGATCGGAGGCCTGCGCGCCGACGCGCTGGGTCGGAGAGTCTGGCGTGACCAGGTTCGGGTGCTCGGCCTCGAGCGCGGCCAGCTCGTCGTAGAGCCGGTCGTACTCGGCGTCCGACATGATCGGCTCGTCCTCGACGTGGTAGGCGACGAGCGCCCTGGCCAGGGTGTCACGCAGCCCCGCCGCGCGTGCCGACGCGGCCCTAGAGGACGCCAAGCAGCTCCTCGGCGTGCCGCACGAAGGCGTCCGGCTGCTCACGCTGGAGCACCTCGTCGGGATGGATGCCGCCCCATGCGACGGCAACCGAATACGCACCCGCGGCCCTGGCAGCGCGGATGTCGTACGGCGAGTCGCCGACGTAGGCCGTGTCGGCCGGCGACGCACCGAGCCGGTCGATCGCCGCCAGGATCGGGTCGGGCGAGGGCTTGTGCCGCTGCGTGTCGTCGGAGGCGATCACGACCTCGAAGGCATCCTCGAGCCCCGGGAGCCGGTCGAAGGCGAGCCGGACGGTCGCGTGGCGCTTGGCGGTGACGATGCCGAGGCGCCGACCCTCGTTTCGCAGCCGCGGGAGCACCTCGACGACCTCCCAGAACGCCTCCAGCTCCTCGTGTAGCGGCTCGTTGTGCTCACGATAGGCGGAGACGAGATCGTCGACGCGGTCGGGAGCGAGCGCCTGCATCTGTGCTACGAGCCCCGGCCCGCCGATCGCCGCCGTCAGCACCTCCTCGGGCACCTCCTGACCGAGTACCGACAGCGTGGCGTGCTTCATCGACGCGACGATCATCGGCCCGGAGTCGATCAGCGTGCCGTCGAGATCGAAGAGAACGACGGGAAACGGCATGGCGCCAATCGTAGTGCCGGGCAGGTGCCGGGCAAGTGCCTGGCACCTAGACCCTGTCCCTAGTAGCCGACGCGGACGAGGAAGAGGCCGTGCGGAGGCGCTGTCTGGCCCGCTTCCGCGCGAGGTCGACCCTCGAGGAGGCGCGCCACGTCGTCGGGCTCTCGCTCGAGCATCGTTCCGACGAGCGTGCGCACCATGTGACGGAGGAACGAGTCGGCCGTGATCTCGAAGTCGAGGAAGTCGCCGCGTTCGTGCCACGCTGCAGCCTCGACCGCCCGGACGAACAACTCGTGCTGCGTCTGTGCAGGCGTGAAGGCGCGGAAGTCGTGCTCGCCCACGAGCACCTCGGCAGCCCGCTGGAGCCGACCGGCGTCGAGCGGCCGCGGATTCCACCAGCTCCAGCGCTCCTCGAACGGGCTCCGCTCGCGCCGACGGTAGAGCCGGTAGCGGTAGCTGCGCGAGCGCGCCGAGAAGCGGGCATGGAACTCCGTGGACGCTGTCTCGGCCGCAACGACTGCGACGTCGGACGGCAGGACGGTGTTCAGCGCCTCGGCCGCGCGGTCGGCCGGCGGCCCGCCCTCGACGTCGACCGAGACGACGTTGCCGAGCGCGTGCACACCCGCGTCGGTCCGGCCCGCCACTGCGAGCCCGTCGACGCCCCAGAACAAGGAGCCGAGCGCCTCCTGAACGACGCCGTCGACCGTGCGCAGGCCGGGCTGGGCTGCCCAGCCGCGGAAGTCGGTGCCGTCGTATTCGAGAGTGAGCTTGAGGCGCAGGCTCGGAAGCCTACGAGGCCGAAGCCTCGACCTGCTCGGGCTCGCGCCGGCGCCGGGAGCCCGACCCCGTGCCCTCGTCCTCGCCGGCGGAGGGCACGAAGTCGACGAACTCGAGGTACGCCATCGGCGCCGCGTCACCCTGGCGCGGGCCGAGCTTGACGATCCGCGTGTAGCCCCCCGGCCGCCCGACGAACCTCGGCGCGACCTCGGAGAACAGCTGGTGCACGATCTCCTGCGTCCGCAGGTAGGCGAGCGCCTGCCGGCGGGCATGGATCGTGCCCTCGCGGCCGAGCGTGACCATCTTCTCCGCGATCGGCCGCACCGCTTTCGCTTTCGTCTCGGTCGTCTTGATACGGCCGTGCTCGATCAGCGCCGCCGTCAGGTTCGCGAACAGCGCCTTGCGGTGCGCCGAGTCGCGGCCGAGCTTCTTGCCTGAGCGCTGATGCCTCATCGTCCGCTCCGGCTACGCCGGCAGCTCCTCGCCGCGGAGCGTCAAGCCGTGGGCGGCCAGCGTCTCCTTGACCTCTTCGATCGACTTCTTGCCGAAGTTCGGGATCGTCCCGAGCTCGCTCTCCGTCTTCGAGACCAGGTCGCCGATCGTCTCGATCCCGACGCGCTTCAGGCAGTTGTACGAGCGGACGCCCAGCTCGAGCTCCTCGATCGGGAAGTTCTCCATCCCGTGGGCGAGCGACGGCTCGGCGGCGGCCTCGGCGGTGGCCTCGGCGAAGCCCTCGATCTTCTCGATGTCCGTGAAGATCGCGAGCTGGCGGATGAGGAGCTCGGCGGCCTGCGCGATCGCGTCGCGCGGGTCGATCGAGCCGTCCGTCGTCACATCGAGGATGAGCTTGTCGTAGTCCGTGCGCTGGCCGACGCGAGCGGCCTCGACGTCGTACGCCACCCGGCGCACCGGCGAGAAGATCGAGTCGATCGGGATGACGCCGATCGTGTGCTCGTGACCGCGGTTCATCTCGGCGGGTACGTAGCCGCGGCCGCGACCGATCGTCATCGTCAGCTCGAGCTTGCCGCGGTCGGACAGGTGGGCGATCTCCAGCTCCGGGTTGAGGATCTCGAGGTCGGCCGGCGCCTGGATGTCCGCGGCCGTGACCGGCCCGGCGCCCTTCTTCTGCAGCCGCACCTCGATCTCGGGCGACTCGCCGTGGAGGAGGCAGGTCAGGCTCTTCAGGTTGAGGAGGATGTCGGTGACGTCCTCACGCACGCCGGGGAGGGTAGTGAACTCGTGGGCGACCCCTTCGATCTTCACCGAGGTCACCGCCGCACCCTCGAGCGAGGAGAGCAGCACACGCCGGAGTGAGTTGCCGAACGTGTAGCCGAAGCCGCGGTCGAGCGGCTCGATCTGGAACACGCCGCGGTTCTCGTCGACTTCCTCGTGGACGATCTTCGGAATCTGGAAATCCATCAAGCTGGTGCGAGTTGCCAATGTTCGTCCTTTCCTGTTGCAGTTTCCCAGCGAGCAGGCGGGCTCCGCCCGGCTACTTGCTGTAGAGCTCGACGATCAGCGACTCCTGAACCGGCGTGTCGATCTCTGCCCGCTCGGGCCATTTGAGGATCGTGCCGGTGAGGCCGTCGTGATCGGCCTGGAGCCAGGGCGCCACCGAAGCGGTCAGGTCGGTCGCGTCGCGCACGACCTGCTCGGCGGGGCTGCCCTGCTTCAGGGAAACGATGTCGTTCGGTCGAACCTGGTAGCTCGGGATGTTCACCCGGCGGCCGTTGACCTGGAAGTGCCCGTGGCGGACGAGCTGCCGGGCCTGCGCGCGCGAGGCGGCGAAGCCGAGGCGGTAGACGACGTTGTCGATCCGCGACTCGAGCATGCGCAGCAGGTTGTCGCCGGTGACGCCGGCGCGCTGCTTCGCGGCCTTCTCGTAGTACGTGCGGAACTGCTTCTCGAGCAGCCCGTAGTACCGGCGCGCCTTCTGCTTCTCGCGCAGCTGGAGCAGGTACTCGGACTGCTTGATGCGGCCGCGGCCGTGCTCGCCCGGCGGGTACGAGCGGCGCTCGATCGCGCACTTCTCCGTCAGGCACCGCTCCCCCTTCAGGAAGAGCTTCATGCCCTCGCGGCGGCAGAGCTTGCAGGCGGGACCGCGGTAGCGGGCCACTAGACGCGCCTCCGCTTCCGCGGGCGGACGCCGTTGTGGGCCTGCGGCGTGACGTCCTTGACGCCGAGGATCTCGAGGCCGGCGGCCTGGAGCGAGCGGATAGCGGTCTCCCGGCCGGAGCCGGGGCCCTTCACGAAGACCTCGACTTTCTGGAGGCCGTGCTCCATGCCCTTGCGCGCGGCAGCGTCGGCCGTGACCTGCGCGGCGAACGGCGTCGACTTGCGCGAGCCCTTGAAGCCCGCCGAGCCGGCCGACTCCCAGACGATGACGTTTCCGTCCTTGTCCGTGAGCGTCACGATCGTGTTGTTGAACGAGGTCTTGATGTGAGCCTGGCCGATCGCGATGTTCTTCTTCACGCGGCGGCGCCCACGACCTCGGGTCGCTGGCTTGCGAGGAGGTGCCATGGCTAGGTCTTCGTCGCTGCTTTCTTCCCGCGCCCGACGGTCTTCTTCGGGCCTTTGCGGCTACGAGCGTTCGTCTTCGTGCGCTGACCGTTCACGGGCAGGCCGCGCCGGTGGCGCATGCCGCGGTACGAGCCGATCTCCTGCAGGCGCTTGACGGCCTGGGAGCGCTCGCGGCGCAGATCGCCCTCGACCTGGAGGTTCGCGTCGATGTGCCGCTGGAGACGGGTGATCTCCTCGTCGGTGAGGTCGCGCACCTTCGTGTCGGGCGAGAGGCCGAGCTCGGCGCACAGCTCGAGCGCGGTCGTGCGGCCGATGCCGTAGATGTAGGTCAGCCCGATTTCGAGCCGCTTCTGGTTCGGGAGGTTGACGCCGGCGATGCGTGCCATCGGTCCCTTACCCCTGCCGCTGCTTGTGGCGGGGATTCGTGCAGATGACCATGGTCGTGCCGTGCCGCTTGATCACGCGGCACCGCTCGCACATCGGCTTGACTGAGGGACGGACTTTCATCGGTATCTGTAGGTGATGCGGCCGCGAGAGAGGTCGTAGGCCGAGAGCTCCACCTTCACCCGGTCGCCGGGGAGGATGCGGATGTAGTTCTTGCGCATCTTTCCCGAAATCGTGGCGAGCACTGGATGCCCACCGTCGACCTGGATCCGGAACGTGGTGCTCGGTAGCGCCTCGACGACCTCCCCTTCGACTTCGATCTTCTCTTCCTTGACTGACATTGCCGCTCGTGTGAGAGACACACAAAGGGACGGCGCAGCCAGGCCGCGCCGCCAGCGCGCTCATCGTAGCAAAAGCGCCCCTGCCGTCAGCACCTGTGGGCCGGTCTCGGTGATCGCCACCGTGTGCTCGAAATGGGCCGCCAGAGAGCCGTCCGCGGTCGAGATCGACCACTCGTCGTCGTGGACGACGACGTCGGGCTCGCCGGCCGTGATCATCGGCTCGATCGCGAACGTCATGCCTTCCGCGAGCAGCGGGCCGCGGCCCGGCGCCCCGTAGTTGGGGATCTGCGGGTCCTCGTGCATCGCGCGCCCGACACCGTGGCCCACCAGGCTGCGGACCACGGAGAAGCCGGCCTCCTCGGTCACCGTCTGGACGGCGTGGGAGATGTCCGAGAGGCGCCGTCCGGGCCGGCATTGCTCCACGCCCGCCTCGAGCGCCACCTGGCCGACCTCGAGCAGCCGCTCGGCCTCGGCGGAGATCTCACCGACCGGGAACGTGAAGGCGGAGTCGGCCACGAAGCCGCCGAGCGTCACGCCGACGTCTACCGAGAGTATGTCGCCGTCGGCGAGGGTGTACGGGCCCGGGATGCCGTGGACGACCATCTCGTTCGGCGAGGCGCAGATCGATGCGGGATAGCCGCGATAGCCCTTGAAGGTCGGCGAGCCGTCCTGCCCGCGGATGAACTCCTCCGCCAGCGCATCGAGCTCAGCCGTCGTGACTCCGGGCTTGATCGCCTCGCCGATCAGGGCGAGCGTCTCGACGACGATGCGACCGGCACGACCCATCTGCGCGATCTCGGCCGGAGACTTGCGGACGATCACGCCGGCACCGCCTGAGAGAGAGCGCGCTCGATCTCGGCCCAGACCTCGTCGATCGAGCGATCCGCGTGGAGGACGGAGAGCTTGCCCGTCGCGCGATAGTGCTCGGAGAGCGGCGCGGTGTCGCGATGGTAGATCTCGAGCCGGCGGGCGATCGTCTCCGGCGTGTCGTCGGCCCTGCCCTCCTCTGCCGCACGGCCGAGCAGGCGCTCGACGCTGACCTCGTCCGGGAGCTCGAACTCGAGTACGGCCGAGAGCGGCCGCTCGAGTGCGGCCAGGAGATCGTCGAGTGCCTTGGCCTGCGCGATGTTGCGCGGGAACCCGTCCAGCACGAAGCCGGCGTGCGCGTCGTCCTCGGCGAGGCGCTCGCGGATCAGGCCGATCGTCAGCTCGTCGGGGACGAGCTCGCCCGACTCGAGGATCGGCTTGACCCGGAGGCCGAGCGGCGTCTCACGGGCGACCGCCGCACGGAACATGTCCCCCGTGGACACGTGCGGGAGACCGTGCTCGGCGGAGATCCGCTTCGCCTGCGTTCCCTTGCCTGCCCCCTGCGGCCCGAACAGCAGGACGTTCAGCTGCGTCGGCACCTATCTCCGGTCCAGGAAGCCCTCGTAGGATCGCATCATCATCTGCGACTCCATCTGTCTCATCGTGTCCAAGGCGACACCGACCATGATCAGGAGCGACGTGCCGCCGAGGAACGTGCGCGAGTTCGTGGTCAGGTCGAAGTAGCTGCCGATATACGTCGGGAAGACGGCGATGAACGCGAGGAAGAACGACCCCGGCAGCGTCAGCCGGGAGAGCACGCGGTCGAGATATTGCGCGGTCGGAGGCCCCGGGCGGATGCCGGGGATGTAGCCGCCGTACTTGCGTAAGTTGTCGGCCTGGTCGACCGGATTGAACTGGACCGCGGTGTAGAAGTACGTGAAGACGATGATCAGGATCGCCTCCGTGAGGAGGTAGTCCGCCTGGTGGGGCTGGAAGTTGCGGTTGATCCAGCCCTGCGTCTTCGGGAAGAACTGCGCGATCGTCGGCGGGAACGCGAGCAGGGCGGCGGCGAAGATGATCGGGATCACGCCCGCCATGTTCACGCGCAGCGGCATGTAGGTCGATCCGCCGCCGGACATGCGTCGCCCGACCATGCGTCTCGCGTACTGAATCGGGATGCGGCGCTGCCCCTCCTGCACGAAGACGACAGCCGCCACCACCGTCACGACGAGGATCGGATAGAAGAGCTTCGTCGTCGCACCGCCGTTGGCCCAGGAGCTCACCGTCGTCGGCGCGTCCGCGATGATCGAGGCGAAGATGATGATCGAGATCCCGTTGCCGACGCCGCGCTTCGTGATCAGCTCGCCCATCCACATGAGCAGCGTGCAGCCGGCGGTGAGCGTGACCACGATCAGCACGATGCGCCCCGAGTTCGTGTCCAGCACCTTGCCACTCGTGGTCGAGGTCGACGACGAACGCGTGAACAGGAGCACGTAGCCGAGCGACTGCAGGGCGGCAAGCGCGACGGTCAGGTAGCGCGTGTATTGGTTGATCTTGGCGTAGCCCGCCTCGCCTTCCTTCTGCAGCGCCTCGAGCTTGGGGACGACGACGGCGAGGAGCTGCAGGATGATCGAGGCCGTGACGTACGGCATGATCCCGAGCGCGAAGATCGAGAACCGCGACAGCGCGGAGCCCGAGAACAGGTTCAAGAGGCCGAGGATGCTGCCCCCGTTGTTCGAGAAGTACGCCTTGATCGCGTCGGAGTTGATGCCCGGCGCGGGCATCCACGAGCCGAAGCGGTAGACGGCGAGCACAGCCGCGGTGAAGAGAACCCGGCGCCGGAGCTCCGGGACTCGCCAGGCGTTGCTCAGCCAGGTAAGCATCTACGCGTCTGCGCCCTCCGCCGGCTCCGAGCTCTCGTCTTCGGACTCCGGCTCGACCTCCGCCTCGGCGGTGGTCTCCTCGGTCTCCTCGCTCGGCTCGTCGGCGGCGGGGGCGGGGCGCTTGCGCTGCTTCTTCACCTTCGGGACCGGCTCGCCGCGCAACCACGTGATCGTGCCGCCGGCGCCTTCGATCTTTTCGCGTGCGCTCTTCGAGAACCCGTGCGCGGAGACGCTGAGCTTCGTCGTCAGATCGCCCTGGCCGAGGATCTTCACGTCGATGCGGATCGAGCGGATCAGCCGCTTGGCCTTGAGGAGCTCCGGGGTCACCTCTGTGCCTGCGTCGAAGACGCGCTCGAGGTCGCGGACGTTGACGCCCTGTGTGACCGTCCTGAACGGGCCGATCGGCATCGCGTCCTTGGACGTCGAGCCCCGCATCTTGCCGAGCCGCATGTAGATCGGCATCTGGCCGCCCTCGAACCCGGCGCGCATCTTGTGCGAGCCCGAGCGGGACTTCTGGCCCTTGATGCCGCGGCCGGCGTAGCGGCCCTTGCCCGAGCCCATGCCGCGGCCGACGCGCTTGCGATCGCGACGCTTCTGGGCCGGCTTCAGCGTGGAAAGGTTCAGCTCGGACGGCATCTCAGGCCTCGTCGATCCGGACGAGGTGGCGGACCTTTCTGAGCATACCGGCGAGCTGCGGGCTCTCCTCACGTTCGGTGGACCGGCCGATCCGGCCGAGGCCGAGCGCGCGCAGCGTGCCGCGATGCTTCTGGGTCTGGCCGATGGCCGACCTGACCTGCGTGATCTTGACCTTGCTCACGCGGTGGGCTCCTCGGCCTGGGGCTCCTCGGCGACGGGCTCGTCGGCGGCTGGCTCCTCCGCAGCCGGCTCCGGCGCCGCGTCGGCCGCGGGCTCTTCGGCGTCGGCCGGGGCAGTCGCCTTGAGCGGCAGGACCTCGGCGATCGTCTTGCCGCGCATCCTGGCCACGTCCTCGGGACGACGTAGGTTCTGCAGCCCGTTCACGGTCGCCTTGAGCATGTTGATCGGGTTCGTGGTGCCGAGGCTCTTGGCGAGGATGTCCTTGACGCCCCCGAGCTCGAGCACGGCGCGGACGCCGCCGCCCGCGATGACGCCGGTTCCCTCGCTCGCCGGGCGCAGCAGCACCCGGGCCGCGTCGAACTGGCCGAGGATCTCGTGCGTGATCGTCGTGCCGTGCTTCGGCACGGTGAACATGTTCTTCTTGGCATCGTCGACCGCTTTCGAGATCGCGAGCGGCACCTCGCGCGCCTTGCCGTAGCCGACGCCGACGCGGTCGACCTCGTCGCCGATCACGACCAGAGCCGAGAACGAGAACCGCCGGCCGCCCTTGACCACCTTGGCAACGCGGTTGATCTCGACCACGCGCTCCTTGAGCTCCCTGGTCTCCGAAAAGTCGCTGATGCTCAAAACTGGAGTCCTCCCTCGCGCGCGCCCTCGGCGAGCGCCTTCACGCGTCCGTGGTACAGGTACCCGGCCCGATCGAACACGACCGACTGGTACCCGGCCTTCTTCGCGCGATCGGCCAGCACCTTCCCGACCTCCCGCGCCTGATCCGTCTTGTTGCCCTTGAAGCTCTTGGGCAGCGCCTTCCAGCCGGCCGACGTGAGCGTCTTGCCGACGGCGTCGTCCACGAGCTGGGCGTAGATGCCCGTGTTCGAACGGAAGACGACGAGGCGCGGACGCTCGGCGGTGCCGGCGACCTTGCCGCGCACGCGCCGCTGGCGGCGTGCCCTGGCTTCACGAGTGGACAGCTTCATTCCCTACGCCCTCTTTCCGACCTTGCGGCGGACGTGCTCGCCCTCGTAGCGGATCCCTTTGCCCTTGTACGGCTCGGGCGGGCGGACCTTGCGGATCTCGGCGGCCGTCTGGCCGACCATCTGCTTGTCGATGCCCCTGACGATGATCTGCGTCGGCTGCGGCACCTCGAACGAGATGCCCGCGCGCGGGGTGATGATCACCGGGTGCGAGAAGCCGACCGCGAGCTCGAGGTCGTTCCCGCGCATGTTCGCGCGGTAGCCGACGCCCTGGATCTCGAGGCGCTTCTCGAAGCCCTTGGTGACGCCGTCGACCATGTTCGCGATCAGCGTGCGGGTCAGCCCGTGGAGGGAGCGATCCTCGCCGCGGTCGGTCGGCCGCGTGACGACGATCGTCTCCTCCTGCTTCTCGATCGACATTCGCAGCGGCACGGCCTGCGACAGCTCGCCGAGCGGGCCGTTGACCTGCACGCGGCCAGGCGAGAGCGCGACCATGACCCCGGAGGGCAGGTCGATTGGCTGTTTTCCGATTCGGCTCAACTCAGCTCACTCTCACCAGACGAAGCAGATGACCTCGCCGCCGACGCCCTTCTCCTCGGCGCTCCGGCTCGTCATCACGCCGCTCGACGTGGACAGGATCGCGACGCCCATGCCGCCGAGCACGCGCGGCAGGCGATCCTTGCGCGCATAGATGCGGCGGCCCGGCTTGGACACGCGCTTGAGCCCGGAGATGACGCGCTCGCGGTTGCGCCCGTACTTGAGCTCGATCACGAGGTTGTCGAAGCTCTCGCCTTTCTCGACGTGGAAGTCGCGGACGTAGCCCTCTTCTTTGAGCAGGCGGGCGATCTCGACCTTCGCGCGCGAGGTCGGCATGGTCACCGTGTCCTGCAGCGCCTTGTTGGCGTTGCGGATCCGGGCGAGCATGTCTGCGATCGGGTCGGTCATCATCGGGTCATCACCAACTCGATTTGGTCATGCCGGGGATCACGCCGAGGTGCGCCAGCTCGCGCAGGCAGATCCGGCAGAGGCCGAACTTCTTGTACACGGCCCGCGGCCGCCCGCAGCGGTTGCAGCGGGTGTACGCGCGAGTCTTGTAGCGCTGCGGGCGCGCAGCCTTCGCGATCATCGACTTCTTGGCCAACGCTGCCTACTCCCTTCTGTCGTCCGCTGAGGCGAACGGAAGGCCCAGTCCGCGCAGGAGCGCGAACGCCGCCTCGTCCGTCTGGGCTGTCGTCGTGATCGTCACGTCGAGCCCGCGGATCGTGCTCACGTCGTCGTAGTTGATCTCGGGGAAGATGATCTGCTCGCGGATGCCGATCGAGTAGTTGCCGCGGCCGTCGAACGAGCGCTGCGAGAGGCCGCGGAAGTCGCGGATCCGGGGCAGCGCGATCGACACGAGCCGGTCGAGGAACTCGTACATCCGCGCGCCGCGCAGCGTGACCTTGGCGCCGATCGGCATGCCCTCGCGGATCTTGAAGCCGGCGATCGACTTGCGGGCGCGGCGCACCTGCGCGCGCTGCCCGGAGATCGTCGTCAGCTCCTCGATGGCGCTGTCGAGCGCCTTCGCCTCGGTCTTCGCCTCGCCGACGCCCATGTTGAGCGTGATCTTGGAGACGCGCGGCACCTGCATCATCGACGAGACGGCCAGCTCCTCCTTCAGGCGCGCGCGGAGCTCGCCCTCGTAGAGGTCCTTGAGGCGCGGGCTGTAGGTGTCGGTGCTCTTCTTCGTGGCAGTGGCCATCAGCGATCGATCTCCTGGCCGCAGTCGGCTCGGCGACAGACGCGTACGCGAACGGTCCGGCCCTTGATCTCCTTCGTCGTGATTCCGATCCGGGTCGGCCGGTTGCAGGCCGGGCAGACGATCATCACGTTCGACACGTTGACCGGCGCCGGCATCTCGATCACGCCGCCCGGCTCCATCGTCGGCCCGCCCATGCGGCTCGAGTCCCTGATCGGCCGCGGCTTCCTGTGCCGCTTGACCATGTTCAGCTGCTCCACGATCACCCGCTGGTCGCGCGGCCGCGCCTCGAGCACCTTGCCCTGCTTCCCGCGGTCCTTGCCGCTCAGGAACTGGACGAGGTCACCCTTCTTGATCTTCATCGTCTGAGCCATCTCAAAGCACCTCTGGAGCCAGTGACACGATCTTCATGAAGTTCTTCTCTCGCAGCTCGCGCGCGACCGGCCCGAAGATGCGGGTGCCGCGCGGGTTGCGCTGCGCGTCGATGATCACGGCCGCGTTCTCGTCGAACGCGATCGACGTGCCGTCGTCGCGACCCTGCGGCTTCTTCGTGCGCACCACGACCGCGCGCACGACCTCGCCCTTCTTGACCGCGCCCTGCGGGGTCGCGGACTTCACGGTACCGACGATGATGTCGCCCACGCGGGCGTAGCGGCGGTGCGAGCCCCCCATCACGCGGATGCAGAGCAGCGTCCGCGCGCCCGTGTTGTCGGCCACGCGAACCCTTGTCTCCTGCTGGATCACAGGTCACACTCCTGGCAGATCGTGTTCTCCGGCCGCGAAAAGCAAGCCAGGCTAGGACGCAGGGAGCGCTCGTAGCCAGAGGCTACGGGTGCGACTGAGGACGACGAATGGCGCCGCTTTGCAGCGAGCCGGAGGGCGCGAGATGCGAGGAGCGGGGCCGTCACTACTTTGCGACCTCGAGGATCTCGGCCAGGCGCCAGTGCTTCGTCTTGGAGAGCGGCCGCGACTCGACGATGCGGACCGTGTCGCCGACGTTCGCCTGGTTCTGCTCGTCGTGTGCGTGGAACTTCGCCGACCGCCGGACGATCTTCTTGTAGCGCGTGTGCGACTTGAGCGTGTCGACGCGGACGACGATCGTCTTGTCCATCGCGCTCGAGACGACGACGCCGCGGCGCTCCTGTGTTCGGCCGCGCTCGCCCTCGGGCTTCGGCAGTCGGGTCAGCGGCTTGCGCGTCTTCGCGGTCTCGCGCTTCGGAGCCAGACGCGTTCGACGCTCCGAGCGCGGAACACGCTTGCGCTTCGGCTTGGCCGTCGGCTGGACCGGTGCGGCGGGCGCCGCCTCGGCGGCGGGCTCGGGCTCCGCGCGGCTCGGCGCGGCTGGCGACGGCTCCTCCGCGACGGGCTCCTCCGCGACAGGCTCCTCGGCCGGTGCCTCCTCTGGCTCGGACTCGGCGGCGGGCGCCTCGGCGACGGGCTCCTCCGCGACGGGCTCCTCCGCGACAGGCTCCTCGGCCGGTGCCTCCTCTGGCTCGGGCTCGGCGGCGGGCTCCTCGGCGACGGGCTCCTCCGCGACAGGCTCCTCGGCGGGTGCCTCCTCGGCTCGGGCTCGGGCTCGGCGGCTGTCTCCGCGGGCGCCTCGGCGACGGCCTCGACGGGCGCCTCCTCGGCCGCGGGCTCCTCGGCCTTCGGCTTGCGGGCGCGCGGCTTCGCCGGCGCCTTCGCCTTGGGCTTCTCCTCGGCCGCGTCGGGCTCGGTTGCAGCGGCCGTCGTTGCCTTGGCGCGCGTGCGCTTCGGCTTCGCCTCGGCCTCTGCCTCGGGCGCCTCGGTTTCGGCGTCGGCGGGAGCTTCTTCGACCTGGTCGGTCGTCTCGTCTGTCGTCTTCGGCTTCTTCTCTGCCATTACTTCCTCTCCAGGCTCGCCTCGCGCTCGCTGCGGATCGTCAGGATCCGCGCGATCTCGCGCTTCGCGAGCCGCAGCCGCGCGGAGTTCTCCAGCGCGCCGGTCGACGCCTGGAAGCGCAGGTTGAAGAGCTCGTGGCGCGTCTCGGCCATCTTCTTGTCGAGCTCGTCGTCTGTCATTTCGCGTAGCTGCCTTGCTTTCATCGTTCCTCCATTAGCGGGCTAGTCGAAGAGGTCGGCTTCCCGCTGGACGATCTTGGTCCTGATCGCGAGCTTGCTGCCTGCGAGCCGCAGGGCCTCCTTGGCGAGCGGCTCGGGCACGCCGGCGAGCTCGAACATCACGCGGCCCGGCTTGACGACGGCGACCCAGCCCTCGGGCGAGCCCTTACCGGAGCCCATGCGCGTCTCCGCCGGCTTCTTCGTGTACGGCTTGTCCGGGAAGATGTTGATCCAGACCTTCCCGCCGCGCTTGATCTTGCGGGTCATGGCGATACGAGCGGCCTCGATCTGCCGGTTCGTGACCCAGCCGGCCTCGAGCGCCTTGAGCCCGTAGTCGCCGTACTGGACCGCGATCTGCCCCTTGGACGTGCCTCGACGGCGCCCGCGGTGGTACTTGCGAAATGCGGTTCGGCGGGGGAGCAGCACTACCCGGTCGTCTCCTCGCTCTTCGCCTCGGTCTCGGGCGTGGTCGCGGTTGCCTCGGGAGCCGGTGCCTCGGCCCGCGGCGTGGTTTCCTCGGCCGACGCCTGCGTCTGCTCGACGTCGGCCTGCTCGGCGGTCTCGGGCGTGCGTCCGCGTGGGCGGCCGCCCCCGCGACCCGGCCGGCGCCGGCGCACGGGGCCGAGGCCCTCGCGGTCGGGACCGCGCCTGCCCTCGCGCTGGCCGAGGCCCTCGCCCGCGCGGCCTGCGCCGCGTCGCCTGCGCGCCTGATCCTGGTCTCCGAGCCGCAGTTCGCGACCGCCGGCGAGACCCTCGAAGCCCTCGGGCATGATCTCGCCCTTGTTGATCCAGACCTTGACGCCGATGCGGCCGAAGGTCGTCTTCGCCTCGGCGAAGCCGTAGTCGATGTCGGCGCGGATCGTGTGCAGCGGCACCCGGCCCTCCGAGTAGCTCTCGGACCGGCTCATCTCGGCGCCGCCGAGACGGCCGCCGCACTGCACTTTCACGCCGTGGGCGCCCGAGCGCATGGCCGAGGCGAGCGAGCGCTTCATCGCGCGCCGGAAGCTGACGCGGTTCTGGAGCTGCTCCGCGATCGACTGCGCGACGAGCTTCGCGTCGAGCTCGGGGCGTTTGATCTCGTTGATGTTGATCTGGACGTTCTTGTGCGTCATGGCGTGGATCTCGCGGCGCAGCGCGTCGACCTCGACACCGGACTTGCCGATGACGATGCCGGGGCGCGCCGTGTAGATGTCGATCGTGATCCGCGAGTTGTCCTTGCGGAT
Organism: uncultured Actinomycetes bacterium; assembly: GCA_963846915.1. GTDB lineage: Bacteria > Actinomycetota > Thermoleophilia > Gaiellales > Gaiellaceae > PALSA-612. The sequence continues at coordinate 11,666 of CAWJXV010000007.1, read as the reverse complement.
CAGGATGTCCGAGAGGCCCGCATGGGAGAGCTTCTTGTAGATGTGCTCCCGGATCCGGACGTCCTCGAGCAACGCGCCCGCGAAATCCTTGTTCGGCACGTACCAGTTGGACTTCCAGTCGTGGATGACGCCGACGCGCATCCCTCCGGGGTGAACTTTCTGTCCCACTAGCTCTCCTTCTCCGTTTCCTCGGTCTTCTTGCGGCGGACGGACGGTCGACGCTTCGGCTTGGGCTTCTCCGCGGCCTGTGGCTCGGCCGGTGTCTCGGCGGCCTCCGGCTCCTCGGCGGCTGCCGCCTCTGCAACTGCCTCCACCTCGGGCTCGGTCGCGGTCTCGGCCTCGGCCTTCGGCTTGGCCGCGCGGCGCGGGGTCGGCAGGCGTCGCTTCGTCTCGGCCTGGGCGGGAGCCTCGGCGCGGGAGCGGCGGCCGCGCCTCGTGGCGCCGCCGGCGGGCTCGGGCGCCTGTTCGAGCACGAGCGTGATGTGGCAAGTGCGCTTGCGGATGCGGGCGACGCGGCCGCGCGCCCGGGCGCGCCAGCGCTTCAGCGTCGGACCCTCGTCGACGTAGACGGCGCTGACGACGAGCTCGTCGCCGTGCCACTGCAGGTCGGGACGCGACTCGGCGTTCGCGACGGCAGAGCGCAGCACCTTCTCCATGTCGCGCGCGGCTGCGCGCGGCGTGAAGGCGAGCACGGCCCTCGCGTCGGGCACGGAGCGGCCGCGGATGTGCTCCGCGACGACCCGCGCCTTGCGGGCCGAGGTGCGCACCCACTTGGCCTGGGCGCGAACGGTCTGCGTGTCGGTCTGGGCCAAGCCCTAGTTCCTCTTCACCTGCGTCTGGCGGTCGCCCGCGTGGCCGCGGAAGTGGCGCGTCGGCGCGAACTCGCCCAGCTTGTGCCCGACCATCTGCTCGGTCATGAACACGGGGATGTGCTTGCGCCCGTCGTGGACCGCGATCGTGTGCCCGACCATCTCGGGGAAGATCGTCGAGGTCCGCGACCAGGTCCTGATCATCGTCTTCGACCCGGACTCGTTCATCGTCGAGATCCGCTTCATCAGCCGCTCTTCCACGAACGGCCCCTTCTTCATCGAACGGCCCATTTAGCGCTTCTCCTTGCCGCGGCGGCGGCCGCGGACGATCAACTTGTCGGATGCCTTGTGCTTGCCGCGGGTGCGCTTGCCGAGCGTCGGAACGCCCCACGGGGTGACCGGGTGCCGACCTCCCTTGGACTTCCCCTCGCCGCCGCCGTGCGGGTGGTCCACCGGGTTCATCGCCGAGCCGCGGACCGAGGGGCGCTTCCCGAGCCAGCGGCTGCGGCCGGCCTTGCCGACGGTGACGTTCTGGTGGTCGGCGTTCCCGACCTGGCCGATCGTCGCGCGGCAGACGAGCGGCACGCGGCGCAGCTCTCCGGACGGGAGGCGCAAGACCGCATAGGGCTCGTCCTTGGCAACGAGCTGGATGCCCGAGCCTGCGCTCCGCGCCATCTGGCCGCCGCGGCCGGGCTTGAGCTCGACGTTGTGGACGAGCGTGCCCGTCGGGATGTTGGTGAGCGGCAGCGAGTTGCCCGGGCGGATATCGGCCTCGGGGCCCGACTCGACGGTCGCGCCCACGCGCAGCCCCGCCGGCGCCAGGATGTACGCCTTCGCGCCGTCGGCGTAGTGCAGCAGCGCGATCCGGGCCGACCGGTTGGGGTCGTACTCGATCGAGGCGACCTTGGCGGGCACGCCGTCCTTGCGGCGCTTGAAGTCGATCACGCGATAGCGGCGCTTGTGGCCGCCGCCCTGGTGGCGCGTCGTGATACGGCCGTAGACGTTACGGCCCCCCTTCTTCTTCAGCGGCTCGGTCAGGCTCTTCTCGGGCTCGGTCTTCGTCACCTCGTCGAAGGTCGAGACCGACATGAACCGGCGACCGGGACTCGTCGGCTTGTACTTGCGGACGGGCATGGCGGCTAGACCTGTGCCCCTTCGAAGATCGGGATCGTCTCGCCCTCGCGGACCTGCACGATCGCCTTCTTGAACCCTGCCCGATAGCCCTTCGTCAGGCCGCGGCGCTTCAGCTTCGGCTGCACCTTGGAGATGTTCACCGCGGTGACGTGCACGTCGAAGAGCTGCTCGACGGCCTGGCGGATCTGCGTCTTGTGGGCGTTCTTGTGCACGCGGAACGTGTACTTGCGCTCGGCGATCTTGCTGTAGCTCTTCTCGGACACGATCGGCGCGATCAGGATCTCGTTGGGATGGAGGCTCACGCGGTCTCCTTCGTGTTCGGCTTGGCCGGCGCGCCCGCCTTCGGCTCGGCCGACGCGGCCTTTCCGGCACGGGCCTCGATGACGGGCAGCGCCTGCTCGGAGACGAACAGCGCGCGGGCCCAGACGATCGCCGAAACCTCGAGCTCCTCCGGCGTGGTGATGACCGTGTGCGCCAGGTTCCGGAACGACTTGCGCGCGGTCTCCTCCTCGTCCGTGAGGACGACGACGAGCGGCAGCTCCTTGACCCACACGCCGACGAGGTCGGCCGCGGCGCGCGTCGAGGGCGTCTCGAAGACGCCTCCGTCGATCAGTGCCAGCGTCCCCTCGGACACGTGCGCGGAGAGCGCGGCCCGCAGCGCGGCCCGCTTTTCCTTGCGGTTGACCTTGAACGCGAAGCTCCGCATCGTCGGCGGGAAGGCGAGGCCGCCGCCCGTCCAGTGCGGTGCGCGGGTCGTGCCGATGCGCGCCCGGCCGGTGCCCTTCTGACGCCACGGCTTTGCGCGTCCGCCCGAGACCTGGCCACGGCTCTTCGCCCCGCGTGTGCCGGCGCGCGCGGCGTTCAACTCGGCGCGCACGGCCTCGTGGACGAGGTGCGGCTTGATCTCGGCGCCGAAGACGGCGTCGTCCAGCGTCACCTGCTTCGTCTCCTTGCCCGCGGCGTCGAGGAGCGGGGCCGTCTTAGCGCCCGGCATGCGCCTTCTCCTCCCTGACCTCGACGATGGCGTTCTTCGGACCCGGGACGGCGCCCTTGACGAGCAGCAGCCCGTTCTCGGGGTCGACCTCGTGCACGACGAGCCCGACCTGAGTGACGCGCTTGCCGCCGAGCCGGCCGGCCATCTTCATGCCCTTGAAGACGCGGGACGGGGTCGCCGAAGCACCGATCGAGCCCGGCTTGCGGATGTTGTGAGAGCCGTGCGTCTTCGGCCCGCGATGGAAGCGGTGCCGCTTGATCGTGCCGGCGAACCCCTTGCCAATCGAGATGCCTGCGACCTTGATCGTGTCGCCGGGCTCGAACGCCTCGACGGTGACGGTCTCGCCGACGGTCAGCTCGGACCCGCCGCGGAACTCGACCAGGCGCCGGTGCGGATCGACCCCGCCCTTCCGCAGGTGCCCGACTTCGCCCTTCGAGAGCTTCCGCTCGGCGACGGCGTCGAAGGCGAGCTGCACGGCGTCGTAGCCGTCCGTCGCCACCGTCTTGACCTGGACCACGGGGCAGGGACCGGCCGCGATCACCGTCACGGGCGTCACGACGCCGGTCTCCCTGTCGAAGACCTGGGTCATGCCCAGCTTTCTCCCCACGATCCCCTTCATCTCTCCCCTACAGCTTGATCTCGATGTCGACTCCGGCAGGGAGGTCGAGGCGCATCAGCGAGTCCACCGTCTTCGGCGTCGGGCTGTGGATGTCGATCAGCCGCTTGTGCGTGCGCACCTCGAAGTGCTCGCGCGAGTCCTTGTCCTTGAACGGGCTTCGGATCACGCAGTAGACGTTCTTCTCGGTGGGCAGGGGCACGGGACCCGTGATCGTCGCGCCGGTGCGCTGCGCCGTCTCGACGATGTCGCGCGCCGACTTGTCGACCTGGTGATGGTCGTAGCCCTTGAGCCTGATACGGATTTTCTGTTGCGCCAAGACCTGTCTGCCTTCCTACTCGTTTGAGCCTTGCTACGCGATGACTTCCGTGACGACGCCGGCCCCGACCGTCCGACCACCCTCGCGGATCGCGAAGCGGAGGCCCTGATCCATGGCAATCGGCTGGATCATCTCGATCTCCATGTTCGTGTTGTCGCCCGGCATGACCATCTCCTGGCCCTCCGGGAGCTTGATCGAGCCGGTGACGTCGGTCGTCCTGAAGTAGAACTGCGGCCGGTAGCCGTTGAAGAACGGCGTGTGGCGTCCGCCCTCGTCCTTCGAAAGGACGTACACCTCGGCCTTGAAGTGCGTGTGCGGCGTGATCGAGCCCGGCTTCGCCAGCACCTGACCACGCTCGACCTCCTCCCGCTTGACGCCGCGGAGCAGCGCGCCCGCGTTGTCGCCGGCCTGCGCGAAGTCGAGGATCTTGTTGAACATCTCGAGCCCGGTCACGACGGTCTTCTCGGTCTTCTCGTGGATGCCCACGATCTCGACCTCGTCGCTCGACTTGATCTGGCCCTGCTCGATGCGGCCGGTGACGACGGTGCCGCGGCCCGTGATCGTGAACACGTCCTCGATCGGCATCAGGAACGGCTTGTCGACATCGCGCGTCGGCTCCGGGATGTAGGAGTCGACGGCCTCCATCAGCTCGAGGATCTTCGGCGTCCACTCGGGATCGCCCTCGAGCGCCTTCAGCGCGGAGACCTGCACGACCGGGATGTCGTCGCCCGGGAACTCGTACTTGGAGAGCAGCTCGCGCACCTCCAGCTCGACGAGCTCGAGCAGCTCGGGGTCGTCGACCATGTCGACCTTGTTCAGCGCGACGACGATGTACGGCACCTCGACCTGGCGGGCCAGGAGGATGTGCTCCCGCGTCTGCGGCATCGGGCCGTCGGCGGCCGATACGACGAGGATCGCGCCGTCCATCTGGGCGGCGCCCGTGATCATGTTCTTGATGTAGTCGGCGTGCCCCGGGCAGTCGACGTGGGCGTAGTGGCGGTTCTCCGTCTCGTACTCGACGTGCGCGGTGTTGATGGTGATGCCGCGCTGGCGCTCCTCGGGAGCGTTGTCGATCGACGCGAAGTCTCGCGCGACGGTGTTCCCGCCCTGCTCGGCGAGCACCTTCGTGATCGCTGCCGTCAGAGTCGTCTTGCCGTGGTCGATGTGACCGATGGTGCCGACGTTGAGATGCGGCTTGGTGCGCTCGAACTTCTGCTTGGCCATTCCCTCTTTCTCCTTGTTAGCCCTGGGCGTCGACGATGTCGCCCGCGATCGACTGAGGCACTTCCTCGTAGCGATCGAATTGCATGGTGAACGTGGCACGCCCCTGCGTCGTCGAGCGCAGATCGGTGGCGTAGCCGAACATGGCGGCGAGCGGGACGCGCGCCGCGATGACCTGGGCGTTACCGCGGGGCTCGAGCCCGAGAACCTGCCCGCGGCGTGAGTTGAGATCCCCCATCACGTCGCCGAGGTACTCCTCGGGAGTCACGACCTCGACGGACATGACCGGCTCGAGCAGCTTCGGCTTCGCGCGCTTCATGGCCTCCTTGAAGGCCATCGAGCCGGCGACCTTGAACGCCATCTCGCTCGAGTCGACGTCGTGGTACGAGCCCTCGACGAGAGTCACTCGCACGTCGACGACGGGATAGCCCGCGAGGATCCCGGACTCCATCGCCTCCTGGATGCCGAGGTCGACCGCCGGGATGTACTCCCGCGGGATCTTGCCGCCGACGACCTTGTCGATGAACTCATAGCCGTCGCCGGGTCCAGCCGGCTCGAGGTCGATCACGGCATGGCCGTACTGGCCGCGGCCGCCGGTCTGCCGAACGAACCTGCCCTCGATCTTCTGGACTGCCTTGCCGGCCGTCTCGCGATAGGCGACCTGCGGCCGGCCGACGTTCGCGTCGACCGAGAACTCGCGCATCAGGCGGTCGACGATGATCTCGAGGTGCAGCTCGCCCATGCCGGAGATGAGCGTCTGCCCGGTCTCCTCGTCCGTCCTCACGCGGAAGGTGGGATCCTCCTCGGCGAGCCGCTGCAGCCCGGTGCCGAGCTTGTCCTGGTCGGACTTCGTCTTCGGCTCGATCGCGACCGAGATCACCGGCTCCGGGAACTGCATCGACTCGAGCCTGATCGGAGCCGTGTCGATGGCGAGCGTGTCGCCGGTCGTCGTGTTCTTGAAGCCGACGACGGCTGCGATCTCGCCGGCGGCGATCTCCGTGCGCTCCTCGCGGTGGTTCGCGTGCATCTGCAGGATGCGCCCGGCGCGCTCGGTCTTGCCCGTCGTCGTGTTGAGGATGCGGTCACCCGACTGGAGCTGGCCCGAGTAGACGCGGACATAGGTCAGCTTGCCGACGTACGGGTCGGACATGACCTTGAACGCGAGTGCCGCGAACGGCTCCTCGACGGAGGCGCGCCGTGAAAGCTCGTTCTCCGTGCGCGGGTCGATGCCGTGCACCGGCGGCACGTCGAGCGGGCTCGGCAGGTAGTCGACGACAGCGTCGAGCAGCGGCTGGACGCCCTTGTTCTTGAACGCCGTGCCGCAGAGCACCGGGACGACGCTCATGTCGAGCGTGGCCTTGCGCAGCGCGCGGCGAAGCATGTCGGGCGTAACCGAGCTCTCGTCGAGGAGGTAGGCCTCCATCAGCTCGTCGTCGTGGTCGGCGACCGCGTCGATCAGCTGGTGGTGGTACTCCTCGGCCTGCTCGACGAGTTCGGCAGGGATGTCGATCGACTCGGCGTTCATGCCCAGCTCGTCCGACCAGACGAGGCCACGCAGCTCGACGAGGTCGATGACACCGCGGAACTCGTCCTCGCGCCCGAGTGGGAGCTGCACCGGCACCGCTCGCGCACCCAGACGGTCGATCATCGACTGCACCGACGCGAAGAAGTCTGCGCCGACGCGGTCCATCTTGTTCATGAACGCGATCCGCGGCACCCCGTAGTGGTCGGCCTGGCGCCAGACGGTCTCGGACTGCGGCTCGACGCCTGCGACCGAGTCGAACACGGCGATCGCGCCGTCGAGGACACGTAGCGACCGCTCCACCTCGACCGTAAAGTCCACGTGCCCGGGCGTATCGATGATGTTGATGCGAACATCGCGCCAGAACGCCGTCGTGGCAGCGGATGTGATCGTGATGCCGCGCTCCTGCTCTTGCACCATCCAGTCCATGACGGCGGCGCCCTCGTGGACCTCGCCCATCTTGTACGTGCGGCCGGTGTAGTAGAGGATCCGCTCGGTCGTCGTGGTCTTGCCCGCGTCGATGTGGGCCATGATCCCGATGTTCCGGACGCGATCGAGCGCGACTTCGGTCCTTGTCGTCTGCGTCGCCACTGCTACCACCTGTAGTGCGCGAATGCCTTGTTTGCCTGGGCCATGCGGTACATGTCGTCCTTCTTCTTGAACGAGCCGCCCTGCTGCTCGAGCGCGTCGATGATCTCGCCGGCGAGCTTCTCGTCCATGTGCTTCTCGCGCCGCTCGCGCGAGTACGTGACGAGCCAGCGCACGGCGAGCGTGCGCCCGCGGCGCTGCGGCACCTCGACGGGCACCTGGTAGTTCGCTCCGCCGACGCGGCGGCTCTTGACCTCGAGGACGGGCGTGACAGTCTTGATCGCCTGCTCGAGCACCTCGACGGGCGAGCGGCCGGTCTTCTCACCGACACGGTCGAGCGCCTTGTACACGACGCGCTCGGCGGTCGACTTCTTGCCGTCGGTCATCAGGCGGTTCACGACCTGCGAGACGAGGCGCGAGTTGTAGACGGGATCCGGATCGAGCGTCCGGACGGGGGCTCCTGCTCTCCGTGGCACGCTAGCTCCTCTTCGCGCCGTACTTGGAGCGGCCCTGCCGGCGATCCTGGACGGCCGACGCGTCGAGCGCGGCGCGGATCACCTTGTAGCGGAAGCCTGGAAGGTCCTTCACGCGCCCACCGCGGATCAGCACGACGGAGTGCTCCTGGAGGTTGTGCCCCTCACCTGGAATGTAGGCGCCCACTTCCATGCTGTTCGTCAGACGGACGCGCGCGACCTTGCGCAGCGCCGAGTTCGGCTTCTTGGGCGTCGTCGTGTAGACGCGCGTGCAGACGCCGCGCTTCTGCGGAGCACCGCGGAGCGCAGGCGTCTTGACCTTCGCCTTCTTCGAGACGCGGCCCTTGCGCACGAGTTGATTGACGGTAGGCATGGTGAGTCGTTCAGTCTCCTTACGCACAACAAGAGTCGGCAGGGCGGAACCCCGCCAACCCCAGGACTCTGCATGGTAGCGAAACCGCGTCTGCAGCCGCAAACGATCCCTTAGGGCGTCTCCGGCGCGACCCTTGGGCGCGAACGCCTTGGCGCACCTTGCGCGACGCCTTGGCGCACCTCTGGCGAGATGTGGATCGCGCCTATGGAAACGTCGCCGTTTCCCTACTACAGTGAGTCGGGCCCCCATCCTCGCGGGCGGCCACGAGAGAAACGGGGTGTGATGGGGCTGCGGCTGGCCTTTTCGACGTGGGAGACGGTCGGGATCGCGGTGGGTCTCGCGATCGGCGCCAGCCTGCTCTCGATCGGGATCGCCGTCCTCGTCATGCGTCGTTACCGCAACCGGCGCGGAAGCCCCGAAGAGCGCGTGTCTGCCCTCGTCCGCGAGCTCGACCTGCGCATGCGACAGCTGGGCGAGGACCTCTCCGACGAGTTGGAGCGCACGAAAGAGGAGAGCCGCCGCTCGCGCTACCTCGGCGAGCTGGCGTGGACGATCGAGCTCGAGGAGGTGATGCGGCGGACGCTCGACGCCGCCGCCGGGCTCGAGGGAGTGGAAGCGGCGCTCGTGACCGCGCTCGACGAGACCGGACAGCCGATGACGAAGGGCTCGGGGCTTTCGGACGAGGAGCTGGCGCAGCTCGAGCTCGACCAGCGCACGGGAAGCGGGCGCGTGCAGTCGCTGACGATCTCCTACGCGACGCCGCCGGGGTCGGCCGCCCGCGACCCGCAGCCCGTCGCGCTCAGCCTGCAGGTGCCAATCGTGGCCCGCACGCACACGATCGGCATCGTCAGCGTCTTCTCGCGTGACGAGTTCAGGCCCTTCCCCGACGAGACGGTGAGCGCCCTCGAGGACATCGCCGCCCGCGCCGGTCCTGCGCTCGACAACGCGCGGCGCTACCTCGAGGCGCGGCGGCTTGCCGACCTCGACGCCCGGACGGGCCTGCACAACGCGCGCTACTTCGAAGAGACGCTCCAGCGCGAGGTCGCCCGCGCGCGCCGCTACAACCGCCGCCTCGCGCTCGTGATGTTCGACCTCGACGACTTCAAGCGGATCAACGACCGCTTCAATCACCTCGTCGGGAACGCCGCGCTCGCCGCAGTCGCCGACCGGCTCCGCGAGGTGCTGCGAGGGGCCGACGTCGCCGCGCGCTACGGCGGCGATGAGTTCACGGTCGTGCTCCCCGAGGCCGGGCTCGAAGAGGCAAAGAGGTTCTACGGGCGGCTGCGCGAGCACGTCTCGCAGAAGGCGCTCGAGCCGGTCGGCCGGATCAGCCTGTCGTGCGGGATCGGCGAGCTGGAAGGCCAGGAGAGCTGGGACACGTTCCTGATGCGGATCGACGACGCGCTGTACCGGGCGAAGTGGGCGGGCAAGGATCAGGTCGCGGAGGCGGTCAGCGCCGCGCGGCTCCTCTCGGGCGGCGACCTCAACTCCGCCGTCTCGGACATCGACCCGCCCACGAATGGCACGCAGTAACGCGAAGGGGGCCCGCAGGCCCCCTTCGCGAACCGTTGCGTGCCGTTGCTACTCGCCGTCGAGCGGCGCGTCGACCTCCGGCACTTCTCCGGCCTCGCCGGCCGCGTGGGAGCTCGTCCCGTCCCCGCCCGTCTTGCCGCCGAAGTCGATTCCGAGCGAGCCGAGATCGATGCCGGCCGCGCCGTCGCCGATCTCCTCGAGAGCCGCCAGCACTGCCTCGCGCTGGTAGGCCTCCTTCGGGACCGAGTCGGACGGGCCGATGTCGATCGTCCGGTAGCGCTTGAGACCGGTCGCCGCCGGGATCAGCTTGCCGATGATCACGTTCTCCTTCAGACCGAGCAGCCGGTCGATCTTGCCCTCGATCGAAGCGTCCGTGAGCACCTTCGTCGTCTCCTGGAACGACGCCGCCGAGAGGAAGGACTCGGTGGCGAGCGACGCCTTCGTGATCCCGAGGATGAGCGGCTCGTACGTCGCCTGGTCGCCCTTCTCCTTCTTCACCCGGGCGTTCTCGCGCTCGAGCGCGACCCTGTCGACCATCTGGCCGGGCAGGAAGTCGGTCGTGCCCGAGTTCTCGATCCGGACCTTCTTCAGCATCTGACGCACGATCAGCTCGATGTGCTTGTCGTGGATGTCCACGCCCTGCGACTTGTAGACCTTGTGGACCTCCCCGACGAGGTAGAGCTCCGTCGGCGTCGAGCCGCGTGACGACCTCGCGTGCAGCTCGAGCAGCTCGGTCGGGTTGAGCGAGCCCTCGTCGATCGGATCGCCCGGCTCCACGCGCTGGCCCTGCGCAACGAGCAGTCGTGTGCGCCGCGGGAGCTGGTACTCGATCGGCTCGGGAGCCTCCTCGGCCTTCGGGTCCGCGTCGGGATGGACGAGGACGCGTGGGCCGCGGTCGGTCTGCTCGATCTGGACGGCGCCGGCGACCTCCGAGAGGCGCGCGGCACCCTTCGGGTTCCGCGCCTCGAAGATCTCGACGACGCGCGGGAGGCCGTGCGTGATGTCCGCGCCGGCGACACCGCCGGTGTGAAACGTCCGCATGGTCAGCTGCGTGCCCGGCTCGCCGATCGACTGCGCGGCGATGATTCCGATCGCGTCGCCGATCTCGCACATCTCGCCGGTGGCGAGGAACGTGCCGTAACAGGCGCGACAGAGACCGACCTCGGCACGGCACTTGAGCACCGAACGTACGGCGAGCGTCGTCTCGGCCGCAGCATCGCCGAGCTCCTCGGCGACCATCCGCAGGCCTCCGACGGTCAGCTCCTCGCCCTTCGAGGCGAGCTTCGTCTTGCCCGGCTTGCCGGTGGGCAGCGGCTTGAAGACGTCCTGCGCGAGGACCCGGCCGGCGGCGCTGCGGTTCAGGCCGTCCGGCAGGAAGATCGGCAGCTCGATGTGGTCGTCGGTGCCGCAGTCGAGCTCACGAACGATGACGTCCTGCGCGACGTCGACGAGACGGCGCGTCAGGTAGCCCGAGTCGGCAGTTCGCAGCGCGGTGTCGGCGAGGCCCTTGCGGGCACCGTGGGTCGAGATGAAGTACTCGAGCACCGACAGGCCCTCCATGAAGTTGGCCTTGATCGGGCGCTCGATGATCTCGCCCTTCGGATTCGCCATCAGCCCGCGCATGCCGGCGAGCTGGCGGATCGGCTTGAACGATCCGCGTGCCCCCGAGTTGGCCATCATGAACACCGGATTGAGCTCGAAGAGCGTCGCCTCCATCGCGTCGGCGACGGTGTCGGTCGCCTCCGTCCAGATGTTGACGATCGACTCGTGCCGCTCCGACTCGGTGATCAGGCCACGCTCGTACTGGCCCTCGACCTCGGCGACCCGCTCCTCGTAGCCGCTCAGGATCTCGTCCTTGTTGGACGGATGACGATGTCGTTCTTCGAGATCGTGATCCCGGCCTGGGTGGCGTACTTGAAGCCGAGCCGCTTGATCGTGTCGAGCACGGCCGCGATCGTGGCGGCACCGAACTCGTTGACGAGCTCGGAGATGAACTCGCTCGACTCCTTCTTGGCCATCGTCCGGTTGATGAACGGCACGTCCTGAACCGTCTCGGCGCCGATCAGCTCATTGACCGCGCGCGC
>CAWJXV010000006.1:0-192890 GCA_963846915.1 uncultured Actinomycetes bacterium | reverse complement strand
AGCATCCGGCCCGGCTGGATACGGCCGCTAGGGGCCGGGCGTTCTGAGGGTTCTGAGCGTGGAGATGCCGAGCAGCGTGATCAGGATGCTGAAGATGACCAGCGGGAAGGTGAGGCCATGACCCCCTTGTATGAGCTCGGGATGGGTTGGGAGGCTCGCCACCGACTTTTTATCGTATTGGCTTGCTGGCAAAGCCGGGGCCTCGAGTGAGGTTGGAAGTAAAACGAGGGCATGAAGGCGATGAAGACGTTGGACACGCGTTCAGCTATCAGCGTTGCCTGACGGGAGTTACCTGGCCTGCGCAGGCGATCGCGAGGGCGGCCAGTGGGAACGGGCCATCTGGGTGGGGAGCAATCCGACGGCGTAGGTGCCGTGAAGCGGCCCGGACTTCACGAACCACGGCGGAAGGGATCACCCAGAACTGTTCGCGAGTTGTGCGTAGATAGGCGCCACCTGCGGCAGCTGGGCGGACTGGTACAGCCGAGAGAGGAGGAGTAGTTCGGTTGCTTGGTAGTTCTCCTGGTGTCGGTACGAGACGCTCAGGCCGTGGTTGAGGTCAACTCGGAAGATGGCCAGAAAGGTCACGACGACGGTTGCCGCCATCGCAAGCGCGAGCCAACCCAGCCTCGCTCGCCGCGACCAATGCCACGACCTCATCCTCTTCTCGGCTACCCGCATCTCAGCCCGTCCCTTCCGGAATCGCGTTCTGCGCGGACTGTAAGACACCAACACGGCCCGCGACAGTCCCGCCACCGCGAACGGCAGCAGCGTCGTTTAGCTCAGTTCAGATCGTCGGGATGGCGAGTCGATCAGCGACGCGTGCCAGAGTGCACGCCAACCCCCCACCGACAGCCCCTCACCTGCGACGACGAGCCGATCGTCTACTGCTTGGAGTGCTGGCGGCGGGAGTTCGGCGACGACTAGATGGGCCCCGGCGATCGGGCGTGCCGCGTCCGGTCCCATCCCGGTGAATCCGGGGGACGCCGGATCGTGCAGATCCCGAACTCCGGGGCCGAAACCACCGTACGTGGCGGGAGCCGGCTGAGCGTTCGACCGACGCGCCGCGGCCGCAGGAACCAGAGCGGGCGGCTCGTCACCGAACCGCCCGCTCACTCGTTGCGACACCCCAGCCTTGGGCCGCCCCCGGTAGGCGAGAGGTCTTATGGCGGCTAGTGGAGTACCCCGGTGTAGTTCGTGTCGACGAAGTTGAGCTTGCCCTGCACTCCCTCCAGTCGCCGCCTCCGGTCACGCTCGCGCCGAGGATCAGCAGGTTTTCTGCGTGAAGGTGTTGCAGTCGAAGTCCGCGTCGAACACGTCTCGCCAGGTCAGCGTTCCTGAGCCCAGGCCGGTTACCGAGCCGCTGAACGTCTCAGCCCCGTTGCCGTGCGTCCGACCGGTCTTGCAGTTGATCTGCTGGCTGAAGTTCGTGATCGTCCTGCCGACCAGACTTCCGCTGTAGTCGCTGACGAAGTTCGTGGTCGTGCAGTTGAAGATGAAGTTGTTCTGGCCGACCGGGACGCAGGTGGTTGTACCGAAGCCGGCAATGCTGTACGTGCCAGAGACTGAGTAGCCGACCCTGCACCCGCTGCCGGGGCAATCGCCAGGAAGACTCCGACAGCGAGCAGCCCCAGCAAGCCCCCAAAGGGTCGTCCGTTTCCGTGACATCGTTCCTCCCTCTCCCCCGAAATGGCCGCCTGTGATGACGGGAGTCTATGCGCGATCGCATCATGCCCTGGTCAAGCAAAGACACGGCCTTCGCGGACGCTAGCGCCGGCAGGTGCGGCCAGTCAGACTCCCCCCGAAGTGATCGAACCGGTGACCGTGACGTGTCAGGAGTGCGGTGGCGACCTTGCCAGCCGACAGCCCAGAGTTGCGGATCGAAAACAGCCTACGACGACGAGTGGTTCGCCTACTGCGCCGAGTGCTGGCAGCGGGAGTTCGACGAGGCGGCGGAGGTTTGATGCCGACTGCCGTTCGGCGCAAGCGTGGAGCCCGCAGCTCACGCTGTCCTGCGATATGAGCTCTCGTCGGCTACAGAGGAGGTAGCGTCTTCGTTGTTAGGGCGAACACGCTGTGGAGCGGGACGTCGGCTATCTTTGCGACGCCGTCAGCGCCGGTTGTGATCCTGCGGTCGACGACGATGTGACCGCCGCCGGCTCGGTTCCAGAGCACGAGTGCGAATGATGTGCGGGGCGGCAGGTTACCAACGGTGTAGGTGACCTTTTCCTGGACGGCTTTGTTCTTGCTTGCGCCGCGGCTGTCGAGGCCGATTATGGTCAGCTCGCCGGGGCCGCCCGCGAAGGCAGCGAGCTGCTTGCTGGGCGGCGAAGAATCGCTCTGCTTGAGAGCGAGTACACGCCAGCCGCTCTCTGTGGTCGTCGTGAACAGCCGGAGGAGGAAATACGTCGGGTAGGGTTCCCATCCGCTCCCGCACCGGGCGGCCCGACCGTGTAGTCGGCACCCGGTTTGGATTTGGTTTGTGTCGTCCTTTGCCGAAGTGGCCATCGAACTTGATGACGCCGGCGTAACCCTTCTGTGCTGCCCGAATCTTGGAACCAAGCCTGCTGGAAGGCGGCAATGTTGGTTTGCCCGATGGGAGTGCCATCCTTGAAGTTGCCGGGATCGATTGGTATCTTGCCGTGCACTGGTTGATCTCGGGTGGCGCTGCGCACCCCGTATTCGGTGATGTAGAGAGGTCTGCGGTGCTTCAGGCCCTGGACGATGTCCCATGTGTCATTAAGGCGGGAATTAAGTCTCTTAGTGTCCTGGTAGTCCCAGTACATGTGAGCCGAGTAGGCGTCGAGGATGTCTGCGTAGTTGTCCGACATGTACGTGAACCACAGTTTGTGGTGAAGCGGGTTCGGCCGAAGAGTGACCTTCTTCCCATGAGTGACCTCGTCAAACTCTTTGCCTCCCTCGAGCAGATCGCCCCCCATCAAATGGATCTGTTCGCGTAGCCCCTTGGCTTCCAGCTTCTGGTGGAGCTTGCGATAGATGTCCGCCAGCCGGTCCACTGTGACCACCTTGGGGGGCCGTTTCCCCGTCTTCTTGTCAATCGGAGGATTCGTGTTCGGCTCGTTCTGGATTGTCACCCAGTCGAGCTTGGTGACGCCGGCTGTCGTGACCAACGTCTCCAGCACGTCCGCGAAACGCGACATCGCCCTCTCCCGGCCCTGAGCTGTCGGAAAGAAGTTCACGCCCGACTGCCAGGTGATGTTGACCGTCGCAGCCACTTGGTCGGCAAGCTTGACCGTACGCACAAACGAGTCCCAGTAGGGCTTCTGCTCGGCCGTGTGTCTGCTCCCGGCAGACGAAACACCCTCGGCCGCGTCGTAGTAGAAGATCCGAACGAACTGCGGCGCCAACACGCCGAGCTTCCGCTCGAGGTCGGCAAATCTCTCCTCCCGCAAACCTGTGTTCGGCGCGTATACGTGCTGGTTGAACTGCACCCCACACCCAGCCCAAGAAGGGACAACAATCGTCCCCCGCTGCAGCATGAACTCCGCCTGCTCAGCCACGCTCCGAAACCCTCACCCGAGCCTAGTACCCGCTGACCGGTGCATCGCCTGCCTCCCGACCGAAATTGGGCGCCCTCGTGTTAAACGATTCTTACAAGCCCGATCCGTAGTGTCAAAAAGACGACGATCAGCGCCACACGCCTCGGCTCGACGAGTTCCCTCCCCGACGAGTCCGGCAGCATCGACCGGGAAGGCAGAGTCGCCGACCTCGCGGCCCGTGCAAGCGACCCACCTTCACAACCTCCGCATCGAGGAATTTCGGCGACGATCCCGAGACCACACGGAGACCACACCAGCATGGCATTTAGGGGCAGGTACGGCAGGGACGCCCCGCGTGGTTGAGCCAATCCCGCATCGCTGCTAGGGCCCTGAGTTTTCGACCCGTAAACGGACGTTTGGCTCTGGGTGCGGGACCACACCGGGACAGCGTTCATGCCCCACTGTGAATGAGGACGTGGAGTAGGTATCGAGGGGCGCGGCAGCCGCCAAACGCCTCGTCACCGTCGTGACGATCGAGTCCACGTCCAGCGTCGAGGACGGCTCAACGAGAACGCTTTCCCTCCCCGCACCACCTACGCATGACAGTGGCAGGGGCTCGGTGCCTCCGGGTCCTGCCGCGACAGGCTGGATGATCTCCCGGGACTCAGGAGCTGGCGGGCACAGAAAGCGTGCCCGCCACGCTCTTCCTCATAACGGCACGGAGCGAAACCGACCGAGCGCCAAGACGTTCCATCGATTCGGGAGGCGGCGAATCGGATGGTGGCCGCATGACCCGCCGGTCGGCACTTGCTCTATCGGCCGTGCGCAGAACGACTTGAGCGACTACGGCCGGGCGGCCTACGTTCGTTCAGGTTGCCGAGTGCGAGATCGTGCTCGTCGCGAACAACCCGCAGCCTGGCGCGACGCGCGAGCGCCTCGAACTCCGACTCCCATTCCTTGACCAACTCGCTGACGGCCAAGTCGGGCTGCTGCGAGTTCGGCATGCCGGCCTCGGGCGCCCACACGAGGAACAGTGCTGCCGGCTGACTGAGAGATCCCACAGACTCATTGAGAGCGCGAAGTCGGCATCTGTCGTCCCCCATTCGAGTGAACTGCAGGCTTGTAGCTCCGGGACGAGCACGCACAGGCCGGCAGCCGCTGGCCCACCTCCCGGAGCAGGGAAGAAGGCCAGCGGGGAGAGGACTCCAGGCGCGCGCCCCCAGGGCGCGCGCCTGCACCGACCCTTCCCGCAACCGGCGACTATCGAAACCCTCGGCCCCGACCTTCGGAACCCGGGCCGTGGTCGCGCTGATCGGAAGCGTCTAGTGCTCTAGGTCGTTCAGCGCCTTGCTGGTCGGCTGCCTACGCTCTCTGTCGGGGCGACCGTGCTCACGCCGGGTGACGTATCGCGACGGCGACAAGCAGACCGCCGGAACGCGCACAAGGAGCTCGCCCAAATCGGCGGCGGCAATCACCTCAGCGAGGCGGTCAAAGCCGAAACGACGCAACTGGCCGCGACCCCGACGTTCCGTCGGGTCGCCGGCCGCGTCACGGAGGCGCTACTCGAACACGGTCGGCTGAGCGCACACGAGCTCGAATCGCTGTTGCGCGAGGCCAGCCGCGAGTACGCGAGGGCCGCACGGTGATCCAGGAAGACAACCCGACCGGGGGGAGGAATCGCATCGTGAGCCGAGCCCGCGGCTTCGGCCACTCCCGACCGGCATCCAGTACGTGCCCTGCGGCATCTTCCACCGGGCGACAGTCACGTACGACGAGCACCAGGAGATGCTCGAGCGCGCGAGCGTTACGCGGTCCCCCGTAAGCGCGGGCCGATGACGCTGCTCAAGTGCTGCGGCCGCTGCGGCCGGATCCGCCCGCGGCAGCCGCTGCCCCAGTCCACCCGCCACGCTGGCAACGCGGCGGCACACGCGCCTGGCGCACACAACGCCAACGCATCCTCGAACGAGACGGGCCACCGATGCACCACGTCGAGCACGGCCAACGCTGCCCCGAGACGGAACCGCTCGAGGTGCACCTCACCTGCGGCAACACAATCAACGTGCCCGACGACGAGGTCATCACCGTCTGCCGACGACACCATCCCCGCGGCGGGTGAGGAAGCGGGCGTACCGTTACAGAAGCGGGCTCACCGGCAGAGTCGCGGCCTTGAAGCCTCTCCCCTGGGCGGCGGCTCCTCAGACTGGCGAGCCCGCGCCTACCCGCCAAGACGCCCGCGCGCGGTGCCTTCTTCCATCACACGTACTCGGGGTGGGGTTCGAATCGTGAAACCCACCCCGCCAGACGGACACCCCGCCAGCTTTCCGCGAGAAAACTGCAAGAGGACACAGCTCGATGTGCTTGACGTCGGGCCCGGCAAGGCAGTCAGGCATACACGCGCCGTGGTTCCCGCGGCTCTGGTAGGCGTTGCCGCGGGTGGCGACGTTCCCGAGACCACACCAGCACGGCATTTAGGGGCAGGTACGGCAGGGGCGACTCGCATGGTTGAGCCAATCCCGCATGGCTGCTAGGGCCTGGATTTTTCGACCCGTATAGGCTCGCGCCCCATGCGCGTCGCAGTCGTCTCGGACATCCACTCGAACCTGCACGCGCTCGAGGCGGTGCTCACGGCAGTCGAGCGCGAATCTGTCGATGCGATCTGGTGCCTCGGCGACCTGGTCGGCTACGGGCCGAGACCGGACGAGTGCTGCAACCTCGTCGCGAAGCGGGCCACGGTCTGCCTGGCGGGAAACCACGATCTCGGGGTGCGCGGGGACGTCGACATCGACGACTTCTCGTTCGATGCAGCGGCGGCTGCGCTGTGGACGCGAGACGAGCTCGGCGAGCGCGCATGGGCGTTTCTGCGTGGGCTCGTGCCGCTTGCCGAGGCAGACGGCGTGCAGATGTTTCACGCGAGCCCGCGCGACCCGGTCTGGGAGTACGTGCTCACGGATCAGGCGGCCGCGGCGGCGCTCGAGCTCACCTCGGCCTCGATCGTGCTCGTCGGGCACAGTCATGTTTCGCTCGCGGTGACGATGGCCGACGGCGAGCTGGACGGCGGCCACTCTCCGGCCGGCACGGAGCTCGAGCTCGGGGACGGGCGCTGGCTCCTCAACCCCGGATCCGTCGGCCAGCCGCGCGACGGCGACCCGCGTGCGGCCTGGCTCCTCCTCGACCTCGGCGCACGCCGCGCCTCGTTCCGGCGGGCCGAGTACGCGATCGCCGAGACTCAGTTGGAGATCCGGCTAGCGCGCCTCCCGGAGCCGCTCGCCGAGCGCCTGTCCTCGGGCGCGTAGTCTCTCTCCACCGGTGCGGACTCGACCGGCACGGTCACGTCCGGCGCACGATTTCCCCGCTCAGCGCCAGTTCGATTCTTGGCACCTACTCTGGCCCCACTCTGACGCCAACGCGTATCAGTGTCTGACACCAACGTAGATCAGCGTCAGACACTGATCGGCGGACCGGACGGGTCCGGCGCGGCAGCCGAAGCGGTCGGAGGTGCGCGCTTAAGGGCGCGGGAGCGGAACGACCTCGGCGGTCGCCGCGTCGTCGTGGCCGCTGTGCTCCGAGGCGCCCGGGTAGCCGATGCCCTCGCGGGCGAGCGACAGCTGGACTTCCTCCCGCGCCTTGTAGATCCGCCACTTGACCGTCGCGAGCGTGATCTCGAGCGAGTCGGCGATCTCGGTGTAGGAGAGCCCGACCACGTCACGGAGCAGGAGCGCCATCTTCAGGTCGACGTTGAGCGCGTTGATGCCGCGCCACACCGCGTCCATCGCCTCGATCCGCTCGGCCGGCGCGTCCAGCACCTCGAACGGAGGCGCGTCCTCGAGCGCGACGACCGCGCGGGGCCGCCGCTCGAGCGCGCGCAACTCGTCGAGCACCCGGTTCTTCGTGACCTGGAAGAGCCACGTCGTGAACCGGCAGCGCAGCGAGAACTTGGGCAGGCCCTGGTAGACACGGAGGAAGACCTCCTGCGTCAGATCCTCGGCCAGCGACCTGTCGCCGACGAGACGGAGCACGTAGTTGAAGACCGGCGTCTCGTAGGCCCGCACCAGGATCGAGAAGGCGCGCTCGTCACCGCGCTGCGCCTTGCGAAGGATGGCGGGGTCTGGTTGCGGCAGTGACAAGACGGGCGGAGTATAGCTCTGGTGTATTCGTGCATCGACGGTATTCAGGCCGCCGGCTCCAACTCTTACTCGCGTTTTACTGTGCGCTCCTGCTCTCTACTGTGCGTTCCTTCTTAACGTGCGCCCCGTCATCTCGGGCGGCTGCTCGATGCCGAGCAGGTCGAGCGCGGTCGGGACGAGGTCGGAGAGCTCGCCGCCTTCCTCGAGCTCGATGCCGGGAAGCGTGACGACGAGCGGCACCGGGTTCGTCGTGTGCGCTGTGTACGGGCTGACGCCGTCGTCCTCGAGCATCTTCTCGGCGTTGCCGTGGTCGGCCGTGATCAGCAACACGCCGTCTGCAGCCTGTACGGCCTCGACGACGCGGTCGAGGCAGGCGTCGGTGATCTCGACCGCCTTCACGACCGAAGGGATGACGCCCGAATGGCCGACCATGTCCGGATTGGCGAAGTTGAGGACGGCGAAGGCGTAGCCGCCGCCGATCTCGGCGCAGAAGCGGTCGGTGAGCTCGGGAGCGGACATCTCCGGCTTCTTGTCGTACGTGCCGACCTCACGCGGCGACGGCACGAGAATCCGGGTCTCGCCGGGCCACTCCTGCTCGCGGCCGCCGTTGAAGAAGTACGTGACGTGCGCGTACTTCTCTGTCTCGGCGGCGTGGAGCTGGCGCACGCCGCTCGCGGCGAGCACCTCGGCCATCGTCTGCGCGACGTCCTGCTCCGCGAACACGATCGGGCAGTCGAGGTCGTCTCGGTAGCGCGTCATCGTCGTCAGGTCGAGGCCCTGCTCGAGCAGCCGCTGCGAGAGCTGCCGCGCGCGGTCGGGGCGGAAGTTGAAGAAGATCGCCGTGTCGCCGTGCTGCAGGCGCGGACGGCCGTCGAGGACGATCGGCTCGACGAACTCGTCGGTCACGCCGCGGTCGTAGCTCGCCCTCACGGCCGCGACCGGATCGTCCGCGTGCTCGCCCTCGCCGCGCGTGATCGCCGCGAGTGCCCGGTCGGTGCGGTCCCAGCGCTCGTCGCGGTCCATGGCGTAGTAGCGGCCGCACACGGTCGCGATCCGGTCGGTGGGCAGCGTCGCCAGGTCGTCGGCCGCAGCGTGCGGCGAGACGTCGCGGCCGTCCGTGAACGCGTGGATCCAGGTCTTCTCGGGTGCGAAGCGCAGCAGCGCCCGGAGGTGGTCGATGTGCGAGTGGACGCCGCCCTGCGAGACGAGCCCGAGGAGGTGCACCCGCTCACCTCGCTCGAAGGCGGACACGATCGCGGGGTTCTCGAAGAAGGAGCCGTCCTCGATCGCCTTGTTCACGCGCATCAGATCCTGGAAGAGCACGCGGCCGGAGCCGATCGTCAGGTGGCCGACCTCCGAGTTGCCCATCTGTCCCGGCGGCAGGCCGACCGCCTCGCCCGAGGCGCCGAGTGTGGTGTGCGGATACTCGGTCCAGAGCCGGTCGAAGACGGGCGTGTCGGCAAGGGACACGGCGTTGCCCGGCCCCGGCGGTGCGCAGCCCCAGCCGTCGAGGACGACGAGGACTACGAGAGGGCGGCCTGGCAAATCGCGGCGAACGAGTCGGGAGCGAGGGAGGCGCCGCCGACCAGCGCCCCGTCGACGTCGGGCTGGGCGAGGAGCTCGGCGGCATTCTCGGGCTTGACCGAGCCGCCGTAGAGCACGGGGGCGTCGAGGATCGACTTGATGAACGCGTGTGCCTCCTGAGCGATCTCGGGGGTGGCCGTCTTGCCGGTCCCGATCGCCCAGACGGGCTCGTAGGCGACGATCAGCCCCGGATGCGGGGCGAGCGCAGAGACCTGGCGGCGGAGGACGGCCTCGGTCTCCCCCGCCTCGCGCTCGGCCTCGAGCTCGCCGACGCACGCGATCGCCCGCAGTCCGGCGGCGAGCGCGGCGGCGGCCCGGCGGGCGGTGTCCTCGTCCGTCTCGCCGAAGTACTGGCGCCGCTCCGAGTGCCCGACGATCGAGCCGGAGACGCCGAGCTCTTTCAGCATCGCGATCGAGATCTCTCCCGTGAAGGGCCCGTCGTCGGCCCAGTGGACGTTTTGCGCGAAGACGGTCAGCCCGCTCTCGACTGCCGCGGCGAGCGAGGTGTACGGGGGGCAGATCACGGCCTCGACGCCCGCGGGTGGCGAGAACGCGGCGCAGAAGGCGCGAGTCTCTGCCTGCGTCTTGAACATCTTCCAGTTGCCGGCGATCAGCATCAGGCTGGACCTTTCCATACGGACGGCCACGACCTGACCGCAGGATCGATCGCCGGTCGCTCGGGGTCGGTGAGGCGGTAGTAGAGAACGCTGAGGACGTGGGCTGCGTACGGCGTCGTCAGCGTCGCGACGGCGGCGCCCGAGACTGTGCGGGCGTTGCTGTCGTGGACGCCGAAGACGGCCAGCGCGATCGCCACCGGGATGACGCCCGTGAGCAGAAAGCTGGCCGCGACGACCAAGAGCACGGGCCACGTCCGGCCGCGAACGATCTCGCGTGACCGTCCGAGCGCGTCGAACGTGCCACGGTCCTCGAGCATGATCTCCGGCGCCATGAGCGACCAGCGCGCCGCCGCGAGCAGGCCCGGGACGATCAGCGCGATCAGCCCCAGGAAGATGCCGAGCGCGTAGACGATCGACGCTCCGAGGAGTCTGAGGAAGCGCCGGCCGGCGGCCCGCCCGAGCTCGGCGACCTCGGCGGGCCGTTGCCCTTCGTGGACGTTCCGCACGATCAGGACGAGGGCGCCCTGAACGAGCACGGGGCCGCCGAAGGACGCGAGGAAGCCGAGGACGGCTGCTGCGGTGCCGCTCGTCACCTCGAGCGCCGCAATCGCGAGATAGACGACGCCGGCGACGAGGACCGACCGGCGGAACAGCAGCACGTAGACGCGCCAGGCGTCGCCGAGGACGGCCCCGACGCTCACGCTCCAGGGATCGCGGCCACGCCCGGGAGCTCCTTGCCCTCGAGGAACTCGAGCGAGGCGCCGCCGCCGGTCGAGACCCAGGAGACGAGGCCGGCCAGGCCGAGCTCGTTGATCGCGCGCACGGAGTCCCCGCCGCCGACGACGGAGTACGCCTCCGAGTCGGCGACGGCCCGCGCCACCGCCTCTGTCCCGGCGGCGAACCGCGGCCATTCGAAGACACCCATCGGCCCGTTCCAGAAGATCGTCCAGGCGCCGCGCAGGATCGTGGCGAAACGCTTGGCCGTCTCGGGGCCGATGTCGAGCCCGAGCCATCCATCCGGAATGTCGTCGAACGGCACGACTCTCGTCTCCGCGTCGGCCTCGAAGTCCGCCGCGGCGACGGTGTCGACCGGGAGCTCGACCGGAAAGTCGAGCGGGTTGTGCTCCCGCAGCTCCTCGGCCATCTTGCCGCCGACGAGCACCCGGTCGGCGCGGCGCCCCGAGATTCCGGAGAACGCCGAGCTTGTCCTCGACCTTCGCCCCGCCCGTGACGATGACGAACGGCGGCACGACCTCGCCGAGCAGCCGCGCCAGGTGGTCGAGCTCTGACTCGAGCAGCAGGCCCGCGTAGGCCGGCAGC
This sequence comes from uncultured Actinomycetes bacterium, assembly GCA_963846915.1. Classification (GTDB taxonomy): domain Bacteria; phylum Actinomycetota; class Thermoleophilia; order Gaiellales; family Gaiellaceae; genus PALSA-612. Next base: position 181,748 of record CAWJXV010000006.1, on the reverse strand, counting down.
AGATGGGCGACGCCGACGGTCGAGGCGTGCGCGCGATGCGCCGACCCGAATGCGTCGTTGACGAAGAGATCGCGTCCCTCGGCGAGCTCACGCGCGAACGCGGCGTCGTTCTCCGTCTCGCCGGGGTTGAAGCGGGTGTTCTGCAACACCCGCAGCCGCCCGTCCGGGAGCAGCTCGTGCAGGCGCTCCTCTACCGGCCCCATCTCGAACTCCGGATCGGGCCCCTTCGGTCTGCCGAGGTGTGAGCAGACGGCGATCTCGGCCGCGCCACGATCGAGGAGCAGCTCGAGCGTTGGCAGCGAGGCGCGGATGCGGGTGTCGTCCGCGACCCGTCCGTGCTCGAGGGGCACGTTCAGGTCGGCCCGGACGAGGACGCGCTTGCCGGCGACGTCGGCCCCGCGAACCGACCGCGGCATCCTCACGGCGTCAGAGGAGCTTCCCGGCCAGGTCGACCAGCCGGCAGCTGTAGCCCCACTCGTTGTCGTACCAGCCGATCACCTTGACCAGGTTCCCATGCGCCATCGTCGACAGCCCGTCGAGGATGCAGGAGTGCGGGTCGCCGACGATGTCGGACGACACGATCGGGTCCTCGGTGTACTTCAACACGCCCTGCCAGTGAGCCGACTCGGCGGCGGTGCGAAACGCGTCGTTGACCTCGTCCACCGTCGCGGCACGGCCGAGCAAGCAGACGAGGTCGGTGACCGAACCGTCCGGCACCGGCACGCGCATCGCCATGCCGTCGAGCTTGCCCTTCAGCTCGGGGATCACCTCGCCGATCGCGCGCGCAGCGCCGGTCGAGGCCGGGATGATGTTCACGGGGGCCGAGCGCATGCGCCGCAGGTCGGGCTTGCCCTTCCGCGTGAAGGACACCTGGTCCTGGAGTTGCTGCTCGGTCGTGTAGGCGTGGATCGTCGTCATGAAGCCGGACTCGATTCCGAAGGTGTCGAGTAGGAGCTTCGCCATCGGTCCGACGCAGTTGGTCGTGCAGGAGGCGTTGCTGACGAGGTGATGGCGCTCCCGGTCGTACGTGTCGTCGTTCACGCCGAGCACGATCGTGATGTCCGGATCCGTGGCCGGAGCCGAGATGAGCACCTTTTTCGCGCCGGCGGCGAGATGCTGCTCGGCGCCCTCGCGGGAGGTGAAGAGCCCTGTGGACTCGACCACGACGTCGACGCCGAGGTCCTTCCACGGGAGCGACGACGGGTCGCGCTCGGCGAGCACCTGGAAGCTCGTTCCGCCAGCCGTGATCTGGTCGCCGCTCGACTGGACGTCCTCGAGCCGACCGTGCGTCGAGTCGTAGCGCAGCAGGTGCGCCAGCACGTCCGGATCGGCCAGGTCGTTCACGGCCACGACCTCGAAGTCGCCGCCGCGCGCCAGGTGGGCGCGCAGGAAGTTCCGCCCGATGCGCCCGAAGCCGTTGATGCCAACTCGCAATGCCATCCCTCAGTCTCCCCGGTTCGATTCCGCGGACGAGTCTAGTGCTAGAGCTCTGCGAGCCGCTGCAGCCGCGCGAGGCGCCGGTGGGCCGACGCCTTGGTCGCCGGAGGGCGGCACTTGGCGGCCAGCTCGCGCATCGACAGTGACGGGTGACGGACGCGCAGGTCGGCGATCTCGCGGAGCGGCGCAGACAGCGTCTCGAGGCGACCGCTCTCGGCGAGCCGCCGCACCGCGCGCAACTGCGCGTGCGCCGCACGGCTCGCACGGACGAGGTTCGCCTGGTCGGCGTTCGTGAGCCGGTTGGCGTGCGCGCGAGCCGCGCCGACGACGGCGTGCTCGTCCACGAGCAGCGCGGCGTCACTCGCGCCTGCCAGAGCGAGCGTCTCCGCGATCGCGTCCGCACCCTTGGCGTACGCGACGGCGTAGCGGCCGCGGTCACGCGCGCGGAGGATGACGTCGTCGAGCGCGGCGAGGCGGACGAGCAACCCGGCGGCCTCCACCGACGCGCAGCGAATCTCCAGGTGCGGCGCGCGCGGTCCGCTCACCGACCCGGCCCCGAGGAGCGCGCCCCGGATATAGGCGGAGCGGCAGCACTCCCGCCCGACGACTCGCTTGGGCGGCCGTCGAAGCGGTGCTCCTCCGCGCGAGACGATGCCCGCCTCGGCCAGAACCGTTCGCGCCTCGGCCGAATCGGCCACGTGGAGCTGGTAGCGGGTGGGCCGGTCGAACGCCCGCTGGCGGTAGGTGCGGATCTCCGACTCGACGCCCAGTTCGCGCAGCAGCCGAAACGCGCGCCGTGCGACGGAGGAACTTGCGACGTCCAGGTGGAAGGCGATCTCTCCGTGCCCGCGCAGGTGCAGGCTCCCTGCCGTGTGCGCGAGCGCCGAGAGCTCGGCCAGCCGGTCGCAGCGGCGCGCGGGAGCGACCCGCGCCAGCTCGTCCCGGATCTCCTCCGAGCTCCACACGGCTCTAGAAGCGGACGCCTTCGAGCGCGAGCAGCCGTCGCTTGTAACCCTCGCCGAGCGACCCGTACGACCCGAGCCCGCCGGCGGAGACGACGCGGTGGCAGGGGATGACGAGCGGCAGCCGGTTGTGTGCACAGAAGCTGCCGGCCGCGCGCTGGGCGTTCGGGTACCCGGCGAGCGCCGCCAACTCGCCGTAGGTCACGACCTCACCGTAGGGCACTCCACGGAGCGTGTCGGCAACCGACCGCTGAAACGCCGTGCACCAGTCCAGGTCGATCTCGACGTCCTCGAACCCCACTGCCTCCCCGTCAAAGTAGCGGCCGAGCCGCCCGACGACCCGTGGATCGAATGTGACGCTTTTGTCACTGTCAGAGCCCACACTTGTGCGGTTTATCACGATAGACTCGCAGCGGGTGGTGGGCTGGGGTGCCCCGAGCGACGAGGAGTCGTTTGGAGGGTGGGGCAGCTCGTGCCAGACCATCACCCGGTCGGCGAACCAGACGGTGCCGGTTCCCCAGCCGTCGACGTCGTAGGCGACCTCGTTGACAGCCACGGCGGCCCATCCTAGAAGCGGCCCGAGCCGCGGCGCGGCGCGCGAGACTAGAATCGCCGCCGTGAGTGCACACGGGATCGCCCAGCTGCCGCCGGCCGAGAACGAGCTCGTCCGGTCGTATGCGCCGGGCACGCCCGAGCGGGCCGAGCTCCGGGAGCGGCTGACCGAGATGCAGGCCGAGCGCCTCGAGATCCCGTGTGTGATCGGCGGCGACGAGGTACGTACCGGCAAGACGTTCGAGGCCGTGATGCCGCACCGAAAGAGCCATGTCCTGGCCGACGTCCACGAGGGCGCCGGGCCCGAAGTCGAGCAGTCGATCAGGGCCGCGGCCGACGCCTGGCACGACTGGTCGCGCACGCCCTGGGAAGAGCGCGCGTCGATCTTCCTTCGCGCCGCCGACCTCCTCGCCGGCCCGTGGCGCTCGACCCTCGTCGCGGCGACGATGCTGGGCCAGTCGAAGACGGCGCACCAGGCCGAGATCGACGCCGCCGCCGAGCTCGTCGACTTCTGGCGCTTCAACGTGCACTACATGAAGCGCATCTACGAGGAGCAGCCCACCTCGTCCGCGGGCGTCTGGAACCGGATGGAGTACCGGCCGCTCGAAGGCTTCGTGTTCGCCGTCACGCCGTTCAACTTCACGGCCATCGGCGGCAATCTCTCGGTCAGCCCGGCGTTGATGGGCAACACGGTGATCTGGAAGCCTGCCTCGACCGCCGCGTACTCGGCCCACTTCGTCATGCGGATCCTGCAGGCGGCCGGCCTTCCCGACGGCGTCATCAATCTCGTCTACGGGCACGGCGCCGCGATCGGCGACCCGGCACTCGCCAGCCCCGACCTCGCCGGAGTGCACTTCACCGGGTCGACGGGCGTCTTCAACGGGATGTGGGCGACGATCGGCCAGGGCATCGACCGCTACCGGAGCTACCCGCGCATCGTCGGGGAGACCGGCGGCAAGGACTTCATCGTCGCGCATCCCTCCGCCGACGCGGACGCTGTCGTGACCGCGGTCGTTCGCGGATCGTTCGAGTACCAGGGTCAGAAGTGCTCGGCGGCCTCGCGCATCTACATCCCGGAGTCGCTCTGGGGCGAGATGCGCGACGAGCTCGCCGATCGGGTCTCCGAGCTGAAGGTCGGCGACGTGACCGACTTCGAGAACTTCATGGGTGCCGTCATCGACGCGAGCGCGTTCGCGACGCACAAGGAGGCACTCGACGAGGCGCGGTCGAACGGACGTACTGTCGTCGCGGGCGGCACGGCCGACGACAGCGAGGGCTTCTTCGTCCGGCCGACCGTGATCGAGACGTCGGATCCCGGCGACAGGCTGCTGCGCGAGGAGCTGTTCGGGCCGATCGTCACCGCCTACGTCTATCCCGACAAGGAGTGGGACGAGACGCTCGCGCTCGTCGACTCGACCTCCCCGTACGGGCTGACCGGTGCCGTCTTCGCGCGCGACCGTGCGGCCATCGACGCCGCTGCCGACAGGCTCCAGTACGCGGCGGGCAACTTCTACGTCAACGACAAGCCGACCGGCGCGGTCGTCGGCCAGCAGCCGTTCGGCGGCGCGAGGGCGTCGGGCACGAACGACAAGGCCGGCTCGATGTGGAACCTGATCCGCTGGGTCAGCCCACGCACGATCAAGGAGACGTTCGTGCCGCCGACCGACTACCGCTACCCGTTCCTCGCACCGGACGACACGCCCGGCCACTCGGGCGGCTCGGCTTGACCGATCACCCCGTCACGGCAGAACGCGCCTGACCACCCCGTCGTAGACCGAGTTCTCCGTCTCGGACGGGCTGATGACCGTGACGCCCCCGCCCTGCCCGCGGAGGCCGGCATATGCACCGCTTCCCGCAAGGATCGTCCACGTGGAGGTCCCGTGGGTCGTTCTGACACCGACAACGGCCCCGAGCACCGTACTGGCGATGAACGCCGCTGCCGCAGCTGCTGCAACGCGATCTCGGTTCACTGTGCCTCCTTTCCGCGTGCTGGGCGTCGACGATGGTCGCGTCCCCGGGGAGAGGCGTCTACGGTGTCAACGCCCGATTGCAGGCGGGTACCAGCACGGTGACGGAGGCCGAAGCGGCTTAGCGAACCCTTACCCGGGTCTCACGGGACGTTCAGAACGTGTCGATACCTTCGAGGACATGCGCTTCCTCGTCGTCGCCTTCTCATCGCTGGCACTGATCGTGCTGGTCGTGCCGTCGCACGTCTGACGAGCCCGTCTACGGCTTTGTCGCCGTGAACGACCACGCCTCGGCGCCGGCGTCGTTGCCCTCCTGCGCGTAGGCGACCGCGATGTGCGTTCCCGGCGGGAGCGCCTTGCTCAGGTTGGCGAAGGCGGTCGCGTCACCGGGCTTCGGCGTGACGTTCGGCGCCACGGCCTTGCCGTCGACGAAGAGGATCGCGTCGTCGATCACGCCCGGCGACTTGATCTCGACGGCGACCTGGGCCACCGGCCCGCTCGAGCCCGGCTGCGGACCGAGGATCTGGAACTGGATCGGCCCCGGCGTCTCCACCTTCCAGGCGCCGTTCTCGTGCCGGATCGGGAACGCGAGCGCCTTGGTGCCGCTGCGAACGGCGACGAGACCGAACTGCTCCGACACGCTCTGGGAGATGAACGGCCTCAGATCCTTGTTCTCGAACGGCTCGAGCGCCTTCTCGATCGCGGTCGCCGACCCCGACGCGAAATCCGCATACGTCGGTCCGAGCCGCTTCTGCGACGGCTTGGAGAGGAGGTTCCAGAGCGCCTTGCGATTGTCGTGCACCGCCGCCTGGATGAGCGCGACGACCGCCGCTTTGCCCGGGTCGGCCGCCGCAGTCGTCGTCGACGGTGTCGTCTTGTGGCCGCCGCTGCCGCCGCAGGCACCGAGGACCAGGGGCAACGCGAGGAGGACTGAGACGAGTCGGCGCACCGGTCAATCCTAGGCTCGGCCGGCTAGGCCCGTCCGGCCTTGTGCAATTGGGCGTAGATCGCGCGGGCGGTCTTCTGCGGGATGCCGGGGACGCCCTCGAGCTCCTCCTGAGACGCGGAGAGGAAGCGCTCGGCCGAGCCGAAATGCTGGATCAATGCGCGCCGCCTGGCGGGGCCGACGCCGGTGAGGCCGTCGAAGATCGACTCGCGCGCCTCCGCGCTTCGGCGGACGCGGTGGTAGCCGAGCGCGAACCTGTGCGCCTCGTCGCGGAGGCGCTGCAGGAGCTGCAGTCCGGCCGAGGAGTGGTCGAGCCGCACCGGGCGCGCTGATCCCGGGACGAACACCTCCTCCTCCCGCTTGGCCAGGGCGATCACGGCGACACGGGCGAGATCGAAGCGGTGCATGGCGTCGAGCGCCGCCGACAGCTGGCCGCGGCCGCCGTCGACGACGACGAGATTCGGCACGGCTGCGAACCCCTCGTCGTAGTCCGCGTCCGTGGGCGAGCCGCCCGCGCGCGCGAAGCGCCGCCCGATCACCTCGGCCATCGCGGCGAAGTCGTCCTGCCCGTCGAGGGTGCGCACCGAGAACTTGCGGTAGTGCGCCTTCTTCGGTGTCGCGTCCTCGAACACGACCATCGACGCGACGGTGGCCGAGCCCTGGATCGTCGAGACGTCGAAGCACTCGATCCGGATCGGCAGGCTCTCCAGGTTCAGCGCCTCGCGGAGCTCCTCGAGCGCCTGGACGCGACGGGCCCGTCGCTGCTCGGAGGCGAGCGTCGCGGATTCGAGCGCGAGGCGGGCGTTCTGCTCGGCGAGCTCGAGCAGGCGGCGCTTCTCGCCGCGCTCGGGCGTCCGGACGACGACCCGCGCCCCTCGCTTGTCGGAGAGAAACCCGGCCAGGGCGGTCGTGTCTCCCGCGGCTTCCGGCACGAGGATCTCGGGCGGCACGCTCGGGGACGAGCCGTAGTACTCGAGGCAGAACGTCTCGATCAGCGTCGCCGGCTCCTGCCCGGCCACGTTGTCGAGGTGGAAGCTGTAGCGGTCGATCAGCTTGCCGTCCCGGAGCGGAAAGACCTGCACCGTCGCCGCGTTCCCGTCCGCGGCGAGCCCGACGACGTCGACCGAGCCTACGGTGCGCCGGTCGGCCGCCTGCCGCTCGGCGAGGTGGCGGATCGAGAACAGGCGGTTGCGGTAGCGTGCGGCGTCCTCGAACCGCTCGCCGGCGGCGGCCGCCTGCATCTGGGCCTCCAGCTCGCGGACGATCGTCCGTGTGTCGCCGCTCAGGAAGCCGATCACGCCGTCGATCACGGCACCGTAGTCGGCCTCGGACACGTAGCCGACGCACGGTGCCAAGCACCGATCGATGTGGTAGTCGAGGCAGGGGATGCCCGAGTGCCGGCCCGGCTTCGGGCCTTCGCACGGCCGGAACTTGAAGACGCGGTTGAGGACGTCGAGGGTCTCGCGCACCTTTTTGGCGTTTGCGAACGGGCCGAAGTACACGACGCCGCGCCGGTGCCGCTCCCGCGTGAACATCACGCGCGGGTACTCGTCCTCGACGGTGACGGCGATGTACGGGAACGACTTGTCGTCGCGGAGCCGGACGTTGAACGGGGGCCGGTGGCGCTTGACCAGGTTCTGCTCGAGGTGGAGCGCTTCGACCTCGGTGCCCGTCACGATCGTCTCGAGGTCCGCGACCCGGTCGACGAGCTGCGTCGTCCCCAGCCTCGCGTCGCGGCTCTTCTGGAAGTAGCTGCGGACGCGTGAGCGGAGTGACTTCGCCTTGCCGATGTAGAGGACGGAGCCGCCCTCGTCGCGAAACACGTAGACGCCCGGCCTGGCGGGCAGCGCCTTTAGCTGGGCTTCGAGCCGTGAATTCACTCCGTCCTAACATAGCCATGGCTACGTTGGCCGCCATGCGGCGCTTTCTCGTCCTCGCGATCGTGATCGCCGCATGGGCCGCTCCCGCGCACGCCGGCGGGCCGGCGATGATCGTCGGTGCGGCCGAGGACGCGGTGCAGGCGGACAACGTGCCGGCCGCAAAGGCCAAGCTCGACCTGCTCAAGCTGGCCGGATTCGACGCCGTGCGCATCAACGAGGTGTGGTCGCCCGGGCTGCGTGCCCCGACGGCCGCCGAGCAGCAGCGGCTCGCGGCGGTCACCGGCGCGGCGAAGCTCGACGGCTTCAAGGTGTACGTCGCTGCGCTGAACGCCGGCAACAAGACGACGCCGCTCAGCGACGCCGAGCAAGGGAACTTCGCCGCGTTCACGGCCTCGATCGTGCGCCGCTACCCGTCAGTGCAGGACGTGATCGTCGGCAACGAGCCGAACAACAACCGCTTCTGGCTGCCGCAGTTCGCGCTCGACGGCAGCGACGCCGCCGCCGCCGCGTACGAATCGCTGCTCGCGCGCACGTACGACGCCGTCAAGGCGGTGGCGCCGGCGAGCGACGTGATCGGCGGAGCGCTGGCGCCGCGCGGCGGTGACAGGCCCGGCACCGGCAAGGACACGCACTCCCCCACCACCTTCGTCAACGACCTCGTCGCCGCCTACAAGGCGACTGGGCGGGCGCTGCCGATCATGGACTCGTTCGACATGCACGCCTACGAGGACAACTCGAGCCTACCGCCGTCGTTCCAGCATCCGAGGACGTCGACGATCGCGGTCGCCGACTACGGCAAGCTGACGGCGGCGCTGGCGGGCTTCGACGGCACGGCGCAGCCCGGCTCGACGCTGCCGATCGTGTACGGCGAGTTCGGCGTCGAGAGCAAGGTCCCCGCCGGCAAGGCGTCGCTCTACACCGGCACCGAGCCTGTCACGACGAAGCCGGTGGACGAGCCGACGCAGGCGGCGTACTACCACGACGCCCTCGCACTCGCCTTCTGCCAGCCGAACGTCAAGTCGTTCTTCCTCTTCCACGCCTTCGACGAGCCGGCCCTGTCTGCCTGGCAGTCGGGGGTGTACTACGCGGACGGAACCGCGAAGACGAGCCTGCCGGCGGTGCGCAAGGCGATGCGCGACGTCACGGGCGGCGTCATCACCCGCTGCCCCGGGCTGCAGCTCACGCCGCAGGCGAGGATCGCCTACCCGTCCGGCAAGGCGCTGGCCAAGGTGCCGCTGACGCTCAAGGTCACCTGCGACATCGACTGCAACGTCTACGCGCGCCTCGCGAAGCTCCCCGCGGTCTCGACGACGCTCGCGGTCAGCGCGCATCTCCAGGCCGGCGTACCGACGCTCGTGAAGTTCCCGGCCCGCCACGTCGCGCCCGGGCCGTACCGGTTCACCGTACGGCTGACCGCGCCGATCAACACCGGGCCGCCGGCGCGGCTGCAGAGCGATCCGCTGATCGTCCCCTCCACCTCCGGCTAGCCTTACGGCCATGGCCGCCGAGGTCGGGCAGTACGTCGCCTACACGTTCTTCAAGGTCGATCCCGCCTGGCGGCGCCTGCCCGTCGAGGAGCGGATCGCCGGCAAGGAGGCGTTCGCCGAGGTCGTCGAGTCGTGGAGCGAGCGGTTCACGCACCTCCGCGCCTACTCCACCGTCGGAGTCCGGCCCGACTGCGACTTCTTCCTCTGGAAGATCACCGAGCGCTACGAGGACCTCGAGGAGCTCGGAGCCGAGCTGAACGGAACGCCGATCGCAGGCTGGCTCGAGACACCGTACTCGTACCTCGCGACCACGAAGGCGTCGCAGTACACGAGCGCGCGCCGGCCCCGCAAGATCACCCCGCACGGCTCTCCCTATCTCGTCGTCTACCCGTTCGTGAAGGTGCGGCCCTGGTACGCGCTTCCGGTCGAGGATCGGCAGCGGGCGATGGACGAGCACATCCGCATCGGGCACGAGTTCGCCACGATCCACAACCACACGACGTACTCGTTCGGGATCGACGACCAGGAGTTCATGACCGCGTTCGAGTGCGAGGAGCCCGCCGACTTCATGCACCTGATGCTGACGCTGCGCGAGACGGAGGCGAGCCGCTATACCGAGCGCGACACCCCGATCTTCGTCGGCCGACTCGTCGACGTCCGCTCGGCGCTCGGCGCGCTCGACGGCTCGTCCGCCAGCGTCGAGGCCTGATCGGCCGCGTCAGCAGCTCTTGCCGGCCGGGAGCCTGGTGACGCTCACGGGAACGGTGATGCCGCCGCCGAGGTCGGACGACCAGACGCCAGTCGAGTCGACGATCGCCTGCATGCCGGGAAAGGCACCGGGCACGAGGTAGAGCTTGTGGATCGCCGTGCCCGTGGACCCGTTCACGGTTGCGCTATCCGTGAAGATCACCCGCGTCTTCCTGAAATCGATCGTGCGCGTGACGGGTGGGTCGTTGTTGCTCTTGCTCGTGATCTTCCACGGCTGCCCGACGAGCGTGCGACCACAGGTGCGGCCGGAGTAGGTCGTCGTCTTGTGGAAGCTCGAGTCGTCGGAGCGGATCGTCGTCTCCTTCGCGCCCTTGAACGTGAAGACGTAGTCGCCGCAACGGCGCTCCTCGGCGATGCAAGCCGACGTCTCGTCGAACGCCTCGTAGACGGCGTCGCGCACGGAGATGGCCGGGCCTTGCAGGAGCTGCTGTGCGGACTGGAGCCCCTGCGAGGCGAGTGCGGGCGAGACCGGACGCCCCGTCGGATGCGCGGCGTCATAGAGGCGGAGCGACGAGCCCTTGCCGAGCACGTCGGGCCTGGCCAGCGGGTCCCACGCATCAGGCGAGTCGAGAAGCTTCTCGAGTGCCTTCGCGAACGCGGCGCCGCGCGCCGGTGGCGTCTTCCCGGTGTCGACGAGACCGATTGCCGAGGCGTGCACGCGGCACCCGGCGCATCCGGCGGCGGGGGTGAACGAACGACTCGCCTGCCAGATCGTGTCGGCTTTGCGCGTACCCGCTGTAGCCAGCCCGTACGCACCGATGCCTCCGTCGGCGAGACCGATGGCCGGAAGCGGAACGGCGCTCGCCTTCGTGCTCCGGCTGACCGTGACGGCGAGGAACGTGATCGTGGTAGCCGCGTTCGAGCGCGACGTCCTGAGCGCGATCATCGCCGTTGCGTCCCGCGGCAGGTTCGCTCCCCGCAGCTCGAGCCGGCTCGGGACGGCGACCTTGCCCGCGCCCGGGCCGGTCACCCGGAGCTTGACCGCCTGGATCGCCACGGCACCCGACGGCGGCACGACGAGCGGAACCTGGTTGCCGGCAGGCGAGGCGGCGAGCCCGGCGGGGATCGCGACCGCCAGCGCCGACGCGCCTACGGCAAGGGCCATGGACAGACGCGCTCGGCTCACGAGTAGGTGTGCTGGTCGCGCCAGACGCGAAACATCGCGAAGCCGCAGATCCCGAGGACGAGGAAGAACGCGAGCGCGGCCGGCCCGGACGGCCGGTCGTACCAGAACGCGGCGATGTCGGCCAGGATCAGCCCCGCGCCGCCGTAGAACGAGACGCGGGCGCGGAGCGGCCAGAGCTCGATCTCGTGGCGGCGCTCGCGCCAGGCGGTGTAGACGAAGATCGCGATTGCGACGACGAACATGACCTGCAGCAGGACCGAGAGCTGGACGAGCGCGGACTCGGCCTGGAGCGCCACGATCGCCGCCGACACGATCGCGATCAGGACCAGCCCGCGCACGGTCGGGTTCATGTCCGCGACGAAGCGCCTCACCCGGCAAGGGTAGCCACACCGGCCGGATACACTCGCCGGCATGGTCGAGGAGGGCAACCCGGCGCCGGACTTCACGCTGTCGAGCGACGGCGGCGAGCAGGTCAGCCTGTCGTCGCTGCGAGGCAAGCCCGTCGTCCTCTACTTCTATCCCAAGGACGACACGCCGGGCTGCACGCGGCAGGCCTGCGACATCCGCGACGGGTGGGCCGCGTTCCAGCGCGCTGGCGCCGTCGTACTGGGCGTCAGCCCGGACAAGGAAGCCTCGCACGCGAAGTTCAAGGCGAAGTACGACCTCCCGTTTACGCTGCTCGCAGACCCGGATCATGCGGTCTCCGAGGCCTATGACGTCTGGAAGCAGAAGAGCTTCGCGGGCAAGCAGTACATGGGTGTCGAGCGCTCGACGTTCGTGATCGGCGCCGACGGCACCGTCGTCAAGGTGATGCGGAAGGTCGACCCGAAGACGCACGCCGACGACGTGCTCGCCGTTCTCGCCGCTTCGTAAAACCCAGGTTGAGTTCGGTAAGCGTTCCGTTTGGGACGCGGGTGCCCGGGAAGGGACCTGGCTATGGTCGGCCCCATGACCCGACTCCGCGCTGTTCTCATCGTGCTCGGGCTGCTGGCGTTGGCGGTGCCGGCGGCGTCGACGAGCGCCGACCGGATGCTGGTCGGCTTTCAGGACGATCCGTCCTTCCGCTGGCTCGACTCGCGTGACACCAACCTGACCGACGCGGCCCAGACAGGCGCGTCGATCGTGCGCACGACCGTGTACTGGGATCGCATCGCGCCCACGCGGCCGGCGGCGGCGAGCGATCCGTTCGATGCCGCCTACCGGTTCGACGACCTGGACGACCTCGTGCGCAGCGCGACGCTGCGCGGCATGACGGTGATGATGTCCGTCTGGAGCACGCCTCGCTGGGCCAACGGCGGGAAGGGGCCGAACTACGCCCCGACCCGGCTCTCCGACTACCAGAGCTTCATGAGGGCCCTGGCGGCGCGCTACTCGGGTCGCTACCCGGGCTACCCCTTCGTCGGCTACTTCTCGGTCTGGAACGAGCCGAACCTGCAGCAGTTCCTGGCGCCCACGTACGACAGCCGGGGCAAGCCGAAGTCACCGCTCGTCTACGCCGGGCTCGCGCGCGCCGGCTATGCAGGTGTCAAGGCCGGGAACTCACGCGCGCTGGTCGGCATCGGCGAGACGTCCCCGCGGGGCCGGTCGAAGCCGACGACGCAACACGGCGTCCAGCAGACGTTGGCGCCTGCCCTCTTCGCCAAGGCGCTCTCGGCCGCCCGCCCGCTCGTCAAGTTCGACGCCTGGGCGCATCACCCGTACTCCGACATCGGCGCCTCGCCGACGCAGAAGGTGCGCTACCCGAACGTCAACCTCGTGCAGATCCCGACGTTCGACCGCGACCTCGACAAGTGGTTCAAGCGGAAGGTCACGGCGATCTGGATCACCGAGTACGGGTTCCAGACGAAGCCGGGCCAGCCGAAGGGCGTCACGCCGGCGACACAGGCCGCCTACGTGAAGCAGGCGTTCGCGATCGTCAAGAAGTATCCGCACGTGACGATGTTCATCTGGTTCATCTTCCGCGACGAGCCGGTGAGCCTCTGGCACAGCGGGCTGCTCGACGAGAGCGCGGTCCGGAAGCCCGGCTACGCGGCGTTCACCGCCGCTGCGAAGCCGTTCGACGTCCGCAGCCCGCTCCTGACGGTCAAGCCGGGGGTGTCGAACCCGACGGTCCGGGTGCCCGTGTGGGAGCTCTACGCGCGCGACGGGTCAGGGGCGAACATCGGCGCCACGATCTCGGTGACGTATCGCGGCAAGGGCGTCGGCGTCAGCCAGCCGGCGGCCTCGATCGGCGTCGACGGCTACGTGGCCTTCAAGGTCCCGATCACGAAGGCGAAGCTGAACGGTGTCTACCGGGTGTTCATGAAGATCGGAGACATCAACGGCAACTTCGTGAACCGGACTGCGACGGTCGACGTCAGGTGAGCGACGCGGTGTAACAGACGTCACGGACTGCGCGAGGGCCCCGGAAGGGGCCCTCGCCGTGTCAGCTCGCGGGCGCGGTCGTTCCGAGCGCGGCGGCGATCTCCTCGATCGCCTGCCGTTCGGCGTCGCTGACCTCGACGCCGTCCTCCCTGTGCGCGTGCGCGACCCTGTCGGCCAGCGTCAGCACGAAGCCCCGGTAGTCGTCCACTTCCTGCGCCGTCGCCTTCTGCCCGAGCAGCGCCACCGCGTCGCGCAGATGCCCGAGCCCCGCCGCCTTGAGCTCGTCGGGCGAGTGGTAGTGCGTGTGGTCGCGGGCCGGCTTGGCCGACACGACTGCGTCGAGGAGCTCGCTGCCCGGGTGCTGCTGACGAGCCTCCGTGTACGCCTTGGCCATCGCGAACGACTCCCGAAAGCTGCCGCCCTTTTGCGCCGTCAGGACGATCATGCCTGCGCTCGTCGGCGCCTCCCGGATCAGCTCCCACTCCTCTTCCGTGAAGCTCTCCTTGTTCGTCATCGCCGTCCTCTCGTCGTAGTGAGCCGAGCAGCCGAGGATGCGGACGGGAGGGGCCTCGAAGCTCCGGCGGTTCGTGGGATGTGGCGGCCTCTGTCCGCGAGTGGCTTGAAGTGGCTCGAATATATGGTTTCGGCGGGTTGCGCCGCTTGGCTATGGGGGCCTGTTCTCCGGCGATTGGGCACAGATTCGTCGCCGTCTCGGGCAACAGCTAGAACGAGACGGCGACTGGTCGCGGTACGGATCGTCGACAGGCTCGGCACCACGATCGAGTTGATCCCGCACCTGTTCGGCGCGACGAACCGCTCCCCGACCGGGCAGCGCGGGTAGCCGACGTTCTCGTCCAGAGGACACCAAAGGCACGCAGGAGGACGCAGGTCGTGATGATGATCTGCACGAAGGCGCAGGCCGTCCGCGTCCACTCCAAGACGTGCCCGATGTGGCGCGGGCGGATGCTCGTGCTCGGCGCTGCGGAACTGCTCGCCTTGTCACCGTGCTGCGCCATGAAAGTCCCATACGGTGCCATGCGTCCAACGGTTCTCGAATGAGATGTCGACGTTCGTCATCACCACCAAGGACGGCGAACGGACCGCCCGCAAGGGCCCGATCGTCCGCGAACGACGCGGTCGTCAAGGGTCGCGAGGAGTTGCTCGAAACCGCACGATCCGTCCAAGCCGGACGAGGCGGCGGCACTGATTGGGCACAGATTCCGCCATTTTTGGCTATGCGGATGAGAGGACTTGAACCTCCACGGGCTTTCGCCCACACGGACCTGAACCGTGCGCGTCTACCAATTCCGCCACATCCGCGCGGGACGACATTCTAGCCCCGGCCCCGCGCCCGGCCCGGTCAGCGGACGACGCGGTAACGGAGATGTGTGACGCCCGGTGCAGCGATCGCATCGACCTGCTCGAGCTCGATCGCCGCATCCCCGAGCCCCTCCAGCAGCCGTTCACCGCCGCCGAGCAGGACGGGCGTGAGGGAGATGGAGAGCTCGTCCACGAGCCCGGCCGCCAGGTACTGCCGGATGACGTCGGCTCCGCCTCCGATCACGACGTCCTCGACCCCGGCGGCCCCGCGCGCCTGCTCGAGCGCGGACTCGATGCCGTCGGTGACGAACGTGAACGTGGTGCCGCCTTCGAGCGGCAGCGGATCGCGCTCGTGGTGCGTGAGCACGAACACCGGCACGTGGAAGGGTGGGTCGTCTCCCCACCAGCCGCGCCAGGGGTCGTCGCCCCAGGGCCCCCGGCCCCCGCCGAACATGTTCCGGCCCATGAGCACGGCCCCGACGTTCGCGAGCGACTCCTCGACGAACGCCGTGCTCGGGTTCACCTCCCCGCCCTCGAGCCCGTGCTGCTCCCGCCACGCGGCGAGGGCGAACGCCCACTCGTGCAGGCGCATGCCGCCGATCCCGAGCGGGTTCTCCACGCTCTGCTCCGGGCCGGCGACGTACCCGTCCAGCGACATCGTGATGCCGGACCTCAGCTTGCTCATGCTTCTTCTCCTCCTTCGCTCGTCTGCCCGTTGAGACCGCCGGGCGGCTCCGAACTCATCGCCGGATGCGGTTGGCGGTACCGGTCCTCCGGTCGACGCGTACCATTCCTTACCTGAGCAGGGGGGTCTGGATCGCGCTGGTGGGCACGGTGGCGCTTGGCGCAGCCTGGCTCGGCACGGGCTCGAACGCGCGCGCGTCCGCCCCGCCGCGAACCGAGGTCGTGGTCACGCTGGCCGCTCCGTCGCTCGCCGACTCGGTGCAGCTCAGCCGCGTGTTGACGGCGCGGGCGAAGGCGACGCGACTCGATCTCCACAGCTCCTCGAGCGTTTCGTACCTCCGCTGGTTGACGACCGCGCAGGAGGCCGTCGCGCGGCGGATCGAGCGCGCGATCCCGTCGGCGCGCGTGCGCTGGCGCTATCGCATCGTGCTCGACGGGCTCGCGGTGAGCCTGCCGTCGAGCGCGCTCCCGAAGCTTTCGCGTATCCCCGGCATCTCCTCGGTCTACCCGGACGTGAAGTACCACCTGAAGCTCGACAAGAGCCCGGAGCTGATCGGCGCCGACCAGCTCTGGAGCATGCCGAGCTTTTCGACCGCGGGAAACGGGATCAAGATCGGGATCATCGACGAGGGCGTCGACCAGGCGCATCCCTTCTTCAATCCCTCGGGCTACGTCTACCCGGCCGGCTACCCGAAGGGCAACACCGCATTCACGACGCCGAAGGTGATCGTCGCCAGGGCCTTTGCGCCTCCCGGCGAGACCTGGAAGTACGCGAGCACGCCGTTCGACCCGGTCAACTCCGACCACGCGACGCACGTGGCCGGCATCGCGGCCGGCGACTACACGGTCAACGCGGTCGCCGGGCGCGGGCCGCTGTCGGGCGTCGCGCCGCGCGCCTACATCGGCAACTACAAGGCGCTCACGGTGCCGACGAGCCAGTTCGGGCTCGACGGCAACGCGCCGGAGATCGCCGCCGCGGTCGAGGCCGCCGTCGCGGACGGCATGGACGTGATCAACCTGTCGCTCGGCGAGCCCGAGATCGAGCCGGCCCGGGACGTCGTCGTGGCCGCCCTCAACGGCGCTGCGAAGGCAGGCGTCGTCCCCACGATCGCGGCCGGGAACGAGTTCGGCGACGCGGGCAACGGCTCCGTCTCGTCCCCCGGGAGCGCGGAGGGTGCGATCACTGCCGCTGCGGTCACGAAGAGCGACATCATCGCGCCGTTCTCCTCGGCCGGTCCGACGCCCATCTCGCTGGAGATGAAGCCCGACGTGAGCGCTCCCGGTGTCGCGATCCTCTCGTCGGTCCCGCCGCGGGTCGGGCTCTGGTCGGAGTTCAGCGGCACGAGCATGGCCGCGCCGCACGTGGCCGGGGCGGCCGCCCTGCTCCTGCAGCGCCATCCTGGCTGGACGGTCGAGCAGGTCAAGTCCGCGCTCGAGCTCACGGGCAGGCCCGTCCTCAGCGTCGCGCAGGGCGTCGAGACGCCGACGATTCGCGAAGGCGGCGGCCTGATCTATCTACCGACTGCGAACAACCCGTTGATCTTCGCCGAGCCGACCGGGATCTCGTTCGGGCTCGTCAAGGTGGGGACAAAGGCGACGCGGACGATCCGGTTCACGGATGCGGGCGGAGGCTCGGGCCTGTGGACGGTGTCCGTCGCCGTGCAGGATCCGACGAGCGGCGTCTCCGTCACCGCGCCGACGAGCGTCATCGTCCCCGGCAGCATCGCCGTGCGGGCGAGCGTCGCCGCGCGCGGCAAGGAGGCGGACGTCACCGGCTTCGTCGTGCTCACCCGCGGCACCGACACGCGGCACGTCCCCTTCTGGCTGCGCAGCGAGCGCCCGCGGCTCGGCAAGCCGTCGGCGATCCTGCGCAAGGCAGGGACGTACAAGGGCAACACGAAGCTCGGGCAGGCGCGGGTCTCCACCTACCGCTATCCGGAGAACCCGTCCGGCTCGGGCGTCACCACCGAGCCTGCCCGGCCCGGAGCAGGTGTATCGGGTCGTCCTCTCGAAGCGCGTCGCGAACTTCGGCGTGGTCGTCACAGGGCACGCGTCCGGCGTCGCCGTGACGCCGCGCATCGTCTTCCCGGGCGACGAGAACCACCTCCTCGGGGTTCCCGCGCTGCCGATCGACGAGAATCCGTACCAGGACACGTTCGGCCAGACCGAGCCCGTCTCGGCCGTGATCGCGCCTGCCTCGCGCGCGTACGACGTCGTCTTCGACACGCGCAGCCGTAGCACCGCCGGGCCGTTCACCTTCAGGCTCTGGATCGACGATACGACCCCGCCGACCGCGAAGCTCCTGACGAGCACCGCCACGGGATCGGGTGAGCTGCGCGTCGCCGTCGCGGACGCCGGCTCGGGGATCGACCCGAGCTCGGTCGCAGCGCGCGTCGACACCGGCAAGGCGGATCTCTCCTATGCGTCGGGCCGCGTCACCGTCGAGCTGAACGGCCTCGCGAAGGGCAGGCACACGCTCCAGCTCACCGTCTCCGACTTCCAGGAGACGAAGAACATGGAGTCGTTCGGGGGCATCCTCCCGAACACGCGCGTCTACCGCGCGACCTTCACCGTCAGGTAGCGGCGCCGCCGGCAAAAGGCCGAGGTGAGCGGCGCCGGCGAGGCCTGAAGAACGTGTCTAGGGCCGCCAGTCGAACGGCTCGTCGACAGATGAGTTCAGTCCCCGATCGCAGTCTCAACACCGAAGGCCGATCCACAACCAGCGATCTGGAGGACCAATTGCCCAACCAGGGTGACACTGGCGTCCCCAAGCTCTCCGCCAACGCGATTACGGCTCACCTCGCGGCTACCGTCGCGGGCTTACCCGTCTACGTGCACACGATCGAGCATGCCGACGGCGTCGTCCTCGTCGACACCGGCATGCTCGACTCGACGCCGGAACTGGACGAGGAATGCCAGCCGGTGCCGATGCCGGAGAACATCCCCCGAGACGTCGTGCGCATCATCAACACCCACCTTCACTTCGACCACTGCGGCGGCAACCGCCTGTTTCCCGGTGTGCCGATCCACGTTCAGCGGCTCGAGCTGCAGGCGCCTTATGACCCGCCCGAATGGGTCGACTTCCCGGGTGCGAACTACGTCGAGCACGACGGCGAGGCGGAGGTGCTCCCCGGCATCCGGCTGCTGCCGACGCCCGGCCACACAAACGGCCACCAGAGCGTCCTTGTCGACACGCCCGACGGGCTCGTCGTCATCGGCGGCGACGTCGCGTACACGTACGACGAACTCGGGAGCGGCGCGACCGAGGGACAGCGGCGCGTGCTCGCCCTAGCCGCTCCAACGTGGCTCACGCACGCGGAAGGTGGGCCGAAAGTTCCCCGCCCGAACTAGGACGACGCGAGCCGGAGCTCGGTCCTCGAGACCACGTTGCGGCGGACGCGCGGGACTCGCGCTAGCAGCGTGCGCACCCGGCGCTTCGCTCGATCGTGCGGCCTTTCGTAACGCTGAGACAAGCGGCGCCCTGGCGTCAGTCCGGACACTGGCGCATGCGACCGTGTCGTCTGACTCGGCCCAGAGGATCGAGTCGGCGACTACCGACTACAGAGTGCCTTTACCCCTGACTACTCGCCCAGGCCGCAGCGCTCACCGTGATGCTGTGCTGTCCGGTTGAGGCGCCCAGTTCCTGGATGCGGGAGCGCTTGCGGTTCTACCGATGAGCCAACGGCGGCCCCGGCGCGGCCGGCGCGGCCGAGGCAACACGGCTTCGGCATCGCGCAGCTGCCGCCACAGTTCCTGTTTTTGCAGCGCCACCGAGACACGCTCGGTGTGATCGATCGCTCAGCTGTGATAGGTGGGGATAGAGAGGCTCGGCATCCCCGCAAGCGTACGTGAGCTCGCGCAGGGATCGCGGAACTGTGCCCCCGTACGAGATTCCTGGCATGGAGGAGCCGCCGGAGCTACAGCACAACGGACACTGGAGGATGGCCGTCTGGGCCCTTCGCATGGGGTACCTCGTACTTGCCGTCGCCATCGCGGGCCTCATTGCGCGGGCGTTCGGATCTACGCCGTGGGTCCTGGCCAGCGGGGTGATCATCTGGCTCGCCACCGTCCCCGTGACGTTGACCGGCCTCCTCTGGGCCCGGCACGAGCTTCCCGAGCCCCGGCCCAGGCTCCTGCCGGCTGATGAAATGCCATGCTCTGCCAGGACCGGCCATTGGGGTGCGCGTACTCAGCAGAGGTGGCTACGCCGGCCTCCGAAAATCATTGCGGCTCGGCCCTGGCCGGAGCCTTCAGCCGATCTTCTCGGCGACTACGGAGTTGCGTTTACCCCTGACTACGCAGGACGGCACGCTCGCGGCGTCGACGCTTGGCTAGTACGCGGCGTACTGCTCGACCCCGAGAGATCGAACGCTCTGGTAAATAATGCAAATCGAGACGGACCAGGATGTCAAAGGCTGAGGTCTTCATCGATCACCTCACACTTCCGGTTCGGGATCTTGAGGCGAGCCGGAGCTTCTACCGCAGGGCGCTCGCACCGTTCGGCGTCGAGGAAGTTGAGGCGTGGGGAGGCATCGGATGGGGACCGCCAGGACGCGTCGACTTCTTCATCAGACAGGGCGAATCGACGGCACCGCTGCACCTTGCCTTCGCGGCGCCCGATCGAGCGACGGTCGACGCGTTCCACACCGCTGCGCTCGACGCAGGAGGAACGAACAACGGCGCGCCAGGGCTCCGGCCCCATTACCACGAGACCTACTACAGCAGCTACGTGATCGACCTCGACGGCCACAACGTCGAAGCGGTCTGTCACGCACCCGAGCACTAGCTCGCCGCCGCTTCGCTTCGCGCACGTTCGCCCGCCCCGGCGTCCTGCCGCTGACTACAGAGTTGCGTTTACCCCTGACTACTTCCCAAGGGGCAGTACGCTCGTGCAGGCGTGGCTCCTCTCGCCTGACCGCTAGATTCGGAGTCTCGTGCCGCACTACCGCCTACCTGATGGTCGCACGATCGAGGCCGAGCGAACCGCGGACGCGAGGTATTGGCATCTCCGGATCAAGGATGATCCCGGGGCAGAGTTCATCGGGACACCGCTGAACAGCACGCTCGCGGAGCTGCTCGGCTACGAAGTAGCCCAAGAGCAATGGCCGAGCTGGATCGACGATCTAGCCTCTCAGATCGAGAACGCGCTCGGAGGCCATCGACGAATGCTCGCGGCAGGCATGGGTTCTGAGGTCTGACGGCGATTAGGTGCGTTCTTGCGGGTAGACGGTCTCGCCCCTGGTGAGCATCTCGACAAAGTGTGTGATGCGGCGCTCTCGCGTCTCGGCCCGCTTGGCGTTGCCGATCCGATAGAGGATCGCGTAGCGGTTTTGGCGGCTTAGCTTCACGAACATCTCATGCGCGTTCGGCTCGGCGGCCAGCGCAGCTTCGAGATCGGGAGGCACCTCGATGCTGGCAGAGCCGGCGTAGGCGGCTTCGGACCGGCCGTCAGCTCTCGCGCGCTCCAGCTCGACGATCCCGGCGGGATGCATGCGACCCTCGGCGAGTAACCGCTCGGCTAGCTCGATGTTTCGCCTCGACCAGCGGCTGCGTGGCCGGCGGCGACTGAAACGCTGGAAGTAGGTGCCGGAGTCGCGGCGGCGGAGCTGGCCGTCGATCCAGCCATGGCAGAGTGCTTCCTCAAGGGCTTGATCGTGGTTGAGACCGGTCGGTTCGACCGTCCCTTTTTTGGCCAGCACCAGCCACACGCCAACCGGCGACTCATGATGCTTCGCCAGCCAGGCGCGCCAACGTGCAGCATCGCGAACGACTAACTCCGCCGTGTCCGCCACGATCCCAGTCTGGCAGGACCACTCATGCCGCATCCGGAAGCAGAGAGTGATCGGCGAGTCTTCCTGGCACGTCTTCTTTTTGGGATGCTCCTGGATCGGTTGGCAGCGGCCTGCACGACTGTGCTTCCGGACGCGACGGTGATCGTCACCGGGTCGCTCGCGTTGGGCGACTACCAGCCCGGCAAGAGTGACGTGGATCTGCTCGTGCTGAGCGACGCACCAACCGACGGGCTCGTGGAAGCGGTCGAGCAGGCGTGGAGCCAGGAGCCAGGCGAGTTCGATCTACGCGTCGTGCGGTACGCGGTGGCGGCACGGCCAAGACGCAGGCCGCAGCTGGCGCTCGGGATCTCGGACTACGGCGATCGGTTCGAGGTGGAACGCGACACCGAGGAAGCTAATCTTTTAGTCGAGTTCTCGGTGTGCAGCCAACTCGGCCGCTCGGACGTGATCGGCCCAGTTCCGGATGAGTGGGTTGATGAGGTCGGAGCCGCCGTCTTGACCAGGTGGAAGACGATCGCGGATGACGCGCCCGACCGAGAACTCGTGGCGCTGACCGCCTGTCGTATCTGGCGGTTTCATGAGGAGCGAGTCCACTGCTCGAAGCCAGCCGCCGCACAGTGGGCGCGCGAGCGGGGAGCCCATGTCGCCTACGACGACGCAGCCGTGAGAACACTCCTCGACCGCGCGGGCGGCTGATGCTGCGCGGTCGGTGTCCGGCGTCTGCCTAGTAACTACAGAGTTGTGGTTACTCCTGACTTCGCTCGAGCACGCATCGCGTGGGCTGCGAGAATGTGGTTCGTGGACGAAGCGCGACTTGAGGACTCCGGCTCCGGCCTTGCACCAGTCACGGAGGGCTGGTTCGTGGTCAACGTGCGCGATGCCCAGTGGTTCTCTTCGGAGACGAGAGGCGCGGCGTGCTGGTTCGCGAACGAGTACGGCGAACCCCCGATCGAGTTCGCGCAGCTCGGGATCAACATCACCGTTCTCGAGCCGGACCAGAGCAGCACCTATCACGCCGAGTCGAACCAGGAGGCGTTCCTCGTTCTGGCAGGCGAGTGCAGGCTGCTCGTCGAGGGTGAGGAGCGACGCCTCCGACCCTGGGACTTCTTCCACTCGCCGCCCTGGACGGAGCACGCCTTCGTGGGGGCTGGCGACGGGCCATGCGTGATCCTGATGGTCGGCGCACACTTGGGCCCGGACGTGCGCTACCCGGTGTCGGAGCTCGCGGCGCGCTACGGCGCGAGCGTCGAGAAGGAGACAACTGATCCTGGGCAGGCATATGCGACGGCCGAGCGGTTCCGACGAGAGCGGCCACCGTACTGGTCCCGCCTGCCCTGGAGCTAGATTCTTCAAGGGACATCCCCGCACAGTCCGGGAGGCGTGGGTTCTCTCCCTAACTACAGAGTTCCCTTACCCTGACTACTCGCCCGTGGCGCAGCGGCTTCCTCGCGTGAGGACGCGTCGACGACCGAGCTTCAGAGGACATCGAGTGGTACACGGGCACCGCGACGGCCCGTTCCCAATCCGATTACCCCCGACTGCGCTCGAGCTGGTGTTGGGGGGTAAACAGTTTCCAGTGCCCCTCGGTGACGACTTCGACGGTGTCGTCGACCACTTTGATGGCGGTCTCGTCGTCGATCGCGTACGCCGGACCCGACAAGCCGGCGGCCCACTGTTCTGCACCGGCGATCGTGTTCTGCGGTAGATCCTCGTTATCCAGGTGCGGGAAGATCGAGAAGTCGACGAGTCCGAGCGTGCTGTCGCCGCCGGTGGGCGGCTTCCAGCCGACGAAGCTCCCCCCGATCCTGGGGGTCATGACCATGCTCCCGGCGCTCATTCCCACCCAGACCGTTTCGTCCAGCGATGGCAAGAGGTCCGCCAGTCCGGACTCCCTCATCCAGTGGCACAGATACAAGGCATCGCCACCTGAGACCAGCAGGACATCGGTCTCCTGAACCAAAGGAACCCAACGTTCTTCGTCGATGCTGGGCAGCGCGGTCAGCTCCAGCACTCCCACGGACTTCCACCGCAACTCGCACATGGGGCAGCTGGGCTCTCGTCCGCTGATGAACTCCCATGCCTTCACGCCCGGCCCGACCCATGGGTGGCCGTACATCGCGGTGGGAATGCAGAGGGCGCTGGCCTCGCTGATCGGCTTGCCCAGGAGGTCGACCAGTGCGCTCTCGATGCTCGGGTTCTTGATGCCAGCGGACGTGAGCAGAAGCTTCATGCGGCCTCCTGGGGTCGTTGCGGCAGGGCGAGAACTTCTGGGCGGTGCCGGATCCGCACGCCAGTAGAGACTGGCAGGCCAGCGAAAACTCATCGGTTCCCGCCAGATCCAGCGTCACTTCTTCAGCGGACATTCCCGAACGCTGGCCCAGACGTGAGTCCTCGGCGTGACGACGAGCCCGATGCCGGAGGCCGTCAACCGGTAGCGCTGGTTCCAGCTCGCAGGATCGGGCGGCGCAAACGTCGCACGCGCAGGCGAGACCGCGCTCTCGCCGGAGCGCTACTGCGATCCGCCACGCGCCCGCGAAAGGAGGGGGCTCGTGGGGGAACCATGGATTTCCCCACGCTTAGCGGCGCGGATCGGGCTTCTTCTCGATCGTCGGCAGCCGGTCGAGGTCGCGGCGGACGCTGGCCTCGAACTCCTCCGAGTCGTCCCGCACGACGTGGAGCTTCGCCTTGCGGTCGGCGCGGGCGCGGCGCTCGCGCGCCTCGAGCCGCTCCTCGATGCCGATCCGGTTGCTGAGCCGGGGCCATTCGGCACCGATCAGGACGAGAACGGCGCCGGCCAGCAACCCGACGAACACCCAGCTCACCGGCTCATTCTAGCCAGCCGCCTCCCGCGACCTGCCGATCCCCCACCAGCGCTCAACACCCGCCGGCGGGCTGCCGATAGCGGAAGTGTGATCACGCAGCCCTGGCTCCTCGTCCCCTGGGCGATGCTCTGGATCGTCCTCCTCCGCGGACTGCTCGTCCGGGCACAGATCCTCCCGCCGACGTGCCACCGCTGCGGGCTCCGGTTCGAGCGGCGCGAGCTCGGCGACAGGGTCTGCCGGTGCGCTACGTCGACCGAGCGGACCAGTCCACGTTGGAGAGGCTGGCGAGCGCGAGGATGAGGGACTGGGTTCCCTTGCGACCCTGCCCCTGGGCCATCAGGGCGACGTACAGCTGCTGGACGAGCGCGAGCCCGGGGAGAGACAGGTTCATCCGCCTCGCCTCGGCGAGGGCGATGCCCATGTCCTTGACGAAGTGCTCGACGACGAAACCGGGCTCGAAGTCGCCCCTCAGCATCCGCGGCGCGTAGTTCGTCAACGACCATGAGCCTGCCGCGCCCGGCTCGACGGAGCTGAGCACGGTCTCGAGGTCGAGCCCGGCACGGTAGGCGTAGAGCAGCGCCTCGCAGACGCCGATCATCGCGCCCGCGATCAGCGTCTGGTTGACCATCTTCGTGTGCTGGCCGGCGCCGGGCCCGCCCTGGCGGACGATCGTCTTGCCGAACGTCTCGAAGAGCGGCCGGACGCGCTCGACCGCCTCCTCGTCGCCGCCGACCATGATCGACAGCGTCGCGTTGCGGGCGCCGACGTCTCCGCCCGAGACGGGTGCGTCCACGGAGGCGACGCCCTTTGCCGCGGCGGCCCCGGCGATCTCGACCGCGAGCGAGGGTTCGCTCGTCGTCAGGTCGACGAGCACCGACCCGGCAGCGGCGCCGCTCAGGGCGCCGTCGTCGCCGAGGAGCACCTCCCGCACGTCGCCGGGATAGCCCACGATCGAGCAGACCACGTCCGACGCGGCCGCGACGGCGCCGGGCGTGTCCGCCCAGGTCGCGCCCCGCTCCAGCAGCGGCTGAGCTCGGTCTCGCGTGCGGTTGTGCACCGTGACGTCGTAGCCGGCGTCGAGGACGTGGCCGCACATTGAGAGGCCCATCACGCCGGTGCCGATCCAGCCGACGCGCGTCGTGCCCGGCTCGGTCGTCAAACGCCCGCTTGCTCGTGCGGCTCGCGCTCGTCGAGCTTGACCTCGAACGAGCGGCGGAGATCCTCGCCGGTGACCGGCATCTCGTAGCGGGGCCGCTTGGGCTCCAGGTGGACGATCTTGACGTCGGCACCGCGCGGCCCGTGACAACGCGCGTAGGCCTCGGCCTCGTTCAGCGGGCGCAACCGGAGCTTGATCCGCCGGAGTCGCACGCGGGCATCGTAACGCGGCTCATGCACGGGTACGAGTCAGCGCCCGGGCAGCCTGTAGATGTCCAGCACGCTCGTCGAGGAGTGGCGGTTGGCGTCACCTTCCGGCAGTGCGATCCGGCCGTCGGCGACGATCGGCGAGTTCCAGTGCCCGAGCCCTGCGTCGAGCTGCGCGATCCGCTTGCCGGAGCTCGGGTTGAAGACGTTCAGCGAGCCCGTCGAGCGGGCTGTAGACGTAGAGCAGTCCGCCGGCGACGATCGGGCTCGAGCCGCCGATCCCCGTCTCCCACGCCCGCTGCAGCCGCGGCTTCGGGCCGGCGACCAGGTGGTAGGCGGCGATGGCGGAGAACGTGGCGACGAACGCCCAGACGCGCCCTCCCGAATGCCAGACGGCGGGCGCCGTCAGCACTTCCCTGCCCCTCGGTGCGGACAGGAGCTGCAGTTCGCCGCCGAGCTTCCCGGGCGCGCGCGTCCTGCCGTTCAGCCGATCGAGGTCGAGCAGGCGCAGCTTGCCGTCCTTGCCGCCCTGCAGCGCCACGTGCGCGGTCAGGATCGCCGGCGCGGTGCTCCCGAGGTCGAGGTCGTCGAGGCCGAGATGGGACTGGTTCGCAGGCGTGTAGGACTGGATCAGCTTGCCGGCGTCGGGGCTCAGCTCGAGCACGCTGTCCGCCCAGGCGTTGCGGCCGTTCCACAGCCCGTTGGCAGTGGCGACGAGGAGCCGGCCGCTGCCGGGCTCGACGACCACGCCCGCGCGGGCCCACATCCCCGGCCCGGAGACGGGGCAGGTGGTCGGGTCGAGAAGTCCGGAGCGGTTGCTGCAGCTCGCGTTGAAGACGTGGACGATGCGCCCTGTCCGGCGGTCGAGCGCGACGACGTGCCCCTGGTACGGCGCGAAGCCGAAGTAGCTGCCGACGGCGACGAGGACGAGGTTGCCGGAGAGGTTGAGCGCGGAGGCGATCTTCTCGTGTTTCGCATCGAGGGTCACCGACGCCGGCCAGTTGCCGGTCGTCGTCTCCGACCCGTCCGACACCGCCAACCTGTGGATCTTCCCGTCCGGCGACGCCGTGTAGATCGACGTACGGTCGGGATCGACGAGCGGCGACGACTCGGTGATCTGCGCCGAGTGCTCGAAGCTCCCGATTCCGGTCGGGACGAACTGCCACAGGATCGCTCCGGAGTCCGCGTCGATGGCGTAGGTGCGGCCGTAGCTCGTCGTGACGAAGAACGTGTCGTGCGTCGCCCCGTCGACCCTGACGCCGCGGAGGTAGGCGGCCGACGAGTCGGCGACGCCGTCGAGCTTCACCTGCTGGCGGACGAGGCTGCCGACGTTGGCCGCCGTGATGCCGGTCGACCCGCTCGAGGCGTTGCTGCGTGCGGAGTCGAAGCCGAACTGCAGCCAGTCGCCGGCGGCCGCCGAGGCGGCGAGCGTGGCGGACGCGACCAGCGCGAGCCCGACGACGACGAGGCGCACCGCGCGATTCTCCACGATCCGACGACAGGTCGTCCTCTGGTACTAGAGTGGCGCCCGCAGTGCTAGGCGCCATCATCGGAGCGGCGGTCGCCGTGTTCCTCGTGGTCGGGTTCCTGTATTTGAGCGTCCGGATCGTTCGCGAGTACCAGCGCAGCGTCATCTTCCGGCTTGGACGCGTCATCGGCGCCAAGGGCCCGGGCGTCATCTTCCTGATCCCGGTCATCGACCGCCCAGTGATCGTCGACCTTCGCGAGCAGTACCTCGAGATTCCCCGGCAGACCGGCATCACGAAGGACAACGCTCCGATCGAGATCGACTTCATCGTCTTCCACCGCGTCGTCGACGCCGTCGACTCGGTCGTCAAGGTGCAGAACTTCGCCGGCGCCGCCGAGAACATCGCCTCGACCACGCTGCGCTCCGTGGTCGGCGACATGGCTCTCGACGACGTGCTCTCGAAGCGCGAGCAGATGAACGCGGTCCTGCAGACGAAGCTCGACGAGGTGACGGAGCGCTGGGGCGTGAAGATCACGAACGTCGAGCTGCGCGAGATCACGCCGCCGCCGGACGTGCAGGAGGCGATGACGCGGCAGATGTCCGCAGAGCGGACGCGCCGCGCGGTGGTCACAGAGTCCGAGGGCACGAAGCAGGCCGCGGTCACCGTCGCCGAGGGCGAGAAACAGGCGAAGATCCTCTCGGCCGAGGGCGACCGCCAGGCCGCGATCCTGCGTGCCGAGGGCTTCGCGCTCGCGCTGCAGAAGATCTTCGAGACGGCACGAACGCTCGACGCGAACACGATGCGGCTGCAGTACCTCGACGCGCTCAAGCAGGTCGGCACCTCGGATTCGACCAAGATCGTGCTGCCGATGGAGCTCGGCGACATGCTCGGCGAGGCTCTCGACCACGTGAAGCCCAAGCCCTAGCTGGGGCCGCCTCCGTCTAGAGCCGGCGGCTAGGCAAGCCGCGCGTGGGCCCGGGCCGCCGAGACGACATTTCCCTTAAGCGTGTAGAGGCGCTCGGCCTCTCGCACGATCCCGACGGCTTCCTTCGGGCGGCCGGTGAGACGCATGACTTCGGCGAGCTCGAGCAACGCGTCGCCGTGAGAGTCGAGGAAGTCGCTCTCCGCCGCGAACGCGACTGCTTCGCGGGCCAGCTTCTCGCCCGTCTCGAGCTCCCCACGTTCTGCGAGTGCCTGCGCCCGGGCGGTGCGCCAGAGGATGTGAGCGTGAATGTCGTTCGGTCGCGCGGCCTCTTCGCTTTCCCGGCTGATCCGGTCGGCCTCGTCGTAGCGCCCCTGCGCGCACACGGCCCGCGCCAGCAGGCCGGAGACCGAGGAGAAGTGACTCTTCTCCCCGATGCGCTTGAGCGCCTCGTATCCTGGCCGCAACTCGCGCTCCGCGGCGACGGGATCGTCGGCGAGCCAGATGAATCCGAGGTGGATGGCGTGGAGCCAGATCGAGTCACCGAGCTCGGCCACCGCGACACGCCAGCGTGCGACGAGCTCCTCTGCTTTCTCGATGCGGCCCTGCATCGCCTGGGCATTCGCAAGCACGCCGAGGACGGTCGGTTCGAGGATCGGGTCACGTCGGGCGTCCGCGAGCAGCGCCTCGCAGCGGGTGGCGACGTCCATCGCCGGCATCGGCCCGAGCATCATGGCGACGCAGAACCATTCGACGATCTCGCGCAGTTCGAGCAGGTCGCCGGCGAGGCGCCCGTGCTCGAGCGCACGCTCGGAAGCCTCGGCGCTCGGACCTCCGTGGCGGGCGAGATAGTGCGCCTGGGCCACGAGGCGCCAGGCGCGGGCGAGCCCGAGCTCGTCGCCGAACTCGTCGAAGACGGCGATCGCGTGCTCGGCGACGCCGATCAGCTCCTGCGCTGCGACGTCCGGCTGGGTGAACAGGCGCAGCAACCCGCGCTGCACGAGCGCGTGCGCCTCCACCTGTCGATCGCCCGAGGCAACCGCCGCCGCCACGGCTTCCGTCAGAACGCGATCGGCCCAGCTGAGGTCTCCTCTGAGTCCTTGCACGACCCTGACGTTCGGGACGAGGCCGACCCGCGACGGGTCGTCCGCCGGCAAGAGCGGAACGGCACGGGAGATCAGGTTGACGGCTGCAGCCACGTCTCCGCGGACGAACGCCCGGTGTCCGGCCGAGCCCAGGCGCTCCGCCGCCTGCCGCGCGAGCGCTCTGCTCGCATCGTCGACGAGGCCGAGCTCGGTCCTGTAGAGGTAGGCCTGCTCGAAGTGATAGCCGACGATCTCCTCGTACCCGGGCGTCCCATCGCCGGTCATCTGCTCGAGCCAACCCGCGTAGCGCTCGTGCAGCTCGGCCCGGGTGGCTTTCGGGAGTGCGTCGTAGGCGGCGTCACGGACCAGCAGATGTCGGAAGCGGAAGCCGTTCTCACCCGCGAACTCCGCCTTGTCCGGACGGATCAGGTCGCGGCGCACGAGCGCGGCCAGCCGCGGAGTCACCTGGAGCTCCTCGCGAGCGAGCGCCTGTACGGCGCCGCGGTGGAAGACCTCGCCCTCCACAGCGGCCCGCTCGAGCACGCGTCGCTCGCCCGTATCGAGCTGGTCGAGACGGGCTGCCAGCAACGCCTTCAGCGTGGGTGGCACCTCGACCTCGCTCCCGGCCTCCTGCGTCATCGCGAGCATCTCGCCGATGAACAGCGGGTTGCCGCCGGCCGCGTCGGCGATCTTCACGCGCAGCTCCTCCGGCACGCCGGTCCCGATCAGGCTGGCTGCATCCTCACCGCTCAGCGGCTCGAGCCGCACCGACACCGGCCAGGACGGACGGATGTCGAGCAGCTCGGGGCGGGCCATGGAAACGAGCAGGAGCGGTGCGCCGCCGGAGAGCAGGGCGACGTGCTCGACCAGGTCGAGGAACGTCTCCTCGCCCCACTGGACGTCGTCGAACACGACGGCGAGCGGCGCCCGCTCCTCGAGCAGCTTGCGGAATGCCCACGCGATCTCCTCCGCCGACGTGCCCTCATCCGACTCCCCCAGCGCCGAGCGGATCGCCGCCGCGGCACCCGGATCGGAGGGCAACGCCCCGAGCTGCTTCACCACCTCCACGACCGGCCAGTAGGTGATCCCGACCCCGTACGGGAGGCACCGGCCGCGAACGACCCGCGTTTCGATCGACGCCAGCGCCTCCGCCACCAGCCGGGATTTGCCGACGCCCGCCTCGCCGATCACGGTGACCAGCTCGCAGCGCCGCTCCGCGAGCGCTCGGCCCCAGGCCTCGCCCAGCAACGCCAGCTCGCCCTCGCGACCGACGAACACCGTGTCGTGCCGCCTTTCGGGCGCCGCTCGTGCGCCGAACAGCCTGTGGGCGGGCACCGGCTCGCTCTTGCCCTTCAACACCAGCGGCTCGACCGGCTCGACATCGACCGCGTCACCGACCAGTGCACGGGTCGCCTGCGCGATCAGCACCTCCCCCGGCAGCGCCGCCTGCTGCAGCCGCGCTGCCACGTTCAACGGATCACCGGTCGCCAGCCGCTCCTCGGTCCCGGTCACCACCTCCCCCGTGCTGACTCCGATCCGCCCCTCGACGCCCAACCCTGCGAACGCCTGGCGCATCTCCAGGGCCGCCCGGCACGCGCGCAACGCGTCGTCCTCGTGAACAAGCGGCACCCCGAACACCGCCATCACCGCATCCCCGATGAACTTCTCCACCGAACCACCGTGCCGCTCGACGATCCCCCTCATCGCCTCGAAGTACCGCGCCAGCAGCGACCGCAACGCTTCCGGGTCGAGCCTCTCACCGAGCTCCGTCGACCCCGTCACGTCGCAGAACAGCACGGTCACGACCTTCCGCTGCTCCCGCGACAGCGACGTCTCGGCCACAGGAGCGCCGCAGGAATTGCAGAAGCGGGCGTCGGCCGGGTTCTCGCGGCCGCAACTGCCGCAGGTCGCCATGGCGCGAGTCTAGGCCCTCGAGCCCCGGCTGCTTGACGGCGAACATACGTTCTGGTTGCATGACCCGCCATGCAACTGGCCTTCGACGCCGTCGACCGGCTCGTCGAGCTGCTGGAGGAGCGCCGGCGACCGATCTCACCGGCTGAGGCCGCGGCGCATCTCTTCGCGCTGCGCTCGGCACCGGACGGGCTCGCGCGGTCGCTCGTCGGCGACCTGGTCGAGGGGGACGGGCGGCTCGCGTGGCACGGCTCGGCGATCGCGCTCGTCTCCGCGCCGAACGATCCGCTGCTCGAGGAGGCCGAGCTCGTCGTCCTCGACCTGGAGACGACCGGCCTCTCTGCACGCTCGTCGCGCATCTGCGAGATCGGCGCCGTCCGCGTACGATCGCTCGAGCTCGGGGAGACGTTCCAGACCCTCGTCCGCACCGGCGTCCCCCTCCCCGCTCCCATCCACGCCATTACGGGCATCCATGACGAGGAGCTCCGCCGCGCACCGGGCATCGGCGCGTCGATGCGCGCGTTCCTCACCTTCGCCGGCGACGCAACGCTGGTGGCGCACAACGCCCGCTTCGACGTCTCGTTCCTCGACCGGCAGCTCGAGCGGATGACGGGCCGGCGACTCGGAGCTCCCACGCTGGATACGGCCGCCCTCGCGCGCCGGCTGCTCGGCGGCCGCCTTCGTCGAGTCGGACTCGCCTCGCTCGCGCACTTCTACGGGACTTCTGCCGAGCCCTGCCACCGGGCGCTCCCGGACGCGCTCGCGACCGCCGAGGTGCTCGTGCGCCTGATCGGCGAGGCGCAGGAGCGAGGCGCGCGAACGCTGTCGGACCTCCACGAGCTGGCGGCTCCCCGCACGCGGCGCGTTTACGCCAAGCGCTCGCTCGCGCACGGCGCGCCCGCGCGGCCCGGCGTCTACCTCTTTCGCGACCGGAACGAGCTCGTGCTCTACGTCGGCCGCGCGCGCGACCTGCGCGCCCGCCTGCGCTCGTACTTCCGCTCCGACCGCCAGCGGCCCGCCGTGGAGGCCGCGCTCGGAGCCGTCGACCGGATCGAGTGGCGTGTCCTCGGCAGCGAGCTCGAGGCAGGGCTCGAGGAGCTCCGGCTGATCCGGGAGCTGCGGCCCCCGGCGAACGCGCGCAATGTCAGGCCGGATCGGTACGTCTACCTGCGCCGGCGCGGCGACCGGCTCGTCGTCTCGTCCACGCCGGGCGCTCTCGGGCCGATCCGCGGCCGCCGCCGCGCCGAGCGGGCGGCACGCGCGCTCGACGGCGCGTCCGAGCACGAGCTCGCGTTGCTGCTGAGCGGCGGCCCGCTCCCGCGACTGCGGCGCAAGCTGACCGACCTGGCCGCGTGCCTGCGCTACGAGGACGCTGCGCGGCTCCGCGACCGCATCTCGGCGCTCGAGGCCGTGATCGGCCAGCTCCAGCGGCTCGAGCGCCTGCGCCGGGAGTGCCGCTGCCTGGTGGCCCCTGCGGGCGACCCCGGCTGGCGGCGCGCGTTCTTCGTGGCCGGCGGCCGCGTGTGCTCGGTGCGGACACTGCCGCCGGGCGGGGGCGCCCGGGTCGAGATCGAGTCCGGCGTCGCGGAGGCGCGCACTGTGATGGCGTGCGATCCGTCGTATGCCCCCGAGGACGCCGACGATCTGCTCGTCGTCCACGAGTTCCTGCACCGGCCGCCGCTCGAACTGCTCGTGTTGCCGCTCGATGCGACGGCGATCTGCGCGCAGCTCTCGGCCGCGGCCTAGCGCGAGCGCGCGCGGAGCCAGCGAGCGAACGCCTGCGCCGAAGCAGCAGGCGTCGCGGCACGCGGAATCGGTGGCACAACGGCCGGCTCATGCCCAGGCGCTCCTCTACCGCCCGCGCCTGCGCCGATGCCGATTCCGATGGCGAGGGCGACCGCGACCGCGCAGGCTGCCGCGGCTACGAGCGTCCGCGCCCGCCTGCTTCGGGGACGCCGCATCACCGACGTCGGCGCCGCCGGCGCCGAGGGCAGCCGCCGCGTCGGCGCCTCGCGCTCGCCGCGCAGGACGAGCTCCACCTCGCGCGCGGTCGGCCGCGCCGCGGGATCGTCCCGCAGGCAGGCCCCGACCAGGCCCTGTAGGTCGTCGGGCGTGCCGCCCGAGAGCTCGCGGAGGACGACGCCGAGCGCGTACACGTCGCATGCGGCCGTCGTCTCCTCGCTCCGCGCCTGCTCGGGCGCGAGGTACGCAGCCGTGCCGAGCACCGACCCGATCGCAGTCAGGCGCGTGCCGTCGACGGCGTGCGCGATCCCGAAGTCCGAGACCTTGAGCGTGCCGTCGGCGGCCAGCAGGAGGTTCTGCGGCTTGACGTCGCGATGGACCAGCCCGCGCTCGTGCGCGTGCGCGAGGCCGGCGGCCGCCTGGGCGCCGAGCTCCGCGACTCGCTCCCGCGAGAGCGGCCCGGCGCGCGCCAGCTCCTCGGCGAGATTGCCGCATTCGACGAACTCGAGAACGATGAAGGCCCGACCATCCGTCTCGCCGCTGCCGAGCACGCGGACGACGTTCGGATGCGAGAGGCGCCGGGCCAGCTCGGCCTCGCGCCGGAACCGCTCGCGGAGCTCGGGATCGGCAGAGAGGTTGTCGGCGAGAAGCTTGACGGCCACCAGGGAGTCGAGCTTGCGGTCGCGAGCGAGATAGACGAGCGCCATCCCGCCGCTCCCGATCACGTCGCGGAGCTCGTACCGGTCGCCGCAGACCGTCTGCGTCGTCACTGTTCATCTCCGTGGTCGTGCTTCTTCGGCCTGTCCGGCTTGCCGTGCTGTCCTTCCGAACCGCGCGCGGGATGCTTTCTCTCAGCCGGCGAAGGCGCAACCGGGGGCGGAATTGGCCGCGGCAGACAGCGCGGCATCTGGGCGGCGATCCGCGTCGTGGCCGCGACCAGGCGTGCACGGTACATGGGCGGGACACGCCCGGCGGCGATGGCGAGCCGGGTCTGGCGCTCGAGCCCGTGCACCTGGATTCTCGCCCCGCAGGCATCGCCTCGTCGGAGAGCGCTCGCCAGCGCGTCGCTGCGTGTTGCAAGCGCGGCTGCGACCGCAGGCGGCAGGCGCGGCGCGGTTTGCTGAGCTGCCTCCCGGCTCTGCGAGCCGCAGGCCGACACGGCCAGCACGGACAGTGTCACGATGACCGGGAGCGTCGGTCGCACGTAGGTGCGCTACCCGGTCAGGCCGGTTCCCATTCCGGTCGCACGTCTTCGAGCCGGTCGACCCGGGCGAGCTCGGGGAAGAAGCGCGGCCAGATCGCGGCGATGCCGATGGTCACCGCACCGCCCGCCACGACGGCCGGGGTGGCTCCGATCAGGGCTGCGGCGAGGCCGGACTCGAACGCCCCGAGCTCGTTCGACGCGGAGATGAACACGCCTTCGACGGAGTTCACGCGCCCGCGCAGCGGATCGGGCGTCGCGAGCGCGACGGTCGTGGAGCGGATGTTCATGCTGATCATGTCCGCGAAGCCGCTGACCGCGAGCGCGATCAGCGACAGCGCGAACCAGCGAGACAGCCCGAACACGACCATGCTCGCCCCGAACAGCGCGACGACGCCGAGGAGCGTCCTTCCGGTGCGATGCCCGAGCGGCCGTCGCACGAGAATGATCCCTGCGACGAGCGCTCCGACGGCGGGCGCGCTTCGCAGCACGCCGAGGCCTGCCGGCCCGATGTGCAGGATCGACTTCGCGAAGACGGGCAGCAGTGCGACCGCGCCGCCGAACAAGACGGCGAAGAGGTCGAGCGAGATCGCACCGAGTATCACCGGCGTGCGGCGGATGAAGCCGATCCCGGCGAGCAGCGTCTCCCACCGTGGTGCGGGCTCCGGCCGCCTCCGCGGAACGAGAGGCGGTCCGAGCGCGAGCACGCAGGAGAGGCCGACGAGGAGCATGGCGGCAGCCACGCCGTAAACGAGCTCCGGGCGGATCGTGAACAGCACGCCGCCGAGCACGGGGCCGCCGATGACGGCCGCCTGGCCCGCGATCGAGCGCAACGCCATCGCGCTCGGGAGCAGCTCCGACGCGACGACCTCTGTCGGCAGCGCCCGGCCGGAGGGCGCGCCGAGCGATCCCGCAATCCCCGTCGCGACCGCGAGCGCGAGGAACGGCCACAGCTGGGTCGCGCCTTCCAGGCTGACGATCACGAGCGCCAGGAGCACGCCCGTCTCGATGACGAGCGAGAAGGCGAAGACGAAACGGCGCGGGAAGTGGTCGGCGATCTGCCCGGCGGGCAGCGCGAGCACGAGCAGCGGCAGGAACTCGGCCAGGCCGATCAGGCCGAGGTCGAACGGGTCGTGGTCGATCGAGTAGACCTGCCAGCCGATGGCCACCACGGCCATCTGCGTCGCGAAGCCCATGACGACGAGCGCAATCCAGAGGAGCGCGTAGTCGCGCTGCTGGAGCGCCGCAGGCAGGCGCCGGCGAAGCGTCATCGGAGCTGTCTCGTCACGGAAAAGCCCGCCTGGAGCGGGCGTTTCGAGCCTAGCAGGGGGTGCGAGCCCGTCCTCGCCGAGAGCACAGGCGGGCCGCTACGAGCGGCAGGGCTTGCTCGTCACGACCCTCGGCACCGCGAAGGTCGGTGCTCGGAGGTCGCGGCGGGAGAAGTCGAGCGCCGACGCCAGGTTGGCCGCCGTGGCATCGCGGACGGAGAGCGCCGGCAGGCCGAACCGCCAGCGGATCAGCTTCACGATCGACGCGTGATCGTAGACCGTGTGGTCGACATGGCCGCGGCGGGCGAACGGAGAGACGAGCAGCGTCGGCACGCGGAAGCCACGGAGCGTGTACAACGGGTTGACGTCCGGCGCGTGCGACGGCGGCACGTGCTCGAAGAAGCCGCCCCACTCGTCGAACGTGAACACGAGCAGCGTCCGCGGCCAGGCCGGGCTCGTCGTCACGGCCGTGTAGAC
This sequence comes from uncultured Actinomycetes bacterium, assembly GCA_963846915.1. Lineage (GTDB taxonomy): Bacteria > Actinomycetota > Thermoleophilia > Gaiellales > Gaiellaceae > PALSA-612. The sequence goes on along the minus strand of CAWJXV010000006.1, from coordinate 145,984 downwards.
CTGCGACATGAACCACTCCCCCGCCCGGATGTCCGATGGCGGATGGTCGTCGTTGCCGGGACCGAGGATCGGCAGCGTGTAGGCGGGGTCGACGTAGGAGACGGCCGGCAGACGGCCGGTCCGGCAGTCGCGGACGAAGTCGGCCCAGGAGAGCGTGATCCGCGAGTACCTCGACCCCCAGAGCCCGAGGAAGGAGAAGTTGTGCCGGTAGTAGCGCCCCGAGATCTTGCGCTGGGCCAGGAGGTCCCAGATTGTCCGCAGCCGGCTCGGCACCGGGAGGTCGGTGGTGCGGTCGGTGCGGCCGCAGTGGAGGTACATGCGGTTCGCAAACGTCGGGCCCATGATCGACGCGAAGTAGCGGTCGCAGGCCGTCCACGCCGGAGCCGCGGCGCCCAGGAACGGGAGGTCGCGCTGCGTGTAGTAGCCAATCGCGTACAGGTCGTTCTTGCCCGCGCGGAGGAAGCCGTCGCACTTGCCCTTGTCGTACGCGACCCGGCTCGCGAGGTAGCTGTGGTCGGGGTCGGCGAAGCCGCAGCCCTGGAAGTCGGGCGCGAGCGGATGCGTGCTGTGCGCGACCCCCTGCTTGTCCGTATATGCCAGGCCGTCCTGTTTGCCGTCGGCGCCCGGCAGCCAGCCGAGGAGGTGGTCGAAGGAGCGGTTCTCCATCACCACGACGACGATGTGGTCGATCCCGGAACGGGCGGGCGCCGGCAGGGCAAGCGGGGCCGCGGAGGCCCTGGCGGACAGGCCGAGAGCCCCGATCGCGCCGGCGCTTCCGAGCAGGAACCGCCGTCTCGACACGTGTCCGGTGCTCATCCGCGCAACTCTAAGGCCGTGGGGAGCGTCATCCTGCGGGTCAACCGATCGGAGGATGCCGCCTCCAGGTGGCCGCGCCTAGCCTTGAACTCTCCGGCCGCTTGTGACGAGCCTTCATCCCTCCGGCGAGTCACAGCCCGAGGCGACCGGAATCGAAGACCCGCCGGTCGCCTGCCCAAGCGGGTCTTCGCTTTTTCCGGAGGTCGTTTGCCCGGTCAGCGGCGCAGGCTCACCCGGGCGCAGTTGGTCGCGCTGAGGTTCCCTGTCCGGTCCTGCGCGCGGACGCAGTGCGTGATCGTCCCGCTCAGCTTCGGCCCTGCCTTCCAGCTGAAGTAGCCCAGCGACGGTGTCTCCGCCGCGACGAAGCCGTTTGTCGAGAGCGTCTTGATCACGTGGCCGTTCTGCTTGACCTGGTCGCGGATCTTCACCTGGCCCGAGTCGTCCGACACCCGCGACAGGAGCTTCACGATGTGGCCGCGCTGCCCGCTGCTCGGAAGCGCTTTCGCCTTCGGCTTGACCGTGTCCTTCGCGACCGCGATGGTCGGCAGGTGGAGCGCGCCGGCGCCGGTCTGGTCGTCCGGGCCTGCGGCGCCGATGTCGGTCGCGTTCTTCTCCAGGAACGACTGGATCTCCGCGGCCGTGAAGCTCGGATTCGCCTGCTTGACGAGCGCCGCTGCGCCCGCGACCTCGGGTGACGAGGCCGACGTCCCGGCGAAGCCCGACGGGCAGGAGGAGGCGAACGGCCCGAAGGTCGCCGACGACACGCTGTCCTGGCCGGAGATGTCCGGCTTGAGGCGGCCGTCGGTTGTCGGGCCCTGCGAGCTGTAGCCCTCGAGCACGTTGTTCTGCCAGCAGAGGGCGCCGACGGCGAACGCGGACGGTGACGAGGCCGGGTCGCCGATGCTGCCGGCCGCGGTCTGGTACTGGAGGTACGGCGCCGGGATCGGAGTCGACGCGAAGTCGAGGTGCGGCGAGCTGACGACGTGGGTGCCGCGGATGCCCCAGGCGACCCGCTGCGTGATGCCGCTCGCGTTCTGGGCGCACGTCTGCTCGACCGGCGGCTGGCTGCCGTTCTGCACGTCGGTCGACGAGGCGATGATCTGCCCCGACGCCGAGTCGAACAGGATCAGGTCGAAGTCCGACGTCGCGGAGGGCCACTCGTCCCAGCGGAGGAACCCGCAGACGACGAGCCCGTCCGGCCACAGGAACGTGTTGCCATCGTCCGACGGAGCGAAGTCCAGGTAGCCGTTCCCGTCCGCGTCGACGAACGTCCCAGCCCAGTGTGTGTACGCGTCGTTGCCGGCCGAGTTGACCCACAGGATCCCGTTCGCGCGGGCGTCCGCCACGATCGCGTCCAGCGGGTCACCCGCGTCGTTCGTGCCCCGGCCGGTGTTGAAGAACTCGACCGAGAAGTTGACGATCTTGATGCCCTGGTTCTTCACGTAGGCCTCGGCCGCGGCCAGGGACACGAGGTTGTCGAAGCAGACCAGGTACAGCTGCGCGTCCGGCGCCATCTCGTGGACGATCTCGGCGACGGCCGTGCCGTGTCCCTCCCCGCTCCCGAGCTCGCCGCCGCAGAAGTCCTGCGTGACGACGTTGCGGGGCAGGTCGCCCGATGCCTGACGGGCGGCGAGACCGTTGAAGCTGCCGTCGATGATCGCGACCTTCGTGCCTTTGCCGGTGATTCCCTGGGCATGCACCGCCGAGGCGAGGCTCGCCTCGACCTCCTCGCCGCGGACGTCGTCGGCCTGGCCGCGCGCGGGCGGGCGGACGAACTTGACGGAGCCTTGCCGTGAGAGGGCGCCGAGCGCGGTCTTCGGGACGCGCGCCTCGATCAGGCTGCGGAAGTACGCGTTCACGGTGCCGCCGAGCCGGGCGACGGCTTTGCGGGCGGCGGCGGGCCGGCTCGCGTCGATCTCGACGAGCACCTTGCCGTCCTTCACGGCGGGCACCGAGGCGGCTCGCCAGCCGCTTGAGGACGGGAACGCGCGGAGCCTCGAGTCGACAAGCCCGGCGAGCCGCGAGTCGAGCTTCCGATAGCCGGCTCTGGGCTGCGCGGCGATGCCGTGCGGGTGGTCGAGCCTGGCCGTCGCGGACACGGCCGATGAAGCGGTGCCCTGGAAGGCGAGGGCTGTTCCTGCCAGCGCTCCGAGGAGCAGCGTGGAGACGACCAGGCGGCGCGACGTGCGGCCCGAGACGAGACGACCGGCGACCTGCATTGACGGAGCTCCCTTCGTCGGTGATTCCCTAGCCTTCGCGGGAGAGCTAATACGCTGCTAATAGAGGGCGCGCGCGGCGCTCTTCTCGTCTGACTCCCCGGTTTGGACTATAGCCCCCCGCAAATCGGGTGCTTTCCACCGGCACCACTGTCGGCGAACAGGCGCGCCTTCCCGTCTCCGCAATCGTGAGCTTGTGGCATACCTGCCGCGCTGGCAAGGGCTCGTGCCGCGGCCGCTGGTCAGCTCACGTAGCTCGTCAACTCGATCGTGTGCCCGTCCGGGTCGCGGAAGTAGAGCGAGTGCGCGTTGCCGTGATCCTCGAAGCGGAAGTCGACGCCGTGGCTGCGTAGGTGCTCCTGTGCGCGGTCGAGGTCGGCGACGGCGAGGGCGACGTGGCGGAGGCCAACGGACTCGGACGGTCGCTCCGGCGCCGGCGACTGCGCCTGGAAGAGCGCGATGCACCTCCCGAACTCGCCCATGAACACCGGCTCGGCGTCCTCGGTCGGCTGGTTGCGCTGCTCGAGCCCGAGCACGTCGCGGTACCACGCGATCGACCTCGTTCGATCACCGACGTTCAGCGACACGTGGTCGAGTCTCTGCAGCTCCAATGCGCCTCGTTCGTCGTCCGGTCCTGTCCCTTTCACAGATCAGACCTGCGCAGGCTCGCCCGCATGAGGCGACTGCAGTCAGTCTCCGGGCGGGCTTTCAGTCTGTGACTGCTGTGGCAGGTTCGGCCGGGAGGGGCATCTGTGGCCATGGTCGCCCTCGCGGGAATACTCGCACGGGGCGGTTCGGCTCGTGGTCGATGCAGTGCGTGCCGAGGGAGAGGGTCTCGCAGCCTGGCTGCGCGCAGACCTGGATCATCGTCTTTGGCTGCGAGCTTGTTGCCAGGAGCGGCTCTGCGGCGGTTCGAGGCGGCGGCTGAGCGGCGGGGACCGTCGCGTCGCGGGGCGCGCCTGGGGTCGCGGGCGTCGTGGTGCGGAACACGAACTTTGCGAGGTAACTCGTCAGAAGCACCAGCATGAGTACGGCCAGCGTGATCAGGACGGGCGAGAACGGCACGATTTCGTGGGTGAGGCCGGAAGCAGCTTTGCCGCCGGTGCCCTCGGCTTCGCTTGCGGCTGGAAACAGGAGGCGGTGGACGATCCAGATCGTGGCCGTGACGGCGGCAACCATTGCTGCTGCCACCGCCGCGTGGCGGCCGACCATCCGCCAGCGGGCGAGGCTGCTCTTGCCCCGGATCGTCCGCTGTAGCTCGACGACGATCATGAAGAACGCCGACAGGATGAAGAAAAGGCCGCCGATGCCGGTTCCGGGAAGTCCTGCCGTCATCAGTGTCCCTTCTCGTACACGAGCAACGGCCGGCGCATCGGGCCCTCGAGCCAGATCGCCTTCAACATCATCATCGCGTTCAAGATCCGCAACACGTAGAAGCATGGAAAGCTCGCCAGGGCCCGGCGAAGCTCGCCTCGATGCGATCCGGCCAACGCGACCGGGACGATCACCGCGGGCGCATCGAGCACGTAACCGAGAAGAAACCAGGGGCTGACGAGGATGGCGAGCACGGGCAGCAAGATCAGGAACGCGAACGACGCGATCAGCGCGTCGTAGCATGCGATCGCCACCAGCGAGCGCAGATAACCGATGTCCAGAATCCCGCGCCAGTGCAGCCGCACGTTCTGAACGAACCCGTGCGACCAGCGTTTCAGCTGCTTACGCATGAAGACGTGGTTGTGCGGCTCGATTGGATAGCAGAACGCTTCCGGCACGAACCGCACTTTCCAACCAGCCCGATAGAGACTCCACGTCAAGTCCATGTCTTCGGCCATCGTCCGCGTCGACCAGCCCCCCACTCCCCGCAGGACTTCCGTTCGATACACCGAGAAACAGCCGGACGAAATGAACGGCTTCTCGTAGTAGTCCTGGATCTGCTTGAAGAAGCTGAACGCAAACAGATACTCGACATAACGAGCACGCTCCCAGAGTGTGCGCACATGCCGCGGGAGCACAAACCCGCACGCCGCCGCAACGTCCTCATCGCCCATCACACCGAGCAGCTTCTCGATCGCGTCCGGCGCCAAGGTCGTGTCAGCGTCGACGGCCATCACCAGCGTGGTTCGTACGTGCGGCAATGCGAACGTCTGCGCCCCGGCCTTGGACCCTGTGTTCACCGGAGGGCGCAGGAAAGTGGGACTCAGGGACGAGATCCTCGACTTTGAGCAAGCGTTTCGCCAATCGAATCGCCAAGCCCTCCTAGTTACAGACCCGTCGCCTGCGCCAGCGTGGTGGAATGTCCCTTGACAGGCCATGGGTGGGCGAGACTTCGACGTGGGCTTGCCGCTCGTGACGGTCGCGCAGCGACTACTCTTCAGCGCGTGACGACTACGACTGTCTGACCTCAGGGCCTGTGTGGCCGCGATCGATGTTCGCGGTCAGTCCTGTTCGTTCTTCGGCTTGGAGGTCACTGGAAGTGGAGAGTCGTCACGAGCTTGGCGCTGCTCAGTGAGCAGGGCTAGTTCGACTCAGATTCGCGCGATCGTGGCTGCGGAAGTGGTGTCGTCGATCGGCTCGTCGATGACCGTGTTGGCGCTGCCCTGGTTCGTCCTCGTGACGACCGGGTCGGCGACGAAGCTGGGGCTCGTTCTCGGAATCGGGAGCATCCCGTTCGTCACGCTGCCCCTCCCGGCGGGCTCGCTGATCGCCCGGATCGGGGCAAGGCAGACGATGGTGATCGCAGATGCGGCGCGATTCCCGCTGCTTGCCGCCATCCCTGCGCTCTACAGCCTCGACGCGCTGTCGTTCCCGCTGCTCGTCGTGCTGGTCGCCCTCACGAGCGTCTTCACGGCGGCGCACATGCCCGCGCAGCGTCTGATCCTGGCCGAGGTGATCGGCGACGAGGAGAGCCTCGTCGCTCGCGTGAACGCATACATCGAAGGCGCGCAATCGACTGCGCCCCTCGTCGGGTCAGCCCTGGCGGGCGTCCTGATCGCTGCACTCGGCGCGCCGAACGTGCTGTACGTCGATGCTGCCACCTTCGGAGTCGCCGCGATCGCCGTCGGTTTGTTCGTGCCGCGAAGGAAGCCGGTGGCCGAGGCCGAGGAGCGCGGGCTGCTCACCGGTGTCAGGTACATCCTTCGAAGCAGGCCGCTCGTCGTCCTCTGCATCAGCATGTTGACGATGGAGTTCTTCTACACGCTGTTCACGACGACGCTGCCCGTGTTCGCGTATTCCGACTACGACCAGAACGCCCGTATCGCAGGCGTCTTCTACGCCGCGATGGGCGCTGGAGCACTGCTCGGGATGCCCGTCGTCCCGGTCGTCGTGCGCCGGTTCGGGGCGCTGCGGGCCGGTGCAGCAGGATTCCTGCTCGCGTCGATCCCGAAGCTGCTGCTCGGGATTCCTCTCCCCGCTGCCGGGGTCGCCGCTGTGCTGGTCCTGCAGGGGTTCGTCGGGCCGCTGACCGGCGCGCCGATCTTCACCTTCATCACGACGCGCACACCCGTGGCGCTCCGTACCAAGGTGCTGTCCGCCGCGATAGGGGTGATGTTCCTCACCGGGCCGTTCGGCCAGATCGCCGCCGGTCCACTGATCAACGCGGTCGGGGCAAGAATGGTCTTCGTCATCGCCGCGGCCGGATACCTGGTCGGGTCGGCGCCGTTCGCCATCTACGTCGCCCGAAACCGGAGCCTGGACGATCCGATCGCACTCGCGTCCGACGCCGAACTCCCGGAGGCGTCGAGCAGCGTGTAGCCAGGGCTACGGACTGGAACTGTCGTCTAAGCGAGAGTGCTCCTCTTTGGCGAGCCTCACTCGGCGGACTCAGGTGACCGCGTCCGCGAATGTCACGGCCCAGGCAGGCCGCACACCTATCCCTGGATCGGTCTGACCGGACTTCATCGGCGTCGTATAGAGGAGCACGCCTAATCTGGGTCTGAGACGCTCGTGAAGAGACTGAAAGCTTGTGTCGTCTGCGGACGCCCAGCACACGGCCCGCGCTGCCCAGCCCACGCGCTGCCGCGACAGTCGGGCACCTACACGCGGAACGCGAAGCGCGTAGTCGAGGCAGCGACCTACTGCACCCTCTGCGGCGACGGCCCACGGCCAGACGACCCGTTCGTGGCCGACCACGTCATCCCCCGCGTTCGCGGCGGCAGCGACGAGATCTGGAACCTGGCGCCCGCCCACCGAAGCTGCAAAGGGCGGAAAGGACAGAGGCTCAGCGGCATCTACCCAAGCTGACCCAGTTGCGTCCGATCGGGGAACCCGTCGTCGGTACGGTCTCGGCTTGGCAACGCGTCCGCAGGTAGAGGTTCGCGACTTCGAGCGGAGTGACCTCGACGCCATCGTCGAGTTCTCGTTGAGGGCGTGGGAGCCGATCTTCGCCTCGTTTCGACAGGTCCTCGGTGATGCGATCTTCTTTCGATTGCACCCGACGGACTGGAAGGACATTCAGGCCGAGGCGGTGAGGTCGAGTTGTACGAGCGACGAACTTGCCGTGTTCGTTGCCGTCGTCGATGGACGCCCGGTCGGATTCTCCGCGGTTGCACTGAACGCGTTCCATGAGCGGATGGGCGTCATCGACATCATGGCCGTGGATCCTGACTTTCACCGGCGCGGGATCGCGACGCTGCTGATGGATCGGTCAATCGACCACATGCGTGCGTGTGGGATGGACATTGCCGCCGTCGGCACGGGAGGCGATCCTGGGCACGCTCCTGCGCGGGCGGCATATGTGGCCTTCGGCTTCACCCCGCTTCCCGGCGTGCGATACCTCAAGTTGATCGACAGCGACGGGAGGGGTAGGTCGGCATCGTGAACGCGGGCGGCAGGCTGGCGACCCGGCTAGCTCGCCGCGAGAAAAAGGCGATGCCGCCGTTCCGCATTCTGCGACGCCATGTGAACCGTGCCTGAATTACGATGCTGCGTGTTCTTGGACTTCATGTTGAACGACCTCCCTGGATGGGTCGAGGTCACCCTCGAATCGAATCAAGACCCGGAGACGCTCGGCTGCGCCCCGGCAGCGAGAGACTTCCCGGTCTGCACGGCGACGGTCACCTATCGCGGACGCGGCTACATGGCCGCCCTTGGCTGGATCCAGCTGGTCAGGTCGACCGACGGCGCCAGCGGCGGCACGCAGTTCGAGTTGGACCCGTTCGAGCCGCTCGGCAGCTTGACCACCCGTTCTGCTGGTTCGGTTTCGCCCCGACGCTGTTCGACGCGCCTTCGCGATCGCACCGTTCCTCCTTGGATTGGACTGGACAGAGCTTTCTGTGCTTCATCGCTCCAGCCGAGCGTGGATTGGAAGCTCGCGCCATCTTGGGCTTTAGCTGGGGGTTCGCCATCCGCGACGAGATCGTCTCGCTCGACGCCCCGTCGATCCTCCCCCCGGCGGAGTGGGATGCACACCTGGCTCGTCTGCGCAGGGAGCATCCCAAGTGGAACTTCGCAACCGGCTTTCACAGCCGGTAGCCCTCGAACCTACGACTGCTCCCGCTCGGCGCGAGCCGCGGCCTCGAGCTTCTCTTTGGCGCTCGCGATCCGATCACGAACGGCTGAGCGGCTGATGCCGAGGTAGATCGCAAGCGATCGCGCGCTCATGCCTCGCGAGTACAGATCCCAGACCTCGGCCTGCTTGGCCGTGAGCGTGTCGGGGAGTTGTTCAGCCAAGGCCTGCCTATGTTGCCACGGCTGGCGAGATTCCGAGGTATGCACCGGGGTATGCACGCGGTGCGCTTTCACGGCACCCCCGGCACACTCGTCCCGCTCAACCGTGCGATTTCCGCATGGCTTCGATTTCCTCGACTCCCCGGGTTGGACTCGAACCAACAACCCTCCGGTTAACAGCCGGATGCTCTGCCAATTGAGCTACCGGGGACCGGCCGTCAAGCGGCGCCGGTCAGTGTACCGAGCGCTGCGACCCTCTACACGAGTGCTCGGGCGAGGCGAGCCGCGGCGGCCTCGGGGTCCGGTGCGTCGCCGATCGCGCGCACGACAGCGATCCGCCGCGCGCCGGCTGCGACGACCGCTGCGACGTTCGTCTCGTCGATCCCTCCGATCGCGAACCACGGCTGCCGCGCGTTCGCGGCCGCGTAGCGCACGAGCTCGAGCCCCACGGCGGGTCGGCCCTCCTTCGTGGGTGTCGCGTAGACGGGACCGACCCCGATGTAGTCCGCCTCCGCGGCGTCGATCTCCTCCGGTGCGTGCGTGGAGAGCCCGACCGGGACGCCGAACTGCCGTGCCGCGTCGACCGGGAGGTCGTCCTGGCCGACGTGCACGTAGTCGGCACCGACCAGTGCCGCGAGATCCGGGCGGTCGTTGACCACGAGCGGCACGCCGAGGCGCATCGTGACCCGCCGGGCCTCGTGCAGCGCGGGCACGAGCTCGGGGTCGGGAAGCTGCTTGTCGCGAAGCTGGACGAGGTCGACGCCGCCGCGGACGGCTGCCGCGAGGAACTCGGCCAGGTCGGGCCGGGCCGCGGTGATCAGGTAGAGCCTGGGAGGGTCAGCCGCCGGCGACGGGTCGTGCGACAACGATCCGGTCTCCCTCCTCGAGCGAGACGCGGTCGTAGCGCTCCCGCTCGACCGGCTCGCCGTTCCGCTCGACGAGCGCGTAGGGTCCCTCGACGCCGAGCTCGCCGAGCAGGCGCGACACCGTCGCGGCCGGCTCGACCTCGAGCTCCTTGCCGTTGCAGAGGATCCTCACGACGTGACGAGGCCCGTGATCGGGCTGGACGGCCGCGCCTCCCGCGACTCGTCGATCAGCCCGGCGTGGTGCGCCGCCCGCCCGGCCTCGACGCCGAGGGCAAACGCGCGCGCCATCGCGACCGGGTCGCCCGCGAGCCCGATCGCGGTGTTGACGAGCACCCCGTCGGCGCCGAGCTCCATGCACTCGGCCGCCTGCGACGGCGCGGCGAGGCCGGCGTCGACGATGACGGGGACCTCGGCCTGCTCGATCATGATCTCGATCGTATGGCGCAGCTTGAGGCCGCGGCCGGACCCGATCGGCGCAGCCAGCGGCATCACGGTCGCACAACCCGCCGCCTCGAGCTTGCGCTGCAGCACGGGGTCGGGCATGACGTACGGCAGCACCGTGAATCCCTCGTCGACGAGCTGTGCCGCTGCACGCAGGGTCTCCTCGCCGTCCGGCAGCAGGTACCGCGGGTCGGGGATGACCTCGAGCTTGATCCAGTCGGGCAGACCGCCGGCGCGCGCGAGCCGCGCGACGCGCACCGCCTCCTCCGCCGTCCGGCAGCCGGCCGTGTTCGGGAGCAGTCCCACGCCCTCAGGGAGCCAGTCCGTGATCGCTTCCCCGACCTCGTCCAGGTCGATCCGCCGGACAGCGACGGTCACGAGCTCGCAGCCGGAGGCGACGACGGCGTCGCGCATGACCTCGAGCGACGGGTACTTGCCCGTGCCCGTGATCAGCCGCGAGCGGAGCTCTCGGCCGGCGATGACGAGTGGATCGCTCACAACTGCTCTCCCTTCGCTGGCATGACCCAGATCAGGTTCTGCGGTCGCGCGCCTCGTGGCCGCCTCTCAGCCCCCGCCAGGGGCTCCCGCGCCGCAAGCGTAGCCTACGACAGGGCTTCGAGCGCCCTGCGGACGCGCTCGAGCTTCTCCTGGAGCTCGAGCGTCCGCGAGAGGTCGCCGTTCGTGCGCGCGAGCTCGCGGCGCAGGTCCCGCTCGGTCAGCCGGAGCAGGAGCTCCTTGGCCGTGCGCTCGTCGATCTTCTCCGCGACCGCGCGCGCGTCGAGCTCCGCGATTAGCGGCAGGAGCTCCTCCGGCGGCTCGCCGCCCTGCACGAGGTGGGAGCGCAGCGCACGGTGGCGCTCGGAGTCGAACGCCTCGGCCTCGAGCTCCGCGAGCGACGTCACGAGCTGCGGGTGCGCGACACAGCCTGCGAGCGTGTCCCGCTCGAGGCGGTCACCCGCTTCGAGGACCTTGGGCGAGATCGTGCCGGTCGCCGCCCGCGTGCGGGAGGCGAGCCCGGCCTGGAGGTCGGCCGGCAGGTCGAGCCGGTCGGCAGCGAGGCGGACCGCGTCCTGGTGGTCGGGCGAATCCTCGGCCTTGCCGAGAAGCTCCCGCACCCGAACGAACGCCTCCTGCCGGTCTGCCGCGCGGTCGATCTCGATCCGCACTCGGTAGACGAGATAGGGCTCCGCAGAGGCGAGACGCTGCTCGAAGCCGGCCGCCAGGTCGGCGGGGTCGGCATCCGACGGCAGCGTGATCACCTTGATCACGAACCCCTGCTCCGCCGCCAGCTCCATGCCGCGGAGGGTCGCAGCCTCGCCCGCCGCGTCGCCGTCGAAGCAGAGCCAGACGTTGCGCGTCAGCCGCGAGAGCTGGCGCAGATGCCGGTCGGTGAGCGCGGTGCCCATCGACGCCACGACCGGCTCCATCCCTTCCTGGCGGAGGGCGATCACGTCCGTGTTCCCCTCGACGACGACGGCGCGGTCCTGCTTCGCGATCGCCCCGCGGGCGAGGTCGAGCCCGTAGAGGATGGCGCCCTTCTGGAAGCTGTCGCTCTCGGGCGAGTTCACGTACTTGGCCTGCAGCGGATCGTCCTCGCGCAGCCTGCGCGCCTGGAAGCCGAGCACGCGCCCGCGGGCGTCGGCGAGCGGGAAGACGATGCGCTGCGAGAAGTAATCGTTGCCGCGGCGGTTGACGAGCCCGGCGGCGAGCAGCTCCTCGCCGGTGAACTCGCGCTCATGGGCCTTCTGCGCCAGTGTCTGCGCGCCCGGCGCGAAGCCGAGCCGGAACGCGCGGCAGGTCTCCTCGCCGAGCCCTCGCCCGGCGAGGTACGCCCGCGCGTCCTCGGCGCCGGCCGAATCCCACAGGCAGCGCTCGTAAAACGCCGTTGCCGCCGCGAGCAGCTCGCCGAGCCGGTCGCGCCGCCGCCTCTCGGCCTCCACGCGCGGCGACGTCTCCTCGTACTCGAGCTCGACCCGGAAGCGGTCGGCCAGCCATTCGACGGCGCCGGAGAAGTCGAGGTTCTCCGTCTCCTTGACGAACGAGATCAGGTCGCCGCCGGCGCCGCAGCCGAAGCAGTAGTAGAGCTTGTCGACGGCGTTGACCGAGAAGCTCGGCGTCCGTTCCTCATGAAAGGGGCAGCGGCCCGTGTAGCGGGCGCCGGCCTTGCGGAGCTGAGTGCGTGCGCCGACGACGTCGAGCATGTCGCCCGCGGCCTTTACGGCCTCGACCGACTCGGGCTTGATCCGCGCCACTACCCGAGCGTCTCGACGTAGGTGAGCGCGAAGCGGTCGGTCATCCCGGCAACGTAGTCGACGGCGTCGTCCACGGGGTCTCCGCGCGCGATCACGTGGTCGAAGATCCTGCGGATCACCTCGCGCGCCCGGCGGTGCTCCGGCTCGACCTGCGGGCCGAGGTAGACGCGATCGAACATGAACGCGCGGAGCGAGAGCATGGCTTCGGCGACGTCGGCCGACTGGCGGATGTCGCCCGCCTCCTCCGATGTCTCGACGAGGTCGTGGACGAGGCGGTCGATGCGCTTCGAGCCGGTGGGACCGAGCAGCTCGATCTCCTCGCGCGGAAGGTCGGCTTCGCTCAGGATCCCGAACCGGATCGCGTCGTCGATGTCGTGGTTGATGTAGGCCACGCGATCGACGATGCGGACGATCTTCCCCTCCAGTGTGGCGGGCTCGCGATCGCCGGTGTGCGTGAGGATGCCGTCGCAGACCTCCTGCGTCAGGTTCAGACGCTCGGCGATCGCGAACGACTGCTCGTTGTGGCGGAACGGGTGGCCGAAGCGCTCGCGCAACACCTCGTCGAGCGCGTCCTCGCCCGCGTGCCCGAACGGCGTGTGGCCCATGTCGTGCCCGAGCCCGATCGCCTCCACGAGGTCCTCGTTCAGCCTCAGCGCGCGCGCGACGACGCGCGAGATCGCGGCGGTCTCGAGCGTGTGCGTCATGCGCGTGCGGTAGTGGTCGCCCACGGGGTCGATGAACACCTGCGTCTTGCCCTTGAGGCGCCTGAACGCCTTCGAGTGGACGATCCGGTCGCGGTCGCGCTGGAAGGGCGTCCGGACGGCGCATTCCTCCTCCGGCCGGCTGCGGCCGCGCGTCTCGTACGACCGGACAGCAAGCGGTGAGAGGGCGCGCTCCTCGAGCCAGCGCGTTCGCTCGGCGAACGCGTCGGCAATGTTCCCGGCGATCTCGGGCATGACGTCCAGCGTACTCAGGGAATCGGAGGCGCGGAGCACGCGCCGGACGCCGTCCCTGGCCCGGCGCCGAGTGCCGCCCAGGCGGCGGCGGAGGTGATCGGGAAGTCGTAGAGGCTGTACCCGACGGGCGAGCAGCGGGCGACCGCGTCCATGAACCCCCGCACGTCCGCGATCGACGCCGAGCCCGCGACGCCGCCGATCACGTGCACCGGGACACCCGCGCCGGCACCGGCGCGCAAGAGCGCCACGCTTCGCTGCACGTACCGCGCGCTGGCGCCGCGGCCCTTGACCCGGTACGTGAAGTACGCCATCGGCAGGAAGACGTCGACGGAGTGGCCGAGCGCCGCGTACGGGAACGCGGGCCAGTACTTCGGGTGGTGCTCCATGCCGACCGCCGAGGGCACGATCGCGCCGAGCGGGTACCCGGGGCCGACCGCGGCCCGGAGCGCCGCGGACAGTGCGACGAGTCGGTCGTTCCGGAGGGAGACGGTGCGCACGTCACTCGCTTCGATGTCGAGCGCGAACGAGTCGAAGCGCCCTCCCATCGGGGTCGTGAAGCGAACGGCTGCGAGGACGCGCCGCAGATCGCGTGCCGGATAGAGGAGCGTCGGCAGGTACCAGGCGACGACGCGCAGGCCGGCGTCGTGCGCGGCGTCGACCAGCCGCCCGAGCTGTGCGGGCCGGACGACGTCGCTCGCCTGCCCGGAGTTGCCGGTCTCGAGAAAGAGCGTGTCGACGCCGTGCGCTGCCATGGACGTCACGGTGTGCTCGGGCTGCCGCCACTGGGCGTGGTCATAGATGTCGAGCCAGGTGCCGACAGCGTCGTAGGCTCGGAGATCCACCGAGCGGGACGCGTCGGCGGTGCCTCCGACGGCGGTGGCGACGAGGATCGCGGCGAGGACCAGGAGCCGGGCCAGGCGGACAGTGTGGCAGAGCGGCGTCCTCAGATGATGATCGGCACCGTGCCGCCGTCCGCGCTCCACGCGGCGCCGGTCACGTAGCTCGCGCGGTCGGAGCAGAGGAAGACGACGACGGCTGCGATCTCCTCGGGCGTCGCGAGCCGACCGAGCGGCCGTCCGGCGCCGACCTTCTCCAGCACCGCGTTCCGGTCGCCGCCCTGCTGGTCGGCGAGCCCGCCCTCGCCGAGCCAGGCCTCGGTCGCGGTCGGGCCGGGCGTCACGGCGTTGCAGCGGATCCCGTCCTTGGCGTACAGATCGGCCAGGAGCCGCGAGAGCGACAGCACGGCCGCCTTCGTCACCGAGTAGTGCGGCATACCGGTTGACGGCCGCTTGCCCGCCGTCGACGAGACGTTCACGATCGCGCCGCCGGACCCGCGCAGATACGGGAGCGCTGCCCGCGACGCGCGCACGTAGCTCATCACGTTCAGCTGCCAGTACGCATCCCACTCGTCGTCCGACACCTCTTCGAACTTGGCCTGGCGGGCAATGCCGACGTTGTTCACCAGCACGTGCAGCCCGCCGAGTGCCTCGGCAGCCTCGGCCACCGCGCGCTCCGGCTCGCCGGGCCGGGAGAGGTCGGCGCGCACGTGCACAGCCTCGCCGACGCCGGGCGCCGCGCTGCGCGCACAGGTCGCGACGCGCGCACCCTCTGCGGTCAGGAGGCGCGCCGTCTCGCGGCCGATCCCACCGGTCGAACCGGTCACGAGGCAGAGGCGGTCGCGCAGGCCGAGATCCATGCGGGCGCTAGCGTACAGCGCGTGACGACGATCCTCCTCGCCCGCCACGGCGAGACCGACTGGAACCGCGACCTCCGCTTCCAGGGACACGCCGACGAGCTGCTCAACGACACGGGCCGGGCCCAGGCGAGGCGTCTCGCGGACGCGCTGCGCGGGGAAGGGATCGTGGCCGTTTACACGAGCGACCTGCGCCGCGCCGCCGAGACTGCGGAGATCGTCGCGGCCACCCTCGGGCTCGACGTCGTCGCCGACCAGCGGCTCCGCGAGATCGACGTCGGCTCCTGGCAGGGACGCACACGTGCCGAGCTCGACGGCGCCCCATGGGACGGCGAGTCCTACGATCACCATCGCGCGCGGGCGGTCGACGCGCTGCTCGCGATCGCCACCGAGCATCCAGGCGCGCGCGTCCTCGTCGTCGCGCACGGAGGCACGCTCAGGCGGGTCCAGGAGGCTGCCGTCGGGGAGGCAGCCCCGGTCGTGGCCAACTGCGGCCTCTGGGCGGTGGCCGTCGAGGACGGCAAATTCAGGGCGATAGACTGACCTCGTGGACGACTACACGAGCAAGTACAAGGGCGAGCAGGTCGAGGTCGCCCTCTTCGGCGGCGATTACCAGGAAGGCGTGCTCACCGCGTACTGCTCGATCGACGAGGTCGCCCACGTCGAGCTGAACGGCCACATCCTGATCCCGCTTCAGAATGTCGCCTCACTGCACTGCTCGAGCCGGTGTGACGCACCGGAGCCGGACTGGCCGCCGCGCGGCCTCGCCGAAGACGAGACCGACGAAAGCTGACGCGTGAGCACGCTCGCGCCTGTGCGCAACGTGCTCAAGGCGTGGCTCGTGCTCGTGGCGCTGTGCGCGATCCTCGGGCTGATCGGCTACGGGATCGGCGGCTTGAAGGTCGCGTCGTACTTCGTGTTCTGCGGCGTACTGGTCGGAATCGCCGCATACGTCTCGCTGGAGCGGGTCGTGCTCGGGATGCTGCGCGCGCGTGAGCTCACTGCGCGCGACGCCCCCGATCTGCACGCGGCGGTCGAGCGCCTGGCGGTACGCGCCGGCGTCGCGAAGCCGCGCGTCCACGTGATCGAGAAAGGGCCGCCGCTGGCGCTCGTCGCCGGCCGCGGAGCGGTCTCGTCCGCACTCGTCGTGACGGAGGCGCTCGCGCGGCTGCCGTCGCCGGCGGAGGTCGAAGGCGTCCTCGCGCACGAGCTCGCGCACATCGCGAGGCGCGACGTCGTCATCCAGACGATCGCGGTCGTGCTGGCGGCCGCGATCGTGGAGACGAGCCGCATCGGAGGGTGGTTCGAGCGGTCGCTCCTGTTCGTCCTCGGGCCGATCGCCTCCGCAATCGTGCATCTGTTGCTGTCGCCGAAGCGCGAGTTCGAGGCCGACAGGCTCGCGGCGGAGCTGTGCGAATCTCCGCACGGCCTGGCAGACGGGCTGATACGGCTCGAGCAGGCGGCGGAGCTCCTCGAGTTCCAGGCGTCGACCGCGACGGAGCCGCTCTACACGATCAACCCGTTCCTCGAGGAGGGCGTCGCGGCGCTCTTTGTCACGCACCCGCCGATCGCGGAGCGGGTCAGCCGGCTGCGGGCGCTCGATCCAGACTGGCGCGACAAGCTGCGCGCGGCGTAGAAAGAGAGAAGGCCCCTTTCGGGGCCTTCGAAGAATTCGGCGGCGACCTACTCTCCCGGGGGCTTGCGCCCCGAGTACCATCGGCGCTGGCGGGCTTAACTTCTCTGTTCGGAATGGGAAGAGGTGTACCCCCGCCGCTATGACCGCCGAAACTGTCAAGGGCCGGCGCGGCTGGTTCGGACCAGCAGGGCGCACACCCTCAAAACCCCATAGCGACATCGTAGGTGCTCTAAATCAAGACCTCGGGCAATTAGTACGGGTCCGCTGAACGCATTGCTGCGCTTACACGTCCCGCCTATCGACGTGGTGGTCTCCCACGGCCCTTACTCCTTCTAGAGGATGGGGAGCCTCATCTCGAGGTGGGCTTCCCGCTTAGATGCTTTCAGCGGTTATCCCATCCAGACGTGGCTAATCAGCAGCGCCGTTGGCACGACGACTGATACACCAGAGGTCTGTTCGTCTCGGTCCTCTCGTACTAGAGACGACTCCTCTCAAGCTCCCAACGCCCATGGTGGATAGGGACCGAACTGTCTCACGACGTTCTGAACCCAGCTCGCGTACCGCTTTAATGGGCGAACAGCCCAACCCTTGGGACCTACTCCAGCCCCAGGATGCGACGAGCCGACATCGAGGTGCCAAACCGGGCCGTCGATGTGGACTCTTGGGCCCGATAAGCCTGTTATCCCCGGAGTACCTTTTATCCGTTGAGCGACGGCAATTCCACTCTTAACCGCCGGATCACTAAGACCTGCTTTCGCACCTGCTCGACCTGTCTGTCTCGCAGTCAAGCTCCCTTATGCCTTTACGCTCTACGCACGATTTCCAACCGTGCTGAGGGAACCTTTGCGCGCCTCCGTTACATTTTGGGAGGCGACCGCCCCAGTCAAACTACCCACCTGACGCTGTTCCCGACCCGGATCACGGAATCGGGTTAGAAGCCCAGAACACGAAGGGTGGTATCCCAACGTTGGCTCCACGAGAGCTGGCGCCCCCGCTTCAAAGCCTCCCACCTATCCTGGACGACGTATCCCAAACTCCAACGTCAAGCTGTAGTAAAGGTTCACGGGGTCTTTCCGTCCAACCACGGGTACTCGGCATCTTCACCGAGACTACAGTTTCACCGGGTCCCTCGAAGAGACAGCGCCCAAGTCGTTACGCCATTCGTGCAGGTCGGAACTTACCCGACAAGGAATTTCGCTACCTTAGGACGGTTATAGTTACCGCCGCCGTTTACCGGGGCTTAGTTTCAAAGCTTCGCCCGAAGGCTAACCTCTCCACTTGACCTTCCGGCACCGGGCAGGCGTCAGCCCCTATACGTCGTCTTTCGACTTCGCAGAGACCTGTGTTTTTGGTAAACAGTCGCTTGGGCCGTTTCGCTGCGGCCGCTTCGAGCTCGGAGACGCAAGTCTCGTCACCCTAACGCGGCGCCCCTTCTCCCGAAGTTACGGGGCCATTTTGCCGAGTTCCTTTTCGAGGGTTCTCCCGATCGCCTTAGTATTCTCTACTTGCCCACCTGTGTCGGTTTAGGTACGGGCACCACCCGTCTCCCTAGAGGATTTTCTAGGAGGCATGGCTTCAGGAACTTCGCCTTTGCAGGCTCGGCATCCCGTCTCAGACTCAATGCCCGGCGGATTTGCCTACCGGGCGTCCTACGCGGTTACCCCGAGTCGACCAACGCTCGGGTTTCCCTAGCCTACCCCGTCCCCCCATCGGTGATAACGACGGAAGGTGGTACCGGAATATCAACCGGTTATCCATCGCCTACGCCTTTCGGCCTCGGCTTAGGTCCCGACTAACCCTGAGCAGATTAGCTTTACTCAGGAACCCTTGGGCATTCGGCGGAGAAGTTTCTCACTTCTCTTTCGTTACTCGTGCCAGCATTCTCACTTCCCAGCTCTCCACCGCCGGCTTACGCCGCGGCTTCGCAGACCTGGGAACGCTCCCCTACCACTCCGTCTTGCGACGAAGTCCGTGGCTTCGGTTTCTGGCTTGAGCCCCGTTACATTGTCCGCGCCCGACCACTTGACCAGTGAGCTGTTACGCACTCTTTAAATGATGGCTGCTTCTAAGCCAACATCCTGGTTGTCTTGGCAATTGGACATCGTTTCCCACTTAGCCAGAAATTAGGGACCTTAGCCGACGGTCTGGGCTGTTTCCCTTTTGAGCACGAAGCTTATCCCCCGCACTCTGACTGCCGCGCTTTGGAATACCGGTATTCGGAGTTTGCCTGAGTTCGGTAAGCTGGTAGGCCCCCTAGCCCAAACAGTGCTCTACCGCCGGTATTGAACACGCGACGCTATACCTAAATATATTTCGGGGAGAACCAGATATCTCTGAGTTTGATTAGCCTTTCACTCCGACCCACAGGTCATCCGAGCAGTTTTCAACCTACTTCGGTTCGGTCCTCCACGGGGTCTTACCCCCGCTTCAACCTGCCCATGGGTAGATCACTCAGTTTCGGGTCTACCTCCAACGACTGAATCGCCCTATTCGGACTCGCTTTCGCTACGGCTCCGTTTCCTTAACCTTGCCGTTGAAGAGTAACTCGCTGGCTCATTATGCAAAAGGCATGCCGTCACAGGACAAGCCTGCTCCGACCGCTTGTAAGCACACGGTTTCAGGTACTATTTCACTCCCCTTCCGGGGTACTTTTCACCTTTCCCTCACGGTACTAGTTCACTATCGGTCGCCAAGGAGTACTTAGCCTTGCGGGGTGGTCCCCGCGGGTTCCGACCGGGTTTCCCGTGCCCGGCCGTACTCAGGAACCTGTCAAGGAAGGCTGCGCGTTTTCGCCTACGGGACTGTTACCCGCTGTGGTGCGACTTTCCATTCGCTTCGGCTAACGCACAACTTTGTAACTTCCCGACCCGCCGGCAGGCGGATCCAGACAGGCCCTACAACCCCCGCGTGAAAACGGCTGCCGCCTCTCACGTCACACGGGTTTGGGCTCTTCCCTTTTCGCTCGCCACTACTCAGGGAGTCGAGGTTTCTTTCCTTTCCTCGGGCTACTAAGATGTTTCAGTTCGCCCGCTTGGCTCCTCGTGCCCTATGTGTTCAGGCACGGGTACGCGCGCATTACCACGCGTGGGTTTCCCCATTCGGATATCCCGGGATCAATGGTTGATCAGCACCTCCCCCGGGCTTTTCGCAGCCGTCCACGTCCTTCATCGCCTCTTGGCGCCTAGGCATCCACCGTATGCTCTTATTCTCTTGATCAGAAAGAACACCATGTAATGCCGCTATGGAGTTTTCAAGGTGCGCGCGGCCAAGCCGCAGAAGACCGCTCGTAAAAACGGGCGGTCTTTCAAAACTCAACAGCGTGCACGTCGAGGTCGACGTAGCTTCCAGGCGAGTCGGGTGTCCTGACGGCTCGAGAGCCATCGAAGGATCCGACGCCTGCCGGAGTAAGAGCTCCGGCATTCCCTAGAAAGGAGGTGATCCAGCCGCAGCTTCCGCTACGGCTACCTTGTTACGACTTCGTCCCAATCACCAGTCCCGCCTTCGACGGCTCCCTCCCTTGCGGGTTAGGCCACCGGCTTCGGGCGTTACCGGCTTTCGTGACGTGACGGGCGGTGTGTACAAGGCCCGAGAACGTATTCACCGCGGCGTTGCTGATCCGCGATTACTAGCAACTCCGCCTTCATGGAGGCGAGTTTCAGCCTCCAATCCGAACCGGGACCGGTTTTTTGAGATTCGCTCCCTCTCGCGAGTTCGCAGCCCTCTGTACCGGCCAATGTAGCACGTGTGTAGCCCAGGACATAAGGGGCATGATGACTTGACCTCATCCCCACCTTCCTCCGACTTTTCGCCGGCAGTCTCCCTAGAGTCCCCGACATTACTCGCTGGCAACTAGAGAAAGGGGTTGCGCTCGTTGCGGGACTTAACCCAACATCTCACGACACGAGCTGACGACAGCCATGCACCACCTGTACACGAGCCCCGAAGGGCTGCCGTATTTCTACGACATTCCCGTGCATGTCAAGCCCTGGTAAGGTTCTTCGCGTTGCGTCGAATTAAACCACATGCTCCGCTGCTTGTGCGGGCCCCCGTCAATTCCTTTGAGTTTTAGCCTTGCGGCCGTACTCCCCAGGCGGGGTGCTTAATGCGTTAGCTTCGGCACAGAGAGAGTCGACACTCCCCACACCTAGCACCCATCGTTTACGGCGTGGACTACCAGGGTATCTAATCCTGTTTGCTCCCCACGCTTTCGCGTCTCAGCGTCAGTACCGTCCCAGAGAGCCGCCTTCGCCACGGGTGTTCTTCCTGATATCTGCGCATTTCACCGCTACACCAGGAATTCCACTCTCCTCTTCCGGACTCTAGCCAAAGGGTTTCCGCCGGCGTCTCGAGGTTGAGCCTCGAGTTTTCACAACGGACCTACCTGGCCGCCTACACGCTCTTTACGCCCAATAAATCCGGACAACGCTAGCCCCCTACGTATTACCGCGGCTGCTGGCACGTAGTTAGCCGGGGCTTCTTCTGGAGGTACCGTCACCCTCTGGGCTATTAACCCGAGTGGCTTCGTCCCTCCTGAAAGCGGTTTACAACCCGAAGGCCTTCTTCCCGCACGCGGCGTCGCTGCGTCAGGCTTTCGCCCATTGCGCAAGATTCCCCACTGCTGCCTCCCGTAGGAGTCTGGGCCGTGTCTCAGTCCCAGTGTGGCTGATCGTCCTCTCAGACCAGCTACGGATCGTCGCCTTGGTGGGCCGTTACCCCACCAACAAGCTAATCCGCCGCGGGCTCATCCTCAGCCGGAAGCCGAAGCCACCTTTTCTCCGACGCCCGAGGGCTTCGGAGGCTATCCGGTATTAATCCGGGTTTCCCCGGGCTATCCCGATGCCGAGGGCAGATTACCCACGTGTTACTCACCCGTTCGCCGCTTTCCCCGAGCCCGAAGGCTCGGTTCTCGCTCGACTTGCATGTGTTAAGCGCGCCGCCAGCGTTCGTCCTGAGCCAGGATCAAACTCTCCGTGAAGATTGGTTTGCCCATATCGTCCGCTCGCCGGACGAGCCGGCAAGCAGAGCGGGGCAATCTTCTCTTCGAGCTTGTGCTCAAAGGTCACGTCCAGATCGAACCAGGACGTGACGGGATATTAAGTCTCCGTCCGGCGAGCCGAAGCAGGCCGAGCGGAGTCTCGACGTATCACGCTGTTGAGTTTTCAAAGACCGCACCGCTTGCCTCGGCCGCATAAAAAAGCCTCCGGCGACACCAGAGGCCCATCGGTTCCCACCTTCTCACGGACGTATCCGATTCGGGTTCGATGGACTCCAGTCTCGGTTGGCTTTCTTGCGCAGCCTCGTCGAGGCGGCTCGGGAATGGTAGCAGAGCCTGCGGTAGCTATGTCAACCGGACGAACCTGCGCTTGCCGGCCTGCAGAACGGCTCCGTTGAGCCGTTTCGCGCGGCACGTCGAGCTCAGAGACGACCTCGCTGTCGATCCGGAGCCCGCCCTGGCCGATCAGCCGGCGGCCCTCGCTGCTCGAGGGGACGAGCCCGATGTCGGCGAGCAGCCTCGGCAGGTGGACGGGGTCGTCGGCGGGGAGCGCCGCCTCGGGGATCCTCTCGGGCGCCTTGCCCTCGCGTACGACGCGGGTGAAGTGCTCCTCCGCGGCCCGGGCGGCGTCCTCACCGTGCGAGCGCGCCACGATGAAGCGCGCAAGCGCGAGCTTGGCCGACATGGGCTCGCCCTCTGGCACCGTTTGCTCGGCGACGAGTCGCCACCACTCCTCGAGCTGCTCGTCCGGGATGCGCATCGTCCGCCCGAACATCTCCTCGGGCGGCGCGAGCAGCGGAATGTTGTTGCCCACGGACGAGCTCATCTTCTCGCCGTCCCACGAGAGGAGCAGCGGCGTCGTCAACGCGATCTGCGGCTCGAGGCCGTAAGCCTGCATCACCTCGCGGCCGGCGAGGAGGTTGTACGTCTGGTCGGTGCCACCGAGCTCGACGTCGGCCTCGATCGCGACGGAGTCGTAGGCCTGCATGAGCGGGTACAGGAGCTCGGAGACCGAGATCGGCTCCTGCGCGGCCATCCGCTTCGCGAAGTCGTCGCGTTCGAGCATCCGCGCGACGGTGATCACGCGGCCGAGCCGTACGACCTCGGCATAGGTCAGCTTCGACAGCCACTCGCCGTTGTAGCGCACCTCGGTCCGGCCCTCGTCGAGGATCACCATCGCCTGCTCGAGATAGGTCTTCGCGTTCCGGTCGATCTCCTCGTCCGAGAGCACCGGCCGCTCGACCGACCGGCCAGAGGGATCGCCGATTCGCGTCGTGTAGTCCCCGATGATCAGGACGCCGACGTGTCCCTCGTCCTGGAAGGCGCGCATCCGCTGCAACGGGAGCCCGCGCCCGATGTGGATGTCGGGTGAGGTGACGTCGATTCCGAGCTTGACGCGGAGCGGCCGTCCGAGCGCCAGCTTCTTCTCGAGCTCACCTGCCGGCAGCACGTCGACGGCGTTGCGCGTGAGCTCGACGATTCCCATGGCCTCGCAACCTTAGACGGCGCTAGAATCCTGCCGCTCTGTTCGGTCGTCGGGGAGAACCGAAGAGGCGCCGGCGGAGGATTCGCAAGCTCCGTCTGCTTGTCCTCGTGCTGATCCTGCTCGTGCTGGGCACGGCATCGTTCTCCTATGGCCTCGTGACCGCGGTCGCGAGCGAGATCCCGACGCTCGACCCGGCTCGCTACCACCGCGTCCAGAACAGCTACATCTACGCGGGCAACGGGCAGACCCTCGCGATCCTCCGCGGCCCCGAGAACCGCCGGGTGGTCGCCTCGAGCGAGATCGCGGACGTGATGAAGCAGGCGATCGTCGCCGTCGAGGACAAGCGCTTCTTCGAGCATCACGGGATCGACCTGCACGGCATCCTGCGCGCGCTCTGGGCCGACGTCACGGACAAGAAGGTCGTGCAGGGCGGCTCGACGATCACGCAGCAGTTCATCAAGAACGCCTTCACGGGCCAGCAGCGCTCGTTCGGCCGCAAGCTCAAGGAGGCGGCGCTCGCGTGGCAGCTCGAGCAGCAGTGGCCGAAGGACCGGATCCTGACCGCCTACCTGAACACGATCTACTTCGGCAACGGCGCGTACGGCATCGAGCAGGCGGCCGAGGTGTACTTCGGCGAGCACGCGTCGGCGCTCTCGCTCTCGCAGGCGGCTCTGATCGCCGGCATCACCGCCGACCCGACGCTCTACGACCCGGTCACCCACCCCCGGCTCGCGCGCGAGCGTCGCGCACGCGTGCTCACGGACATGCACCAGCAGGGAGACATCACGAACGACCAGTACCGGCTCGCGCTCGCGGCCGCCCTTCCCCGCGTCCAGGACGTCCACATCCCCGGCAGCCAGGGGCCGGCTCCGTACTTCACGAACTACGTCAAGCAGCTCCTCGTCGACAAGTACGGCACGGGCCGCGTGTTCGGCGGCGGCCTGCAGGTGCGCACGTCGATCGACCTCAACCTGCAGGACATCGCGCGACAGGCAATCGCGAAGTGGCTGCCGTCGGAGAGCGGGCCGTCGGCGGCGCTCGTCGCCATCGACCCGCGCGACGGGCGCGTGCTGGCCATGTACGGGGGGCGGAGCTTCAAGGAGAGCCAGTTCAACCTCGCCGTCCAGGGCGAGCGGCAGCCCGGCTCGGCGTTCAAGCCGTTCGCGCTCGCCGCGGCGCTGCAACAGGGGATCTCGCCGGCCACGCGCTTCGACTCGAAGCCGGTGACGATCTCGCTCGATTCGGGCAAGGTCTGGTACGTCCACAACTACGAGGGCGCGAACCTGGGTCGAATCGACCTCGAGTCGGCGACGATCCACTCGGACAACACGGTCTACGCCCAGCTCGCGAAGATCGTCGGCCCGCAGAAGATCGCCGATACGGCCGAGGCGCTCGGGATCACGAGCCATCTCGACCCGTTCTTCTCGATCGTGCTCGGCGGCGAGGCCGTCAACCCGCTCGAGATGGCCCGCGCGTTTTCGTCCTTCGCGGACGGGGGCAAGCGCATCGACGGCTCGATCTTCAGGAACCATCCGCGCGCGATCCTGTCGGTGAACAACCGTGGCAACGACCCGGTGCCGAGGCAGGCGATCAGCGCGAACAGCGCCGCGATCGTCACGCGCTTCCTACAGGAGGTCGTGCAGGAAGGCACCGGTGTCCGCGCGCAACTCGCCGACGGGCGGCCGGTCGCGGGCAAGACCGGTACGACGGAGAACTACGGCGACGCGTGGTTCGTCGGCTACACGCCGCAGCTGGCCGTGTCCGTCTGGGTCGGGTATCCGAACCGGCTGCGGCCGATGACGACGGAGTTCCAGGGCCAGCCCGTCGCCGGCGGCACGTACCCGGCGGTGATCTTCAAGACGTTCATGGAGCAAGCGCTCGCCTACCTCAACGCGCCCGCGGAGTCGTTCCAGTCGCCGAGCTTCCCGACGCCCGAGTCGGAGAGCGTCGTGCTGCGGGACGGCGTCTGGCAACGCGACAACGGTCAGTGCAAGGGGACGATCTCGCTCACGTTCTTCACCGGCCAGGGGCCCGCGAAGGTCGCGAACTGCCGTCCGGGCGAGGTCGAGGTGCCGAGCGTGCTCGGCCTGGCCTTCGACGACGCAACCGCCGCGCTCTCGAGTGAGCCGTTGCGGACGCAGGCGATCTACAAGCCCGCGGAGCCGGGGCAGCGGGTCGGGGTCGTCGTCGGGGAGATCCCGGGGATCGGTTCGCACATGGCGGCGTTCGACACGGTGCGGCTCGTGCTCGCGAAGCCGTTGCACGGCACCGTGCCGAGCGTCATCGGCCTGTCGTCACAGGCGGCGCTCGAGCGCCTGGCGGCGCGTGGTCTCAAGCCCGTCGTCGGCGGGCTGATCGCGGACGGCGGCGGGACGGAGCGTGTGATCTCGCAGACGCCTGGAGCAGGCGTCGCGGCCGCGCCGGGCATGGGCGTCACGCTCGTCGTCGCCCGGTAGCTAGAAGCGCCGGCTCAGGTAGCGCGAGCCGGCGAGGCCGTAGCGCCACGGATGCTCGACGGCGCGCGTGATCCCGACGCGCCGGCCGGTGACGATCTCGACGGGGCCCGGCCGCGCCTGAAGCTCGAACGGCGGCTCGTCGAGCGGCAGGCCGTCGTGGCCGCCGGTGATCCCGAGCGCCTGGCACAGCCGTCCGGGCCCGGAGCAGAGCAGCCGCGGGTCGGAGAGGCCGCGGCGCGCCTCCATCTCCTCGAGCTCTGCAATCGGCTCGAGCGCCCGGACGAGCGCAGCCTCCGGTCTCCCCTCCTCGGCGCAGACGAGGTTCAGGCACCAGTGGATGCCGTACGAGCGGTAGACGTAGGCATGCCCCGGTGGGCCGAACATGGACGCGTTCCGCGGCGTCCGGCCTCGGTAGCCGTGCGCAGCCGGGTCGTCCTGGTCGTAGGCCTCGACCTCGACGATCACGCCGCCGACGCCGTCGACGAGCAGGACGGCGCCGACGAGCTCGGGCGCGACCTCGTGCACCGACCCGGCGAAGAAGTCGCGGGAGAGCGAGAGCGTCAGAAGAGCTGCTGCGGCCCGGAGGGCTTCGAGGTCGACTCGAGCAGCCGGCGCGCGCGGCGACCGAGGTCGGGCAGGTCGACCTTGCCGGACTCCGTCTGCTCGGCGAGCCGCTCGGCGAGGTCGAGCGCCTGGTCGAGGAGCTGCGAGCCTCCGGCGGCGTCCTGCCCCATCTCGTGCAGGATCGTGCGCTCGGTACGCGAGGCGACAACCGGGTCGGGCACGCCTTCGATCCAGACGAGTGTGCGGCTGCCGCTCCCGCGCCGGTTGTCCGTGATCGGCTCGACGAGGTAGATCTTGTCCGCCCGCGCGTACTTCCCGAAGCCGAGGAAGACCATCTTCGCGGTGGAGCCGTCCGCCATGCGCGGATTATGCAGTTACGTCTAGGCTCGCCGAGCGGTGCCGCGGATCTACCTCTCCCCTCCCCACCTCTCCGGGCGCGAGCTCGAGCTGCTCGAGGAAGCGCTCGACTCGAACTGGGTTGCGCCGCTCGGGCCGCAGGTCGACGCGTTCGAGAGAGAATTGGCCGAGGTCGTAGGCGTCCCGCACGCGCTCGCGTTGTCGAGCGGAACGGCCGCGCTGCACCTGGCGCTGATCGTGCTCGGCATCGGCGCGGGAGACGAGGTCGCGTGCTCGTCGCTGACCTTCTCGGCGAGCGCGAACCCCGTCGTCTACGTCGGCGCGACGCCCGTCTTCGTCGACGCCGACGCGGACACGTGGACGATCGACCCGGAGCTCCTCGACCGGACGCTCGGCGAGCGGCCGCAGGTGCGCGCTCTCGTCGCGGTCGACCTGTACGGCCAGTGCTGCGACTACGAGGCGCTGAGCGAGATCTGCGAGCGGCGCGGTATCGCGCTCGTCCAGGACGCGGCCGAGTCTCTCGGCGCGAGCTACCGCGGGGCGCCCGCCGGGGGACAGGGCGCGCTGGCCGCCTTCTCGTTCAACGGCAACAAGGTGATCACGACGAGCGGCGGCGGCATGCTCGTGTCTCGAGACGAGCAGCTGATCGCCCATGCCCGCAAGCTCTCGACCCAGGCCCGCGAGCCCGCTCCGCACTATCAGCACACCGAGCTCGGGTTCAACTACCGGCTCAGCAACCTCCTGGCCGCCGTCGGCCGGGCACAGCTCGAGGTGCTCGGCGAGCGCGTGGAGGCGAGGCGCCGGATCAACGCGCGTTACCGAGAGCTGCTCGCCGAGGCGCCGGGGATCTCGTTCATGCCGGAGGCGCGGTACGGGCGGTCGAACTGCTGGCTGACCTGCATCCTCGTCGACCCGGACGAGGCCGGCACCGACCGGGAGACGATCCGGCGCGCGCTCGAGGTGGAGGACATCGAGGCGCGCCCGCTCTGGAAGCCGATGCACCTGCAGCCGTTCTTCGCCGGCGCACCGACGGCCGGCGGCGACGTGTCGGCGTCGCTCTTCGAGCGAGGCCTCTGCCTGCCGAGCGGATCGGCGTTGACCGAGACCGATCAGGCGCGGGTCGTCGAGATACTGCTCGCGTCGCGGACCGGCACGACGTCGAGCCAGTCGGCGTAGCGCTCGTTCTTGCCGCGCACCGCGTCCCAGTAGGCCTGCTGGAGCTGCAGCGTGATCGGCCCGGCTCCGATCTCCTGGTCGTCGACGGCCCGCACGGGCGTGACCTCGGCGGCCGTGCCGGTCATGAATACCTCGTCGGCCAGGTACAGCTCGGGGCGGATCATGCTCCGCTCGACGACCTCGTAGCCGAGATCGCGGGCGAGCTGCATGACCGTCTCCCGCGTGATGCCGGGCAGGATCGAGGTCGAGAGCGGCGGCGTCGAGATCACGCCGTCCTTGATCACGAACACGTTCTCCCCGGGCCCGTCGGCGACGTAGCCGTCGTCGGTGAGCAGGATCGCCTCGTCGTAGCCGCCGCGCCGCGCCTCGTGCGTCGCGAGCATGGAGTTCAGGTAGATGCCGGTGGCCTTCGCGGCGTGCGGGATCGTGTTCGGCCCGACGCGCTTCCAGGAGGAGATCATGGCGGTGATGCCCTGCTTCTGGCCCTCCTCGCCGAGATAGGCGCCCCAGGGCCAGACCAGGATCGCGACCTCGACCGGGTTCGTCCCCGTGTGCACGCCGAGCTCGCCGTAGCCGAAGAACGCGATCGGACGGACGTAGCACTCGTCGAGCCCGTTCACGGCGACCGTCTCGTGGACGGCCGCCCTTAGCTCCTCGACCGTGTACGGGAGCGGCATGTACAGGAGCCGGGCCGAGTCGTCGAGGCGGCGGAGGTGGTCGGCGAGCCGGAAGACGGCGGGGCCGCCGTCGGTGGCGTAGCAGCGGATGCCCTCGAACACGCCGGTGCCGTAGTGGAGCCCGTGCGAACCGACGTGGATCCGCGCGTCGGCCCAGTCGACGAGCTCGCCGCTGAGCCAGATCTTCTCGGTTTCCTGCATCTGCCGCGAATCTTACGGGTCGGCCGAGAGGTCGAGGGTCGTGGCACGCGACAGGCGGACGAGCTCGCCGGGCGTGACCCGGGCCAGGTGCGTCGGCGAGCCGGAGCCGACCCAGACGTGATCGCAGAGGAGTAGCCGCTGGTCCATGACGACGAGATCGACGCGGTCGAGTACGAACGGTGCGACGGCGCCGGGCTCGAACCCGGTCAGCTCGCGCACGCGCTCGGGCGATGCGACGCGCACCTCGTCGGTCTTGAGCGCGGCGGCGACCTTGCCGGTGTCGGCGCGCCGGTCACCCGGCACGAGCGCGACGACCGAGCGGCCGCCGCCCTCGAAGACGAGTGACTTGACGATCTCCGGAAGGGTGCAGCCGATCGCGTCGGCGGCCTGCTCCGCCGTGTGCGTCCCGACCGGGAACTCCTCGACCCGCACCTCCGCACCCGACTCGGCCAGGAACGCGGTTACCCGCTGCACGGCCTCGGGCCAGGTCGCCATCTCGCTAGCCGAGGGTGATGAAGCGCGCGTCGTCGAAACCGGCCTCGAGGAACTCGTCGAGGAGCTCGGGCGGGGCCGGGGTGTCGATGGTCAGGGCCATCAGCGCCTTGTCCCCGTGGTTCGAGCGCGACACGGCCATGTTGGCGATGTTGACGCCTGCCCGGCCAAACGTCGTGCCGACGCGACCGATCACTCCGGGGACGTCGTCGTAGCTGAAGAACGCCATCAGCGGCGCGAGCTCGATCTCGATCAGGTAGCCGAGGGCGGCTGCGAGCCAGAGGCGGTCGTCGCGACCGATCGTAGTGCCCTCGACGTCGATCTGCTCGCCGTTGCGGTGGACGGTGACACGCAGGAGGTTCGTGTAGCCGCGCGTGAGCGCCCGGCGTTCCTCCTCCACCGCGATGCCGCGCTCGGCCGCGATCAGGGGCGCGTTCACGAAGTTCACCGGCATGTCGCAACGGCCCTGGAGGGCGCCGTTCAGCGCCGCCACCGTCAGCAGGCGCGTGTCGCGCTCGGCCAGCGCACCGAGGTACGCGAGGGTGATCCGGTCGGCGCGCCCCTCGGCGAGCTCCATCGCAAGCCGGCCGAGCTTGGTCGCGAGCGGAATGAACGGCCCCAGCACGTCGAGCTCCTCGGCGCCGACAGACGGGATGTTGACCGCGTTCGACACCAGGCCACCCTCGAGCGCGGCCGCGACCTGCTCGGCCACGATCACGCCGGCGCGATCCTGCGCCTCCTCGGTGGACGCAGCCAGGTGCGGCGTGGCGACGACGTTGTCGAGATCGAGCAGCGGCCCCGAGTACGGCTCCTCGGAGAAGACGTCGAGCGCCGCTGCCGCGACCTTGCCCGAGCGGAGGGCATCGGCGAGCGCGGCTTCGTCGACGAGCTCGCCGCGGGCCGTGTTGACGATGCGCACGCCGTCTCGCATCTGCGCCAGGGTCGCAGGACCGACGAGCCCGCGTGTCTCCTCGGTGAGCGGGACGTGGAGCGTGACGAACTCGGCCGCGCCGAGCAGCTCCTCCATCGTCTCCGCGCGCTCGACGCCGAGCTCGCGGAAGCGATCGCGGGCGAGGAACGGGTCGTACGCGACGACACGCATGCCGAGCGCGAGCGCCCGGCGCGCGACCTGCTGGCCGATGCGGCCGAAGCCGAGGACGCCGAGCGTCTTGTCGGCGAGCTCGATGCCGCCGTAGCGCGAGCGTTCCCAGCGGCCGGCCTTGAGCGCCGCGTAGGCCTGCGGGATGTTCCGCGACAGCGCGAGCAGAAGGCCGATCGTGTGCTCGGCGGCGGAGATGACCGTCGATTCGGGCGCATTCGCGACCACGATCCCGCGCCGGGTCGCCGCCTCGACGTCGACGTTGTCGACGCCGACTCCCGCCCGGCCGATCACCTTCAGCCGTTCTGCGCGCTCGATCAGGTCGGCCGTGAGCTTGGTCGCCGAGCGGACGACGATGCCGTCGTAGTCGCCGATCACCTCGGCGAGATCGGAGTCGCAGTCGACGTCGACGTCGAACCGCTCGCGGAGGAGCTCCACCCCGGCATCGGCGATCGGCTCGCGGACGAGCACGCGCTGTCTCGCCTGGTTCACACCTTCGCGCCCTCGGCGTACACGTCGAGCGCCCGCGTCACGGCGACGCCGCGCTCGACGTCGGCGCCGAGGTCGGTCAGACCGAGCTCGACGGCGCCGAGCGCCGTGGCGATGTCGAACACGTCGTAGTAGCCGATGTGGCCGATGCGGAAGATCTTCCCCTTGAGCTGCGCCTGGCCGTTCGCGAGCTGGATGCCGTGCTTGTCGCGCAGCAGCGCGACGAGCTCGGTCGCGTCGATTCCCTCGGGCGCCTTGATGGCGGTCACGACGGCAGCCGAGTCGTCGTCCGGCGAGAACAGCTCGAGGCCCATCGCCTTCGCGCCCTCGCGGCAGGCGCGGCCGAGCAGCCGATGGCGCTCGAAGGCTTGATCGAGCCCGCCGTCGAGGATCAGCCCGAGCGCGACGTTGAGCGCGACCACGAGCGACGTCGCGGGCGTGAAGGCCGAATCGAGCTGCTCCTGGGCGCGGCGCGTGCGGTCCCAGTCGAAGTAGTAGCGCGGCGACGAGGAGCGCCCCTCGGGCGCCCAGACGGCGTCCGAGACCGACGCCATCGCGAGCCCCGGCGGCGTCATCAGCGCCTTCTGCGAGCCGGCGCAGGCGACGTCGATCCCCCAGGCATCTACCTCGAGCGGCACGGCGCCGACGCTCGAGATCGCGTCGACGACGACGTGCGCGCCGCTCGGCCGGACGGCAGCGGCCAGTGCCTGCACGTCCGCGACGACGCCGGTCGACGTCTCGGAATGGGTCAGGAACACGGCCCGTGCGCCGCTCGCGTCGGCGAGCGTCGCGGCCAGGTCGTCGGCCGACGGCGCCTCGCCCCACTCGTAGCGGACGGCCACGACCTCGCAGCCGTAGCGCTCGGCGATCTGAGCCCATCGCTCGCCGAAGCTGCCCGCGGAGACGACGATGACCTTGTTTCCCGGCGAGCAGAGGTTCGCGACCGCCGACTCCATCGCACCCGTCCCGGAGGCCGTGAAGAGCAGCACCTCCGACGACGTGCGGAAGACCTCCTTGAGCCGGTCGAGGCACTCGCGGAAGATCGGGCGGAAGTCGGAGCCGCGGTGGTGGACGACCGGCTCTGCGAGCGCCGCGAGCACCTGCGGCGGCACCGTCGTCGGGCCCGGCGTGAACAGGTACCGCTTGGCGCTCACGAAGTCAGCCTAGCCAAGCGATCGGGGGCCGAGCCGCGCGCTTCGGGCTGGGGGTTAGCCGTACTGTGCGAACGGGAATGGCGCGATAGGGTTTTGCGACCGAAGCCGTCAAACTCGCCCAGGGGAGCATCGATGACCACTGTGGAAGCGCACGCCACCGCGAACGGAAGCGTCGTCACCGCGCAGGACCTCACGCGCACGTACGGAGAGGGCGACACCGCTGTCCAGGCGCTCCGCAGCGTCTCGCTCGAGGTCGAAGGCGGCAAGCTGACCGCCGTCATGGGGCCTTCCGGCTCCGGCAAGTCGACGCTCATGCACCTGCTTGCCGGGCTCGACAAGCCCACCTCCGGTGAGATCACGATCGCGGGGCAGAAGATCGCGCACCTAGACGACACGGCGCTGACGAAACTGCGCCGCGAGCACATCGGCTTCGTCTTCCAGTTCTTCAACCTGCTTCCCATGCTCAGCGCGGAGGAGAACGTGCTCCTGCCGCTGACGATCGCGGGCGAGAAGCCGGATCAGGAATGGTTCGAGGCACTGCTGGAAAAGACCGGCCTCAGCAACCGTCGAACGCACCGCCCGAGCGAGCTCTCGGGCGGCCAGCAGCAGCGCGTGGCGATCGCGCGTGCGCTCGTCTCCAGGCCGACGGTCGTCTTCGCCGACGAGCCCACTGGCAACCTCGACTCGAAGACGAGCGGCGAGATCCTCGACCTGATGCGCGACTCGGTCGACAGCTACGGACAGACGACGGTGATGGTCACGCACGACGCGCGCGCCGCCGCCATCGCCGACCGGATCCTCTTCCTCGACGACGGCGAGATCGTCAAGGACCTCCCCCGCTCCGACGCCAAGACCGTGATCGCCGCGATGGAGGAGATCGGCACGTGATCAGGGTCGCGTTCCGCGCGCTCTGGGGCCGCAAGCTCCGGACCTTTCTGACCGGCTTCGCCATCGTCCTCGGGGTCGCGACCATCAGCGGCACGTACGTCCTTACCGACTCGATCTCGCACGCGTTCGACGCGATCTTCTCGAGCATCTACCGCAACACCGACGCGGTCATCACCGGCAAGTCGGCAGTGAGCAAGAACTCGACGACGAACCTGCCTCCGTTTGAGGAGTCGTTGCTCCCGAAGGTGCGGCAGCAGTCGACGGTCGCGGCCGCGATCGGCGGCGTCGCGGACTCGAGCACGAACCTGATCGGCAAGAACGGCAAGGTGATCAGCTTCGGCGGCGCGCCGCACCTCGGCTTCTCGGTTGACCCGAAGTACCCTGCGTTCAGCTCGCTCACGCTCGTCTCCGGCGCCTGGCCCAAGGCGGACGAGGTCGTGATCGACCACTCGACGGCGAGCAAGAAGCACATCACGGTCGGCAACACGATCAAGATCGAGGCGCAGGGCAGCTCGAAACCGTTCCGGGTCTCCGGCCTCGTCAAGTTCGGCTCGAGCAACCTCGATATCGGCGGCGCCACGCTCGCCGGGTTCGACCTCGCAACCGCGCAGGCGCTCTTCCGCAAGATCGGCAAGCTCGACGACATTCGCATCTCGCGGAAGCCCGGGGTGACCGAGGCAGCGCTGCTCGCGGAGGTGCGCAAGATCCTGCCGCCGGCGACGCAGGTCCGGAGCGGCACGGACCAGGCGAAGACGGACGCGAGCGACACGAAGAGCTTCACCAGCTTCCTGCAGGACTTCCTGCTCGCCTTCGGGGGGATCGCCCTCTTCGTCGGAGCGTTCGTGATCGCCAATTCGCTGTCGATCACGATCGCTCAGCGGACCCGCGAGTTCGCCACCTTGCGGACGATCGGCGCCTCGCGGCGGCAGATCCTCCGTGTCGTGCTGCTCGAGTCCCTGGTCATGGGCGTGCTCGCATCGGTGACCGGGCTCTTCCTCGGTCTCGCGCTCGCGAAGGGCCTGTTCGCGCTGTTCGATGCGGTCGGCTTCACACTCCCGAACACCGGGCTGCTCTTCCAGGCCCGGACCGTGATCGTTGCGCTCCTGGTCGGCGTCCTGGTGACGATGATCGCCAGCCTGCGCCCGGCGATGCGCGCGACGCGGGTCCCGCCGATCGCGGCCGTCCGCGAAGGCGCGACGTTGCCTCCCGGGCGCTTCGCCGGGTACCGCGCCTACATCTCGGGCACGCTCGCCGTCCTCGGATTCGCGGCGTTCGCCTATGCCCTGTTCGGCAGCGGCCTCTCGACCACCGCGATCCTCATCTTCATGGGGCTCGGCGCGCTTCTCATCTTCATCGGCGTCGCGCTCTTCTCGTCACACCTCGTCGTACCGCTCGCGACCGCGATCGGCTGGCCCGGCGCCAAGCTCGGCGGCGCAGCCGGCGTGCTCGCGCGCGAGAACTCGCAGCGGAACCCGCAGCGGACCGGCTCGACGGCGGCCGCCTTGATGATCGGCCTCGCGCTCGTGACCCTGGTCGCGATGCTCGCCTCGGGGATCCGCAGCTCGTTCTTCGACGCCGTCAACAAGCTCGCGCAGGGCGACTACGCGGTCACTGCCCAGAACAACTTCGACCCGATCCCCGTCGCGACCGAGAATCCCATCCGTGCGACACCGGGCGTCACGGCCACCGTCGGCGTCCGCGAAGCCGACGTGCGCATGTTCGGATCCACGCACAGCCTGACCGCGATCGGCCCGGGCGGCAGCCGCGTGCTGAAGATGAATTGGATCGCCGGACCGGGACAGGCGACCTTCGAGACGCTCGGCGAGAACGGGGCGTTCATCGACGACACGTTCGCGAAGGACCATTCGCTCCGCCTGGGGTCGCCGATGCGCGCGGTCGTCCCGAGCGGCGAGTCACGCGTCTTCGTCGTCCACGGGATCTTCAAGCCGCCGCCCGGAGGGTCGCCGTTCGGCCCCGTGACGATCTCGAGCAAGACCTTCGACAGCCTCTACACGCAGCCGCAGGACCTGTTCATCTTCATCGACACGCTCGGCGGCGTCACCAAGGTGTCGACGGCGAGGCTCGACCACTCGCTCAAGGGCTTCCCGAACGCGAAGGTGCAGACCATCTCGCAGTTCAAGACGAACCAGGCGGCCGGGCTCGACAACATCCTGAACGTGCTCTATGTCCTGCTCGCGCTGTCCGTGCTCGTGTCGCTGTTCGGCATCGTGAACACGCTCGTTCTGACGGTCTTCGAGCGGACACGTGAGCTCGGGATGCTGCGCGCGGTCGGCATGACACGCCGCCAGGTGCGGCG
This sequence comes from uncultured Actinomycetes bacterium, assembly GCA_963846915.1. Lineage (GTDB taxonomy): Bacteria > Actinomycetota > Thermoleophilia > Gaiellales > Gaiellaceae > PALSA-612. The sequence goes on along the minus strand of CAWJXV010000006.1, from coordinate 111,092 downwards.
GATGATCCGCTACGAGAGCGTGATCACCGCGCTGATCGGGGCCGCGATCGGGATCGCGCTCGGGATCGTGCTCGCCGTGCTGCTGATCGCGCGGGTCGACTTCATCACGCTCTCGTGGCCGATCACGTCGCTGATCGTGTTCGCGCTCGTCGCCGTCGTGGCCGGGCTGATCGCCGCGATCCTGCCCGCACGGCGCGCTTCGAGGCTGAACGTGCTCGAAGCGTTGCAATATGAGTAGGTGACCTCGCTCAAGGGCCGCCTGCTCGTGGCTACGCCGGCGCTGTTCGATCCCAACTTCCGACGGGCGGTGGTGCTCGTCGGCGAGCACGGCGAGGAGGGAGCGATGGGACTCGTGCTGAACCGCCCCGCGGAGGTGACGGTCGGCGAGGCGGTGCCGCCGCTGGCGGTCGTGGCGGGCGAGGAGTCGTTGGTGCACGTCGGCGGCCCGGTGCAGCCGGAGGCGGTGCTCGTGCTCGCCGAGTTCGACGACGCGAGCGCGGCGGCGACGATCGTCGTCGGCGACGTCGGCTTCGCCTCGAGCGACGACGACCTCGAGGCGCTGGCGGGCGCGACCCGGCGCGCCCGCGTGTTCGCCGGCTACTCCGGCTGGGGGCCCGGACAGCTCGAGGCCGAACTCGAGGAGGAGTCGTGGCTCGTCGAGCCCGCCGAGAGCGTCGACCTCTTCCCCGGCCCGGAGGACGACCTGTTCGCGACCGTGCTCCGCCGCAAGGGCGGCACCTACCGCGTGCTCGCCCTGATGCCCGAGGACCCGTCCACGAACTAGGGAGGGGGAGGATGCGGGTGCATCCTCCCCCTCGCGTCGCTCAGCCGCAGAAGGTCGCGACGATGGTGCCGGTGCCCGGATGGCCCGGGTTGGGCTGGTATCCGGGGTCGGTCTTGACGACCACGATCTTGGCCCAGGTGCCGTTGATCGTGCTCCCGGACTTGGTCACCGAGCTCGCGACGAGCACTCCCATGTAGGAGGGCACGCCGCTCGTCGGCGGTGCGCTGTTCCCCGGCCTGGTCGAGAACGTCGTCCCGCAGAGGTTGGCGGGGCTCGTCGTCGGCAGGGTCACGGTGCCCGCGAACCCCTTGAACGAGGCGGGAGCGGACCCGCCGGACAGGCTGTCGAGGAGCGACCACGAATCGCTCCACCAGGTCACGGTTCCCGAGCCCGCGCCGGCGACCGTGTTGTCGCCGAGCACGAACGCGCCGTTGCTCGGGAAGGCGAAGACGATGACCTCCTTGCTGTCGCTCGACGGCAGGTAGAAGGCGTCGCCGGCGAACGTCGCAGCCGCCGTCTCCGAACCGAGCGGAACGGTCACCGTCGGGATCGTGCAGCTGACGTTGCCGGACGGATCGGTCATGCCCGTGCAGCTCTGCGTGCCGAGCGAGAGCTTGACCTGCTCCGACGGGACGGGTCCGGGCGAGCCGCCGTCCCCGTCGTTGTCGTTCGCCCCGTCCTCGACCAACGTCCCCGTCAGCGTCGCCGTGGACGACCCGGCGAGGATCACGGTCGGGCCAGTGTAGGCCGCGGTCGTCTCCTCTTTCTTCAGGGTGAACGCCGCGCTGGTGCTCGACGGCTCGTAGAGCGGCTCGTCGCCTGCGAACGTGACGATCACCGAGTACGGCCCCGGGACGTCCGCCGGCGTCACCGTGCAGCCCGCGCTGCCGGTGAGGTCGGTGATCGCCGAGCAGGTCTCGGCGCCGAGGTCGAACTTCAGCATCTCGCCCCCGATCGGGGCGTTCCCGGTGATGTCCTCGGTCAGGGTCGCCGAGAGCTTGACCAGGTCGTGGTAGTCGCCACTGGTGTCACCGGTGTACGTGATCTTGGTCGGGATGTGCAGGACGGTGAAATCGACGGTCTGCGACCCCCCGATGTACGCGGCGTCGCCCGCGTAGGCCGCGATCGCCTTGTAGTGGCCCGGGCCCGCCGTGATCGTGACGGGGCACGATGCGTGACCGGTCGAGTCCACGTTCGCGTCACAGGATGCGCCTGCGGCCGTGAGCGAGACCTTGAGCGTGCCGAGCGCCGACGTGGCGAGCACGGTCGATGCGTTGTGGTCGAACAGGGTCGCCGACAACGTGATCGTGTCGCCCTGGCTCGCCTTTGTCGGCCCGGTGTAGGTCACGTCCGGGACGTTGTTCGCGAGCTTGTTGATATCGGCCGAGCCCCACCCCGTCACCTCGTCCCAGCCGGGTCCGGCCGAGAAGCCGTTGCTGCCCGACGTGATGTCGTGGTAGTCGTTGGCATAGGTCGTGGGGTCGTTCCCGAGCGCGTAGAGCAGCGGCGCGGAGAAGCCGATGCCGGACCGGCCGGTCGCTGCGTTGTGCTTGTTCCAGATCACCGACGCCGCTGCCCAGATCGGCGCCGCGAGGCTCGTGCCGCCTGTGCAGCACGTCTCGGACCCGTCGAAGAACAGGAACGTTCCGATACCCGCGTCGGCGGCCACGTCCGGCTCAGCGCGACCTGTGCATGCGGTCGAGGGCCAGACGAGCGGGCTGCCGATTCCGGTCTGCCACGAGGGTCGCGTGTAGCCGTTCTCGCACCCGCCGCCCGAGCCGCTCCACGCGTTCTCGGACGACCAGTTGCCGGAGCCGTCCGTGGTCAGGTTCGTGCCGCCGACCGCGGTCACGTAGGGGCTGTCGGCCGGACGCGAGCGTCCGACCGAGGCGCCGCTGTCGCCGCTCGAGAAGTAGAACGTCTGCCCGGTCGCCGCCCCGGCCTGGAGGGTGTTGTCCATGTTCGGGTCGGTCGAGCAGCCGTCGCAGCCCCAGCTGTTCGAGATCACCTTCACGCTCGACGCCTCGGCGGCGTTGAGGACGTCCTCGAGCGTCGAGTCCGTGTTGTCCACGCCGAGCCAGTACGTCTCGTGGACGCCGGGCGCGACGCCGTGGGCGATCTGGGTGTCGAGCGCGACCTCGTTGTCGGTGTTGCTGATGCCGCTCGCGCCGTCGATGTCGACGAAGTCGAGCCCGTCGTCGCCGGGCCCGCCGACCGTGATCTTGGTCTCGCCGGTGGCGGCCGCGTACCCGTCGTAGTCGCTCTGAGGCAGGTGACGGCCCCAGAGCGTGAAGCCGATCGTCTGGCCGGAGCCGTTGCCGACGACGTCGTAGGCAGATCGGAAGTCGCCGCCGTCGAAACCGCACGTGTTGGGCGGGTTGCTCTCACAGGTGATCGCCGATCTCAACGGCTTGTAGACGTTGAAGTTGGACAGGCCGCTGACCCAGTTCACGTTCAGCCCGCTCGGCACCGTCGGATCGCGGTCGTTCGAGTAGAAGACACGGCCGTTGGCCGTGTAGTCGCCGATCGTGACGCCGAACGCGCGCTGGAACTGGGCAACCGAGCCCTGGGCACGTACGACGAGGTTGTTCGCCGAAGCCCCGAGGACGGCGATGCCCTGAGCGCGGAGCCAAGAACCGACCAGCTGGACGTTCGCGCCGCTCGGCGCGTAGCGGGCCAGGTACTGCGCCTTCGTCAGGTACTGGCCGTACTTCGCGCTGCCCGGGGTTCTGGCCGTACGAATCAGCGCGTCGAGAGCCGCCGAGTTACGAACCGCTAGGCCGACGTTGACGCGCAGCGTCGCGTTCGGGTCGTGGCGTGTCAGCGGGAGAGCGCTCCCCGCCGCAACGGCCGGCGGGGTGTCTCCTCTGATCGGCTGGCCGGCGGCAGACTGCTGCGAGGACACCGACGCATGTGCGGACGCGAGTCCGACTGCGGATGCCCCCGCGACAACGAGCAGGGCGAGCTTCGCACGTGAGCGATAGCCCCTCATGGGACAACCTCCTCTCGGGCCCGGCCGGTCGCTGGCCGCAGTGAACGGCGCCAGCCAAGGGAACGGTTGACCGTCGATTCAGGCAGCGAGCAGCCTGGAGGACGCCGCAGCCGTCGAGCCTGCGTCGGACGCCGACGTGCCACTCGCTCCTCTCCCCTGACGGCCACGCGCAAACTTCGCGCGCGGCCGGGACGCTACAAGGCTTTTCGCAGGTTTGTCAAGATCGGCACGTACTCAGTGCGGGCCGGGAAAGCCGGGGACGACGTCCGCGAGACGTCGCCAGCGATCGATCTCGCAGCTGGTACGGACCGTGAGGTGTGCGTCGACCGACTTGCCGCGGAGGCGACCCTGGACGACGGCTTCCTCCGGCCCGAGCGCGATGTCGGAGCAGATCGTCTGCGGGGGCACAGGCACGAACGGATCCCGGAGCGCGGCGAGCGTCCGGCAGGCGAGCGCAGGCCTCGGCACGGTCCCTTGGGCCGGACCGCACCCCAGCGAGTACTGCTGGGCGGGCTGCTGGCCTATCCCGTTCGGGTACGCGGTGATCGAGAGCGACGTTCCGTTCGGGGTGCTTCCGAAACAGCCGCCCGCAGTGAGGAGCGACAACAGCGTGATCGCGAGACGCATTGCGTCCTCGTCAAGCTAGCACCGCCCGCGCAGGCCCGTCCTCTCCGGCCAGGCAGGACCTGATCGGGGCCAGACCGCGTTCACACGAAGCGTCAGGTCTGCTCGAGGCAGGCACGGAGCTCGCGCGGCGTGATCGTGTGGCGGCCGAGGTCGTCCGCCGTCGGGACGCAGTCGCGGACGGCGCGCAGGACGGTGTCCGGCGCATCGGCGAACGGGCTGCCGATCTTCGTCCCCTTGATCAGGAGCTTCGAGGCCATCGGCGTCGGGAAGACCGCGAGCTGGGCCTCCTTGTAGCCCTTGCCGCGCAGGATCTCGTTGGCCTCGTCGACCTCGGTCACGCGTTCAGCTTCTCACGGATCAGGTCGTTGAGCACCTTCGGGTTGGCCTTGCCCCGCGTCTCCTTCATCGCCTGCCCCACGAAGAACCCGAGCAGCCCCTCCTTTCCGCCTCGGTACGCCTCGACCTGACCCGGGTTCGCAGCCAGGATGCGCTCGACGAGCGGCTCGAGCTCGGCGCTGTCGGAGACCGCCTTCCGCGCAAGATACGGATCTGCCGAGAAGCCCGGCTCGGCGCTCGCGGCCACCGCGGCCTCGAGGCTCGCCCGAGTCAAATCCGTGGCGGTCGCGATCCGCGCGAGCTCGCGGAGGTTCGCGCCCTCAGGTATGGGCTGGTTCATGACGAAGTTGAAGGCCGGCCGAGCCGGCACGTCCGCGCCGACGAGCTCGCCGTAGCCCTGATCGCGGTCGGTCGTGACGAGCGTCCAGGCGTCCGCTGTCCCGAGCTCTCCCGCGAGCGCCTCGATCCGTGCCGCCGGCAGCTCCGGCAGCTCGACGCGCAGCCGCTCGACGACCGCCGCCTCCGGCTCGATCGGCACGAGATCCGGCTCGGGGAAGTACCGGTAGTCGTCGGCGTCCTCCTTCGAGCGGTGCGGCGTCAGCGTGTCGGCGTCAGCGTCGTAGTCGTACGTCTCCTGCACGACCTCGTGCCCGGCTTCGTGCAGCGCGATCTGCTCGCGCACCGCCGCGTCGATCCCGCGTGCGATGAACGAGAACGAGTTCATGTTCTTGAGCTCCCAGCGCGTGCGGAAGCCCTCCTCCCCCATCTGCCGCACCGACACGTTGGCGTCGCAGCGCAGGGTGCCCTTCTCCATCTCCGCGTCCGAGATTCCGAGCTCGACGATCGTCTGGCGCAGGAGCTGTAGGAAGCGCCGCGTCTCGTCGGCCGAGCGCAGGTCCGGCTGCGTGACGATCTCGACGAGCGGGGTCCCGCCGCGGTTGAAGTCGACGAGCGAACGCGTCGCGCCGACGATGCGCCCGCCGGCACCCTCGAGATGCACGGTCTTGGCCGCATCCTCCTCGAGATGCGCGCGGACGATCCCGACCTCGAGGTCGCCGCCCTCGCCGGGCACCGTGAAACGTCCGTCCACGCAGAGCGGCTCGTCGTACTGGGAGATCTGGTACCCCTTGGGCAGGTCGGGATAGAAGTAGTTCTTGCGGTGGAAGATCGCGCGGTCGGCGATCGTGCAGCCGAGCGCGAGGCCGAGCTTGATCGTCCACTCGACCGCCGTCCGGTTCGGCACCGGCAGCGTCCCGGGGAACGCCAGACAGACGGGACACGTGCGCGTGTTCGGCGGCTCGCCGAAGCCGGTCTCGCAGCGGCAGAACATCTTCGTCCGCGTCTTCAAATGCGCGTGGATCTCGAGCCCGATGACGGTCTCCCACGCGCTCATCGCAGGCGCTCCGGGACGGTGTCGAAGCCGATCGCCTGCTCAAGCGCGTGCCCGACGCGGAAGAGCCGGTTCTCGGAGAACTGCGGGCCGACGAGCTGGAGGCCGACGGGCAGACCGCCGGAGAGCCCGCACGGGATCGACAGGCTCGGTAGGCCGGCCATGTTCGGTGGGATCGCGAGCACGTCGGACAGGTACATCGCGAGCGGGTTCGCGGTCCTGGCGCCGAGCGGGAAGGCCACGGTCGGCGACGTCGGGCTGACGAGCACGTCGAAGTCCTCGAGCACGGCCCGGAACTCGTTGCCGATGATCGTCCGGACCTTCTGGGCCTGGCCGTAGAAGGCGTCGTAGTAGCCGGCCGAGAGCGCGTAGGTGCCGAGCATGATCCGGCGCTTCGGCTCGTCGCCGAAACCGTCGTGGCGCGTGCGCTCGTAGAGGGCTCCGAGGTCGCCGTTCACGGCCGAGCGATGGCCGTAGCGAACGCCGTCGTAGCGGGCCAGGTTCGACGAGGCCTCGGCCGGCGCGATCAGGTAGTAGCAGGGCATGCCGTACTCGACGGACAGCGGCAGCTCGCAGTCGCCGACCTCGGCTCCGAGCTCGCTGCAGAGCGCGATCGCCGAGTCGACCGCGGCCTTGACGCCGGGCTCGATGCCCTCGACCTCGTTCAGCTGGCGAGGGACGCCCACGCGGACGCCCTTCAGGTCGGTCGCCTCGGGGATCTCGACGGGTGCGGGCAGCTCGACCGTGGTCGAGTCGCACGGGTCGCGGCCGGCAACGATGCGGTAGAGGAGCGCGCAGTCGCGGACGGTGCGCGTGAGCGGTCCGATCTGGTCGAGGCTGGAGGCGAAGGCGACGATGCCGTAGCGCGAGACGGTGCCGTAGGTCGGACGCAGGCCGACGATGCCGCAGAGCGCGGCCGGCTGCTTGATCGAGCCGCCCGTGTCGGAGCCGAGCGCCCAGGGGGCCATGCCCGCCGCGACCGCCGCCGCGGAGCCGCCCGACGAGCCGCCCGGCACCCGCTCGGGATCCCACGGGTTACGCGTCGGCCCGAAGGCCGAGTTCTCCGTGGACGACCCCATGGCGAACTCGTCCATGTTCGTCTTGCCGAGGAGCGACAGGCCCGCGCCGTAGCAGCGTGTCGCGACCGTAGCGTCGAAGACGGGCGTGTAGCCGGAGAGGATCTTCGAGCCTGCGGTGGTCTCGATCCCTCTGGTCGAGACGACGTCCTTGAACGCGATCGGCACCCCTTCCTGCGCGGGCTCGTCGACCGTGCGCAGATAGGCGTGGAGCTCGGGATCCCGCTCGCCGATCGCGGCCAGGTACGCGCCGTGCAGCTCCGCGGCGGACACCTCGCGCCGTTCCAGGAGCGCGGTCGCCTCCTCGGCCGTGAGGCGCAGCGTGTCGACGGCGGTCATACGGCCGGCACTCCGAAGAAGCCGTCCTCGGGGTCGGGCGCGTTCGCGAGCGCCTCCTCGAGCGACAGCGACGGCCGGGGCTCGTCGTCGGCGAGAACGTTGACGAGGTCGAGCGGGTGCGCCGTCGGCTCGACGCCGGAGAGGTCGAGCTCGGCGACCTTGCCGACCGCCTCCAGGATCGCCGAGAGCTGCTCGCGCATGCGCTCGACCTCCTCGTCGGAGAGCTCGAGCCGGGCCAGGCGGGCTACGTGGAGTACGTCGTCTCTCGTGATCGCCATCGCGTCATCCTCGCAAAATGAGACGGGCCCCTTTCGGGGCCCGTGGACTCGCACCGAAAGGAACTCAGGCTGCTTGGACGTTGGCCGCCTGCAGGCCCTTGTCGCCCTGGACGACTTCGAACTCGACGCGCTGGCCCTCGGTCAGCGTCTTGTAGCCGTCCATGTTGATCGCGGAGAAGTGCACGAAGACGTCGTCGCCCTCCTCACGCTCGATGAAACCGTAGCCCTTCTCGTTCGAGAACCACTTCACGGTGCCCTGAGCCAACTTCTGCCTCCTTGAACGTGAAACGACGGCCCGGGCACCGAGCCGCCGGTCTTGTCTCGAGCGCGGCCACTGTAACCAACGGCGCTACGGATACGCAAGGACTTTTCGGCGGTACCGCGCGGCCCGGATCGTGTTGGTCAGGAGCATCGCGATCGTCATCGGGCCGACCCCGCCGGGCACCGGCGTCAGGAAGCTCGCGCGCTCCGCGGTCTCGGGTGCGACGTCGCCGGCGAGCCCGTCCTCCGTGCGCGTGATGCCGACGTCCACGACGGCCGCGCCCTCCTTGACCATGTCCGCCGTGACGAGGTTGGGTTGGCCGATGGCGACGACGAGGACGTCCGCGGCCCGCGTCACTGCCGAGAGGTCGCGCGTGCGCGAGTGGCAGATCGTCACGGTCGCGTTCGCGCCGAGCAGCAAGTGCGCGATCGGCTTGCCGACGATCGTGCTCCGCCCGACGACGACGGCGCCCGCGCCCTCGAGCGGCACCTGGTGCTCCTCGAGCAACGCCATGATTCCGAGCGGCGTCGCCGGGACGAAGGTGGGATGCCCTGCGTAGAGCCGGCCGGCGTTGAACGGATGGAAGCCGTCCACGTCCTTGATCGGGTCGACCGCGCGCAGCACTGTGTCCGTATCGATCTGGCCCGGGAGCGGGAGCTGGACGAGGATCCCGTCGACGCCGTCGTCGCGGTTGAGCTCGTCGAGGAGCTCGAGCAACGCGCCCTGCGTCGTGTCGGCCGGGAGCCGGCGGTCGATGCTGCGCAGGCCGTCGGCGGTCGCGGTCTCGTGCTTCTTCCCCACGTAGACGTGCGAAGCCGGGTCGTCGCCGACGAGCACCGTCGCGAGCCCGATCGACCCCAGCTCGGCGATATCGGCGCGCACCTGCTCCCGCACCCGCTCGGCGAGGGGCGCGCCCTTCATCAGCACGGCCGGCACGGGGCGAGATTACCCCGCGGCCTAGAATGGCCGCATGCTGAGCGCGATCGTGCCGGCCACGAACGCGCCGCCAACCCTCGGCGAGTGCCTCGACGCGATCCGGTCCGCCGACGAGCCGCCCGACGAGGTCATCGTGGTCGAGGAGGGCGGCGGGCCGGCCGATGCGCGGAACCGCGGCGCCGCCGGGGCGACGGGCACCGTGCTGGTCTTCGTCGACGCGGATGTCGTCGTCCACCGCGACGCGTTCACCCGGATCCGGCGGGCCTTCGAGCGCGACCCGGAGCTGGCGGCGGTCTTCGGCTCGTACGACGACCATCCGGCAGACCCGGGCACGGTCTCGGGGTTCCGGAACCTCATGCACCATCACGTCCACCAGGAGGGCGCCGGTCGCGCCTCGACGTTCTGGGCGGGTCTCGGCGCGGTGCGGAAGGACGTCTTCGAGGCCTCGGGCGGGTTCGACGCAGAGCGTTACCTCGTCCCCTCGATCGAGGACATCGAGCTCGGGACTCGGCTCGCCGCGGCGGGCTGCAAGATCGAGCTCGACCCGCTGCTACAGGGCACGCACCTGAAGGCGTGGAGCCTGTACGGCATGGTCGAGACCGACTTCTGGGCCCGTGGCGTCCCGTGGGTGGAGCTGCTCCTTCGGCAGCGCAGCGGCTCGTCGACGCTCAACCTCGGGTGGCGGCACCGCCTGAGCGCGCTCGCCGCACTCGGGGCCGCGGGCGCGCTCCTGCGTGGGCGGCTGCGGCGGACGCTCGTCGCGCTCGGCGTGCTCGTGGCGCTCAACCGGTCGTTCTACGAGCTGCTCGCACGTCGCCGCGGTCGTGCGCAGGCCGCGATCGGCGTCTGGCTCCACGTGCTCCACCACGTCGTCGGCGCGCTGTCGGTCCCGGTCGGGATCGTCGAGTACCTCCGTCGCCGCGACGGCTGACGGATGGAGATCGAGCGCTTCTCGACGGGACGCGTGCGGCCGAAGGCGGCCTCGCACGGGCCGAGGCGCTACCTCCCCGGCGGCTGGAGCGAGGAGACGCTCCCGGTGAACGTCTACCTCGTGCACCACCCCCAGGGGCTCTGCCTCTTCGACGCGGGCCAGACGGCCCGCGCGGCCGAGCCCGGCTACCACCAGCTCTGGCATCCGTTCCTGCGGCTGGCGCGCTTCGAGGTCTCGCCCGAGGACGAGATCGGCCCCCAGCTCGCGGGCCGCGGCATCGATGCGGGGTCGGTTCGGTGGCTCGTGCTCTCGCACCTCCATACCGATCACGTGGGCGGGATCGGCGCGTTTCCGGACACGGAGGTGATCGTGTCGCGCGTCGAGTGGGAGCGCGCCCAGGGGATGTCCGGACAGCTTCGCGGCTACGTGCCGCAGCGCTGGCCGCTCGGGGAGCCGGTGCTCGTCGACCTGAGCGGGCCGCCGGTGGGGCCGTTCCCGGGGTCGTACGACGTCGCCGGCGACGGGCAGCTCGTGGTCGTGCCGACGCCGGGCCACACGCCGGGCCACGTGTCGCTCGTCGTGCGCGGCGGCGCCTTCATCGGCGGGGACATCGCGCACACGCAGGCGGAGCTGCCTGCGCCGATCGCGGACTTCTGCGCCCACGAGCACCTGACCGTGCTGCTCGCGCACGATGGCTAGGCTCAGGCCGTGAGCGGGTCGGTCGAGCAGACGGTCGAGGGGATCCGCGACCTCAGGCAGTCCTACCCCGATCCGCAGCTGAGCCGCGCCGAGGATGCCCGCATCGCCCGCGCGCTGGCCGAGCTCGCGCCCGACCACGACTTCGCTGCTCTCCTCGACGAGCACTGGCGGCTCGTCGGCAAGCAGCCCGAGCTCGCCGCGCGCTTCACCGCCCAGGAGCTGCAGGCGCGAACGAAGTCCGAGCCGGTCGTCGATGCGATCGAGGCCGCGCGAGGCGCGCCGATCGGTGCCGACGACTCGGTGCTCGAGGTCGGCTGCGGGACGGCCGCGCTCGCCTCGGCGATCGCGAGGCGCGGCGCGAGCGTCGTCGCGACAGACGTGTCACTGCGCTGGCTCGTGCTCGCGGGCAAGCGGCTCGCCGAGGAAGGGGCCGTTCGAGTCGAGCTGCTCGCCTGCGCCGCCGAGGCTTTGCCCTTCGAGGACGAGAGCTTCAGCCTGGTGGCCGCGAGCGACGTCGTCGAGCACGTCGATGACCCGGAGCGCTTCGTCGCCGAATGCGCCCGCGTGCTCCGACCCGGCGGCCTCTTGTTCCTCGCGACTCCGAACCGCTTCTCGCTCGGTCTCGAGCCGCACGTCAGGCTCTGGGGCGTCGGCTTCCTCCCGCGCCGCCTGGCCGAGCCGTACGTCCAGGCGTTTCGTCACACGTCGTACTCGCACGTGCGGCTGCTTTCGGCGCGTTCGCTCGCGCGGCTCCTCGCCGACCACGGCCTCGACGCGGAGATCGTGACGCCGGCCGTGCCGGACAGCAGTCTGGCGCTCTACTCCGGGGCCGAGCTCTCGCTCGTCCGGGCGTACAACAGCGTGCGCACGGAGCCTCTCGCCGGGCCGGTGCTGCGCGCCGTCGGGCCGTTCTTCCACGTGTTCGGGCGCAAGCCCGGCCGCCGCTAGGCTCGGGCCGTGCTCCCGCGGCTCCGGATCGCCGTCACCTCCGCCGTGCGCCACGCCGGCGCGGCCGACTTCAGCGGCTACGTGCGAATGGTCGACCTGGCGAGCGGAGAGGTGGCGCTGAAGGCGCCGATCCCCGAGAGCGGACGGCGCGCGGACGACCCGAATCCGCGCGGGGGCGTGCGCGGCGCGAAGGGCGTGTCGGCGCTCGGCGACCGGCTGGTCGTCGCCAACTCCGAGCGGCTGTTCGTCTTCGACCCGGCCTGGTCGCTCGCCGGCGAGATCACGCACCCGCTGATGGGCGCCGTCCACGACGTGCTCGCCGTCGAGGACGGGGTCTGGGTCACCTGCTCTGCCTGCGACCTGCTGCTCAAGGTGGACTGGCACGGCGAGCCCGTCGAGACCTGGAGCTGGCGCTCGGAGCCGTCGCTCGTGTCGGCCCTCGGCTTCGACTCGCTCCCGCCCCTCGACTCCGACCTCGACCACCGCGACCCCCGCGCCGCGCAGCAGGGCGTCCACAACGTCGTCCACTTGAACGCGGTCACGCGCTCGCCTGACGGCCTGCTCGTGCTGTTCGGCCGCGTCCTCGCCCCGGAGCTCGTGAAGCAACGGCTTCGCAAGGCCGGGCTCGCGAGGGCGCTGGCGCGCGTCGGGATCTCGCGGCCGCTGCCCACGAAGCCGACCCAGGTTCCGGCCAGCACGGTTCCCGGCTCCTCGTTCGCGGTCGTCGAGCTCCGCGACGCCGGTCCCCCGCAGCTCGTCCTCCATCGGAGCGGGACGACCGTGCCCAACCACAACGTCGAGGCCGTCGGCGACTCGATCGTCTACCTCGACTCGAACGCGGGCCGGCTCGTCGTCTGGGACCGAGAGTCGGCGTCGGAGCGTGCCGCTGTCGCGATCCCGGGCTCGCCGAGCTTCGCGCGGGGGCTCGTCCGCCTCGACGCGAGCACGTATCTCGTCGGCAGCCAGGCGCCGCTCGCGCTCCACGCTGTCGATCTCTCCGCCGGTGCCGTCACCGAGACGGTCGAGCTCGCCGGCGAGCCGAACGAATCCGTCTACGGTCTCGAGATCGTCCCGCCCGCGTTCGCCGACCCGCCGCCCGCAGAGCGGCTGTTCGCGCTCCCGGTCGAGAGCCCCGCCCGATGAAGGTCGGCTACGTCGGGCTCGGCTGGGCGACCCATGCCTTCCACCTGCCGGGGGCGAAGCGGCTCGCCTCGGTGGAGATCGTCGGCGGCTCGGACCCTTCTGAAGATCAGCGGGGGCGGTGGACGAAGGAGACCGGCAGCCCCGCCTTCGCGACGCTCGACGAGCTCGTGGAGCACGTGAAGCCGGAGGCGATCGTCGTCGCCACGCCGCCGGACTCGCACGCGGCGCTCTGCGTCCAGGCGCTCTCGGCCGGCGCGCACGTGTTCTGCGAGAAGCCGTTCGTCTCGACCACGTCCGAGGCGGACGAGGTCCTAGCGGCTGCAACCTCGGCGGACAGGCAGGTGGCGGTCAACCACCAGTACCGGGAGTTCCCGATCTTCTCGGCGGTGAAGGCGAAGATCGGCTCCGACGAGGCCGGCCGGCTCGTGTTCTGCCAGATGTGGCAGTTGATGAACCTGGCGCCGTGGGACGAGCCCGTCGAGTGGCGCGCGGCGATGCCAAACCGGACGCTGTTCGAGGGCGGCGTCCACCTGGTCGACCTGCTCATTCACCTCTACGACGAGTACCCGGCGGGGGTCTACGCTCAGCGGTCGAGCGGCATCGAGGAGGGTCGCGAGGCGGACGCGATCCAGGTCGTCACGCTCGACTTCCCGAGCGGCCGCATCGCCCAGATCACGATCGACAGGCTCTGCGCGGGAGGCACTCGCTACCTCGAGGTCCGCGCCGACTGCGAGCGGGCGTCCCTGCGGGCCTCGCACGGCGGCCGCGCGCTGCTCAAGATCGGCAAGAAGCGCGCAGAGCGCACCGGCCTCCACCTCGAGCTCGCGACCGGCGGGCTCGCATGGATGGAGCGCGGGCTCAGGCACACGACGCTGGCGCGCGATCCTCGGGACGTGGGACCGGAGGCGACGCGGCGGCTGTTCGAGAAGGTCGTGGCGGCGTTCCAGGCGAACGTCGAGCCGCCGTCGAGCGCGGCCGAGGCACGCGCGACGCTCCAGGTGATCGAGGCCGCGTATCGCTCCGGCGACACGGCGGCGCGCGTCTCGCTCGCTCCGGCCCCGGTCTAGGCGCGCCGCAGCTCGAGCATCCGCTGCTCGTCGTGGTGGGCGAGGCCCGTCACGTGGCCGAGGTCGGCGAGCACGCCGACGTCCCTCAGCGAGAGCCCGTTGCGCTCGGCCCGCTCTCGATAGGCGTCGACCGGCCGCGAGAGGACGGGGAACTCGCGCCAGCGTGCGGGCGGCAGCTTCTCGGTGATCGCGTTCGCGTAGAAGACGCCGCCCTGGGCGAGGTGCCGCCGCGCGAAGGCGAGGCACTCGTCGAGCCGCTCGTCGGCGAGGTGCATCAGCACGGAGAACCCCCAGGCGTAGTCGGCCGTCCGCCCGAGGTCGACGCCCGCAAGCGACGGAGTCGCGATCAGCTCGGGGCGCTTGTGCTCCAGGCCGTGCTCCTGCAGCTCGTGGCGGGCCTCCTCGATCGCCTCCTCGCGGACGTCGATCCCGACGTACGAGCCCTTGTCGAGGTACGCGATGATCGGGATGCCGCCGCGCAGCGTCCCGCAGCCGAGGTCGACGAGCACGTGGGCCGGCAGCAGGCCGTGCTCGCGCAGGAAGGCGATCTGGAAGTCGCGCTTCTGCTGCCACAGCTCGGGCCGTCCCACCAGCCCGTGTCGGCGCGCCTGACGTCCGGCGACGGCCGCACGGGCGCGGCTCGCGGCGCGATCGGCGATCTCGCGCAGGTTCACGGCTTCCTCGCCTCGACCAGGAACTGCGGGCCGACCGGTCGGCGCGCGACGAGCTCGAGGCCCGCGGACGCGACTCGCTGCTCGAACCGGCCCGGTGTGATCGGGTGTAGCGGACGCATCGGCGCGGGCCGGTCGAGGGGCAGGACGCGCTTCGCGAGGCGGGCCGCGGGATAGAGCCCGAACCGCCGCCAGAGAGCATGCGGCGAGCGGTAGTTCGGGAAGCTGACGACCGCGCGGCCCCCGGGCCGCAGCACACGCGCGACCTCGCCGAGGCCGCGGTCGAGGTCCGCGACGTATTCGATCGCGCCCGTGACAACGACGGCGTCGAAGCTTCCGTTCGCGAACGGCAGCGCCGCGAGATCCGCGTCGAGCAGCCGGTCCGCGAGCTTCGGCAGGCGTTCCCTTGCGAGCTCCACCATTCGCGGCGAGCTGTCGACCCCGGTCCCCGTCCAGCCGCGGGCGTCGAGCTCGTCGAGCAGCCGGCCGCTGCCCATTCCCGCGTCGAGGACGGCGCCCGGCCCATCCCCCAGCACGTCGAGCGCCGACTCCATCCGGGCACGCAGGAAGCGGCCGCCCCAGTCGTCCGCGTCGTACGACGCGTCGTAGCGCGCCGCCTCGGCGTCGAAGAACCCGCTCGCGCCGCTCATGCGGGCGCCGCCACGGCGAGGAGCGTGTGCCCGTACGGAAGCGTCCGGCCCGGCCCGGCGAGATAGCGCGCCTCGAGCTCGAGCAGGCGCGAGCCGATCGCCGTCGCGAGCGTGCCTGACGGGGGCGGGATCCCGGCGGCCGTCTCGGACGGTGGCCTCGGCGTCAGCCCCCGCGCGGCGCGAGTGAGCGACACGGCCGTGTTCGCGTACGTGACGCGCTCGAGGCGAAACCCGCCGCGCGCGAGCTCGGCCGCGAGCGTGTCGCGCGTGTAGAGCCGCCAGTCGCTCCGCGGCCGGCTCGGGGTGCGGCCGCCGTTCGTGCGGACGAGCAGCGCCCCGTCCGGCTTCGTCACGCGCCGGAGCTCCCGGAGGCTCGGCTCGACCTCGTCCTCCTCGACGTGCTGCAGGACGTCGTTCAGCGCCACGACGTCGAACGCGCCGTCCTCGAAGGGCACGTTCACGAGCCCGCCGACGTGCAGCTCGGCCCGGGGAAGCCGCTCCCGCGCCAGCGCGATCGCCTCCCCGCTCATGTCGACGCCGCACAGCCGGTCGAACGCTCCCAGGTCTCGGGCGAAGCGGAGGAAGCCGCCCGCGCCGCAGCCGGCGTCGAAGAGCGCCAGGCCGCGGCGCGACAGCCGCTCGCCGAGCAGCGCCGCCGAGATCTGCTCCATCCCGCGGACGAACCAGTGTGAGCGCTCGGCCTCGTCGAGCCTGCGGTAGTAGTCGGGAGGGACGGCCTTCACGCCGCCGCCTCGCGGAGGGATTCGAGCGTCCGCCGTGCCGTCTCGGCCCAGGTGAACCGCGCCGAGCGCTCGCGACCGCGGGCAGCGTACTCCGCGCGCAGCCCGGGATCGGCGCCGAGCCGCGCGAGCGCACCCGCGAGCTCGTCGACACCGCCGCTCGGAAGCAGGACGGCCGCGTCGCCCGCGACCTCGCCGAGCGCCGAGTTGTCCAACGTGACCGCCGGAGTCCCCGCCGCCATCGCCTCGAGCACCGGGATTCCGAAACCCTCGTAGTCGGACGGGTAGACGAAGATCTCGGCGGCGTGGTACAGGGCCGGCAGGTCGGCGTCGGGCACGAACCCGAGCACCCGCAGCCTGTCGCCGATGCCCGCGTCGCGACCGACCTGAGCGAGCTCGATCCCGAGGTGGTCCTCGCCGGCGAGCACGAGGACATGGTCGGTGCGCAGCGACGCGACCGCGCGAACGAGGTTCGGCAGGTTGCGACGCTTCGACAGCTTCCCGACGAACAGGATCACCGGCCGGTCGGCGAGTCCGTACAGCTCGCGGACGTGCCGCGTGTCCTCCTCGGAGGCGCTGCGGAAGCGGTCGTCGACGCCGAGCGGAATCGCGTCGACACGTCCTGGCTCGAGCCCGTACACGCGCACGAGGTCGCGCTTCGATGCCTCCGACGGCGCCAGCACCCGGACGGCGCCGCGGGCGGAGCGGCGGTAGAGGCGCCGCCGCAGGCGCTGCCGGCGGGTGAACGCGCCCGGAAGCAGCTCCTGCAGCGCGTCGTGCATGACCACTGCGTACCGCCCCGGGTAGCGAAGCGGTGCCACGTAGGCCGGGCAGAAGAGCAGGTCGACGCCGCCCGCCGCCCGCGGTAGCTCCCACTGCCCCCAGAGGCGGTGCGAGCGCCCCGGCACGACCCTGACCTCGAACCGGTGCCCCTCCGGAAGCACGTCCTCGGGCAGCGGCTCGGGCGCGAACAGCGTGACGCGGTCGAACGGGAGCTCGACGCCCGCCCACTCGCGCAGCAGCGATGCGAGGTAGCGGGCCACGCCCGCTCTCGAGCCCACGAGGCGCTGCGTGTCGACACCGAGGTGCGGGCCAGGCATGTCCCGTGGAGACGCTAGCTCAGCGCCCGC
Source organism: uncultured Actinomycetes bacterium (assembly GCA_963846915.1). Taxonomy (GTDB): domain Bacteria; phylum Actinomycetota; class Thermoleophilia; order Gaiellales; family Gaiellaceae; genus PALSA-612. Next base: position 94,093 of record CAWJXV010000006.1, on the reverse strand, counting down.
GCGCGAGCCGGGCGCAGCGGGAACGCGACCTCGCCGAACCTCGGTGCGAGGCCTCCGGCGGTCGCGCTCCGGTAGTTCAGGACCAGTACGAGCGCGGCCGAGGCGACGCGCACGACCGCCGCCCCCTCGACGCCGATCATCTCGATCCCGACGATCGCACCGACGACCGCGAACACCGCGCCGATGATCGTGTTCTTCATCAGTGCCAGCTGGCGGTGCCCGACGATCAGCGCGTTCGCGTACGGCGTCGTCAACGCCATGAACGGAAGGATCCAGGCGAGGATCGCCGCCGAGCCGATCGAGCCGTCGTACCGGTGGCCGAAGATCAGCGGGACGAGGATCGGCGCGGTGGCGCTGAGCACGATCGCCACGGCGACGCTCGAGCCGAACAGGACGCGCGTCGCCTTGCGGAACACGCCGAGCACCTCGTCGCCGACCGCGGCGCTGTAGCCGGCGAGGAACGAGACGGAGAAGAGGCCGATCGCGGCCGAGAAGAAGAGCGGCGGCTTCGAGGCTGCGGCGTAGATGCCGAGCTGGTGCGGGCCGAGCAGCAGGTCGATCAGCAGCAGGTCGGCGGTCACGAGGGCGGACCGGGCGAAGCCGTGGATCATCAGGGGCAGGCTTCCGCGCAGCGTCTCCTTCCAGGCCTGGATGTCGACGCGCGGGCGCGTGATGCCGAAGCCGCGGGCGACGATCGCGATGATCACCGCGCCGTAGACGACCTCGCTCAGCGCCTGCAGGTACGGGACGCGCAGGACGTCCGTCGGCGCCTCGATCAGCGCCGCGACGCCGATCAGGAAGGCGATCCGTGCCGCCACGTTGCCCATGGCGATGGCGCGCGCCTGTCGCAGGCCGAGCACCATCCAGCGCAGGTTGAGCGCCACCGCCGGCATGACGAGGGCGAACGGCAGCAGCACGTCGCGGGTCGCGCTCGACTTGGCGAAGATCGCGACGCCGATCGCGTAGCCGGCGCCGGTGACGATCGCGAGCGCGATCCGCAGGCCGAGAACCCGGTCCGCGATCTCGCGGAAGCGGCTCGGCTCGCGCGAGATGTCGCGGATGTTCAGCGTCTCCGTGCCCGCGTCGACGACCACGCCGAACCAGCCGACGAGAGTGATCCCGAGCGTGACGAGGCCGAAGCCCGCGGGATGGAGACGGCGGGCGAGGATCAGCGTCGCGACGAGCCCGAACAGGCGCGCGACGCCCTCGCCCGAGACGAGCGCGACGAAGCTGCGTACGACTCTCCCCCAGCTCGACTGCCTACCCCGGGTGGTCCAGCTGGTGTATCTCCCCCAGGCGGTCACCGACGGCCTAGCTTAGTGCGAGCATCCGACCGGGCCTGCTCGATCGCCCCGAAGTACGCGTCGACGTGCGCGTCCTCCGACCACAGGCGGCGGAGTGCGTCGTGGCCCGCGGCGCCGAGCGCGCTACGGCGCGCCGGATCGGCCTGCAGCGCCTCCAGCGCCTCGACGAGCTCACCTGTCGTCCGGTAGGTCAGCCCGCCGCCGGCCTCCTCGACGATCTCGGGAAGCGCGCCGAGGTCGTGGACGATCGCGGGCGTGCGCTGCGCGAACGCCTCCAGGAGCACGAGTCCGAAGACCTCGTACCCGACCGACGGCACGAGGAGCGCCGTCGCGCCCGCGTAGAGCGGCGGCAGCTCCGACGGCTGCACCCGGCCGAGGAACCGGACATGGTCGATCCCGGCTGCCTGCCGCTCGAGCTCCACGCGCTGGTCGCCGTCGCCGACGATCAGCAGGTCGGCGCTCCGGTGCGTGCGGAACGCGTCGAGCAGGACGTGCACGCCCTTCAGCCGCTCGAGCCGTCCGACGTAGAGGAAGTACGGCCGCTCACGCACGCTCGGCTCGACGGGCACGACGTCGCTGTCGGGCAGGAAGTGCGGCAGGTGGCGCATCGGCGCCGTGAAGCCGCGCGCGCGGTGCGCCTCGACCGTGAACCGGCTCGGCGCGAGGAAGAGATCGACGTGCGGCACGGCCTGCTCGAGGAGACCCGTGTAGCGCCAGAGCTGCGGCGGCCGGCCGAAGGCGATCGTGCAGCGCAGGCAATGAGGCTCGACGCACGGCTCCCGGTTGTTTCGGAAGAGGACGTGCATCGGGCACACGAGCCAGTGCTCGCTCGTCGTATAGAGCTTCGTGCCGTTGCCGTAACGCAGCACCCCTGGCCCGCCCACGAGCGAGACGTTGTGGAAGTGGACGACGTCGAAGCGGTCGCCCCCGAGCGCGTCGGCGAGCTGACGCGAGTAGAAGGCCGGCCGCCCACTGAGGTAGGTCGCCGTCGCGGCCGCGACCGGATAGGACGTGCGGAGCGGCCGGAGCGTCACGCCGGGCTCGTGGGGGAACGTGCCGCCGGCCTCGGTGCCGCCGAGTGCACGGTACGCGTCCTCGCTGTGGACGACGGTGACCCGGTGCCCGCGCCGCGCGAGCGCGTTCGTCAGCCTGTAGGCATGGATCGCGTCACCGCCGAAGTGATACGGCGGATAGAAGGTCGTGACCATGCAGAAGGAGAGCGGCTCAACCATCGACGACCTCGTGCACGAGCCCGCGCAGCGCCTCCGCGGAGGCGTCCCACGTGTAGCGGGCGACGCGCTGGCGGCCGCGCTCGGCGAGCGACCGGCGGAGCATCTCCGAGCCGAGCAGCTGGCACAGCCGCTCGGCAAGCGCCTCCACATCGCGCGGGGCGAAGAAGATCGCGTCGTCTCCGAGCGTCTCACGGTGCGCGGGGATGTCGCTCAGGACGACCGGCGCGCCGCACGCCGCCGCCTCCACGGCCGGGAGGCCGAATCCCTCGGCCAGCGACGGCAGCACGACCGCCGCCGCGCCCGCGTAGAGGCACGCCAGCGTCTCGTCGGGCACGAAGCCCGGGAGCACCGCGGCGTCACCGAGCCCGAGCTGCGCGATTTTCGCCCGGACTGACCCGGCGGACGAGAGGTACGTCTCGCCGTCGAGCGCACCCGCGACGACGAGCTTCAGGTCGGATGCGGTGCCGCGCACATCCGCGAAGGCGTCGAGGAGCGTCTCCACGCCCTTGTGCGGGCTGACGCCGCCGGCGTGCAGGAGATAGCGGGCGCCGTGCGCGAGCCCGAGCGGGGCAAGCGCCCTGTCGATCTCGCTCTGCGCGCGCGGCCCGAACACGGAGTCCGCCGCCTCCGGCACGACAGCGAGCTTCGCCGCCGGCACGCCCAACCGCGAGGAGAGCTCGCTCCGCGATGCCTCGGAGACGGTGAACAGGCGTCGCGCGAGCCGTACCGCGGTTCGCTGCTTCACCTCCCAGAACGCGCGCGCGCGCCTGCTCGGAAGCGTCAGCTCCGGGAAGTCGGCCGCGATCAGGTCGTGGACGCCGACGATGCTCGGCACGCCCACCGACGGGAAGTACGTGTAGACCGACGGGAAGACGAGCGCGTCGAACCGTGCGCGCGAGGCCGCGAAGCCGACGCGCAGCAGGTCGGCGGGCGGGCGATACGAGTCTGCCGACGCAGCCTCGGCGGGCGGCCGCGAGAGCGCGACGACGAGCTTCTCGGCGCCCTCGGGAAACTCTGCTGTCCGGGCGCTCTCCTCGTCGATCACGAACACGTACGTCGCGTCCCGGTCGAGCGCGACGAGCCTGCCGAACGCGTTCCGCGCGAAGCGCCCGTACCCGCGACGGTTGACCCAGCTCGTCGCGTCGACGCCGACCCTCATCGCACCTTCAGCAGGCTGCGCCCGCCGCCGAGCAGGTAGCCGACCGCCTCTCCGAACGCCCAGACGGAGACGTAGAGCAGGACGAGCGGCGTCGCGAGCAGGAACCGGCGTCGCTCGCGGCCGCGCGAGAAGACGTTCCGCGCCATGCGCCAGTAGAGCAGCGGCACGAGCAGCGGCGTGCCGAGCGCGTAGAGGAAGCGTCTCGCGCCGAGCTCCGAGTTGCGCATGCCCGCGAACGAGCGCGAGTAGTGGTAGCGCTGCGAGACGAACTCGCCGAGGTCGAAGTCCTTGTCGTGCTCGACGACGGCGTCGGGCTCGCACCAGAGCTCGAAGCCTCGCTCCACGAGCCGGGGGTGCAGCCAGTTCTCCCAGCGCCCGTCGCGGAGGAGGTCGTCGATCGCTTCCAGCGCACCCCGGTCGTACGAGACGTTCATCCCCGGCAGCCCCTGCACCGGCCCGGCCGGCATCGGCTCCATGACCGCGCTGTACTCGCAGAAGAACGCGGCCCAGTCGCGGACACGCTCGGTGGCGACGTTGCGGATCGGGCCCCCGACGACGCCGTGGCCGGCCGAATGCCCGGCAGCGAGCCGCTCGCCCCAGGACGCGACGACGATGCAGTGGTCCTCGATCAGCGCGACGACGGGCGCCGTTGCCGCGAAGACGCCGGCGGCACGGAGCTCGGGGATCGCCATCGGCTCGTCGAAGGAGAGCAGCTTCACGGACGGCCAGCCCTCGCGCACGGCGGCGCGGGTCGCCTCGTCCGTCCAGTCGGCGACGACGACCTCGGCGCCGGGGCAGCGCTCGGTGAGGGCGTCGAGGCACTTGCCCAGGTACGGCATGCCGTTGACGGACGCGATGACGACCGACAGTCCGGGCACGGCGCTCATCGCAGCGTGTCCAGGTGGCCCATGGCCTCGCCGGCCGCCCAGGCGACGTCGAAGGCGAAGAGCGCAGGCAGCGCCGCGAGCAAGCGTCCACGGAAGCGGCCGCGGGAGAACACCTCGCGCGCGGTCCGTGCCACGAGCACGAACGGCACGACGACCGCGAGCAGGACGCCGGCGACGTTCCGGCCCGTCCCGAAGCGTGCGCCGCGCTGCCGGCCGTAGGCGCGCCCGTGCTCGAGCCGCTGCTGGAAGAACGCGCCGAACCCTGCGGAGCGTCCCTGGTAGACGACGACGCCGGGGTCGTGCCAGAGGCGCACGCCGGCCTCTCGGAGCGCGCGGTTCACCTCCGGCTCCCAGAACCCGTCGCGAAACACGTCCCGCGTCCGATCGAGCACCTCGCGGCGGTAGGCGCAGTTGTCGCCCGGGATCTCCGCGTTCTCACGCCGCTCGAACGGCCTCATGTCCCGCGCGTAGCGGCAGAAGTACTCGGCCCAGTCGACGACGCGGAGGTCCTCGCCCGGGTCGATCGCGCCCGCAACCACTTCGTCGTCGGCCAACCGCTCGCGCAGGCAGGCGATCCAGTCCGCTGCCGGGCGCATCGGTGAGATCGTCAGCGCGACCGCGTCACCTCCCGCCGCATCGATCCCGTCGCGCCACAGCTCGGGCACGAGCGCGCCGGAACGCTCGAGGAAGCGCACGGCCGGGTACGCCGCTCGCACATCCGCCCCGCTCGCGGCCGGCTCGCAGACGATGACCTCGGCCGCGTCTGCCTGGCCGGCGAGCGCGGCGAGGCATCCGGCGACCGAGCCCGGCGCCCCGTTCGAGCCCACGACGATCGACAGCGTGCGCTCGGCCAACGAGCGTTCAGCCGACGAGCTCGATGTCGAGCAGCTCGTCCACGATCCGGCCTTCCTCGTGGTACTCGGCCTCGGTGTTGACGGCCCAGACGTCGTGGTTCGTCCCGTCGAGGAGGTTGAGCGTGGCGAGGATCGCCGTCCACATCGAGTGATCCTGGTTGTTGTAGCGGTGCAGCCCGTTGCGGCCGAACGTCTTCAGGTTCTCGAAGCCGGCCAGGTACCCGTGGATGACGGCGACCGCCTCGCGGTAGTACGGGTCGTACATCGGATACGCCTTGGGCACGCGGACCTTGACGCCGTCGACGACGTCGGCCGGGTTCACGAGCCCGATCCGGGCGAGCTCCGTCGTCGTCAGCTCGACGGCCTCCTCGTCCGACATCTCCCAGATCTCGTCGCCCTCGAAGCAGAAGTACTCCGCGCCGAGGCACGTCGTGCCGGGCTTGACGAGGTCGGGGCTCCAGGCGCCGAAGTTCTGAACGCGTCCGGCGCGGGTGTCCGGGTCGTGGAGGTAGATCCAGTTGTCCGGAAAGGGCTGGTCGTCGTCGATGACGAGCGCGACCAGGCAGAGCGAGCGGTAGCGAAGGCGCTGTGCGGCCGCGACGATGTCGTCGGGCGGAGCCGGATCGAGCCTGAGGATCAGCTCGCTGAGCGGGATCGACGACAGGACGGCATCGACCGGCACGTCGACCGCGCGGCCGTCCGACTCGACGGTGATCCCGGTGACGACGTTGTGCTCGTGGCGGATCGACGTTGCACGGTGGTGGAGGTGCACCGGCACGCCGCGCTCCTCGACGCGCTCCTGCATCCGCTCCCACATCTGCCCCGGCCCGAGCCGCGGGTAGTGGAACTCCTCGATCAGCGTCGTCATGTCGCCGCGCTGCAGGTGGAGCACCGCCAGCAGCGCGCGCCAGAAGGAGAAGTCCTTGATCCGCTGGACCGCCCACTCGGACTGGATCTCCGAGCCCGGGATGCCCCAGACCTTCTCGGTGTAGGAGCGGAAGAACGCGTCGTAGAGCCGTTTTCCGAAGTGCGCGGTCACCCAGTCCTCGAACGTCTCCAGGTGCTCGCGGCCGCGGTTCAGGCGGCTCCAGAAATAGGAGAGCGAGCACATGAACGACTCGTAGATGCCGAGGCGGCTGACGACGTCGCGGGCCTGCAGCGGGTAGGCGAGGAACTTGCCGTCGTAGTAGATGCGCGAGAGCCGCGGCCGCAGGAGGAAGTCGTCGCCCATGATCTCCTCCCACAGGCGCCGGATCGGGCCGAGCTTCGTGAAGAAGCGGTGGCCGCCGAGATCGAAGCGGTAGCCGTCGTAGAGCACCGTCTTGGCGATGCCGCCGACCGTTCCGTCGGCCTCGTAGACCACGCCGGGAGCGCCGCGCAGGCCGAGCACGTACGCAGCCGTCAGGCCCGCCGGCCCGGCACCGAGCACCGCGGTGCCCACCGACTGCTCATTCCCCGCCCTCACGACCGGGAGCCGAGTCTACCCGAGCGTTGTGAGCGCTCTGTGAGGGGTTGGAGGCGGCCGCGACTGCTGTCGTTCCTTGCCTACGCGGGCGAGCGCAGGGCGCCGATCGCCTCGTACAGCGCGTCTCGCTCGGCGCTCAGCCCGGTGAACGAGCAGGCGAGGCGGCGCTCGCCCTCCTCGGTCAGCCGGAGATAGGTCACGCGCCCGTCCGACGCCGAGCCCTCACGCTCGATCAGGCCCACGTCCACGCTCCGGGCGACGAGCTCGGTGACGGTACTCTGGGCGAGCTGGAGCTGTTCGGCCAGCTCGGTCACGGTCGAGCGGGCGCTCCCGTCGGAGGCGCCCTTGATCATCAGCAGGAGCAGGTACCGCTGCGGCGTCAGACCGCAGGAGTCGGCCACGAGCTCAGACCGGCGGAGGAATCGACGCAGCGCAGAGCGGAACTCGGCGACCGTGATGACGTCCTGGATCTCGAGGTCGGCCTGCGCCATGCCGCGACCTTATTTGATTCCGCTGCTGCGTCCTACCCTCGGACAAGGCGACGAGCGGATTCGAACCGCTGTGCAAGGCTTTGCAGGCCTCTGCCTAACCACTCGGCCACGTCGCCGCTGTGAGTCAATCCTAGCCCCGGTGCGCGGCCTCGAACGCGGCGATGTCCGCCTCGTGCTCGAGGGTGAGACCGATGTCGTCGAGACCGTTCAGCAGGCGATGGCGCTCGAACGGGTCGAACGGGAAGGGCGTCAGCTCGCCGCTCGGGTCCTCGATCGTCTGCGTCTCGAGGTCGACCGTCAGCTCCTGGCCGGCGAACTGCTGCAGGCGCTTTACCTGCGCCGCGGGCAGCACGATCGGGACGAGGCCGATCTTGACGCAGTTCTGGCGGAAGATGTCCCCGAACGACGAGGCGATCACGACCTCGTAGCCCGCGTCCTCGAGCCCCCACGGTGCGTGCTCGCGCGACGAGCCGCAGCCGAAGTTCCGGCCGGCGAGCAGGACCTTCGCGCCGCGAAACTCCGGGCGGTTGAGCTCGAAGTCGGGATCCTTGGCCCAGTCGAAGAAGAGGAACTCGCCGAAGCCGGTGCGCTCGATCCGCTTCAGGAACTGCTTGGGCATGATCTGGTCGGTGTCGACGTCGGCGCGGTCGAGCACCGCAGCCGTCCCCGTCACCCGCTCGAATGCTCTCACGACGGCACGGCCTCGAGCTCGCGGACGTCGACGAAGTGGCCGGCGACCGCGGCCGCGGCGGCCATCGCCGGGCTGACGAGGTGCGTACGGCCGAGACGCCCCTGGCGGCCCTCGAAGTTGCGATTCGAGGTCGATGCGCACCGCTCGCCGGGCAGGAGCACGTCGGGGTTCATCCCCAGGCACATCGAGCACCCCGCGTTCCGCCACTCGAAGCCGGCCGCCACGAAGACCCGGTCGAGCCCCTCGTCCTCAGCCTGCCGCTTGACCGCCGCCGAGCCCGGCACGACGAGGGCCGTTACGCCGTCCGCGACCTGCTTTCCCGCGGCGACGGCCGCCGCGGCGCGCAGGTCCTCGATGCGCGCGTTCGTGCACGAGCCGATGAAGACACGGTCGATGCGGATGTCCTCGATCGGCGTGCCCGGCTCGAGCGCCATGTAGGCGAGCGCCCGCTGGACCGCCTCGCGCTCGTCCGGATCGGCGTAGTCCGCCGGGTCGGGGACGAGACTGCCGACCGGCGCCACCATGCCCGGGTTCGTCCCCCACGTGACCTGCGGCTCGAGCGACTCGACGTCGACCGTGACCGTTCGGTCGTAGCGCGCGCCGGCGTCCGACGCGAGCGAGCGCCAGCGATCGACCGCCTGCTCCCACTCCGCGGCGGCGGGCGCGAACTCGCGGCCCTCGAGGTAGGAGAACGTCGTGTCGTCGGGCGCAATCACCCCCGCGCGGGCTCCCGCCTCGATCGACATGTTGCAGAGCGTCATCCGCCCCTCCATCGAGAACGCCTCGATCGCCTCGCCCGCGTACTCGAGGACGTGCCCGCTACCGCCCCCGACGCCGAGCTGCCCGATCATGCCGAGCGCGACGTCCTTCGGCGTCAGGCCCGGCGGCAGCGTCCCCTCGAAGTTGACGAGCGCGGACTTCGGCTTGCGCTGCAACAGCGTCTGCGTCGCCAGCACGTGCTCGACCTCCGACGTCCCGACGCCGATCGCGAGGGCGCCGAAGGCGCCGTGCGTCGAGGTGTGGCTGTCCCCGCACACGATCGTCTTCCCTGGCTGCGTCAGGCCGAGCTCGGGGCCGATCACGTGGACGATCCCCTCGCGCCCGCTGCCGGTCGCGTAGAGGCGGACGCCGAACTCCTCGCAGTTGTGTCGCAGCGCGTCGAGCTGCGCGCGGGCGAGCGGATCCTCGATCGGCCCGGGCAGCGTCGGCACGTTGTGATCCATCGTCGCGACCGTCAGATCGGGGCGGCGGACGCGGCGCCCGGCGAGACGCAGCCCGTCGAACGCCTGCGCCGACGTCACCTCGTGGACCAGGTGCAGGTCGACGTACAGGAGCGTCGGCTCGCCCTCGGCCTCGCGCACGACGTGCGCGTCCCAGATCTTGTCGAAGAGGCTCCTCGCCACCGCATCGAAGGCTAGCGCGCGACGGACCACCCGTGACATCGCGCTCCCGTGATAGAACGGTAGTGCCGTCTGTCCGAATACCGAAGGAGTGCCATGGATCCCGTACGCGAGTCCGGGAACGCGTCTATCGGTCGGGACGCAGCTCCCCGCTGGACGTTCGTCACCAACCACTTCCTCGTCCTCGCCAGCGTCGCGGCCCATCCCGATATCCGGGTACGCGACATCGCGGCCGCGGTGGGCATCACCGAGCGCGCGACGCAGGCGATCCTCAGCGACCTCGCGGGCGAGGGCTACGTCGAGCGAATCCGGATCGGGCGCCGGAACCGGTACAAGGTCCGCCGGGGCGCCGGCTTCCGCCACCCGATCGCCCGTGGAACGACGGTCGGCGAGGTGCTCGACCTCGTGCTCGCCCACAACGCGGAGAGCGCGGTCGGCTGACGACCGGCGAACCGCCTCAGAACTCCTAACTGAATGAATCCGATGAAGAAGGGCCTCCGGCTCGCCGGAGAGACTCCGGTGGGTGATCAACGAGGGAGGCCCACGGATGTTGTACGTCGGATTGGGTGTCAGTCGCAAGCGTCTCGATTGGCAAGCGCTCACCGCTGGCGGTGAGCGGGTCGGCGAGGGCGCCTGTCCCCCGGATCGGGACGGGCTCGCGCACCTGGTGCACCGTTCGATCGCGAGCACGGTGAGCCGGTGCTCGGCGGCGATCGAGTCGATGACGGGTGCGCGGTTCGTGCACGATCAGCTCGAGCTCGCTGGCTGGGATGTGCGGATCGCGGATGCTCAGCGGGCGAAGGGGATCGCGCCGCTGGCATGCAAGACCGATCGGATCGACGCGTCGGTGTTAGCCGAGCTCGCCCGGCGCGACCTGATCCCGGAGATCTGGCTGCCGACTTCAGAGGTGCGGGCTAGCGGGAGCGAGCCCGCTTCCGGCTGCCCTCGTACGCATGCCAGCACCCTCGCTCAAGAACTGCGTGCCCGCGTCCTCTTCACAGCACGGCCTAGCGCGCGCCCGGTCACCGACCTCTTCGGCGTCGGCGGGCGGCGCTTCCTCGAGCGCCTGCGAGTTGCCCGAGCCGTGGCAGCTCCAGACGATCGCGGCGAGTCTTCTAGCTGATCGACGATGCTCGACGAGCAGATCGACGCAGATCGAGGCGAGCTGAGCCGCTCGGGTGCGATCATCGTTTCCTGCGGTGCTGATGCCCGCGCTCCGTCGGCTTGTGCTCGGCGTACACGTCGCCAGCCGCGATCGGGGACCGCGCCCCTCGTCGCCGCAGGCCGTGCTCGATTGGATACACGCCTCTGCCGCGTGCGACAGTCGTGTGAGGTCGACCGGCGCAGCACGCTTTCCACCGGCCCGCCCTACCTGCGGTGGGCGCTGATCGAGGCCGCGCACACACATAGTACACCGCCTTACCGCGAGCTCGCCGAGCGTCAGCGCGCCCGCCTCGGTCGCCAGCGCGGCGGCAGCCGTCGCCACGATCACGATCGCCCGCAAGCTCGCCGAGGCGAGCTGGTCGATGCTTACCCGCAACCCTTTGCTCCGGCAGGCGCCAGGTCACTTTGACCGCCGGCGGTCCAGGAACTGTTCCGGTACGAGAGCATGCTCTAAGAAACCATGACCTACACGCAGGCGGCCGTGGATGACAGCGGTCAACCATCGACGAAGCGGAGTCGCAGCCCGTAGACCGCACCCACCGTCCACTTGACCCACGGCCCTTCTTCATGGAGAAGAGACCCGCTCGGTTGTAGCGAAATCCGTCGGCACCTGGGAGGGGTGTCGATCGAAGCCGTTACGTGCCGTATGGGTTCTCGGCTGTTTGCGCCCCTGTTGGCGCTTGGCACGCGGTTGCGGTTCCGGGGCGCAGGCTGCTCGACGCCGTGCTGCAGGTCTTGTTCGTACTGGCGTGGCTGACTCCGGCACAGAAGTCATGCACGCTCGATGCTCGACCGCTCGAGCTGCTCGACAATGCGCCCGTTCGCGGACGGTCAGTCGCACACGCGACGGCGGCCACGGTCGCCCGACCGCGGCTACGACCAGGCGAGTATCGCGATTCGTCTGGCGCCGCGGCGTCAACCGGTGACCGCCCGCCGAGGCGAACACGGCTCGGATGGCCGCACCGTCGGGTCGTGGAGCGCAGCGTTCGCCTGGCTACACAACCGCCGCCGACTCCTCGTCCGCACCGACCGCCGCGACGACAGCCACGAAGGTTTCTCGCCCTCGCCTGCTGCCTCATCTACTGGCGCAGGCTGGAGACTTGACGCAGTTAGGACTTCTTAAGAACCTCTAGATGAATGTCGTTCGCTGATCGCCGACCACGGCTCCGAGGGGGCCAGCCTCCCGTGTTGTGGTGTGGCGTTACCCCTACGCATCTGCGTGGAGGCACGGCAGACGGTGGCGCGTGTGCTCTCTAGGGTCGAGCGATATCGAAGGGAAGGGAGGGTCGATGAAGGCGCGTCCAAGGCAGGCAACTCGAGAAAGGAGGAAGATTCCGATGAACCAGTTCATCCTCGAAAAGCACCTCGCCGTTCTGGCCTGCCGCTCGCCACGTCGGCGCCGTCGCTGCCTACACGACCGCAAGGTACGGCCAAGGGCCGCACATCGAGGGCAACTTCGGTCTAGACAGCACCTTTCTGGAGCGCCGGATTGGACGGACAGCCGCCAGTCGAGGGCTATGGCGTCGACGGTAACGGAGGCACGTGCGCGAAACCTCCAGTGACTACCGTCCCGCCCGCTGGCCCTCAGTACTGTGGCCCGAGCGGTACAGGCCTTCTCACGCTCAGGCCAGGGACGTATTGGATCACCGTCAACGATCGATCAAAACAACCACAACTTCGAACTCAGAAGCTGTCCGGGGACGACGTCGCCATGCACCGATGCGAACCCAGACGCCCTCCCTGAGCAGGAGATCACCGACGTCGCACGGCATATACACCGGACCCCGGACGGTCAAGGTCAATCTGAAGCACGGCTGGACGGCTCTTCTGCGACGCTCAGACGCCCGTTGTCCACGAAACATGCCGGGATTACCTCGATTCGAGTCGGCGGGGTGGGGCACGCTAAGCGCCTTCACTGAAGTCCTCAATGGTAGCGCGCTTCAGTCACGACCCTCCCATTCCACATCGACGCCTGTTCTCAAACGCGGCATGAGCACCATCCACGGTCGCACCCTTGGCCACGACCTGACCACTACCACCCCTCGACCACAGGACATGCCGACGAGATCGAGAACGCACGTGTCTGGACGGGTTTCACTTCCGGGACTCGGTGAAGGTCGGTCTCGACCCCGGGAGAAGGTCGCACAATACGGCCTCAACCGGAACTTCCGTCCCGCCTGAAACGAGCAGATCGAGCGTGGGCCGGGTGATGCATGCCCCGGCCCACGCAGCAGCGGCTTGTTCTGGTCCCTTGACGCCGGCCGTGCGATGACGGACAACTCCCGCAACGCTCAGGAGGAGGTCGTCGGTCTGGAGGCTCAGGAGGTCGAGGCGTTGCAGGAGTCGCTCGACCGGTTGCGCGGCGAGATCGATCAGCTGCGCGCTTCACGAACACGGATCGCCCGGGCCGCCGATGCCGACCGCCGCAACCTCGAACGCGAGCTGCACGACGGTCCGCAGCAGGAGCTGGTGAGCGTGGCCGTCAACCTGCAGCTCGCTCGCGGGCTCGTCGATGTCGATCCGGCCGCGGCCAAGGAGCTCCTCGACCAGGTTCGCCGCGACGTGAAGCATGCGCTTGACCAGACGCGACTCCTGGCGGACCGGATCTATCCACCCTTGCTGGAGGCAGGCGGCCTCCGCGTAGCGTTACGCTCGGCCGCGGCGACGGTCGGCGTCCCCACTCGTGTCCAGGTCTCGGCGGGCGCGGGCTTTCCGCCCGAAGTGGCGAGCACGGTGTACTTCTGCTGCGTCACGGCGCTCGAGCGTGTCGGCGCCGGGGCGGACGCGACAGTCACTGTCCGCGAAGAGGGAGGAGCGGTCGTCTTCGAGATCGTGGCGGACGGCGGCCCCGGCTTCGCGAACGCGGGAGAGGATCTCACCGCGGCACGGGACCGGGTCGAAGCGCTCGGCGGGCAGTTGACGATCGCATCGGAGCCGGGCCGACCGCACCCGCGTCGCGGGCTCGCTTCCGCTCGGGCGATGAGGCTAGTCGCTCTCCGCGAGGTAGAGGATCACGGCCTTGACGCGTCGGTGGACCGACGGTTCGAAGCTCAGGCCGAGCTTGAGGAAGATGGAGTGGATCACCTTCTCGACCGATCGCTCGGTCAGGAAGAGAGCCTCGGCGATCGCCGCGTTGTTCTTCCCTTCCGCCATCTCGTGCAGCACGTCGCGCTCGCGCGGCGTCAGCTGGTTGAGCGGCGAGTGCTCGCTGCGACTGCCCTCCGCCACGAGCGCCTCGACGACCTTGGGGTCGACAACGGAGCCACCCTCTGCGACCGCCCGGATCGCGGTGACGACCTGCTCGACGTCCTCCACGCGTTCCTTCAGGAGATAGGCGCGCCCCTCGCTGCCGTGCTCGAGGAGCGCGAGCGCGTAGGCAGGCGTCGCGTACTGGCTGAGCACGACGACGCCGACCTCCGGATGCGTCTCGCGGAGCCGCGTGGCGGCCTGGATCCCCTCGTCGTCGTTCCCCGGCGGCATGCGGATGTCGGTGACGACGACGTCCGGCCGCTCCGCGTCGACCGCGGCGAGCAGCGAGTCGAGGTCGCTGCACACGGCGGCGACCTCGAGGTCGGGCTCCGTCTCGAGCAGGCGCCGCACTCCTTCGCGCACGAGGTAGTGGTCGTCGGCCAGCACCAGCCGGATGGGCACGTGTAGAGGATACGACCGTGCCGGATGCGCCTCCACTCGTCCTGATCGTGGACGACAACGCGAAGAACCTGAAGCTCGCGCGCGACGTGCTGCTCGCCGCCGGCTTCCGGACGCTGGAGGCCGCGACTGCCGGCGACGGGATCGCGCTCGCAAATGAGCATCTGCCGGACGTCGTACTGATGGATCTCCGGCTGCCGGACATGGACGGCACCGAGGCGGCCCGGACACTTGCGGACGGGTTCCGGACGGCTGCGATTCCGGTCGTGGCGTTGAGCTCGCTGGCGTTCGACGATGACACTGCCTGGCTCAGCGATGCCGGCTTCGCCGGCTACCTCGAGAAGCCGATCGACGTCCTGGCGTTTCCGGAGCAGGTGCGCCACTACTGCAGAACTCGCGCGACACCTGAGCGGGCACGGTGCCTCAAGAGAGGAGGGCAAAACTCCTCTCAGGGGTGCTAACATCTCACGATCCCACCTGCAGGCACCGTGGGCAGCTGAGCCGCCTTCTCCTACTGTCGCCAAAGTCTTAGAGGCAAAGGCAACTAGTTCGGGCTTTCGCGGCTACTAGATCGACGGTCGGGAATCAACCCGTACGGTGCTGTCTTGCCGCTGAAGAAGCCAGGAAGAATCCGAGGAGGAAGCATGATCGGTTTTCCGGTAAGAGGAAAGAGTTGGATTCTGCAAGTGGTGGTTCTTGCCGTCCTTGCCGCCTTCGGGGCGCTGCAGGTTGCGCGCCTTCGATTAGCGAGGTGAAGTATCTCGACGCTTCCGGAAGGGCGCGGCTGAGCGTCTCGCCCACAGAACCGAACGATCAGGGGAACGGACGCCGATTACACAACGACACCCAGCTTCAGGGTCGCGAGGTGGTCGAGGGGCACGTACTACCGCCCCGTCAACTTCCAATCCGGGTCTCGTCCGCACATGATCTTGGCGATCAAAGAGAGGCCGCCCCGGAACTGGCGTCGTTGTCGCGGCGCTCGACCCTCCAGTTCGTGGACAGTGCGATCTCCGAGGTCCAGGATCGCGACCGGCGGCTATCTCTACGCCATTGGACGTCCCACCGGACAAGCTCGAGGAGCGCTAGCCGCGAACGTCGAACGACGAACTTGCCGAGCTCCATGAGACGAGCCAGGTTCTGGAGGCGGCGAGCCGCCACAAGTCCGAGTTCCTCGCCAACATGTCGCACGAGCTGCGGACGCCGCTGAACGCGATCATCGGCTTCTCGCAGGTATTGCGGCAGCGCCTGTTCGGCGAGGTCAACGCGAAGCAGGAGGAGTACCTCGACGACATCCTCTCGTCGGGCAACCACCTGCTGTCGCTGATCAACGACGTGCTCGACCTGTCCAAGGTCGAAGCCGGGCAGGTCGAGCTCGAGGTCGCCACCGTTCTCGCTGCGCGAGGCGCTCGAGCGCGGGGTCGTGATGGTGCGCGAGCCGGCGATGAAGCGCGGCGTCCGCCTCTCGCTCGAGCTCGCGCCCGACGTCGACCTCGTCGACGGCGACGAGCGGCGCCTGCGCCAGGTGGTCTACAACCTCCTCTCCAACGCCGTCAAGTTCACGCCGGAGGGCGGAAGCGTCGTCACCGCCTCGGCCCGGGTGAACGGCGAAGTACAGATCTCGGTCACGGACACCGGGCCGGGGATCTCGCCCGCGGATCAGGAGCGGATCTTCGAGGAGTTCCAGCAGACCGACGTCGGCGCCGAGCAACGCGAGGGCACTGGTCTGGGCCTGGCGCTGTCGAAGCGCCTCGTCGAGCTCCACGGCGGCCGGATCTGGGTCGAGAGCGAGCCCGGGCACGGCAGCCGCTTCGTCTTCACGCTGCCGATCGTGGAACCAGGCGGAGAACGAGGCGCACCGTGGTGCCACGCCGGTCGAGTCGGGTGCTGGCACGCTGGACGCGCCTCCTCTTGATGCCACGATCGTCACATGTCCCGGCAGGCAAGCGAGAAAGGGGACCGAGCGATGAAACTCAGAGCACTCTTCCGGGCAAGGACGCTGGTCATCGTCGGCGTCGTTGCCGCCGCCCTTGTGATTCCGCTCACCGCGTTCGGCGGCGGCTCCGCCGAGGACGACCACGGCCGACTCGACGACGCAGAGGCAGGCCGACCTCTATCAGATCGACCAGATCGAGGTGAAGTTCCACAAGGCCACCTCGACGCACGATCTGAACCTGATGATGTCCCTCTGGGCGCCGGGCGCCGTCTTCAACATCGACCAGAAGACGCTGACCGGCAAGGCGCAGATCAGGCACTGGTTCGCGACCGAGAACAAGGCGTTCAAGCCGGGTCACCACTGGGAGTCCGACACGCCGTCGTACAAGATCAGGATCACCCTCAGCGGCGACAAGGCGACGATGTACTTCGAGTGCCACTACATCGACCCCAAGACCTCGAAGGTCGTCGCCGCGGCCGGCGTCACCCACACCCTCCAGAAGATCAACGGGCAGTGGCTGATCACCGACTCGGCCGGATCGACCGCCGACTCTGAGCCCGTAGCCGCCGTAGGCTGATGGCGCAGCCCGAAGCGCTCGAGGCGCCGCCCACCGGACGAAGGTGGGCGGCGCTCGGCAGGATCAAGGACAGGCTCGTCCGCCTGGTCGCCCGTGCGCCGGCGAAGGTGCGCACGAAGCTGCTCGTCGCGTTCCTCGGCATCGCCGCGCTGCTCGTCCTCGTGACCGTGCTCGGCCTCCAGGTGCTCGGGCAGGCGAACGCGCGCGTCGCCCGGCTCGACACCCTGCAGCTCCGTTCCACCCGGTACCAAGACGCTCGAAGCGCACGCTCGCGACCTGCAGAAGACGCTCGGCGTGCGGGACGCGGGCGCGCCGGCGGTGACGCCTTACACCGGAGGGAAGACGCTGCAGGGCGGCAATCAGTGGCTGCTCGCCGATCTGGCAATCGCAGACACGCGCTCCGAGGTCGAGTTGGCCTTCACCGAGGCGCTCTTCGGATTCGTCCCACCGCCGGCCGACGAACGCAAACTGCAGCGGATCCGCCTCGACTATCGAAAGGTCGGACGCGCGCTGACTCAGATCCAGAAGCTCGACGGCAGCGGGGTGGCGGGCTTCAAGGCGAATCCGCACGTGCAGGCTGCGCTTGCCGCGGGGGGTGACCTCCAGGCGACCGCTCAGAGCCTCGCTTTCCAGGCCGGCGACCGAGACAGAGGCGCTCGTGCAGGCGAACCGCAGCGAGTACACGTCGTCGCGGAACCTCTTCATCGCCGTCAGCGCCGCGAGCGTCGTGCTCGCGCTCGGCCTGGGGCTGATCCTCTCCTGGTCGCTGATCAGTCCGATCCAACGAACCGAGGCGCGGCTCGAGGAGATCTCGGCGGGGAACTTCTCGGGCCGGCTGGACGTGCCGAACCGCGACGAGCTGGGGGCGCTCGCGCGCAACGTCAACCGGATGAACGACGAGCTGCGGCGGCTCTACGGCGAGCTGGAGGCGACGAGCCGACACAAGTCGGAGTTCCTGGCGAACATGTCGCACGAGCTGCGGACGCCGCTGAACGCGATCATCGGGTTCTCGCAGGTGTTGCGGCAGCGGCTCTTCGGCGAGGTAAACGCGAAGCAGGAGGAGTACCTCGACGACATCCTCTCGTCCGGCAACCACCTGCTCTCGCTGATCAACGACGTGCTCGACCTGTCCAAGGTGGAGGCGGGCCAGGTCGAGCTCGAGGTCGCCACCTTCTCGCTCCGCGAGGCGCTCGAGCGCGGCGTCGTGATGGTGCGCGAACGGGCGGCCAAGAACGGCGTCCGGCTGACGCTCGAGCCGCCGCCGGACGTCGACCTGGTCGACGGCGACGAGCGGCGGCTGCGCCAGGTGATCTTCAACCTGCTCTCGAACGCGGTCAAGTTCACCCCGGAAGGCGGGAGCATCGTCGTCGCGACCTCCCGCGCCGACGGCGAGGTGCAGGTGTCCGTCACCGATACCGGGCCGGGAATCGCACCCGGTGACCAGGAGCGGATCTTCGAGGAGTTCCAGCAGACCGACGCCGGGGCGGAGCAGCGAGAGGGGACAGGGTTAGGGCTCGCGCTCTCGAAACGACTCGTCGAGCTCCACGGCGGCCGGATCTGGGTCGAGAGCGAGCCCGGACACGGCAGCCGCTTCGTCTTCACGCTGCCGATCGAGGCAGGGAGCCGTAACGGCCGGTGAGCGGGTCCCGGTCGTCGAGGACCGACACCGTGCAGGTACACCGCTCGGATCGGGATGCTGGCACCCTGGACATCGGTTCCCGCGACCACGATGATCGAAGAGATCCAGCTCGGCGACGAACAAGCTACACGCCGCACAAACACCTGTTAGGCTCGTCCCCCGACCAAAGGAGCCCTTGATGGCAGGCCGTAAGCGCTCACCAACGCGATTTCTCGTGCTGACGGTTGGCGCTCTTTCGCTCGCCGCTCTCGTCCTCTTCGTATCCGCTGCCTCCTCCCAGACCCGAGCGCCGCGAGCCACGAAGGCGTTCCACCTGACGAAGGATTGCTCGGGGAACAAGCACCTCGCCGGTAGCTTTTGCACGATCAGGTCCTCGAACGTCAAGGCACTCAAGGTTGGCTCGCAGATCTTCTATCTGCAGGCGGGCGGCAAGACTGCGACGAACAGCGATATCGGCCATCTACGCAGGGCCCGGGAACATCGCGGCCGGCCATTGCCTCCTTCGTCTACGCGACCGCGACCGGACTGTGCACGATCTCGGACGGCACGGGAACGCTCGCCGGGCTCCAGGCCCGCGTCCGCGTCACGGCCGATCCGTCGATTCCGGACCTGTGGCACTGGGACGGGACTTACAGCTTCAATAACGGCTAGATCCGGTGGGGAATCGGCCGGTGAGTGAGCCGGTCGCTCGGCGGCTTTCGTCGCTCTCGGCCAAGTACATCGCCGTGTTCGCGCTGCTGGTCGCCGTTCCGGTGGTCTGCACGAGCGTGTACCTGCTCAACTCGTCCTATCAGGACAACAAGCGTGCGTTGACCCGGCTGCAGCAGGAGAAGGCGAAGTCGGTCGCGGTCACGATCGACCAGTACTTCAGGGACCTGGCCAAGAGGATGAGGGCGATGGAGGGAGCCTACTTGTCCTTCACCGCACTGGGCTCGATGCTTCAACCCCTGCTCGACGACAACGCCATCGATGCGTTCTACGTCGACAGGAAAGGGCGCAAGACGCTCGCAAGCGCGGGCGGCGGGCTCACGCCGGTCCCGGGGAACTTCTTACACGATCCTGCGGTCGAGCGGGTGAAGGCGACGGGGGCGTCTACTTCGGTCCCGTGTACGCGCCACGGCCCTGTCCAACCCCGGAGCACGATCGATGGAAGTGATGGTTCCAGAATCTCATAACGCGGCTGCACACCAAACCACAGGAACCGGAGTCGTCGGCGCGACGATCGATCTCGAACAGATTCAGCACCTGGTCAGGCAGACGAGTCTCGGGACGTCCGGATACGTCTACGCGGTCGACGCCAAAGGCGTGCCCATCGCGCACCCGAACCCCGCCGCTTTCACGCACCGTTCCCTGACCTTTCCTCAGGTGACGAGGGCGCTGGCTTCGTCGAACACCGGATCGACGGTCGGCCGCAACCTCCGCGGGCAAAAGGTGTTGAGCACCTGGGCGACCGTCGCGCCGGTCGGCTGGAAGGTGTTCGTCGAGCAGCCCGAGAGCGCGGTGTTCGCGCCGGTCCGCGGAAAGATCTGGCGGACGGCGCTGCTGCTCGCGGCGTTCCTCGCCGCCGGGATCGGCCTGAGCGTGTTGCTCGCCCGCCGTCTCGTCCGCCCCATCAAGCAGATGCGGACGTCCGCAGCCCGCATCGGGGCGGGCGCCTACGACGAGCGGATCGAGCTCCGCCGCCGCGACGAGCTGGGCGGCCTCGCAGACGAGCTGAACGGGATGGCGGCCAGCCTGCAGGCATCGGTTCAGAGCCTGGAGCAAAAGGTCGAGGAACGCACGCGGGAGTTGCAGCAGGTGCTGGCAGAGCTCTCGCGGAAGGGCCGCCAGCTCGAGGTCGCAAGCAGGCACAAGAGCGACTTCCTGGCCAACATGTCCCACGAGCTCAGAACGCCTTTGAACGCGATCATCGGCTTCTCGCAGGTGCTGCAGGCAGCGGCTGTTCGGCCCGATCAACGAGAAGCAGGAGGAGTACCTGAACGACATTCTCTCCTCCGGCAACCACCTGCTCGACCTGATCAACGACGTGCTCGACCTCTCGAAGGTCGAGGCGGGGCAGGTCGAGCTCGAGGTCGCCCCGTTCTCCCTGCGTGAGGCGCTCGAGCGCGGTGTCCTGATGGTGCGCGAGCCGGCGACGAAGCACGGCGTCCGGCTCTCGCTCGAGCTCGCGCCCGGCGTCGACCTGGTCGACGGCGACGAGCGGCGGTTGCTCCAGGTGATCTTCAACCTGCTCTCGAACGCGGTCAAGTTCACACCGGAGGGCGGGAGCGTCGTGGTCGCGTCGTCCCGGATGAACGGAGAGGTGCAGGTGTCGGTGACGGACACCGGGCCGGGCATCGCGCCCGAGGACCGCGAGCGGATCTTCGAGGAGTTCCAGCAGACCGCCGTCGGCGTCGAGCAGGGCGAGGGCACGGGCCTGGGTCTCGCGCTTTCGAAGCGGCTCGTCGAGCTGCACGGCGGCCGGATCTGGGTCGAAAGCGAGCCCGGCCGCGGCAGCCGCTTCACCTTTACGCTGCCGATGGAGAACGGGAGCCGCAATGGCCGGTGAGCTGGTCCTCGTCGTCGAGGACAACGAGAAGAACATGAAGCTCTTCCGCGACGTGCTACGAGCCACGGGATACAGCACGCTCGAGGCGACGACGGGCGAGGAGGCGGTCGAGCTCGCCATGTCGCAGGACCCGGCGCTCGTGCTGATGGACGTGCAGCTGCCCGGCATCGACGGCGTCGAGGCGCTCGCGCGGCTGCGGGGAGACGAGCGGACCGCCTCGATCCCCGTGCTGGCGCTGACGGCGCAGGCGATGAGCGGCGACCGCGAGCGGTTCCTCGAGGCCGGGTTCGACGGCTACCTCTCCAAGCCGGTCGACGTCGCCGAGCTGATCCAGGCCGTCCAGGAGCGCTGCGATCGTGGCTGAGCCCGCCAAGATCCTCGTGGTCGACGACATTCCCGAGAACGTGCGCCTGCTCGAGGCAGTGCTCGTCCCCCGTGGCTACGACGTCGTGACCGCGCGCGACGGCCTCGAGGCGCTCGAGCTCGTCGAGTCGGAGAAGCCCGATCTGATCCTCCTCGACGTGATGATGCCCGGCCTCGACGGCTATGCCGTTTGCACCCAACTGCGCGCGAACGACGACACCGCCGTGCTGCCGGTGATCATGGTCACGTCGAGCATCGGTCAGGAGAAGACGAAGGCGATCGAAGCCGGTGCCGACGACTTCATCCCGAAGCCGTTCAACCACGACGAGCTGCTGACCAGGGTCCGGTCGCTGCTCCGCATCAAGCGCTACCACGACACGATCAAGGCGCAGGCGGCCGAGCTGGCTGACCTGAATCGCACGCTCGAGGCGCGCGTGCAGGCGCAGGTGGGCGAGCTCGAACGGCTGCGGCGGCTTCGGCGCTTCCTGTCGCCGCAGCTCGCAGACGCGGTCGTCTCGTCGGGCGACGAGACGATCATGCGCAGCCACCGGAGACAGGTCGCGATGTTCTTCGCCGACCTGCGCGGCTGGTCGAGCTTCGTCGACACCGTCGAGCCGGAGGAGCTGATGCGCGTGCTGGGCGAGTTCCACGAGGTGATCGGCCGTCTCGTGAAGCGCTTCGAGGCGACCGTCGGCTTCCTCGAGGGCGACGGCGTTCAGCTCTTCTTCAACGATCCGATCGAGATTCCCGACGCGCCGCTGCGGGCCGTGAGACTCGGCTGCGCGCTCCGCGAGGAGATGGTCGACCTCACGCCCCAGTGGTCGATGCGCGGGCACGACCTCCACTTCGGCGCAGGCATTGCGCTCGGCCACGCGACGTGCGGCGAGGTCGGGTTCGAGGGCCGCTCCGACTACGCGGCGATCGGCGCCGTGACCAATCTCGCCTCGCGGCTCGCAGACGAGGCGGCCGGCGGCCAGATCCTGATCGCGCAGCGCCTCTACGCGGAGGTCGAGAAGGACGTCGACGTCGAGCCGGCGGGCGAGTTCATGCTCAAAGGCTTCCAGCGGCCGGTCGTCGCGTTCAACGTCCTCGCTGTCCGTGGAGACCTCGCCGGAGAGCTTCAGCGCCGTGCGGTCTAGCTGACAAGCGCGGCGCCGCCGCGCTACAGGCCGGCTCAGGAGCGCAATCCGCTCATGCGTGCGAAGGCGTCGTCGATCAGGTTCGGCCCGTCCACCCAGATGCTGGGCGAGTCGAGGATGACGCCGATGACGGCCCGGCCTCCCCGGCGCTCCGCAACGATCAGGCAGCCTCCGGCGCGTGTTGTCCAGCCGGTCTTGACGCCGTAGGTTCCCGGGGTCGTCATCAGCATCTTGTTGTGGTTGACCCACACCTTGGCGTACACGGGTGCCGGCCAACTCGTGCGGCGGACGCGAGTAGCGACGATATGGGCGAATGTCGAGTTGGTGAGAGCGGCTCGAGCGAGGGTCGCCTGGTCGAGCGCGGTGGAAAGGTTGCTGGTGTCGTTGAGCCCTGAGGCACTGGCATACGTTGTCTGCGCCATCCCGAGTGAACGCGCCTTGATGTTCATCATTCTGTAGAACCGGTCGAGTGAACCACCGCCCGCGTCGATCGCCAGGGCCGTGGCGGAATCGTTGCTCGATACGAGTAGTGAGGACCAGAGCAGAGTCATGCGGGAGTAGCTCTGGCCCGCGATCAGCCCCTCGCGCTCCGGTTCGACCCGCGTCGCGGCGGGGGTCACGCGGACCGGTACCTGCAGATGCCCGCGCTCGATCACGAGCAACGCGGTCATGACTTTCGTCAGCGAGGCGATCGGACGGCGAACCGTGCTCGCATGGGCAAGGAGGACTCGGCCCGAATCGGCGTCGATAGCCACGAACGAGCGCGCGCTGATGGACACATTGGGCACCGCTGACGCGGAAGCCGCAAGCTCACAGGCCACGCTGAGAAGCGCAACCAGGCCGAGGCACAAACTCGCCGCTCGCCGCACGCTCCCGACTCGTTCGCCTCCGCACTCATGCATTCCTCCTTCTCAAACAAAAGCCCCGTTCCGGGGCTTTCAGGAGCGGATGATGGGATTCGAACCCACGACCTTCTGCATGGCAAGCAGACGCTCTAGCCAACTGAGCTACATCCGCCAGGCGACCGGATTATAGCGGCGCCCGGTCCAGGGCTTCGTTCACGAGCCGGTCGGCGAGCTCGTTGTGCTCGCGGCGGACGGCCGTGTAGGTGACGGCGCCGATGCGGCGCGCCAACTGTCCAGCCTCGACCGAGAGGTCGCGCAGCGCCGCGTTCTTGACGCGGTACTCACCGCGCATCTGCTTGACCATCAGCTCGGAGTCCGAGACGACGTCGAGCTCGTCGACGCCCAGCTCCGCAGCCCGTTCGAGGCCGGCGAGGAGCGCGCGGTACTCGGCGACGTTGTTGGTCGCGACGCCGATCGCCTCGCCGTGGCTCGCGAGGACGGCTCCGTCCCCGTCCTCGATCACGTAGCCGAATGCAGCGGGGCCGGGATTGCCTCGGGCGCCGCCGTCCGTGAAGAGCCTCGCCTTCACGCGCGACTCCGAGCTTGGACGGCTAGCCGCTCGCACGTCGACCACGTGGGGAAGGGGGCTCACGGGGGAAACCGGCCGTTTTCCCGTGCTAGTCGATCTGGGCCTTCTGGAGCTTGCCCGAGTAGTCGACGTAGATCGACTTCCACTCGGTGAAGACGTCGAGCGCGGCCTGGCCCGCCTCGCGGTGACCGTTGCCCGTGTCCTTGGTGCCGCCGAAGGGCAGGTGCACCTCGGCGCCGATCGTCCCCGCGTTGACGTAGGTGATGCCCGCCTCCAGATCGCGCATCGCCCGGAACGCGCGGTTCACGTCGGCCGTGAAGATCGACGACGACAGCCCGTAGCGGATGCCGTTCGCAACCCGGATCGCCTCGTCGAAGTCCTTGACCTCGATCAGCGCGGTCGTCGGGCCGAAGATCTCCTCCTGCGCGATCCGCATCTGCGGCTCGACGCGGCCGAAGATCGTCGGGCGGTAGAAAAAGCCGTTGTCGAGCCCGTTGCCGGTCGCGACCTCGCCGCCGGTCAGGAGCTCCGCCCCCTCCCCGCTCCCGATCTCGGTGTACGAGTGGATCTTCTCGAGCGCCTTCCGGTTGATCACCGGGCCGACGTCGGTGTCGGGCTCCCAGCCCGGCCCGAGCCGCATCCGCTCCGCCCCGGTGACGAGCCTGCCGGCGAGATCGTTGTAGACGCGCTCGTGGACGATCACGCGGCTGGCGGCCGTGCAGCGCTGTCCCGAGGTGCCGAAGGCCGACCAGAGGATGCCGTCGGCCGCGAGGTCGAGATCGGCGTCCTCCATGACGATGATCCCGTTCTTGCCGCCGAGCTCGAGGTGGACGTGCTTCAGGTTCTCGGCGGCTGCCTCGAGGACGGCCACACCGGTCTCGCGCGAGCCGGTCAGCGTGACGACGGGCACGTTGGGGTGGCGGACGATCCGGTCGCCGACCTCGCGCCCGAAGCCGTGGACGACGTTGACGACGCCGTCCGGCACGCCGGCCTCGACCAGCAGCTCGACGAAGCGCTCACCGAGCGCGGGCGTGTCGTTCGCGGGCTTGAAGACGACGGTGTTGCCGCAGACCAGCGCCGGCACGATCTTCCAGGAGGGGATCGCGATCGGGAAGTTCCACGGCGTGATCACGCCGACGACGCCGATCGGCGTGCGGACGCTCATGTTGAACTTGTCGGGGAGCTCGGAGGGCGTCGTCTGGCCGTGGAGGCGCCTGCCCTCGCCGGCCATGTAGTAGCTCATGTCGATTGCTTCCTGGACGTCTCCCCCGGCCTCGGCGAGCACCTTGCCCATCTCGCGCGTCATCAGCTCGGCGAGCTCATGCTTGTGCTCGGTAACGAGCGCCGCGAAGCGGAAGACGATCTCGCCCCGCTTCGGCGCGGGCACGAGCCGCCAGCTCCCGTACGCCTCCTTGGCGGCCTCGACCGCGCGGTCGACGTCTTCCGGGCCGGAGCGCGGGAACGTCCCGATCGTCTCGCCCGTCGCGGGGCTCAGGCTCTCGAACGTCTCGCCGCCGGCAGCATCGGCCCACTCACCGCCGATGAAGTTCTGGAAGGTCCGCGCCGTCGTCGCCACTGGGCGAGTCTAGCCCGGGGCCTCTAGCCTGGGCTCGAGACCTCGACGGTCGGGAACGTGCCCGGAACCCGTGCGCGCCGGCGGTCCCGCGTGATGCGCCGCTCGTCGTGCGTCCCGCCGCCGTTCGCGTGACGACGATCGACCCCGCGCCGACGGTCGACGACGACCGTCACGTCGGGATTCTTCTCGTAGTAGGCGACCAGCTTGTCGTACAGCTCGTCGAAGAGCTCCGGCGGGACCACGCAATAGATCACTCTCTGATTCTAGGACTCGGGGCGGCGGGCGCCAGCCCTAGCGCGTTATTCGCCCTCTTCGTCGTCCTGGTCCAGCTTGGGTACGACGAGGCCGGCCTCGTTCAGCTCGGCGTTCCAGTCGCGGAACGACTCGTCCAGATCCTCCGGCTCCAGGCCCCGCTGCGCGAGCCGAACCTGAGAGGAGCCGAGGACGACCCGGTACTGGTACCAGGAGATCTCCCAGCAGACCGTGATCACGACCTCCGGGTTCGTCCCCGAGAGCGCGACGATGCTCACGGTCGGCCAGCCGAGGCTCCGCGTCAGGCCCTCGACCGTGCGCCGGTGCGGGCTGAGGTTGAAGAGCGTCGCCGCCTCGACGATCGCCTGCTCGCCGCGCGAGAGCTGGCGCAGGATCGGCTCGGGCAGCGGCTCGACCGGCGGCTGACGGCGGCCCATCAGCTTGCTGAAGAGACCGCGCTGCTGGCGGTCGCGCGCATGCACAGGCAAGCTCGGCCCGCCCTCGCTCATCCAGCCGTACGCCAGCGCCTGGTCCTTGCAGAGTGGGCAGACGTCGACGAAATCGCGGCCGTCGGGCGTGAAGCGGAACGGGCGCTCGCCGACGAGGATCGTCCGGCCACAGATCGCGCACGTGATCGAGGGCCGGGCGCCAACCACGTTACGACTATAGGTGGAAACCCCCATATGCGGGGAGTTTAGGCCTTGACGGCCTCCTTCGCCTTCTTCGCCTCGTCGATCAGCTTCTGCGCGATGTGGGTCGGGACCTCCTCGTAGCGGAGGAAGTGCATGGCGTAGTCGCCGCGGCCGCCGGTCAGCGAGGTGAGCGACTGCGAGTACGTGAGGATCTCCGCCATCGGCACCTCGGCCTTGATCGTCGTCGTCCCGGCCGTCGGCTCCATGCCGTGAAGGCGCCCGCGCCGGGAGTTGAGGTCGCCGTTGACGGCGCCCACGGCCTCGTCCGGGACCGTCACCTCGAGCTCCATGATCGGCTCCAGCAGCACCGGATCGGCTTTCGAGTACGCGTCCTTGAACGCCATCGACCCGGCGATCTTGAACGCCATCTCCGACGAGTCGACGGTGTGGTACTGCCCGTCGACGAGCCGTACGGTCACGCCCTGCACGGGCGCGCCGGCGAGCTCGCCGTGGAGCATCGCCTCCTGGATGCCTTTGTCGACTGCGGGCCGGAAGCTCTGCGGGATGACGCCTCCGACGATCTTGTCCTGGAACTCGTAGCCCTCGTGCCCCGGGCGCGGCTCGATCACGATCTCGCAGTCGCCGAACTGGCCCCGGCCGCCGGTCTGCTTCTTGTAGCGGGCCCGCGACCTCGCCTCCTTGCGGATCGTCTCGAGGTAGGGCACGCGCGGCTGGTGCAGCTCGACCTCGACCCCGAAGCGCCGCTTGAGCCGTTCGACCGCGACCTCCACGTGGATCTGCGACAGCCCTGCGAGCAGCTGTTCGCCGGTCTGCTCGTTGCGCCGGAGCTGCAGCGTCGGGTCCTCCTCGGCAAGGCGCCGGAGCGACTGGTTGGCCTTGTCCTCGTCACCCTTGGCCTTCGCGGACACGGCAAAGCTCATGACCGGGGCCGGGAACTGGATCTGCGGGGGCTCGACCTGGCGCTCCGAGTCGAGGAGCAGGTCGCCCGTCTGCGCCTCCTTCAGCTTGGCGACGGCGCCGATGTCGCCGGTTGCGAACTCCGTCGTCGGGACGTGCTCCTTGCCCTGCAGCGTGAGCAGGCCGCCGAGCCGCTCCTTCGCGTGGGCCCGCGTGTTCGCGAGCGTCGAGTCGTTGCCGACCGAACCCGCGAGGACGCGAAAGACCGTGATCCGGCCGGCGAACGGGTCGGCGATCGTCTTGAAGACGAAGGCAGCCGTGGTCGCGTCGCCGACGTCCATCGTCTCGCCGCGCTTGGCCGGCGAGGGTACGCCCTCGACGAGCAGGTCGAGGAGCGCCGTCGTGCCGATGTTCTTCGTCGCGATGCCGCAGGCGACCGGGAAGATCGTCCCGCGCGTGACCGCGTCCTTGAGCGCGTGCGCGACCTCCTCGACGCCGAGCTCCTCGCCTTCGAGGTAGCGCTCCATCAGGCCCTCGTCGGTCTCGACGACCGCGTCGAGCAGCTTCTCGCGGTACTCGGCGACGACGCCGGCCATGTCGCCCGGGATCTCGGTCGGCCCCTCCTCCTTGGCGCCCTCCGGGCTCATGTACGCCTTCATGTGCAGCAGGTCGACGATCCCCTCGAGCTCGTGCTCGGTGCCGATCGGCAGCGAGACGGCCACGCACGAGGACGAGAGCTGCTCCTGGATCTGGACGAGAGCGCGGTAGAAGTCCGCCCGCTCGCGGTCGAGCATGTTCACGAAGACCACGCGCGCGAGCCCGCCGTCGTCGGCCCGGCGCCAGACGCGGCCGGTCCCCACCTCGACACCCATCACGGCGCTCACCACGACGAGCGCCCCGTCGGCCACGGTCAGTGCCGCGATCGTGTCGCCCTGGAAGCCGGCGTCGCCGGGCGTGTCCAGGAGGTTGATCTTCCGCCCCTGCCAGTCGGCGTGGCAGATCGAGGCGGAGAGAGTCATCTGCCGCTTGTGCTCCTCGTCGTCCCAGTCCGTGACGGTGGTGCCGGACTCCACGGTGCCGAGCCGGTTGACGGCTCCCGACTGGTAGAGCATCGCCTCGACCAGCGACGTCTTCCCGGTTCCACGGTGGCCGACGACGGCGACGTTGCGAATCTTTCCCGGCTCGGAAACAGCCATAGAGGGGATCCACCTCCTGAGGACGACGTTTGCCGGGCTAGCTTAACGCCGCTCCGGCGGCCGACGTGCGCCTCTACTCGGGCGCGAGCGAGTGAGCCTGCACGCCTGCGAGCCGCGAGCGCAGGCGCAGGATCGCCTTCGTATGGAGCTGCGAGACGCGGGACTCGGTGACGCCCAGGACGTCCCCGATCTCGCGCAGGGTCAGCTCCTCGTAGTAGTAGAGGGTGATGACGATCTTCTCGCGCTCGGGGAGCGCGGCGATCGACTCCGCCAGCGCCTCGCGGGTCTCCGTCACGTCGAGCGCCGCCTGCGGCTCGGGGCCTTCGGTGTCCTCGATCGTGTCGATCAACGCCACCTGGTCGCCTCCGGACGATGAGATCGTCCACACCTCGTCGAGCGCCGCGATCGACGAGCGGGCGATGTCCGTGAGGCTGTCCTCGAGCTCCTCCTCGGTGATCCCGATCTTCTCGGCGAGCTCGGTGTCGGTCGGCGCACGGTGGAGCTGCGCCTCCAGCGACGCCATCGCGCGCTCGATCTCGCGCGCCCGCGCCCGCACCGACCGCGGCACCCAGTCCATCGCGCGCAGCTCGTCGATGATCGCGCCCTTGATGCGCGTGATCGCATACGTCTCGAACTTGACGTCGCGCTCCGGGTCGTAGCGCTCGATCGCGCTGATCAGTCCGAGCAGGCCGTACGAGACGAGGTCGTTCTCGTCCACGTGCGCCGGCAGGCCGCTGCCTAGCCGCCCGGCGACGAACTTGACGAGCGGGGCGTACGTGAGGATGAGGCGATCACGGATCGCCTTGTCGTCCGTCTTTCGGAACTGGCGCCAGAGCGCCTTGAGATCCTCCCCCGTACGTTCCGACACGTTCGGGAGAATACGCCGTGTTGCGGTCGTTCCCGCTGTGGAGCTACGGCGCCTGGAAGGCACGGACGGCGAGGCCGACGAACCAGAGCGCGATCGCGCCCGCCGCGACGGCGACGATCCAATGCGCCGCGCCCGAGCTCGACGCGGCCCCGGCAGTGAACGCGCCGCCCGCGAATACCGCCGCGAGCAGGACAAACAACGCTCCGAGCGACTTCCGCTGCTGCCGGCCCGCCACGCGTCTGACTCTAGCCCGCGCCGGAAGTACACTGGCCGTGCAACCCAGGGGAGTAGCTCAATGGTAGAGCACCGGTCTCCAAAACCGGGGGTTGCAGGTTCGAGTCCTGTCTCCCCTGCTGGCTCTAGAAGCCGATTCCCGAGGACTGGAGCGGGGTTGCGGGTTCGTCCCCGCTCCGTCGTCTCTCCGCTCCAGACCGCTGGAAACCGCTCTCCACTGGCGCACAGAAAGCGCCAACCGGGGTGAGATCGCAGGGCTAGATGCCCTCTTCGGCCGCGGCTGCAGGCTGTTCCCTTGCCGTCGTTGCCGGGTCGGCCTTTCTGTCGGTGGTCGAGGGGGTTCTGTTTAGGCGGGCGAGTGCGAGGAGGCGTGGCGCCAGGAGGAGTGCCATGACGTCGAACCACACATATCCGGACGCGACGCCGCTCGGCGGGTTGCCGTCCGGGATGCCTAGTCCCGGCAGCTCCTTCGCCCATTTCCAGGTGCCGATAGAGGTGCCGTACAGCTCGAGGGCGGCCACGACGAGGAAGACGCTTGCGTAAACGGCACGGGAGCGGGAGCGCCAGAGGAAGGCGACAAGCAACAGCACGCCGGCAGCGCCCGCGACGTCTTTGCGCGGCAAGACGGTCAGCCCGGCCAGCGCCCAGGTGACCGCGATCGAGGCTGCGCCGCCGACGAGCAAGGTTGGGTGGCGGCGGGCGGGCGCCGTACGGCTCAACGCGACCCCGGTCAGGAAGACGAGCCCGTGGGCCGGCGGGATGAACAGGGGCAAGTTATGGAGGCGGTAGGAGTAGACACCCCAGACGATGGTGCCGGTGACCTCGCCGCACGTGGCGGCGACAACAACAGCCAGCGCCTGCACACGCCGCTCGAGCTCAAACAGCGGCAGCGCGACAAGTAGCACCGTCCAGGTGAGGACGCCGAGCAGCAGCTGCTCATGGAAGCTGGCGAAGTGGTCGACCGCGAGAAGAACGGCGAGATACACCACCCCCGCCGTTGCCAATCTCCCAGGTGTCATAGAGCGCCTTCCGCGAGAGAAACGAGTCTCTCACACGCCCGATGGAGATGACTTTCAATCGGCGCGTTGGGGGGCGTACTCACCCGCGCCGGCCTACCTGTCGAGGGCCTAGAGGCTTGATGTGAAATTGAGCCGACGTCGGGGGCGCTCCAGGCCAAGCCGGGCGGTGTGGCCGGTCCGCGTCGCGTAGCGGCGCTACGTGTCGCGACCGGACGCGCCGATCCGGCGCCGTGCGTGGGGCGTCATCCGATCCGGTGGAATTTCACATCAAGCCTCTAGTACGACGCGGGTGCTTGCCGTGTTCTACCTAACGCGCCGGCGTGGACGCTGATGTAACCGGCGAGGCCAGCCTTGCTGAAGCCGCCGCCGACCTGGTCGAGCTCAGGTGATGCTCAGCCCCAGAACTTCCACCACGGCTTCTTGCTTTCGCTGCTTCCAGCCGCATCCGTCTCATCTCGGAGGGCCTCTCCAGCCTTCGTTGCCTCAGGAGCGGGGTCATCGACTGGAGACGATGAAGCGCCCTCGGGTGTGTCTTGTGGCGTGTCTGACATGCCGCAATCCTAGGTCGTCTCGAGGCCGGTGTCGAGTTGGCGAGCTCGAAGCCGACCGGCAGCCCGTCGGGTGAGCAGAGCAGATAGAGCCGAAAGCCCCAGAACCAGCGGTTGGCGGCGGTGACGTCTCATCTGGATGATCGTTTTCATCGGGAAGAAGTAGGCCCTTGTTCGACGGTCGTCCTTCCACCAGATCGCGGCGCGACCTGCTACGGGCTGCCGGCGAGGGCCTGGGTCAGGGCGCGGTTCCGTAGACGCTGGTGTAGAGGGCCTGCCAATCCCTAGCGATCCCGGTCTGGGCGGACCTGAGGCTGAGCTTCCCCGCGCACACGAGCTGATGCAGCTTGTTCTCGAGCCGGTCTTTCACCCGGTAGCCGGGTTGGGCGTCGGCGTTCTCCGGGAACAGGTTCGCGATGTCGTTCGAGCCGCCGAGCTCCAGCGACACGATGTGGTCGACCTCGAGCGTGCTGCCGTAGCTGCGAGGCACGAGTCCGTACTCCACCTCGACTGCATGCCTCTGGCTGTCGGAAACGTGGCGGATCGAGCTGGTGCGGAATCCCGACGAGCACAGCAC
Source organism: uncultured Actinomycetes bacterium (assembly GCA_963846915.1). Classification (GTDB taxonomy): domain Bacteria; phylum Actinomycetota; class Thermoleophilia; order Gaiellales; family Gaiellaceae; genus PALSA-612. The sequence continues at coordinate 62,345 of CAWJXV010000006.1, read as the reverse complement.
CTGCTTGGTCAGCTTGCTGTAGTAGGCGCCCGGCGAACACCTGCGATCAGGCTCCGGGCCAAGCACGCAACCGCTCGACCTCACGCGACGAGCAAGCAAGACGGTCGTTCCGACGGCGGTCGTGCCAGCAGGCTTCGGCGTCGCCTTCCGTGCTGCCGGAGAACTCTGGTCCAGCCAGATGGCCACGCCGCCGTGATGGGAGCACGTCCCAGAATGATGCTGCGAGAAGCTGTAAGTGCCATCCCGGCAGCGAGCGGTCGCCCCCGGAGGCGGGGAACCCCCGACCGCTGCCGCGGGTAGCACCGCCAGGACGGTAACGAGTACCCCGAGGACCATTGGCAACCGCACGTAGCACCCACCCTATGGAGCTGGCGAATCGTCCGCTATGACCCGACTGGGTCACTTCCTCGGCAGGTTCGTGAAGGAAGGATGGTGCCGGCCCAATGACCGGCACCATCTCGATCAGAAGTCGGATCTAGCCGACGTTGACGTTCGTGTACTTCTGCGTCGCGACGACCGTCGCGCCGACGTGGTCGTCGGTCGTGCCCGCGTCGTTGATCGCCGTCTGGAGGTTGTACGTGCCGGCCGGCAAGTCACTTCGCTGGATGTTGAAGTGGAACGAGCCGTTGCCCTGCGCGTTGGTCGAGAACGTGCCGAGCTTGAAGTAACCAAGCGGGGCGTAGGACGTCAGGGCCGGCCCCGAGTAGGTCTTGAGGTCTCGGACCCAGACTGCATAGTCGAAGTTCGGCTGCAAGCCCTTCACGTCGCCGTTGATGATCAGCGCCACGTTTCCGGACGGAGCGTTGTACATGACCGAGCCGCCGCTGAGCGTGTTCGTGACCTCGTCGGAGGTTCCGTTAGTGACAGTGTAAAACGGTGCCTTGGTCGATCCCGCGAACGCGGGAACAGCGACAACTGCAACCACCGACAGTGCGGCCACGGCCGCAAGCGCAACAAGAATCTTCTTCACGTATCCCTTTCGTTAGGTAACCAGCGAGGGCGACTGCGTCGCAGGCCTCGCCGTTTAGCGTTCAGTTCGGAGTCTGGTTCGATCCGAGTCCAAGCACAACCCCTAGAACGTGCTGACTCGCCTTCCACCCGTCCCTGCACACTGCATGCGACCGCGAGAGAGCAGCGGCCTCCGGCAAAGGCAGTGACTTCTACAACCCTAGGCCGACACTTCCCGGCTCCGTGCTCGCACGTTCCCGATCCACCGACAGAGGAAAGCCGCCCCCGCGAAAGAGACGAGCAGGACGGCGGAGCGCCAGAGCACGCCTCCGTAGCCGAGTTGGCTCACGTCGACGAACGGGTACGGATACCAGTCGGTGCTCGCCCCCCGGATCAAGGTATATGCGAGCCAGACGGCTGGGTACGCGAGCCATAGAAGCGCGGTCGTGATCGAGAGGCGATGCCGGGGCGGGTCGATCAGCCAGTCCGCCACCAGCACGATCGGGATCAGCTTGTGGACGACGAAGTCAACCCAGCCGATGTGGGTGTCCAGGCTCTCCTGTAGCCCGGATAACAAGACCGCGAACACGATGCCGGTGATGGCGATGTACAAGGTCACCGCACCTCGAACAGCGTCGAACAGGCCCGTTCGCTCAGCACGACGGACGATCGCAGCCGCAACGAGCATCGCGGCCGCCAGGATGTTGCTCTGAATCGTGAAGAAGCTGAAGAAGTTCCCCGGACTGAACGACGGCAGGGTCGTGTTCAGCACCGCGAACTGATACGTCATCGCGACCACACCCACGACAGCAAATCCCACCCGACCGACAACCAACACCAGATCGTGAGCCCGCACGACCGGCAGTCTACGAGCGCCGACCCTGAGCACTCGCTCCCAGCCCACGGAACCGTGAGACCGCTGATCATGGCGCAGGCGCCGAGGCGGCCGTCAGCGCCAGCACGGAGGGCACGCTCACTGGAACGATCGGGGGGTCTGTAATCTCCACCGCCGACGCGCCCCCACGCGACATGGAGAGATCGCTGTTCCCGTTCACGCTGCACGGCCGAGAGGGCTCGGTCACGGTGGAGTACGGCCCGAACGACGATCCCGAGCGCTGGGGTTACGGCATCCTCGGGCTACCGTGGCCGGCGAGGCTCGCGGAGAGGCTCCCGGTGCTCACCGCGAGCGTCACCTACCCGGGTGAGGGCTATCTCGCTCAGATGGGATGGATCCAGGTGGTGAGGATCCACGTCTCGGAGCGGAGCGAACCGCTCGTGCCAGGCGCCGAGAAGGCGCCTCCCGGCGACCACGTGTGGATCGACGGGCCGCCCCAGCTGCGAGGACTCGGGGTCCCCTTCGTGTCCTTCGGGGCGCGGCCGACCCTGTTCGATGCCCCGGCGTCGACGGAGAGCGACGTCCGCTTCGTCGCCGACTCCTTCCTCACGGCAAGCCCGGACGCCGTGCTCAGCCGCAGCTCACGACCCTCCCTGGGGCTGCGCTGGGGCTATGCGACGCGGGCCGGCGGCGACCCGGAGCTCCTCTCGCCGACTCTGCTCGGGATCGAACACTGGCGCGAGGCGCTTCCGACCCTGGAAGAGCATTTCCCCGAGTGGAGCTTCGAGTCCGGGGGATTCGACTAGCCGGACGGCACATGTCAACCAGCGCGGGCGACCCGATGCGGCCGGCTTGACACCCGCCGGCCCGCGTCCGAGGATGACACGGTGGCGACAGACCTGATCCGCGGCAGCGCCGCCTGCTACTCCACTGCGACGCCCGGCCGCGCGATCGTGCAGGTCAGGGACAACCACCTGGTCACCGACGACCCATCCGAGCCGTCGAGCTACTACCAGGGTCCCGGTGAGGCACCCGGTTCGCTCGAACTGTTCCTCGGCGGCATCGTCAGTTGCGCCGTCCTGATGCTGGAGCGGATCGCCCGCTCGGAGGGCCGCACGTTGGGGCCAATCCGCGCCGAGATGGAGGCGACCCGCGACCCGAGCTCGACCGACCAGCCGCCCGTCCTCGACACCGCGAAGCTGACGTTCGTGTTCACGGGCATGACGCGCGAGGAGGCCGGGCAGCTCGTGGAGACGTTCAAGCGCCGCTGACCCCTCTACGGCTCGGTCGCGGTCGCGACCCCGAACACCACCGTCGAGTACGAGATCGAAACGTAGGCCCGGCCTTTAGACTCCGAGCGTGCCCATCGACGAAGCAGCTCTGCAGGGCGTTCCAATCTTCTCGTCGCTGTCCAAGAAGGAGTTGAGCAAGCTCGTGCCGCTCTTCCACGAGCGGACCTTCGAGCCCGGCCACGTGATCGCGGAAGAGGGCGCCCAGGGCGTCGGCTTCTTCGTGATCGAGTCCGGGCGCGCCACGGTGACGGTGCGCGGCGAGGTACGCACGGATCTCGGTCCCGGTTCGTACTTCGGGGAGGTCGCAGCACTCGACCCGGGGCCGCGCGCCGCCACGGTGACGGCCGAAACCAACATCGAGGCCTACGTCCTGGACGCCTGGGACTTCCGTCCGCTCGTCCAGGAAGATCCCACCCTTGCGTGGGGAATCATCCAGGGCCTGATCGAGATCGTCAGGAGACGAGAGGGCTACTAGACCCGGTCGGGCAAAGTTGGGCCGGAGCCCGTCGGTGTCAGCGCCGTGTGCTCTCGAGCTTGCGGGCGAGGGTCTCCATCAGGAAGTCGATGTGATCGAGCTCGGCCCGGCCCGGCTCACCGACGGAGTCTTCGCGGGGCTCGGGGTCGGACTGAGCCTGCAGGGTGGTCGCGTCCCTGCGCATGCGATGACCGAGCGTGTAATGCGAATCCTCTGACAGCCACATGTTGTAGCCCATCTTCCGTTCTCTCCTTGGGTTGCGGTCTTGTTCTCGTCGTAGGCTGCTCCGGGCTCTCTGTCATCACCCGTTCGGGGGATCCACGAGGCCGCTCCCGAACGATCACCCTTTCGGCGTACCACCAACGTGTCGGCGGAGCCCGACACCGGACGGCAGCAGCTCGCTTCAGGTCGTCTGCTCGCTTCGCAGGTCCTTCCGGTACCACCGGGCCGTGCTACCTGCCGGGCAGTTCTCGATGACCCCGACTGTCTCGTAGCCGAGCCGTTCGTAGAGACCTGGCGTCAGCAGGTCGTACGCGTGGAACTGGACGAGCGCACAACCTCGCAAGCGGGCCTCGTCCTCAGCCGCCGCCACGAGCGCTCGTGCCAGTCCACGGCGTCGCAGCGAGCTGTCGACCCACATGGCCTGCAATGCGCAGCACCCACCCCAGACGATGCCGGAGATGCCGGCGAGGATCCGCCCCTCGTCGTCCCGGACGAAGATCCCGAACTCCTGATCGTCGCCGAGGCCGGCGGCCTCGATGGCCGCAGCCGCGACGTGATCCTCGAGCAGGGCCAGGTCGGCCGGGTCAGGCGAGTCCTCGACGGCAAGGCGGTACGGGGGGTCCACCCGCGCGTGCGTCTCCTAGGGGATGAGCATCTGCTCCAGCAGGGAGAGATCGTCGAAGTAGTTCCGGAACGCCGAGATCTTGTCTCCCGTGAACTCTGCCACCAGGGCGGCGCCGATCCGGATCTCCTGCCCGTGGGGCTCGACCACCGTGTCACCGTCGACAACCAGCGGGCCCGAGAACACGGCGCTGAGCCCGTACTCCATGTACCCCTTGTTCCCGATGATGTCGGCAGCGTGGATCTGGAGTTTCACGTCGGACAGGGCGGCCTCCCGATCAGCGACCACCTCGGTCAGCTCGTCGAGCGAGCCGGCCAGCATGATCGGTGACCACGCGCTCACATCTGCGGTGAACAGCTCCGGCAAGGCATCGACCTCGCCGCGGACGCACGCTTCGACGGCACGGCGCAATACACCGGCTCGATCGCTTTCAGCCATGACCCCTCCTCAATTCGTTCGACGCTTGGTGACCGCTAGATACCGAGGACCTTGGCCTTGGCGGCCGCGAACTCGTCGTCGGTCAAAGTCCCGGCGGTGTGCAGGTCCGCCAGTTGCTGAAGCTGGTCTGTCTGGTTCGCCTCCGTCGGCGCGGGAGCCGGCGGCTCGGGCGGTGCGTCCTCGTACTCCTCTTCCTCCTGGCCGCCCCCACCACCACCGCTGTGCCTGCCGGCAGCATAGGCCGCTCCGCCGACAACCAAGGCTGTCCGGCGGCGGGTCCTTCGACGCATCATTCCCATGTCGGTCTCCTGTCTCCTGGACGGTGACTCCTGTCAGCCGTCACGGTGCCATTCCGGGGAGCGACCTTACATCACCCGCAGTGGGTGAAACGGCCCAGGCCGGTGCGGCTCAGCTCGAGGCTCTCTCGACGACCTCGCAGGTGAGACCGTCGGGTGTTCTCTGAATCCGGCGGTTGTAGTGCACGCGCAGCGCCGACCCCGGCCCGATGTGCAACGGGTCGGGGAGCACCCACACCGAGACCGCCCAGCTCGACGTCGGCCACGTCCAGGGATCGAGCGTGTGCGCGACCGTCCCGTACAGGGCGGCGCGGAACGTGACGGCAACGGCGTTGACCGTGCCCGGCGCGTCGACGACGAGGTCGGCCGAGGAGCGCACCGAGGCTTCCTCGAAGGCCGTGAGGTCGAGCGACACCAGGGCGGTCGGCGGGCCTACGGGCGGCCACATCGCGGCCACCTCGGCCTCGGTGGGCATGTTGACCGGCCCCGGGAGGGCGGCGTCGAGGAGCGGCTGGAACTCGATGCCATACAGCCGCCGCCAGCGCTCGACGGCGTCGCGCCCGATCGCGCGCTGCCGGGCCTCGTCGTCCGGGAGCAGAAGCGGCCGCGCCAGCAGCGTGAGGGCGTGCGGAATCAGTCGCGCGCCCGGCTTCAGCAGACGGCGGCGTGCGTCGAGCGTCGTCTCGAGGATCTCCTCTTCGAGTGGCTCGTTGCCGATGATCTCGGAGAGGAGCAGGTCGGCCGGCTCGGGCAGCTCGAGCTGCCTCGACCAGCCGGGTATGAGCGTAACCGTGTCCTCGACCCCGTTGGCGGCGAACACTCGCTCGGCCACCTCCGCGATGTCGCTGGCCTCGACCGCGTACACGCGCCCGGCGCCCGCTCGGGCAGCTGCGATGGCGAGCACCCCGCTTCCGGTGCCGATGTCGAGCACGACGTCTCCAGGCCGCACGGCCTCGGCGATCGCTGCGAGGTAGTCGGCGGTCCGACGGTTGTCGTGCAGCATTCGGGCATGTTCGACCGGATCCGCCCAGCCGCTCGTCGGAGCCCGTCCGGCGTCCTGCTGTACGAGCACACCCTCCTCGAGCAGCACGTTGATGACGCCCATCGTCGGCGCGACGTCGGTCGAGCTGAACGCCTCGCCCTCGAGCCGCGCGATGGCATCACCGAGAGCAAGCGGCTGTGCGAACAGCGACAGCGACGCGTATCCCCTCGGTCCCAGGTCGACGACGGTCCCGTTCGGCACATCGAGCAGGACGTGCCCCGACGCGTCGAATCGCGTACGGATACCGGGAGCGAGTTGGAGAACCGTCTCCGGCGAGAGGTCGATGTGCGACGTCGAGCCCATGGCCACCTGGACGATCATCACATCAAGCCGCCGCGGCGAGAGGCGTCAGGTGATGCGCAGTGCCTGCCGAACGCCGAGCCGCCTGCGCAGGACGAGCGTGATGCCGTCCGAGCGCGCGCGCGCCTCGGCCGACTCCATCAGCGCCTCCATCAGGCGGAGGAAGACGCGGGTCTCCTCGACGCTCCGCTCCGAGCCCGGTCGGGCATGCGTGCGGACGACCACGGTCAGCACGCGTCTCGTGTCCACCGAGGCATCGACGTCGACTATCGACGAGGCGCGTCCGGCCGACCGGCTGACAGCGTTCGCAAAGGCTTCCGAGCAGGCGAGCGTCACGTCGAACGCCTCCCGGTCCGACGCGCCCACGGATTCGAGCCAGCCTCGGAGCGATCGGCGAAGCTCGCTCGAAGCGTTCGGCGTCGCCCCGAGCCTCAGGTGGAGCCCCTCTCGCTCGTGCTCCACCGTCTTGCCGTTCGTCTCCGGGTCATTCAGCATCAGCAGCTGCCTTTCGCGTACTTCTCCGTGTCCCGTGGGATTCCCGGCTGTGTCCAGCGCAAAACGTCGCGCTCCCTCGCACGGGTTCCCTCGATCGAGGGATTCTTCGACCAGCGAGAAGGTTTTCCGCCCTGACGGCGTCTATGCGTATATGCACGCCAAACCGGGACAAGGAGCCGACATGCGACTGAACGACCTGGCCTTCGCGAATATCCCCGCCGGCCTCGAGGGGTCGTCCAAGCGCGGGACCCGGGGGCTGCTGCGCGACATCGTCTGCGTCGGGCTGATGGTCGAGGACCGGCCGTCAGCCGCGGACCGCGTGGACGCGAGCATCGGACGCGAACTCGCGAAGGTCGTGCGCGCCGCGATCGTAGGCCCCGGGCCGGCGCACGGCATCAGGTCGCACCGGGCCGCCTAGCTAGGCGTCGCGCTCGGCGGCCGCCGTGCTGCGGCGGTCGACCTCGAGCAGGCCGCGGCGGAACGCGATCGCCACGGCGTGCGTCCTCGTGCGGGCCTGCATCTTCATCCGCAGGGCGTGCAGGCGGCTGCGCATGGTCTTCACCGAGATCGAGAGCTTCTCGGCGATCTCGGTGTCGGTGAGCCCGTCCGCCATCAGGCTGAGCAGCTCGAGCTCCCGCGCCGACGGCTTCGGTGGCTCGGCGAGAGCGGCGACGACTTCTTCGTAGCCCTCGAGCTGGGCGCGATCAGGCTCCATGTGTCGTCTATCGGCCACGACCGTTGGAGCCTGAACTGGAACATCCGGTCGACCCCGCAACGGGCACCGGCGCCGACCGAGGGAGAAGAGGTTTCGGGTGGAGACGAAGGCGAACGGCAGCCGGTGGTTCCTCTCAGCCTGCCGCTCACATTCCCTCGAATGGGACTCGACACCGTTCGAAACAGCCCCTAAAGTGCTCTCGCTGTTTCTTCGCCCATCTCTCTCGAAAGGTGTCTCGCAACCATGAAGCGACTGCTCGCTTTCGGGATGCTGCTCGGGATCGCCGCCGCCGCGGCGCTCACCGCCAGCCTCCAGTCGGCTCAAGGGTCGACGCCCACAGTCCCCAAGAACATCGGAGGCGTGGTCCCCACGATCGGTCACGTCTCGCCGAATGCCGGGATCCCGCTTCAGTATCACGGCGGGCCGGTGATGGTCACCAACAAGACCTACGCCATCTACTGGAAGCCGGCCGGCTACTCGATGCAGGCAGGCTACGACACGACGATCAACCAGTACTTCACCGACGTCGCACACGACAGCAACATGGGGTCGAACGTCTACGCGGCCGCCACGCAGTACTACCAGAACCCCGGGGCCGTCCACATCCAGTACAGCTCGGCGTTCGGCGGCTCGGTCATCGACACGAATCCGTTCCCGGCCAGCGGCTGCCCGCTCTACGGCGGCCTGCCGGTGTGCCTGACCGACGCGCAGATCCAGACCGAGATCAACAACGTGATCGCAGGTCAGGGCTGGGTCAAGAACAGCACGAACCAGTTCTTCATGTTCACGGCGCAGAACGTCGGAGGCTGCTTCGACTCGAACGGCAGCCAGTGCGCGTTCACCGTCTACTGCGCCTACCACGGCGCGGCCAACTCGGGCGCGATCTACGCCAACATGCCCTACGTCGGTCAGGTCGGCGGCTGTGACGAGGGCCAGTACCCGAACGGCAACGACGCCGACGCGACGTTGAACGTCACGAGCCACGAGCACAACGAGGCGATCACCGACCCGCAGCTGAACGCCTGGTACGACGCGCAGGGGAACGAGAACGGTGACAAGTGCGCCTGGACGTTCGGCACGGTCTCGGGCCCGAGCGGCGCCGAGTACAACCAGACGATCAACGGGCGCCACTACTTCCTGCAGCGGGAGTGGTCGAACTCCAACCCGAGCGACACCTGCGTCCAGACGTACTCGATCGGCGGGGGCGGCGGCGGAGGCGGTGGCGGCGGTGCACCGACCATCAGCTCGTTCTCCCCGATGATCGGCCATCGTGGCGCGACCGTGACCCTCACGGGCACGCACTTCACCGGGACGACCAAGGTCACGCTCCAGGGCGTCAACGCGACCTACACCGTCAACTCGGACACGAAGATCACGACGAGCGTCCCGAGCACCGCCCCCACGGGCTCCGACAAGTGGGCAGTGACGAACGCATCCGGAACCGGCACCGCTACGAGGAACTTCTTCGTCTACTAGCACGACTCCGGGGAGGGGGCGGCTCCGGCCGCTTCCTCCCCACCCTTCTCTCCGCCCCGCCAGTAGCGTTCCCGCCATGAGCCAGGCGAATGTCGAGCTCGTGCTGCGCGGGTACTGGGCCTTCGTGGCCGGCGATCTGGACACGGTCGCGGAGATGCTCGACCCGGACATCGAATGGATCTCGGTCGACCCCGAGGACGCGGCCGGGCACGAGAGCGTGCTCGGCATCCTCGCCGAGCGGTTCGCCGAGGGCTACCGCGTCGAGATCGAGCGTTGCGTGGGCGTCGGCGACGACGTCGCCGTGTCGTTCCGCGTCGCGGGCGAGGAGCGCGACGCATCCGACGACCGGCCGCTGCAGACCCGCCGCTACTTCACGGTCGGGCGCTACGCCGCCGTCGTCACCGTCGTCGACGGCCGTGTCTGCCGCGTCCAGGAGTATCCGCATCTCGCGGCGGCGCTCGAGGCGCTCGGGCTCGACGACGAGGTTGCGTGACCGAGAGCCCGCGCTGGTGGGGCGTCCGGCGGGTGCGAAGCGGCAAGCCCGCCACCTATCGCTGCCCGTTCTGCGGGCGCCAACTGCACGCGATGAGCGACCATGTCCTCATCGCCCCCGAAGGCGACTCGGACCGCCGGCGCCACGCTCACACGACGTGCGTCGCTCGGGCGAGGGCCGCGGGCACATTGCGCACGTACGACGACTGGCGCGCCGCGGAGGGTGGCACGGGGCCGCGCCGGCGCTGGCTTCCGCGCCTGCGCCGTCGCCCCGTCGACTGAGCCGAGCGGCCGATATCGTCCGAGACATGCGCGTCGGAGTGCTCACCGGGGGAGGCGACTGCCCCGGGCTGAACGCGGTCATCCGCGCCGTTGCGCGCCGCTCGATCGACCGCGGGCACGACGTCGTCGGCGTCCGGGCAGGCTGGCGGGGGCTGATCGAGGAGCACCTCGAGCAGCTCGGCCCGCGAGAGATCTCCGGCATCCTGCCCCGAGGCGGGACGATCATCGGCACCAGCCGCACCAACCCCTACCGGGTCGAGGGCGGCGTCGAGCGCGTCCTCGCGAACTTCGCGCAGCACCTGGACGCCCTCGTCGCGATCGGCGGCGAGGACACGCTCGGCGTCGCCGCGCGACTGCATGCCGAGGAGGGGCTTCCGATCGTCGGCGTGCCGAAGACGATCGACAACGACCTCTCCGGAACCGACTACACGTTCGGCTTCGACACCGCGGTCGCCATCTGCACGGAGGCGATCGACCGCCTGCACACGACGGCGGAGTCGCACAACCGCGTGATGGTGGTCGAGGTGATGGGCCGGCAAACCGGCTGGATCGCGATCATGAGCGGCATCGCCGGCGGCGCCGACGTGATCCTGATCCCCGAGCATCCGCTCACGGTCGAGGAGACCTGTGAGGAGATCGAGAAGCGCCACCGCCGCGGCAAGGACTTCTCGATCGTGGTCGTGAGCGAGGGCTACAAGCTGACCTACGCCTCCGGCGAGCAGCTGGAGGTCACGCAGGAAGCGGAGCTCGACCAGTTCGGCCATGTCCGGTTCGGCGGCATCGGCGAGTCGCTGGCGCGCGAGATCGAGAGCCGCACCGGCTTCGAGACGCGGGTCACCGTGCTCGGGCACGTGCAGCGCGGCGGCACGCCGACGGCTCGCGACCGCGTGCTCGCCACCCGCTTCGGGCTCGGCGCCGCCGACCTCGTCGAGTCGGGCGGGTTCGGCCGGATGGTAGCCCTGCGCGGGAACGAGATCGTCGACATCCCGCTCGCCGACGCCGTCGCCGAGCTCAAGACAGTCCCCGCGCACTGGTACGACGTCGCCAAGGCGTTCTTCGGTTAGTCGGGTCGGGGCGCGGGCTTGCTCGGCCTGCTGCCGCTCTGACCTACGCCCGCTAGGACAGGGCCAGGAAGGGCAGGTAGTCCTCGAGCCCGACGGGCACCGCCGACGGGACGTCGTCACCTGCGCAGATCGCGACCGCAAGCACGCTCTGCTCCTGCGCGAGCAGCCAGGCCTGGTAGGCGTCGTCCTTCGCAAGGCGTTTGAGCGCGGCGACGATCGCCGGGCGCGCGTCCGCGATCGGGACACTGCCGAGCGGGAGCGCTCCGTCGAGCGGCAGCACCGACACGGCACCGGCAGCCGTCTGGACGGAACCCGCCCGTCCTGTCGGCAACGTGAGCACGCGCGCAGGAGCGAAGCCTTCGAGCGCGATGCCGCGCGTCCGCCCGCCGAGCCAGGCGACGGGCGCCTTCGTCGTCACGAGCCGCGCCCTGGTCTCGCCGTAGGTGTCGTAGAACGCCGACACGGAAGCCGTGGATACGGGCGGCACGGCAAGCCCAGCCTCGACAGCCGCCTGCCGCAGCTCGGCGGCCAGCGCCGCCCTCGCCAGACCGCGGTTGGCGTGCTTGCGGGCGAGCGCGGCGAGATACGCCGAGCGGCTGCCGCCGAAGCTCGCGTCGATCACCGCCCTCTCGGCCGCGTCTGTCTGCGCGCCGGTGACCGGCGCCGCCGGACGCGTCGCGCCCCAGCCGAGCGCGATCGAGGCTGCAGCGTCGGCGTCGCCCGTGACGGCGGTCAGCTGCGCACGGGTGGCCGAGGCGATGACGCCGGACGCTCCGAGCGTGCAGAAGACGCGCGCGGGCACGGACAGCTGGCCGAGGGTCAGCGACGGGTCGAAGTTGGCGCCGGCGGCCGCAGGGCCGTTGCAGAGACTCTGGTTCCGCGTCCACAGGTAGACGCAGGCCGCAGCCTGCTTGTCCGCGTCGAACGCCGATTTCGCCGTGTACGTCGCCCAACCCCACGACCAGATCGTCGGGAGGCCGAGCTCGCCCGCGATCTGCCGCGCCGCCAGCGCGTCGAGCTTCACGTAGTCGAACCACGCCGACGCCTCCTTGATCCCGTTCCGGCCGTAGGTTCCCGACTCGAACTCGAGCATCAGCCCGAGGCGCGAGGCGGGGACGCCGATCGACGTGAACGCGCCCATCGCCTGCCGCATCTGGTTCCTGAGCGTCCGGCTTCCGGCGATCGGGCCGGCCGTCGTCACCTCCGGCGCCGACGGGAAGAACTCCCGGACGATGTCCGAGACCTTCGCGACCGCACGCCACCAGTCGCCCGCGGTGTCACCGCCGAAGGGCGGTGACGAGATCAGCAGGTACGTGTGTGCGCCTCGCGCCGTGAGCTGGGTCAGGAGCGCGAGCACGTTCGCGCGGTACTGCGCGTTGCCGGGCGACCACGGCGTCTGCGTCCCGGAGCCGAACAGCTCGTTCTCGGCGATCAACGGCGTCTGGCAGCCGGTCTGCTTGACCGCCGCGTCGAACTCCCTGTTCGCCACGTCGACGATCGTGGCCGGGTCGGCGGGCGCGTCCGGCGTGCCGACGCGGGAGGCGAGCTTGAGGTCGAACAAGATCGTGGACGCGCCGCCTGCGCGGAGCTGCGTAGGCAGGCTGCCGGTTCCCGGCGGCGTGGCCATGACCAGCCCCGGACGCGCGAACACCTGCTTCCAGAAGGGCACGGTGGCGTCCGTGTAGTCGACCCAGAGCGGCGAGGCAGCGGGAAGCCCACACGGCCTGGAGACGGCCTGCGACGGGCCGCTCGCGAAGGCGGCGACGGCGGAGAGCGAGCACAGCAAGGCGACGGCGAGCCGTTTCATCCTGCAAATGGTGCCTGTCCGCTACGACGGCCGTCGCGGTCGATAGACGGGCACGCCGTCGACGACGGCGACGCGCCGGTACCGCGAGGCCAGGATCGCGGCCGTTCGGCCGCTCCGGTCGAGCCCGTCAGGCGACTGGACAACGGCCACGAGCGCGGGCTTTCCCGCGGCCAGGTCGCCGCGCAGCCGGTCGAGGACGCCCGGGATCGCCTCGATGTTCCGGCGCCACATGTACGGGATCACGGGCGCACGGTCGGCGAGGTAGTAGACGTTCGCCGCGGCCCAGAGCACGAGCACCTTCTGGCCCGGGCGGGTGTGGGCATCCAGGTAATGCACGACAGCTGCGTCGTGACGGAGGTGCACGTCGTCGGGCCAGATCGCCTTCGCCTGCGCCGCGGGACCGTCGAACCAGAGCGGCACGGTGACCACCACCGTCCCGACCGCGACGGCCACGAACGCGAGCGCCGTCCTCCAGGCACGCCGCTCGACGAGGTTCTCCACGCCAGCGCCGGCGAGGATCGCGAGCGGCGGAACGAGCTGCAGGTAGTAGTGGAAGTGGAAGTTTCCGCCGCCGAGGACGCCGAGCGCGGCTGCGCCGAGCCAGAGCCGCACGAGGAGCGGCGATCCACGCCACCCGACGACGGCCAGCAGCGCGAGCAGCCCGAGGCCCTTCGCGGCCGCGGGCAGGGAGTTCGCGAGCAGGTCGAGCCGGTGGACGAACGAACCGGTGACGAGCGAGTCGCCGGAGCCGCGGTAACCGACGACCGCGAACCACCAGCGGTGGAGGGACACGGCCGCGAGCGCTCCGGCGACGACCGGCGCGGCCGCCCCGGCGACGATCACCGCGGCCGGCCGCAGTGCGCGCCGCCGCTCCGTCCACACGACGTAGGCGAGCATCGCGAGGAGCGCGTCGAAGGCCGACTGCTTGACCATCACGGCACAGCCGCCGACGAGGCCGGCGACAGCGAGCCACGCGAGCGAGTGCGAGCGCATGTACGACGTGAACGCGAGCAGCGCCAGGATGACGAAGAGCGACGCAACGAGCTCCCCTGCGAGGGTGAACGCCTCGAGAAACGGCGAGCTGCCGGCCGTCGCCATCAACAGCGCGGTCGCGTACGCAGCCGTCCGGCCGACGAGACGGAGCGCCAGCACGAGCGTCGCGACGACGCACAGTGCGCCGACGAGCGCCGCGGCGCCGCGGATCACGTCCGGCGAGCTGCCGGCGGCGACGACGGCTCGAAACACGAGCTCGAGCCCCTGGGGACGGTCGACCCAGATGTCCCGGTAAAGCGTGTCTCCCCGGGCCCAGAGCCGCGCTGCCTCCGCGTAGCCGCCCTCGTCGGCGGTCAGCGGCGCGCTCAGGAAGGGCAAACGCAAGAGGACGGCCAGCGCCGCCGTCCCGACGGCGACGAGCAGCACGGCGTGCCGTCTTCCAAGCTCTCGAAGCTGCACGCGCGTACCCTGGCACGCCGGGAGAGGAGATCACGCGCGAACGGAGAATCGCGAGGACGAGATGCGGGAACAGAGCCATCTCGACGCGATGCGCGAGGCCGTCAGGGGCGACCTCGAGCGCGCCCGCTCGCGCAACCCGTCGATCTTCGAGAACGCCGTGCCCGCGCCTGCGCCTGCGCCAGAGCCGGAGCCTCTGCCGGAGCCGGTCGTCCAGGCCGTCCCCGAGCCCCTCGTGCAGGCCGGACCGGAGCCGGAGCCCGTCGTCCAGGCCGTCCCCGAGCCCGAGCCCGAGGCCGAACCAGAGCCGGAGCCTGTCCTCCAGGCCGTCCTGGAGCCCGAGCCGGAGCCCCAACGGGAAGTCGAGCCCGAGCCCGAGCCGGTGCCCGTGCCGAAGCCGAGCTTCCTCGGGCGCCTCGCCTTCTGGCGGCGCTAGCCCGGCTCGCCGAGCCTCAGCACCGCGTACGCCACTTGCCGGCGAAGCCGCGGCTCGAGACAGACGCTCACTCCGAAGGATCCGGGCACCAGCGACGCCCTCCACCGCGTCGCAGCCGCAGAGAAGCCGCGAGACAGCATCGCTAGAATCGGCTGCGGTGTCGTATCGGAAGGCCACGATCCGGCCGTACCGGGCCGAGGACGAGAGCCTCCTCTTCAGTCTCGCGCGGGAGGCCTTCGGCTCGCAGGACGCGTGGAACGACCGCGCGGCGCTGAGCGGGCTCGAGGAGGACACCGTGTTCGTCGCCGACCTCGACGGCGACCGGGCCGGCTACGTCGCGCTGACGCAGCTCGGCGACGTCGTGCGGATCGACCAGCTCCTCGTCAGCCCCCGGCACGAGCACGAGGGGATCGGCCGCCAGCTCGTCGACTACGCCGAGGGGTTCGCGATCTCGGAGGGCGCGATCAGCCTCCAGATCGTGGTCGAGCCCGCCAATCTCCGCGCGCGCGACTTCTACGCGCGGCGGAGCTTCGTACAGGCCGGCGACGACGTGCTCGAGCTGCCGCTGCCGCAGCGCTGATCCCCCGGCGGGCCGGGTAGGCTCACCTGCCGTGGGCCTTCTCGCGACGCAGGTCGAGCGCGACTCGGACGTCTTCGCCGCGCGGCGCGAGCGCATGGAGAGCCTCGTCGCCGAGCTGCGTGAGCGCACGGCGGAGGTCGCACGCGGCGGCGGCGAGAAGGCGCTCGGGCGGCACCGCGCGCGCGGCAAGCTGACTGCCCGGGAACGCATCGACCGGCTGGTCGACCCCGGCGCGGCCTTCCTCGAGCTGTCCGCGCTCGCCGCCTGGGGCGTCTACGACGGCGACGCGCCAGGCGCCGGCATCGTCACCGGCATCGGCGTCATCGAGAGCCAGGAGTGCGTGATCGTCGCCAACGACGCGACGGTCAAGGGCGGCACGTACTTCCCGCTCACCGTCAAGAAGCACCTGCGTGCCCAGGAGATCGCCGAGCAGAACCGGCTCCCCTGCATCTACCTCGTCGATTCCGGCGGCGCCTTCCTGCCTCTCCAGGCCGAGGTTTTCCCCGATCGCGACCACTTCGGGCGGATCTTCTACAACCAGGCGCGGCTCTCCGCCCAGGGCATCCCGCAGATCGCCTCCGTGATGGGCTCCTGCACCGCCGGCGGTGCGTATGTGCCCGCCATGTCGGACGAGACGATCATCGTCAAGGGGACGGGGACGATCTTCATCGGCGGCCCCCCGCTCGTGAAGGCTGCGACCGGCCAGGAGGTCACGGCCGAGGAGCTCGGCGGCGCCGACGTGCACACGCGGCAGTCGGGCGTGGCCGACCACTACGCGACCTCCGACGAGCACGCGCTCGCGATCTGCCGCGAGATCGTCCGCAACCTCGACCGACGCCGGCCCGACCCGCCCTGGGACGTGGCCGATCCCGAGGAGCCCACGGTCGACCCCTCCGACCTGTACGGGCTGATCCCGGAGGACTTCCGCCACCAGGTCGACCCGCGCGAGATCATCGCCCGCCTCGTCGACGGCAGCCGCTTCCACGAGTTCAAGGCGCTCTACGGCGAGACGCTCGTGTGCGGCTTCGCAAGGATCGAGGGCTATCCCGTGGGCGTCCTCGCCAACAACGGTGTCCTCTTCGCCCAGTCGTCGCAGAAGGGCGCGCATTTCATCGAGCTCGCCTGCAAGCGGCGCATCCCGCTCGTGTTCCTCCAGAACATCACCGGCTTCATGGTCGGCAAGGAGTACGAGGCCGGCGGCATCGCGCGGGACGGGGCGAAGCTCGTCATGGCCGTCGCCTGCGCCGACGTGCCGAAGTTCACGGTCGTCACCGGCGGCTCGTTCGGTGCCGGCAACTACGGCATGTGCGGGCGCGCGTTCGGGCCGCGGCAGCTGTGGATGTGGCCGAACGCGCGCATCTCCGTGATGGGCGGCGAGCAGGCGGCAACGGTGCTGACGATGGTCGGCGACGCCGACCCCGAGGAGATTCGCTCGAAGTACGAGGCCGAGGGCAACCCCTACTACTCGACCGCGCGCCTCTGGGACGACGGGATTCTCGACCCGCTCGACACCCGGCGGGTGCTGGCGATGGGCATCTCGGCGGCGCTGAACGCGCCGATTCCGGAGACGACGTTCGGCGTCTTCCGCATGTAGTTCCCGGGGCGCTCCGCGGGGGTACGTCTGAGGTCGTCTCTACGATCGAACAGTGCCCACAACGAGGGAGGCCACATCGTGAGATTCCTGAAAAGCCTGAGGCTGTCGCCCGCGACGGTGATCGCGACGATCGCGCTGATGGTCGCGCTCGCCGGCACGGGTTACGCCGCGACCAGCCTGCCCAGAAATAGCGTCGGCAACGCCCAGCTGCAGACCAACGCCGTCACGACGTCGAAGGTGAAGAACGCCTCGCTGCTCAAGGTCGACTTCGCCGCCAACCAGATCCCCAGGGGCCTGCGCGGCCCCGCAGGCGCTCCGGGACCGCCTGGGGCGCCCGGAGCAAAGGGCGCGACAGGCCCCGCCGGACCGGCAGGGACCGCGTCGACGAAATGGGCGGAGATCGGCAAGGACGGAAACCTGATCGCCGGTAGCACTCCGGCACCAGTAGTCGTACAGGCGGCTGTCGGTCAGTACTACGTGGGCTTCGGCTCGCCGGTGACCGGTCACGCGATCATCGTCTCGTCTGCATCCCGCGACGCCGACAACGGAACCCGGGGAACCGTCTACGCGACGATTTGCGGAACCACCGGCACCACCTCGCCGCCGGACACGTCGACCTGCTCGCTCAACAACAGCACGAGTTTCGTGTACGTGCAGACGCTCAACAACACCAACGCGTCTCCGGCGAGCCATCCCTTCTACATCGCCGTCCTCTAGTCCGTCCTCCGGCGCCGCGGGGTGCGCACACCGCACCTCGCGGCGCCTGTCGACCCGCTAGGTTCCCGGCATGTACACCCTCGAGCTGACCCCGGAAGAGCTCCGCCTCGTCCACGCCGCCCTCAAGTCCTATCTCGACGACTTCGGGCACGAGCAGGCGGACCTCCTGCGCGAGATCAAGGTGCTGCTCGCCAAGCTCCCGGCCGAGGACTGACGCGGGGTGGCGGCCGCGGGCCCTCTTCGCGTCGAGCGCGACGGGCCGGTGCTGCGCGTCACCCTCGCGCGGCCAGATCGTCGCAACGCTCTCGACGCCGAGCTGATCGCGGCGCTGACGGGAGCGTTCCTGGACGCCGGCGACGCGCGCGTGGTCGTCCTCTCCGGCGAGGGCGACAGCTTCTGCGCCGGTGCCGACGTGGAGTGGATGCGTGCGGCCGCCGAGCTCTCGTACGAGGAGAACGTCGCCGACTCGACGCGCCTGCGTCGGATGTACGAGGCGATCGACCAGTGCGCGGCCCCGGTGGTCGCACGGGTGCAGCGCTACGTGCTCGGGGGAGGCGTCGGGCTCGTCTGCTGCGCGGACGCGGTCGTCGCAGCCGGGGACGCGGTGTTCGCGTTCTCGGAGGTCAAGCTCGGGATCGTCCCGGCGGTGATCTCGCCGTTCGCGCTCACGCGGATCGGCCCCGGGCCCGCACGCCGATACTTCGTCACCGGAGAGCGATTCGACGCCCGGACGGCACTCCGCATCGGCCTCGCACACGAGGTCGTCCCGTCGAGTGAGCTCGACGAGGCCGTCGACCGCATCGTCGCCGAGATCCTCACGGCCGGGCCCGAGGCGGTCCGTCATGCGAAGCGCCTCGTGCTCGACGCCCCGCTCGACGGCCTCGAGACCGCCCGCCGCATCGCCGAGCGGCGCACGAGCGAGGAAGGCCAGGACGGGCTGCGGGCGTTCCTCGAAGGCCGTACACCAGGACAACCTGGATTCGCATCCTGGTCTCCCGAAGAGACGAAGTAGTGCACCTTGCGATCTCCCGAGCGTCTGTGACACTCGACCCAGCCCCGTGCCGTGTGCGCATCAGCCGGCGAAGGTGACTCCGAGCAACGCGAGCGAGAGTGCGGATGTGATGAGCACGGTGGCTCCGGCGATCAGGTTGAAGGTATGCCCGTTCGCGTACTCGCCCATCAGCTCGCGGTTCGAGGCCAGTCGCCAAACGAAGAAGAGGGTGATCGGAAGCAGTACGCCGTTGACGACCTGGACGGCGACGAGCAGGCCGATTACGGGGACCCCTGGGATGAGTGCGACGATCGTCCCGATCGCGATCAGGGTCGTGATGACGCCGACGAACACGGGTGCTTGCCGTGGCCGGTGGGAGATGCCTTTCTCGAAGCCGAATGTCTCCGAGACAACGTAGGCAGCGGTTACCGGCAGGATCGCCGCGGCCAGCAGGCAGGCGCCGAGCAGTCCGACTGCGAACAGCACCTCCGCGTAGCGACCGGCGAAGGGCACGAGCGCCTTCGCCGCGTCGGCGGCGCTGCTCACGTTGCGTTCGTGGTGGATGTAGAGCGTCGCGCCGGTCGCGATGATGATGAAGCAGGCCACGAGGTTGGCGAAGATCGAGCCGGTGACGACCTCTCCTCGTTCGGCGTTCAAGTCTTCCGGCCCTATGCCTCGCTCGACGACGGCGGACTGGATGTAGAGCTGCATGAATGGTGTGATCGTGGTGCCGACCGTGGCGACGAAGAGGAACAGGTACGCCGAGTTGAGCTGGACGTGGGGAGCGACGACTGACCTGCCGACGTCGGTCCAGTGCGGGTGGGCGAGGATCGCGGCGATCGGATACGCGAAGAACGGGATCGCCATCAGCACGAAGATGCGCTCGGCGAGCCTGTATGAGCCACGGACGATGAGTACCCAGATCGCGACGGCGGCTACCGGCACGGAGACGTACTTCGGCACTCCCGCGAGTCCGAGGGCGGCGCCGATTCCGACGAACTCCGAGATGCAGATGCCCAGATTCGCCGCCAACACAGCGACGGTCGAGAACGCTGCCCAGCGGACGCCGTACTGCTCCCGGATCAGCTCGGCGAGACCTTTGCCCGTCACCGCACCCATCCGTGCCGCCATCTCCTGGACGACGATCAGCGAGACGGTGATAAGCACCATCATCCAGAGCAGGTCGTAGCCGTACTTTGCTCCGACCGAGGCGTAGGTGGCGACGCCGCCGGCGTCGTTGCCCGCGTTGGCGGCGATCAGGCCCGGCCCGAGAAAGGCGAGCAGTGCTACGAGGCGGATTGTGACGCGGTTATGCGGGCGCAGCCGAGGACGACGGCCGTGCGAGACACGGTCGCGGATGCCTGCCAGGACAGCACGTACTGGGGCTGCCATCGCACTCGGATACGAACTGTAAAACCGTCATCGCGAACATCCTATGTCCCTAGTCCTCGCCGAAGAGACCGAAGTGACGCCGCCACCCGTTCGGAAGGACCAGTTCAAGAACGTCGTCTACGGTGATCACGCCGACGAGCCGTTCCGCCTCGTCGGCGACCGCCACTACCGTCAAGTCGTAGTCGGTCATCAGGCGGGCGACCTCTTCAATGTCGGCGTCCGGACGAACACGTCTCGCGGGACCCGCAGTGTCGCGCACGACGCTCCCGGGCTCCGCCCGGAGGAGGTCGGCGAGGTGGATCGCACCCGTGAGCCGTCGGTGCTGGTTCATCACGTAGAGCCAGGTGATCGGGTCGGCCGGGTGTCGCGACTGCGCGACCCGCTGGATCGCCTCTTCCCTCGTCGCCTGCGAGTAGAGACAGATGAAGTCCGGGCTCATCATCCCTCCCGCGGTCGCCGGCTCGTAGCCGAGCAGCGCACGCAGGCGCCGCCGCTGGACGTGCGGCAGCAACTCGACCACCTCCTCACGACGCTCGTCAGGCAGCTCAGCGACCAGGTCGGCAGCATCGTCCGATTCCATACGGGCAAGCAGCGCCGCGACCTCGGCATCGCTTCGCTCCTCGAGGAACTCCAACTGGTGGCCCGGCTCCAACTCCTCGAACACGTCCGCTTCCAGCTCCGGATCGTCACCGACCGCCTCGATAATCTCCTCGCCTTCCCGGTGGGAGGCGGCCTCGACGAGGTCAGCCAGTTCCGCCGGGTGCAGCCGGTGGAGCTTCGGATGCGGAACACGCAGCCGCACACTTGGCACATGACCTGTGAACGGCTCCACGTTCGCCCAGTCAACGAAGCTCTCGCTTCCGATCCGTCGGCCAAGCGTCCGTGGAAGCAGTCGCCGCAGAAACCCACGCGGCCCAGTGTCAACGCCGACGACTCGGTACCAACCCTCCAGCCGCGCAAGCTCGATGTCGTTCGAGCGCACCAGTCGTGCTCCCTCGACGTTGATCAACTGGCGATCGAGTACATCTTTCTCTAGCAGCACCTCCTGCGGACGGCGCTCGAACGGCTGCAAGTCGAGGCGGGATTGACGCAATTTCACCTGACCGTGGGTGACTTCCGAAATGAGGTCCGCCGGGACGAACACCTCGCGGCCGGCGACCTGCGCCACTACACCGGTCACCGGCGGATACTCGTCATCCCCGAGCCGCACGATCAGATCGTGCACGGTTCCGAGACGGCCGCCGAGGCTGTCCAGGAGTGTTCCCCCCACGACAAGCGAGAGGTGAAGGAACGGGGGTGCCTCGACACACGCGGCCACCGCGCGAAGAGTACGCCGCCGCGTGACAGGCCGCCCCGTGACGAATCCCTACTAGGCCGCCGATCTCGTTTGAGTGTGGGGCATTAATGACTTCTCGGGCTTGCTTTTTTTGAGGAGCATCGGGCGACACGCCGCGGCAAGCTGCCGCTACTGAGGCGTTACCACCACCTCGGTAGGCTTGATCGCATGGCCGACAGGTCCGGTCCAGCTCATTCTTCCCCGTCAGGACGCCCCACGTGGGGACAGGGAAGAGGGGCACATTGTCTCTCTGTACGAGCATTGCTCGAACGCCGGCCGCCGGGCTGGGATTCCTGAGCTCGAGGCGTATGGCGATCGGCAAGCTGCTCGTGGCGAACCGCGGCGAGATCGCGGTGCGGATCTTCCGCACGTGTCGCAGCCTCGGGATCGGGACGGTCGCAGTCGTCGCGCCCGACGACGGGGGGACGCTCCATGCGCGCTCCGCGGCCGAGACCGTCGAGATCGCCGGGTACCTCCACGGCGAGGAGCACATCCGCGCGGCACGGCAGGCCGGCGCAGACGCGATCCACCCGGGCTACGGCTTCCTGGCCGAGAGCCCGGACTTCGCCGAGGCGGTCGAGGCGGCGGGGCTCGCGTTCGTCGGGCCGTCGGCGGAGAGCCTGCGGCGAGGCGGCGACAAGCTGGCCGCGAAGGATGTCGCGCGCGGTGTCGGAGTGCCCGTCGTCGAGCAAGGCGACCCGGCCGAGATCGGCTTCCCGCTCGTGATCAAGGCGGCCGCGGGCGGCGGTGGCCGCGGCATGCGGATCGTCCGTGAGGCGGCCGAGCTCGACGAGGCGCTCGCGGCCGCGACACGCGAGGCCGGGGCCGCGTTCGGAGACGACCGCGTCTTCTGCGAGCGCTACGTCGAGCGGCCCCGCCACGTCGAGATCCAGCTCCTGGCCGATGGCGCCGGCAACGTCGTCTCTCTCGGCGAGCGCGAATGCTCGGTCCAGCGGCGACACCAGAAGGTGCTCGAGGAGTCGCCGTCGACCGCGCTCGACCCTGACCTCCGCGCCCGGATGAACGAGGCGGCGATCGCCTTCGCGCGTGCGATCGGCTACCGCAGCGCCGGTACCGCCGAGTTCATGCTCGACGGCCGCGACTTCTGGTTCCTGGAGCTCAACGGCCGCATCCAGGTCGAGCACCCTGTCACCGAGCTGGTGACAGGCGTCGACCTCGTCGCGGAGCAGCTCGCGATCGCCGGCGGCAACCAAGTAACAACTTGTTACTTGGCGGAGGGGCACGCCGTGGAGGTGCGGCTCTACGCCGAGGATCCGCGCTCGTTCCTGCCCCAGGCGGGCCGGATCGAGCGGCTCCGCCTCCCGACCGGCATCCGTGTCGACGCCGGCGTCGAGGAAGGCGACGAGATCGGCCTCGCCTATGACCCGATGATCGCCAAGCTGATCGCGCAGGGACGGACGCGCCAGGAGGCGCTCGACCGACTCGCGGACGCGCTGCGCGAGACCGTCGTCGAGGGCGTCACGACGAACCTTCCCTTCCTACGCTGGCTCGTCGGGCACCCCGATCTGCGCTCAGGCGAGACGACGACTGCCTTCCTGGTCGAGCATCCCCCGCTCTCGGCGCAGCCCACTCAGGCGGCACAGCGTCCGTGGCGGAGGCCGTTCCGGCTCAACCTCCCCGCTCCGCCGCCGGCCCCGCCGCCGGATCCCGACGCAGCCGTCGGCACACCCGGAGCAGGCGGCGGCGAGCGCGCGGTGACGGCGCCCATGCCCGGCACGGTCATCCGCGTGCTCGTGGGCGAAGGAGACCCGGTGACGGCCCGCCAGGCGCTGCTCGTCCTCGAGGCGATGAAGATGGAGACGCCGCTCGTCTCGCCCTACGAAGGCGTCGTTCGCCGCGTTCACGTGCGCGAGGGCGACCGCGTCGCGGGCGGTGCGCTACTCGTCGAACTCGACTAGACCGTGGCCGCCGCGAAGGCCGCGCGCAGCGCGTCGGCCGTCTCGGCGAGCGCGTCGTTCGCCACACTCATCACACCGGGCATGCGGTAGAAGCCGTGGATCATCCCGTCGTAGCGGGTCAGCGTCACCGGAACACCGGCCTCCTCGAGTCGCCTCGCGTACGCCTCGCCCTCGTCCCGCAGCGGGTCGAAGCCGGCCGTGATCACGAGCGCAGGAGCCGTGCCGCCGACATCGGCCGCACGCAGCGGCGACGCATCCGGCACGAAGCGGTCGCCGTCGGGGAGATAGTGGTCCCAGAACCACTCCATCCCGAACCTCGTCAGGAAGTAGCCGTCCGCGAACTCGCGGTAGGTCGCCGTGTCGAGATCGGCGTCGGTGACCGGGTAGACGAGCACCTGGAGCGCGAGCGGCAGCTCGACATCTCGGGCACGCAGCGCACAGATCGCGGCGAGGTTCCCGCCCGCGCTGTCGCCGCCGACGGCGAGCGCGCCGGCCAGTCCGCCGATCTCCTCCGCGTGCTCCGCCGCCCAGGTCGTGGCCGCCCAGGCGTCGTCGAGCGCCGCCGGATACCGGTGCTCGGGCGCGAGCCGGTAGTCCACCGAGCAGACGACGCTGCCGGACAATCGAGCGAGCGTCGCGCACACGCCGTGGTGCGTGGTCAGGCTGCCGAGCACCCAGCCGCCGCCGTGGAAGTACAGGAACACGGGCGCCGGCCCGTCCCCCGGCCGGTAGACCCGCACTGGAATCGCCCCTCCCGGGCCGGGGATGGTCAGGTCCTCGCAGGGCACCTCGACGACCGGGCCGAAGACCGTTGCCGAGGCGGCGTCGCCGGCGGCCCTCGCCTCGACCGGCGGCAGCTCGCCGATCCCGGGGACGCCGAGCTCCTCGAGCTGGTCCAGGAATGCGCGGGCCTGCGGGTCGAGCGTCATCGCTAGCCGAGGATCTCCTTCAGCTTCAGCGCGGCGTCCATGTCGCCCTTGACCTTGAGCTTGCCGGTCATGTACGCCGTGAGCGGGTTCTGGCGCCCCTCGATGAGCTTCTGGAACGTCGCTTCCGACGTGGAGACCGTGCAGTCGCCGCCGGCGTCGCCCTCGGAGACCTCGACCTTCCCGTCGTCGACCTTGACCGTCCAGACACCGCTGCCCGCGATGTCGAACACGTAGCTCGTGTGCATCCCCGACGCGTGTCCGCTGCCGTTGACGCGCTCGGGCAGCGCCTCGAAGAACTCTTTCGCCGTCTGGGCCACGGGCCGGAGGCTATCTCACGAGGGGGCCATCTCGGGAGCGAGCCCGCGAGGCGCCCGGGACGAGGGCAGGAGCGCCGTCAACACGGCGCCGAGGATGGGCGCCGCGGCGCAGACGTAGAACGCCGTCTCGAGGTCGACGGAGTCGGCGACGGCTCCGAGGATCACCGCCGCGATCCCGCCGAGGCCGATGGAGAGGCCGATCGAGAGCCCGGACGCCATCCCGATGTGGCGCGGAAGGTACTCCTGGCTCATCACCATCGTGACGCCGAAGGTGCCGACGACCGCCGGCCCGATGACGCACAGGGCGAGCGCGCCCGGCACCCCGCCGACGAGCACGAAGACGAGGATCGCCGGCGGCACGACGACGTTGCTCGCCATCAGCACCGGTCTCCGGCCGATCCGATCCGCGGCCGGGCCGGCGAGCAGCGTGCCGATGGCGCCCGTGACGAGCATCAGCGAGAGCAGATGCGAGCCGTAGCTCGTCGAGTTGCCGAGCGAGACCTCCCACAGCGGGACGAAGGTGAGCAGGCCGAACCACGCGACGCTCCGGAGCGCGACGATCACGAGCAGGAGCACCATTGCGCCGGGCTGCTCCTTCTCCGCCGATTCTGCGTCGGCAGCGCGCTCGGACTCCCCCGGCTCCAGTGAGACGAGGTAAGGCACGAGGCGCAGGACCATGCAGGCGACGACGAGTCCGGGCACCATCAGGAGCAGTCCCCCGGTGAGGCCGAGCGCGATGACGATCGGTGTCGTCACGAGCGCTCCGAGCGCGTAGCCGATGTTGCCGCCCACCGAGAACACCGACATGCCGCTCGCCCGCTGGTCGCCGCTCGCGTACGCGGCGAACTTCGACCCCTCCGGGTGGAATGCCGCCGTCCCGAGCCCGCTGACGACGACGCACAGGACGACCAGCCCGTAGGCGGGAGCCGCCGCTGCCAGGGCGATGCCGACGCCGGCGACGGCGACGCCGGTCGAGAGCAGCCAGAGCGCGCCGCGCCGGTCCGACCAAAGACCGAACAGCGGCTGGATCACCGAGCTCGAGAACGTCGACGCGAGCACGATCACAGCGGCGAGCGTGTAGGAGAGGTCGAAGCGTTCCTTGAAGAAGGGCAGGAGCGCCGGAACCGCTCCGCCGGCGAAGTCGACCGCGAGGTGGCCTGTCGAGAGCCCTGTCATCGCGCGCCGGTCGATCCCCGCCAGCATGGGCTGAGCGTACTCGCAGCGTGCCGGCGCGCAAGGGGCCTGCCGGCCCCGGCTGCATTGGGGTAGCATCGCCGCCGCGATGGAGATCGACGTCGCCGTAGAGGCGCCGGACGGCGCGACGCTCGTCGTCGCGGTCGCCGACCCACCGCAACCGCTCCCTGGTGCCGCCGACGGCGTCGCCGAGGCGCTCGCCGCCCACGACGCCACCACGGAGCGGGGAGTCGCCCGCCTCGTCCGACTCCAGGGGCGTCGCGCGATCGTCGCCGGGCTCGGGCCGCGTGACGAGATCGAGCCAGACGCAGTTCGGGACGCAGCAGCAGCCGCCGTGCGCGAGCTCGCCGCGACCGGCGGCGGCCCGGCCGCCTGGCTCCTCGACGAGTCGCTCCCCCTCCCCACCTCCGACCAGGCCCGCACCGCGATCGAGGGTGCGGTGCTCGGCGGCTACGACCCCGGGAGCTGGAAGTCGAACGGCGCTCCGGCTCCGTCGGTCGACCGGCTCACGCTCGTCGGCGACGCGGGGCTCGGGGCGGAGGCGCGCCGTGCCGGCATCGTCGCCGCCTGGACGAACCGCGCGCGCGACCTTGCGAACGCGCCTGCGAACGAGCTCACGCCGGCCACCTTCGCCGACCGCGCGTTCGAGCTCGCCTCGGGTTTCGACACGCTCTCTGCCGATGCGCTCGAGCCCGAGGAGATGGAGCGCCGCGGGATGGGCGCGCTGCTCGGGGTCGGCATGGGCAGCCACAACCCCCCGCGGCTGATCGTCCTGCGCCACGAGCCTGCCTTGCCGGCGACGCCAGAGCTCGTGCTCGGCCTCGTCGGGAAGGGCATCACGTTCGACAGCGGCGGGCTCGCGCTGAAGCCGGCGCTGTACATGGAGGAGATGCGCGGCGACATGTCCGGAGCGGCCGCGGTCGTCGCGGCGACCGGAGCGATCGCCGAGCTCGGATTACCGGTCCGCGTCCTGACGGTCGTGGCCGCGGCCGAGAACGTCATGGGCGGCGGCAGCTTCCGCCCGGGAGACGTTCTCACGGCCTCGAACGGCAAGACGATCGAGATCACGAACACCGACGCCGAGGGCCGTCTGGTGCTCGCCGACGCGCTCGTCTACACGCGCGAGCAGGGCGCCACGCACGTCGTCGACCTGGCCACGCTCACCGGTGCGATGAGCCGCGCGATGGGCGATCTCTACGCAGGCGTGTTCTCGAACGACGACGCCTGGCGCGACCAGATCGTCGCGGCCGGGGAGGCGAGCGGCGACCACGCCTGGCCGTGGCCGATGCACCCGCGCTTCCGCAAGTTCATCCAGTCCGACTTCGCCGACCTCAAGAACCACTCCGTCCGCAGCCAGGGCATCCCGGTCTACGCGGCCGAGTTCCTGCGCGAGTTCGCGGGCGACGGGCCGTGGGCGCACCTCGACATCGCCGGTCCCGCCTTCCTCACCTGGTCCCGCGGCGACTACCTCTGGCAGCGCGGGGGAACGGGCTACGGCGTGCGCCTCTTGAGCGAGCTTGCCACGCGGCTCGCCTCGACGTGAACTTCGACCTCTCCCACGAGCAGGAGCTGGTCCGGCAGACCGTGCGCGACTTCGCGGTCGAGCGGATCGCGCCGGTCGCCGAGGAGCTCGACCGCGAGCACCGCTTCCCGTACGAGCTCGTGGCCGAGCTGGCCGGGCTGGGGCTGATGGGGATTCCCGTGCCGGAGGCCTACGGCGGTGCGGGCGGCGACACGGTGTCGTATGCGGTCGCGGTCGAGGAGCTGACGCGGATCGACTCGTCGGTGGCGATCACGGTGGCGGCGCACACGTCGCTCGGGACGATGCCGATCCTCCTGTTCGGAACCGAGGAGCAGAAGCAACAGTGGCTGCCCGACCTCGCGTCGGGGCGCAAGCTCGCTGCGTTCGGGCTGACCGAGCCCGGGGCCGGCTCCGACGCGGGCGCAACGCAGACGCGGGCCGAGCTGCGCGCCGGAACGTGGGTCGTGAGCGGCTCGAAGATCTTCATCACCAACGCGGGCACCGACATCAGCGCCTGCGTGACGATCACGGCGATCACCGGCAACGGCGAGATCTCCAACATCGTGATCCCGAACGGCACGCCCGGCTACGTGATCTCGCAGCCGATGGAGAAGCTCGGCTGGCGCGCCTCCGACACGCGCGAGCTGTCGTTCCAGGACTGCGCCGTCCCGGAGGCGAACCTGCTCGGTGGGCGCGGCCGCGGCTTCCAGCAGTTCCTCGAGATCCTCGACGGCGGGCGGATCTCCGTCGCTGCGATGGGCGTCGGCCTCGCCCAGGGCGCGTACGACCTCGCCTTCGCCTACGCCGGCGAGCGCCGCCAGTTCGGCCGGCCGATCTCCTCGTTCCAGGCGATCCAGTTCAAGCTCGCCGACATGGCGACCGAGATCGAGGCCGGCCGGCAGCTCGTCTACAAGGCCGCCTGGCTCAAGGACGAGGGGCGCCCGTTCGCCCTCGAGGCGGCGATGGCCAAGCTCTACACCGGGGAGCTCTCCCAGCGCGCGGTCAACCACGCGCTGCAGATCCACGGCGGCTACGGCTTCATGGACGAGTACGCGATCTCACGGCTCTACCGCGACCAGAAGGTGCTCGAGATCGGCGAGGGCACGAACGAGGTGCAACGGATGGTGATCGCCAAGCACCTCGGGCTCTAGCAGCGCGGCGAGCCTCCGCCCGGCCTAACAGCAGCGTGTTCAGCAACTCCTTGCCGATTGAACTTGCTCTGACCGAGCGTTGTTGAAGAGCAGAAGACGCCGCGCTTCTGGCCCTTCACGAACAGCATGTAGGAGTGGAAGCCCTGGCCGTCGCCGCCCTTCCAGACGCAGGACGTGCCCGTCGAGGTGTTGACGTTCCAGGCGAGGCCGATCTTCTCGTTCGCCGCGGCGTCAGCTGGCGGTGTCGTAGAGCAGGTGATGTGCGGCCAGCAGGTGGGGGGCCCGGAGAGGCCCTCGAGAACCGCATCCACTTGAGCATGTCGTCGGCGGTCGAGTAGAGCCCCCCGATCGCGTACGGGGCGCCGGCGGCTCCCCCTTCTTGTCGCCTTTCGCAACGTGCTCGCCGAGTTCAAGGGGTCGGCGACCCAGTCGGGTAGCGAGCGGGTGTCCGGCATCCCGAGCGGAGTGGTGACGCTTCCGTGCTCTCGGCCTACAGAGCGGCCCGCAGAAGCCGTCGGGGGCCGGGGGTGCCGGCGCGGCCCCCAGTCGGTGAGTAGCGTGGCCGGGCACGCGTGGCGCACGCGGCTGGGAGCGGCCGTCTTCAGGGGTCGTTCACGTCGCCGCAGACTGGGGGCTGGGCAGCCCGGAGTGTGGTCGGCCAGGTCGCCGCGTCAGCGGACGGGGCGTGCCCCCCGCGCGGGTGTGGCCTGACCTCGTCGTTCGCTCACCGCCCCTGGGCCCCGCAGCGCGGCGGTGGCGCACGTCTCGAGAGCGTCTCGTCAGAAGAGCGTCTCGTGTCCGCCGGCGCGTTCCTCCGGCTGCCTTCCCGTAGCACTCTCCGCGCGTCTCCCGCCCCGCCGCCGCCGTATTCCCCGGCCTCTCCAGCGCCTCCCTCCCCTCCCCCTTTTCCCTGCAGCGGGAGATACCCGCTCTCGGCAGGTTCCCAAACACCCTGTTAGCCTGCCCGCGACGTGTTGTTCCGGCAGTTCGTCGACGACGATCTCGGCTGCGCCTCCTATCTGGTCGGGGACGAGGACGTGGGCGAAGCGGTCGTCGTCGACCCCGCCTACGCGATCGAGCAGTACCTCGAGGAGGCGGCCCGGCACGACCTGCGGATCGTGCGCGTCCTCGAGACGCACACGCACGCCGATCACGTGTCCGGGCACGGGCGGTTCTCGCTCGAGCAGGGCCTGCCGGTGGCGATCCACGCGCTGGCAGAGCCCGAGTATCCGTTCGAGCCGATCGCGGACGGCGACGAGGTCGTCGTCGGCAACGTCGGCCTGCGCGTCATCCACACGCCCGGCCATCGCCCGGAGCACTGCTGCTTCGCCGTCACGGACCGGACGCGCGCCGACGAGCCCTGGCTGCTCCTGACCGGCGACTCACTGTTCGTCGGCGACACGGCTCGCCCAGACCTCGCCGTCGAGGCCCACGAGGGCGCCGAAGGGCTCTTTCACAGCCTGCACCGGCTGCTCGAGCTGAACGACGGCGTCGAGGTCTATCCGGGCCACGTCGCAGGCTCGCTGTGCGGGAAGAGCATGAGCTCGAAGGCCTCGACGACGATCGGCTTCGAGCGGCGGTTCAACCACGCGCTCGCGCTCGCGACGGTCGAAGCGTTCGTCGCCGAGTCGGCGGCGGTGTCCGCGCCGAGGCCGGCGAACATGGAGCGCGTGGTCGCGCTCAACCGCGGCCCCTTCGTCGGCGCGCCGCCGCCGGTCGGCGAGCTGGCCGGGCCCGGCGACGCCAGAGTCCTCGACGTGCGGCCGTCGGAGAGCTTCCTCGCCGGTCACATCCGGGCGCGATCAACGTGCCTTCTCGGGAGAGTGCTTCGCGACGAAGACCGGGTTCGTCGTCCCGGCCGAGGAGCCGCTCGTGCACGCGTCCTCGGTGGACGAAGCCCGCGGCAGTGCGTGGCCTCCAGTCTGTCGGGTTCCTCGGCTCGCGGGTACGTCGTCGGCGGGGGACGGAGGCGCTCGAGCCGGTCGAGGTGGACGAGCTGGACGCGCTCCTCGCCTACGACGCCCAGCTGGTCGACGTGCGGGAGGCGGACGAGCGCGAGGAGGCGCCGCTGCCCGGGAGCCGGCACATTCCCTATCGCCTGATCGGATCGGCGGCGGCCGAGCTGCCGCGCGATCGTACGATCGTCACCATCTGCGAGACCGGCGCCCGCGCGGCGATCGCCGCCAGCATCCTCGCCGCACAGGGCCTGGACGCCCGGCCCGTCGCCAACGGCGGCTTTCGCGATCTGCGCGAGGCGGCTCCGGAAGCGCCCGACATCCAGCACCAGGACGTCACCCACGCGTGACGATTTCCCGGCTAGCTTCACGTAGGGGCGCTCGCTCCCCTAACGGGGGGGGCGAGCACCGGCGCGCCTGCCCTCGCCGGGCTCAGGTCAGGCGCACGACGTCATAGCCCCAGCTCCGCATCGTCTGGAGCAGCGCCTCGCAATGCTCCTCGTCGCGCGTGCCGAGGGTCAGCTCGATGCCCGTCTCGGTGACGCCGATGTCGAGCCCCTCGCGGCGGTGCTCGACGCCGATCACGTTCATCCGTGCCTCGGTGACGAGCGAGAGCAGCTTGAACAGCTCGCCGGGCCGGTCGGGCACGCGCGTTCGCACCACGAGGTAGCGGCCGGCCGCCGAGAGACCGCGCCGCGCAACGGACACGAGCAGCGTCGCGTCGATGTTGCCGCCGGAGAGCACGGCGAGGACGGGCCCGTCGCCGGTCACGCGACCTGCGAGCAGCGCCGCGATGCCGACTGCCCCCGCGCCCTCGACGACGAGCTTCGTCCGCTCGAGGAGCAGCACGATCGCCTCCGAGATCTCCTCGTCGCTCACCTCGATCATCATTTCGAGCGCGCTCTCGAGAATCGGCCCTGCCAGCTCTCCCGGGTGCTTGACCGCGATCCCGTCGGCGATCGTCTGCTCGCGCGCCGCGCGGACTCCGATCAAACGCGTGCCCGGCCGTGCCGCCTGCAGCGCGACGGCGATGCCCGCGGCGAGCCCACCGCCGCCGACGGGAACGAGCACGGTGCCCGGTTCGGGAACCTGTTCGGCCAGCTCGAGGCCGACCGTGCCCTGGCCGGTGACCACGAGCTCGTCCTCGAACGCGTGCACGAACGTCGCGCCGCTCGTCTCGACATGCCGCCGCGCCGCCGCCACGGCCTCCTCGAAGCTCGCGCCCACCATCTCGACTGCCGCGCCGTAGCTCCGCGTCGCGTCGACCTTCGCCATCGGAGCGTCCGCCGGGACGAAGATCGTGGCGGCGATCCCGGCCTCGCGCGCCGCCCATGCCACCGCCTGCCCATGGTTGCCGGCGCTGGCCGCCACCACGCCCGCCGCTCGCTCGCCCCGCCGAGCGAGGAGATCTTCGTGAACGCGCCGCGGATCTTGAATGAGCCGGTTCGCTGGAGATTTTCGGCCTTGAGCACCACGTCCCGGCCGGCGAGGCGAGAGAACGTCTCGAGCGGAAGACGGGCGTGACTCGCGCGACGCCGTCGAGCCGGGCGCGCGCCGCCTCGATGTCAGCCGGACGCAGCACCGGTGTCGATGTGGAAGACCTTGTCGAGGATCTCGTGCACGGCCGAAGCGGATCGAGCTCCCGGCGTTGCACCGCGCCGAGCACCCGCCTCAGCTCGGCATCGTCGCTCACCGCCCGCTCCAGGTGCGCTTTGGCCCGAGCCGAGGCGACGGCGAAGACCTCCTGTGCCAGGTTCCGTCGCCGCCGCTCCTCGAGCCGGCCGTCCTGCTCGAGGAAAGCCCTGTGCGCGCCGATCTCTTTCCACAGCTGCTCCAGGTTCTCGCCGCGCGCAGCCTCGGTGAGGACGATGGGCGGCCGCCAGGCGCGATCGGGATCGAGGGCGAGGATCGAGCGCACCTCGGTCAGCATGGTCTTCGCGGCCGGGTTGTCCATCTTGTTCACGGCGATCACGTCTGGGATCTCCATGATCCCCGCCTTCAGCGCCTGGATCGAGTCGCCCGAGCCGGGCATGAGCACGAGGAGCACCGTGTCCGCGATCCCGATCACCTCGACCTCGCTCTGGCCGGTGCCGACCGTCTCGACGAAGACGACGTCCTTGCCGGCCGCGTCGAGGAGCAACACCGCCTGCAGCGTCGCCTCGGCCAGGCCGCCGAGGTGGCCGCGGGTGCCCATCGATCGAATGAAGATTCCGGGGTCGAGGAAGTGTTCCGCGAGCCGGATGCGGTCGCCGAGCAAAGCCCCCTGCGAGAACGGGCTGGACGGGTCGACGGAGACGACGCCGACCGACAGCCCCTGCGCGCGGACG
The DNA here is from genome assembly GCA_963846915.1 of uncultured Actinomycetes bacterium. GTDB lineage: Bacteria > Actinomycetota > Thermoleophilia > Gaiellales > Gaiellaceae > PALSA-612. The sequence goes on along the minus strand of CAWJXV010000006.1, from coordinate 29,735 downwards.
TGAGGTAACAGAGCGGCGATCAGGCTCGACTTGCCGACGCCGGGCGGCCCGGTGACGCCGACCGCATAGGCGTGGCCGGTACTCGGATACAGCTCACGCACGAGCTCGGCCGCGAGCGGATCCGAGTTCTCGACGAGCGAGATCGCCCGGGCCACAGCCCTCGGATCGCCGCCGCGCACGCCTTCGACGAGGCGCTCCCCCGTCCAATTCCGGCGGCCGGCCAACTCAGGCCGTCGGCGACGCGGCAGGCTCGCGGCGCGAGTCGGACTCGCCGAGCATGCCGAGCGCCCGGGTCATCGTCCGCCCGACGATCGCTGCGACGCCTGCGAACACGGCGGCGAGGGCGAATACCCAGCGCGCTCCGACCGCGGTCGTGAGCGGGCCCGCCAGGGCCATTCCGATGCCGAGCAGGGCGAAGTTGACGCTCATGATCGTCGTGAACGCGCGTCCGCGCAGGCGATCGGGCGCACCGCGCTGGACGAGCAGCGAGTTGCAGACGATCGCGGCTCCGTTACCCGATCCGCCGATGGCGAGCGCGAGCGCACCGACCCAGACGTTCGGCGACAGCGCCGCCGCGAGGGTGCCGACTGCCATCAGCGCCAGGCCGGCGCCGTAGACGAACGACACGTTGCGCCGCTCGAGCCACGTACTCGCATACAAGGCACCGCACACCTGACCGAGGCCGGTTCCCGCCCACAGGACGCCGTAGCCGAAGTTGCCCGAGCCGAACGAGACCTTGGCGAGGAAGATCTCCGACACGTTCACGCCTGCGGTCGCGAGCATGACGAGGTTCCACGAGATGAACACGGCGAGCAGCGCCCGCGAGCGGAAGACGAGCGAGAACCCCGCCCGTACCTCTGCGAGATAGCCCCCTTCTGATCGGTGCTCGGGAGCGCGCATCCGGTCGCGGGGATCGTGGCGAGGAGCAGCGCGGAGCCGGCGAAGCTGACCGCGTTGACCGCGTAGCAGAGGTCAGGGCTGGCGGCAGCGACGACGGCGCCGCCGATCAGCGTGCCGACGACGGTCGTAAGGTGCGTGGTCGACCGGAGTAGCGAGTTCGCCGCCGGAGATCCGCCTCCTCGACGAGGTTCGGCAGCCCGGCGTACGTCGCCGGGCGGAAGAACCCCGTCGCGAAGCCCGCCACCGCGGCGAGAGCGACGATCTGACCCGGCGTGCCGGCGAAGATGAGCGCGACGAAGACGCCGACGCTGACGACGTCCGACCCGATCATCAGCCGCCGGCGAGAGAACCGGTCGACGATCGGCCCGAACGCAAGGCCGATCACGACGGCCGGCAGGAAGTCCGCGATCAGGAGCGCGCTCACCCATTCGGCCGAGTGCGTCCGGTCGTAGACGTCGACCGTGAGCGCGATCACCGCGACCCACGTGCCGATCCCCGACACCGTCGTCGCGAGGAAGAGCGACCGGAACGCCGGCGCCCGGTCGAGCAGGCTCAGCTGTCGGCGAGGCCCGGTCAGCACTGGGACGACGGTAGCGAGGTTACATGACCGCTGCCGTGATGCGACGAGCGCCCCGGCGAGGAACTCGTGCTCCTCGGGCGTGCCGACGGTCACCCGGATCGCCTCCGGCGCGCCGAACCCGTGCGTCGGTCGAACGATCGCGCCCTCTCGCAGCAGCCGCTCCTGGAAGGGCCGCGAATCCTCGCCGAGCTCGACGAAGACGAAGTTCGCGACCGCCCCCGGGACCGGGTCGAGGCCGTGCTCGCGGAGCACCCGCTCGAGCTCGCCGCGCCCCTCTCGTTCAACACGCGCCGCCGCCTGAGCTCCGCCGCGTCGTCGAGGCTCGCGAGCGCGGCCTCCTGTGCGGGAGTCGAGACGTCGAATGCGCTGCGCACCTTCGACAGCTCGGTCACGACCCGTGCGGGCGCGACCCCGTAACCGACCCGTAGGCCGGCGAGCCCGTAGATCTTCGAGAACGTGCGCAGCACGACGACGTTGCGTCCCTGAGCGAAATACTCCGCCACGGCGTCGACGTAGTCGGGGCTGTCGATGTACTCGAAGTACGCCTGGTCGACGACCGTCGTCACGTGCTCGGGCACGCGGTCGAACCAGGCTTCCACCTCGGCGCGCGTGTTCGCCGTGCCGGTCGGGTTGTTCGGCAGACAGAGGTAGGCGAGCTTCGTCCGCGGGCCGATCGCGTCCAGCATCGCGTCGAGGTCGTAGCGGTGATCGCGCAGCGGCACGAGCCGGGGCGTCGCGCCGAGCTTCCGGGCCGCGATGACGTAGCTGATGAACGACGGCCAGCAGCAGACGATCTCGTCGCCCGGCTCGAGGAAGATCTGGGACAGGCAGTCGATCATGCCGTCCGCCCCGGCGCCCGTGATCACCTCTTCGAAGGCGACGCCGTGCCGCTCGGCGAGCGCCGCGCGCAACCGGTACGCGCCGCCGTCCGGGTAGCGGTTCAGCTCCGGCGTCGAGCGCGCGATCGCCTCGAGCGCCGCCGGGAACGGCCCGTACGGCCCCTCGTTCGACGCGAGCTTGACGACAGCGCTCGATGCCGAGCTCGCGCTGCACTTCCTCCACCGGCTTGCCGGGCTCGTACGGAACGAGCCCGCGCAACGCGGCGGAAGAACGGATCGCCGGGAAACTCGCGCGCGGGCGGTCATCGCCTGACTCTAGCGACGGCGCGGCAGCCGGTTCCCGTCGGACGAGGCCGGTGAGCCGGAGCCGGTCGACTAGGCTTGATCTCCGCGTGGCCGAGATCGGACTCTTTCCGCTCGAGCTCGTCCTCCTGCCGACGGAGCGCGTTCCGCTCCACATCTTCGAGCCGCGCTACAAGGAGCTGATCGGCGAGTGCCTGCGAAGCGGAGAGCGAGTTCGGGCTCGTGCTCGAGGACGAGCAGGGCCGGCGCGAGATCGGGACCCGCGCGGCGGTCGTCGAGGTGCTCCAGGTGTTCGACGACGGGCGGATGAACGTCGTCGTCGAGGGCCACGACCGCTTCCGCCTCCGCGAGCTGACTTCCGGCCGCGAGTTCCTGACCGGCGAGGTCGAGCCGCGTCGACGACGAGGAGGCCGACGCGTCCGGGACCGGACTGGCGACCGTGCGCTCAGCCTCTTCCGCCGGCTGGTCGAGGCGGTCGGCGAGGATATCGACGAGCCCGACGGAGGATCGGGCTCGCTCTCGTTCGAGATCGCCGCGCGGGTCGACTTCGGCATCGAGCCGAAGCAGGAGCTGCTCGAGCTGCTGTCCGAGCCCGAGCGTCTCAGGCAGCTCTGCGAGCTCCTCGAGGCCGGCGATCGAGGCCGTCAGCCGCGAGCGCGAGGTCCGCGAGCGCGCAGCGACGAACGGCAAGGTCTCCCACGGCTGACCTCGCGAGCCTGGCGGGACACGGCCGTCTCCGGCCGGGACGCAACCGCATCCCCACCCTGGGAGGGGATGTCGGCCACCCGCCACCCGCGGCGAGCGTACCGCCGAAATGCGCACGCGTCTGTGTCGCACGTGTGACGATGGTGACATTTCTTCCACAGCCCGCCGCCCGGACGTGTTCGGCCGGCCGCTCAGAATCGTCGACCCATAGGCCATCAGGATCGCGTCGACGTACCCGGTGCCTCGGCGGTAGTGCTCGCGGCGAAAGCCCTCGCGGACGAAGCCGAAGCTCTCGTAGAGGGCGATCGCCGGCTCGTTGTGGGGGAAGACGTGGAGCTCGAGCTTGCGCACGCCGCGCTCGCGCGCCCATTCGACCGCCCGCGTCGAGCAGCGCCCGGCCGACGCCGCGGCGCCGATGGCCGGCCGCGACCATCAGGCCGAGGTCGGCGACGTGGAAGCTCGCCGGGTGCGGATCGCGCGCCACCGAGAGCCGGCCCGACGATGCGCTCGCCGTCCTCGGCGACGAACACGGCGGCATGCGGGTGCCGCCGAAGCGCCTTCAGGTAGCGCCGCTCGTCGGCGGACGCCGCGCCACGAGTCGTCGGCGATCAGCCAGCCCTCGGGCTCGGCGCCCGACCTCCTGCGCGAGGGCGACGAGCGCCGGCGCGTCCCCCGGCACCGCTCGCGGACGACGAAGTCGCTCATCCCACGACCACGCCGTAGCCGCCGCGGCGTGGATCGCCGGCGGCGGCGAGGCTGCCGTCCTCGCGCCGCTCGACGGCCGCGACGCCGCCGAAGAAGAGGTTCCGCCGGCGCCAGCGGACCACGTCGTACCCGCGCCGCCTCGAGCGCGTCGAGCGTCGCCGGCTCGAACCCGCCCTCGCAGTGGACGTGCGGCTCGTCGACATGGACGCGTGGGGGCGTCGATCGCCTCGCTCGACCGGCAACCCGTGCCCGACCACGTTCACGACCACCTGGATGATCGCGCCGCGCAGCCGAACCGAGCCGGCGCTGCCGACGACGAGACGAGGCTCCCGTCGCGCAGGACGATCGACGGCGCCATCATGCTCGTCATCCGGCGGCCGGGAGCGAGCGCGCGACCGCTCGGGTTCAGGTCGTACTCGCCGAGCATGTTGTTCAGGTGGATGCCGGTCCCCGGCACGATCACGCCCGAGCCGGAGCCGGTCGACGCCGAGAGCGAGGCCGCGTTGCCCGCGCGTCGACGACCGAGATGTGCGTCGTGCCGCCGGCGGAGCCGGCTCGGGTGCGCCCGGGTTGGCCCGCCTCGATCCGCGCGTCGGCGGCGCGCAGGCTCCGCTCGGCGAGCAGATGCCGGGCGAGCCCGCCGCGGTGGAGCTCGGTCGCGAATCGTTCGCCGCGCGCCCGGCCCTGCTCCCGCATCACGTCGACGAGCGCGGTCGCGCCCGGCGCTGCCGGGCGCCGCCGATGCCGAGCCGGTCGAGCAGTGCAAGCCCGTAGCGCGATCAGCACGCCGCCCGACGACGGCGGCGGATTCGACTCGAACGTGCAGCCGCGGAACCCCGCCTCGACAGGTCGTGCGCCAGATCACGCGGTACGAGCGCAGATCGGCCGCGGTGACCGCGCCGCCCGTCTCCCGCAGGTGCCGGACGATCGCCGGCGGCCAGTCGCCGCGATAGAGCTCGCCGGCCCGCGTCGGCGAGCCGCTCGAGTGTGTCCCCAGGTCGGGAAGCCGCAGGCGTCGCCCGGACCGAGGCGCGCCCCGCCGACGCCGTACACGCGCCGACCCTCGGCGGTGTGGCGCAGGATCAGGTCGAGGATCGCGTGCAGGTACGCCTGCGGACGCGTCAGCTCGACCCCGTCCCGCGCGGCCTCGATCGCCGGCTCGATCAGCGTCCGCCACGGCAGGTCGCGTAGCGCCGGTGGGCTTCGGCCAGCCCCGCGACGGCCCCGGGAACGGCACACGATGCCGAGCCGATCCGGAAGATCTGCGTCGACTCGCCCCCTGAAATCGACGTCGACGGTCTCCATCTCCGCGCGCCGGCGCGTGCGCGAGCCGAGGCCGGGTGTCGCGACGAAGAAGTCGAGCAGGCGCGTCGAGCGGTCACGGGCCCGATGGACGAGCATGAAGCCCCCCGCCCCGGGCCCGGTCAGTGGACTCTCGGCCACCCAGGACGTGAACGCCGCGGCGACACAGGCATCGACGGCGTTCCCGCCCTCGGCGAGGATCCGCGCTCCCGCCTCCGCGGTCAGCTGATGGCCTGCGGCGACCGCACCTTTCACGGCGCAAGCCTAGTCCGGCTCTGACGATTTCGATGCGCTGGGCTCAGCCGCTCGCAGAAGCCACGCGCTTCATCATCCCTCGGCGCAACCGTGGCTCGGCCGCGGCTGAGCTCAAGCGGCCGGAAACGCGACCACGGATGGAAGGGGTACACGGGGGAAACCCGCTGTTTCCTCCGTGCTCTAGAGATCGGCCAGGAAGCTCGGCGGCTCGAAGGGCTCGCCTTCGGCGCGGAACGAGGTCGTCGATCGCCGCGCCGCGCCGCCGAATCCGGTCGCGACGACGGTCACCCAGACCTGCCCGTTCAGCCGCTCGTCGATCGTTGCGCCGAAGATGATGTTCGTGTCGTCGGTCGCGCGCTGGCGCACGATCTCGGCCGCCTGGTTGACCTCGAAGAGCGACAGGTCCTCGCCGCCGGCGATCGAGAGCAGGATTCCCTTCGCGCCCGTCGATCTCGCCCTCGATCAGCGGCGAGCGCAGCGCGCGCTCGACGGCCTCGACCGCGCGGTCGTCGCCGCTCGAGTAGCCGATGCCCATCAGCGCGTTGCCGGCGTCGGTCATGATCGTCCGCACGTCCGCGAAGTCGAGGTTGATCAGGCCCGGCATCGTGATCAGGTCGCAGATCCCCTGCACGCCCTGGCGGAGCACGTCGTCGGCGATGCGGAACGCGTCGAGCATCGACGTCGAGCGGTCGAGCACCTCGAGCAGGCTGCTCGTTCGGGACGACGATCACGGTGTCGCACTGCCGCGCGCAGCTCGTCGACGCCCTCGTCCGCCGATGCGCCGGCGCTGCGTGCCCTCGAACTTGAACGGCGTCGTGACGATGCCGACGGTCAGCGCGCCGAGCTCGCGCGCGATGCTGCGCGACGACCGGCGCCGCGCCCGAGCCGGTGCCGCCGCCCTCGCCCGCGGTCACGAAGACCATGTCGGCGCCGCGCAGGGCGCTGCTTGATCTCGTCGTAGCTCTCCTCGGCGGCCTTCGTCCGACCGACGGATCGGCGCCCGAGCCGAGCCCTTCGGTCAGCTCGCGCCGATGTGGATCTTGAGCGGCGCGTCCGAGAACTGGAGCTGCTGGATGTCGGTGTTGACGGCGATGAACTCGACCTGCGAGAGGCCCGCGTCGATCATGCGGTTGACCGCGTTCAGGCCCGGCCCGCCGACGCCGACGACCCTGATGACCGCGACGTACGCGCCCGAGTCGGGCCGCGGCACCGCGTGCAGGATCGGCGGCTCGGGCGCGACGTCCCAGAGCTCGGCGCGCGGGCGCTCGCTCGGCCGGCTCCTCCGCGGGCACATGCGCAGGCGCGAGGCGGATGTCGACGACGACCGCGTCGACCGGCTCCAGGCGGTCGCGGCGTCGGGTGCGCCGGCTCGACCGGCTCCTCGGGCGACGCGGCTCGGCGCTCCGCTCGTCGAGGCGCCGTCACGCTCCGTGCTCGGCCTGGCGCTGCGCCGCCTCCGTCGCCTTGAACAGCTCGGCGAGGGGGCCCTCACGCATGCTGGCGCGCTTTCGCGCCATTCATGACCTCCTTTGCCAGCTCGCGATAGGCCTCGGCCGCGCTTCCCTGCGGGCTCGTACTTGAGCACGCTCAGCGCCCTTCACCGGCGCCTCCGCGTACCGCACCGTCTTGCGGATCCGGTCTTGAAGACGAGGTCCCCGAAGTTCTCCTGCAGGATCTCGACCGCCTCGCGCGCATGCAGCGTGCGGCCGTCGAACATCGTCGGCAGGATCCCCTGGATCGCGACGTTCGGATTCAGGTTCTCGCGGATCATGCTCAGCGTGTTCTCGAGCTGGACGAGGCCGCGCAGCGACAGGTACTCGCACTGGACGGGCACGATGACGCCGTCCGAGGCGACGAGCGCGTTGATCGTCAGCAGGCCGAGCGACGGCGGCGTGTCGATCAGCACGTAGTCGTACTCGCCCTTCACGCGGCAGCAGCGCCTGCTCGAGCGCGCGCTCGCGGCCGATCATGCTCGAGAGCGCGAGCTCGGCGCCGGCCAGGTCGATCGAGGAGACCGCGAGGTCGATCTCGCCCTTGTGGATCACCTGCTCGAGTCGGCAGGCGATGCACGAGCACGTCGTACATCGAGCGCTCGATCGTGTCCGGGTTGAGCCCCTGGCTCATCGTCAGGTTGCCCTGCGGGTCGAGGTCGACCGTCAGCACGCGCTTGCCCTGCTCCGCCAGCGCGACGGCGAGATTCAGGGTGGAGGTCGTCTTCGCCACGCCGCCCTTCTGGTTGGCGAACGCGATGACCTGTGCCATGGCAGCTTTCTGCGGAACGGTGTCCGGCTCGGGCTGAGATGCTACCTGTAAGAGGCCCATTGTGCGGCTTCTTTCGAGCCACGTTACCAGAGTCCTGCGCGGGCCTCCGTGCCGGTTTCGGCCGTCCGAAGCGCGTCCCGGCAGCGCTCGAGCGCGGTCTCCGCGAGGTCGGTCCCGCCCGGCTCGGCGCGCACCCACGCCTCGGCCTCGCGGAGCAGCGCCGCGCACCTCGTCGAGCAGCACCCCGGCGGGCGCGCCGCCCGCCTCGAGCGCCTCGATCCGCTCGAGCCTGGCCAGGACCGCGCGCGCCTCGTCCATCGTCTCGACGGTAGCCGCCGACGGACGCGCCGCTTCGTGCCGACTTCGTGCCGGCTTCGGCCTCGGCCGAGCTTGCGATCGACTGCGACGCCGAAGTAGCTGCGCGGCCGCGGCTTCAGGCCGAGCAGCGAGTCGTCGAGGCGCTCGATGAGCCCGAGCCGGTCGCCCGGCATCAGCACCTCGAGAGCGCGCGGCGGATCATGTCGGCGTCCGTCCTGCGACGCGTGGCCGCCGCTCGTCAGGCCGCGCAGGCGGGCGAACAGCTCGCCGCGCTCGCGCCGCGTCCTCGCCGACGAGCACCGCCAACCGCGCGGCCGCCGCCCAGAGCCCGTCGCCGCCGCCGAGCAGCGCGCCGAGCGACTCGCGCAGCTGCTCCGAGCGGTACGGCTCGGCTGCGAACAGCGACAGCTCCCAGCGGTCGAGCGCCTCGCCGAGCTCCGGGTCGTCGTCGGCGAGCGGCGAGCCGCTCGAGGAGATCGCGCCGCGAGCCGGCCGCGAAACTCGTCGAGCCGCGTCGCCTCGCCCGGCAGGCTCGGTCGCCGCGATCGGCAGCACCGGGCGGACGCCGTACGGACGCCAGTCGAGCCGCTCGAAGAGCACCGGGCCCGGCCGCGATCGGGGCCGCCGTCGCGAGCCGGAGCGCGGTGACCGCGTCGGCGATCTCGCCGGGCGCGTCGGGCGGCTCGACCGCGCCGGCCGGGAACACGCACTCGAGCTCGATCACGCACGAGCCGCTCCGGCTCCTGCCCGAAGCCGGGCGGCAGCAGCCCGTTCGCCTCGGGCCAGTACGTCGGCGATCTCGCCGGCGACGGCCAGGCGCACGCGCAGTCCGCGGCCGAGGTCGACCGGAACGCGGCGGACAGGCCGACGAGCGGCGCGACCGCGCCGTAGGCGTGCCTCTCGCCGAAGAGCGAGTGCTCGAGCTCGGGTAGGCGCGGTTGAAGACGTCGTCGTCCCACTCGAAGCCGCCGCAGCGCTCGGCCACGCCGGCGAGGAGCGGGAGCAGGATCGTGCGGTAGAGCGCCGACTCCTCGGTCGGGTCGCCGCCGGCGTGCGCGTGCGCGAAGATCGCCGCCGCGGGCTCGCGGCGCGAGCTCCTCGAGCGCGAACTGCGCGTCGTCGAGGCGCCGCGAGCCGCTCCGCGCGGTCCTCGACGTAGCTGCGCGCCGAGCGGGCGGTACTCGTAGAGCGCCGGCCGACCGGGCGCGGCGTGCTCCTCGAACGAGAACGGGAGCGGCGCCTCGGCCTCGACTCGCGGTAGAGGTACGCGAACGCGCCGAGGCAGTGGCGCCGGAGCGCGCTCGTAGAGCTGGGGAGAGCGGACTGCCACGCTTCTCTTACTTCGGCCGGCGGCGCCTCTCCTCTCGTGGCAGCCGGGGCACCAGTACGCGATCCGGTTGTCCTCGCCCTGCCCGCGGCCAGGATCGTCGCGCCACAGCGCGCGCACGGGCGGCCCGCCCGGCGGTAGACGCGCGCTCGACTCGGCGGCCCGTGACGGACGCGCGCATCAGCCGCGCGCGCCTCGCCGAGGGCCGCGAGCAGCTCCTCTTCGGTCGTCGTCGCCGAGCGCGCAGCCACGGCGAGAGGTGCGCGCTGCCAGAGCGCCTCGGCGCGCCACATGTTCCCGATCCCGGCGACGAGCCGCTGGTCGAGGAGCGCCTCCCCCAGCGTCGCGGCGCGGGTCGGCGGCGCGCAGGCTGGCGCAGCATCCCGGCGAGGTCGGGCGGCTCGGCGAGGATGTCAGGCCCGAGGCCGTGCTCGCGCGTGGCGCGCGTCGCGCGAGCCGAGCACCGAGCGCCGGAGCGGAGCACGGCACGGTGCTCGGCTCGCTCGGGCACGAGAACAGGCGTGAGTCGCGCTCGCTGCCGCCGCCGGGCCGTCGCCGGCGCCGTGGAGCGCTCCAGGAGCCGCGGACATCGCGCAGGTGGCTCACGACAGGACGTCGCCCCGCTCGAAGCGCGAGGAGCAGGTTCGTGGACGACCGCCTCGCCCTCCGCATGGCCAACGCGCCGCTCGGGCCGCTCGACGAGCGCGCCGGCGCCTGCGGGTCGATCACGCGGCTCGCCTCGGGATGCGATCGGCGAGCACCTCGCAGTCTCGTTCGGCGTGCTCGTCGACCGCTACCACCCGGCCCCGGCGCCAGGCGCTGGCCAGGCTGATGAGCGGCCGCGGTTCGTCCAGGCGACCTGGCGGCACGCCCTGTTCGGCTGGACGCTCGGCCGGCTCGCCGGAGCTAGGGTCGGAGGACGGCGCGGCGCGGCCCGGCGACGAAGCCGGCCTCGACGAGCAGCGGCATGACGCTCGCTCTCGGCGACCGGGCTCGCCGTCGAAGCGCTCGACCGCGAGCCGCTTCGACGCCCGTCTCGGCGCGCGTGCTCGACGAGCGCGGCGAGCGCCGGCCGGAGCCACGCGTCGTCGGGCTCGCGCAGCGGCACGAGCGAGCGGCCGCCCCGCTCGACGAAGAGCGCCGCCTCGCCGCCGAGCAGCACGACGTAGCGCGCCCGCGACCCGCGCGGCGCGCGCGCCGGCGCGCTTCGGCCACGGCAGCGCGGCGCCGTACGGCTGTGCCGGATCGGCCGCGGCGAGCACGAGCGCGCTCGGGCTCGTCGCCCTCGCGCGGCCGCAGCTCGCGCAGCCGCTCGACCGCGCCGCCGAGCGCGAACTGCGCGCCGCCGAGGCCCTCGACGAAGTAGCCGCGCCGGCAGACGCCGAGCGTCTCGAGCGCCCGCAGCTCGCCGTAGACCGCGCCGTAGCCGCCGGGGATCCCCTCGGCGCGCACGCCGTCGCGCGTGACGATGCCCTGCCGCTCGAGCAGGAGCTCCGCGAGCGCGCGCCGGTCGCGGCGCGCTCGGCGAACAGCGCGCTCGGTCAGCGACCAGCGTCCCTGCGTCGCGGTGACCGCGGCCGCGCGCTGCGCGCGAGAAGCGGCGCGGCCGCCGCTCGGGCCTGCGGCGACGCCGTAGCGGCGCGGGGCGCGCAGCGGCTGCCAGGCGTCGTTCGTCACCTCGCCGGCCCAGACGAGCTCCCACAGCGCGGGCAGCGCCGTCCTCCGCCTCGAGCCCGGTCGCGGCGAGCAGGTCGAGCCAGAACTCGGCGCTGCGGCCGAGCGCGGCGCGGATCGCGGTCGTGCGCCTCGCCCTCCGGCGGCGGCGCGCCGCCGGGCCGGCCGAGCGCGGCGGCGTCCTCGCGGAAGTAGACGGCGACCCGGTCGAGCCCGGCGCCGACCCAGACGACCTCGCCCGTCGCGCACAGCTGGTCGAGCAGCTCGGGCCGATAGCCGGGAACGCGCCGCGGCAGCACGCTCCGCCTCCCAGAGCGGCACGGGCAGCGCCAGCGCCTGCAGCGGAACCAGCGCCTCGCGCAGGGTCGCGCGGCGGTCGACCCCGTGCCAGCGCGGGCAGGAAGCGCGCCGAGGCCGCCTGCTCGGCCGGCTCGACCTCCTTGCGCAGCGCCGCGAGCGACGCGCGGCGCAGGCGCCGCAGCACGTCCGGGTCGCACCATTCGCGCTCGGTTCCGCCCGGGCGCAGCTCGCCGCGGACGAGCCGCTCCTCGCGCTCGAGCGCCGCGAGCTCCGTCGGCTGCGGCGTCGACGCCGAAGCGCGTCGCCGCCTCGGCGGTCGTGAACGGCCCGCGGCCGCGCGCGAAGCGCGCGAGCAGCGTGCGCAGCGGCATCGTCGCCCGCCTCGAGGAACGCGTCGGGCAGACCGGACGGCGGCATCGCGCCGAGCGCGTCGCGGTAGCGCCCCGCGTCCTCGGCGGCGATCAGCCGCTCCTCGCCGCCGAACCGGACGACGGACCGCGCGCCGCTCGGCGCAGCAGCGGCTCGGCCAGCGCCAGGTCATACTCGCCAGTCTCGCAGGTCGCCGCGCAAGCAGCAGAAGATCGTGCAGCTCGTCGGCGCGTCCGCGGCTCGCCGCGAAGCTGGCGCCTCGACCTCCTCGACCGCGTCGGCATCGAGCAGGTCGCGCAGCTCCTCCTGGCCGAGCAGCTCGCGCAGCAGCTCGCGATCGAGCGACAGCGCCTGCGCCCGGCGCTCGGCCGGCGGCGTGTCGTCCTCGTACATGTAGGTCGCGACGTAGTCGAAGAGCAGCGACGCGGCGAACGGCGAGGCGGACGGCGTCTCGACCTCGACGACGTCGATCTGCCGCGTCGCGATGCCGTGCAGCAGCTCGCGCAGCGCCGGAAGGTCGAAGACGTCCTGCAGGCACTCGCGGTAGGTCTCGAGCACGATCGGGAAGGCCGGATAGCGGCGCGCGACCTGGAGCAGCGACTGCGCCTTCAGGCGCTGCTGCCAGAGCGGCGTCCGCTGCCCGGGCCGGCGGCGCGGGATCAGCAGCGCCCGGGCGGCGTTCTCGCGGAAGCGCGAGCCGAAGAGCGCGCTCTGCCCGACCTCCTGCGACGACGAGCTCCTCGACCTCGTCCGGGCCGACGAGCGAGCTCGGCGAGCGCCGGCGCGGCGTCGGCGTCGGGCAGGTGGAGCGCGATGCCGTCGTCCGACCAGATCGACTGCACGTCGAGCCCGAGCGACTCGCGCAGCCGCGCCGCGAGCGCGAGCGCCCACGGCGCGTGCACGCGGCCGCCGAACGGCGTCAGGATGCAGACGCGCCAGTCGCCGATCTCGTCGCGGAAGCGCTCGACGACGACCGTCCGGTCCGAGGGCACGGCGCCGGTCGCGCGCCTCCTGCTCGCGCAGGAACGCGACGAGGTTGCCGCGCCGCCAGCTCGTCGAGGTGATAGTCGGCGCGCAGCCGCTCGAGCGCCTTCGTCGTCCGCGAGCGCCGTGAGCTCCCGCGACGCTGCGCCCGATCGCCTCGCCGAGCTCGTACGGCCGCCCGACGCCCTCGCCCTTCCAGAACGGCACCGCCCCCGGGACGCCCGGGCGCCGGCGAGACGAGCACGCGGTCGCGCGTGATCTCCTCGATCCGCCAGGTCGAGGCGCCGAGCATGAACGTCTGGCCCGGCCCGCGCCTCGTAGACCATCTCCTCGTCGAGCTCGCCGACCCGGCCGCCGCCGTCGACGAGCTGGACGCCGTAGAGGCCGCGGTCCGGGATCGTGCCCGCGTTCGTGACCGCGAGCCGGCGCGCGCCGGCGCGGCCGCGGACGACGCCGCCCGTCCGGTCCCAGACGATGCGCGGCCGCAGCTCGGCGAACTCGTCGGACGGATAGCGGCCGGCGAGCATGTCGAGCACGTTCTCGAGCTGGACGCGTGAGAGGTCGGCGAACGGGTAGGCGCCGCGGACGAGCTCGTGCAGCTCGTCGACCGCGATCTCCTCGTCGGCGCAGATCGCGACGATCTGCTGCGCGAGCACGTCGAGCGGGTTGCGCGGGATGACGCGTCTCCTCGATCTCGCCGCCCCGCATTCGCTGCGCGACGACGGCCGACTCGAGCAGGTCGGCGCGGAACTTCGGGAAGATCCGGCCCTTGGAGACCGCCCCGAGCTCGTGGCCGGCACGGCCGATCCGCTGGAGGCCGCGGGCGACCGACTTCGGCGACTCGACCTGGACGACGAGGTCGACCGCGCCCATGTCGATCCCGAGCTCGAGCGACGAGGTGGCGACGAGGCACGGGATCTCGCCGCGCTTCAGCAGCTCCTCGATCTCGACGCGCTGCTCGCGCGCGAGCGAGCCGTGGTGCGCGCGGGCGATCTCCTGCTCGGCCAGCTCGTTCAGGCGCAGCGCGAGGCGCTCGGCCAGGCGGCGGTTGTTGACGAACACGATCGTCGAGCGGTGCTGCTCGACGAGCTCGCAGCAGCTCGCGGGTAGATCGAGGGCCAGATCGAGCTCGTCGACGGCCCGGCACCGTCCGTGATGTAGCTGCCGTCCACGGCCTCGGGCCGACGGATCGGCTGCGAGCCGGACAGGTCGCGCATGTCCTCGAGCGGGACGACGACCTCCAGGTCGAGCTCCTTCGCGCGGCCGGCGTCGACGAGCTCGATCGGCCGCGCGCCGGAGACGAAGCGCCCGATCTCCTCGAGCGGCCGCTGCGTCGCCGAGAGCCCGATCCGCTGGAGCGGCCTGCCGGTCAAGCCGGTCGAGGCGCTCGAGGCTCGAGCGCGAGGTGCGCTCCGCGCTTCGTGCCGGCGACGGCGTGCACCTCGTCGACGATCACCGTCTCGACGGAGCGGAGCATCTCCCGGCCCTGCGAGGTGAGCAGCAGAAAGAGCGACTCGGGGGTCGTGATCAGGATGTCCGGCGGCTTGCGCAGCATCGCCTGCCGCTCGCGGGCCGGCGTGTCCCCCGTGCGCACGCGCCACGCGAGAGCTCCGACCGCAGCCCGGCGAGCGGGCCGCGCAGGTTCCGCTCGACGTCGTAGTTGAGCGCCTTCAGCGGCGAGACGTAGAGCAGGCGCAGGCCCCCGCCCGGCGCGGCGGTCAGCCGGTCGATTCCGTAGAGGAACGCGGCGAGCGTCTTCCCCGAGCCGGTCGGCGCCTGAATGAGCACGTGACCGCCCTTGGCGATGGCCGGCCAGCCGAGCGCCTGCGCGGGCGTGGGCGCCTCGAACGTCCGCTCGAACCAGGAGCGCGTCGCCTCGCTGAACACCATCAGCGACTCCATATCACAACCAGGCTACCGACGGAACATATGTTCGTCTAGTGGCCCGGCTGGACACGTGCGCTACGCACCGGCCGCTGCTCGAGCAGCGGCCAGCTCCTCGGAAAAGAGGCGTGCCTCGGGCCAGTCGCGGCCGGACGCGGACATCCACTCCACCGCCTGCTCGAGCAGCGGAACCGCTTCCTCGGGGCTGCCGAGCGCGCGGAGAGCGCGGGCAACGCCGAAGCGCGCGTACTCGCGCAGCTCCGGGTTTCGGGAGTCATGTTCCTTCGCTTCGAGCGCGGCCCGGAAGCTCGCCAGCGACTCCTCGTACGACCCGCGCTCGAATTGCCAGCCACCGAGGTTCATCAGCAGGGTTCCCTTCCAGTATGCGGCTGCTTCGTGCCGTTCGGCGACGTCGAGCCCTCGCTCGGTCCATGTGACCATGTCGCCGGCAAGCGCGCACGAGTGCGCCGCATCCGCAGCGACGAAGTACTGCCCGGCCGTCAGCGCCTCCTCGTAGGCGAGTGCCAGTAAACGTGCGGCGGCGGCGTCACCACGGCTCCTCCGCGCGACACGGCCGCCTTCGAGCAGCACTCTCGCCCGCGCGGCTCCGCTCGGTCCGGCCAGGTCGCTTGCCTGGTCGATGAGCGACTGCGCGGCGTCGAGCCGTCCGTGCGCAAGCTCCACCCGGGCGAGCTGCGTGATCACCTCGGCCCGGCCCTCGTCGGTGGTCTCTGCGGCGAGAGCACTTCGCAGCCGGTTCTCGGTGCCGTCCACGTCGAGACGGTCGAAGAGCGGGCGAAGCCTGTCCTCGCCGGGTCGGTTGGCCTCGGAAGCCACGTCCGAAACGGACAATACGCTGCCGCGATGCGCCTGGTCGTCGCTCGCTGTGAGGTCTCCTACACCGGCCGTTTGTCGGCCTACCTGCCCGAGTCAACGCGCTTGCTGATGCTCAAGTCAGACGGCAGCGTGCTTGTCCACGCAGACGCCGGAGGCTACAAGCCCTTGAACTGGATGACGCCGCCGACCGTGGTCGAGGAGGACGGCGAGCGCATCGTCGTCCGCAAGCGGGCGGGCAGAGGACCGGCTCGAGATCCGGCTGCACGAGGTGCTGAGCGACGTCTCGCACGACATGGGCGAGGCCGCAGCGCTCGAGAAGGACGGCGTCGAGGCGGCAGCGCTCGGCAGGAGGCGTCGAGCTGGCGCCGCGCAGCCCGAGGCGCTCGCCGACGGCCTACGGCTCGTGAAACGCGAGTGGCCCACCGACGTCGGCCCGGTCGACCTGATGTGCCGTGACGTAGACGACGGCTGGGTCGCGGTCGAGATCAAGCGCGTCGGGACGATCGACGCCGTCGAGCAGCTCTCGCGCTACCTCGAGCGGATCCGCCTCGACCCGGCGCGCGCCGAGTGCCGGGGCATCCTCGCCGCCGAGCAGCTGAAGCCGCAGGCGGTCACGCTCGCAGAGGCGCGCGGGATCGACTGCATCCGCGTCGACCTGGCCGTGCTCCGCGAGGAGCGCGAGCCCGAGCTGACGCTGTTCGCCGTCTGACGGCCAAGGAGCGGCTGGAGCTTCGCCCGCTTTGGACGGATCGGTCGTGACATGCCGACCCGCGGCTCTGGAACGACCTACCCGGAGGCTCGGTGAGGGCCGTCGCGCCAGCGGTCGAGGAGGGCGTCGGTCTGCTTGCGTGAGGTAGCGCTGACCATGACGTAGAGCCGGTCGCCTGCTGCGATGAGTGTGCTGCCGCGCGGCGGGACGCCGACGCCGTCGCGCACGATCAGCATGACGATCCGTCTCCCGCGATGCGCCCGGTCGTCGCTCGCTGTGAGGTCTCCTACGCCGACCGTTTGTCGCGCCTACCTGCCCGAGTCGACTCGCTCGCTGATGCTGAGTCAGACGGCGGCGTCGCTCGTCCACGCCGACGCCGGGGGCTACAAGCCCTTGAACTGGATGACGCCGCCGACCGTGGTCGAGGAGGACGGCGAGCGCATCGTCGTCCGCAAGCGGGCGGGCAAGACGGAGGACCGGCTCGAGATCCGGCTGCACGAGGTGCTGAGCGACGTCTCGCACGACATGGGCGAGGCCGCAGCGCTCGAGAAGGACGGCGTCGAGCGGCACCTTCAGGAGGAGCTCGCCGCTCAGCCCGAGGCGCTCGCCGACGGCCTGCGGCTCGTGAAGCGCGAGTGGCCCACCGACGTTGGCCCGGTCGACCTGATGTGCCGTGACGTGGACGACGGCTGGGTCGCGGTCGAGATCAAGCGCGTCGGGACGATCGACGCCGTCGAGCAGCTCTCCCGCTACCTCGAGCGGATCCGCCTCGACCCGACGCGCGCCGAGTGCCGGGGCATCCTCGCCGCCGAGCAGCTGAAGCCGCAGGCGGTGACGCTCGCAGAAGCGCGCGGGATCGACTGCATCCGCGTCGACCTGGCCGTGCTCCGCGGGGAGCGCGAGCCCGAGCTGACGCTGTTCGCCGTCTAGCCGAGTAGCCCGCGCAGCGCCTCGACGTCGGCCCTCAGCTCCTCCTCGGGGTGGGGCGGCGGCTCGTCCTCGGGAAACGGGAAGGGCCAGCCGGGCCTCGGGTCGTCCGCGTAGCGGGGCAGCAGGTGCGCGTGCAGATGGGGGAGCGAGTTCCCGAGCAGCTCGTAGTTCATCTTCACCGGCTCGAAGCGCGCCTCGAGCGCCTGCCCGGCCCGCAGGATCTCGAGCCAGTACGCTGCCGCCTCGTCCGGTGAGAGCTCGGTCGGCTCGGCGACGTGCTGGCCGCGCCAGACGACGATCGAGTATCCGCGCTGGATCCCCGCCCGCTGCAGGTACGCGTCGGCGACGTCGCCCGCGAAGTACCGCACGCCCCACTTCGTCTCGTCAGGCCGTCCTTGCCGGCACATCTCGCAGCCTTCTCCCCGCCGGAGGTCGTAGAAGCTGGCGGGCCATTTCACGGGCGCCGACGTTAGCATCGGGCGATGCCCGAGACGCCAGAGCAGTTCCACGCGCGTGTGGCCGGCGACCTGCGCATGCCGCAGGTAGAGATCTGGGACTCGTTCCCGTTCGACGGTGACTTGCGGCCGAGGCCGCTCGCGCCGCCCGTCTCCGCGGACGAAGTGCAGCGCCGGGGCGAGGGCGGCGTGGACTGTCGGCGCTGTGCGACGGCCGACGTGGAGTACGTCTGGACGAACGAGCGCTGACGGCTGCATGCCCTTGATCCGCGCCCGGCCGGGTCTGCCGGTGGTCCTGCTGCTCGAGTCGCGCGACCGCTACTCCGAGCCCGGCGACCTCCCGGTGGAGCTCGCGGCCGAGCTCGGCGTCCTGATCGGCCGGCTCGACCGGGCGATCCGGGCGGTGGACGGGATCGGACGCGTCCACGTCGGACGCTGGGGAGAGCGCGGCGCACATCTCCACATCTGGTTCATGGGCCGGCCGGCTCGCATCGAGCAACTCCGCAGCAGCTTCGCGGCGATCTGGGACGACGTCCTGCCGCCGACCCCCGAGGGCATCTGGCGGGCGAACCTCGACATCGTCGTAGCGGCGCTCGAGGCCGGATGACGTACTCGATCGTCGCGCGCGATCCCGGGACGGGCGAGCTCGGCGTCGCCGTGCAGACCGGCACCTTCGGCGTCGGCGTCGGCGTGCCCTGGGCCGAGGCCGGGGTCGGGGCGGTGGCGACTCAGTCGATCACCGAGCACAGCTACGGGCCCTTCGGGCTCGAGCTGATGAAGGCCGGGCGGACGGCCGAGGAGGCGCTTGCGGGTCTCGTCGCTTCCGACGCGAAGCAGCGATTCCGTCAGGTGGGCATGGTGGACTCGCACGGCAACGCTGCGGCGCACACGGGTGACGGCTGCATCCGCGACTGCGGCGACCTCGTCGGCGACGGTTTCACGGTTCAGGCGAACATGATGGCGAGCGACACGGTCTGGCCGGCGATGGCCACGGCGTACGAGGCCGCCTCGGGCTCGCTCGCCCGACGCCTGCTGGCCGCGCTGGAGGCCGCCGAGCGCGAAGGCGGCGACTTCCGCGGTGCGCAGTCGGCGGCGATCCGCGTCGTCCAGTCGGAGCCGACCGGCTTCGTGTGGAAGGGCCGCGTCTCGAACCTCCGAGTCGACGACCATGTCGACCCTGTTGGCGAGCTGCGGCGGCTCCTCGATCTCGAGGAGGATTACCGCGCAGATCGCGGCGACCATCTCCGCGAGCACGAACAGCGCTGGATCGCCGCGGAGAAAGCAGCGAAGGACGGCGATCCGCAACGGGCGAGGGAGATCCTGCAGCCGCTCCTCGACGCCCACCCGAACTGGCGCGACGCGGTGCGAGCCGCGGGTGAGCTCGGAGAGTTCCCCGGCTGGGAGCAGGTCCTCGACTAGGATCGGGTCGTGCCCGAGGCGCTCCACTTCACGGGGAACGACGAGGCCGACCGGCTGCTCGCGACCGATCCGATGGCGCTCCTGATCGGCTTCGCGCTCGACCAGCAGGTGCCGGTGCCGACAGCGTTCTCGGGGCCGCTCAAGATCAAGCAGCGCGTCGGCTCGCTCGACGCGGGCGTCCTCGCCGGAATGGAGCCCGAGCGGCTCGACGCGGCCTTCCGCGAGAAGCCGGCCGTCCACCGCTTCCCGGGCACGATGGCGACGCGCGTCCAGGAGCTGGCGCGGACGGTCGTCAGCGAGTACGACGGCGACGCCGCCAGGGTCTGGACGGACGCAGGCGACTCGGACGACCTGCGCCGCCGGATCGAGGCACTGCCGGGGTTCGGCGACATGAAGGTGAAGGCGCTCGGCTCGGTGCTCGCCAAGCGCTTCGACGTCGAGGCGGCTCAGGGCCTCGTCCCCGGCCATCCCACGCTCGGGGACGTCGACTCGGCCGAGGCGCTCGAGACCTATCAGGCGCAGAAGCGCGCCTACAAGGCCTCGTTGCGCTTGCCGAGTAGCGGTTGACACAACCGACACGTCCCTTGTAGGTTCGCCCCACCACAACGGGAGGACCGGGGATGAGTGAGAACAGCACGCCGGATGACATGGACTTCGACAACATCGGTCAGATCGTGCGCGGGTTCCTGGAGCACGTCGCCGGCGCTCCGGACGAAGACGCAGACGAGTTCCCGGACGACAAACGCTTCCTGAGATGGTCGTATGGAGACGCGGACGTACGAGCCGAGATGATCGCCGAGTACCTCAGGGGAACCGAGTTTCAGGGGACCGCGGCAGCGGACGCGGCGACGCAATTGCTGCTCGCGAGCACGTTCGTCGAGGTCAGGTACTTCCTCAACAACCCAGGCGCCAAGGTCTGGCTCTGCATCTGGATCGGGCACTAGAGGACGCGGCGGACGGCCGCTCGGGTTCGCTCACGGTCGTCGGGACGGGCATCGAGTTCGGCACGCACCTGACGCGGGAAGCGCGGGCCGTGATCGAGCGCTCCGACGTGGTTCTGAGCCTCGTCGCCGAGCCGGTCATGCAAGGCTTCCTCGAGCGACTGAACCCGAACACGCGCTCCCTGCACGACCCTTTACTCGATCGGGGAGGACAGGGCGGCGGCATATGAGGCGATGGCGGAGGAGATCCTCCGCCCCGTGCGCGAGGGCCTCGACGTCTGCGCGGCGTTCTACGGCCACCCCGGGGTCTTCGTGAATCCCTCACACGACGCGATCGCGCGCGCTCGTGCCGAGGGCTACCGGACGCGCATGCTGCCGGCGGTGTCTGCCGAGGACTGTCTCTTCGCCGATCTCGGCGTCGACCCGTGTCGCTCCGGCTGCCAGAGCTACGAGGCGACCAACTTTCTCGTCCACCGGCGCCGCGTCGATTCGACCGCGGCGCTCGTGCTCTGGCAGATCGGAACGGTCGGGAACGTCACGGCGGCCGCGGAGGCCCGCCCGAGCGGGCTTCCTGTGCTCGTGGAGACGCTGCTCGAGCTGTACCCGCCGGACCACGAGGTCGTCGTCTACGAGGCGTCGCCCTACCCGGGCTTCGACCCGCTCGTCCGGGCGGTGGCTCTCAGCGAGCTCGCGGCGGATGAGGTCGACGGCGATGTCGACGCTCTACGTCCCGCCGCTTCCGTCGCGTCCGGCCGACGTCACGATGCTGGAGCGGCTCGGTTTGCCATCGTGGTCGGAGGGACCGCGAGCCGACCGATGAGCTCCCGGGCGCGCTCGGCGGCGACGACGTTTCCCTTCTGCTCGTAGAGCGACAGCGCCTGCTCGGCAGAGAAGGCAGCCTCACGACTGCCGCCGGCATAGACGAAGACCTCGGCCAGGTCGAGCAGCGCGACCGCCTTGAGCTCCAGGGCATCCGTGTCCTGCAGCACGGCCACCGTGTCGCGTCCCAGCTGTTCGGCGTCCGCAAAGGCGCCGCGGCTCGCGAGTACCTTGGCGCGCGTCCCGCGTGACAGCGTCTGCGACCAGACGTCGTCCGGTGACGCGGCCTGCTTCGGCGCGCCGCGCCACCTCCTCCGCCTCGTCGAGCCGTCCCTGGCCGAAGAGAGCGCGTGCGAGAAAAGCCGCGACGCTCGACCGGTAGCCCTGGTCGCCCATCTCCTCGAGCGCGTCCAGTCCAGGTCGCAGCACCTCCTCCGCGGCGACGAAGTCTCCCGCCAGGAGCTCGATGTCGCCGCGGGCCATGGCGCTCGCCGCCTGGGCGAAGAGGCGCATGCCGAGTTCGTCGTAGAGCTCGACCGTTCGGGCGGCCAGCGTCCTCGCCTCGTCGAAGCGCCCCAGCCTTGCCTCCAGCACGGCGAGATAGCGCGAGATGGCCGGCTCGACGACACGGTTGTCCCGCTCCCGCTCGAGCACTTCCCGGCAGCGCGCGATCCCGTCGGCCACGGGCATCGGGCCAAACAGGGCGGCGAACCCGAGCTGGCCCAGGATCTCGGCCTCCTGCCGGCGATCGCCGGCACGCCGTGCGTGGTCGAGCGCACGCTCGAGCGCTTCCTCTCCGCGTGCGAGCTGTCCGCGCCACATGCCGAACCTCAACCCCATCAGGGTCCAGGCATGGGCGAGCGTCCGGTCGTCGCCGAG
This sequence comes from uncultured Actinomycetes bacterium, assembly GCA_963846915.1. Taxonomy (GTDB): domain Bacteria; phylum Actinomycetota; class Thermoleophilia; order Gaiellales; family Gaiellaceae; genus PALSA-612. The sequence continues at coordinate 8,039 of CAWJXV010000006.1, read as the reverse complement.
GTCCTCGAGCCCTGCGATGGCGGCCTCGAGCTCCTCGCGCAGCCGATCCGTCTCGGCGGGGTCGCTGAGCAGGAGCAACGACAAGCGCTCGACCTCGGCCGCGAGCTCGACGGATCTGTCACCGTCGCGCGCGGCCCCGGCGAGCGCCTCCGAGAGCACGCGCTCCGCCCGGGCGAGGTCGCCCGAGACGCGCAGCGCGATGCCGAGCCCGACGAGTAGCGCCGGTCGCATGTTCGCATCGTCCGGCAGGAGCGCCGCCGCGCGGTCGAGCAGGTTGACCGCCGCGGGCACGTCGCCCTTTGCGAGCGCGCGCCGTCCGGCTGACGCGAGCCGCGTGCCCGCCCGCAGGGCGACGGCACGCCCGTGGTCGTCCGCCCGCAGGACCTCGAGCCGGTAGCGATACGCCTGCTCGAGGTGGTAGCCGAGCACCTCCTCGAGCTCCGGGAGTCGGTCGTCGGCCACCTCCTCCAGCCAGGCCGCGTACCGCTCGTGCAGGTCGGCGCGAATTTGCTTCGGCACCGCCTCGTACGCCGCCTCGCGGATGAGGACATGCCGGAAGCGGAAGCCGTCGATGCCGGCGAAAGAGGCCCGGTACGGGGCCGATCAGCTCCTTACGGACGAGCGCATCGAGGCAATCCTCGACCTGGCCGCGGAGCTCGTCGTCGGCGAGAGCCTCGACCGCGCCCGAGTGGAAGACCGTTCCCTCGACCGCTGCCCGCTCGATCGCCCGTCGCTCGCCGACGCTCAGCTGATCGAGCCTCGAGGCGAGCAGCACCTGGATCGACGCGGGCACCGGCAGCTCGGCGAGGCCGGCGGGCATCTCGTCGCCGTCCGTCCCGAGATAGCCGCCGTCGATCAGCATCGACACCATCTCCTCGACGAACAGCGGGTTGCCCTCGGCCGAGCTCTGGATCCGGGCGACGAGGTCTTCGTTCGTGTCGACGGCGAGGAGGTTCAGGAGCAGTTCGCGCGCCTGCTGCTCCGACAGCGGCTCGAGGAAGATCGACGTCGCGTTCCGCTTGCCTCCACCCCAGGCCGGCCGCAGCTCGAGGAGCTCGGGCCTGGCCATGACGACGACGAGCAGCGGCGCGTCGCGCACCGACTCCGCCAGGTATTCGACGAGATCGAGGAAATGCGGCTCGCCCCAGTTGACATCGTCGAAAACGATCACCGTCGGACGTTCGCGCGCCAGCGACTCGGCCAGCTTGCGGAAGCCCCAGAAGCCCTGCTCCGCGGTCTCGCCCGTCTCCTCGAGGCCGACCAGCGCGGCGACCCGTCTCGCAGCGAGGCTCGCGTTCTCGTCGTCCCCGAGCGTCGCCTCGATCTTCGCCAGCACCTGCTCCGGGGAGTCGCCGTCCTCGATCCCCGTGCCTTGCTTGACGACCTCGAGAGCGGGCCAGAATGTGATCCCCTCTCCGTACGGCAGACAGGTGCCGACGAGCAGGCGCGCGCGGTCGCCGATGCCGGCCAGCGCCTCCCGGACGAGCCTCGACTTGCCGACACCCGCAGCTCCGAGCACGGTGAACAGGTGGCAGGAACGCTCGGCTCCCGCCCGCTCGAACGCGTCGGCGAGCGAATGCAGCTCCCGGCCGCGGCCCACCATCGGCGAGTCGAAGCGGCGCGTGTGCGACAGCACCCCCGGCAGCACCTCGAGCAGGCGGTGCGCCTCGACCGTCTCCTCCTTTCCCTTCAGCATCAGCGGCCCGACCGACTCGGCCCGGACGGCGTCGCGGGCGAGTCGGTAGGTCGCGTCACCGATCAGGATCTCCCCGGCCTCGGCGGCGGCCTCGAGCCGTTGGGCCACGTTGACGGCATCCCCGGCGGCGAACGAGTGGCCGCGGATCGTGTCGCCGGCGACCACCTCGCCGCTGTTGACCCCGATGCGGACGGCGATGCGGAGGCCGTAGACCTGTTCCAGGTCCTCGTTCAGGCGCTCGATGTCGTCGCGAAGCTCCGAGGCCGCGCGTAGCGCCCGCAGCGCGTCGTCCTCGTGCAGAACCGGGACCCCGAAAACCGCCATGACCGCGTCTCCCATGAACTTCTCGACGGTGCCGCCGTGCCGCTCGAGCACGTCACGCGCGACCTCGAAGTAGCGCGAGAGCACACGCCGGACCTGCTCCGGGTCCTGCCGCTCGCCGAGCGTCGTCGAGCCCGTGACGTCGCAAAAGAGCACGGTCACGGTCTTGCGGACTTCGAGCGGAATGGTCGTCGGGGGCTCCAGCGAGCTACCGCAGGCAGCGCAGAACCTCGCCGCCGTTGGATTCGGCTCGCCGCAACGCGCACATGCCGCCATGGTGTTTCGGAGTCTACGGCGGTTCCGGCACACTTCCGGCGTGTCCGCCCGGCCTGTTCGAGTCCTGGCGTACGTGACGCGCGAGCGAGACGGGCGCACGGAGGTGCTCGTCTTCGAGCAGCGCGGCGATCCCGGGGCGGGGACGCAGGTGCCCGCGGGCCGTGCCGACCCCGGCGAGTCGCCCGAGCAGGCGCTCCGCCGAGAGCTCGACGAGGAGGCCGGGCTCGACCGCGTCACGATCGTGCGCGAGCTGCCCGTGCTGGGCGACTGGGTCGCTCGATCGGAGTACGAGAACCACGCGTTCGAGGTACGGGTCGAGGGCGACGGCGCAGCCGATACCTGGGAGCACGTGGTGCACGGAGACGGCGACGACGCGGGGCTCGTGTTCCTGTTACCGCTGGGCTCCGGTCGAGCCCGGGCTCGACCTCTGGGGCGGCCTCGACCGCACGTACGAGCAGCTCGCATGAAGCTCCTCGCCCTCGCTACGGCCGTGGGGACGCTGGCGCTCGCCGGCACCTCCGCCCAGCCGCCGAAGCTCGCTGGCTGCCCCGTCTTCCCGGCCGACAACCCGTGGAACCAGCGCGTCGACAAGCTGCCTGTCGCGCGGAACTCGAGCGCGATCGTCGACTCCATCGGTGCCGACACCGGCCTGCACCCGGATTTCGGGTCCGGCCTCTGGGACGGCGCTCCGATCGGCATCCCGATCACGGTCGTCAAGGCGGGCGTCCACAGGGCGCGTGTCTCCTTCGACTACGCGGACGAGTCCGACAGGGGGCCGTACCCGATTCCGGCCCGAGTCAGGATCGAGGGCGGCGGTGACCGGCACGCGCTGATCGTCGACTCCTCGTCCTGCAGGCTCTACGAGCTGTATGCGCTGCACCGCTCGGGAGCGAGCTGGCATGCGGGCTCCGGTGCGATCTGGAGCCTGCGCTCGAACAAGGTGCGGCCGGCAGGCTGGACGTCGGCCGACGCCGCCGGCCTGCCGATCCTCCCGGGTCTCGTCCGCTGGAGCGAGGTGGCGTCCGGACACATCGACCACGCGCTCCGCTTCACGGTCGAGCGCACGCGCCGCTCCTACGTCTATCCGGCGCGGCACTTCGCGAGCGATTCGACCGACGCGAACCTGCCGCCGATGGGCCTGCGCGTACGGCTCCGCGCCGGCTACCCGATCTCCGGCTTCCCGCCGCAGGCCCGCGTGCTGCTCCAGGCGCTGAAGACCTACGGGATGATCGTGGCCGACAACGGCGCGTCCTGGTACGTCTCGGGCGAGCCGAACGCGCACTGGTCGAACGACGACCTGCACACGATCGGCCGTGTCCACGGCTCGGCGTTCGAGGTCGTGGACACGAGCTCGCTCCGCCCGAAGTCCAAGTAACAACTTGTTACTTGGAGAGGCGCGTGGTGTTCAGAGCCGCCTTGACCGGCACCAGGTACTCGCCGGTGACGAGCTTGCGGAGCTCGACCTCGACGCGGTCGAACTCGTCCGGCGGCAGCGACCCGAACACGCTCGTCGTGAGGATCAGCGTCACGAGGTCGTCTCCGTCCAGCGTCAGTGGCTCGTGGTCGAGGGTGTCCTCCCGGAGGTCGCCAAACGGCGAGGCCGCGAACGAACCGCGCCAGTCCTCGTTCGGGGGACGCTCGAGATCGGGCCGCTCGTACACGCGCTTCATGAGCTCGGCGGCGACGGGCGGCACCGGCGGCTCGGTCTCCCACCAGTGCTTCCAGATCAGGCCCAGCCCGCCGCAGGGGCGAAGAACGCGTGCGATCTCCCCGAGCGCGGGCTCGGTGTCGAACCAGTGGAACGCCTCGCCGACGAGGACGGCGTCCACCGACGCATCGTCGAGCGGGATCGCCTCGGCCCTCCCGTCGAGGACGCGGTACGCCTCCGTCGCGCGCGTCAGCACCGCGCGCATGCCGGGGTCGGGCTCGACCGCGATCACCCGGTGGAAGCGCTCGACGAGCGGGCGCGTCAGCTTGCCCGTGCCGGCCCCGAGGTCGAGCACGACGGCCTCCGTGCCGAGGCCGAGCCTCGAGACGACGAGGTCGACCGCCGCCGGCGGATACTCGGGCCGGACGCGGTCGTAGTCCTCGGCCCGCCGCCCGAAGCTGGTTGCGCGCGAGGTCATCGCAGGCGCGTCCAGTGGTTCTCGTCGCGCACCGGGAGGGTGAACGTGGCGTCCGGGATCAGCCCTCGCAGCTTGGCGGCCAGCGCGAGCCGCTCGTCCTCGGGCCCTGCGCCGAGGTCGAGCACCTCGGCCGAGGGAGGCAGGCCGCCGGCCTCGGCCACGGCGTCCGGCCAGCCGGGACGGCCGCGGTCGTAGTCCTCGGCGGTGTTGCCGAAGGCGAGTCGCAGCTCCTCAGCCAAAACGGATCCGCGAGCGGGGCACGAAACGCAGCATCCGCCCGGCCGCGAAGCAGAGGCCCGCGGGCTCTAGCTGGGCGTGCGCCGCGTGGGGGAAGGTCACGCCGCGGCCGTCCGAGAGCCGGATCAGGTGCGTCATCCCGTGCGAGCCGAGCACGGCGACGCCGCCGTCGATGTCCTCGAGCACGCGCCGGGCCGGAGCGAGCGGGAACGTGCGTACCTTCTCTCCCGTGCCCGCATTCCAGACCGTGAGCGCCGTCCCGGTGAGCGTGACGAGCTGCGGACCCTGCACCACGGCGCCGACGAGGCCGCGGACGGGCAGAAACGCGTTCAGCAGCTTCCCGCGCGAGTCGATCAGAAGCAACGAGTTGTCCGAGTGCCGGATCAGGATCGCGTTGCCGTCCGTCCAGACCGGATGCAGTACGGCCGCTCCGCCACGCAGCACGCCGCCGCCGATGCGGTGCAGCACCTGGTCGTACAGGTCGGGAAGGCCCGGCTTGCAGTCGCGCGCGTAGCCGCCGCCGGGGGTGTCGCACCGCGTCCACGTCGCGTAAGCGAGCAGGCTGTCGTGGCCGACGAGGTCGCCGTCGTACCGGCCGGCCGGGTCGCCCGCAGCGCCGTCGCCGTTCTCCACGTACGAGTCCATCTGCGGCCTGGGCCGGGCGAGCGTGGCCGTCGAGACGATCATCTCCAGGTTGTTGCCCCCGTTTGTCTCCTGGAAGGCGACCCGCTGCCCGGCGAGGGCCAGGTCGATCACCTCGTCGAGGCCAGCACCGTCGTTCGAGCACTCGTCGATCGTCTTGATCGTCACCGGCTTCGCACCCACGCGCCAGAGGACGATCTCTGCGCACCGGCCCTTGCGGTTTCCGGGCACGACTGCTGCGACGAGGTTGCCGTCGGCACGGACGATCGACGGCGACGCCGGCAGGGCGAGGGACGTCGGCGGGGCCGCCGGGTGGTGAGCGACGAACGCGAGCGCCGCGGCGGCGCTAGCCCACGCCGGCCAGGAGGAAGGCACGCTGCTCCTTGACCATCTCGCGCGCGATGACGAGGCGCTGGATTTCCTGCGACCCTTCGTAGATCTGCGTGATCTTCGCGTCGCGCATCATCCGCTCGACGGGGTACTCCCGGATGTAGCCGTAACCGCCGAGGATCTGGACCGCTTCGGTCGTGACCCACATGGCCGTGTCGCCGCAGAACAGCTTGGCCATCGCCCCCGCCTTGGTCAGCTCGGCGTCCGGCGCCCCGGCGTCGGCCATCTGGCCGAAGCGGTACAGCAGGCCGCGCGCCGCCTCGCAGGCCGTCTCCATGTCGGCGAGCTTGGCGGCGATCAGCTCGTGTTCGACGATCGGCTTTCCCATCGTCTCGCGCGTCTTCGCGTACTCGAGCGCGTAGTCGGTTGCGCCCTGCGCGATCCCGAGCGCCTGGGCGGCAACGCCCGGCCGCGAGCGGTCGAGGATCCTCATCGCCAGCTTGAACCCGTCGCCCTCCGGGCCGAGCCGGTTCGACTCGGGCACGCGGCAGCCGGTGAAGACGATTTCGCCGGTCGTCGAGCCGGCGATGCCCATCTTCGGCTCGAGGCGCGCGACTTCGAAGCCGGGCGTGTCCGACTCGACCACGAACGCGGAGATGCCGGAGTGGCCCTTCGTCGGATCGGTCTTCGCAAACACCGTGTAGAGCGAGGCAACACCGGCGTTCGTGATGAAGCGCTTCGAGCCGTCGAGGACGTACTCGCCGTTGTCACGCCGGGCCTCCGTTCGCATCGCCGCCGAGTCGGAGCCCGAGCCCGCTTCCGTCAAGGCATACGCGCCGAGCCACTCGCCGGACGCGAGCCGCGGGAGGTAGCGCTCCTTCTGCTCCTCGGTGCCGCTGAGCTCGAGCCCGAGCGACCCGAGCGACTGGACGGCCAGGATCAGGCCGCTCGTCGCGCAGACCTTCGACACTTCCTCGATCGCGACGAGCGAGAGCAGCGTGCCAGTCCCCGCGCCGCCGTAGCGCTCGTCCACGTAGAGCCCGAACAGCTCGTGCTCGCGGAACAGCTCGACGACGTCCCAGGGGAACTCGTGCGACTCGTCGATCTCGGCCGCCCGCGGCGCGATCCGTTCGCGCGCCAGCGTCCGGACGAGGTCACGGATCTCACGCTGGTCGTCGCTCAGCACGTCGTACGGCACGAGCCCAGTGTACGCCGCACCCACGCTCGGTACGATCCGGGCTCTCGACCGAATCGGAGGCGAAAATGCGTCGGCTGCTTCCCTTCCTGCTCGTCTTCGTGGCGCTCGTCGCCGGCTGAAGCGTGGCGGTCGCGCGGAGTTCCGCGCACCCGACGACGATCGTCCACCACGTCCACGCCGTCCGCTGACGGTGCCATGCCGTTCGAGGAGCTGAAAGCGAGGCTGAGCGTGGTCTGGAGCTCGGCGCCCTGGGAGAACGTGGCGCCGTATCTCGCTCCCGTCCACGAGCACCTCGCGCGCATCCTCGATCCACGCCCCGGCCTGCGCTGGCTCGACGTCGGCACCGGCACCGGCGCGCTCGCGCTCCTGGCCGCGCGCAGCGGTGCAGACGTGACCGGCGTCGACCTGGCGCCGGGGCTGATCGAGACGGCGCGCCGGCTCGCGGCCGCTGAGGGCCTCGACGTCACGTTCGAGGTGGGTGACGCCGAGGCCCTGCCGGTCGAGGACGCGAGCTTCGCGGCCGTGTCCTCGGCGATGGGGCTGATCTTTGCGCCCGACCACGCGGCCGCCGTCAGAGAGCTCGCCCGCGTGTGCGAGCCGGGCGGCCGGATCGCGTTCTCCTCCTGGCGCGAGAACGCCTGCTTCTTCTCGGTCTGCGCGAAGTACTCCCCGCCGCCCGAGCCCGGGCAGGGCGACTCGATGGCCTGGAGCTCCGAGGACTACGCCGAACGGATGCTCGGGGCCGACTTCGAGATCGCGTTCGAGGAGGGGGACGCCTCGATGTGGGCCGAGTCGGGCCAGGCCATGTGGGACCTGATGGCCGCGTCGTCGGGGCCGTTCAAGGCACGCGTCGCGACGCTCGATCCCGAGCGGCTCGAGGACTTCCACCGCGAGTTCGTCGACCTGCTCGAAGCCCACCGTGGCGAGGACGGGATCAGCCTGCCGGCGCCGTACCTCGTCGTCACCGGCACTCGGCGCTGACGCTACCGTGGGTCGATGCTCAGGAGGGCGATCGGCCTCGTCGCGCTCCTTGCCGCGACTGTGCTCGCGGGAGCGAGCAGCGGCAGGACCGCGGCTCCCGACACCACGACGCTCCTGGCGCGCTACGAGCCTGTCCTCCACCTGTATCGGGCGGACTGGAAGCCGAGCGCCGTCGAGCCGTTCCTCGCGGCCGCCGACCTCGAGCGGCTGACCGCAGGGAACTGGCGCCTCG
>CAWJXV010000005.1:0-254551 GCA_963846915.1 uncultured Actinomycetes bacterium | reverse complement strand
GCGAGCGACGCGGAGCCGCGGGAGGTCCGCATGACGGTCGACTAGGGCGATGAGCGACGACTTCGGCTTCGAGCTCGACGATGAGGAGACTCAGGAGTCGACGGGGCCGCGCCTCGGCGAAAGGGCGTGGTTCCAGGCAGCGGCTCGGATGGGGTGGTCGGCCGTCGCTGGAGGTTGGGCGGCGGCCGCCGGTTGGTGATTGGCGCGACGGTCGGCGTGGTCGTCTTGATCTTGGTCGTCGTCTTGGTCACCGGGGGTCGAGTGGGAAGGACGGCGCGTTTCGTTCGTATTTCGGTCACTTGACGCCCGTCGCTGCCGGGTCGCAACACGTCGGTGCGTCGCTGAATCAGATCTTGGCGAAGGTCCGGCGGGCACAGATCAGCGATCCGAGGTCGAAACTCGAGCCTCTGGTTAAGCTGGCGCATGCCCAGCTCGCTGCGGCCCAGGCTCTGAAGCCGCCGGCTGGGCTGCAGTCGCAACATAGCGAGGCGCTGGCTGCGCTTGCCTTTCGCCTCACTGGTCTTAAGGGGTTGCAGGCAGCGCTTGGACACCCGAGTCCTTCCAGTGGGAACGCCGCCCTGACCGCGAGTTTGGCCAACGAGATCAACAGGCTGGTGACGAGCGACGTGATCTGGCGCGACCTGTTCCTGCAACCCGCAGGCGCAGCCCTGCGACAGCTGCGACTCCCGGCATCATTGGCGCCACCGTCGGTCTTCGTCGCGAACACGAATCTCGCCTCGCCGCAGGCAATCGCCTCCCTTGTCCAGCCTCAGGCACCGGCAGCAGCACCGGTCCTCAGGCTGGGCTCGACAGGGGCCGCCGTCACCGCTTGGCAAAAGAAGCTCAACCGCTGGCTCGGTCTCAAGCACCTGACGGCGGTCACGGCCGACGGGGCGTTCGGCCCCGGAACCCAATCCGCCACCGAAAGCCTGCAACGCGCCGCAGCACTTAGCCCCGACGGCGTCGTCGGCCCCGCCACTCGCAAGGCGCTCGCAACAGCGCTCGCATCCACGGGATAACCACCTCGCACAGCGAACGGCCGAGGGCGGCGGCTCATTGTCGTGATCTGGCGTCGTTTCACCGCTATAGGCGTCCGTTCTCGTTGTCCGCCAAGCTTGAGGTGGGAGAGTTGTCCCCGTGGGACGTCCGGGCAAGACGCCGGCGCGATGCCGCGGCCAGGAGACGTCGGCGACTCGACGATCGCGATCCTCCTCCTCAGGGTGGGCGGGGCCGGGGCCGGCATCTCGCTCACGCATGGGGACGCCGCACGGAGGATGGCGCCCTAGGTCCGCCCGTCGTCGACGCACGAGGCGAATAAAACCTGCACCGCTGCTCGGGCGGCCTGCGCTCCCGTTAGCCTAGATGCGCGTCAACCGCGGATACGGGCTGAGCTTGACCGAATGTGACCAGCCCCGGCCGGTGTCGTCAAGCTTGTGTGATCACCTTCGGTGAATTGCCCCCGGTTGCTTGTAGTGCGAGGGTGACAAGAGTCGGCGGGTTCGTCGACATCGGCTTGAGTTGCACGCTGAAACCCATCCCTCTGATCGCGGCCTAGCTCGTCTGACTCCGCCGCGGCGTCGCGGGCGTCTAGGTCCGAGACGGGCGCTAGCAGAGGCCGAAGCGCTTCCCCATATGTGGCTTCGAGTCGCAGGTCCGGGGGCGATCACCCACGCGTTCTCTCACGGGGCTTTCAAGCTTGGCGGGCAGGATCCCGCTGGGTGGGCGTTACGGTCATGACTGTTTCCGCTGAGCCCTTTCCTCCGTCGGCCAGGAGAGATGTCTTTCGGGAGGCGATTCTGGCTGCCGGGGCGGCTGCCGCGGTGGCTGCAGCGCTTGTCTATCTCGCGCCGCCGGGGATTGACCTCGCGGCGCATATGTATCAGCGGACGCTGTTTCTTCAGCATGGCCTGACGCTTTGGAACAACTTCTGGTACGCGGGTCGGTACAGCTTCGTCACGTACAGCCTGCTCTACTACCCGCTGGCGGCAGTGCTAGGGATCAATCTGTTGGCGGTGGCCACGGTTGCGGCTGCGGCGCTTGCGTTTTCGGTCGTTGTTTGGCGGCAGTGGGGGTCGGCCGCTTGTTGGTCGTCGCGGGTGTTCGCGGTGACCTGGGCTGGGACCGTGCTGATGGCCATGTTTCCGTTTGCTCTTGGTGCGGCGTTCGCGCTGTTGGCGCTCTGGGCGGCTCAGCGTCGGCATCTTCGCAGGCTTGCCGTGCTGTCGCTGTTGTCGCTCGCGGCGAGTCCGGTGGCGTTTGTTCTGCTCCTTGTGGTGTTGGCGGCGGTTGGGATCGCACGCCGGGACGAGCGACGGTTGTTGGCCGGGGTGGGAGGCATGCTCGTTGCTCTCTGCTCGATCGAATTGGTGCTCTGGCGACTCTTCCCGAGCGCGGGCAGCTATCCATTTGTGACCGGCGAGTTCATAGCCGCCGTTGGGTTCTGTGTCGCAGGAGCTGCACTCACGTGGCGAAACCCGCGGACGTCGGTCCTCCGGTACCTGTTTCCGGTCTACGCCTGTGCGTGCCTGCTCGCGTACGTGATCCCCTCGGCGCTGGGCGAGAACATCGATCGGCTCCGCTACCTCGCAATCCCATTGGCGGTACTCGTTCTTTCGTTGCGTAACTGGCGCCCCCGGCTGCTGTCCGTGCTCGCCTTCCTCCTGGCGTTGACCTGGAACCTCAGCCCACTCGCGACTAGTTTCGCCAACGCCCAGTCCGATCCAGCTACGCGCGCGTCCTACTGGGCGCCTGCGGTCCGCTACCTGAAGACGCATCTCTCGCCGAACTACCGGGTCGAAGCAGTCGACACGGTCGGCCACTGGGACGCTGTCTATCTCCCTGAGGCCGGCATTCCTCTCGCGCGCGGCTGGTATCGCCAGGACGATTTCCCGCAAAACGCCGTTCTCTACGGTCGGCTGGGTCCGCGGACTTACGTCTCTTGGCTCCACCGACTCGGCATCGGCTACATCGTCCTGACGTCCGCGCCGCCCGACTACAGCTCGAGAGCAGAAGAGAAGCTGATCACGAGCGGGCAACTACCGCTGCGACCTGTCCTGACCACGCAGCATCTCCGCGTCTTCGCCGTTCGCTCCCCGCAGCCGCTAATCACTGGCCCGGGCAAGCCTCGCATCACCAACCTTTCCGACAGCAGCCTGACCGCCCTGGTAACCCGTCCCGGCACATATCGAATTGCGGTCAACGTTTCTCCCTATTTGCACGCATCTCCCGGCTGCGTCGGCATCAGCAACGACGGCATGGTCCTACTACGAACCCCAACAGCCGGACAGATTCACCTCTCTTTCGCCCTCAGCGCGACGGCCGCTGTCAGGGCGATTGCCGATGGCAACGCCGCCAGCTCATGCCCCGCACCATCCCGGCGGCGCGGTTAGCTTAAGGGTGAGCAGGAGCCCGGCGGCGACAGACCAGGCGGCGATCGCGATCAGGATCGGGACGTCGCTGAACAGGATCTTTCGGCCGCTTCCCCGAGGCCGCTCCGGAACACGAGCACGAGATAGCGGCGAGCGCGAAGACGACGAACCGCACGGTGAGCAGCATCTCGAGCGAGTCGCGGGCGGCGACGGCGTAGGCGGTAGGCGCCGAGGGTCGTCACGGCCACCGGGGTTGGGGTGGTGGACGAGTCGGCCGGCGCCGTCGGCTGAGCTCATTAGGGAGGCAAGCCGGCGACGGCGAGCGACCGCTCGATCACGGAGCGGGCGACGAGTGGTGCGGACGCGGCGTCGTAGTGCGTTCCGTCCGGCCTCGCCAGGCCGCCTCGCGCAAGGCGGTCGTTGCAGGGGCTGGCCCGGTTGTGGCAGACGAGCGACTCGATGCTGATCGAGCGCACCTTCCCTGTGGTGTGCGAGGCGAGGAACGAGTTCCAGACGTCCTGCGCGGCCGTGTCGTGGGCGAGGCGCCGGAGGAACGGGCCGCAGGCGGTCGCGGAGCAGCGCGTCGCGATCCCGAGCCCGGAGCGCTCGATCTGCACGGCGACCACGATCGCGCCCTGCCTGGTCAGGGCGGCGGTCCGCCGGTCGAACGCCTGCCGCTGCAGAGCCCAGTAGGACGGCGACCCGAACGGGACCGGACGGCCGCGGGCGTCGACCCGGTCGGCGAGCTCGTAGCGGCTCCACCAGACAACGAGCGCCGGCCGGTAGGCCGCGATCGCCGCGTCCTGGCGCGCGGGAACGTCCGTCGCACATTGTGCGCCTGGCCCCCACGGCCTGCCACGTGCGTCGACGAGGGCGACGCCGCTCGCGGGACAGCTTCCTCTGGTCGCGGAAATGACGATGTAGCCGAGTCGCGCCGCGGCCGCCGACAGCTCCGGCGCCAGCCGCTGGGGGACCGAGTCGCCGACGAGCACGATCGTCTTGGTCGTCTTCCCGAGCGCCGCGCCTGCATAGGGCACGACCGCGGACTGGTCGACGAGAAACAGCGCCGTCAGTGTCGCCGCCAGCGCGACGAGCGCCCGGCGCGGGAGGAGGAACTTCGCGACCCGGCCGTAGCGGATCGGCGACTCGACGAACCTGTACGACGCGGCGGCCAGCCCGACCGTGGCGGCCGTGAGCACGAGGGCGCGCAGTCCCGCGCCGAGGCCGGTGAGGTCCCACCAGCCCTGCCGCCCCGTCCACACCCACAGCGGCCAGTGCCACAGGTAGATGCCGTAGGAGAGCCGGCCAAGGTACGCCACCGGGGCGGCGGCGAGCGCGCGCGTGGCGACGCTCGTCCTCATCGAGACGGCCGCGATCAGCGCCGCCGTGCTCGCAGCCACGACCACTGCGCCGCCGTACGCGTACGTGTTCGTCGCGCCGCTCGGGCCGCCGAGCGTCGCGAAGCCCCAGGCGAGCCCGGCTGCTCCCGCGACGGCCAGTGGCCAATGGACTCGAGAGAGCCCCGCCCGCACGCGGGACGAGGTCACAACCACCGCGAGCAGCGCCCCGGCCAGCGGCTCGAAGATGCGGCTGTCGGTACCGAGATAGGCGCGGTCGCTTCCACTGGCCCAGAGGCTGCCGAGCCGCCAGGCCGACAGCGCGAGACCCGCCCCTGCCAGCACACCCACGACCACCCGGCGGTGGCCAGGGCGCGCGAAGACGAACGCGACGAGTGCGAGCAGCAACGGCCACACGAGGTAGAACTGCTCCTCCACGCCGAGCGACCACATGTGCTCGAGCGGGCTCACGGTGCCGTCGCTCGCGAAATACGTGCTCGTCGAGATGAAGTGCCAGTTGGCGAAGTAGAAGAGCGTCGACGCGATGTCCCCGCGCAGCCGATCGCGCAGCACCGACGGCGCGAACACGGCGCCCCAGACCAGCAGTGCCCCGACGACGGGCAGCAGAGCCGGGACGAGGCGGCGCGCGCGGCGCGTCCAGAACTCAGCGATCCGCACGCGGCCCTGGTCGACCTGGGAGAGCAAAATCGACGTGATCAGGTAGCCGCTGAGCACGAAGAAAACGTCGACGCCCAGGAAGCCGGCGTGCGCGAACGGCACCTGGTAGTGAAACGCGAGCACGACCGAGACGGCGACAAGACGCAGCCCGTCCAGCGCGTCGTTCCGCTCGCCTCGCGCCCGCTCCAACTAGGCCGCCGCCTTCTCCAGCCTCACCGCAGGCCGCACCGACTCGGCGCCCGGCCCGCACCGAATATCACCCGACCGAAGCGAGCCGAACGCAGAGGCCCGTGGGCCGCGCCACACCCACTCGCGAAGCCACACTCTCGTCAGGTGAGCTGAGGCAGGAAGGCTGTGCCCACGCTGGCTGCGAGCAGTGCGGTACCGAGTAGCCCGGTGACGGCCAGGCTCCAACGGCGTACAGCTAGGGACGGGTAGGGCACGAGCGCGAGCGTTCCTGCGAGCCCGAACACGATGCCGGCCAGAAGTTCGACCGCGTGGAAGACCAGGCCGGCGGCGAGGGCGGACACCACCGGGACACCCTGCGCGTGGAGCGCGAGCACGATCGCGCCGCTCGTCACACCGATGTTGCCCGGCATCAGCGGCAACGCGGTTGCGACGATCACAACAGCGCACATCACCACACCCGCCTCGACCGGGTTGGGGATCCCGAGCGAGGCGGCGATCGCGATCGCCGCCACAAGACGGGCAACGGTGGCCGCACCCAACCAGCCAAACAGCCGCACCGCCCGGCCCGGTGAATCAGACAGGGTGCGGAACACTCCCAAGACCCGAGCGAGGCGGACCGTCCGGACGCGTCGGGCAGCCACGACCGCGATTCCCACCGCGCAGGCCACGAATCCGCCCAGCACCGCCAACGACCAGGCAGGCACCGGACCGATAGCCGCTCCCGCACCGACAACCAGCAACTGGGCGAGCGTGTCCGCCACAGTCACGGCGCCCAACGCGCCGACGGCCATCAACGTTCGCCCGCTCTGGTCGCGCCCGAACGCCTTCGAGAACAACCCCACCCGCACCGCCTCACCCAGCCGCGCCGGCAGGAACGTATTCACCAACGAGCCCGCCCCGTAACGCGCACACGCATCGACCCGACCCAGCCGCCCGCCACAGGCGATCAGCGTCGAGCGCCAGCCAGCAGCCGTGGCCACCAGCGAAACCAAGAACCCCATCAACGCCACCACCAACCAGCGTCGATCAGCTCCCGATAGCCCCGCCAGCCCCCGCGCCAGCGTATGCCCCAAGCCACCACCGGAGGCGGTGACCGCGAACGCAACCGCTCCCGCAACCGCCAATGCGGAGACCGCAAGCCACCGAGACCGAGAATCACCGAACACGCGTCGCAGCCATAGCTCCAGCAAACCAGCGCACCGTGAAAGTCCAGTGAAGAAAGCCTGTGGATCGACTGTGAACCAGTGTTCCACGGCGCTGACGGCTGTGATCTCGTCTCGTTCGCAATCGCGGCCATCGTGATGGTCGGTCAGGCAGTGCGCGTGGCGCCTGCATGCCAGGGCCCCTCACGCGAGCGAGTGTGCGGGGAAGCAGTGCGCCTGGCGACCCTTGCGAAGGACCGGACCGCCCTCACGGGTTCCTCTCGAGCGCATCCTGCCCGAAAGGGCAGGGTTCCCAGTTCTCGAACAGAAGCAGTCTTCATCGGGCGTCCATCGAATCCCCAGCAACTTCTCAGCAGCTACTGGTGTCCTGTGGCGACGCCCTAGCTTGCCCCGGTCTCAGGTCGTGTCGTCGCCCGAAGCTCGACTCCGCTCACTCGCCCGCCCGCGCACCGCACGCAGGCGTCGCGCTGTCGATCGAAGGCGGCGACGGCGCCGCGTCACGCTGGCTTTCGCGCTCATGCTGGCCCCGGTCGTCTT
This sequence comes from uncultured Actinomycetes bacterium, assembly GCA_963846915.1. Taxonomy (GTDB): domain Bacteria; phylum Actinomycetota; class Thermoleophilia; order Gaiellales; family Gaiellaceae; genus PALSA-612. The sequence continues at coordinate 247,279 of CAWJXV010000005.1, read as the reverse complement.
CTCGTATACGACCACGATCCTGCGGCCATCGAGCCTTCCCCTCACGGTTCGGAGCGTGGAGTGGCTCCGGGCGAACCATGGAGCATGGGTTGTGGACGCCGTCGAGCACTACTGGTACTCGTCGCAGGCGCCGAAGCCCGGTGGCCCTGCGCTGACCTCTCTGCCTCGGGTCGGCCGGGCAGCTGCCACCCTCCCCGTGGCCACAGCCTCCTCCCAGCAGCCGCCGAGAATCGCGCTCGCGATCTGGCCGGCGCTTGCAGGCGAGGGCGCGTGGCGCGCCACCGGCGCGGCGGTCGCGGGTGGCCCACTCGGTGCTCGTCACGACCTTCCGTCCCGAGCCCGCGTATCCACGCAACGTCGCGTACGTGGCCTGGATCGACCACACACGGACGCAGCTCGCGCTCTACCCGGGGCGCTATGAGCCACCCGGCGCATCGCCTCGCGGTCCGATGCAAGTCCCCTCGGGCCAGCGGCTCCGGTTGCTCGCCACGTTCAACAGCGGTTTCACGTACGCCGACGGACAGGGCGGCTTCTTTGTCGACGGCCAGACCGTGACGCCGCTCAGGGCGGGGCAGGGCACGGTCGTCGCGTACCGTGACGGCCGGGTCGACGTCGTTTCATGGAAGGGCGGCAGAACCCCTGCTTCGAACGTCGTGCTCGCTCGACAGAACCTGCCGCTGATCGTCTCCGGCGGCCGTCCCAGTCCCGCGCTCGCGTACGGGAACTGGGGGAACACGCTCGGAAACGCCGTGCGTGTCTGGCGGTCCGGTATCGGCGTGGACGCCCACGGCAACCTGATTTACGCGGCGTCCGACTACCAGACCGTCGGCACGCTCGCCTCGATCTTCGTCCGCGCGGGAGCTGTGCGAGCGATGGAGCTGGACATCAATCCCGAATGGCCGAGCTTCATCACCTATGCCCGGCCCGGCGCGAACGGTCCGGTGAAGCTCGTCCCGAACGACCAGCAGTCGGCCGGGCGCTACCTCACACCCGACGACCGCGACTTCTTCGCCGTCTACCGGAGCCTGCCCGGAGGCTCCAGGACGGTTCCATTCCACTGATGCGTGCCGCTCTCCGCATCCGGCGACTTCGATCGTGGCTGATCCCCAGCACGCTGCTCGTGCTGCTGCTCCTCGCTCTCGTCCCGACGGACGGAATGCTCGTCGGGACGGCGGTCGCGTTGTTCGTGCTACTGACCGCGGCCGTGGTGACGCACTATCGACTAGACCACCGGCTGCCGGCGCCCGAGCGAAGGAGGGGGCCGGCACTCGCATCGCCTCTCGACGTTGCCGTCGCCCTAACGGTCATACTCGCGATCGGGTCGCTCGTCGCGGTTGTGGTGGCGTTGCTGCTCTCAGCGGTCCTCAAGGTCGGCGGCGACGGGCGCAGCTTGCTCAGGATCCTCCTTGCTGCGTTTGCTCTCGCCCCCTGTCTATCGATCGGTGCCCGGTGCGGCCGCTGGTGGGCGTTCAGTGGCAGCGTCCTGCTGGTTCCGGTCGCGGGCATCTGCGTCCTGATCGTCGGGCCGCGCAGCGGAGCAGGCATGGCCGAGATCCTCTTCGTCGTCGCCGCGACAGGCCTTGTGGTCGCCGTGGGTTCGTTACAGCGCCGGCTGCAATCGGTCGCCCCTCGCGGCCGCAGATTTTCGCGGCCCGCACACAACTTCCTCCACGTCCCGACCGGCTCGACGCCGATCGTCGTTCCGATCGCCGCCGCCTATCTCGTGTTCCTCCGGCGCATCCTCGGCGGGTGATCGACACCGCGACAGCGCCTCCGCCTGACTGCCGAGCGTGCCCGCCAGGCATCTGAAGCCGATCGTGCTCGCTCCGGCGATCGGGCTGCTGCTGTCGTTGGCACCCTCCGCGGCCGGTACGCACCGCAGCCCGCCGATCACGCTGGAGAGGGTGAGCATGCCGGGGATCGCGAGCGTCGTTTATGTCGCGCGGATCGACCCCCGCAGGGCTGCGCTCGCCCTCTATCCCGGCACCAGCGAACCGCCCGCTGCTGTTCCTCGCGGTCCGGCCTCGATCCCGTGGGCGCAACGGTGGCGGCTGCTGGCGACGTTCAACGGCGGCTTCAAATACACGTCGATCGGCCTGGAAAACGGTTTCTCCGTTGACGGCCACACCTATGTCTGGCTCAAGCGAGGTCTCGGCACATTGGTCGAATATCGTGACGGCCGCGTCGATATCGAGACCTGGCACGGCGAACCTTCCCCGCCGCCGTCCGTCGTCTTCGCACGGCAGAACCTGCCGCTGATCGTCGACCACGGCCGCCCTGCGGCTGGGATTGGAAACGGTCTGCTTTGGGGCGCGACTCTCGGAGGCGTGCCCGCTGTCTGGCGCACCGGGATCGGTGTGGACGTCCATGGCGACCTTGTCTACGCCGCGGCCGCCGACCTGACGGCCCGGGGACTGGCCACGGCCCTTGTCCGGGCCGGCGCCGTCCGAGCGATCGAGCTCGACATCAACCCCGAGTGGCCCACCTTCATCGTCTATGCCCACCGCGGAGGACTACACCCCTCGATGTTCGTTCCGAATCCGCAGCAGTCGCCGAGACGGTATCTCTCGCCCGATAGCCGCGACTTCTTCGCCGTCTACCGTCGCATCGGCCGCCGCGATACCGTGCCGTTCCGGTGAAAGCGCTCGTCCTCACCCTGGCAGTTGCCGCGCTGCTCGCGACCGCCGGAACGTCCGGCGGCGGTCGCGCTTCGGATCCGGGGAAGCTCCCGCAGACCACGACGACCCTGCCTTCAGCCACGACACCCTGGTTCAAGGCCCGGATGGCCGCCCTCTGGCGCGGCATCGTCCGCGACGCGCCTTCGGCAGCCCGCAGCGCGTTCTTTCCGCGCTCGGCCTACCTCCAGGTGAAAGCCATCCCCGCCGCAAACTCAGACTTCAACCAACGGCTGCTCCGCAACTTCGGCCTCGACATCCACGCCGCCCACTCGCTGCTCGGACGCGGCGTCAGAACTGCGCGTCTTATCGGCGTCCGAGTCCCACGGGAATGGGCATGGATCCAGCCCGGATACTGCTACAACCACATCGGCTACTGGCACGCGCCGGGCTCGCGGCTCATCTACACGCAAGGCGGAGCACTTCGCTCGCTCGGGATCTACTCGCTCATCTCCTGGCGCGGACAGTGGTACGTCGTCCACCTCGGCCCGTGGAACAGGCCAGGCACAGTCGACACGCCAGCCGCCGGCGCCGGCACCCCCGACCCCCCGGGCGGATGCTAAGCACGCCAAGTACCCGAAAGCGCAACTCCGACGGTCGCAGGTTCGTCTCTGGCTACCCGAGATCGAACCCGCCGCTCGCAAGACGAGCGTGCCGATAGACCGATCCCGCGGCATCGAAGGCCCAGCCGGCACAGCAACAGCTGCCCATACCCGCGCGCGCAAACCCGAGGCGAGCACACGAACCAGCGCATCCAGTGTCAAACCATCTCTCGATGTCCCGCCGGCGGTCGTTGTCAACCCGGTTGATCGATGCCGACCTCCCGCGGGTTTCTAGGCGGATGTGGCGAGTTGGATACGGCCGGAGAGATCGTTGCCTGAGAGGCGCCAGTTCGCCCGTATGGCTTGGCTGCTGCCGTCGCCGAACCGGCAAGTACCGGCGAAGCCGGTCGTGTCGAGTTGCGCGACAGTGCCGGCGCACGCCGCCGGCTTCCTGCCGGCGTAGCGAAGCTGGAGATCCGTGGCGGCGACCTGTTGATCGGCCCCGAGTAGGTCGATCCGGAACATCAGGCGACGACCGTTGCCGACGGCGGAGCCTGACACCGACGTCATCCCGAGCGCTGAGCCGGCTCGTGTTGAGACGCGTGCGGCTAACTGGCCGCTAAACGCCGCCGGCGGGTGCGGCGCGGGCGGCCGGGGGGCGCGTCCGAGCGTGAGCGTCACGATCAGTGCAGGGACGGCCGCGGCGAGAGCGATCCTGGCCGGGCCGTGAACGCGGAGGCGGGGGCGCACACGGAGGGCCACGACAGTGACGACCACGGTGATGCTGATCAGGTAGAGGGCGGTCAGCCAGGGGCTGCCGCGGTCGGTGCCCGCCGTGAGGCCGTGAAAGGTGGCGGCGAGCCAAACGGCGAAGGTGCCGTAGTGGACGCGTCGCCACATGCGGTAGGGGATGCGCTTGCGGACGACGTTCGTGATCGCAACTGCGACGAGCAGTTCCATCGCGACGATGCCGAGCGCGGTAGGCAGCGGCCGGTAGCGAGACGCAAACGGGACGACGAGTTGCGTCGGCGAGAACGGCAGATACGTGTCGAGCGCGAGCGTCGTCACATGCAGCGCCACGAACACGCCGACAAGGACGCTGCCGAACCGATGGACGTCGACGACCGCGAACCGCGGCCACCGCACCCGCACCTTCCCTGCCAGCACGACACCAACGATCACGACCGCGGTGAGCAGCCCGTACGCGACCACACCCGAGGCGCGTGCCAGATACCAGTCGATGCTGTTGCTGGCGAGCAGCACCGTCGGACTTACGATCCGCCGGAGACGGCCTGTGCCGGACCGCCCGAAGGGCCGACTACGCCCGGAGCAAGGCCGGTGTTCAGAGCCTGCACGAACGACTGAGGCGCAGCCAGCGGCGGCGGCGTCGACGACCGCTTCGCGCCCCCGGGATGCGTCACCCGGGCCAGCAACCCGAAAACGCCCAGCGCTGCCACCGCGGCGCCCGCCGCGGCGATTTTCACCACCCTCGCACGCGAACGCCCCGCCTCGACGCGCGAACCGACCTCACCAACCGACGATCGACCAGAATGTTCAGCCGTCGCAGCCATGGCTCCAGCAAACCAGCGCACCGTGAGAGTCAAGTGAACAGAGCCTGTGGATCGACTGTGAGCCGGTGTTCGCGGCGCTAACTGCTGTGATCTGTCTCGTTCGCTATCGCAGCGATCGTGATGGTCGGTCAGGCAGTGCGCGTGGCGCCTGCAAAGCCACCTGGTGCAAAACGCGATCGACGCGTTTACCCTCCTCCCCCGACCCCTCGCGCTCCTACGCGCGTGCATGCGCAGGAAGAACGACTGAGAGTGCTTCGGTCGACCTCGGCGGCCTCGTCCGCAGCCGCCACAGACCAGCCCTCAACCAGCACACGCTCCACAAGCAAACAACCTCGAGCGCGGGCACTCCTGCGTCGCGATGCTATGCCACCGTCCAACCTCCTTGGAGTCGCTGGTGGCATTCGCAGCACCAGCCTCCAGGCAGGTCGGACGAACAACGCTCCTAGGACTTACATCTAGCGAACCTCACGAGAGGTTTCGCCGATTGCGTTCACGCCCTCGCGAGTTCGCATGAGGAGGAGCGCGAGCGTCGGGCAGGCGGCGACGGCGTGCCGTACGTGTTCGTGTAGTTCCGGTGGGATCGGCTCGGGATCGATGATCGGGTATCCCCAGTCGTCCAGCGTGATCCGTTCTGGGAACAGCTCGGCGCAGATCCCGTGACCGTCGCACAGAATCGGGTTAACGCGAACCGCCACGTTCATCGCGCCGCCCGAGCACGCCGAAGGAACCCTCGTCCATCTCCGCTGCATTTTCCCGAGGCATGCCGCGCCAGCTCGTCGGCGAAGACGGCCAGGGCGCTCTCGATCAGCCGGGCGGCTCCGTCAGGGTGGCGGCAGGCGCCGCGGCCATAGACCTGCCCAGCCCAGCGACGTACGTGTTGTCTGTCGTCGGCGTTGCTCAGATGCCGAGGGCCGGCGAGGCTCTCGACGGCAGTCGCGAGCGCATCCAGCCCGTGAATGCACGGGCCACACTGGCCGGCGCTCTCGCCGGCGAGATAGCGCGCGAGCAGCGCGGTCTCGACAACGCCGCAGATGGTGGACGGAAGCGCGACGATCGTGCCCGCGCCCAGCCTGGCGCCGACGCCCGCCAGGCCCGCGTCGCTGAGCGACAACGGCAACGCGTCCTCCGCTGCGACCCAGGTGCCGAAGTAGCCCCCGATCAGGAACGCCTGGATCGGCACCGTTACGCCACCGGCAAGATCGAGTAGCTCCGCGAGCGGCAACCCAATCGGTATCTCGTAGACACCGCGACGACGCACGGCACCCTCGAGCGTCACTAATGCCGTACCCGGCTGCTCTTGGGTGCCGAGATCACGGAACCAGACCGGACCGTATCTGCAGATCAGCGCCAGGCTCGCGAGTGTCTCGACGTTCTGCACCAAGGTCGGCCGACCCCGGACGCCCCGCTCGAACGGACGCGGCGGCGTGAACGTGGGCTTCACCGGACCGCCATTCAGAAAATTGACCAGCGCGGTCTCCTCGCCGGCGACGAATCGATCCGGAACAGAGACGATCTGGATCGCGACACGGTCGAGTCGGCGATACTCGCGTTCGGCCACCGCCCGCTCGAGAGCCAGGCGCTCGCGTCCGGCGCCTTCAGCAATCGTGATGAACGCCATATCCGCTCCGACAGTTGCAGAAGCGATGGCGGCGCCATCCAGCACGAGGTGAGGAACCCGGCGCAGCAACACCTTGTCTTTCGCGCTCACCGGCTCTCCCTCGCATCCGTTCGCGACGACGACCGCCCGACGGCCGCGCTCAGCGACCGCCCGCAGCTTCTGGCCCGTCGGGAAGCTAGCCCCGCCCCGCCCGCGAAGGCCCGACGATTCGACCAACTCGATCACGCGGGCGGCCTCGTCCGCACTCAAGGCCGACGGCAGAATCCTGTACCGCTCCGCATGCTCGTCGAGCGACACCGATTCGCCACTAGGTCCGAGGTATCCGAGCAAGCGGGGGCAGTTGCGACCATCGAAAGCAACTCGTCTGCCGGGAACGGGCGCCGGAACGCTCAACCGTACCCCTCGCGCAGCGAACTCGAGGGCAAAACGGATGCCGAACCAGTACGAAGGTCGAACAGTCCCGCCATGCGCGGCCGGACCAGAAACAATCGCATGAGCCGATTGTCGTACCCGTTCATGAGCGCTCGATGAACTGACAGGCGACGTCCGACTGAACGGCTATCGGCCGCATCGGCGCCAACCTGGTCTGCTCACGCTCAAGGGTCCTAACTCAATGACGTCTCCAGCCGTCGCCAGCAAATGAGGCAGCAGGTGCGAGCGAGGAAGGCCTCGTGGACTGGCGTCGCGCGCGGCCGAGGACGAGCTCTACAGCTTCCTCGGCGGCATCGCCGACGGCGCGCTGATGAAGGCGAGCTACCTGCGGCTCAAGAAGCGACGCTGGCCGACCCCCCTCGCCGACGCGGTCCGCGAGGGACACGCTCCGCCGCCGGCAATGCTGGGCGAGGGCTGGCTCGTCCAGGGCGAGCTGCACTGGGTCGCGGCCGAGGCCGAAGCCGCCAAGACCTGGCTGGCGCTGTGGTGGGCCAAGCAGCTCATCGAGGCCGACACGCCAAGGCTCGTCGTCTGGTTCGACGAGGAGCTGGGGCAGCGGGAGATCGTCTCCCGGCTGGTCTGCCTCGGCGCCGATCCCGAGCGAGTCGCCAGCCACTTCGCCTACTTCGACTTCCCCGGCTTCGACGCCAGCCAGGACGACGTCGAGGCGCACGCCGCAATCATGCAAGCGCTGCGGCCGGCGCTCGCCGTCTACGACACCGCGACCGACATGCTGGCCGGCGCCTCAATCGACGAGGCCAACGGGCCGGACGTGACACGCTGGATCAAGCGCTACCCCGAACTGGCAGCGAAGCAATACGGCGTCACAGCCGTCGTGCTCGACCACATGCCCAAGGCATCCGACTCCGACCGCCGCTACGCGGTCGGCTCCCGCGCCAAGCGAGCAAAGGCAAAGGTCGGCTACCACCTGAAGCTGAAGAAGAAGTTCAGCCCAGCGGAGACCGGCACCCTCGAGATCGAGCTGACCAAGAACACCCGCGGCGCCGACATCCCGACCAAGCGCGTCTACAAGATCGGCGGCGGCAACCGCGAGCGCGGCCAGTTCCAGTTCACCCAGCAGACCGACCTCGATGCGCTCGCCGACGCCTACGACGAGGTCGGAGCGCCGACCGCGAACCTCGACGCACGGATCACGCAGGCCGTCCAGGCGGCCGGCACGATCAACTTCACCAAGCTACGCGAAGCCACCGGCGGCACGCGCGAAAAGGTCGCCGACCGGGCACGCGCGCTCGCCGAGCACCCCGAGCTATCCGGCTTCCGGCTCGAGGTCGGTGGCCCCGGACGCTCCAACCAACTCATCTGGCAGGGCCTGCCCGAGCCGGCCGCTGATTCCACCGAGCCGGCGACGACCTAGCAACAAGCCACCACGAAATCAGCGGGTGGCTTTCTGCCAGATCACGAGCTAACACATGTCGTGAGCGCCTGGCAACCGCCCGGCGGAGAGGAGTAGCTGTGAGGCTGGAACTGAGTGAGCAAGAGCGCCGGTGGGCAGAGGCACTCCGCGAGGATCTGAAATCGCTCAAGGGCGGCAAGATCATCGCTACGGAGGTCTACGTCGACGATGAGGGAGCCTGGCCCGTACTCAAGGTGAAGTTCCCGCGCGACCCAGAGGTGTACGTACTGGAGATCAGTCGGGACCACGAGGGCAACGGGCCCGGCCACATCTTCATCGGTACGGAAGGGGAGGTAGCGACCGCCAGGGCAGAGGCCGCTGCCTTCGAAGCGGCGCTCGCTGACAACCCAGAAGCAGCAATGGCTGGGTTCAGGACAGAGCAGGCGGCGAAGTACGGCGGAGAGGTGAAAGCAAGCTAGACCTTCCTGCGCTGCCCTCGCTCACGTCGATGGGCGAGACGGGATCACCGGACACTCGAGGGACGCACATACTTCGAGCCGTGAGGAAGCTCGCGTGGCTCCTGCCGCTATTCGTCGTCGCGACGACCGCCGCTCGCGCAGCGCCGGCTTCACCGGTCTGCGCCGGTGTGCTCCTGAGCGCGGCGACGGGTGCGCCGATGACGGGAGCGGACACGATCTACGGCAGTTCCGTCGTCGCGGTCGCGAACGACGGGCAGGGCGGCTGGTATGTCGGCGGTGACTTCTGGCGGGTCGGCAACCAGTCGCGCACGAATCTCGCCCACATCGACCGCAACGGGCACGTCTATGCAGGTTGGCATCCGGGCGTCGACGGGCGGGTGGAGTCGCTGGCGCGCTCCGGGCGGACGTTATAACGGCCGGACTTCCCCGACGCCGACGCCAGTCTTCGCTTGTTCGATCTATTCGCCGGCTGTGGCGCACTCACCATCGGCTTCCTCCTCGCCGGCCTGGAAACTGAGGTCGAGCTGGGCGCGCGCCTCGCGATCGAAAAGGCGGAGCTGCCCGCTCTGACCTACGCCGCCAACGTCTCAGACGTTGTCGAGCAAACCGACGCCGAGATACTGGTCGACGGCGAGCTCGGCTGCGCCTTGACCGCAGCCGAACGCAAACTCAAGGGGAAGGTTCGCGAGGTTCAGCTCGGACTGGCTGGGCCCCCGTGCCAAGGCCATTCCGACCTCAACAACCACACTCGTCGCGCGGACCCGCGCAACGCGCTCTACGCAAAGGTGGCTCGGGCAGCCGCTGTTCTTGAACCCAGGATGCTCTGCGTCGAGAACGTCCCCACGATCCGCAATGACCGAGGCGGCATCCTCGACACCACCAAGACTGAGCTCGACCGGCTCGGCTACGTGGTCGCTGACGAGATCGTGGACATGCAGTTCATCGGTATCCCGCAGCGGCGCCGTCGCCACATCCTGCTCGCCTGCGAGCCCGGCTACGGCGACCCTCAGTCGCTACTCGGGCAGCTTGTCGCGCATCCCTGTCGCAACCACTTGCCTCGCGACATCCGCTGGGCGATCGAAGACCTCAAAGACATTAGGTCCGACGAGATCTACAACACCTCAAGTGCACCGGATGAGGAGAACCGCAGGCGAATCGACTATCTCTTCGACCATCGCTGCTACGACCTGCCCAACACGCGACGTCCCGAATGCCACCGGGACTTCGAGCACAGCTACAACTCGATGTACGGCCGACTCCGCTGGGACAAGCCAGCGCAAACGATCACCAGCGGCTACGGCTCAATGGGACAAGGCCGTTACGTGCATCCTGGGCGACGCAGGACGATAACCCCACATGAGGCTGCGCGCCTGCAGACGATTCCCGACTGGTTCGCTTTCGAGCCAGCGAGCACACGCACCGCCCTCGCCCGGATGATCGGTAACGCCGTGCCGCCCCTATTGGGGATCGAGATTGGACGTCTTCTCCTGCCCTGCCTGATATCGACGACTCGCCGCGCAGAGGTCTGCAGAGCAAGCGTCAGCGAGCTTCGCCCAGCTGCCTGAACCGCCTTCCAGGCCACCTGTACTCACCATTTCACTCACCATTCGGCCTCCACGCGAGCCGCCCGAGAGCCGAGAAACGGCTTGGTTGAGCGATGGGCGCGGCTGGGATCGAACCAGCGACCTCCCGCGTGTGAAGCGGGCGCTCTCCCGCTGAGCTACGCGCCCCGGCCCGTCAGACCTTAGCGGCTAGGCGACGCCGACCTCCGCGCGTTCGAGCTCGCCCTCGTAGATGTATCGCTCCTCGGGCGACCAGAGCTCGCGGCCTGCCAGCTCGCCCTCGTAGATCGCGTGGTCGAGCTTGCGCGGCGCGAGGCAGTCGCCGATCCGATGCAGGTTCTCGACCTGGCCCTTGAGCGCGAGGTAGAGGTCGTCGTTGGCCTTCGCGCCGGTCGCGAGGACGATTGTGTCGACACCCTCGAGCGTCTCCTGAGCGCCGGTGTAGAGGTTGAAGATCGTGACCGTGCCGCTGTCGACACCGAGCGCCCACGAGTTGAGCCGGTAGGCGAGCCCCTTGCCGAGCAGGCGTCCGTACACGTGGGCCATGTCGAGCGTGGTCATGATCCCGGGAAACAGCGCGGGCCAGCGCGAGACGAGCTCGACGTCCGACCCGCGGTCGAGGAGCACCTCGGTGACCCCGGCGGCGTAGCGGCTCCCGTCGTCGTCGAGGACGACGACGCGCTTCCCGACCGGCCGTGACTCGAGCAGCACGTCCCAGACCGTCAGCACGTGCTCCTGGTCGGCTCCGGCCAGCGTCTCGGCGAGTGGGTTCACGCTCGAGAAGCCGGTTCGCGACGGGACGGCGCCGGTCGCGACGATGACGCTGTCGGGGGCGAGCTCGCGCACGAGCTCCGGCGTCGCCTCGGTCTCGAGCCGGACGTCGACACCGTGCTTCCCGAGCTGGATGCCGAGATCGCGGGTGATCCAGCCGAACTCGTCGCGGCCGGGGGTCCGCAGGATCAGGTTGACCTGGCCGCCGAGCCCGGCCTCGCGCTCGATCAGCGTCACACGATGCCCGCGCCGCGCGAGCGTGACCGCCGCCTTCATCCCGGCCGGGCCGGCGCCCGCGACCAGCCAGTGCGCCGGCGTCTCGGCCGCCACGAGTGCCCCGAGCCTTCCCTCGCGGCCCGCGGACGGATTGACTGTGCACGCGATCGGCATCCCCTTGAACACCCGGCCGATGCAGCCCTGGTTGCCGCGGATGCAGTGGGTGATCTCGTCCTCGCGGCTGCCCTGCACCTTGTTCGCGAACTCGGGGTCTGCGATCTGCGCACGCGTCATCGCGACCATGTCCGCCTTCCCCGTCGCCAGGATCTCCTCCGCGAGCACCGCGTCCTTGATCCCGCCCACCGTGAACACCGGCAGGTCGACGGCCGCCTTCACCCGCGCGGTCAGGTCGACGAGGTAGCCGTCGGGGACGTCCGAGGGCTCGATCGCCCGGAAGATGTTGTGGTACCCGGCGGCGGTCACGTTGACGTAGTCGATCCGCCCGTCGGCCTCGAGAGCCTGCGCGACCCGCACCGCGTCGTCGATGTCGAGCGCGCCGGGGACGAAGTCGCTGAGGCTGATGCGAACGCCGACGACCCAGTCGTCGCCGACGCGCCGGCGCACCTCCTCGATCACCTCGCGCGCGAAGCGGAGCCGGTTCTCGAACGAGCCGCCGTACTCGTCGTCGCGCTTGTTATAGAGCGGCGAGAGGAACTGATGCAGCAGGTAGCTGTGCGAGATGTGCACCTCGGTGCCGTCGAAGCCTCCCTCGCGCGACGCCTCGGCCGATCGGGCCCACCACTCGACGACCTCGCGGATGTCCTCGTGCTCCATGGCCTTCGGCGTCTCGCCGTAGGCGGGCGACTTGACGGCGGACGGGCCCCAGAGGACGCGGTAGTCGTCGGCGGAGTCGCTCGTCGCGTTCACGCCGAAGTGGTTGAGCTGGGCGAAGATCGCGGCGCCGTGCTCGTGGACGGCATCGGTCAGCCGGCGGTCGGCGTCGAGCGCGTCGGGTCGATACGCCCACGCGACGCGCGGAAAGCCCGTCGTCGACGTCGGGTGGACGACCCGGTTGCCCGTGATCAGTAGGCCGGCGCCGCCTCTCGCGCGGGCCGCCTGGTACTCGACGTTGCGCTGCGAGTCGACCCCGCCCTGCGCGAAGAGCTTGACATGGGCGGTCTGCATGATCCGGTTGCGGACCGTCACGCTCCCGATCCGGAGCGGGCTGAAGAGGTGCGGATACGCGGTCATCGCGGCTCCTCGGTCTAGGCAGGCACGGCGAGCTCTGCGAGGTACGCGAGCACGTCGCCGGAGGTCGTCACCTCGGCGTAGCGGCGATGCACATCACGGAGGTTGGCCTCGTGCGGCCCGAGCTCGTGGTCGCCGACACAGTCCTCCGGAACGATCGTGCGGAAGTTGTTCGAGAACGCATCGACGATCGTCGCGCGGACGCAGCCCGATGTGGTCGCGCCGGTGACGATCACGGTGTCGCAGCCGGCGAAGGTCAGCAACGAATGCAGCGGCGTCCCATGGAAGAACGAGGGCCGCTTCTTCGGCAAGAGGACGTCGCCCTCTCGCCACAGCCGTTCGTCCACCTGGGCCCAGTGCGAGTCGGGCGTGCACTCGACGAGGAAGGGGAGCTTGTGCACCCAGCGCCCGAGCTCGATCTCGCCGTCCCAGCACACGACGGTGTGGAAGACGGGGACGCCGGCCTCACGGGCTGCGGCGAGGACTCCTGCGGTCGACTCGACCGCGCGGTCGACGAGTGGCGCACGCGCGAGCGGCGAGGCGTGATCCGTGTGCAGGTACTGCAGGTCGACGACGAGCACGGCCGGCCGCTCGCCGGGCTCGATCCGGCCCTGTCCGTAGCCCTTGAGGAAGTACGGATCGTCGTGTTCGAGCTCCACCGCCCGCGACTGTATCGCGGCTAGACTCGTCGTGCCCGGTCGCGCTAGGTGGGGAGCTAGCGGTTCCCTGAACCCGCAACCCGCTACAGCGGGACCGAACACCGCCCGAGGGGCGGAATCGAACGGGGCCTGGGCCTGCGACGCAGGCGTTGACGGTCAGGTCCCGCGCACTGGGAGCCTTCGAACCGCGTCAGGTCCGGGAGGAAGCAGCGCTAAGGAGTGTCCCCCAGGTGCCGCGGAACCGCCTGACCCGAGCCCGCAGCGCAGGCGCCGCCCGGTCGATTCGCTTCGACGGTGAGCCGCGCGACCGGGCTATTCCGAGACCGGCTCCCAGCGGAATCCGCCCACCTCGCGCCTGATCCGGCCCGGAGAGTCCATGTGGCTGACGACGACCGTCGCGCCCCGCTCGGCGAGCTCGGCCAGCAGCGCCCGGCGGGTCTCGAGGCCGAGCTCGGGATCGGCATCGAAGGCGGTATCCCACTCGGGATGCTCGACGTGCGGCGGCAGGTGGAACACGTCGGCTGCGTGGACGAACGTGTCGCCGACCTCGAGGATCGAATGGCCGGTTCGGTGGCCCGGCGCCGAGCGGAGCTTGAGACCCGGCGCGGGCTCGTCTCCGTCGCCGTACTCCTGCGCCAGGCCGACGGCGTCCAGCGCAGCGACGACGCGGGCCGGAGGGTGCTCCGGGTTACCCTCCGCCCGAGCCTCCTCGACCGCATCCGCAGGCATCAGGACGGGCCGACCCGCGAACGCGGGGACGAGTCCGTCGGGCCAGGTGCCTGCGACGAAGCCGCCGCAGTGATCCCAGTCGAGATGCGTGGCGATCAGGAGGTCCGGCTCGGCGTCGTGCGCGGCGAGGATCTGATCGAGATCGGCGCCCGTCGAGCCCGGCCAGATTGGAAGGAGCGGACCCGGCCCGGCGTCGACCAGGACGGTCCGACCGTGCCCGCGCAGCAGGAGCACGTTGACGGGAGGACGGAGCGTCCCCTCGAACTCGCCCGGTGGCCCGAGGTGCTCGGCGTCGATCGGCACGGACGCGACGTCGATCAACTCGATCTGCCAGCCGCCGGCCTCCACCCGAGGGACGGTAACAGCCACTCGCGGCCGATCTGCTTGAATCGACCCGTGGCGGCGTTGTACCGCAAATATCGCCCGCAGACCTTCGACGACGTGGTCGGCCAGGAGCCGGTCGTGCGGACGCTGCGCAACGCGATCTCTCACGACCAGCTCCGGCAGGCGTACCTCTTCGCGGGCCCGCGCGGCACGGGCAAGACGTCGATGGCACGCATCCTCGCGAAGAGCGTCAACTGCGTCCAGGGGCCGACGACGACGCCCGACAACACCTGTCACGCCTGCGTCGCGATCTCGAACGGCACTTCGCTCGACGTGGTCGAGATGGACGCCGCGTCGCAGCGCGGGATCGACGACATCCGCGAGATCCGCGAGCGCGTCGTCCTGCAGCCGGTCGAGGGCCGCTACAAGGTCTACATCCTCGACGAGGCGCATCAGCTCACGGACGCCGCGTGGAACGCCCTCCTGAAGCTGATCGAGGAGCCGCCGCCGCACCTCCTGTTCGTGTTCTGCACGACGGCGCTCGACAAGGTGATCCCGACCGTCCGCTCTCGCTGTCAGACGTTCTCGTTCGCGCGGCCGCGGTTCGAGGATCTCGTCAAGGTTCTGCGCCTGGTCGCCGACGGGGAAGGGTTCCAGGCGCCGGAGGCGGCGCTGTCGCAGATCGCGCGCGCGGCCAAGGGGAGCTTTCGCGACGCCGTGTCGATGCTCGACCAGCTCGCGGCGGCGACCGGCGGCGAGCTGAGCGTCCAGTCGGTGCTGCAGCTGCTGGGCGCCGTCGACGAGGAGTCGCTCTTCCAGCTCACGGATCTCGTCATCGACCACGACACGGCCGGTGCGCTCACTTTCGTCGAGCAGCTCTCCGAGCAGGGCCAGGACGTCGGACGGCTCGTCAACGACCTGCTCCAGCACCTGCGCCACCTGCTGCTCGTGCAGCACCTGGGCACGGTTCCCGAGACGCTGCCGGCGACGGAGGAGACGCGAGAGAAGCTGCTGGCGCAGGCGAATCAGCTCCCGGAGGCGAGCGTCCTGCGGCTCTGCGACCTGCTGGCCGTGGCCGTCGACGACATGCGCCAGGGCGGCGACCCGCGCCTGCCGCTCGAGCTGGCCCTCGTCAAGGTGACGCGCCCGGGAGCCGACCTCTCACAGGAGTCGCTGGCCTACCGGCTCGAGCTCCTCGAGCAACGCGGCCATGTCCCGGCGAGGCAGCCCATGCCAAGGCCCGCGGGAGGGACAGCCCCTGAAACAGAAGTGTCACGCGAACCGCGCGAGACGGTCGCAGCCCCTGAGCCGGAGCCTGCCGCCGAGCCGGAGCCCGGGCCTGCGCCCGAGCCGCCGTCGCTCGCGTTCGAGCAGCTGCAGGAAGCGTGGTCGCGCTCGGTGCTGCCCGCGGTGCAGGAGCGCTCGATCCCGACCGAGTCGGTGCTCCGCGAAGCCCGGCCGGTGGCGCTCGAGGCCGATGAGCTCACGCTCGAGTTCCCCGCCGAGGCCGAGTTCCACCGGCGACTTGCCGAGGATCCGAAGAACGCGACCGTGCTGCGCGAGGCGCTCTACCAGGTGACGGGGCGCAAGCTCGGCGTCGTCTTCGTGCTCGGCGAGAAGCGCGAGCGCGAGGACGCAGAGGAGACGGCGGCGCCGAGCGAGGACGACCTCGTCGCGCTGTTCAAGGAGACCTTCGACGCGAGAGAGGTGGACGAATAGGCCATGGCCAAGGGCGGCTTCGACATGAACAAGCTGATGCAGCAGGCGCAGCAAATGCAGGAGCAGATGGCGCGCGTCCAGGACGAGCTCGCGAACGAGACGGTCGAGGCGTCCGCGGGCGGCGGGCTCGTCACGGTCAAGGCAACGGGCGCGGGCGAGATCAGCGAGATCAAGATCGACCCGAAGGCGATCGACCCCGACGATCCGGAGCTGCTCGAGGACACGGTGCTCGCCGCCGTCAACGAGGCGCTCCGCTCGGCGACGGCGCTCGCGCAGACGAGGATGGGCGCGGCGACGGGGCTCGGCGGGCTCGGCCTGCCTGGTCTCGAATAGCGTCATGCTCGACGTCCAGCACATCGACGAGACGCAGGCGGCGCCGGCTCCCGAGCCGCAGAACTTCACGGGCCGCGTGCGCATGCAGCACCTGGCCAGGCAGGGCGGCGCGAGGAAGCTCGAGCTGCTCGCAGTCCACTTCGACGCGGGCGCGCACACGCGACCGCACACGCACCCGAGCGAGCAGGTGCTCCTCTTCGTCCGGGGCAACGGCTTCGTGCAGCTCGCGGGCGAGGAGCCCCAGCCGGTGCAGGAGGGCGGCATCGTCGTCGTCCCGGCCGGCGTCGTCCACATGCACGGGGCGACCGAGGACGCGCCGATCTGCCACGTCGCGCTGCGCGCTGCCGACGGCCCGACGGACTGGGCGCCTGAGAGCGTTCCCGAGGACTGGCGGCCGCTTCTAGCGTCCGGGGGCCATGGCTAGTCTGGACCGGTGCTCTCACCGGCCGTCGACAACCTCGTCGCCCAGCTGACCCGGCTCCCCGGCGTCGGCACGCGCACCGCGCAGCGGCTCGCGTTCCACCTGCTGCGCGCGGACACGGACGAGGCGATCGCGCTCGCGCACGCGATCGAGGAGGTCAAGGAGCGCGTCCGCTTCTGCCGTGAGTGCGGGAACCTGACCGAGGACGAAGTGTGCGCGATCTGCCTCGACGCGCGTCGCGACCGCACGGTCGTCTGCGTCGTCGAGCAGCCGGCCGACCTGCTTTCGATCGAGCGCACGTCCGAGTATCGCGGCCTCTACCACGTCCTCGGCGGGGCACTGTCCCCGATCGACGGCGTCGAGCCCGCGAACCTGCGGATCGACGAGCTGTTCCGCCGTGTCGAGCGCGACGGCATCGAGGAGGTCGTCCTCGCCACGAACCCGACGATGACGGGCGAGGCGACGGCGAGCTACATCGCCGATCGGCTCCGCGACCGCGCGCGCGTGACGCGGCTCGCGAGCGGCCTGCCGGTCGGTAGCGACCTCGAGTACGCCGACGAGGTCACCCTCGGCCGCGCTCTCCAGGGCCGGCGCGAGATCTAGAGGCTTGATCTGAAATTGCGCCGACGTCGGGGGCGCTCCAGGCCAAGCCGGGCGGTGTGGCCAGTCCGCGTCGCGTAGCAGCGCTACGTGTCGCGACCGGACGCGCCGATCCGGCGCAGTGCCTGGGACGTCATCCGATCCGGCGAAATTTCAGATCAAGCCTCTGGTCGGAATCGGCGTCATGCCGATGCCGGCGGCGCTCTGCTTCCAGAAGGCATAGGGATCGTCGCTCGCCGGCCGCCGCGGGTCGTCGAACTCGTCCGGCAACCGGGAGATCGCGAACACGGTCTCGTTCTCGACGCCGCCGAGCGGGTAGGCGGCGACGACTTCCCGGAGCGCGAGGTCGACTGCGTAGACGGCGAGCGGATCCTGGCTCCCGACGAGCCAGCGGTCGGGGGCGACCTGCGCGAGCCCGCGCGCAAAGGCGGGCTGCCCCGGCACCTCCACGGCGTACAGCTCCCTGCCGCTCGCGACGTCGAACGCGACGAGCAGGTTGCGATTGGAGTCGTTCACGAGGAGCAGGTCACCGGCCTGCGCGGCGTTGTGGTTCGGCGCACTCCCCGCCGGGAGCCGAAGGACGAGCGTTCCCCGAGCGCGCTCGAGCGGCCCGTCGGCAGCGTCCAGCCGGACGACCGCAGAGCTGCCGCCGGCCGCGTCGTGGAAGCCGTGCACGCGCCCGAGGCCGACCAGGAGGCCGCCCACGGCCCGCGTGACCGAGTTGATGTGGACCGTGTGGGTGCGGCCCCGGAGCCGCGGGTCCCGGTAGTCGGCGCCCGGGTCGAAGGGCGGCATCGACTCGAGCTGAAGCCCGACGGCGGCGGCAAGGCGCTCGTCGTCGAGCGGCGTCCAGTAGCCGCGGAGCTCTCCGTCCCAGCCCATCAGGAGGAGCGCATCGCAGCCCGTCGCCGTCAGCCAGACCCCGCGCTCGTCGGCGAGAACGTCGTGGATGTTCGCGAGCAGTGGGTGCGTGAAGTCGGCGAGGAGCTTCCAGGAGCGGTCGAACACGAACAGCCGCTCCGCATTTGCGATCACGAGGCGCTCGCCGTGCACCGAAACTCCCCGCCCCCCGCGCTGGCCGCCGCGAGGGTTGGGGTCGACCTCGCGGTAGATGCTCTCCGGCACGGCCGAGGCGAACGTGACCTCTCCGCGCCCGAGGTCGAGGACCCGGACAAATCCACCCGTCTGGCCCGCAGGCGCGAAACGGACGTTCGAGGTGACGACGACGCGACGCACGGACTCGCTCACGCGGGGACGGGCGTGAACCCGGTGCCGGGCGAGACCTGACGCCAGAACGCGTACGGGTCCAGGTCGGTCATTCGGACGGGCGGCGGGTCGCCGAACGCGTCTGGGAGCACGCAGATGCCGTAGACCGTCTCGTTCTCGACGCCGCCGAGCGGATAGGTGGCGACGATCTCGCCGCCTCGGAGGTCGACGGCGTAGACGGCGAGCGGCGCCTGGCTGCCGACGAGCCAGCGGCCGGGTCCGATCCGGGCGAGGCCGCGCGCGAAGCCCGGGTCGCCGGGGATGTCGACGGAGATCCGCTCCTCGCCGCTCGAGGCGTCGACGGCCACGAGCCGGTTCGCGTTGCTGTCGTTATAGACGAGCAGGTCGCCCTCTCGACCGATGTTGTGGTTGGGCACGCCGACGCCGCGACGGTGCAGGAGGAGCGAGGCGCTCCGCGGGCGGCGCGGGCGCTTGTCCGCCAGCCGCACGATCGCGAAGGCGTCGGCCTCGCCCGTGTTCGTCACGCAACCGAACGACAGGAGGAGCCCGTCGGCGCTGCGAACGACGCCGTTCAAGTGCACGAGGTCGGCGGTCTCGGCCTGGACGCGCGGGTCGCGGTAGTCGAGGTCCGGGCTGACGCGGGGGAGGTTCCGCCGGTGATACCCCAGCTTCCGGTACAGCCCGCGATCGTCCCGGAACGACCACCACTCCTCGAGCTGGCCCTCCCAGCTCAGACGGACGAGCATGTCGCAGCCGCATGCCGTCGCCCAGATGCCGTTTTCCTCTGCCAGGATGTCGTGCACGTTCGAGAGCATCGGGTGCGAAAGCTGGTCGACGAGCTGCCAGGACGTGTCGAAGACGAACAGGCGCTCGCCGTTCGCGACCACGAGCCGATCGCCGTGGACGGAGATGCCTCTCGCGCCACGGGCACCGCCGCGCGGGTTCGGATCGTGCTCGCGCCAGCGGCTCTCGGGCACCGGGGCAAGGAAGGTGACCCGTTCCTGTTCCAGGTCGATCACGCGCAGATACGAGCTGACCTCGCTGACCCAAGCCCAACGCACGCTGGAGGTGACGAGGACGCGGCGCGCGGCAGCCGGGTCGGGCACGGACACCGGGTCAGCCTCCTACCGGCGCCGCGGCGGGGGTCGCGACCGCCCGCTTCCAGAACTCGTACGGGTCGTCGCCGAGCGGCTGCCGGGGCTCGCCGAACGCGTCCGGGATCGGGCAGATCCCGTACACGGTCTCGTCTTTGACGCCTCCCAGCGGGTACTCCTCGACGACCTCGCCGCGGTCGAGGTCGATCTCGTAGACGGCGAGCGGCGACTGGCTGCCGACGAGCCAGCGGCCGGCGCCCACGCGCGCCAGTCCGCGCGCCCAGCTCGGGTCGCCGGGGATCTGCACGGCGCAGCGCTCGGTTCCATCTACGCGGTCGACGGCGACGAGGCGGTCCCGGTCGCTGTCGTTGTAGACGAGGTGCTCGCCGTCCACCGCGACGTTGTGGTTCGGGACGACCGTCGACGGCCGGCGGAACAGCACCGAGACGATCCCCTTTGGCGAGATCTGCACGAGCGCCGACGAGAACTCGCGCTGCGGCTCGACGGTCCAGGCGACGCGGCCGAGCGACGCGAGCAGGCCGTTCTCGCTGCGCGCGAGGCTGTTCAGGTGCAGCCGCTCGTAGCCGGCGCCCCGCGCCCGGGGGTCGCGCCAGTCGATCGCGGGGTCGATGCGCCGCAGCGACCGCTCGCGGAATCCGAGCTCTCGCAGGAGCTTGCGATCGCGCCGCAGCGACCACTCGTGCTCGATGCGCCCGCCCCAGGTGACGAAGAGGAGCAGGTCACAGCCGGTGGCGGCGATCCAGACCCCGTTCTCCTCGGCGAGCACGTCGTGGACGTCCGACATCAGCCGGTCGCTGAGCTCGGAGACGAGCCGCCACGACGGGTCGAAGACGAACAGGCGCTCCGCGTTCGCGACCACGAGCCGATCGCCGTGCACCGAGACCCCTCGCGCCCCGCGCGTGCCGCCGCGGGGATTCGGGTCGAGCGTGCGGAAGGTGCTCTCCGGCGACGGCGTCACGAAGGACACACGACCCTTCTCCAGGTCGAGGATCCGGAAGTACCCGCTGACCGCCGAGGGACCGACGTGGCGGATCGCGGACGTGACGGCAACTCGCCTGACCGTTGGCTCGGGCACGAGCCGCAGGCTACCGGGCGTCCGGCGCCAGGTCCCGGAGGACGTCGGCGAGCTCGACATCGGCGCCGATGCTCTCCGGGCTTTCCTGCGCGAGCGGTCGCCGGGACAACGCCGAGTAGACCTCGGCCATCGCCTCGAAGAGGGCAGGCGTCAGTCCTGCCGCCGCCTGGGTGGCGGCGATCTCGCGCATCTCGCCCACGTAGCGGGCCGATTTCGTGGCCGAGCGGGCGATCGAGCGTCCGGCACCGTCGGCGAGCTCCGCGAGGTCGTCGAGCACATGGTCGAGGACGCCGTTCTCGCGTGCGGTCAGGAGGGCTTGCACAAGGATCGCTACCGAGCCCTTGTACACGGATGCGGTGCACATCTTCACGGCCGACGCCGTCCCGACCTCGGCTCCGACCGGGATCAGCCTCACGCCCGCGAACGGCAGCCCCGCCACCTCCTGCGCGCGCGAGCCCGAGAGGTAGATGCGCGTCGAGGCGGCGGCGCGCGGCGGCGGGCCCGAGATCGAGCCGTCGACGAGGTCGAGACCTCGCTTGGCGAGAGCCGCTTCGATCCGGCGCGCGGTGTCCGGCGAGACGGCGTTCAGGTCGGCCACGAGCGGCCGTGACGCGCCCCGCTGCGCCGCCGCGCCGATCGCCCCCGCGATCTCCTCCGCCTCGCCGGGCGGAGCGATCGAGAGCACGACGTCGGCCTTCGCAACGACCGCATCGAGGTCGGGCAGGCACTCGAGCCCAGCCTCCTCGGCGAGACGCGCCGTCCGCTCGCTCCGCCCCGCGACGGTCGTCACGACCTCGGCGCCGCCTTCCCGCAGCGCCCCGCCGACGGCGCTTCCCATCGCACCCGCGCTGACGATCCCGACCCGCACGGGGAATGAGTGTACGTCGGGGCTGTCCCTACAATCAGACGATGGCCACCACGCACTACGAGGCCGTCCCGTCCGTCGCGCGCGGCGACCGACCCGCCTCGGTCGGGACGATCGTGATGAAGTTCGGCGGCACGTCGGTAGCCGACCCCGAGCGCCTGAAGGCGGTCGCGCGGCGGATCGTCGCGGCGCGCGAGGCAGGCAGCCGGGTAGTGGCGGTGCTCTCGGCGATGGGGCAGACGACCGACGAGCTGATCGACCTCGCCCGCCAGGTGTCGCCGACTCCCGATCCGCGCGAGCTCGACATGCTGATCTCGGTCGGCGAGCGCATCTCGGTCGCGCTCGCCGCCATGGCGATCAACGACCTCGACCACGAGGCGATCTCGCTCACCGGTTCGCAGGCGGGCATCGTCACGGACACCGCCCACGGCAAGGCGAAGATCGTCGACATCCGCGGCCAGCGGATCCACGAGGCGCTCGACCAGGGAAAGATCGTGCTCGTCGCCGGCTTCCAGGGGGTGTCGACCGCCAAGGAGATCACGACGCTGGGTCGCGGAGCTTCGGATACGACCGCGGTCGCACTCTCGGTGGCGCTCGGAGCGGATGCCTGCGAGATCTACACCGACGTCGAGGGGGTCTACACCGCCGACCCGCGGATCGTCGCCGAGGCGCGCAAGCTGGAGGCGGTCAGTTACGACGAGATGCTCGAGATGTCCGCGTGCGGGGCGAAGGTCATGGCTCTTCGCTCTGTCGAGCTCGCGCGCAACTACGGTGTGAGGCTGCACGTGAGATCGTCCTTCGGCGAAGGCGAGGGCACGTGGATCGGCGAGGAGGACGAACGCATGCTGGAGAAGGCGATCATCTCGGGCGTCACGCACGACACGACCGAGGCGAAGGTGACGATCATCGGCGTGCCCGACCGCCCCGGCGTGGCCGCGCGTGTGTTCCGGCCGCTCGCCGACGCGGGCGTGAACATCGACATGATCGTCCAGAACGTCTCCGAGCACGGGCACGCGACGATCTCGTTCACGATGCCGAAGACGGACCTCACCGTCGCCGAGCCGATCCTCCGGTCGACTGCGCAAGAGCTGGGCGCGCAGCGCGTCGAGACCGATCCCGAGATCGCGAAGGTGTCGCTGATTGGCGCCGGCATGAAGAGCCACCCGGGCGTGGCCGCCGACATGTTCGACGCGCTTGCCGAGAACGGCATCAACCTGGAGATCATCTCGACCTCGTCGATCCGCGTCTCCTGCGTCGTGCGCGCGAGCGAGGTTGAGCGCGCCGTGCAGGCGCTCCACGACCGCTTCGAGCTCGGCGCGGCGGACGGCTCGAGGGCGGGTGCGGATGGGTAGCGAGGCCCGAATCGGCGTCGTCGGCGCCACGGGTGCCGTCGGGCAGGTGACGCTGGCGCTGCTCGCCGAACGGGGCTACGAGCGCGTCCGTGCCTTCGCCTCGGCCAGCTCGGCGGGGACGTCGGTCCCGTTCGGCCGCCGCGAGCTGACGATCGAGGAGGCGACGCCCGAGGCGCTGGAGACAGCCGGCGTCGACCTGTTCCTGTTCTCGGTCGGCACCTCGGCGAGCCTTGAGCTCGTGCCGCACGCCGTCGCCGGCGGCGCGATGGCGATCGACAAGTCCTCGGCCTACCGCCTCGTCGACGGCGTGCCTCTCGTGGTCCCGGAGGTGAACGGCGACCGCGCGCTCGAGCACGACGGCGTCGTCGCCAACCCGAACTGCTGCACGATCCCGCTCACCTGCACGCTCGAGCCGCTGCACCGCGAGGCTGGTCTCGCCCGCGTCCGCGTTGCGACCTACCAGTCGGTGTCGGGTGCCGGTGCGCGCTCGATGGAGCGGCTGCTCGCCGAGGCGCCCGCCGACCACGATCTGCGCATGGACTGGGACTTCGACGGAGTCGAGTTCGACGAGGAGACGAAGATCCGCGAGGAGAGCCGCAAGGTGCTGGGGCTGTCGGACTTGCCGATCTCGGCAGCCTGCGTCCGCGTGCCGATCCTCGTCGGGCACTCCGAGGCAATCTGGGTCGAGACGGAGGAACGGCTGACGCCGGAGGCGGCGACCGAGCTCCTCGCCGCGTCGCCGGCCGTCCAGCTCGAGGATGTCCCCTCGCCGCGCAAGGCCGCCGCGAGCGACCGTGTGCTCGTCGGGCGGATCCGCCGCGATCCGACGGCCGAGAACGGCCTTTGCCTGTTCGTCTCGTGCGACAACCTGCGCAAGGGCGCGGCGCTGAACGCGATCCAGATCGCCGAGCTCCTCCTCGGCGCCCAGGCGCTCGCGGCCTAGGGACGCGGCGCCGGCACCGGCTGCGGCGAGAGTACCTCGCGCAGCACGCGCATGACCTTCGCGCGGCGGCCCTCGACCACCGGCACGAGACCGCCGAGCTCCAGTCGTGCCAGCTCGACCTGAGCCTGGCGGCGGACGACGACGAAGCCGAAGTCGGCGAGGAAGTCGTGCGGGAAGATCGTCCGGTGGCGGAGGAAGCGCTCGTGCATCGAGGCGCCCTCGCGGTAGCGGTAGCCGAACGCCTCGACCGCCTTCGCGCCCTTGTCGCGGGCGTCGCCGATCGCCGCCAGGAAGAGCGACTGCATGACCCAGGGCGTCGAGCGGTCGACGAGATAGGCGCAGGTGACGAGCAGCGCGTCCTCGGACGGGGG
This sequence comes from uncultured Actinomycetes bacterium, assembly GCA_963846915.1. Lineage (GTDB taxonomy): Bacteria > Actinomycetota > Thermoleophilia > Gaiellales > Gaiellaceae > PALSA-612. The sequence goes on along the minus strand of CAWJXV010000005.1, from coordinate 223,078 downwards.
TCCGGCGGGCAGGTCTGCGGCGCGCGGATAGAGCCCGGCCGGGCCGTACTGCATCGATCCGAGCAGCCGCCCGTCGTCGTCGTAGTAGAGCGTGCCCCATGCCCCCCACTCCTCCTCGATGCGCTCCCGCCAGCGGCTCTTGTCGACTTCGCGGCCCCCGCGCGACTGCCACCAGATGCATTCGCGGCACACGGACGGCGCGCTCTGGATCGTCGCGCCGGTGAGGCCGGCCACGCGTGGGGGCATGCCTACCCCGGCCCGATCTGCTCGACGACCACGTCGACCCTGGCGGGACGCGAGTCCGCCGTCCGGCCGAGATGGTCGGCGATCCGCGTCTGCACTTCGCGTGCGACAGTCGGGATCGGCGCACCCCAGTCGACGCTCACGTGCACCTCGACCGCGAGCGCGCCGTTCTCGGTGGCGATCCGCACGGCGCGTCGCCCCGGCATGCGACTGTCGACGAGGCCACGGACGCCCGGCACCTCCCGTGCCGCGTCCGCCGCGTATCTGGCGAGCACGTCGGGCGAGATGCGGGCATTGCCCTCCACTGCCAGAGTTTAGGCTGCGCGCAGCACGAGCTCGGTCGCCTCGGGGCGGGCGAAGAAACGCAGCGGCAGGAACGTCGTGCCAAGACCGGGCGACACGTGCATGACGGTGCCCGCGCGCCGGTACGTGCCGTGCGTGTAGTGCGTGCGCGGATGGGCGAGCCTGATCTTGCCGCCCGGGTACGGCACGCAGATCTGCCCGTCGTGCATGTGCCCGGCGAGGACGAGCTCGAACGAGCCTTCCGGGAGCCGGTCGAGCACACCCGGGAAGTGCGAGAGCGCGACCCGCAAATCGGCGTCCTGCGACAGGTCGGGCTCCCGGCCCCGCGAGCGCGGGTCGAAGCCGGCCACCCAAACGCGCCGCCCGCGCACGTCCAGCATCCGACCCTCGTCGAGGAGCAGCGTCGCGGGCTCGAGCTCGTGCAGCACGACCGGCTTCGAGAACGGATCGCGGCTGACAGCGCGGTCGTGGTTGCCGAGGATCGCGTAGCAGCGCTCGAGCAGCGCCACGAGCTCGCGCAGCACCCGCTCACCGGAGGGACGCGAGGCGAGGTCGCCTGTGATCGCCACGAAGTCCGCGTCGAGGGACGCCGCCCAGTCGACCCCGAGCTTCACGGCGCGGCTGCCGCGCGACGGCACGCCGAGATGGAAGTCCGAGAGATGCGCGATCCGCATCCCGTCGAGCTCGGCCGGCAATCCGGCGATCGCGAGCTCGAGCACCCGGAACCTCGGCCACCCCGCCTCGAACCATCCCCAGGCGAGACAGCCGAGCGCCGCGGCGCCCAGCCCGACGGCGACCCAGGCCCAGGCGTTCAGACTCTGAGCTTCTCGACCACGGCCGTGACAGGCACGACATGGCGCTTGAACCGGAGCTCGGATTCGCCGAGCCCGGCGGCGACGCCGATCAGCTGCGAGAGGTGGATGATCGGCATGCCGAGCTTCCGTCCGGTCGACGCCTCGAGCTTCGACTGCCACGCGTCGAGCGACAGGTGGCAGAGCGGGCACGGCGTCACCATCGCGTCGGCGCCGCGCTCGATCGCCTGCTCGATCGGCTGGATCAGCTCGCCGAGCGCGACCTCCTCGCGGGCCTGGATGATCGGGAAGCCGCAGCACTTGAGCTTGGCCGGGTAGTCGATCGACTCGCCCCCGCAGGCCTCGATGATCCGCTCGAGCGACGACGGGCGGTCCGGGTCCTCGAAGCCGAGGATCTTCGACGGCCGCAGGATCTGACAGCCGTAGAACGGCGCGATCTTGAGGCCCTTGAGGCCGCGGTGCGCGACGTCCTTGAGCAGCTCGAAGCCCTCACCCTCGGAGATCAGCCAGAGCAGGTGCTTGACCTCGACGCCGGCCTCGTAGCGCGGCGCGCCGACGGCCTGGAGGTTCGCGTTCACGCGCTCGCGCAGCGCCAGGTCGTTCTTCAGCTGCCAGTTCGCCTGCCGCAGGTTGAGCGTGCACACGTTGCAGATGGTCATCAGCGTGTCCGAGCCGGTCTGCTCGGCGTAGGCGAGGATGCGCGCGTTCAGGTGGAGGTAGTAGTCGGGCTCGGCCTCGTGAATGTCACCGGCGCCGCAGCAGGTGACCGACTCGAGCTCGTCCAGCTCGAGCCCGAGCCTCGGCGCCAGCGCCTGCGTCGAGATGTCGAGCTCCTTGGCGGAGAGCGACGCGAGGCAACCCTTGTAGTACGCGACCCTCTTCACGTCACTTCTCCTCCTCGTGCGCTTTCTCGGCCTCGGCGAACTCGATGCGCTCGATCGCCTTCTCACCCTGGACGATGCCGAGCGCACCCTGGCGATCCTGCTGGCGGACGATGTCGTGCAGCGCCCGCGCCTCGTCGACGTCCTTCGCCACGTGGGGCGGGAAGGGAAACGGCACCTTGCCGTGCTTGGCCAGGTTCATCGCGAACTTGACCTGCTTGATCGAGGCGACGATGCCCTGCGTCTTCGGCACGAGCTCGGTCTCGCGGAGCCAACCGGTCGTCTCGGCCGATTTGACGAACCACTTCGCGTGCTTCGCGCCCATGTCGCGGTCGATGCCGTGCCGCATCGCCTCGGCTCCGAGCTTCGCGATCGCGTCGCGCGGGTCGACGCCCTTCGGGCAGCGCTCCGTGCAGAAGTAGCACCGCGTGCAGTCCCAGATCCCGTGGTAGTCGCTGTAGCGGTCGAGCCGCTCCGTCGTCTCCTGGTCGCGGACGTCGCCGACGAAGCGCATCCCCTTCGCGAGCGCGGCCGGCCCGAAGAACTCGGGGTCCGACTCCATCGAGTTGCACTCGGAGACGCAGCAGCCGCAGTTGATGCAGAGCGCCTCCTTGTGGATGATCTCGGTCTCCTCCCGAGAGACGAGATTCTCCTTCTCACCGGGCTCCGCGTAGCCGGGCTCGAGCCACGGCTTCATGTGCCGCATCTTGGCCCAGAACGGATCCATGTCGACGACGAGGTCCTTGAGCACGGGCAAGTTCCCCATCGCCGAGATCACGGGCACGTGCCCGGCGTCGACGATCGGCTTCATGCGCTCCTTGCAGGCCAGCACCGCGGCACCGTCCATCCGCATCCCGCAGGAGCCGCAGATCATCATCCGGCAGCTCTTGCGGTAGGACAGCGTCCCGTCGACCTGGTCCTTGATGATGTCCAGCACGTCGAGGAGGCAGGCCCATTCGGGCGCGTCGACTTCGTACGTGCGTAGCTCGCGCTCGCCGGAGACCGGGTCGAACCGCCAGATCTTCAACGCAACATCCATCACGCCTCCAGTTCGCTCGCGGACTTGCCGGGGAAGTCCTCGCTCGTCGGCACCTTTGTCGCGCCGCTGACCATCAGCCTCCCGTTCCGCCCGGGAACAGCGACTGCACGAGCTTGCCGCCGTCCACGGTCTTGCTCGCGGGCGGGACGGTGACGTTGACGTGTGCCCCGAAGTCGTAGAGGTCGAACGAGAGCTTGAAGGCCACGCCGCGCGAGCCTGGCTGGAGGATCAGCTTCGAGATCGCGGTGGACACACGGCGGACGTACCCCGAGCCGTCGACGTAGACGTCGACGTTCACCGACTTCACGTTCAGTTGCTTGAGTGCCTTCGCTTCGGCCGACTGCTGCGACTTCGGCAGGATCGAGACGAGCTTCGCGGCGTTGACGGTGAGACGGTAGTGCGTCGTCGACGAGCCCCGGACCGACGACGTCCCGACCCGGTGCACGGCGCTGGACGACGTCAGCTGGGCAAGCGCCTTCTGCGGATCGGCCTTCGAGAGCGCGCCCGTGACGGTCTTGGTCGGCGACGACGGCAGCGACTTCGAGTCGAACCGGAGCCACTCCGCGCCCTTCTGGATCTGGCCTGCGACGGAGGGGAGGTGCACGTAGACGGTGTTCTTCGCCACGACGACGTCGAGCGTCCGCGGGATCGATACGCCGCCGCTCGCCCCGCCGAGCGCAACCGCGAGCACACCGAGGTCGAGCGAGAACGAGGCCGTCTGGTGCTTCGTGTCGAAGCCTCCGCTGCCGCTGGTCGCGACGTTGCCGTTCGTGCCCCCGGTCGTCGACGACGCGAAGCTGAAGCGACCGCTCGTCACGGTGGCGGTCTTCTGGATCGCCTGCTGAAGCGCCCGCTGGTTCGGCGACAGGCCCGCCGCTCCTCTGGGCGAAGCGGCGGCGACCGCCGCGGTGCAGCCCGCGACGATCACCGCCAGTGCGAGGGCTGTGCGCCTCATCATCCTCCCGGCAGGCTGCCCAGCAGACCGGCGAGCAGCTTGTTGCCGTCGGCGGTCTGCCCCGCCGGCGGCGCCGTGATGTTGACCTTGTGGTTGTAGTCGTGGATGTTGAGCGTGAGCGTGATCGAGGCGGCGGGCGAGCTCTTCTGCGCCTTGACGTTGAGCGAGGTCACGAACCGCGTCACGTAGCCGGACGGGCCGACCCAGACGTCGAGCGGGACGGACTTGATCCCGGCCTTCGCGAGCGACGTGCTCGAGGACTTCTGCTGCGCCTTGGGCAGGACCGCAACGAGCGAGCTCAGGTCCAGCGTCGCGTGGTAGTGCGTCCCGTAACTGTCCGACCCGACCTTGTGCACCTTCAGAGCCGACCGCAGAGCCCCGAGCGCCTGCTGGGGCGAGACGCTCCCGACGGCCTTCGGGTCGACGCCGCCGGTCTTCGACTTCGGCAGCTTCGTCAGATCGAACTTCACCCACTGCTTGCCGGGCGCGCCGGCCTGCTTCGCGAGCGCGGGGAAGTTCAGGTAGACGGTGTTGCCGACGACGACGAGCGCGATCGACTTCGGCACCGCGCCCTGCGTGGCCGAGCCGAGCAGCGGCGCGATCGAGCTGAGATCGAGCTTGACGGCGGCCAGCTTGTGCGGGGTGTTGGCCGCGCCGGAGCCGCTGAGCGTGATCTTGCCGCCGGGAATGCTGGATCCTCCACCCGAGATCGAGAGCGTGAAGTCGAACTTGAACGTCGATGCCTTGCCGGACTTCGTCGCCGCCTGCTCGATCGGCGACGTGCCCGTGCGGGAGCCGAGCGCGACGCCTGTCGTCGCACCGGCGGCGACCACCGCAACGGCGAGCACCGCGGCGATCGAGATCCTGAGCCTGGGGATGCGCATGATCAGTACTTCCTCTCCTGTGGCTGCCATTTGGTCATCGTGACCGGCCGCCACTCGAGCTCGGGGCGGCCGTCCACGGACCGGACGATCGTGTGCTTCATGAAGTTCTCGTCGTCGCGGTCAGGGTAGTCATCGGGTCGGGCATGCGCCCCGCGGCTCTCCTTGCGCGCGAGGCCCGAGACGACCATGCAGTCGGCGAGCTGGAGCAGGAAGCCGAGCTCGAGCGCCTGCGTCAGGTCGGTGTTGAACACGTCGCCCTTGTCGTCCACGACCACGTTCTCGTATCGGTCGCGGAGACCGGCGACGATCTCCCCCTGCTGGAGCATCTGGTCCTCGCGGCGGAAGACGCCGAAGTTCTCGTGCATCGTCGTCGCGAGCTCCTCGCGGATCGACCAGGGCCGCTCGCCCTTGGCGCGGTCGAGCAGCGCCTTCAGCTCCCGCTCGGCGTCGCTCTCCACCCCGGCCGGCACGGTCACGGTCGTGTGCGTGAGCGCCCAGTCGGCCGCGTGGCGCCCGGCCCGCTTGCCGAAGGTGATCGTCTCCATCAGCGCGTTGCCGCCGAGGCGGTTGGCGCCGTGGACGGAGACGCAGGCACACTCGCCGGCGGCGTACAGGCCCTCGAGCTCTGTCCGCCCCCACGCGTCCGTGTCGACGCCGCCCATGTGGTAGTGCGCGCCCGGGCGGACCGGGATCGGCTCGTAGATCGGGTCGACGCCGGCGAAGGTCATCGACAGCTCGCGCGTGCCGTGCAGGCGCTCGAGGATCTTCTCGGCGCCGAGGTGGCGCAGGTCGAGGAGCACGTTGCCGTCGACCCCACGGCCGAGGTCGATCTCCGTCTGCTCGGCGCGGGAGATGACGTCGCGCGAGGCGAGCTCCATGGCGTTCGGGGCGTAGTCCTTGAGGAAGCGCTCGTTCTCCGAGTTGAGCAGGTACGCGCCTTCGCCGCGGCAGCCCTCCGTGATCAGCACGCCGGAGGGGGCGAGGGTCGTCGGATGGAACTGCATCATCTCCATGTCCTCGAGCGGAACGCCGACGTCGAGCGCGAGGGCCATGCCGTCGCCCGTGCACGAGTAGGCGTTCGTCGTGCCGGTATAGAGCCGGCCCGCCCCGCCGGTGGCGAGGATGACGGTCTTGGCGCCGAGCGTCTTCAGCCCGCCGTTCAGCAGGTCCCAGCAGATGACGCCCTGGCAGCGGCCCTCGTTCTCGACCAGCTTCCACGCAAACCATTCCTCGTACACGGTCAGGTCGCGCTTCATCACCTGCTCGTAGAGCACCTGCACGAGCACGTGACCGGTGATGTCGGCCGCGTAGGCCGTGCGCGGCTCGCCGGCGGCGCCGAACGGCCGCTGCGCGATTCGTCCGTCCTCGGTGCGCGAGAAGACCGCGCCCCAGTGCTCGAGCTGGTAGACGTCGCCCGGCGCCTCGTCGCAGAGCACCTGGATCGCGTCCTGGTCGCCGAGGTAGTCGGAGCCCTTGACGGTGTCGAAGGCATGCTTCTCCGGGTCGTCCTCGGAGGCGTTCCCGAGAGCTGCATTGATACCGCCCTCCGCCGCGCCGGAGTGGCTGCGGACGGGATGGATCTTGGAGATGAGAGCGACGTCGGCGCCCACGTCGAAGGCCTCGACGGCGGCCCGCATGCCCGCGAGGCCCGCTCCGACCACCAGCACGTCGTGCTTCGCTTCCACCGATTTGAAGCTACACGATCCGGCCGGTGCGACGGCAGGTCACCCGTGTGCGGGATTCCGGCTTCGAACCTCCGCCGGTATCGTCGAACGGGTGACCGACCTCGGCAGCCGCTTTCGCGTCCTCCACACCCTCGACCACGGGGAGGAGCCTCCTGCGGCGCTGTTCAAGCTCCGCCTGCTCGACACGCCGCTGGCCGAACTGCGCAGCGAGAACTGGGCGACGTCCGAACGGTCGCTTGCCGGGATCGGCGCGCCCGTCATGCGGTCGATCGGCGAGCACTCCGAGTCCGTCGTGGTCGAGCGCGCGAGCACGCTGCTGTACGTGGTGCTCGGCGGGGGCTTCGTCAGCGTTCAGGCCGCAGGCCCCGACGAGCAGACCGTTCTCGACTCGATCGCGTTCCTGCGTGAGCAGCTGCCGGCTCCGGAGCCGGTGGCGCGGCACGACGTCCCGGTCGCGTTCTGGACGTACACGCCGAACGGGCCGCTGCCCTCTTTGCGCCCGATCGCCGTACCGGAGTGGGACGAGATCGCGGGTAACTACTCGTCGACCACGCGAGCGGCCCTCGAGACGGTGATGCGGGGGTTCCGGCCCGCACACGGCGGTCAGCTCATCCTCTGGCACGGCCCACCGGGGACCGGGAAGACCTATGCGCTGCGGGCGCTCGCGTGGGAGTGGCGCGAGTGGTGCCAGCTCCACTACGTCGTCGACCCGGACACGTTCTTCGGCGAGCGGGCGGACTACCTGATGGGCGTGCTGATGCAGCCGGCAGGGCGCATGGGCATCCACGTCGTCGGGGGCGGCTGGACCGGCTACGCGCGCACCCATGCGATCTTCCAGCACCACGTCGACGGCGACGAGGAGGCCGAGATCGACGAGAACGGAGGCGGTCGCCCGCCGAAGCACTGGCGCCTGCTCGTGCTCGAGGACACCGGCGAGCTGCTGACGCCCGACGCGAAGTCGATCATCGGCCAGGGGCTGTCACGGTTCCTGAACGTCGTCGACGGACTGATCGGACAAGGGCTCCGCATTCTCGTGCTCGTTACGACGAACGAGGAGATCAAGTCGCTTCACCCGGCGGTATCGCGGCCGGGACGCTGCGCCGCCGACATCGAGTTCGGGCCGCTCTCTCCCGAGGAAGCCGAAACATGGCTGACGGCCCGCGGGATCGACGGCGAGCCGGCGGAGTCCCGGCTGCTCGCGTCGCTCTACGCCGCGGCCGAGGGCTTCGACCCGTCCAGACCCCGCGCCTCGGCCGGCTTCGCCGAGGGCTAGGCCGTCTCGACCGGCTCGCTCTCGACGATCCAGAGCGGTCCGTCGACGCACTCGAGTCGCTCCGCTCCCTCGACCTCGGTCAGCGAGGTCTCGAGCAGCCGCCTCGACTCGCCGTCGCGCTCGAGGATCGGGCCGCGCAGCCCCGGGGCCCCGCCCGCGAGCGGCCACGCCCTCGTCTGCGTGTGCGCCTCGAGGGCGGTTCTGCCCGTGTCGACGTAGACGTAGTCCTCCTCGAACACGCTCTGGTAGTCGCCGCCCTCCTGCGCTTCGCCGCGCTCGCCCCGGGCGAGACGCTCGAAGACGACGGGCAGGAGCGCCGCGGATGCGCCCTGGAGCTTCGGCAGCAGCGTCTCCAGCGTGTCGTCGGCGTCGAGCGGCACGGACTGCTGGGCGAGGATGTTGCCGGTGTCGAAGTCGGCGTCCATCAGGTGGTAGGTGAGGCCGAGCTCGGTCTCGCCGTTCCGCATCGCCCACGCGATCGGGATCGGGCCGCGATGTCTCGGCAGGAGCGAGGGGTGCCCGTTCACGCAGCCGACGCGCGGGACCGCCAGCGCGTCGGCCGGGAGGCGCCACGGGAACGCCGTACAGAGCAGGAGGTCGGCCTCGTAGCCGCGGAGGATCGGCGCCAGGCTCGCCCTGCTCGCGGGATAGACGAGGTCGACGCCCTCAGGGCCCTCCATCAGCAGCCGCAGGGCGAAGTCGCGCATCTCCTGCGACTCGGCGAGGCGTGCCTGGGTGCGGACGGCAAGGTGCGCGACGGGCTCGTGGCCGATCGCGCGGACGAAGTCGACGTAGGCCTTCGCGATGCCGGGAATCTGGGAGACGACGACGACGCGCCAGGGCGCGTCGGGGATCACGCGCCAGGCCCTGCCGCGGTGACGGCCGCGTCGACCGTGTCCGCGAACTGGGCGAAGTTCTCCCGGAACATGCGTGCGAGGTCGGCGGCCTTGCCGTCGTAGGCGCCGGGATCGGCCCACGTCGACCGCGGGTCGAGCAGACTGGAGTCGACGCCGGGCACGCTCACCGGCACCTCGAAGCCGAACACCGGGTCGACCCGATACTCGACGCCCTGCAGGTCGCCCTCGACGGCCGCTCGGAGCAGCGCCCGCGTGGCCGCGATCGGCATCCGGTTGCCCTCGCCGAACGGCCCGCCCGTCCAGCCCGTGTTGACGAGCCAGACGGTGACGTGCGGATGGAGGTCGAGCTTGTCGCCCAGCATCCGCGCGTAGACGGCCGGCGGCTGCGGTAGGAACGGCGCGCCGAAGCAGGTCGAGAACGTCGCCTGCGGCTCCGTGACCCCGATCTCCGTGCCTGCGACCTTGGCCGTGTAGCCGGACAGGAAGTAGAACATCGCCTGGTCGCGCGTCAGCCTTGCGATCGGCGGCAGGACGCCGAACGCGTCCGCGGTCAGCATCACGAGCGCGCTCGGATGCCCGGCGCGCTTCGCGGGCAGCGCGTTCGCGATCTCCTCGAGCCTGTACGCGGCGCGGGTGTTCTCGGTCTTCGAGTCGTCGTCGAGGTCGAGTACCCCACCGTCGTCCACGGCGACGTTCTCGAGGATCGTCCCGAAGCGGCGTGTGGTGGCGTAGATCTGCGGCTCGGCCTCGGCCGAGAGCCGGATCACCTTCGCGTAGCAGCCGCCCTCGACGTTGAACACACCGCCGTCGCCCCAGCCGTGCTCGTCGTCGCCGATCAGGTGCCGCTCGGGATCGGCTGACAGCGTCGTCTTGCCCGTCCCGGAGAGGCCGAAGAACACCGCCACGCGTCCGGCGTCGTCGACGTTGGCGGAGCAGTGCATCGAGAGGACGCCCTCGAGCGGCAGCCGGTCGTTCATCACCGTGAAGATCCCTTTCTTGATCTCCCCGGCGTAGAAGGTGCCGCCGATCAGGATCTCCGTCTTCGTCGGATGCAGCACCACGAACGTGCCGGTGCGCGTGCCGTCCGTCTCGGGGTCGGCCTCGACCTCGGGTGCGTGCAGGACGAGTGCCTGCGGCCGGAACGTCGCCACCTCCTCCGCCGACGGCTCGATGAACATCGTCTTCGCGAACAGCGCGTGGTAGGCGCGGCCGGTGACGACCCTGACGGCGATCCGATGCGCCGGATCGGCGCCGGCGAAGGCGTCGACGACGAAGAGCTCGCCCGCGGCATCGAGGTGCGCGACCACTTTGTCCCGCAGCCGCTCGAAGCGGTCCTCCGCGAGCGGGTGATTGACCGACCCCCACCAGATGCGCTCCTCGGACCCAGGCTCCTGCACCACGAACTTGTCCTTCGGCGAGCGGCCCGTGAACCGGCCGGTGTCGACGACGAGCGGCCCGCCCTCGGCCAGCTTTCCCTCGCCGCTCGTCAGAGCGCGCGTGTAGAGGAGCGCCGTCGTCGGGTTCCAGCGGACGCGGCCGCCGGGGCTGAGCCCGTGGTCGGCGAGTCCGACCGGTCCCTGCAGCTGCCGTTCGGTGGTCGTGGCCATGTGGCGTGCGGCGCCCGCGCTCTCAACGGGCGGAACTCCACGATTCTAGGCCGTAGCCGGTACCCCTGCGCCCCGCAAACAGGCGTCGAGGAAGCGCGCGGGTCTGGCGTCGACGCACGCCGCCCGGCGACCCACGGTGTCGGCCTTGAGCGTGCCGACGATCGTCCCGATCCCCTGGTAGCAGTAGGCCTTGTAGGACGAGTCGACCTGCCGGCAGAACGAGGCCGCCTGGCGGACCCCCGCGTAGTACGACGTCATGTCGCGGACGACGCCGTAGATGCACTCTCCCTCCCAGCGTCCCGCGATCCGGCACAACTCGAGGTCGCGAACCGGGTTCTCGCGCGACGACCCGTCGGCGTCACGCCCGAAGGACTGGAAGCAGGTTGCGATCCACTGCTTCTCGACGTGCGCGCAGATCTTCGCCGTCGCCTGCCAGTTGTAGCCGTTCGCAGGCAGGATCCTCGAGGTGACCATCATGTAGCAATACAGGCGGTGACCCTTCGTCACCGGCGCGTCGCAGGGGTAGACGAGGTCGTTCGGCTTCACCCAGGTCGTCTTGAAGCCGATCGACGTCCCGTTCGCCGCGTTGACGTTCTCCATGTAGACGCCGCCCGTGCAAGACGTCTGATCCCAGCCCGTCTGCAGCTTGTCGCAGACGCGGAGCGCGAACGGCAGGTCGTAGCCGGTCGAGATCATCAGCCCATGGCCGAGGCCGTGGACGCACTGGTAGAAGAGGAACTGGTCCTTCTGGAGCGACGGGCTCGAGCAGACGCGCCGCGCCGCCTTGATCAGGCCCGCCTCGGTCGATATGCCGTAGAACGCACGCTCGAGGATGCCGTGGTAGAAGCCTGACCAGCAGATCGACGACCCGGCAGCGAACGATTTCGGAATGCTGCCGTGGAAGCGCGCGAGCGTCCCCGCGCCGATGTAGTGCGCGATCGGGTGACAGCCGGCGTCGATCGCCCTGTTAGCTGCCATCTCGTGCGCGAACAGCGCGAGCGCCGCCTTCGGGCCCTTGTAGTAGGCGACGTCCCCGAACGCCTGCTCGTAGCAGACCTCGGAATTGCAGTCCGACAGCTTGGTCTCGTCCGGCTTGAAGTTGCCGGCGATTGGATGCATGTCGAGCGTGCCGGTCTGCGCCGGCTGCGCCGACGATCCGCCGCTCCCGCTCGACGCCAGCACGACGCCGGCGACCGCGCCGCCGATCGCGAGCGTCGCGACGACGGCACCGATCCAGATCAGTCGCCGGTTCACCACGTCGAATGGTACGCGTCGATACCCTCGGCGGATGTCCTTCGCACCCCCCTCGCCGCCCCTCTCCGACGGCTTCGTGTCCCTTCGGCCCTGGCTGGAGCGGGACGTCGAAGCGATCCTGAGCGCCTGCAACGACCACGAGATCGCCTGGTGGCTCGACCAGGTGCCGCAGCCGTACGGAGAGGCCGACGCGCGCACCTACGTCGCGATCACCCGGCGCGGCTGGAAGGACGGCACGCACGCCGCCTTTGCGGTCACGGACGCGGAGGCAGGCGACGTTCTCGGCTCGGTCGGCCTCCACTGGCTCGATCCCGACGAGGGCGTCGCCGAGGTGGGCTACTGGGTGCGGGCCGAGGCGCGCGGCCGCGGCGTCGCCACGAGGGCGACCCGGCTGGCTGCAGGCTGGGCGCTCGGAACCTGCGGCATGAAGCGTGTCCAGCTCCGAGCCGACAGCGGCAACGTCGCCTCCCTGCGCGTCGCAGAGGCAGCCGGCTTCCGCCGCGAAGGCGTCCTGCGCTCGGTGCGCTTCAACCCCCGGCAGGGACGCCGGGTCGACTTCGTCGTCTACTCGTTACTCGCGCAGGAGCTGCCGGCGTCCTCTTAGCGGCCGCCCTGCAGGCTCCGACCGGTGCGGGGCGAAAACTGAGGCCCGTGGACACGCGCGCCGCGATCGACCGGTTTCTCGCCTCCCCCGGACTCGGTGAGGCGACCCGCCGCGCCTACAGGTTCGACCTCGAGCCACTCGCCGCGTGGCTCGAACGCCGGGGCGAGTCGCTCGAGGACGTCGACGCGCGGGTGCTCTCCGACTACGCGGCCGAGCTCGGCCGCGGCCGCCCGCGCCGGCTCGCGCCCGCGACGATCGCGCGTCGGCTTGCCGCCACCCGCTCCCTGATCCGCTTCGCGCTCGGCCCGGACCGCGTCCCCGACGTCGCTCTGACGCCGCGCCGCCCCCGCCGGCTTCCCCAGGCGCCGAAGCTCGACGAGCTCGAGCGGACGCTCGCGAGCCTCGAGGGGAGCGAGCCGCTCCAGCTTCGCAACCGAGCGCTCGTCGAGCTCCTCTACTCGGCCGGCCTGCGCAGCCAGGAGGCAGTCGGACTCGATCTCGGCGACGTCGACTTCGACTCGGAGACCGTCCACGTGCACGGCAAGGGCGGCAAGGACCGCGTCGTGCCGCTCGGCGAGGAGGCCGCCTACCACCTCGCGCTGTACCTCCGCGACGGGCGCCCGAGCCTCGCGACCGGCGCCGAGAACGCGTTCTTCCTCTCCGCCCGCGGCCGGCGCCTCGATACCAGCACCCTCCGGCGCCTCGTCCCGCACCCGCACCGGCTGCGCCACGCGTTCGCGACGCATCTGATCGAGGGCGGCGCAGACCTGCGCGTGATCCAGGAGCTGCTCGGCCACAGCTCGCTCTCGACGACCCAGGTCTACAGCCACGTCGACGGACGGCGGCTCCGGAAGGTCTACGACCGTGCCCACCCGCGATCCTGAGCTCGAGAGCTTCCTCGCCGTCTCGCGCGCGCGGCTCGCGCCGCGAACGGTCGAGAGCTACCGCCGCGACCTCGAGGACTTCGCCCGCCGACGCGAGGCGCCGATCGGCACGGCCACGACCGAGGAGATCGAGAGCTACCTGGCCGACCTGCGCGCGGCGGGTCGATCCGGCTCGACCCTCGCGCGCCGACTCGCGGCGCTGCGCTCGTTCTTCCGCCACCAGACGCTGATCGGCGCGCGCGAGGACAACCCGGCCGCCGCGATCGCGGCACCCCGGCGAACGCGGTCGCTCCCCCGGACGCTGTCGCCCGGAGAGGTCGAGCGCCTGATCGAGGCGGCCGCAGGCACGACGCCCCGGGCGTTCCGGGACGGCGCACTCGTCGAGCTCCTCTACGGCGCCGGGCTCCGCGTCAGCGAAGCGGTCGGGCTCGAGCGCGCCGCGGTCGACCTCGACGAGCGGCTCGTCCGCTGCACCGGCAAGGGCGGGAAGGAGCGCGTCGTCCCGATCGGCCGCCGCGCCGCCGAGGCGCTCCGCCGCTATCTCGCGCGCGGCCGGCCCTTTCTCGACCGCCGCCACCGGCCCGAGCTCTTCCTCAACTCGCGCGGCGGTGGACTGACCCGCGCAGGCGCCTTCCTGATCCTCCGCACCCTCGCCCAGCGGGCCGGGCTCGAGCCGAGCCGCGTCCACCCGCATCTCCTGCGGCACTCGTTCGCGACGCACCTGCTCGACGGCGGCGCCGACCTGCGCTCGGTCCAGGAGATGCTCGGCCACGCCGACCTGGCCACGACCGAGCTGTACACGCACGTCACCGACAAGCGCCGCCGCGACGCGTACTTCGACGCGCACCCGCACGCCCGCCGACGACCGCGGGACGACGCGGGCTAGAGATTCAGGCGGCCGTCCAGGGCGGTCGGGGGCGTCAGCCGAATCGCGGCGGCGATCTGTGCCGTCCAGACGAGAGCGACGAGGGCTGCGGGCGCGAGGACGGTGCGCCGGCTCACGGCTACCTCGCGTTCGCGCGCTTGCGCAGCTGCGCGGCGACCTTCGCGGCGACCTCCCGCAGCTCACGGTCGGCCTCGTCGTCTTCCCCCACGCCCTCGAGCAGCACGATCGTCTCGCGTTGGGGTGAGCCGTTCCGCAGACAGACGATCGCGAGCCTCCGCACGGCCTGGTTGGCGTCGGCGTTCACCATCTCGTGGAGCAGCGCACGGACGTTGTTGACGACGCCCGGCGAATCGCGCGAGAGCCGCTCGAGCGAGACGAGCGCCGAGCCGCGCACCGACGGGCTCTCGTCCTCGAGTCCGCGCCGGAGCAGCTCGATCTTCTGGCGAAACCTGAACTGGCCGATCGCCCGGTAGGCGACGGCGCGCTCACGGTAGTCGGCGTTGCGGGCCTCGGCCTCGATCTCGTCGCTCCACTCGGCGCGGAGCTTCGACAGTTCCTGCTCGGAGCCGGCCTCGGCGAGCGAGTCGGCCTGCGCCGCCGCCTCGGCGAGCTTCAACTGACCGAGGCGAGACTGCGCGGGGCCGGCCCGATGTACGTCGCCGACGGACGAAACAGCCGGCCGGTGCGCTTCTGCTCGAGGATGTGCGCCGACCAGCCGGCGACGCGTGAGCACGCGAACATCGCGGGTGCGAGCGGCGGCGGGATCTCGGCGATGTCGAGGACGACGGCCGAGTAGTACTCGACGTTCGTCTTCAGCGGACGGTCGGGCTTCCGGCGCTCGAGCTCGGCCAGCGCCGACTCCTCGAGCTGCTCCGCGATCTCGATCTGCGGCGAGCCGAGCTCCCGCGCGGTCTCCTTCAGGAGCCGCGACCGCGGGTCCTCGGCGCGATAGATCCTGTGGCCGAACCCCATGATGCGCTTCCCGGAATCGAGCGTGTCCTTCACCCACTTGTCCGGATCCCCCATGGCGGCGACCTCCTCGAGCATCGGCTTCACGTAGGCGGGCGCCCCGCCGTGGAGCGGTCCCGAGAGCGCGCCGACCGCGGACGAGAGGGCCGCTCCGCAATCGGCTCCGGTCGAGGCGACGATGCGCGCCGCGAACGTCGACGCGTTCAGCCCGTGCTCGGCGGTGCAGATCCAGTACGTGTCGATCGCCTTGACCGCCTTCGGGTCAGCCTCGCCGCGCCACTGCAGAAGGAACTTCTCGGCCGCAGTCTTCCCCTGCGCGACGACGCTCGCCGGCACCGCGTCGGTATGACCGTCGGCGACGCGCGCTGAGCGGGCGACGATGCCCATCATCTGGGCCGAGATTCGGCCGAGGTCCTCGCGTGCCTGCTCGTCGGAGATCTCGTTGAGCTTGCCGAGATTCCACTCGCCGGAAAAGCGTGCCGTCTCGGCCTGCAGGTCGGACGGCGCGTTCCCGGTCAGGCGCGCGGGCTCGTACGGCTCCGGCTCGGGCATCGCCGAATCGAGGTCGTTGTCGACGAGGAGACCCCACACGTTCTCGTAGGGGTAATGGCCGACGAGCTCGACGATGTCGATCCCGCGATAGCGGAGCTGACCGCCCTCGCGATCGGGCTCGGCGATCTCGGTCTCGACCGCCACGATCCCCTCGAGCCCGGGCTTGAAATCGCTCATTCCGCGGAGGAATCTACCGGACGGCCGCGCGGTGGAGAGCCGGTAAAGTCGATGCGATGGCCCATCGCGTCACCCTCGTGCCCGGCGACGGGACCGGGCCCGAACTGACCGAGGCCACGCGCCGCGTTCTCGAGGCGACGGGCGTCCAGTTCGACTGGGACGTGAAGGAGGCAGGGGTCGACGTGATGGAGTCCGCCGGCACGCCGCTGCCCGAGGACACGCTCGACTCGATCCGCGCCAGCAAGGTTGCGCTCAAAGGCCCGATCACGACGCCGATCGGGACGGGCTTCCGCTCGGTCAACGTCGCGCTCCGCCACGAGCTCGGGCTCTTTGCCTGCCTGCGGCCGTGCAAGACGTATCCCGGCGTGCGCTCGCGCTACGAGTCCGTCGACGTCGTCATCGTCCGCGAGAACACGGAAGATCTCTACGCGGGCATCGAGTTCACGTCCGGAAGCGACGACGCGCACCGCGTCATCGACACGCTGAACGGGCTGCAGCCGAAGCACATCGCCGAGTCGTCGGGCCTGTCGATCAAGCCGATCAGCCCGGAAGGATCGGAGCGGATCATCCGCTACGCCTTCGAGTACGCGAGGAAGCACGGCCGCCGGACGGTGCACTGCATCACGAAGGCGAACATCATGAAGCACACGGACGGCCTCTTCCTCTCCGTCTTCCGCGAGGTCGCCCCGGACTATCCGGACGTCGAGACGCGCGAGAACCTCGTCGACGCGCTCTGCATGGGCCTCGTCCAGCGGCCGGAGGAGTTCGATGTGCTCGTGCTGCCGAACCTCTACGGGGACATCATCAGCGACCTGACCGCCGGCCTCGTCGGCGGCCTCGGCGTCGCTCCCGGCGCCAACGTCGGCGCCGATGCGGCCGTGTTCGAAGCAACGCACGGCTCGGCCCCGAAGTACACGGGCCAGGACAAGGTCAACCCGATCGCCATGATCCTTTCCGGCAAGCTGATGCTCGAGCACCTCGGCGAGCCAGGCGCGGCAGTCCGGCTGGAGAAGGCCGTTGCGGACGTGATCCGCGAGGGCAAGCGCGTCACCTACGACATGAAGCCGAGTCGCGACGACCCGACGGCCGTGGGCACCAGCGAGGTCGCCGACGCGATCATCGAGAAACTGGAGGCAACGGCCTGATGGCAGATCAGAAGGGCTACCACGACTTCAACGCGCGGCCGGGCCGCAAGAAGGTCACCGTCATCGGAGCCGGCAACGTGGGCACGACCGCGGCCCAGGAGATCGCGCGCCGCGACTACGCCGACGTCCTCATCGTCGACATCATCGAGAACCTGCCCCAGGGCAAGGCGCTCGATCTGAACGAGGCCGGCCCAGTGCTCGGCTACGAGCCGACCATCGTCGGCACGAACGGCTACGAGGAGACCGCAGGCTCGGACGTGATCGTCGTCACGTCGGGCAAGCCGCGCTCGCCCGGCATGAGCCGCGACGACCTCGTGACGACGAACGAGAACATCGTCGGCGCCGTGACCGGCTCCGCCGTCGCCGAGTCGCCCGACGCGGTCGTCCTCGTCGTGACCAACCCGCTCGACGCGATGTGCCACGTCGCGCAGCACGCGGCCGGGTTCCCGAAGGAGCGGGTCTTCGGCATGGCCGGGATCCTCGACACGGCGCGCTTCCGCGCCTTCATCGCCTGGGAAACCGGCGCCTCCGCGAAGGACGTGCAGGCGGTCGTCCTCGGCGGCCACGGCGACCAGATGGTGCCCGTCGTCTCGGCGACGACCGTCGGCGGCGTGCCTCTGTCGCAGCTCGTCTCCGCCGAACGGATCGAGGCGATGGTCGAGCGGACGCGAAAGGGCGGCGGCGAGGTCGTGAACCTGCTCGGCACGTCCGCCTGGTACGCGCCCGGCGCGGCCGTGGCGCAGATGGTCGACTCGATCCTCCTCGACCAGAAGCGCGTGCTGCCGTGCACGGCGCTGCTCGAGGGCGAGTACGGAATCGACGGCCTGTACATTGGCGTTCCCGTCAAGCTCGGCTCGGCCGGCGTCGAGGAGATCGTCGAGCTCGAGCTGAACGACGAGGAGCGCTCTGCGCTCGCATCCTCTGCCGACGCGGTACGCGAGGTCGTCGGCGTACTGTCCCTCGCGTAGTGGATCTCGGACTCGTCGGCCGGACGGCCATCGTCTGCGGAGCCTCGTCCGGGATGGGTCTCGCGATCGCCGAGGCGCTGGCCGGAGAAGGCGCCAACGTGGCCATGTTCGCGCGGCGGCGCGACCTGCTCGAGCGCGAGGCGGAGCGGATCGGCGCGCTCTCGGTCCGCGGCGACCTGACCGTGCCCGGAGATCTCGAGAAGCTCGTCGAGCGGACGGTCGAGGCGTTCGGCGGCGTCGACGTGCTCGTGAACAACGGCGGCGGCCCGCCGCCTGGTCCGGCCGCCGGAGCAGACGCGACCGCGTTCGAGAACGCGGTCGAGCTCCTGCTGCTGCCGGTCGTGCGGCTCACCAACCTCTGCCTCCCGCACCTCGAGCGCTCGGGCCGTGGGCGCATCATCAACATCGAGTCGAGCTCCGTCCGCGAGCCGATCGACGGGCTCGCCCTCTCGAACGCTGTCCGCCCCGGCGTCGTCGGCTGGGCGAAGACGCTCGCACGCGAGGTCGGCCCGAAGGGGACCACTGTCAACACGATCGCTCCCGGCCAGATCGACACCGACAGGCTGGCGCAGCTCTACTCGGCCGCGCCCCAGGAGGTACGCGACGCGGCCCAGGCCCGTATCCCCTTGGGACGCTTCGGAACCCCCGCCGAGATCGCCCGCGTCGTCTGTTTCCTCGCGTCCGACCAGGCGAGCTACGTCACCGGAGCCGTCGTGCCGGTCGACGGCGGCCTGACCCGCTCGCTCCTCTGAGATGGCGCGCCCGCGCGGACGCAGCATCGCGAAGTGGTTGGGCGTCGGTTTCCTCGTCGCGGTAGCCGCGACGGGGCTCGTCCTGTGGCGCTGGCCGTCCGACACGTACGTGCTGCTTCCGGACAACGCCCACCCGGCGGCCGACGTCGTCCAGGTCAAGGGCGCGAAGCCGGATCACGACAGCGGAGGCATCTACTACCTCGACGTGATCGAGCGCAAGGCGACGCTGCTCGAGGACATGTTCCACGGGGTCGCCGACGACGGGGCGACCTTCGAGCCCTCGTCCGCCATCCAGCAGCCCGGTGTCAGCGAGTCTCAGACGCAGCAGTTCGAGCTGCAGCAGATGGCCACCTCGCAGCAGATCGCGGCCGCGGTCGCCCTGAAGCAGCTCGGGTACAAGGTGAGGGTCGCGGCCGCCGGAGCGCTGATCGTCGCGATCGGACCGGGCACGCCGGCCCAGGGCAAGCTCGTCCCCGGCGACGTGATCGTGTCGGTCGACGGCCTCCGCGTCGAGACGCCGGAGCAGGCACGGACGGCGCTGCGCAAGCGGAAGCCGGGCACGAAGGTCGCGCTCGGCGTGCGCAACGCCAAGGAGCTCCGGACGGTCGTCCTGAAGACGATCGCCGATCCGCAGGAGCCGTCGCGTCCGATCGTCGGCGTCCTGCTGGAACAGGCCGCGCAGATCAAGCTCCCGTTCCGGGTCTCGATCGACACGGGCAATGTCGGCGGGCCTTCGGCGGGGCTCGCGTTCGCCCTCGAGGTGATGGAGAAGCTCGGGCACGACGTCGACCGCGGCTACAAGGTGGCGGCGACGGGCGAGATCTTCCTCGACGGCGCCGTAGGCCCGATCGGCGGCGCGAGGCAGAAGATCTTCGGTGCACGCAGATCGGGTGTTGACATCATGCTCGTCCCCGCTGGGGATAACGCGAAGGTCGCCAAGCGGTACGCCGGACACGTCCGGGTGATCCCTGTGGAGAGTTTTCGACAGGCGTTGCACGCGCTGGCAATTCTGCCCCCGAAACGCTGACCGGCGAGCACTTTCGGGCTCGCCGGAAGTGCCCGCAACGAGCGTCTTTTTCGTACACGGCCCCCCTTGCATCGCGGCGGGCGCGCCCTAATATCGAGCCTCTGTTCCGCCTCTCAGACCACTAGAGCGAAAGAGAGAATGAGCAAACGACCCAAACTACACTGCAAGGACTGCTACTTCCACCAGGAGGCGCTCTGCGCCCTCCAGCTCGACGCTCCCTGCCCGACGTTCCGCCTCGGAGTCCGGGGAGCGCTCACGCCTCCGATCCAGGCACCGCTCGTCCAGCGCGCCGCGGTCGCCAACGTCGGCGCGCGCTTCCTCTCGCAGCACCAGGCTGCCTAGCCCGGCGTGGACGGCGAGCACGAGCCCGCCGAGACTCCGCCGCCGGAGCAGCCGCCCCCGGCCGAGTCCGCACCCGTCACCCAGCCCGCGCCGGCTGCGCCGCCGGAGCCGGTCGACACGGGCTCACCGTGGCGCTTCTGGTTCTTGGTGGCCGCGCTGCTCTTCTTCGTCGGCTACGCGGTCGCGTTCGTCGTCGGGAACAGCAAGGCGATCTCCGTCGACTTCGTCTTCGCTACCGCGCGCGTCTCGCTGATCTGGTCGGTCCTACTCGTGCTGCTGGTCGGGGTCTTCGCGGGCGTGCTCGCGTCGCACCTATACCGGCAGCGCCGGAGCAAGAAGCGCCGCAAGCCGTGACACGCCCTCGCGGATCTGGTCCGGCGAGACGTAGCTGAACGCGAGCCGGGCCGAGCTGCTCCCGCCGCCGCTTCCGGCCTGGAAGAAGTCCGAGCCCTGCACGAAGGTGACTCCGGCCTCCTCTGCGCGCGCCAGCAACTCGCCGGCATCGACCGAGCCCGGGAAGTCGAGCCAGACGAAGTACCCGCCCTCGGGCCTGCTGAAGCTGCCGCCCGGCAGCTCACGGTCGAGCGTCTCCAGCATCGCGTCGCGGCGGGCCCTGAGTAGCTCGGAGACGCGGGCGATGTTCGGCTCGAGGCTGCCGCGGCGGATGAACTCGTAGACGGTCGCCTGCCCGATCAGCGCGGGAGTGAGATAGACGTTCTGAGCCGTCGAGTCGAGCGCGGCCGCGACGTCGGCGGTCAGCACGAAGTAGCCGACGCGTGCCCCCGGTGCGACGATCTTGGAGAACGAGGACGAGTAGAGCACGTGCTCCCCGCCGTCGAGCTCATGCAGGGTCGGCAGGGGCTCGCCGTCGAACCGGACTCGGCCGTAGGGATCGTCCTCGAGCACGGTCAGCGCGTGCTCTCTCGCCAGCTCGACGAGCCGGCGGCGGCGTTCGAGCGGCAGCGTCCGCCCGCTCGGGTTCTGGAACGTCGGCAGCGCGTAGAGGAAGGCCGGGGACGGGTCGCGCCGGAGCTCGTGCTCGAGGGCGTCGACGTCGAGTCCATCGTCGTCCTGCGGGATCGCCCGTACGTCGGCGCCGATTCTGGCTGCGATCTTGAGCGGCCGGTCGTAGGTCGGCGCCTCGACGATGACCCGCCCGCGCGCCGCGAAGTGCGCGAGCACGAGGTTGAGGCCGGGGAGCGAGCCGTTCGTGACCAGCACGCGGCCGGGCTCGACGCCGTGGCGTTCCGCGAGCCACTCGCGAAGCGGCCCGTAGCCGCCGACCGGCCCGTAGTTGAGGATCGTCTCGCCGTCGCGTTCGAGCGCCGCCCGCGCGCAGTCGGCCAGCTCGGCCACCGGCAGGCACTCGGGCGCCGGAACGCCGCGTGCGAACGAGATCACCCCCACGGAACGAGTCTAGCGACGGGTCGGGAGCGGCGACCACCGCCGGCGCGGCCGCTCCCCTGCGCCCGCCCACGATCGATCGTCCTCGTACCCGAGCTCGACGAGCAGCTCCCCGGCGATGGAATCGAACTCCTGCCTGTCCTCACGCCCGAGCTCGGACTCCCAGATACCGGCCGCTGCCTGGCCGATGAAGTCGTCGGGGAACGACGTGTCGGCTCCGGCGCGAACGGCTTCGCCCGTCCATACGAGGCCGCCGCTCAGGACCTCGGACTTGCTGTGCGCCGGGTAGCTGTAGCGCTCGAACAGCTCCCCGGCGACCACCGGATCGTCGTCGATGCCGCAGAAGGTGAGCGCCTCGCGCAGGACGTCGGGGCCGGAGCTCCCGAGCAGATCCTCGTACCTGATCTCCATGTAGCCGCCGGGGGCGGAGCGCGCCCGCAGCGCAGACTGGGTGAACAGCCGCCACAGCCCCGCCGCGCCCGCGACGCGGCCGGGCGCCCAGACACTGCCCCAGCTCTCGGAGACCCTCACCGTCGAGCAGACGACGTCGCGGCCGTCCCGGAGCACGTGGATGAAGCGGGCCCGTGGAACGGTGCGAACGATCGCGCCGACGCACATGCAGTACTGCGGGTCTTTCTCGACGACGGTGCGCGCACCGGGCTTGGCCGCCAGCAGCGAGCGGTAGACCCGCTCGACCACGTCCTTCAGCGCCTGCTCGAACTCCTCCTCGGTCAGAGCGGCCGGAAGACCCCAGTGGGCGGGCTTGATCTGGCCGGCTCCGCCGGCACAGGCGCGGTCCCAGGCGCCGTACCACGGAGCCGCGAAGTCGGAGAAGAAGGAGAGCTCCACCGGCGTCGCGACCTCCGGGTGGCTGCCGAGCATGAGCTGCACCCAGGTCGTCCCGCTGCGGGGCGCGCCGATGACATAGACGGCCGGGACGTCGGCGAGCGCCATCTCGCTATCGTACGGCCCCGTGTCAGGCGAGTTCGTTCGCGTCTGCGGGGTCGAGGAGATCGAGGAAGGGGGCACGAAGCGCTTCCGCGTCGAGTCGCCCGACCCTGACCGGTTGCTCGTGCGGACGGGTGGCGAGCTGTTCGCGCTCACGGGGCTCTGCCCTCACGAGCTTGCCGATCTCGGCGAGGGGTTCGTCGATCGCGGGGTGCTCTGGTGCCCGATCCACTCCTCCGGCTTCGACTGCCGCACCGGCGCCGTGACGCACCCACCTGCGGAGCAGCCGCTCGAGACGTACCGGGTGGAGGCGCGCGACGGAAGCGTCTACGTGAGCGTTCGGCCGAGCCGCTGACGTGCCGCTGAGGCTGCCACGGTCCAGGCGGCGTCTGCGGCCTGTCGAGCTTCCCCTCGACGAGCTGGACGCGAACCCGTTTCCCATCTGGCGGCAGCTCCGCAAGGACCACCCTGTCGCGTACGTGCCGGCGATCTACCACTTCTGGTTCGTCACCCGCTGGGACGACGTGGCAGCGGTGCTGAAGGACGACGACACGTTCAGCGCACGAGTTGCATCGGGAACGCTCGCCGATATCGCCGGCAGCATCCTGTTCTCGGACGGCTCCGAGCACGCACGTATGCGAGCGGCGATGCAGGCTCCCTGCCAGCCCCAGGCGGTCCAGGCCTTCGTGCGCGGATTCGTACCCGAGGTCGCCGACGAACTGATCGACTCGTTCGCGGCGAACGGCTCCGCAGAGCTCATGGACGCGTACTTCGAGCCTCTCGCAGCCGAGACGCTCAAGGCAGTCGCCGGGCTCGACATGGCCACCGCCGACCTGCGCAGGTGGGTCGACTACGTCGGAGACTCCTTCCAGACCCGGTTGGCGTCCGACGAAACCCACAAGGTGGATCTGGCGATGGATCGGGTCATCAACGGGCAGCTCGGCCCTCCGCCGAGCGCGCCGGACTCGTCCCTGTTCCGGAACATGGCGGAATGGCGAGACGACGGCGGAGACCTCACGGAGCAGCAGATCCGCGGGAGCTTGAAAGTCTTCCTCGCCGCCGGACTGCACGAGCTCCGCGACCTGATGGCGCATGCACTGCTCGGCCTGCTGAGCCGCCCCGAACAGCTCCTCGAGCTGCAAGCCGACCTCTTCCTCGCACGCCCGGCGATCGAGGAAGCGGCGCGGTGGGCCTCGCCGGTCGGGATGGTCCCGCGGGTGACGACGGGCCCCGTCGAGCTGGCCGGCGTCCAGATTCCCGCCGGAGGGTACGTGGCAGCGATCGTCGCGTCCGCAAACCGTGACGAGGGGCGCTTCACCGAGCCGAGCCGGTTCGACCTCCACCGCGACGAAGGCATGCACATCGCCTTTGCCTCGGGAGTCCACTTCTGCCTCGGCGCCTGGTTGTCCCGGGAAGCGGGGGCGACCGCGCTCGCCAGGCTCGTCGAGCGGCTGCCCGGCGTGCGGCTGACTCCGGGCGAGCCGGTCGAGGTCAAGGGCTGGCGCTTCCGCGAGGTGAACCGTCTCCATGCCACCTGGACGTGAGCAGGAGCGGCGCGACCGGCATCGAACCAGCGGGAGAACGCTGGACAACAGCCGATTCATCGGTTAGCGTCATGGCCTCAACCAAGCCCCGATTCGTTCAAGGAGGACGCATGCGGGAGATTGACGAGCTTTACGCCGACTCGGGCGAGCCCGTAAAGGAGTCACGTGGTGTCTCCCGCGGGACAGCGCTCAAGGTCGGTGGGATCGGCCTGGCGGGAGCGCTAGCCGCGTTCATGCCTGGCCGCGCCGGTGCAGCGGTCAGGCGGAAGGCATCGAACGCCTCCTGCTCGGGTACCGGGTTCATCTGCATCGGCAGCAACCAGGCGAAGCTCTGCGGGTACGACAACGGCCCGGTGGACGGAACCTGCTTCTGTGGAACGCTGTACTACGGCAAGATCAGGCCGGCACGGGCACCCGTCGGTGCCTGCATCGAGAACGACTTCTGTATCAGTGGCACGCCGTGCAGTCGCCAGCGCGACTGCCCGGCAGGCACGGTCTGCACCACGGCCACGTGCTGCGAGACCTTCGACGGATACGGGCCGCTCTGCTTCCCGTACTGCCAGCAGGGCTCGATCGGTCAGGCCAAGCCGCTGACCACGCCGAAGACCGCGGCTCACAAGTAGAGCCTCGCACCACGGTTTCATGCGAAGGGCTCCCGAGAGGGAGCCCTTCGTCGTTCCGTCGGTGCGAGCTAGTCGGCGAGCGCGAGAATCGCCTCGTTGCCCTGTGCGACGTCCTTGACGATGATCCCGTCGGCGTCGATCAGATAGCCGATCGGCGTCGCGAACATCGCGTACTCCTTCGAGATCTCCCATCCGTTCTGGAGGAGGACAGGGAACGAGTATCCGAACGCCTTCGCCTTGCGCTTGTTCTCCTCGATCTCGCCGCGGCTGATCATGACGATCTCGAAGTCGTCCGGCCGCTCTTCGTAGAGCTTCACGAGCTCGGGGGCGAGCTGCTCGCACGGGCCGCACGTGACGTCGGAGAACACCAGCAGGACGCGCTTGCCGCGGTAGTCGAGCAGGGATCGGGTCTTGCCCTGGAGATCCTCGAGCGCGAAAGCGGGCGCAATCGTCCCGACCGCGAGTCCGTCACGCGGAAGGCGGCTCTGGGAGACATCGCGCCTGTTCACCGGCGTCGCGACCGGCCCCGATCCGTTGCCGTTCCCGTGCTCGTCGGTCGAGTCGCCGTTCTCGCCCGGCTCCGGGACCTGCGGCTCCATCTCGAGCAGCTCCAACAGCGCCTGGCTGCCGATCGCCTGCTTGCTGGCGATCCTGCCGTCGGCGCCGACGAGGTAGCCGGACGGCGTACCCGCCGACTTGAACTGCGCGGCCACGTCCCACTCCTCCTCGACGACGACGTCGCACGACCACTTGTCGCTCCTCGCCATCGTCCGGTTCGCATCGAGGTCGCCGTGCGAGATCAGGACGAGCGGATGGCTCTTCTTGGGAAGCTTGCCGAGCTGGGGCGAGAGATCCTTGCAGTAACCGCAGTCCGTGTTGAAGAAGCCGACGACGAACGGCGACCCGAGATAGTCGTCGAGCGTCTTTTCCTGCCCCTCGAGATCGGTGAGTGCGAATGCCGGCGCCTCGCTTCCGAGCGGCAACCCGGAGAAGTCGGGCTGGCCTTGCTCCTCCTCGCGGTCGCGGATCGCTCCTTCGACGTTCCGGCCGGTCTGGTACGCGCCTTTTTCCAGCCGGATATCGAGGTCCTGCTGATACAGGATCAGCTCACCGTGTTGTTTGACCATCATGAAGAGCAGGCCCGCGAGCACCGCCACGATGACCCACGAGACGACGAGTGCAGCAATCAGCCAGGCGTGCATTTCCTCCCTCTCCTTGACGAAACGACCCGCGAATCCTATCGAGCGGCCCCGCGAGCACGTCGGAAGCGAGCGAGGTCGAACTCGACGTTCTGCGCCTCTTTCCGACGCCGGCGAGTTCGCTGGCCCGTGAACCGCAGCCTGCTGAAACCGCCGTCGAGCGCCAGGTCGGCGACGATGCCGACGAAGGCAAAGGCTCCCTTCAGCCCGAGCTCGGCCCTGGGAACGCCCTGCCGGGTACCGACATAGGTGACCCGTTCGGGATCCTTCCCCCAGATCTCGAAGAACGTCAGCGTCAGGACGTCTCCGTCCGGGTCGAACCTCAGGTACGCGCAGAGCGTGCCCGCTTCGGTCTTGCTGTCCCACTCCCAGTACTGGCGCTCACCGGGCTTGAGGGTCTTCAGAGCACGGCCCCGGCGCCACTCGGCGCGGAACTTCTCAAACACCGCGTGCGACGCCGGCGACGAGCTGTGCGACCTCGGTCGGCGTCGTCCCGACCGTGACGCCGCACGCCTCGAGCGCTTCCTTCTTCGCCTGCGCCGTTCCGGACGAGCCGGAGATGATCGCGCCCGCGTGTCCCATCGTCTTGCCCGGCGGCGCCGTGAAGCCGGCGATGTAGGCGAGCACCGGCTTCGTCATCGACTCCTGGATGAACCGCGCCGCCTTCTCCTCCTCGTCACCGCCGATCTCGCCGACCATCACGACGTACTCCGTCTCCGGATCGGCCTCGAACTTCGCGAGGACGTCGATGAAGGACGAGCCGACGACCGGATCGCCGCCGATGCCGACGATGGTCGAGTTGCCGAGCCCGAGCTGCGTCAGCTCGTGACCGATCTGGTAGGTGAGCGTGCCGGAGCGCGAGACGAGGCCGATGTTCCCCTCGCTGAAGATCTCGGCGGGGATGATCCCGACATTGGCCTTGCCGGGCGAGAGCGCACCCGGGCAGTTCGGCCCGAGCATGGTCACGTCGCGTGGGCGGATGTAGTTGTAGACACGGAGCATGTCGTGGGCCGCCAGGCCCTCCGCGATGCAGATCACCGTCGCGATGCCGGCGTCGACGCTCTCGTAGATCGCGTCGGTCGCGAAGCGTGCCGGGACGAAGATCATCGCCGTGTTCGCGCCTGCCCGGTCGACGGCGTCCGAGACCGTGTCGAAGACGGGAATCCCCTCGACGTCCTGGCCGCCCTTGCCGGGCGTGACGCCGGCAACGACCTGCGTCCCGTACGCCTTGTTGCGGGTCGCATGGAACGAGCCCTCCCGGCCCGTCAATCCCTGGACGACGAGCCGGGTGTCGCGGTCGACGATGATCGCCACTAGGTCTTCAAGCCCTTCAGCGCGATTCGCTCGAGCCTGACCCATCCGTCCTCGATCCGGTCGGCGAGCAACTCGCGCACGCGCCGGGCGTCGCCTCCTTCGCAGCCGACGCGGTCGAGCCAGGGCTGGAACTCGATCGGCTTGTCGAAGTGCTCTACCTCGTCGACCCGCAGGCCGCCCGATTCGAACATCGCGCGCCACTCGTCCTCCGTGTAGTTCCGGACGTGAGACGGATCGCGGAGGCAGTCGGCTTCCTCGGCCTCCTCGCTCATGAACAGGTTGTCGACAACGGCCACGAGGGCGCCGCTCACGCGCGCCATCTCGTCCACGGCTGCACCGGGGTCGTCGAAATGATGGTGGGCGACCCGCGAGACGACCGCGTCGAAGCTCCCGTCGTCGAAGGGGAGATGCTCGGCGCGCGTGATCACGTCCGGCTGCATGCCGGGCGCTGCGTCGGTCGTGACGACCTTGACGCCGATGTCGCGCAGGCGCCGCGCAACGTGGCCGCCGCCCGTCGCGACGTCGAGCGCCGTGCTCGCCCCGGCCTGCTCGACCCACTCGACGAGCACGTCGAGGTCAGGCCCCTCGCGGTGAGCGGCGCTCTCGCGGTACAGCTGCGCCCGCTCCGACCACACGTCGCTCATCGCGACAGCTCCACGGCCTTGCGGGCCGCGTCGAGCATCGTCGGCTCGGTGTAGAGGTTCGGCGGGGCGGCTTCGGCCAGGAGGCGTCGGCCTTCCTCGGCGTTCGTGCCGTCGAGGCGGACGACGATCGGCTGTGCGATCGTCATCTGCTCGAGCGCAGCCAGGATCCCGCGCGCCACCTCGTCGCACCGCGTGATCCCGCCGAAGATGTTGAACAGGATCGACTTCACCTGCGGGTCGGCGGTGATCACCTCGAGCGCGTCGACGACCCCCTCGGCGTCGCCGCCGCCGCCGAGGTCGCAGAAGTTGGCGGGGCGGCCACCCGCCAGCGCGATCACGTCCAGCGTGGACATGACGAGGCCCGCCCCGTTACCGAGGATCCCGACCTCGCCGTCGAGCTTGACGTACGTCACGCCCTTCTCGCGCGCAGCTCGCTCCTCGGGAGGATACGACTCCGGATCGCGCATCTCGGCGATGTCGCCGTGGCGGAAGAGCGCGTTGTCGTCGACCGTGAACTTCGAATCGAGGGCGCGCACCTCGCCGTCGGGCGTGACGATCAGCGGGTTGATCTCGCACAGCATCGCGTCGCAGTCGACGAACGCCGCGTACAGCCGACCGACGATCTCGGCGATCTGCTTCTGCTCGCCCGCATCCTCGACGCCGGCGCCGTAAACGAGCCGCCGCGCCTGCCACGGCTGGAACCCCTCGTGCGGATCGACATGCAGCTTGACGAGCGCCTCGGGCTTGGTCGCAGCGACCTCCTCGATGTCGATACCGCCCTCCGTCGTGAACATCAGCAGCGGCTTCTTCTCGCCGCGGTCGAAGGTGATCGAGAGGTAGTACTCGCGCGCGATGTCGGACGCGCGCTCGATCCAGAGCTTGCGGACGACATGGCCGTTGATGTCGAGGCCGAGGATGTCGCCGGCGCGCGCTTCCGCTTCGGCCGGGCTCTCGGCGAGCTTGATACCGCCGGCCTTCCCGCGGCCACCCGTCAGTACCTGGGCCTTCACGACGACGGACTCGCCGAGCTCCGCGGCCGCGGCACGCGCCTCCTCCGGGCTCGTCGCGAGCCGTCCCTCGGAGACGGGGATGCCGTGACGGCGGAAGAGCTCCTTGCCCTGGTACTCGTACAGGTCCATGGCCGGGGGCGAGTCTAGCCGTCGGGTTCGGTGCGCCCGGCCTCGACCACGCAGATCAACTGGCCCGTCTTGATCGGCTGGCCTGAGGCGACCGACAGGCTCGTGACGACGCCGTCGCGGTGGGCGACGATCTCGTTCTCCATCTTCATCGCCTCGACGATGCAGAGGACCTGGCCGGCGCTCACGTCGTCGCCGTTCGCGACACGCACCTCCAGCACCGTTCCCTGCATCGGGCTGACGACCGCGTCGCGCCCCGCCGGGCCGCTGCCCCGCTCTGCAGCCCGCTCCCGACGTCGGCGCCCGAGCACCGCGTGTGCCGCCTCGGGCGTGAGCACCCGGACGTCGAAGCGGCGGCCGTCCAGCTCCACGACGAGCTGCCGGTCGCGTGTGGCCGCTCTGTCCGGGGACGGTTGCGTTGCCGATCGACCGCCGAGCGCTGCCGCCTCGTTTACGAGCGCCTCGGACTCGACGATGCCGTGGCACGTGGCGCCGTCGACAAAGCACGCCTGCTTGAGCAGGGCGCGATGAAAGCCGAGCAACGTCGTCACGCCGGCGATCTCGTACTCGTCGAGCGCGCGCAGCATGCGCTTTCGCGCGCTTTCGCGGTCGACGTCGTGGACGATGAGCTTCGCCACGAGCGGGTCGTAGAGGCCGGCGACCTCCGATCCCAGCCCGACGCCGGAGTCGACGCGAACGCCGAGCCCGCCCGGCTCCCGGTAGCTCGTGATCCGGCCGGGCGAGGGCAGGAAGCCGTTCGCGGGATCCTCGGCGTTGATCCGACACTCGATCGCATGGCCGGAGAAACGAACGTCCTCCTGGCGGAAGGACAGCGGCTCGCCTTCTGCGATCCGAAGCTGCTCGCGAACGAGGTCGAGCCCGGTGACCGCCTCCGTGATCGTGTGCTCGACCTGGATGCGGGTGTTCATCTCGAGGAAGAAGTACTCGCCGTCCGGCGTCAGCAAGCCCTCGATCGTCCCGGCGCTTCGGTATCCCGCCGCCCTTGCTGCGTCGACCGCCATCTGCCCGATGCGGGCGCGAAGCTCGTCGTCGACGGCCGGTGACGGTGTCTCCTCGACGAGCTTCTGGTGTCGCCGCTGAATCGTGCAGTCCCGCTCGCCGAGGTGGACGACGCTCCCGTGGGCGTCGGCCAGCACCTGCACTTCGACATGCCGAGGATCCTCCAGGTAGCGCTCGACGTAGACCGACGCGTCGGCAAAGTACGCCTCGCCTTCCCGTCGAGCCGACTCGAACGCGCGCTCCGCCTCGTCGTCCGAGCGCACGACCTTCATCCCCTTGCCACCGCCGCCTGCCGCGGCCTTGATCAGCACGGGATAGCCGATCTCCCGTGCGAGCTCGACCACTTGTGCAGCGGCGTCGATCGGCTCGGTCGTGCCGGGCACGATCGGAACGCCGGCCGCCTGCATCGCGCGTCGCGCGGCCGTCTTCGACCCCATCAGCTCGATCGCAGCCGGCGGCGGCCCGATCCAGACGAGCCCAGCCGCCTCGACGCCTGCCGCGAAGCAGGCGTTCTCAGCGAGGAACCCGTAGCCGGGATGGACGGCGTCGGCACCCGCCCGCAGCGCCGTCTCGACGATCCGCTCCTGGACGAGATAGCTCTGCGCCGCAGGCCCAGGCCCGATCGCGTACGCCTCGTCCGCGGCCCGCACGTGGAGCGCATCCCGGTCCACGTCGGAGTAGACGGCGACCGCCTCGATGTCGAGTTCGCGGAGCGTCCGGAAGATCCGGACCGCGATCTCGCCGCGGTTCGCGACGAGCACTTTCGAGATCGAAGCCATGGGCCGCATATTCTCTCGCGGGATGAGCCTCGCGGATCAACTGACCGTCGCCAGGGCCGCGGCCGTGCCGTTCGTCATCGTCCTGTACGCGTGGAACTTCCCGAATCACGCCTACTGGGCGACTGCGGTCTTCATCGCTGCGATGGCGACCGATCAGGTCGACGGCTGGCTCGCCCGGCGGCAGGGACGTACATCCGAGCTCGGGTCGCTGCTCGACCCGATGGCGGACAAGATCCTGACCCTGTCGGCGCTGATCATGCTCGTGGGCGTCTTCAAAGCCTGGATGGTCGCGCTGATCGTCGTCCGCGAGTTGCTTGTGGCCGGGTTGCGACTCGCCGCGCTCGAGCGCGGCGTGGTCATCCACGCGCGCGACCTGGGCAAGCTGAAGGCGTGGGCTCAAGCGGTCGCGGCCGCAGTGGGCGGCTTCGCCGCCGCCGGCGCCTGGGGCACCGGGCCTGCGTGGTGGGCCTTGCTCGTCGCACTGATCCTCACCTGGGTGTCAGGCCTCGACTACGCCCGCGCTGCGCCCAGCCTGCTGAGCGACCGCGCGCAGGCGAGCGTCTAGGCGACGTCGGCGATCTTCGGCTCAACAGGCGCGAGCTCAGGCTTCGGTGCGGTCTCGGGGTCAGGCGCGGGCGTCGGCTCGGAGTAGACGTCCTGATCGGCGAGCGAAAAGTCCGCGCGCCGCCCGGTCCGGTACTCCTCGTCCGCGCCGGCGAGGATCGCCTCGAAGGCGGCCACGATCGTCGTGTCGAACTGCGACTCGACGCCCTGGGCCAGGCGCATCCGCGCGACGCGGCTCGGCATCGCATCGCGGTAGGGCCGGTCGGAGGTCATGGCGTTGTAGGCGTCGGCGACCGAGATGATCCGCGAGATCAGCGGGATCTCGTGGTCGGCGATGCCGTCGGGATAGCCCTGCCCGTCCCAGCGCTCGTGGTGGTGCCGGACGATCTTGGCGATCTCCGCGTAGTCCTCGACCTTGTCCAGGATGCGCTCGCCGATCTCGGAGTGCTTCTCCATCTGTCGGCGTTCGCCGAGCGTGAGTGCACCGGGCTTCTCGAGCAGCCCCGGCGGCAGACCGATCTTGCCGATGTCGTGCACGAGCCCGCACTGGTGCGCGAGTTGCTGCTCCTCGTCCGACAACCCGAGCCGGGCTGCGATATCGCGTCCGTAGATGGCCACAGCAGCCGAGTGACCGGCCGTGTAGCGATCCCGAGCATCGAGCGTGGCAACGAGGGCGGTGGCGAACGAAAGGTTTGCCCGCTCCAGCCGCGAGTTGACGGCAGACAAATCGGATGCAAGTCGCCTCTGGTCTTGATACATCCCGAAAAGGCGCTGGGCTGCAAGCGCGGGAACCAGAAATAGAGGGAGAGTCAACGGAGAAACACGGAGGTAGGCGGCTGCGAATAGGCCCACAAGAGGTACGTAAAGCAGAAGGGAAGCGAACGCCAGAGGTGCGACCATCCGAACGGAATTGATCGTGTCCTTGCCCCTCACTCTCATGGTGAGCGCGTAGAAGAGCATCTCCGAGCCCTCCGCCGCGAGAGCTCCAAGCACGGTTCCGAGGGCAACCGTTCCAAGCTCCCCGCTGACAAACCACGATGCTGAGGCTGCGATGAAGCCGCTTAATCCTCCGGTGATCGAGCGTGAAAACGTGTAGACAGCCCACTTCATGTGTGGCTTGCCGAACGCGCCCAGATTGGAGAGAGCAGCAACGACCATCGCTGCAAGAGGGCCAAACAGCACCGCAGCGAAGAGGATTGGGATTGCTGAGATGGAAGCTTGCGTCTCGCTGCTTAGCGAGACCCGTTGTCGCTCCGATATGGCAGCTGCTATCGCGAGCAATGCGACTGCCCAAGGGTCTTCCAAGCGATAGCCGTGGTTGAAGGCTATCGCAGCCAAAGCAACCGCGATGAGACCCAGCATGAACAAGTAGAGCGCAGCGCGCCGCGCGGGGTCAGTCCCCCATGAGAGCGCCGATTTAGGCGGCATTCCTTGCACCTAGCCACCAGGCGCTGTATAACTGCGCCTGCCGTTAGTCCCTCGAGAGAGGAGTTTCATGCGACCACTTCCGGGTGGTTACACGGGCTGGTAGCTGAGTAACGTTCGAAGCGACCGTTCGCGTTCCGACCGATCTCGCCCCCGTTGAGGGCAGTCGGATTGGTGTGTGACGTCTGTCGCAAAACGAGGGTCTGAGAGAACCAGCGCCGGTTCGGACCACGCCGGGCCGTGCCGCAGCGCCTTCAGCCTAGAATGCCGCGTCTGAAGCCGATCGCAACGGCGTGGGCGCGTGAGCGTGCCTGCAGCTTCGCAAGTAGGTGCCGAACGTGAGATTTGACCGTCTCCTCTGAGAGGAAGAGCACTTTCCCGATCTCGCGATTGACCAGGCCCTCCGAGATCAGCTGGAGCACCTGGACCTCCCGCGGCGTCGGCTCCTGCTCCAACTCCCGTAGCGGGGCCGTAAAAGGGATGATCTCCGCACTCCGACTCGAGCGACGCGCGGCGGCAGCTTCGAAGCGCCGTGCGTGATCGGCGTAGCGACTCAGGATCTCGTTGCGCTCTGCAGCGTCCACGATCCGGCTATCGGCCATACCGAGCTTTGCCTTTAGGAGCAAGGCCCCCACATTCGAGGGACGACAAAACGGAAGGGCCTGAGAATCGCCTACTAGCGGCGCTTCGCTGATAGCGCTGGAGCTACGAGCTAGGCCGCGGCGACAGTCTGAAGCTCACGCAACGCCGCGAGGCGAGCGAGCGCCTGGCTCTCGAGCTGTCGGACGCGCTCACGCGTCAGATCGAGTTCGTTGCCGATCGCCTCCAGCGTCCACGGCTCGCCCTCGAAGCCAAACCGCAGCTCCAGGATGCGGCGTTCTCGCTCGGGCAACGCGTCGAGAGCACGACGGACGCCCTGCCGTCGCAGCGACTCCTCGGCCTCGTCGAACGGATCCGCGGCCTCGCGGTCGGCGAAGAGGTCGCCGAGCTCGCCTTCGTCGTCGGCGCCGACCGTCTGGTTGAGCGAGACGGACGCATGCGCAGCACCGAGCGCCTCGTCGATGTGCTGCATCGGCAACCCGGTGGCCTCGGCCAGCTCGTCCTTCGTCGCCTCGCGGCCCAGCTCGACCTCGAGCCGGCGGGCCGCCCGACCGAGCTTCTGCTGGCGTTCGACAACGTGCACAGGCACGCGGATCGTACGCGCGTGGTTGGCGACGGCGCGCTGGACCGACTGGCGGATCCACCACGTGGCGTAGGTGGAGAACTTGTATCCGCGGCGCCAGTCGAACTTCTCGACGGCGCGGTTGAGACCGAGCGTGCCTTCCTGGATCAGGTCGAGGAAGGGGACGCCGAGCCCGCGGTAGCCCTTGGCGATCGAGACGACGAGCCGCAGGTTCGATTCGATCATCTTCCGCTTGGCGATCGGATCGCCGCGCTCGATGCGCTTCGCCAGGGTGACCTCTTCGGCCGCCGTCAGCAGCTTGTGCTTGCCCACGTCCGCGAGGAAGAGCTGGAGGCTGTCCGCTGCGCCGGAGATCTCGGCCGCTTCGAGGTTGAGCGCCGGTGCCGCGGCCTCCGGCTCGTCCGCCGCCGGCTGGCCGACCTCGAGCCCGATCGCCTCCAGCTCGCGGGTCAGCGCCTCGACGTCCTCGTCGGCCAGATCGTGCTCCAGCGCGAAGACCTCGAGCTCCGCCGGCAGCACGTAACCGCGCTCCTCAGCGCCCTCGAGGAGGACTCGTGCCTGCTCGCTCTCCAGCAACTCCTGGAACTGGTTCGGGGTCAACGGGACCTCTCGTCCTTTCGATCGCTTATCGGCGACTATCCGACGTTCGTTCTGACTCTAGGGGGTATCTCCTCGTCGTGCCAGAAGATCGTTTCCCCCTCTTCGGGTCTTTCGTAACAACCGAACGGGCCGTAGCGGAGCAGTATTCCGTGTCGCCCGGACGGGCCGTCTCCTACGGGTGCTCCTCGACTCACCTTCCGGTGACGTACGTGCGCTGCAAAGGTTTGCACGCCGCCTCTTAACTGTGTGCGAGCCTTTGTAAACCTTTTGCATCAAGATCGCGCGCGGCGACGCTGAGGGCGCGCAGCCGGACCGCGCGCGCGTCGCTCGGTGAGCAGCTCTACGGCGCGGTCGAGCGTCAGGCCCTCGACGGTCTCGCCGCCGCGAAGGCTCGCGTTCGTCTCGCCGTCCGTCACGTACCTGCCGAAGCGTCCCTCCTTGACCAGGATCGGCCGGCCGCTGGCCGGATCGGCGCCGAGGTCGCGCAACGGCGGCTTGGCTGCGCCGCGCGCCCGACGTGTCTTCGGCTGGGCAAGCACATCGAGCGCCTGCTCGAGCGTGATCGAGAAGAGCTGGTCCTCGCTCTCGAGCGACCGGGTCTCCTCGCCCTTGCGGATGAATGGGCCGTAACGGCCGTTCATCGCGACGACCTCCTCTCCGTCGGCCGGGTCGACTCCGATGACCCGCGGCAGCTCCAGGAGGCGGACAGCCTCTTCCAGGGTGATCGTCTCCGGCGACATCGACGGCAGCAGAGACGCGGTGCGCGGCTTCTCCTCAGAGCCTTCGTCGAGCTCCTCGGTCACGTACGGGCCGTAGCGGCCGTTTCGAACGAGGATCGGGCGGCCGGTCTCGGGATGAGCGCCGAGCTCGCGACCCTCGGCCGGTTTGGCGAGGAGCTCCTCGGCGGCCGCGGCCGTCACCTCGTCCGGCGCCAGCTCGGCCGGAATCGGCGCGCGCTGATCCCCCCGCTCGAGATATGGCCCGTAGCGGCCGACGCGCACGACGATGTCGGAGCGCGGGATCTCGATCGAGTTGACCGCGCGGGCGTCGATCTCGTCGAGGTGCTCCGTGACGAGCTGGTGCAGCCCCGGGTCGCCGTCGTCGCCCTTGTAGAAGCGTGTCAGCCACGCGACCCGCTCCTCGTCGCCCGCGGCGATGCGGTCGAGGTCGTCTTCCATTCGCGCCGTGAAGTCGTAGTCGACAAGTGCGCCGTAGTGCTGCTCGAGCAGTGCCGTGACGGCGAAGGCGAGGAAGGTCGGAACGAGCGCCGTGCTGCGCTTGACCACGTAGCCGCGGTCGACGATCGTCGCGAGGATCGAGGCGTAGGTCGACGGGCGTCCGATGCCTCGCTCCTCGAGCGCCTTCACGAGCGTCGCCTCCGTGTATCTCGCCGGCGGGGTCGTCTCGTGACCCTGCGGCTCGAGCTCCGTTGGCCGGACGCGGTCGCCTTCCTTTAGGTCCGGGAGGGTCGGCGGCGCCCCGTCGTCGGCTTCGTCGTCGCGGCCCTCCTCGTAGGCGACGAGGAATCCGCGAACCGTGATCACGGTTCCCGAGACGCCGAGCTCCGCGTCCCTGCCGTCGGTGGCTTTGGCGCCGATCCGGATCGACACCGTGCGACCCTTGGCGTCGACCATCTGCGACGCGAGCGTCCGCCGCCAGACGAGGTCGTAGAGGCCGAGCTCGTCGCGATCGAGTTCCTGCTTCGTGTCCTTGGGCGTGCGGAAGCGGTCGCCGGCGGGGCGGATCGCCTCGTGCGCCTCCTGCGCGTTTTTGACCTTACGGTCGTAGAGGCGAGGGGCATCCGGCACCGATTCCGGGCCGAAGAGCTCCGTCGCCTGGCGCCGCGCAGCGGTGAGCGCCGCCTCCGAGAGCGACGTCGAGTCCGTGCGCATGTAGGTGATGTAGCCCCGCTCGTAGAGCCGCTGTGCGACCCGCATCGTCGTCTGCGCGGTGAAACGGAGCTTGCGGCTCGCTTCCTGCTGGAGCGTCGAGGTCATGAACGGCGGCGAGGGGCGGCGCGAGTACGGCTTTTCGTCCACCGACCGCACCGCGAACGCTGCTCCGTCGAGACCGGCTGCGAGCGAGCGCGCCTCCTGCTCGTCGAGCCGGGCGAGGTCGGACTTGAGCTCCCCGTCCGGACCGAAGTCGCGTCCCTGCGCAACGCGCTTGCCGTCGAGCTGGACGAGCCGCGCGCGGAACGCGCCTGGATCGAAGGTGCCCTCGAGATCCCAGTAGGACGCCGAGACAAAGCGCATGCGCTCCTGCTCGCGCTCGACCACGAGCCGCGTCGCAACGGACTGCACACGTCCGGCCGAGAGGCGCGGCATGACCTTCTTCCAGAGCACGGGCGAGATCTCGTAGCCGTAGAGCCGGTCGAGGATGCGCCGGGTCTCCTGCGAGTCGACGAGCCGCACGTCCACGTCGCGGGTGTTCTCCAGCGCGCGCTCGATCGCTGGGCGCGTGATCTCGTGGAAAACCATCCTCCGGACGGGCACCTTCGGCCGGAGCTCCTGGAGCAGGTGCCAGGCAATCGCCTCGCCCTCGCGGTCCTCGTCCGTCGCGAGCAACAACTCGTCGGCGTCCTTCAGCTTGCGCTTGAGGTCGGCGACGATGCGTTTCTTGTCGGCGTCGACGACGTAGTACGGCTCGAAGCCCTCGTCGATCGCGACGCCCAGCGTCCCGTACTTGGCGCGCTGCTCCTTGGGGATCTCGGACGCTCGCTCGGGCAGGTCGCGGATGTGTCCGACGCTCGACTCGACGACGAAGTCGGGGCCGAGGTAGCCCGCAATCGTCCGCGCCTTGGCGGGCGATTCGACGATCACGAGCCTGCGCTTTCCGTCCGTCTTGGCGGCCATTTCGGTTTTTCCGCCCGACTGGGCGGTCGCGACACGTTAGCGCCAGGGCCAGAGGACGACGTTCTGGTTCTACCGCCTGCGACGGGTTCGTTACGGTCTCGACACAGTGCCGACGCCCTTTTACAACTTCGCCGCCGCCCTCAGCTGGCCGGTCTTCCACGGGCTGTACCGGCTGCGCTCGACCGGAGCGGAGAACGTGCCGAAGGGAGGCGCCGTCCTTGCCGCCAACCACTCGTCGAACGTGGATCCCTGGCCGCTCGGCTTCCCGCTCTGGCCCGGGCAGCAACTCTACTTCATGGGCAAGTCGGAGCTCTTCAACCCGGTGCTCGCGCCCTTCCTGCGCGCAGGTGGGGCGTTCCCGGTGCGACGGGGCGAGTCCGACATCCAGGCGATCCAGACGGCGGTCAGCCTCTGCAAGCAGGGAAAGATCGTGGCCATGTTCCCGGAAGGCACGCGAAGGCAGAAGGGGCTTCGGAAGAAGTTCACGCCCCGCGCGCACCACGGCTCGGCTCGCATCGCGCTCGCAGCGGGCGTGCCCCTCGTGCCCGCAGCGATCAAGGGCACCGACCGGATGCTGAGCTTCCCGCAGCTCGCGGTCGCCTACGGGCCGCCGATTCCTACCGACGACCTCGTAGGCCTGCCGCCGAAGGACTCCGTCGAGACGGCGACGCAGCGGCTGATGGCCGCGATCGAGTCGCTACACGACAGCCTGTGAGTGCCCTGCTCGCCATCGACGGCGACTCGTTCGCGCACCGCGCCTACCACGGCCTGCCGAAGACGCTGAAACGCGCCGGCGGACGGCCGGCGGGGGCGATCATCGGCTTCGCCAACATGCTCACGCGGCTGTGGGATACGGAGCGTCCGCGCGCCGTGCTCGTCGCCTGGGACACGCTGGAGCAGCCGACCTATCGGCACACGGCATTCGAGCCCTACCAGTCCGGGCGCCAGTTCGACGCGGCGCTGCTCGAGCAGCTCGCGATGCTGCCCGAGCTCGTCGCCGCCTGCGGGTTCGCCGTCGCCAAGGCCGCGGGCTACGAGGCCGACGACTTCCTCGCCGCAGCCGCGGAGGACGAGGAGAAGCGCGGCGGGACGGTGTCCGTGGCCACGTCCGACCGGGACGCGTTCCAGCTCGCATCGGAGCAGACGACGATCCTGCAGCCTGTGCGCGGCGTGTCGGAGCTTGCCCGCATCGGGCCGGCCGAGGTCAGAGAGCGCTACGGCGTCGATCCCGCGCAGGTCCCCGACTTCATCGCGCTTCGCGGCGATCCGTCCGACAAGCTTCCGGGGGCGCGCGGGGTCGGCCCGAAGACGGCCGCCGACGTGCTCAACCAGTACGGCTCGCTCGAGGCGGCTCTGGCCGCAGGGCGATTCGAAGCGCAGGCGGAGGAACTCCGGCTCTACCGTCGAATAGCCACTCTCGACGCCTCCGCCCCTCTCCCCTCCCTTGCCCAACAAACCCCGACGTGGGCGGAGGCGTCATCACTCGCCGACTCGTGGGGCCTCGGCCAGCTGGCCGGTCGGCTAGCGACACTCGCGCGCTCAGGAGCTGATGCCCGATCGAGCTCGTGAGCCACGCCGGCTTCACGACGCTCCACCCGACCGGGCACCATCCGGAGACGCAGCAGCGCCTCCGTGTCCTGCAGGCTGCATTCCCGGAGTGGCGCGAGGCCGAGGCCGCACCGGTCGACGCGATCGAACGCTGCCACGACGCGGCCTATGTCGAGGTCGTGCGGTCGGTGTCGGCGCCCACCTGGCTCGACGCGGACACCCCGGCGTCGGAGACGACGTTCGAGGCAGCGCTGCTGTCGGCGGGGGCGGCGATCCAGGCGGTCGAGATCGGCGGCTTCGCGCTTGCCCGGCCTCCCGGCCATCACGCGCTGCCGCGAGGCGCGATGGGCTTCTGCATCTTCGGCAACGTCGCCGTGGCAGCGAGACACGCACAGGCCGTGCTCGGGCTCGAGCGCGTCGCGATCCTCGACTGGGACGTGCATCACGGGAACGGCACGCAAGACGTCTTCTGGGACGACCCGACGGTGCTCTTCGTCTCGCTCCACCAGTGGCCGTTCTACCCGGGCAGCGGCGGGCCGCAGGAGCAGGCGGATACGATCGTGAACGTGCCCATGTCCGCGGGTTCGGGTGACGAGGAGTACCTGCGCACGTTCGATCACGTCGTGGCGCCTGCACTCGACCGCTTCGGCCCCGACCTCGTGATCGTGTCGGCCGGCTTCGACGCGCACGAGGATGACCCGCTGGCGGGGATGAGCGTGACGGCGAACGGTTTCCGGGAGCTCGCCCGGAGGACGGCCGCGATGTCGCCTCGCCTCGCGGCAGTGCTCGAGGGCGGCTACAACCTGGAGACGCTGCCGGGCCTCGTCGGTGCCGCGCTCGAGGGCTTCGGAGGACGCGGATGAGCATCGATCCCGGCGTGACCATCGGACACGTCCATCTCAAGGTTGCGGACATCGACCGATCCCTGGACTTCTACTGCGGCGTCCTCGGCTTCGAGCTTCAGACACGCATGGGTGACCAGGCGGCGTTCATCTCCGCCGGCGGCTATCACCATCACATCGGGCTGAACACCTGGGAGTCGAAAGGAGGCCCGCCGCCGCCACCGGGGACAACCGGCCTGTATCACGTGGCCATCCGCTATCCGAGCCGCGCGGCCCTGGGCGACGCGCTCCGGCGGCTCGGCCAGGCCGGCATCCGGCTCGACGGCGCCTCCGACCACGGCGTCAGCGAGGCGCTCTACCTCCGCGACCCCGATCACAACGGCGTCGAGCTCTACCGCGACCGGCCGCGGGACGAATGGCCGCGAGACGAGAACGGCGGCCTGACGATGTACACGAGGCCCGCGGACCTCCGGGGCATCCTCGACGAGGCCGAGAACTACGTCCCGGTGTGACGAAGCCCCCTTGCGGGGGCTTCGTGGTAGCAGGCCTGTAAGCCGGATTCTGTCGAGGGTGACCATCCCTCTAGGCCGCCGGTTGCCCGGTCGGCTCGAGCGGTGTACCCGGCCCCTCGGCGGGCAGCGTCATCGGGGCCTGCTTCACCTTGCACCGGACGGGGTTTGGCTAGCCGCCGCGTCACCACGGCGCTGGTGGGCTCTTACCCCACCGTTTCACCCTTACCTCCGGCGTCTCCGGAGAGAACGTCGCCGGTGGCGGTCTCCTTTCTGTGCCACTATCCGTCGGCTTTCGCCGCCTGGGGTCTCCCCAGCATCCTGCCCTTCGGTGTCCGGACTTTCCTCGAGCTCAGTCGCCTGAGCGCGCGGTCACCCGGCCTGCGTCCTGATTGTAGCCCGCGGCGGCGGCTTCCATCCCCAGCGCGCAGCCGCACTCGGGGCAGAAGATCGACGCGTCCGGCAACCGCAGGACGAACTCGCCGCAGACCAGGCATTCGAGGCTGGCGCCGCGGACGAGGGCATACAGCTCCTGGTCGAGCGACCGGTTCAGCTCGACGAGGGCTCCCATCAAAGCCTCCGGAAGACGCCGATGACCTTGCCGAGGATCTGCACGTGCGGGGCGTAGATCGGCTCGAGCGCATCGTTCTCGGGCTGCAGACGGATCCGGCCCGACTCGCGGAAGAAGCGCTTCACGGTCGCCTCGTCGGCGATGTCGTCCTCGCCGGCGAGCGCCGCGACGATGTCGCCGTTCTGAGCGTCCTGCTGCCTGCGGACGACGACGTAGTCGCCGTCGAGGATGCCGGCATTGACCATCGACTCGCCTTGAACGCGAAGGATGAACTCGTCGCCGCCCCGCGCGAGGGGCTCGGGCACGCCGAGGTAGCCCTCGATCGACTGCTCGGCGAGCAGCGGCCCGCCGGCCGCGATCTGGCCCAGAACCGGGAGCACATGGGTCTCGGGCGTCGGCCGGGACGCGCCGCTGCGCTCGCGCCCGATGAGCTCCAGGGCGCGCGGCTTCGTCGGGTCGCGTCGAAGCAGGCCGGCGCGCTCGAGGTTCGCGAGGTGCGCGTGCACGGTCGAGGGAGACGCGAGACCGACCGCTTCACCGATCTCCCGCACCGTCGGCGGGTAGCCGTGCCCGTCGACGTAGTCGACCACGTAGTCCCAGATCTGTCGCTGTCTCGGGGTGAGCACCTCGCTCCTTTCGGCGAACATGTGTTCGATCAGGCTAGCGAGGAGCCCGGACGGCGTCAAGGGCGAGGCTCCCGCCCCGCCGCCGTCCAGTCAGAAGTGCGCTGGAGAGGACTTGAACCTCCACGGGTTATTCACCCACAAGGCCCTCAACCTTGCGCGTCTACCAATTCCGCCACCAGCGCCGGTGCGGGAGGGATTCTAGCGACGGGCTACGCGGCGGCCGGACTTACTTGAGGAGCTGGTAGAGCCCGATCGTGTCCACGAAGAAGACCGTCGCGACGACGAGCGTGAGCCGCGTCAGGTTGCGCTCGACGATGTGCGTTCCTCCCTGGGACGCGGGCGTGAAGCCCATCCCGCCGAAGCCCGAGTCGCGTCCCGAGTGCATCAGGATCAGCCCGATCAGGGCGAACGAGACGAGAACGTGCCAGACGGCGAGCACTTGCAACATCGCGTGCCTAGAGTACCGGAGCCTTGACCGACGACTTCCGCGAGCGCATCCAGCATCTGCTCGTCACCGGCGACAACCGGCTGAAGCAGGGCGTCGGCGTCGAGAAGGTGCGCGAGAGCTACGAGCAGGCGCTGGCGCTCGCACGCGAGGCCGGACTCGAGGACGCGGTCGGGCCTCTCGTCGAGGTTCGCCTCGCTGATCTCGACCGGCTCTCCGCGCCCGACGGCTGATTCGCCCGTTCCATCCGGTCGCGCTGCCACGCTTCGCTCGAACCGTCCCGCGTCATGGAGGGAGTCCGCGAGTGAAGCAATGGCAACGGTATCTGGCCGAACTGTTCGGCACGTTCGTCCTCGTCGCCGGGGGATCGACCGCGATCATCGCGGCGCTGAACGTCGTGCAGGCCTTCCCGTACGGAACGGGGACCGGCTTGAACGCCGTCGAGCTGATCGTGCCGTTCGGCGTTCGGCCTGTCCCTGTTGGCGGCGCTCTACATGTTCGCCGAGATCTCCGGCGGGCACTTCAATCCGGCCGTCTCGCTCGGGCTCTTCCTCGACCGCAGACTGTCGTTCGAGGATCTGCTCGGGTACTGGATCTTCCAGTTCGCCGGAGCGATCATGGCGTCGCTCCTGCTGCTGGTCCCGTTCAACCACGACCTCGTCAAGGCCACCGCGACGTATCCAACCGCCGGATACGGGCCTGCGCTGTTCCTCGAGATCACGTTCAGCGCGATCTTCGTCCTGGTGATCCTGCACTCGACGAAGAGCGACAGGTTCGGCGGGAGCGCTCTGATCTCGATCCCGCTCACGCTGATCGCGATCCACTTCGCAATCATCCCGTTCAGCGGATCGTCGGTGAACCCGGCGCGGTCGCTCGGACCTGCCCTCGTGGGCGATCAGTGGCACGGATTCTGGATCTACGTCGTCGGCCCCGGGGCCGGAGCGATCATCGGGTGGCTGATCTACTCGATCGTGATCAAGGGAGGCACGGATCTCAGCGACGACATGAAGGCCCTCCGCCGCGACCCGAAGCAGCCGAGCACCGAGCCCCCGGCGGCAACCAGCTAGGCGCTCCCCTGCGCCCCTAGGAGCGGGCGGCTCGGGCCGCCCGCTCCAGCACGGCCTCGATCCGCTCGGCCTGGATCCGCACGTCGTGGAGCTCGGCCGCGGCGCGGGCCGCCTGGTTCGGCCGCGGGAGTCGCGCCGCCGCGCGCATCGCCTCGGCAAGCGCAGGGACGTCGAGCGGGTCGATCAGGACACCACCCTCGGGCGGCACGAACTCCGGCGGCCCGCCGACCGAGGTCGCCACGACCGGCCGCCCGCAGGCCATTGCCTCGAGGAGCGCCTGGCCGAACGGCTCGACGAGGCTCGGCTGGCAGAGAACGTCGCTCGCCGCGAGGAGCGCCGGGATCCGGCCCTGTGGGACGCTTCCGAGGAGCGTCACTCCCGGCCTGCCCTCGAGCTGCCCTCGGAGCGGTCCTTCGCCCGCGAACGTCAGCGTCCCGTCGCCCACCAGCTCGAACGCGTCGGCCAGCCGGACGACGTTCTTCCGCTCGGTCAGGCCCCCGACGCACAGGAATGCCGGCCCGCCGGCTCCGTCCTCCCGCGCGGGCTGGAGCCTGAAGTGCTCGAGGTCGACGCCGGAGTCGATCACCTCGGTCTTGCCGCATGCGTCAGGCGCGCGGGCTTCGAGCTCGCGCCGTAGGTAGTCGGAGACCGCGATCACGGTCGTGGCGCGCCGCACGACGTAGCGGGTCGCGGCTCCTACACCCGGGATCGCGCCGACGTTGCGGACGTCCTGGCCGTGAGCGGTGACGACGAGCGGCGCGCGTGACGAGAGCGCGGCGATCAGCCCCGCGGGGACGAGGAAGTGCGCGTAGACGACGTCCGGCCGGAAGGTGCGAGCGGTGCGGGCGGCTCGGCTCGCGAGCGTCGAGTACCTAGCCCTTCCGCCCGCGCGAGTGTCGAGGACTGCCAGAGCGATCTCGTGACCCCGCGCGACGAGCGCGCGCTCGACCTGGGCGACGAACGTCCCCAGATCGGGATCGTTCGGGCCGGGGTACATCTGGGAGACGAGCAGGATCCGCACCTGTGGAGCAATCGTGACGGAATCGGCACGGTCGGGTCACACACGCGTGCGAAATTTCGCGTTACGATCGAACGTGGGTGGTGGGCCGGGGTGCCCCGACCAGAGGGCGCAAAGAGCGGCCGTGGAACGCGCGCCGGGAGCTCAGAAGCTCGGCTCGGGACGGTGCGAGTCGTACGTGCCGTACAGCTCACGGAGGGTGCCGCAGATCTCGCCGACCGTGCAGCGGGCGCGGAGCGCTTCGCGCATCGGCACGAGCAGGTTGGTCGTGCCTTCCGCGGCCGCGCGAACATCCGCGAGCGCCCGCTCCGCGGCAGCACCGTCGCGCTCGGCGCGGACTCGAGCCGTGCGCGCGAACTGGCGGCGCTCGATCTCGGGGTCGATCCGCTGCAGGTCGACCTGGCCGCTGTCGTCCTCCGTGAACGCGTTGACGCCGACGATCACACGCTCGCCGCTTTCGACCTCCTGGGCGTACCGAAACGCGGCTTCCTCGATCTCGTGCTGCACGAAGCCCTGCTCCACCGCGGCCACGGCGCCGCCGAGTTCCTCGATCCTGTCGATCAGCTCGAGGGCGCGCTCCTCGATCTCGGCCGTGAGCGCCTCAACGAAGTAGGCGCCGCCGAGCGGGTCGGCGGTGTCGGTCGCCCCTGCCTCGTGCTGGAGCA
This sequence comes from uncultured Actinomycetes bacterium, assembly GCA_963846915.1. Classification (GTDB taxonomy): domain Bacteria; phylum Actinomycetota; class Thermoleophilia; order Gaiellales; family Gaiellaceae; genus PALSA-612. Next base: position 178,450 of record CAWJXV010000005.1, on the reverse strand, counting down.
CCTGCTGCGTGCGGAGCGCGATCCGTGCCGCCCGCTCGCTCGGCAGCGCGAGCGCCTCGTCGAACCCGTTCGTGTGCAGGGACTGCGCACCGCCGCAGGCCGCGGAGAGCGCCTGGATCGCCACCCGCACCACGTTGTTCTCGGGCTGCTGCGCCGTCAGCGTCGAACCGCCCGTCTGGGCGTGGAAGCGGAGCGCGCACGCGTGCGGGTTGGTGGCACCGAACCGCTCCCGCATGATCCGCGCCCAGAGCCGGCGCGCCGCGCGGTACTTCGCCACCTCCTGGAAGAAGTGGTTGTGCGCGTTGAAGAAGAAGGAGAGCCGCTCGCCGAAGAGGTCCGGAGAGAGACCCGCATCGACCGCCGCGCGGCAGTACGCGATGCCGTTGGCGAGCGTGAACGCGACCTCCTGGACTGCGGTCGAGCCCGCCTCGCGGATGTGGTAGCCGGAGATCGAGATCGTGTTCCAGTGCGGCAGCCGCTCCGCGCAGTAGGTGAAGACGTCGGTCGTGATCCGCATCGACGGTCGCGGCGGGAAGATGTAGTTCCCGCGGGCGATGTACTCCTTGAGGATGTCGTTCTGCACCGTGCCGCGGAGCGCCGACCCCGGGACGCCCTGCTCCTCGGCGACGAGCTCGTAGAGCACGAGGAGCAGCGACGCCGGCGCGTTGATCGTCATCGACGTCGACACGCGGTCGAGGGGCATGCCGTGGAGGACGATTCGCATGTCCTCGATCGAGTCGATGGCGACGCCGGTCCGACCGACCTCACCCGCGGCCAGCGGATCGTCCGAGTCGTAGCCGAGCTGTGTCGGGAGGTCGAACGCGATCGAGAGCCCCGTCTGGCCGCGGTCGAGGAGATAGCGGAAGCGCTCGTTCGTCTCCTCGGCCGAGCCGAAGCCGGCGTACTGCCGGATCGTCCACGGGCGCCCTCGGTACATGGTCGCGTACGGCCCGCGCGTGAACGGGTACTCGCCCGGCGGCTCGAGCTCGAGGCCGGCGATGTCGTCGGCCGTGTAGACGGGCTCGATCTCGATGCCGGAGTCGGTCACGCGCTCGTTCTCGCTCGTCGCCACGCCCAGATCGTACGCTTGCATCGTGAAGGTGACCGTGAAGCTGTTTGCGGGGCTCCGCGAGCGGGCCGGCTGGTCGGAGCGCGATCTGGACGGTGTCGGAGTCGTCGGTGACGTCTGGAGCGCGCTGGGCCTCGGCGACGAGCCGCCGGGTCTGCTGTACGCGGTCAACCTCGAATACGCCCAGAAGGGCCGGCCGCTCGCGGACGGCGACGAGGTGGCGCTCATCCCTCCGGTCTCGGGCGGCGCCTTCACGCTCAGCAGCGAGCCGCTCGACCCAGCCGCGGTGATCGAGGAGGCTCGCAACGACCAGGCGGGGGCGGTTGCCTCCTTCATCGGGACGACGCGGCGCCGGTCGAGAGATCGCACGGTCCACCACCTCGAGTACGAGGCGTACGGCGGCATGGCCGAGAAGGTCATGGCTGAGCTGGCCGACGAGCTGAAGCAGCGCTACCACCTGTGCGAGGTCGCGATTGCGCATCGCACCGGCCGCGTCGACATCGGCGGCATCTCGGTCGTCATCGCCGTCTCCGCCCGGCACCGGGCCGACGCGCTCGCCGCCTGCAAGGACGCGATCGACCGGCTCAAGGAGATCGTGCCGCTCTGGAAGAAGGAGGTGTACGAGGGCGGCGAGGAGTGGATCGGGCAGGGCTCCTAGCCCCGGGGCCGATCCCCGAGCTACCGTAAGCACATGGAGCCGCCGGAGATCACGCGCGACTACGAGCCCATCCAACCGGGCACGAACTGGCGCGAGGTGTCGAAGCGGCTACTCGGGCCGGTCATCGTCGGCCTTGGGGCGGCGGCCAAGTACGGCTTCGCATTTGCGAAGTTTGCGAGCATCTTCATCGCGTTCGGCGGCTACGCCCTCCTCTGGGGTTGGCAGTTCGGACTCGGGCTCGTAGCGTTGCTCCTGACTCACGAGATGGGTCACTATCTCGAGGCGCGGCGCCTGGGCATGCACCCGAAGCTGCCGGTGTTCGTGCCGTTCCTCGGCGCGTACGTCTCGTTCAAGAACGAGAACCTGACGCCCTGGCGTCACGCGTGGATCGCGCTGGCGGGGCCGTTCGTGGGCGCAATCGCAGCGGTGGCGTTCTGGGTGGCGGGTGAAGCTGCCGATTCGCCCGTGCTGCAGGCGATCGGCTTCACCGGCTTCTTCCTGAACCTCTTCAACCTGTTCCCGATCGGATTTCTGGACGGCGGACACATCTACCGCTGCTTCAACTACCTCTACCGCGGCGGCGCGAAGCCCCGGTCCTACGTCGTCGGCGCCGCCTATGTCGGTCTTGCGCTCGCGCTCGTCGCGGGGATGATCGCCTCGCACGTTCCTCAGCACCGTCTGTGACCGAACGCGACGACGACCGGGCGATTCTCCAGCGGGTCGACATCGACCTCGACCGGCACGTAGCGACGATCGCCCAGGAGTTCCGCGACGGCTTCGAGGCCGTGGACGCGATCGGGGGTCCGGCCGTGACCGTCTACGGCTCGGCGCGGATCGGAGACGGCGACCCGGCTTACGGGCGCGCTCGCGAGATCGGGCGGCAGTTCGCCGAGGCGGGCTTCGCGGTCGTGACCGGCGGCGGCCCGGGGATCATGGAAGCCGCGAACCGTGGCTGCCAGGAGGCGGGCGGGCTCTCGATCGGCTTCAGCATCGAGCTTCCGCACGAGCAGAGCGTCAACCGCTACCTCGACCGCTCGCTGACGTTCCACCACTTCTACGCGCGCAAGACGATGCTCGTGAAGGCGGCCGAAGGATTCGTCCTCTGCGAGGGCGGCTTCGGGACGCTCGACGAGCTGTTCGAGTCGCTCGTCCTGATCCAGACCGGCAAGATCCGCCACTTCCCCGTGGTGCTCGTCGGCTCGGCGCACTGGAGCGGCCTTCGCGACTGGGTCGAGGAGAAGCTGATCGCACAGCGGCTGATCTCGCCCGATGACGTGCTGCTGCTCGCGCTCACGGACGACCCGGCCGAGGCGGTCCGCCTCGTGCTCGACTGCTACGAGCAGAACTGTTCGGCGGTCGTCGAGGACGCAGAGGCGGCTGCGAGCTAGTGCAGCTGCGCGACCTCCCCTCCGTGGACGAGCTGGCGCGCGGGCTCGACGATCCGCTGGCCGTCGACGCAGCGCGTGCCGTGCTCGACCGCGCGCGGACCGAGATCCGCGCCGGCACCGAGCCGGGCGACCTCCGCGCCGCGCTCGCGGCCGAGGTCGAGGGGCTACGGGCTCCACGGCTTCGGCGCGTCCTGAACGCGACCGGCGTGATCGTGCACACGAACCTCGGGCGGGCGCCCCTGCCGGCCTCGGTGCTCGACCGCGTGCGCGAGGTCGCGTCGGGCTACTCGAACCTCGAGTACTCGCTGGAGCAGGGTGCGCGCGGCTCGCGGCAGGCACACGTCTCGGCGATCCTCGGCCGGCTGACCGGCGCGGAGGCGGCGCTCGTCGTCAACAACAACGCGGGCGCGATGCTGCTGGCGCTGGCTGCGCTCGCGGAGGGCCGCGAGGTGCTCGTCTCCCGCGGCGAGCTGATCGAGATCGGCGACGGCTTCCGCATCCCGGATGTGCTCGCGCGCTCGGGTGCGCGCCTCGTCGAGGTCGGCACGACCAACCGTACGAGCGCCGCCGACTACGAGCGCGCCGTCGCGCCCGAGACAGCGCTGATCCTGCGCGTCCACCAGTCGAACTTCCGCGTCGTCGGCTTCACGGACCGGCCTTCGCTCGCCGACGTCGCCGACGTGGCGCGGCTTCACGACCTTCCGCTGGTGGACGACCTCGGCTCCGGAAACCTCGTGCCAAGTAACAACTTGTTACTTGGTGATGAGCCGTCCGCGCGCGAGAGCCTCGAGGGCGGGGCCGACCTCGTCTGTTTCTCCGGCGACAAGCTGCTCGGGGGCCCGCAGGCCGGAATCGTCGTCGGCCGTGCCGAGCTCGTCGAGCGGCTCCGCCGCCATCCATTGCAACGCGCGCTGCGCGCCGACAAGCTCACGCTCGCTGCGCTCGAAGCAACGCTCACGCTCTACCTCGACCCGCCCCGGGCACGCGCCGAGATCCCCGTGCTGCGGATGATCGACGAGCCGGCCGACGCGGTCCGCGCACGGGCAGAGCGCCTCGCCGGGCTCGTGGGCGGGACGATCGAGGAGACGGTGGCGCGGGTCGGGGGCGGTGCGCTGCCGCTCGTCGAGCTCGAGAGCTTCGCCTGCGCGGTCGAGGAGTCGCTCGCCGGGCCGCTCCGACTCGGCGAGCCGCCGGTCGTCGGCGTCGTCCGCGACGGGCGCCTGCTCCTCGACTGCCGCACGCTGGCGGAAGGGGAGATCGACGAGGTCGCCGCCGCCGTCGCCGCGGCGCACGCATGCCGCTGACAGTAGGCACGGCCGGCCACATCGACCACGGCAAGACGTGGCTCGTGCGGGCGCTGACGGGGAAGGACACGGATCGGCTGCCCGAGGAGAAGGCGCGCGGGATCTCCATCGACCTCGGTTATGCGCCGCTCGAGCTTCCGGACGGACGCCGGCTGTCGCTCGTCGACGTGCCCGGACACGAGCGCTTCGTCCGCACGATGATCGCGGGCGCGACCGGGATCGACCTGTTCCTGCTCGTGATCGACGCCGCCGAGGGCGCCCGGCCGCAGACGCACGAGCACCTGGCGATCATCCGGCTGCTCGGGATCGAGCAGGGCGTCGTCGCGGTGACGAAGGCGGACGCGGTCGACGAGGAGACGCTCGAGCTTGCCGTCGAGGAGGCGCGCGAGCTCGTTCCCGGCGCCGCCGTCGTTCCCGTCAGCGCGAAGACCGGCGCTGGGCTCGACGAGCTGCGAGCGGAGCTGGCCGCGGCCGCCGACCGGGTCGACGCCGAGCCCGAGGACCGGCCGGCGCGCCTCCACGTCGACCGTGTCTTCACGCTGCGCGGCATCGGCACGGTGGCGACGGGGACGCTCTGGTCGGGCTCGATCGGGGACGGAGACGAGCTGCGGGTCGAGCCGGGCGGCCGGCCGGTTCGCGTTCGCAGTGTGCAGGTGCACGACCGGCCGGTCGAGCGCGCACAGGCAGGGCAGCGCGTGGCCGTGAGCCTTCCCGGCGTCGACCGGGGCAGTCTCCATCGCGGCCTGGCGCTGATCGCTCCGGGCGCCTATCCCGTCAGCTACCGCCTCGACGTGTCGCTCGACGAGCTCGAGACGATCAAGGACGGCGCGCGCCTGCACGTCCATCACGGCACCGCCGAGATCCCGGCCGTCGTCCGCCGGATCGGAGACGGCGCGGCGCAGCTTCGCCTCTCCTCTCCCGCCGTGGCCGCACGGGGCGATCGGGTCGTCCTGCGAGGCGAGACGACGCTCGGCGGGGGGCGGGTGCTCGACCCCTCTCCCCCGCGCCACGCGAGCGCGGAGCGGATCGAGCGCATCGAGCGCGGCGATGTCGCGGCCACGATCTACGCGCCGGTCAGGCTGGCCGACCTGCGACACGTGCTCGACGGCGATCCAGCAGGTGTCGAGCGCGCCGGCGACTGGGTCTTCTCGAGCGAGTGGTTGCAGGAGCTGCGGGCGGAGCTCGAACGACGGCTCGACGAGGCCGACCCGCTCGACCCCGGCGTCCACGCGCCGGCCGAGCCGTGGGCGGCGGCAGTCGTGCCGCTGCTCGGGCTCGAGAGCAGGGGCTCGAAGCTGTACCGGCCGGGCGCGGCGGCGTCGCTCGGAGAGCGCGAGGAGGCGGCTGCGGAGCTGGAGGCACGGCTCGGTCTGGAGCCGGTGAAGGTCGAGGATGCGAAGCTCGCGCTCTTCCTCGAGCAGCAAGGCCGCCTGGTCCGCCTCGGGGACGGCATGGCGGTCTCGGCCAGCGCGTTCGACGAGGCGCGGCAGGCGCTCGTCGCCGAATGCGAGGCGGCGGGCCGGATCACCCTTGCCCGCTTCCGCGACCTGCTCGGAATCGGCCGCCGCGCCGCCCAACTCCTGCTCGAACGCCTCGACGCCGACGGCGTCACGCGCCGGATCGGCGACGAGCGGGTGCTGCGGCGCCGGCAGACGAGCGGCTGAGCGAGTCGGGGCCGGAGCGCGAGCAGAAGCCTTCAGCCGCCGAGGCTGATCGAGCCGTCGGCGGCGAGCGTCCAGTGCGGGTTGTGGGCGATCTCCCACGCGTGGCCGTCGGGGTCGTGGAAGACGGCCGAGTACCCGCCCCAGAACGTCTCGGCGGGCTCGCGCACGATGCGTGCGCCGGCGGCACGGGCCCCGTCGATGGCCGCGTCCACCTCGTCGGGCGTCGCGACGTTCTGCGCGAGCGTGATGCCGCCCCAGCCGCCCGAGTCCTCGACGCCCGAGTCCTCGGCGAGCCGCGCGCGGTCCCAGAGCCCGACGATCATCCCGCCCGCCTGGAAGAAGACGACGTCGTCGCCCGGCTCGGCGCGCGTCTGCCAGCCTAGGGCGCAGTAGAACTCCCGCGCGCGACCCAGGTCGGCCACCCCGAGGGTGATCAGGCTGACCCGCTGATCCACACGGTCATCGTCGCAAAATCGTGGCCAAACAGCACGGCCCGCCGAGCATCTGCGCTCGGCGGGCCGCCGTGGGAGGAAGGAGCCGTACTCGTCAGGAAGGGCGGGTGCCCAGCGTGACGGTGATCGTCTTCGTGGAGCCGTTGCGCGTGACGGTGAGCGTGACCTTCGTTCCCGGCTTCCTGCCTGCGACCTCGGTCTGCAGGGTGTCGGCACTCGAGACGGAGTGGCCGTCGATGGCGGTGATCACGTCACCGCCGGTCGCGTACTGCTGACCGTTCACGACCTGGGAGCCGGTCGCGGCCTTGAGCCCCGCCTTCGCGGCCGGGGAACCGGCGACGATGCTCGTCACCTCGACGCCGCCGACGCCGCCGATCTGCGCCGCTGCGTCGCTCGGGATCGTCTGGATGTGAACGCCGAGGTAGGCACGCTGCACCGAGCCGCCGCCGACCAGCTGGGACACGACCGACCGCACGGTGTTGGACGGGATCGCGAAGCCGACGCCGTCGTTGCCGCCGGACTCGCTGTCGATCTGGGCGGTGACGCCGATCACGTGACCGGACGAGTCGAGGAGGACGCCGCCCGAGTTGCCGTGGTTGATCGCGGCGTCGGTCTGGATCGTGTCGGTGATGGTGAAGTTGTTCGGCGCCGTGATGTCACGGTGCAGAGCGCTGACGATCCCGGAGGTGATCGTGCCCTGGAGGCCGAACGGGCTGCCGATCGCGACCACGCCGTCGCCGACCGCGACCCTGCTCGAGTCGGCGAGGCCGAGCGGGTGCAGGAGCGAAGCCGGGGCGTTGACCTTGATCACGGCCAGGTCGCTCGACGCGTCCGATCCGACGAGCGTCGCCTTGTAGGAGGCGCCGTTCGCGAACTTGACCGAGATGGCCGTCGCACCGTCGACCACGTGCTGGTCGGTGACGATGTCGCCCTGGGTGTCGTAGACGAAGCCCGAGCCCTGGGCCTGCTGGCTCTGGCCGCCCTGGCCGAAGACGCCGCCGCTCCCGCTCGACGTCGTGACGGTGATCTGGACGACGCTCGGTGCGTCGCGCTTGTAGATCTCGCCGACGCTGAGCGGCGTCTGCTGGCTGGCGAAGGTGGAGGACGAGGTCGACGACGACGAGCCCGGGACGCTGGTCGTCACGACCGTCGTGGCCGACTTCGAGCTGCCCCCGACAGCCGCGTAGGTGCCGGCGCCGACGCCTGCTCCGATGAGCGCGGCACTGGCGACGGCGATGAGGATGATCTTGTAAGGCACGTGTCAGTTCCTTCCGGAGTCGTGATTTCGTGCCATAAGTGGATCATGCCGCTCTAAGGTTCCGCTGAGCCGTTTGTAAGAACTCGCTAAGACCCTGCCGGGCTTCACCTTTCGGGCACGAGCCAGAGGACGCCGAGCGGCGGGAGCGTCACCTCGGCCGAGAAGGGCTGGTCGTGCCAGGGCGTCTCCTCGGCGGAAACGGTGCCGTTGACGACGTTCGAGCCGCCGTAGCCGGCCGCGTCCGTGTTCAGCACCTCGCGCCAGCGCCCGCCGCGCGGCAGGCCGATGCGGTAGCGGTGGCGCGGCACGGGCGAGAAGTTGCCGGCCGAGACGAGGCAGCGCGAGCCGTCGCCCGAGAAGCGCGCGAAGGCGAGCACGTTCCAGGAGGCGTCGTCCGCCTCCAGCCAGCGGAAGCCGGTCGGCTCGTAGTCGGCCTCCCACAGCGCGGGCTCGTCGCGGTAGATCCGGTTCAGGTCGCGGACGAGCGCCTGCACACCGCCGTGGTCGGCCCGCTCGAGCAGGTGCCAGTCGAGCGAGCGCTCGTGGCTCCACTCCTGCTCCTGCGCCAGCTCGCCGCCCATGAACAGGAGCTTCTTGCCCGGATGCGCCCACATGTGCCCGTACAGGGCGCGCAGGTTCGCGAACTGCTGCCAGCGGTCGCCCGGCATCTTGTTCAGGAGCGAGCCCTTGCCGTGGACGACCTCGTCGTGGGAGAGCGGAAGGATGAAGCTCTCCGTGAAGGCGTAGATCAGCCCGAACGAGAGCTGGTTGTGATGGTGCAGCCTGTGCACCGGCTCGTGGTGGAAGTAGTCGAGCGTGTCGTGCATCCAGCCCATGTTCCACTTGAAGCCGAAGCCGAGCCCGCCGGTGTCGGTCGGCCGCGTCACGCCCGGCCAGGCGGTCGACTCCTCGGCCGCCATCAGGACGCCCGGCACGGCGCCGTGCGAGACGGCGTTCAGCTCCTGCAGGAACGCGATCGCGTCCAGGTCCTCGCGGCCGCCGTACGCGTTCGGGATCCATTCGCCGGCCTTGCGCGAGTAGTCGAGGTAGAGCATCGAGGCGACCGCGTCGACGCGGAGGCCGTCGGCGTGGTACTCGCGGAGCCAGAACAGGGCGTTCGCGAGCAGGAAGTTCCTCACCTCGTTGCGCCCGTAGTTGAAGACGAGCGTGCCCCAGTCCGGGTGCGCGCCGCGCCGCGGGTCCTGGTGCTCGTAGAGCGCCGTGCCGTCGAAGCGAGCGAGCGCCCACTCGTCGCGCGGGAAGTGTGCGGGCACCCAGTCGAGCACGACGCCGAGGCCGCGCTGGTGCAGGCGGTCGACGAAGACGCGGAAGTCGTCGGGCGCCCCGAAGCGAGAGGTCGGCGCGTAATAGCCCGTCACCTGGTAGCCCCACGAGCCGGTGAACGGGTGCTCCATCACCGGCATCAGCTCGACGTGCGTGAAGCCGAGGTCGAGGACGTAGTCGGCGAGCTCGTCGGCGAGCTCGAGATACGTAAGACTGCGGTTGCCCTCGAGGGGGTTCAGCCGCCAGGAGCCGAGGTGCACCTCGTAGATCGACACCGGCCCGCGCCACAGGTCGCCGGCCGCGCGCCGCGCGAGCCAGTCCGCGTCGCCCCAGTCGTGCTCGGGCCGGAAGACGACGGACGCGTTCTTCGGCGGCACCTCGGTCGCGAACGCGTACGGGTCGACCTTGAGCAGGAGCCCGCCGTTCTGCGCGCGGATCTCGAACTTGTAGTTGGTGCCGGGCTCGAGGCCGGGGACGAAGAGCTCCCAGATCCCGACGCTCCCGAGCGTGCGCATCTGGTGCAGGCGTCCGTCCCAGCCGTTGAAGTCGCCGACGACGCTCACCGAACGGGCGGCCGGAGCCCAGACCGCGAAGGCGGCGCCCGCCGTCCCGTCCATCTCGCGCAGGTGCACGCCGAGCTTCGCGTACAGCTCCTCGTGGCGCCCCTCGCCGGCGAGGTGGAGGTCGAGGTCCCCGAGCGTCGGCAGGAACCGGTACGGGTCGTCGAGCTCGAAGGTGCTCCCGTTCGGGTACTCGACCTCGAGCCGGTAGCGGAGCGGAGCCGTGGCGCCGCGGACCGTCCCCTCGAACAGGCCGACGGGGTGGATCCGCTCGAGCTCGACCGGCGCGCCGCCCTCGGGGAGCGCGCGGACCGCGGTCGCGTCGGGTCGGTGGACGCGAATCGTGATGCCGCCGTCCGACGCGTGCGCGCCGAGGACGTGGTGTGGGTTCGGATGGTCGCGCTCGATGACGCGCTGCAGCTCGCGCTCGACGCCGATGCGCGTGACCTGGCTCATGCCTCCACCCGCAGGACGTGCGCCTGCCGCGTGCCCGGCTCGAGCCGCACGTAGTTCCGGCCCACGTGCCAGGTGTAGAGCGCGCCGTCGAGCAGGTCGCGGACGCGGAAGGTCGGCGGCAGGCCCATGGCGGCCGGGACGATCGCGACACCCTCCCGGGGCTGGGCTGCGTCCAGGTTGACGACGCAGAGGATCGTGTTGCGGTCGTGGCGCTTCACGTACCCCAGGAGCTCGGCGCTCTCGGTCTCGACGAAGGTCAGGTTGTCGAGCCGCTGGAGAGCCGGGTTCGCGCGCCGCGCCTCGTTCAGCCGGGCGACGAGCGGGAGCAGCGAGCCGTCGAGCGCGCGCGCGCGGGCCTCGTACTTCTCGGAGTTCAGGTATTCCTCGCTGCCGTCGTGCACGGGGACGTTCTCGCAGCTCTCGAAGCCGGAGTAGATGCCGTAGGCCGGCGACAGTGTCGCGGCCAGGACGAGGCGCGCCTCGAACGCGGGCCGACCGCCCCTCTGCAGGTAGGCGTGGAGGATGTCGGGCGTGTTGGCGAAGAGGTTCGGCCGGTAGAACTGGGGCCACTCGCTCGTCGTCAGGCTGGTCATGAACTCGACCAGCTCGGCCTTCGTGTTCCTCCAGGTGAAGTACGTGTAGGACTGGCTGAAGCCGAGCTTGGCGAGGGTGGACATCATCGCCGGCCGCGTGAACGCCTCGGACAGGAAGATCACGTCGGGGTGGGCCGCCTGCACCTCGCGGATCAGCCACTCCCAGAAGGCGACCGGCTTCGTGTGCGGGTTGTCGACGCGGAAGGCCCTGACGCCGTGGCCGACCCAGAAGAGGACGACATCGCGGAGCGCCCGCCAGAGGCTCTCCCAGTCGTCGGACTCGAAGTTGACGTTGTAGATGTCCTGGTAGCGCTTGGGCGGGTTCTCGGCGTACTTGAGCGTCCCGTCCGGGCGGCGGTGGAACCAGTCCGGATGCTCGTCGAGCCAGGGATGGTCGGGCGAGCACTGGATCGCAAAGTCGAGCGCGATCTCGATGTCGAGCTCCTGGGCGCGTTTCACGAGCCGGTCGAAGTCGGCGAGGGAGCCGAGCTCCGGGTTGACGGCCGTGTGCCCGCCTTCGGGGCCGCCGATCGCCCACGGGCTGCCCGGATCGTCGGGCCTGGCTTCCAGGCTGTTGTTCCGGCCCTTCCGGTGCGTGCGGCCGATCGGGTGGATCGGCGGCAGGTAGATCACGTCGAACCCGAGCTCGGCGAGGCGAGGCAATTGCGCCTCGACCCCCGCGAAGCCTCCCCACGAGCGCGGAAAGAGCTCGTACCAGCTTCCGAAGCGCGCACGCTCGCGGTCGACGATCACCTCGAGCGGCAGCGCCGTCGTCTCGCCTTCCCGACCGAGCTTCGGCGCGAGCGCGGGGTCGAGCGCGTCCTCGAGGGTCAGCGTCTCGACGCCCGCCAGTGCAGCACCCTCCAGCAGCTCGCTGGAGAGGTCCTTCTGCCCGCCCTCGAGCTTGCGGTCGATCTCCCAGCGCCAGGAGGCCCAGCGGTCGATCCAGGCCGTGATCGTGTACTGCCAGCGGCCGAGCGCCTCGACCGGGAAGGTCCCGTGCCAGCGGTCGTTGCCGATCGGCTCCATCGGCGCCTCGCCCCAGCGCCGCGCCCCTGGCGGGCGATAGCGGACGACCGCGCGCAGGACGTCGTGCCCGTCGCTGAAGACGTCGGCCCAGACGTCGACCTCGTCGCCGACGGTGCGCTTGACCGGGTAGCGGCCGCAGTCGAGCATCGGCCAGACGCGCTGTACCTGGATTCTCGTCCGCGTCTTCGGAAGACTGGTCATCGGATGTCTCGGTACCGCGACCCGGCTCGAGTCATGCACGCGCTCGTGCGGCCGGGTCGATGAATCTTCCCCGCTCGAGCGGAATCCTGCTGCACGTCACCTCGCTTCCGGGCGGCCGGCTGGGGCGGGAGGCGCGCCTGTTCGTGGATTGGCTGCAGGCGGCCGGCCAGACGTGGTGGCAGGTGCTCCCGCTCGGGCCGCCCGACCGGATCGGCTCGCCGTACATGGCCTCGTCTGCGTTCGCCGCGTGGCCGGGGCTGCTCGCGGAGCCCCGCGCGCCGGTGAGCGCGCGCGAGGAGGCAGCGTTTCGGGAGCGCGAGGTCGCCTGGATCGGCGACTGGGAGCGGTTCGGCGGCCCAGGCGCGGTCGAGAACCAGGTGCGCTTCGACCGCGAGTGGAGCGCGCTGCGGGCCTATGCGTCTGAGCGGGGCGTGCGGCTGATCGGCGACCTGCCCATCTACGTGGCGCCGGGAAGCGCCGACCATCTCGCCCACCCCGAGCTCTTCCAGCGCGGCGTCGTCGCGGGCGCGCCGCCCGACGCCCTGAGCGCGGCCGGCCAGCTGTGGGGGAACCCGGTCTACGACTGGGCGGCGGTTCGGGACGACGGGTACCGCTGGTGGACCGACCGCGTGCGGCGGACGGCTGCGCTGTTCGACCTGTCCCGCGTCGACCACTTCCGCGGCTTCGTCTCGTACTGGTCCGTGCGCAGCGGAAGAGGGACTGCGCGGTCTGGACGCTGGCGGCGTGGGCCCGGCGCCGAGCTGTTTCGCGCGATCGAGCGCGCCGTCGGGCCGCTGCCGCTGATCGTCGAGGACCTGGGAACGGTCACACCGGCGGTCGTGGCTCTGCGCAACGAGCTCGGCCTTCCGGGGATGGCGGTGCTCCAGTTCATGCTCCGCGGGGGCCGGCGCAATCCGCACCGGCTGGAGAACCACCGGCGGAACCTCGTCGTCTACACGGGCACGCACGACATGCCGACCGCGGTCGGCTGGTGGGAGTCGCTCACGCCGCGGCGCCGCGCGCTGGCCGGGCTCGACCCGGCCGAGCCGCACTGGAGCCTGATCCGCCTGGCGCTGACCTCGCCGGCTGCGATCTCGATCGTCCCCGCGCAGGACGTGCTCGGCCTCGACAACACGGCGCGCATGAACCGACCGGGAACGACGGATCCTCGCAACTGGAGATGGCGGCTCGAGCCGGGCCAGCTGACGCCCGGGCTCGCGGCGCGGCTCCGCGAGGAGACGCTGGCGGCGCGGAGGACGTCATAAGCGTGCGGACGCGGCGCCGCTGACGAAGTCCTATTCCCCTGCCGGAGATCGGTCCGGGCGGCGGCGCGTTCGTCGCCGAGGTCGATCCCCAGCTCCCCGGAGAGTTCGCGCTCCTTCACCCCGTACGCCGTAGCTGCAGCCGCACCGCTTCTTTGCAGGCGCTTTGCGCATTCCGCGACGATTCCGTGCGCCTCCCGTTCAGGGACTGTCCCTCCGACGGCGCCCGCCGCGGAGCCGCCGCGAGCGCCGCGGCTGCTAGAAGTCGGGCGTGGCGACGTTCCACGTCGTGCTGCGGAGGTCGGGACCGGAGTGGGATCCGGCGCGGCCGCTCGAGGAGCAGTCCGGCTGGCCCGAGCACGCCGCGTTCATGGACGGGCTCGCCCGCTCGGGCTTCGTCGTGCTCGGCGGGCCACTCGCCGACGAGCACCGCGTGGTGATGGCCGTCGAGGCGGAGTCCGACGGCGCCGTCCGCGCCACGCTCGCGCGAGATCCGTGGCACGGGACGCACCTCAGGGTCGACACGGTCGAGCCGTGGACGATCCGCCTCCGCGCCGACTAAGCAACACTGTGTTGCTTGGTCAGAGCAGCGAGCGGTACAGCTCGACCGTCTGCTCGGCGATCGCGCTCCAGGAGAAATGCTCGACCGCGCGGCGCCGGCCCGCCCGGCCCATCTCCGCTGCCCGCGCCGGATCGCCGACCAGCTCGTTGACGCGTCCGGCGATGTCCGTCGCGAACCGCTCCGGGTCGACCGGCGCCCGCGATCCGTCGTCGCGCGGCTCGAACGGGACGAGCAGCCCGGTGACGCCGTCGTCGACGACCTCAGGGATCCCGCCGGTGCGCGTGGCGACGACGGCGGTCTCGCACGCCATCGCCTCGAGGTTCACGATGCCGAGCGGCTCGTAGATCGACGGGCAGACGAAGACAGTCGCATACGAGAGCAGCTGGATCACCTCGGCCTTCGCGAGCATCTGCTCGAGCCAGATCACGTTCCCGCGCTCGGTCCGCACGCGATCGACCTTGGCCGCGATCTCGTCGCCGATCTCCGGCGTGTCCGGCGCGCCCGCGCAGAGCACGAGCTGGGCGGCCGGGTCGATCTGCAGCGCGGCGTCGCACAGATACGTCAGGCCCTTCTGGCGCGTGATCCTGCCGACGAAGACGACCGACGGACGCGAGGGATCGACGCCGTAGCGCTCGAGGACGTCGGTACCGGGGCCGGGCCGGTACTCCTCCGTGTCGATGCCGTTGTAGATCACGCGCACGCGGTCGGGGTCGATCGCCGGGTAGCAGGTGAGCACGTCGCGCCGCATCTCCGACGAGACGGCGACGATCGCGTCCGCGGCCTCGAGGGCGGTCCGCTCGCAGAACGACGAGACGGCGTAACCGCCGCCCAGCTGCTCCTCCTTCCACGGCCGCATCGGCTCCAGCGAGTGGACCGTGCAGACGGCCGGGATCTCGTACATCAGCTTGGCCAGGTGGCCGCCGAACTGCGCGTACCACGTGTGCGAGTGGACGAGCGAGGAGCCCTCGACGCCGGCGGCCATCTCCAGGTCGATCGACATTGCCTGCAGCGCCGCGAGGTGCTGCGACTCGCCCGCGAGCGCGTCCCAGGCGCGATGGGCGACGACCTTCGGCTCGCCGGGCCCTCCGGCCGGTCGCTCTGCTCCCCAGCAGTGGACGGTCACGTCGGCGAGCCGCGCGAGCTCACGGGCCAGGTACTCGACATGCACGCCCGCGCCCCCGTACACCTCGGGCGGGTACTCGCGGGTCAGCAGCGAGACGTGGAGATCCTTGCCGTCAGGCGGCAACTTTCGCCCCCTTGCCGATCACCACGACGCCGCCATCGGAGACGACGAAGCGCGCACGGTCGGCCTCCGGGTCGACGCCGATCTCGGCTCCCTCGGCGACCTGCACGTTCTTGTCCAGGATCGCATTGCGCACGATTGCCCCGCGGCCGATGTCGACGTCGTGCATCAGCACGGAGCGCTCGACGAGCGCGCGCGAGTGGACGTGCACGCGCGGCGACAGGATCGACTTGCGGACGACGCCGCCTGACACGACCACGCCCGCACAGACCATCGAATCGACCGCCATGCCCGTCCGGCCGGGCTCCTCGAGCACGAACTTCGCGGGCGGCAGCGGCTCGGGCCAGGTCAGGATCGGCCACAGCTCGTTGTAGAGGTTGAAGACCGGAACGACGGAGATCAGGTCCATGTGCGCGTCGTAGTAGGCATCGAGGGTCCCGACGTCGCGCCAGTACCCATGCTCGGGCTCGGCCACGCCCGGCACGTTGCTCTCGGCGAAATCCCACACCGCGGCCTCGCCGCGCGCCACGAGCCCCGGGATGATGTCGCCGCCGAGGTCGTGCCTCGACGTCTCGATCTCGGCGTCCAGGCTCACGGCCTCCACGAGCATGGCCGTCGTGAAGACGTAGTTGCCCATCGACGCCAGCACCTGGTCGGGCGCGTCCTGCAGGCCGACGGGGTCGGAGGGCTTCTCGCGAAAGGCGGCGATCGTGCGACCGTCGGCTGCCGGCTCGATGACGCCGAACTCGCCCGCCTGCTCGATCGGCATCCGGATTCCGGCCACGGTCACCCCGGCGCCGGACTCGAGGTGCTGCTCGATCATCTGCCGCGGGTCCATGCGGTAGATGTGGTCGGCGCCGAAGACGCAGATATAGTCCGGCCGCTCGTCGGAGATCAGGTTCATGTTCTGGTAGATCGCGTCGGCCGAGCCGGCGAACCAGCGCGGCCCGCGGCGCATCTGCGCGGGGACCGGCGTGACGTAGTTCCCGAGGAGCGGCGACAGACGCCAGCTCGTCGCGATGTGCCGGTCGAGACTGTGGCTCTTGTACTGGGTGAGCACGCCGATCCGCAGGTGGCCGGCGTTGACGAGGTTGGAGAGCGCGAAGTCGACGAGTCGGAAGTTGCCGCCGAACGGGACCGCCGGCTTCGCGCGGTCCGCCGTCAGCGGCATCAGGCGCTTGCCTTCCCCGCCGGCCAGCACCATGGCAAATCCGCGGGGCAGCGACATGCGCCAACATTAAACGCGGCAATCGACCGGAAGGGACGGACATGAGCTTCCTGGACAAGG
Source organism: uncultured Actinomycetes bacterium (assembly GCA_963846915.1). Lineage (GTDB taxonomy): Bacteria > Actinomycetota > Thermoleophilia > Gaiellales > Gaiellaceae > PALSA-612. Next base: position 162,179 of record CAWJXV010000005.1, on the reverse strand, counting down.
TGAAGGCCGGCGTCAAGTCGGGCGCCGAGCAGGCGGCGACGAAGGCGCAGGAGGAGTTCGACCGCCTGCAGGCGAAGCGCGCGCTCCAGCAGGCGTACGGCGAGCTCGGTGAGAAGGCGTTCGAGCTGGCCGGCCGCGGCGAGCTGTCGCATGCCGAGCTGACCGCCCCGATCGACCGGGTCCGCGCGGCCAAGACGGACCTGGATTCGATCGGCAGCGAGCCGCAGCAGCCTGCCGCCGAGGAGCCGTCGCAGGCGGCCGCAGAGTCGGCTCCGCCGAGTTAGTCTCCACCCGATCCCTCGATCGAGGGATCGGGGCCGAACCGCCTGCCGCCGAGTGCAACCCCAAGGGAACCGGGGGAAAGCAGGAGGTGGCGGGTGGCCTCGTTCGTCGAAACACAGGGGCATGCTGGAGACGAGGGCGATTTCGAGGCGCTGTACAGCACGTACAGGAGCGAGGTGCAACGCCTGGCCTCCTACCTGCTCCGAAACACGGCCGACGCCGAGGATGCGTCGCAAACCGTCTTCGTGAACGTGCTGCGCGCGCTTCGTCAGGGGGCCCGGCCGGCAGAGCCGCGGGCCTGGCTGATGGCGATCACCCGCAACGTCTGCTTCAGCCGCCGCCGCGCCGCCGCCGCGCGTCCCGACGAGGTCGAGCTCGATCCCGAGCGCGTCCCCGAAGCGAACGGCGACGACGCGCCCAGCGTCGACGACATCGTCGGCGCGCTGGCGCGGATGCTCCCGAACCAGCGAACGGCACTGATCCTGCGCGACTTCCGCGGGGCGCCGCACTCGGAGATCTGTCAGCTCATGGAGCTCTCTGCCGCCGGCGCGGAGACGCTCCTGACGCGCGCCCGGGTCAGCTTCCGCGAGGAGATCGAGGCCGGCGAGCAGCCGTTCGAGTGCGCCGAGACGAAGGCGCTCGTCGAGCAGCAGCTCGCGGGGATGATCAGTGCGTCCGAGCGTCACTCGCTGCGCACGCACCTCCGGCATTGCGCTTCCTGCTCTACGCTCGCGCGTGCCGTGCGCTCGAGCCGCGGCAAGCTCGCGGGCCTGATCTTCTGGCCGACTGAGCTGTTCTCCCGCCTCGCCGGCGCGCTGTCGCAGGCGCCGACGGCGGTGCACGTCGCGGCTGCGGTCACGTCGACCGCGGCGGTCGCCTCGGTCGCGATCCCTGTCGCGATCATGCACGGACCGGCCGCCGATCACATCGAGGGCCGTGCGGCCGCTCCGGCGCTCGTCCAGCCCGCGAGCGCATCTGCGTCGCGACCCGCCTCGACGGTGTCGGCGTTTGCGTCGGCGGCCGCGTCGCACAGCGTGGCGAGCCACGCAGGCCCGGCCGTCCACGCCGGGACGCCCGGCCACGCCCGCACACACGCCCATGCCACTCACGCCGTCCCGGCACAGAGGCACGCGGCCGCGGCCGCCTCCGCGAAGGTCGCCGCGACCGGTTCCACCGCGCCCTCCGGCGCCGAAGCGACGGACACGCCGCGGACCGCAGCCCCCGTCGTCGCCTCCTCGCCCCGCCAGGTTTCTCACCCGGCGGCGGCCACGGCCCCGGCTGCCCAGCCCGTGGGGGCGCCGCCGCGCTCTTCCTCCCCGGCTACGCGCCCGTCCTCGAAGCCCACCGCAAAGGCGAAGGCGAAGACCAGGCCGAAGACGAAGCCCAAGGTCGCTCCGCGCCGCCGAAGCGGCGGCCGGCACCCGACCGACCCGGCGGACCTGGCGCCGGGGTCGCAGGCGCCGGCGGCCTCGATGCCGACGCCCGCGAACGGCGCCGACAACGGCGCCGGCTCCGGCTTCAGCTCGGGCTCCTCGGCCGCGTCTCCCGACTCGTCCACGTCGTCCTCGAGCTCGTCCTCGAGCACGAGTTCGAGCGGCGGCTCGAGCCCGGGTGGGAGATCCAACGCGAGCAACGGGTCGAGCGGCGGCGGCTCCGATCCGGCCGGCCCGGACGACCACCACAAGAAGCCCAAGCGCTAGCGTCAACCGACGGCGACATCGGCGCGGCTCGTTAAGGTAGCCGCCGTGGCCGCGTCGAGCCGTCTCCCGAAGGTGCGCCTCGGAGCCGTGATCGCGATCGGCGTAGCGGCCGGGCTCGGCGTCTGGCTCGCGACGCGCGACAGCGGGAGCTCGTCGCCGCCCACGAGCACGCCGACCACGGCCGCCGGCGCAACCGGCTCGAAGGTCGTCCCGATCACCCCGGGTGGACTCCAGACGCTCGTCGGCGCGCTCCAGCGCCCGATCTACTGGGCCGGTGAGGAATCGGGGAAGACGTACGAGCTGACCCAGTCAGCGGACGGCAAGGTCTATCTCCGCTACCTGCCGCACGGTGTTGCGGTCGGAACCCAGAAGGCCGAGCTGACCGTCGGCACGTATCCGGTGGCGAGCGCATTCAGCGTCACCCAGAGAGGCGCCGAGCGGTCGGGCTCCGTACGGGTGCCCGCCCGGGGAGCGGTCGCGTTCTACAACAAGAACACCCCGACGAACATCTACATCGCCTTCCCGGGGACCGATTACCAGATCGAGGTCTACGACCCGTCGGCCGCCCAGGCGAAGGAGCTCGTCCGCACGGGGAAGATCGTGCCTGTCGCGGCGACAGCCCCCTCGACCTCCGCGGCACCCGCGCTCGTGTCCCCGGGCAAGCTGAAGGCGGTCGCCCGCTCGCTCGACCATCCGCTCTACTGGGCCGGGTACATGCCCGGCATCGGCTACGAGCTCGAGCAGACCCAGGGCGACAAGACCTTCGTCCGCTACCTGCCGAAGGGCCAGGCGGCGGGCGCGAACGTGCTGGCGCTGACGGTCGGGACGTACGGCATCCCCGACGCATTCACGGCCACGCAGTCCTCGGCGAGCCGGCCCGACGCGGTGCAGGTGCCGGTCACGGGCGGCGGAATCGCGTTCTACAGCAAAAACACACCGACGAACGTGTACGTCGCCTACCCAGGCCAGCCCGTCCAGATCGAGGTCTACGACCCCTCGCCGGATCGGGCGAAGGAGCTCGTGACGACGGGCAAGATCGTCCCGCTTCGCTGACGGCTCGCGCGTGCTGATCGCCTGGCTCCTGTTCCCGCTCGTGCTGGCGGCGCTGGCGCTCGGATGTGGCCTCCTGGTCCAGCGGGCCGCCGGGGAGACCGCGCTCCCGAACGTGCTCCTGCTGCCGGCGGGCGTGGCGCTGATGATCGTCGCCGCGCTGTTCCCGCCCGTCTTCGAGTCGACGGCCGGCCTCGCGACGCCGCTCGTCGTCGCGCTGGCCGCGGTCGGCTACGGCCTCTCGTGGCCGTTCCGCAGGCTGCGGCCGGACTGGTGGGCGATCGGGGCCGGCGCCGGGACCTATCTGGCCTTCGGCGCGCCGGTGCTGCTCCTCTGGCGGCGCACGTTCGCGGGCTACATCAAGCTCGACGACACCGCGACCTACCTCGCCATGCTCGACCGCTACCTCGGGCACGGCTACAACGTTTCGGGTCTGGCGCCGTCAACGTACGAGCGGACGCTCGCGACCAGCCTGTCCACGGGGTACCCGATGGGCTCGCTGATGCCGCTCGGAGTCGGCCACACGCTGCTCGGGACCGACACGGCGTGGCTCTGGCAGCCGTATCTCTGCTTCCTGGCCGCGATGGTGGCGATCGGACTGTACGCGCTGTCCGCGCCGCTCGTCCGCGCCAGGTGGCTCCGCGCGGTCGCGGCCGCGAGCGCCGCGAGCGCGGCGCTCATCTACGGCTACGCGCTGTGGGGCGGGATCAAGGAACTCGCCGAAGCGGCCCTGCTCGTGTTGATCGCCGCATTGCTGCCGGCGTTCCTCCGGGCGCCGACCCGCCTCGCCGTATTGCCGCTCGCGGTCGCAGCCGCGGCGACGGTCGGGGTGCAGAGCGCGGCCGGCGCCGCGTGGCTCGCAGTGCCCGCCGTGATCGCGGCCGTCGTCCTCTGGCGCCGTCCCGACCGTCGGTCGAGCGTCGAGGCGGCCGTCGCCCTGGTCGTGGCCACGGCGCTCCTCGCGATCCCGACCCTCTCGGCGGCGACCATGTGGTTCAACCACACCGGCGCGTTCACGAGCGGAAGCGAGCTCGGGAACCTCAACCACCCGCTCGCCTGGTGGCAGATCTTCGGCATCTGGCCGACCGGCGACTTCCGGACGTCGGCACACCGGAGCGACATCACCGGCGTGCTGATTGCGCTCGTCGTCATCGGCGCCGTCCTCGCGGTCGTCCTCGCCTGGCGGCGCCGCGCCTTCGGCCTGCTCACCTACGCGGCGAGTGCGCTGGTCGGCAGCACGATCTTCTGGGTCGAGGGCTCTCCGTGGATCGGCGGGAAGGCGATCGCGATCGCGTCTCCGCTCGCTCTCAGCCTCGCGCTCGTCGCCGCCGGCTGGGTCTACGAGCACGGCCGGCGGGTCGAGGCCGTTCTCGCGGCAGGCGGCGATCGTCTTCGGCGTCGCCTGGTCGGATGCGTGGGCCTACCACGACGCGTTCCTTGCCCCCAGCTCGCGACTGTCGGAGCTCGAGGCGATCGGCAACAGGTTCGCCGGCCAGGGGCCGGCGCTCGAGACGGACTACGACCCCTACGGCGCCAGGCACTTCCTGCGCAAGCTCGACACCGAGGCGACGTCCGAGCTTCGCGTCCGCCCGATCCTGCTGCGGACCGGCGCCGAGCTGCAGATCGGCGCGTCGGCCGACCTCGACGAGATCGCGCTCCCCGACGTGCTCGTCTACCGGACGATCGTCCTGCGCGCCTCACCCGCGGCGAGCCGGCCGCCCTCGGTCTATCAGCCGATCGCGGCGACGCCCCATTACCAGGTCTGGCAGCGGCCCGTCTCCGGCGCGCCGACGATCCTCGAGCACCTGTCGCTCGGCGACCGGCTGCACGCCGCGGCCGTCCCGAAGTGCACGGACGTGCTCCGCCTCGCGAAGGAGGCGGGGCCGGGCGGTCGGCTCGCCGCCGTCGTGCGGCCGCCGAACACGGCGGTCGACCTGAGCGGCGCGGCCCCCGGCGGAGAGGGCCGGTTCGGAGAGACGGCCGGGCTCGAGTATCCGCTCGGCTCGGCGACGTACCCGGTTTCGTTCCGAGCGCCCGCCGACGGGCTTTACCAGATCGGGATCGACGGCTCCTGGCGGAGCCTGCTCGAGCTCTCCGTCGACGGCCACGAGGTCGCGGCGCAGCGCCAGGTCCAGAACTGGCCGACCGGGTACGAGCCGCTCGTGACGGTGCGCCTGAAGAAAGGCCTGCACGACCTCACGTTCCGCTACACCGGGCCCGACGTCCATCCCGGCAGTGCGGGCACCGGCTTCTTCGGGCTCGGCCCGGTCGTGATCGGCCGCGTCGGACCGGATCTCCCGGTCACGTACGTCGCGCCGGCGAACGCCCGCACCCTGTGCGGCAGGAGCCTCGACTGGGTCGAGGCGATCCGGCCGAGCAGCTAGCGCTGGCCTACCGTCCACATCGTCGACTTGCGGCTCTCGTTCTTGCCTTCCTCGCTGTCCCAGGTCACGTTCGAGGTGACCGAGACGACGCCCGGCACCCGCCGGGTGAGCGCCGCGGCCAGCTCCGCATCGGCCCTCGTGCCCACGTGTCCGCCGAGCTCGACGGCCCCGTCCTCGACGGCGACCGTCACCTGCTCCGGGACGATCCAGAGCGCCCGCAGCACGACGTCCTCGCGGATCTCGGCCGCGATCTCCGCATCGGAGCGCACGAACGCCCGGACGAGGTCCGCGCGCGTGACGATCCCGACCAGCACCCCGTCGTCTGTCACGACCGGGAGCCGGTTGACGCGCTCGTCGATCATCCGCCCGGCGGCCTCCGAGACCGGCCGGGCCGGCGTGATCGTGACGGCGGGTGACGTCATCGCCTCCCCGGCCGTCAGGGCGCGCAGCTTCTCGCCCACGTCGACACCCTCCGAGAAGAGCAGCCCGGAAAGACCGTGCCGCGACGGATTGATCGCACGCTCCTTGACGAGGATGTCCGCCTCCGACACGACGCCGACGACCCGTTCGCCGTCGACGACCGGCACCCCCGAGATCCCGTCCTCCGTCAGCGCCCGCGCCACGTCCTTCAGTGACGTGGCCGGATCGACCGTCCTCACCTCTCTCGTCATCACGTCCTCGACTCGCATGGTCAGCCTCCTTCGACTCGAGCTCTGTCAGTCGAAGTCTCCGCCGACGCCTTGCGACCCGCATCCGAGGCGAGCCCGCTCGGGACTGCGGTTTTCCCGTCAGTCCCTGTACGGGTCGACCACGTCGCGGCCGGCCATCGCGACGCCGAGGGGCCGGAGCATGTGCTTGACGCGGATCGAGCCGGCATGAGCGGCGAGCACGTCCGGAAGGCGCTTGTAGACCTCGGGCGACGACTGTGTCACGACCGGCGTAGGCGTACTGGCCGGCGAGCTCCATGGCGGCGACGTACGACTCGCCGAGCTCGGAGTCGGTCTCGAAGAGGACCGGCGGCGAGTCCATCTCGCCCTCGTGCGCCCTGGCCCCGAACGAGAGGCCCTGCGCGAGCGCCAGGAATCCCGACGCTGTCCTGTGGCCGAACCCGCGCGAGCCGAAATGGACGCCGACCCAGATCCGGCCCTTCTCGTCCTCCATCAGGTTCACGTAGTGGTTGCCCGCCCGACCGTGCCGAGCTGAGCCGCGGCAAGGTCGGCGAGGCCGCGCTGCGGCGCGAAGTCCGCGCGGCGAATCCTCTCCAGCACCGGATGGTCGGTGCGCTCCACGGCCGGAACGCCGATGCCGAAGGAGATTCGGCGCATGATCTCGCCCATGATCCGCTCGACGCTGCCGAGGGCCTCGAGATCGGCCTGCGTCAGCTGGGTCCGCGCGGCCTTGTTGCCGCAGCCGATGTCGTAGCCGACACCCGACGGCGAGACGTATCCCTCGTAGGCGATGCCGCCGCCGATCGGCTGCGAGTAGCCCGGGTGGTGGTCGGCGCAAAGCACGCCGAAGTCGCCATCGCCGGCCTCCATGCACCGCTCGAGCTGATCGAGGCTGCGCCCGTCGATCGTGCCGAACGCCTTGATGCTCATCGCCACCTCCTCCCATTCTCCCGCGTCGTCCCGGCAAACGGCAGCGCCCCCGCCTGAACGGCTCGGCGGGGGCGCTCCCTTTACGCGGCGGCCCGTGGGGGCGACCGCTCGGGCTCCCGCTTGGGAACCCGGTCATCCCGGCGTGCCTCCGACCTGCTCCGGAGCGCCACCACCTTGGCCGAGCGATCTGGCGCGGCCGGTGGGACGAGCCTGAGCGGTGGGAAGCGATGCAGGTGATGCATCTCCTCTCCTCTCCGGAAATGCGCATGGCAAACCAGACGCGATTTCCAGCATCGATTTTTGGCGCGAAAGCGCCGGCTCTCAGACTGTGATCAGCTCAGCTCGGAATCAGGCTCACTGGACATCACCTCTGTGCAAAACGTCGATCTGGTCGGTTCGGGCAACAAAAAGGGCGACCCTCGGGTCGCCCTCGTCTGGCTCTATGCGGCTAGAGATCTAGCTCGCATGCCTCCCAACGAGGGCGGGGACTTCGTCGAGTCGGCGCACGCCGCCGAGATTGCCTGGACAGGGCGTCGCCCATGCAACCGGCGCCGCCTTGGCGTGGAACGACTCGATGTAGGTAGTGGTCATCATGGTTAGAGATCCTCCGGCGTCCGAGGATAGACGATGCGCGACGATTTGGCAAGCGATTCATAGAACGATCCAAACGTTGACCTCGATCGCCCGGAAAGAATTGCCAAATTGAATTGTGGTCCTTCCGGCAACGACAGCCGCGGATTCGCCGATGTCCCGGGAGCGACAGCCGCCTAGCGTGGAGGGCGACTCTCGGAAAGGAGCTCCCATGGCAACCCGAGTCGCCGTCAACGGCTTCGGCCGCGTGGGGCGAGCCGCGCTGCGGTCCGCCTGCGAGCGCGAAGCCGACATCGAGTGGGTGGCGGTCAACGACCTCGTCGACCCCGCCACGCTCGCGCATCTGCTCAAGCACGACAGCGTTTATGGCCGCTTCGGCCGCCCGGTCGAGACGACCGAGCACGGGCTCGTCGTGGACGGTCGGGAGATCGCCGTCCTCGGCGAGCGTGACCCCGTGACGCTGCCCTGGCGCGATCTCGACGTCGACGTCGTGATCGAGTCGACGGGCGTCTTCCGCACCCGGGACGCTGCCGCCGCCCACCTGGCCGCGGGCGCACGCAAGGTGATCCTCTCGGCGCCCGCAAAGGACGCGGTGCCGACGTTCGTGCTCGGCGTCAACTTCGACTCGTACGATCCCGAGCGAGATGACGTCATCTCCAACGCCTCCTGCACGACCAACTGCCTGGCGCCCGTGGCCAAGGTGCTTCACGATAGGGTCGGCATCCGCCACGGACTCATGACCACGGTGCACGCATACACGGCCGACCAGCGACTCGTCGACCTGCCGCACAAGGACCTGCGGCGGGCCCGGGCTGCGTCCCTGAACGTGATCCCGACCACGACAGGTGCCGCGAAGGCGATCGGGCTCGTGATCCCGGAGCTCGAGGGGAAGCTGAAGGGCTACGCAGTGCGTGTCCCGGTCGCGACGGGCTCCCTCGTCGACCTCAGCGTCGAGACGGAGAGGCCAACGTCGGTCGAGGAGGTCAACGCCGCGTTCGCGGAGCGCGCCGACCGGGGCGAGCTCGAGGGCATTCTCGCCTACAGCGAGGAGCCGCTCGTCTCCTCCGACGTGATCGGCTCGCCCTACTCGGCGGTCTTCGACGCCGGCCTGACCACCGTCGTCGACGGAACGCAGGTGAAGGTCGTCGCGTGGTACGACAACGAGTGGGGCTACGCGACGCGGCTGGTCGACCTGGCCGAGCGCGTGCTCGCCCCGGTGCCTGCGGGAGTCGGGGCCTAGTGCCGGGATTCGTCGTCGTCGGTGTGGACGGCTCGGAGAGCAGCATGGCCGCGCTCCGAGTCGCCGCCGAGGAGGCGAAGACGCGGGGCGCCAAGCTTCGGATCGTCGTCGCCTGGCACATTCCGCTCGCCGTCTACACCGACGGCCTCCCCCCGCCGGAGGAGATCACGTCCGACATGCAGGGAGCCGCCCAGGAGATCGCCGAGCAGGCCGAGGCGGCGGTTCCGGCGGGCGTCGAGTACGAGGCAAAGCTCTGCGAGGGGCAGGCCGCCGACGTCCTCGTCGAGGAGAGCGAGGGCGCCGAGGTGCTCGTCGTCGGCTCGCGCGGGCTCGGCGGCTTCGCCCGGCTCGTGCTCGGATCGGTCAGCCAGCACGTGTCGCATCACGCCAAGTGCCCCGTCGTGATCGTCCCGCCGGACGAGCACGACAAGGACTAGAAGCTAGCTCGATTTGCCGGGCCCGAGCGCGCGGAGCGCGTTCAGGATCACGGCGACGTCGATCGCCTCCTGCAGGAAGGCGCCGCCAACGGGCTGGATCATCCCGGCGGCCGCGAAGCCCATCGCCGCGATGCTGAGCCCCATCCCGGCGAGGACGCTCTGCTCGGCGATCCGGAGCGAGCGCCTGCCGATGCGGACGGCGTCGGCCACGCGCCCGATCGCGGCTCCGACGATAACGGCGTCCGCGGTCTCGGACGCGATCGTGGAGCCCGCGGCGCCCATCGCGATGCCGACGTCGGCGAGCGCGAGGGCGGGTGCGTCGTTGATCCCGTCGCCGACCATCATCACCGGCTCCAGCCCCGGGCTCGCTTGCAGGGACCGGACTACCTCCAGCTTCTCCTCGGGTGACTGCTCCGGATAGACGTGCTCGATCCCGAGCCTGGAGGCGATCTTCTCGGCCACAGCGGCGCGGTCTCCGGTCACCATCGCGACGTGGACGATCCCCGCGCGACGCAGCTCGTCGGCCACGTCGTACGCGTCCTCGCGGGGGCGGTCGGCGACGATGATCGCCCCGACCAGGCCGCCGTCGACGCCCACCAGCACGCGCGCGCGCCCGTCGTCGTCCTCCGGCGCGCCGGGTGACGCCTCGGCCTCTCCGTAGCCGAGACTACGGAGCCAGCGCGCGCTGCCGACAGCGACGCGGCGTCCGTCGACGACGCCGACGATGCCGTCGCCGGCCTGCTCCTCGACGCGTTCCGGGAGGCTGAGCTCGAGCCCACGCCGCTCCGAGCCGTGCACGATCGCCTCGGCGACAGCGTGGCCTGAGAGCTGGTCGACGGACGCGGCAAGGCGGAGCACCTCCTCGCTGCCGACGCCGTCGAGCGCGATCACCTGCTCGATCTCCGCCGTCCCGAGGGTGAGCGTCCCGGTCTTGTCGAACAGCACCGTGCGGACGCGCCCGAGCCGCTCGATCACGCCGCCGCCCTTGACGATCACGCCTGCACGCGCGGCGCGGGACAGGCCCGAGATGAGCGCGATCGGCGCGGCCAGGATCAGCGGACACGGCGTCGCGACGACGAAGACTGCGAGGGCCCGCAGCGGGTCGCCCGACACCGCCCAGGCGGCCCCGGCCACGACCGCAGTGACCGGCAGGAAGAAGATGGCGTATCGGTCGGCCATGCGGACGAACGGCGCACGTTGTATCTCCGCCTCTCGCACGAGCCGGACGATCGCCGCGTAGGCGCTCTCCGCCGCCGGCCGCTCGACCCGGAGTTCGAAGGCGTCGCCGGCGTTGGCCGTGCCGCTGCGGATCGCCTGCCCGCGCGCGTGCAGGACCGGCAGCGACTCGCCGGTGAGCGCCGACTCGTCGAGCACCGCTGTCCCGCCGACGAGGACGCCGTCGGCGGGGACGACGTCACCGGCGCGCACGACCACCACGTCGCCGACCGCCAGCTCCTCGACGAGCACCTCCTCCACGCGTCCGTCCCGCAGACGGTGCGCGATCCGCGGCGCGCGCTCGACGAGCTTTCTCAGCTCCCGCGTCGCACGTTTGCTCGCGCGTGCCTCGAGGGCGTTGCCTCCCGCGAGCATGAGCGCGATGACCGCGCCGGCCGCGTACTGGCCCAGAGCGAGCGCGCCTGCCATCGCCACCAGTGCGACGGCGTCGACACCGACGTCGCCGCGACGGAGCGAGCGCAGGACCGACCAGCCGAGCGGCACGAGCATGACGCCGATCGACGCTGCCCAGAGCGCGTTGCCGGCGTCGTCGAGGCCAGCGAGGTGGAGCACTCCACCGACGACCACCGCGGCCAGCGCAGAAAGTGCGAGCGTCCGCTCGCTCATCGCCTCTACCAGGTCTTCGCGCCGGCGGGCGGCCCCGGCGGGCGCAGGCGGACGCGCGCGTCGACCGCGACGCAGCCCGATTCGAGCCCGATCACGGGGTTCAGGTCGAGCTCGGCGATCTCCGGATGGCGGTTCGCGAGCTCGGACAGGCGCAGCAGCACGTCCGCGAGGGCGTCGGCGTCGGCGGGGGGCGTCTGACGGTAGCCGGCGACGAGCCGGCCCGCCTTGCCGCTCGAGACGAGCTCGATCGCGTCGACATCCGTCAGCGGCGCGAGGCGGAACTGCGCGTCGCCGATCAGCTCGGCCATGACGCCGCCCGGACCGCATCCGACCAGCGGGCCGAAGACCGGATCCTGCACGACGCCGGCGAGCAGCTCGGCTCCGCCGCGGATCATCTGCTGGACGACGACCGGCGTCCCGATGCGGGCGACCTCTGCGCGGACGGACTCCTCGTCGGCGAGGTCGAGCGCGAGCAGCTTCTCGTCGGACTTGTGCGCGCCCGGAACCGCCGTCTTGACCGCGACCGGATACCCGAGCTCGGCTGCCGCAGCGGCCGCCTCGTCCGCGCTCTCGGCAACGAGCTCCCGGACGAACGGGATGCCGTAGGCGTCGAGCAGGGCCCGTACACGCGCCGGCTCGAGCCAGGCGTCGGTCGATCCCCTCAGGGCTTCCCGGATCACGTCCGCTGGCGGCGTGCTCGTCGATGCCGTCGAGCGCCGGGACGACGCCTGCCGGCCGACGGAGCCAGGCGGCGCGCTCCGCTGCCCGCCCGAGCGCGCGCGCCGCCGACTCGGGATAGGCGAACGCGGCGACGCGCCGCGGCTCTCGCAGGAGGGGAGGTGGGGTCCCTCCGGCGGACACGAACGCGGCGAGGACCGGCTTGTCGGTCGCTCCCGCGCTCTCGACTGCCTGGACGACCGCAGCCGCCACGTCGTCCGCCGTAGCCACGACGGGCGGCACGAACAGGACGATGACGGCGTCGACGTTCGGGTCGCCGAGGACGTGCGGCAGCACGGACTCGTACGTCGCCGCGGTCGCCGATCCGAGCATGTCGATCGGGTTCGCGAGGCTGGCCTCGCGAGGAAGCTTGACGGTCAACGCCTCGCACGTCGACGGCGACAGCGTCGGCAGCTCGAGCCCGGCCGCTTCGCAGGCATCGGCGCACAGGATCCCGAGTCCGCCGGCGTTCGTCAGGACGGCCACACGCTTCCCCCGCGGCAGCGGCTGCGAAGCGAGGAGACCGGCGGTGTCGACGAGCTCCTCCAGCGTCTCGGCACGGATCACGCCGGCCTGGTGGAAGAGCGCGTCGACGGCCTCCTCCGAGCCCGCCAGCGCGGCGGTGTGGGAGCCGGCCGCCTTGGCACCGGAGCGGGTACGACCGCCCTTCATGGCCAGGATCGGCTTGCGGCGCGCGACCCGGCGGGCGAGACGGCCGAACTTGCGCGGGTTCCCGAACGACTCGAGGTAGAGGAGGATCACGTCCGTCTTCGGATCGTCCTCCCAGTACTCGAGCAGGTCGTTGGAGGACACGTCCGCCTTGTTCCCGACGGAGACGAAGGCCGAGAAGCCGAGCCCGCGTGACTCCGCCTTCTCGAGCAGCGCCAGTCCGAGCGCACCGCTCTGCGACGAGAAGGCGATGTTGCCGGGAGGCAGCGCGCGCGGGCCGAACGTCGCGTTCAGCCTCGGTCCCGTGACGGCGACGCCGAGACAGTTCGGGCCGATCAGCCGGGCTCCGTGGGCGCGCACGACGGCGAGGAGCTCCTCCTGGCGCTGCTTGCCCTCGGTGCCCGTCTCGGTGAAGCCGGCCGAGATCACGCAGATCGCACGAGTTCCGTGACGCAGCGCCTCCTCGGCCGCCTCGAGGACGTGCGCGGCGGGAACGCAGATGATGGCCAGGTCGATCTCGTCCGGGATCTCGGCCGCCGTCATGTACGCGCGAACGCCTGCGACGGGCGTGCCGGTGCGGTTGATCGGGTACGCCGCGCCCGCGAACTCTCCGGCGAGGATGTTGCGGAAGAGCTCGCCGCCGATCGTCCCCCGCCTCGGCGAGGCGCCGAAGACGGCGACGGTGCGCGGCACGAAGAACGGGCGGAGCGAGGCCTCGACGGCCACGTGGTCACGAAGATCGACGCGCTCCCGGTAGCTCTCGGTCGGCGCGATCCGGAACCGCAGCTCGACCTCGCCGGCCGCCAGGCTGCGGGTGACGTCGAAGCCCGCGTCCTCGAAGACGCGCAGCATCGGCCGATTGCCTGCCAGCACCTCGGCGACGAAGCTCTCGATCCCGTGCGCGGCGGCGGCGGCGGCCAGCTGCTCGAGCAGGCGTGTGGCGATACCACGGCCCTGGAGCTCGTCGGAGACGGCGAATGCCACCTCGGCGCTCGCCGGGTCACGGAGCCGGACGTACTCGGCGAGTGCGACGATGCGGCCGTCGTCGCCGAGCGTGCCGATCAGCGACCCGAGATCCTCCCAGTCCGGGTCGAGGAACGTCTCGACGAGCTGCGGCGTCACGCGCAGCGAGCCGTGGAAACGCTGGTAGCAGGCTCTCGGGCGAGAGACGGGAGAAGAAGTCGAGCACCGCCTCGCCGTCCGCCCGCGTGGGCGGCCGCAGGCGCAGCGTGCCGCCGTCCCGGAGGATGACGTCGCGCTCGTGCTGGAGGCTCCCCGGCATCGCGGAAGTATCCCCGGCGGTCCCGGTGACCTGCGTCGGGCCGGGTCCGGAACGTGGCTGCGGCAAACCCGCAGGTGCCGCGACAGATCTCACGTCCGCCTCGCCATACCGTGCTCGGTCGCGGCTCCGGCGACGGCGTGTGCGACCGCCGGGGCGACCTTGCGGTCGAACACGCTCGGGATCACGTAGTCGGGCGCTGAGCTCGGTGGGCCCGACCACGGCGGCGATCGCGTGGGCTGCGGCCACGGTCATATCCGCGGTGATCCCGCGGGCGCGCACGTCGAGAGCTCCGCGGAAGATCCCCGGGAACGCGAGCACGTTGTTGATCTGGTTCGGGTAGTCGGACCGGCCGGTGCCGACGACCGCGGCCAGCCCCTCGATCTCCTCGGGGGCGATCTCGGGCGTCGGGTTCGCCATCGCGAACACGACGGCACCGTCGGCCATGGAGGCGATCCCGTCCACCGACACGGCGCCGGGCCCGGAGAGGCCGATGAAGACGTCGGCTCCGGCGAGCACGTCGTCGGGGTGCCCGCTGAGCCGACGCGGATTGGTCGTCTCGGCGTACGCGATCTTTGGCCCCTCGAGAGCGGGGCGGCCGGAGTAGAGCGCGCCGTGACGGTCACAGCCGATCACCTCGCGGACGCCCGCCGCCTGGAGCATCCGGGTCGTCGCCACGCCGGCCGCGCCCACGCCCGCGATCACGACTCGGCACTGGTCGAGCTGCTTGCCGACGACGCGCAGCGCATTCAGGAGCGCCGCGAGGACGACGACCGCCGTGCCGTGCTGGTCGTCGTGGAAGACCGGTATGTCGAGTGTCTCGCGCAGCCGCTCCTCGATCTCGAAGCAGCGCGGCGCAGAGATGTCCTCGAGGTTGATGCCGCCGAACACCGGCGCGATTGCGGTCACGACCGCGACGATCTCGTCCGGATCGGTCGTGGCCAGGCAGATCGGCCAGGCGTCGACGCCGCCGAACTCCTTGAACAGCGCCGCCTTCCCTTCCATGACCGGGAGCGCCGCCTCCGGCCCGATGTCACCGAGCCCCAGCACGGCCGTCCCGTCGGTGACGACGGCGACCGCGTTCTGCTTCACCGTCAGGTTCCAGACCTTGGCCGGATCCTCGGCGATCGCGCGGCAGATCCGCGCCACGCCGGGCGTGTAGGCCATGGACAGGTCGTCGCGAGTCCTGATCGGCGTCTTCGGCTCGACGCGCAGCTTGCCGCCGAGATGCAGGAGGAAGGTGCGATCCGACACGTGGTCGACCTCGACGCCGTCGACCTCGCGCACGGCCTCGACGATCCGCTCGATATGGGCCGCGTCGCCGGCCTCGACGGTGACGTCGCGCACCTTGGCGGCGCCGTCGACTCGGACGAGGTCGATCGCGCCGAGCAGGCCGCCGGCCTCGCCGATTGCCGTCGCGAGCCGCGCGAACGATCCGGGCCGGTCCTCGAGACGGACCCGGATCGTCGCGCTGAACGACGCCGACGGGTGGGCTGGGGCTGCAGTCGCGGTCACGACCCCACTATCGACCGAGCTCGTCCGGGACTGCCTCGTGGCCGACGCGGAGCGTCCGCACGGGTTTTCCGCAGACGTGACGCGACCCGTCGTTTGCGCCCCGGCTGACGACATTTCCCTGCCGGGACGCGCGCTACGCTCCCTGCGTGGAGACCGCGCTCGCTCAGCGGAAACCGCCTACGGGCCCTGCTCGAGGCCGGGATCGCGCTGACCTCCGAGCTCACGCTCGACACGCTGCTGCAGCGCATCGTCGAGCTCTCGGCGGAGCTGACCGGCGCGCGCTACGCGGCGCTCGGCGTCATCGACCCGAGCGGCTCGCAGCTCGAGCGCTTCCTGACCACCGGCATCGATCCTGACACGCAGGCGGTCGATCGGCGATCTCCCCCGCGGTCGCGGCATCCTCGGCGCGTTGATCCACGAGGCGCACTCCTCTGCGCCTGCACGACCTCTCCCAGGATCCGACGATCGGTCGGATTCCCGCCCGGTCACCCGTCGATGCGCACGTTCCTCGGCGTGCCGATCCTGCTCCGCGGCGTGGCCTACGGCAATCTCTACCTGACCGAGAAGTCCGGCGGCGAGCCCTTCACCGAAGAGGACCAGGAGCTCGTGTCGCTGCTGGCCGGTCAGGCGGCTGTCGCGATCGAGAACGCCCGGCTCTACGAGGCAGCAACGCGGTGGTCGCGCCAGCTCGAGTCGCTGAACGAGATCGGCAACGCCCTTGCGACCGAGACCGACCTCGACCGGCTGCTCGATCTCGTCTGCCGGCGGCTGCGGGAGCTGCTCGGCGCCAGGCTCGTGACCGTCGCGCTGCCGAGCGGGCCTGACGAGCTGCGTTTCGCCGCCGCCGCCGGCGAGGGTGCGGCCGAGCTCGTCGGCTGCGTGACGACGCGGAACGGGTCGAAGAGCGGCCGCATCCTCGAGCGCCGCCGGAGCGAGCGCAGCGACTCCGTCCTCGACGACCCTGAGGTCGACCACGACGTCACACGCCGCGATCTCGGCCAGGACCGGCTTGTGGGTGCCCCTGATCGCTCGAGACGAGGCCATCGGCGTCATCGCCGCGCACGACAAGGAGGGCCGCGACGCCCGCTTCTCGGACGACGACCTACGACTCGCCGAGACATTCGCGACCCGTGCCGCCCTCGCCGTCGACCTGTCGGAGCGCGTCGCCCGCGACGCCCTGCGCGGCGTCGTCGCGGCGCAGGAGCAGGAGCGCGAGCGGCTCGCCCGCGAGCTCCACGACGAGACGGGCCAGGCGCTGACCTCGATTCTCCTCGGCCTGAAGTCTCTCGAGGACAAGGTCACGGACGACGGCGCGCAGCGAGGCGGTCGCCGACCTGCGCGAACGTGTCGTCGTGACACTCCAGGACGTTCGCCGGCTGGCCGTCGAGCTGCGGCCGAAAGCGCTCGACGACTTCGGCCTCGTCCCTGCCCTCGAGCGTCTGACGGAGGGCTTCTCCGAGCAGACGGGCATCGCGGTCGACCTCGAGGCAGCGGCGGCATCGGGCGACTTCCCGCCGAGGTCGAGACCGCGCTCTACCGCATCGTCCAGGAGGCGCTGACGAACGTCGCCAAGCACGCCGAGGCGCACGCGGTCAGCATCGTCTTGACCCGGCTCGGCGGGCGGGTGCACGGCCGTGATCGAGGACGATGGGCGAGGGTTCGATCCGCTTCGGGCGTGGAGGAAGACCGGTTCGGCCTCCAGGGAATGCGCGAGCGCGTCGCGCTCCTCGGCGGCAACCTCCGGATCGAGTCGCAACCCGGTGTGACGACCACACTCGTCGTACAGTTGCCCGTGACGTGAGCATTCGAGTCCTCATCGTCGATGACCACGGCGTCGTCCGGGCGGGCCTCAAGCTGCTCGTGGACGCGGAGGACGATCTCGAGGCGGTCGGCGAGGCAGGCAACGCGCGCGACGCCGTCTTCGAGACGCGGTCGCTGCAGCCGGACGTGATCCTGCTCGACATCGTCATGCCCGATCGCAGCGGCCTCGAGGTCCTGCCCGAGCTGCTGGAGGAGCACGGCAAGGCGCGGGTGCTCGTCCTGTCGATGCAGGACGATCCGCGCTACGTTCGCGAGGCCTTCGCGGTCGGTGCGAGCGGCTACGTGCTCAAGGAGGCCGCCGACGCCGAGGTCGTCACGGCGATCCGCGAGGTGGCGAAGGGCGGCCGCTACGTGCATCCGGAGCTGGGGGCTCGCCTCGTGGCCGCCGAGGCCGAGGCCGAGCGGCGCGCCGACGCGGACCCGCTCTCCGACCGCGAGCGCGAAGTGCTGCGGCTGCTCGCGCTCGGCCACACGAACCAGGAGATCGCCCAGATGCTGTTCATCTCGGTGCGGACGGCCGAGACGCACCGGGCTCACATCATGCAGAAGCTCCGACTGTCGAGCCGCGCCGAGCTCGTCCGCTACGCGCTGGCGCAGGGCCTGCTGGAGGAGTAGAGCCCCGAACCACGGAGGCCGCCTCGCGGCGGCCTCCGTGTCGGACGGATGGAGCGGACTTACGAGGCGGCCGGCGCAACCGGTTCCGCCGTCTTCGCGTGTCGCGCGAAGTGAACAGGCCCTGCGGGTTCCGGAGAGCGCCTCCGACTGCGAGGATCCCGAACCCGATCCCCGCGAGCAGCAGGGCGATCCCGACGACGAGACCGAACATCGAGATCTGGTCGGCCATGTAGCTGGCGTTGAGCGCCGTCGACAGGGCGACCTGGTCGATCCACGTGTTGCGTGCGCCGTTGGCGACCGGCTGCTTGGTGGTCGAGTCGACCTGGGCGTACTTGGTGACGATCGCGTCCGACGCGCTCGGGGAGAGGGCGCCCTGGCCGTCGGTGTACTTGAACGGCGTTCCCGGCTTGGCCAGGTATCGGCCCTGCTGGGAGTAGACGAGGCCACCGCTCGCGCCCATCGCATGGATGAACATGTACTGCGCGAAGCAGCGGGCAGAATCGCCGCCCGTGACCTGCTCGCCGGCGACGGAGCAACCCGGGATCGTCACCGCCGACGGCGTGAACGTGACGCCGACCGCCTTGAACTTCTTTACCAGCGCCTGCTGGCTGGCGGTGATCCCCTTCACTTCGCCGGCGATCGCGGCCGAGCCGGACGCCATGTCCGGCGTGCCCGTGATCTGCTGGGTCTTGAGGTTCGCGCTGACCGTGTCTCGCCCGTTCGCCGCGAGGACGATCGACGCGATGCCGAATGCGATCAGGACCGCCGCTGCGACGATCCCTCCGATTTCGAATACCTTGCGCATTTTCCGCTCCTTCCCTTCCGGCCGGGCCGTCCTTGGAACCCGGCAACGTTTCGCGGAGTTTCGGCTCCCGGGCCCAGACTGGAATCCGGGCCCCCGCGGAACCGTTCTGCGGACACCCTGCGTTCCGGTT
Source organism: uncultured Actinomycetes bacterium (assembly GCA_963846915.1). Classification (GTDB taxonomy): domain Bacteria; phylum Actinomycetota; class Thermoleophilia; order Gaiellales; family Gaiellaceae; genus PALSA-612. The sequence continues at coordinate 143,504 of CAWJXV010000005.1, read as the reverse complement.
GCGGGAATCCCGTAGCGTCAGGCGGCGGCCGGGACGGCGCGCTGGGCGAGGACGAATCGTGCCCAGGTGGCGAGCGCCAGCAGCGTGACGACCACGTCGCTCGCCACGCACCACTGGCAGACCGCGTGGATCAGGAACAGCTGCGCCACGAGGAGATAGGCGCTGAAGACCACGCCTGCAGCGGCCAGCCCGAACCCGAGAGCGGCGGCCGTCGAGCCCGGAGCGATCGCCGTTCCCAGCACCGCGGCATAGGCAGCCAGGCCGAGCACGGCGACCGGGATGCCTGCGATCACCGCGTAGCGCGAGTGCTGGACGGTCTCGCAACCGCCGGTCGCGCAGTAGAGCTGCGTGCCGGAGTACCGGGCATACGTCAGGTAGGAGGCGATCGCGAGGCCGGCCAGTGCGAGGGCTCCGATCGCCGGTCGCAGCTGCGACTCGGTCACCGTGCGAGCAGCTGATCGAGCGCCGGCGTGAATGCGCCCGCGTCGAGACTCGAGATCGGCAGGTACTGAAGCGATCCGCCGGTCCGCCCCACCTCGAATGTCGGCGTCCGGATCTGCGAGCCCATCAGGCTCACGGCCTGTGCCCGCATCGCCGGGATCGCGCTCTGCGTCGCCGAGCTCCCGCGATCGTCGAGCCACTGCCCGACGTACAGGCCGGGAATCGCCGCCGCAGCCGCGCGAAGCGTCGACTCGGTCGCCCAGCCGCTGTTCTCCTCGCCCTGGTTGCGATAGAGGAGGTCGAGCATGTTCCAGCCCTTGTTCTGCGCGCCCGCGGCGATCACCGCCTTCAGCGCCGTTTCGGAGTCGGCGCCCAGGAAGGCGAGGCCCCGGAACTCGAGCCGCACCTTGCCCGTGCGCACGTAGTCGCGCACGAGCGTCGGCAGCGTCGCGACCGTGTAGGCGCGACAGATCGGGCACTGGAGGTCGCCGTACTCGACGAGCGTGACCGGTGCGTTCGGGCGTCCGAGCGAGAGCCCCTGTTGGGGGATCCCTTGGAGCAATGCCTGTGTGCCGACGGCACCGGTGACGCTGCCCGACGCCTGCTTGCCCCCTCCCGAGCCGGCGAGGCTGACGCCGATCAGAATCGCGGCGAGCACGATCGCGCCGACCGCGACGATCGCAAGCAGCCGGCGCGGGGTCAGGCGAGAGCCCGCCGACGCCGATCCGGCCGAACCGTGCGGGCGCGGTCTGGGAGCCTGGACAGCCTCGCGTGCCATGCCCGCACGCTAGGCAGCCCCCGGATACGGCTCATCGGAGCGCCCCCTGAACCGAGATCGGTAGCTTCTACCGACCCCGGCGGGCGAATACCCCTGGGGTCGTCCTCTCGGCCGGGGTGCGCGCCGCGAGGAACGGAGCCAGGTAGCGGCCGACGATCTTCGACGGCGGCGACCAGAGCGGCTCGGTCGAGACCTCCCAGTCGGGGTCGTCTCCACCGAGCTCGGCGCTCAGGTAGAGCGGCTGTCCCCCCGTGAGCAGGAGCGTGCGGAGCACGGGCTCGAAGACGGGCGACTCCGCATCGGCGCCGGCCCGTGCTGCGATCGTCCCGGCCACGACGTCTGCCTGCTGCGCTGCGATCCCGCCCTGCCTGACGCCGAAGCGGGTGATGTCGCCGGCGGCGTAGACGTGGTCCAACCCCTCGACCAGCCCGTCGTGGCGCGTCGCGACGAAGCCGTCTCGGTCGTGCGGGATGCCCTCGACGCGGTGTCCCTCGAGCCGTGCCAGCGCGACGACGCGATCGGCCTCGAGCGCGACGCCGGACGCGAGCTGCAGCCGACCGTCCGCGAACCGCTCGGGCCGGTCGTTCACGTGCACGCGGACGAGACGCTCGGCGAGGAGAGCGGCGACCGCCTCGCTGCCGCTCGGACCCAGCAGGGCGAGCGGCGCCGGCTCCGGCGTCACGAGAGCCAGCTCGGCGTTGGTGATCCGCCGGTCGTCGAGGTGCGTCGCGGTCAGGAGAGCCAGCTCGTAGAGCGGCAAGGGCCAGGCGGCTCCCGCCGGGAGCGCGAACACGACCCGGCGGACGGCTCCGGCCTCGAGCTCGGCGAGCAGCGCCTGGATGCGCTCGACGTCGGATGGGCCCCGGAAGGTCAACGCGGCGTCGAGCGCGGGAATCGCCTTTGTGCCGCATGCGACGACGAGCGCGTCGTACTCGAGGTCGACCCCCCGGCTCATGTGCGCGACGCGCCGATCGGGATCGACGGAGACGAGGGCTCCGGGCGTGAATGCCGCGCCGGCTGCTGCGGCGAGGCCGGCGAGTTCGAAGCGGTGCGCGTGGGCGAGCCCGAACGGCTCCGCGACCGACAGCGGCCGGTACCAGAAGTGGTGCTCAGGGGAGAGCAGCTCCACGTCGACGCGATCACCGCCGAGATCGCGGATTGCCAGCATCGCCTCGAGCCCGGCGACGCCGCCGCCCGCGATCACGACGCGGAGGCCGCCGACGCTGCCCGGCCGGGAAGCCCTGCCCATCTCGGCACGAGTCTCGCGGCCGCCCGTCGCCCCGGCATCGGGGCAAAAACCGATGCCGCGGCGGGAAAGCCGAAGTCGCGTCGCTTACACGGCGAGCACGCGGTCGACGGCGCGGCTCAGACGGCCACGAGCAGCGCTCAGCTCGTCTTCAGCGTCTTGATGTAGGCAACCAGCGCGTCGAGGCGCGGCGGCGGGATGATCCCGCCCCAGTGCGGCATGCTGACGATCGGCGCCTTGCCGAGGACGCTGCCCGACACGATGAAGTCGCGGATCTTCGAGTCCGTGTTGAATTCCTTGAAGAAGTCGGCCCCCGAGAGCGGCGGGATCGTCTTGTCAGGCGACTGGGGATTCGGCACGCCGCCGAGCCCGTTGGGGCCGTGGCAGTTGACACAGCCGTAGAGCGTGTACAGCGCCTGGCCTTTCACGGCCGCGCCCTGTCCCGTCGGAACCGTGACCGGCGTCGCCGTCCGCACCTTCGGCAGCCCGGCGTGGATGTACGCGACCAGGTCGTCGACCTGCCGGGTCGAGATCACCTGCCCCCACACGGGCATGTACGGATGCTTCGGGTCGGCCGACACCCCCGCGCCGTGGTTGATGATCTGGCTGAGCTCGGCGGCGGTGAGCGTGCTCGCTCCCTTGAGCGCCGGCACGTACGGGGAGACCCCGCCGCGGCCGTCGAGTCCGTGACACTGCGCGCAGGCGAAGTTGACGAAGTCGTGCGCGCCGGCGGCGACCTTCGCGTCGACCGTCTGCGTCGACCCCGGTGTCGTCGAGACAGAGACGGTGACGGTCGACGAGCTCTTCGTTGCCCGTCCGAGGAAGACTCCGCCGATCAGCGCAAGGGCGATGAACGCCAGCGCCGTGAGCAGGAAGACCGCCGCGGCCGACTCCGGGTCACGCAATCGCCGTGACATTGCCGGGCGATGGTCTCACACACCCTTCGCGTTCGTCAACGTATTTTTCCGCACCACGGTGCAATCGAGGGAAGACCGGACCTGCAATCAGTGTCTTGGCCGATCCTCCCGGGCGGGGAGGATCAGGCGGCGGGCGAGCGGTGGGCGAGCAGGGTCGGGCGGGTGCCGATGTAGACGAGCACTCCGATCACTGGCACGAAGATGACGAACACCGTCCACCCCGCCTTCGCCCAGCCCGAGTGGTCCGGCCGGTTGAAGTTGTCGTACAGGACCATGATCAGCACCGTGATCCAGATGACCCAGCCGAAGAAGACGAGCATCGTCAGCATCAGGTCGAGGAACGGGTAGTCGGCGACGAGCATCTCTCTCCTCGTGGGTTCGTCGGCCTCGCCCTCGCCGGGCTCTGCGGCCCGGCGAGGGCGTTGCCGTTCTTGGCCGTCAGCGGCGCCGGGCGGTCCGGCGCGAGGTGCGGCGGGCGACTCTGCGGGCTCCGAACATCGCGATCAACTCCTTTTCGTCGTGCAGTCTCGGGAACGTTAGCGCCTAGCTGGCGACCGTCTGGCCCGTCGCCATCGCGTGCTGCTCCTCGGCCTCTTCGGCGCTGAGCAGGCCGATCGCGACCAGGTCGAACGGGCTGATGAATCCGTCGCGCGATGCGGAAGCCGTTCGCGCGCGCGATCGCGTCGCGGAGCGGAACCGCCCAGTGGTGCTCGATCAGGACGAGTGCCGCGGCCGAGTCGTTCGGGATCTCGTCGATGACGTCCCACGCCTCTTCCTCGTTGAACACCTCGATGCCACCGTCGGCAGCGGCCTCGGCGCCGGCCTGCGCGCCGAGCTCCGCACCTTCCTCGCCGTCGATGCCGAGGCCGACGAGCGCGCCGACCTTGCTGCCGAGCTCGATTGCCTCTTCCTGCGTCAGGTTGCTGAGGTGGGCGACCTCGATGTTGCCGTCCGCGTCCTTGTGGACGGCGAGCGCGTCGATCACGCGCACCGTGTCGCTCTCGCGCAGCTTCTCGAGCTCCGCGATGACCTCGCCGTGGAACTCGGGGTGTGCGAACCCGAGGACGATGAGCTGAACCGGTCCGATTGCCATACCGTCTCCTTCGGTCTCGTAGTTCCGGTTGCCTGGAGGATGGCCGAACAAGAAGCGTACGACATCGTCCGAAAGGGATGAGCGAGGCTACGAGTCGTAGACGACGACGGTGCCGGCCATGTAGTCCTGGAGGGCACGGCGACGGCTGTCGAAGAAGCACCGGCACGAACCCGGCGAAGCACGGGATGATCGCGAGCGCGAGGCCGACGAGCCGCACGAACGAGCGCCACGCCGACGGCGCGCCCTCGCCGTGCACGACCCGTAGGCGCAGGAGCCGCATGCCCGGCGTCTGGCCCGCCGTGCTCCAGAAGCCGACGAAGTAGGCGACGACCACGATCGCCCAGCCCAAGCCGACGAGCGCGCCGACGAGCCACTCCGGCCGCAGCGTCCCGATCAGCGAGGCGACGAGCTCGATCATCGCCCCGCCGAGCAGGAACACGAGATGCGCGAGCATCAGGTCGATCGCGAGCGCGATGCCGCGAGTGGCGAAGCCGCCGTAGCGGCCGGGCTCCTGGCCCCGGCGAACCGCGAGCGAGTCGTCGGCCCGCTGCGCGCGCGTGCGCATGGCCTCCGCGATCTCGCCGGCGAACGACGTCGTCTGGTGCATCAGCGCGTCGCGCACCTCCGGGCTCGAAAGCACGCTCTTCAGGGCCCCGCGGAAGGCCTCGCTCTGCACGAGGCGGTCGGCGAGCTCCTTCGTCTGCGCGCTCTCGAGCGTATTCGTGATCATCCGCTGCAGCGCGGGGCTCTCCAGCACCCTGCGGGCAAGCTCGCCGAGCTGCTCCTCGTCGAGCGGTGGTCCCGGCTCCGCGGCCTTCGCGGCGACTGCCTCCGAGACGACGCGCTCGATGACGCGGTTCTCGACGACCGAGCGTCCGACCGCCTCCGGCAGCGGGCCGGCCATGACGCCGTCGATCGCGCGCTCGGCCTCGTCCGTCAGCGCGTCCCTGCCCTGACGCGCGACCGCGCGCGCCGGCCGGAGCGCAAAGCGTTCCGTCGCGGCGCCTGCCTTGTCGAGCAGCCCGCCCAGCAGGCCGGGGTCGTCCTCCTCGTGCTCGCCGGGCGGCGTCGACGGCTCGTCAGGCACTGCTCACCTCCGGGCTCAGCTCGCGGCGCGCAACCCACTTGGCCGCCTCCCACGTCCCCAGGAGCAGCAGCGCCGAGAGCAGCGCGAGACCCCACTGCTGCGCGGTCAGCGCCGTCGTGCCGAGCAACCTGTTCATGAAGTCCGCCTGCGTGATCAGGAAGGCGGCGACGATCTCGAGCCCGGCGATCATGTTCATCCTCGAGCTGTTGAAGGTGTCCATCGTGAACACCGATCCGGTCTCGTTTCGGCACTCGAAGGCGGCGACGACGAGCATCAGCGAGAAGCCCACGAGACCGATCGACTGCCCGATGTGGATGTCACCGTAGTGGTGCTTGCCGATCTCGATCAGCAGCAGGTTGGCGACGGCGACGAAGAGGCCGCCGAGGCCGCACGTGAGCTTCACGCCCAGGGTGAGGATCGAGTCCCCGCGCGGACGGGGGTGCCGGCTCCATCAGGCCCGGTGACTCCTCGTCGAAGCCGAGCGCGATCCCGAAGGGCGCGTTGACGAGGAAGTTGATCCAGAGGATCTGCGCCGGCGTGAACGGCTGGCCGGCGAGGATGTTGAACAGCGTCGCCCCGAGGAAGGTGATGACGAACGCGATCAGCTCGAGCAGGACAAAGCGGATGTACTTGTTCAGGTTGTCGTAGAGCTTCCTGCCCTGCTCGACCGCGTAGACGATCGTGGCGAAGTTGTCGTCCGAGAGGATCATGCGGCCGGCGTTCTTCGCCACCTCGGTGCCGCTGCCCATCGCGATGCCGATGTCGGCGGCCTTGATCGCCGGCGCGTCGTTGACGCCGTCGCCCGTCATCGCGACGACGTCGCCCTTCTGCTTGAGCGTCTCCGCGAGCAGCACCTTGTGCTCCGGCGCGACGCGGCCGACCACGCCGATCTCGTCGATCTTGTAGAGCCGGTCGCGCTCCGACATGGCCGCGAAGTCGGCGCCGAGGATCGCCTCACCCGGGATGCCGAGCTGCTTTGCGATCGCCGCGCCGGTGACGACGTCGTCGCCGGTGACCATGCGCACGCGGATGTGGGCCGCCTGGGCGTCGGCCACCGCCTGCCTGGACTCCTCGCGCGGCGGATCGACCATCGCGACGATGCTCGCCATCTGCACGTCCTGGACGTACGAGAGCAGGTCGCCCTCCGGGTCGAAGTCCGCGGGGTCGAGATCGCGATAGGCGGCGGCCATGACGCGCAGGCCCTCCGCCCCCATGCGCCCGACGTTCTCGTCGGCCTTCTGCTCGAGGTCGTCGTCCCAGGGGATGCTCGTGCCGCCCGCGAGCGCGGTCGACGCGTGGCTCGTCACCGCCGGCGCCGCTCCCTTGACGAAGACGCGAACGACGTCCTTCCCCGACGAGTCCGTGCTCCGGCAGAAGGCGGCCATGAGCTTGTAGGTGGGGTCGAACGGGAGTGTCGCGAGGCGCGGCAGCCGCTCGCGGGTCTCCTCGATGTCGAGCCCGGCCTTGTGCGCGAGCACCAGCAGCGCGCCCTCGGTCGGGTCGCCGACGACCTTGCCGTCGACGAGCTTCGCGTCGTTCGCGACGACGTAGGGCAGGATCGCGTCGTCGATCGTGGCCGAGCTGCCGGCGGCGTGCTGCACCTGGCCCTCGAGGCTGTAGCCGCTGCCGGAGATCGTGTAGCGGTCGGTCGCGGCCAGCACCTCGACGACCGTCACCTGGTTCATCGTCAGCGTCCCGGTCTTGTCCGAGTTGATCGCAGACGTGAAGCCGAGCGTCTCGACCGACGGCAGGTCCTTGACGATTGCCTTCTCCTTCGCGAGCTCGACGCTACCGAGCGAGAGGACGACCTGGACGACCATCGGCAGCGCGAGCGGGATCGCGGCGATGGCGAGCGCCACTGCCGTGTTGAAGAGCGTCGACCACGCAAGCCCGCGGCTCAGGCCGAGCGCGAACATGATGATCATCGTCACCCCTGCCGCCGCGACGATGTACAGCGTCAGCGAGTTCATCTGCTTCGTGAGCGGCGTCTCCTCCTTCGCCGTCGCCGAGAGCATGTGCGCGATCTTCCCGACCTCGGTGTTGCTTCCCGTTCCGGTCACGATGACGACGGCGCTGCCGTGCGTGACCGGCGTGTGCATGAACGCCATGTTCGTCTGGTCGCCGGGCGCGAGGTCGGCGCCGGAAAGCGCCTCGGCGTCCTTCTGCGCCGGGACGCTCTCGCCGGTCAGCGCCGACTCGTCGATCTGCAACGAGGTCGAGGAGACGATCCGGCCGTCCGCGGGCACCTCGTCACCGGCCGAGATCAGCACGACGTCGCCGACCACGAGCTGCTCGGCCGGGATCACGGCCTCGACCCCGTCGCGCCGCACGCGCGCACTAGCCTCCATCATCGACTTGAGCGCGTTCATCGCGCTTTCCGCCTTGCCTTGCTGGCGCAGCCCGGTGACCGCGTTCAGGACCGAGATCAGCGCCAGCGCGACCGCCGTCGACCACTCCTTGATCGCGAGCGACACGATCGACGCCCCGACCAGGATCAGCTGCATGTACGCGCGGTACTCGTCGAGGAACCGGCGCCAGCCGGGCTTCGGCTTCTCGGTCGGCAACGCGTTCGGCCCGTCGCGGCCGAGCACCTCCGCTGCCGCGGACGCCGTCAGGCCCTTCTCGGGATCGACGCCGAGCTTGGCGGCGACGTCCTTCGGGTCGAGCGCGTACCAGCGCTCCGGCGATCGCGCCGCCGGCAGCACCTCGGTCACTGCGGTCACGGAGACGATTCCTCCCCGTCGACCGCGACCGGATCGTCGTGCTTGTGCTTGCCGTGCTTCTTCCCGTGCTTCTTGGCCCTCTGGGCACGCTGCTCCTCCGCGAACGGATCGGCCGCCGCGCCTTCCGGAGCCGCCTCCTCGAGCGCCGTCTTGACCTTGCCGAGGTCCGCGCGCCTCTCGTCGCTGACGACGGGATAGGACGGGTCGAGCTCGATCAGCGTGTGCGCGATCACCGCGCCCGCGGCGATGCGGGCGAACCACTTGTGGTCGGCCGGGATCACGTACCACGGAGCCCACTCCGTGCTCGTGTGCGAGAGCATCTCCGAGAACGCCTGCTGGTAGTCGTCCCAGTACTCGCGCTCGGCCACGTCGTGCGACGAGAACTTCCAGTTCTTCTCCGGGAGGTCGAGCCGCTTCAGGAACCGCGTGCGCTGCTCCTCCTTCGAGAGGTTGAGGAAGAGCTTCACGACCTTGAAGCCGTTGTCGCAGAGGTAGCGCTCCCAGCCGTTGATCTCCTCGTACCGGCGCGCCCAGACGTGCTTGCCCCTGGACTCGGCGGGGAGCCGCTGCTTTTCGAGGAGCTCCGGGTGGACGCGGACGACGAGCACCTCCTCGTAGTGGGAGCGGTTGAAGATCCCGATCTCCCCACGGCCGGGCAGCCGCCGCGTGTAGCGCCACAGGAAGTCGTGGTCGAGCTCCTCGGAGGAGGGCACCTTGAAGCTGTGCACCGACACTCCCTGCGGGTTGACCCCGCTCATGACGTGGCGGATCGTCCCGTCCTTGCCGCCGGCGTCGAGAGACTGCAGGCAGACGAGGACGCCGTAGGTGTCCTGGGCGGCCAGGCGGGCCTGGTACTCGGCAAGCATCCCGTGGCCGCGCTGGAGCAGCTCGATGCCGTCCTCCTTGGTCATGAAGTCGGCCCTGTATCCAGGGTCGAAGTCCTCGGCGAGGGAAACCTTCCGGCCGGGCTCGACCCGCAGCGGCTCGACGAACTCGGCGATGCGCTTTGCCTGCTCGGTCATCAATTAGCTCCTCTCTCTGCGCCCACGCTGATACCGGCCCCGAACAGGGACGGTTACACGAGTGTGCGCAGTCCGCAAGCGGCCGACGTCATCCAAAGCGGACGAAGAGGGCACCGGCCGGGTCAGTCCGTGGAGCCGTCGCGGGCGTCGTGGCGTTCGCGGTGCTGCCCCATGCGGGCGACGAGCACGGCGACGACCGTCACGAGATAGAGCTGTCCCATCAGGGCCTCCGCGACGGCGAGCGTGTGCCCGAGGTTGCCTTTCGGCGTGTAGTCGCCGTAACCGACCGTCGCCATCGTGATGTAGCTGAAGTAGAGGCGCAGCGACCTCGTCCCGTCGGTTCCCTGCGCGAAGAACGGCCCCGAGCCGAGCTTGGCGACGACGCCGTAGACGAACAGGAAGATCATCCCGAGCAGGAGATAGATGCAGATCGCCCCGATGATCGACTGGGCGTTGATGCGGCTCTGCTCGATAACGCTCAACGCGATCACGAACGCGATCCCGAAGGTGAGCAGACCGGAGAGGATCCCGACGATTGCCGCCAGCGCCGTGCCTCCCCAGACCATGTTCAGGACGGCCAGGACGACGGCCCCGCCGACGAACGCGCGGCTGAGCCACGAGTCGACGCCGGCGAGGCCCGAGGTCCAGAGCGCCGCGACGAGCGTCAGGCTCTGCATGAGGACGAGCACGCTTGCCGTCCAGGCGTCGTCCGGTGCTGTGGCCGCGAAGACGAACGACGCGACGATCAGCACGAGCACGACGCCGTGGCTGTGGCTCGCCCGCCGGCGCCCGAGAACGGCCCGGACACCCGCGAGCGGCGCCGCGCGGCTCGACCGCCCGGGATGCCGGTTCCGTGGACACGTGTGCGAGAGTCTGACGCATGAGCCGCCCGGCCAGCATCCGGCTCGCGGGAGCGCTCGTGGCCGCCGGGCTGGCGCTCGGGGTCGCCAACGATCGAGAAGGCCGTGAGCGGCGTTTCCGGCGTGCGCGGCAGCGCCGGCGCGCTCGCCAGCTCGAGTGCATGCAAGTCGGTCGCCGCATCGACGTAGCGCCGCGCTCCCTCGTCACCCCGAATGGGCGATGAGCCCGGGCAGAGCATTTATGCTCCTGGTCGGAGGCCTCGAAAGCTGGCTCTCCGGGCCCTCGAGAGAAAGGTAGGGCAGGAGCCATGAGCTTCCTGTTCGCCGTGGATGACGAATCGGTCGCCCGCGGGGCGGCTTTGCGTCCCGTCGCCGCGGGCGTGCTTCTGGCCGCCGGCGCGGTCGGCAGCGGGCTTACCGCGTGGGCGACGGCGACGAGTCCGATCCTCGTCACGCCGGAGGCGGACGCGATCGTGCGGGCGTTCGTCGTCGGGCTCTACATGATCGCAGGCGTCTACGTCTGGGTTCGGCGTCCCCACGAGCGGTTCGGCCAGGTGCTCGTGCTGATCAGCCTCGCCTACGCCCTGACGACGTTCAACACATCCGGAAACGCCTCGCTGTACACGCTCGGCAGGGTCTACACGGCGGTCTGGATCGTGCTCATGTTCGCAGCGCTCCTCTCGTTCCCCTCGGGCCGCCTGACCTCCCGGGTCGAACGGACCGTCGTCGGCGGCTTCGCGCTCGCGACCGCAATCGTGTGGACGCTGATCGTGCTCGTCGTGAAGATGCTGCCCGCCGCAGGCGTGCTGACGGATTGCGGCAAGGAGTGTCCCGAGAACGCCTTCCGCGTCGTCGACGCATCCTCACCGCTGTCGCGAGCCCCGACCGTGGCGATGAACGTGGTCACGATCGCGATCACGGTCGTGGCGCTCGTCCTGCTGACCCGCAAGGCCTGGTCGCCGGCGGGCATCGAACGGCGAACCGTCCGACCGGTGCTGCTGGCGGCGGTGGCCATCGTCGTCAGCTACGCCGCGTGGGTCGTCCACCCGTCCGGCGACACATGGCGCACCCTGAACCTCGTCGTCACGGGAACGGCGGCGATCGTCCTTCCGATCGCGTTCGTGCTCGCCCCGCTGCGCGGCGAGCTGTTCGTGTCGAGAGCCCTGTGGCGTGGCCTGTCGGTGCTCGACTACTCGCGGCTCTCGCCGGGCCAGGTCGAGGACGTGTGCCGCCGCGCGCTCGGGGACGCGTCGCTCCGGCTCGCGATCCGGGGCCCGGGAAGGGGCGAGCTCCGCGACGTCGACGGAATGCCGCTGCGCGTGTCGGCCGACGGCCTCTCGGCGGCGATCACACGGATCGAGCACGCGGGCACCTCCTACGCCGTGATCCACGACCCGTCGCTCGCCCGCGGCTATCGACAGGTCGTCGAGCGCGTCGCGCGCCTGGCCTTCACGCTCGTCGATTACACGCGCGTCTTTCGCGAGGTCGTGCGCTCCCGCCGGCGCATCGCCGAGAGCGACGGAGAGGAGCGGGGGCGGCTCGAGCGCGACCTCCACGACGGCGCGCAGCAGCGGCTCCTGACGATCCAGATGAAGCTCGCCGAGCTCTCCCGGAGCGCGGACGGCACCGACCTCGCAGAGCCGATCAGGGACGTCTCGGGCGACGCCGCGGCCGCGATCGCCGAGCTGCGCCGGGTCGCGCACGGCATCTACCCGCCGCTCCTGCTCGAGCGGGGCATCGCCGACGCGTTGCGCGAGACGCCGGTGCCGCCGTCGATCTCGTTCCGGATCGTCGACAACGGCGTCGGCCGGCTGCCGGCCGCGACCGAACGGGCGATCTATTTCGCCGCGTCCGAGGCGATCCAGAACGCCACCAAGCACTCGGGCGCCGGCGCGGTCGTCATGACGCTCGAGCCGCTCGGCGACATCGTCGAGGTGACGATCGCGGACGACGGCGACGGCTTCGACGACGAGCTCATCCCACCGGGAGCGGGCCTCACCGGCATCCGCGACCGGATCGGGTCGATCGGCGGCGACGTCGAGGTCACCTCGGCCCCCGGAGCCGGGACCGTCCTGCGCTACCTGGTACCGGTGGGCGTCGAGATCGGGGCGGCGACGTGACGATCAAGGTCGTGCTGGGCGAGGACAACTACCTCGTCCGTGAAGGCATCGAGCGGATCCTCTCGACCGACCCGGAGCTCGAGCTGGTCGCGAGCTGCGGCGACTTCGACGAGCTGCGCGACGCGGTCGAGCGGCTGGAGCCGGACGTCGTGCTCACCGACATCCGCATGCCTCCGGGCGAGACCGACGAGGGGATCAGGCTCGCGAGCGAGCTGCGAGCGAGCCGGCCCGGGCTGGGCGTCGTCGTGCTCAGCCAGCACGCGAGCTCCGTCTACGCCGGGGCGCTCTTCGCCGACGGCGCCGACGGCCGCGGCTACGTCCTCAAGGACCGGATCGCCGACGGCGCGGAGCTCGTGCGGATCCTGCGAGATGTCTCGAAAGGCGGCACCCACCTCGACCAGGCCGTCCTCGACGTCGTCTTCACCGGCTGGGAGGACCAGAAGACCGATCGGCTGAAGCGGCTGACGCCGCGGGAGACCGAGGTGCTCGCGCTCGTCGCGAAGGGGCACACGAACGCCGTCATCGCCGAGAAGCTCGGGATCAGCAAGCGCGCGATCGAGCGCCACCTCAACTCGATCTTCGACAAGCTCGACCTCCACGACGCCGAGCACGTCAGCCGTCGGGTCAAGGCGACGCTCGAGTACCTCCGCCCACGCTGAGCGGACAGCGCAGCTAGACGACGGACATGTCGACGCTCGGCCGGGCGATCATGTACACGAGCACGCCGATCAACGGCACGAAGATGACGAAGAGCGTCCATCCCGCCTTCGCCCACCCGGAGTGGTCGGTCCGGCGGAAGTTGTCGGCGAGCACCAGGATCAGCAGGTAGATGAAGATGACCCAGGCGAAGAAGATGAACATCGACCACATGATGTTCAGGAAGGGATAGTCGGCCACTACGGACATTGCGTCGGCACCTCCTGCCGCGAGTCGAACGTGACGGGGACGGCAGGCACGATGCACCGGGGAGCCGCGGGCCGCGTCATCCGAACCGGATGAGCGAGGCAGGCCGGGCGATTTCCCCTCGAAGCCGCTGTGGTGCTGGCCGCACCGCAGGACTGTGGAAAACCCGCAATTTGGCTGTGGTGCGACCCGACCGCCCAGATCGGGCGATGCGCTGACGCCGCAACCGTGCGCGGCTGGGAGGAATGCGGGGGCCGGCAGGTCCAGCCACGAGCCCGACGGCTCGCCCGAAAGGAACGGCTCCATGCCCTCTAGAGCCCTCGTTTCCATCGAATCGACGAGACCGCCCCCTGGGCCGTCGCTCGTCCAGGCGCGCAGACCGGGCATGGTCTCTCGGACCGGGCTCGTCAATCGCCTTCGCGCGGCACGCTCGTTCCCCGTCGCGAGCATCGTCGCTCCGCGTGGCTACGGGAAGACGACCCTGCTCGCACAGTGGGCCGCCCGCGACGACCGGCCGTTCGCCTTCGTCGCTCTCGACACCCGTGTCACCGACGCTGCCGCACTCGTCGCGCGCATCGCCGAGGCCGCACCGACGCTCGCCTCGGACGTGCCCGCCCGCGGATCCGACCCGCCGGACACGTGGGCGTGGGGAACGGCCGTCCCGCGCCTCGCGGGCGGCGCGCTCGCCGCCGAGCCGTTCGTGCTCGTCCTCGACGACGCGCAACTCCTGACCGCGGACGCCGCCCGGGTCGTCACGATCCTCGTCCGGAGCTTGCCCGCCGGCTCGACGATCGTGCTCTCCGGCCGCGAGCAGCCACTCTCGTCGATCCCGCGCCTGCGCGCGAGCGGGGAGGTGCTCGAACTCGGCCGCGATGACCTCGCACTCTCGTCGAGAGAGGCGCGGACCGTCCTGCGCCGGGCCGGCGTAGAGCTCTCCGAGGAGCGCGTCCAGGGGCTCCTGAAGACGCTCGAGGGCTGGCCGGCGGGGCTCCAGGCCGCGGCGGTCTCGCTGCGCGAGCACGACGCCACGCATGCCTGCGACCTCCACGAGGCGTACCTGGCAGCGCTGACGCAGCGCCAGCGAGAGTTCCTCGGTCGGACGTCGACGCTCGACGTGCTCTCTGCCCCACTCTGCGACGCAGTCCTCGGACGCCGCGACTCGGCGGCCGTGCTCGCCTCGCTGGAGACGAGCCTGCTCCTCGTCCCCATCGGCCGCGACGGACACCGGTTCCGCCACCACAGGGCGTTCCGGGAGCTGCTGCGCACGGAGCTCGAGGAGCAGGAGCCCGGCCTCGTGCCCACGCTCGAGCGGCAGGCGGCCGACTGGTTCGAGGCGCACGACGACCCCGAGAGCGCACTTCGCCATGCGCTCGCGGCCGGAGACGCGGGCCATGTCGCCGTGATCCTCGACGCCGCGGCGGTCACGATGCACAACAGCGGGCAGGACGCCGCTCTCGTCGCCTGGATCGCCGGCCTCGACGCGACAACGGGGCTCGACGACCACCCGCGACTGGCCGCGCTCGCCGCCAGGCTGCACGCGCAGGCCGGCAATGCACCCGAGGCGGCGCGCTACCTGGCCACCGCAGACCAGGGCAGTCGCCGCCGAACCCGGAGCCGCCTCGTCGACCCCCGGGTCGCGCTCGTCCGGGCGGCGATGTGCGAGCACGGCGTCGAGCCGATGCTCGCCGCCGTCGAGTCGGCTCTGCGCCGCCTGCCCGCGGACGACCGCTGGCGCCCCTACGGCCTCCTGCTCCAGGGAACCGCCCGCGCCCTGCTCGGGGAGACGGAGCGCGGCGACGCGATCCTGAGCCGGGCGGTTCACGCCGCCGAGCGCCTGGGCTCGACGGAGACCCGCGTCCTCGCGCTCACGCAGCGCTCGCTGCTCGCGACCGCGCGCGGCGAGCGCCCCCGGGCGGACGCGCTGCTCGGGCAGGCGCTGGCCGCGATGGACGACGGCAGCCTGCAGGCGTATCCGACCTGTGCACTGACGCTGGCGCTCTCGGCACGCTCGCGGCTTCTCTGCGGGCACGCTGTCGACGCCGCCTCCGCGCTCAAGACCGCCCGCCGCCTCGCTGCCGGCCTGACCGTCGCGCTCCCCTGGCTCGCCGTCCAGTGCCGGCTCGAGCTCGCGCGCGTCTGCGTGACCGTCCGCGATGCCGCGGCGGCACGGGCGATCCTGAAGGACGTCGACGACCTGATCGCGGCGAGGCCGAAGCTCGGCGTCCTGCGCGAGGAGCGCGACCGGATCGGCGACGAGCTGCGCCTCGCCCCGATCGGAGGCACCGGCCGGGCCACGAGCCTGACGGGCGCCGAGCTCAAGCTCCTGCCCATGCTCGCGACGCACCTGTCCTTCCGCGAGATCGGCCTGCGCTTCTTCCTCTCCCGAAACACGGTCAAGACGCAGGCGATCTCCGTCTACCGCAAGCTCGGAGCGTCCAACCGCAGCGAAGCCGTCGAGCGAGCGCACACGCTCGGGCTGATCGACCCCGGCCTGGAATCGGCGAGCCTCATCCTCAACGGATGATGCCGAGCAGCGGGCGGTCGATTGAAATCGGCGCGTGCGAGTCCGACACGGGCACGCCGGGCCTACGCGGCAGAAAGAGGGACCGTGACCTGATGGCCTTCTCGGGCGTGGGACCGTCGCGGCGGGCTCCGTTCACGGTCATGGAGTCCCGCCTGGCTCCGCCGCGCATCCGCGAGGGCACGGTCGAGCGAACGGCCGTCGTCAACCGCCTCCGGCCCGCGCCGCCCGCAGACGTGGCCCTCGTCGTCGCCCCGGCCGGCTACGGCAAGACGAGTGTTCTCGCCGAGCTCTACCGGCGGCCCGGCAAGCGGCCCTTCGCATGGCTGAGCATCGATGAGCGCGACAACGACCCGGTCACGTTCCTCACCTATCTCACACTGACGCTCAACCGTATCGGGGCGTGCGACCGGCAGGTCGTGGAGGCGCTCGCCCGGCCCCGGAGCTCGCTCTCGACCATCCTCGCGAGGCTCCAGCGCTCGCTCGACGCGACAGGGCCGTTCGGCCTGATCCTCGACGACCTCCACCTGCTCACATCCAGGAAGAGCCTCGAGGTCGTCCGCCGCCTCGTCGACGAGCTGCCGCCGGAGGGCCGCCTCGCGATCGCGAGCCGGACGCAGCCTGCGATTCCGCTCGCCGGGCTGCGCAGGCGCGGGCGACTGGTCGAGATCGGTATCGACGACCTTCGGTTGACGGGCGAGGAGACGGGCCTGCTCCTGCGGAGCACCGGGGTCGCCGCCTCCGACGAGGCGGTCGCGGAGGTCGCGGCGCTGACCGAGGGTTGGCCGGCCGGCGTCTACCTCGCCGCCCTCGCGACGCTGGCCCGCGACGACGACGGCCCGGTGACCGCCTTCCGCGGATCGGACCGCTTCGTAAGCGACTACGTGCGGGTGGAACACCTCGGCCATCTCGCCGACGACGACGTCGACTTCATGGTGCGCGCGTCCGTCCTCGAACGCATGTCAGGCCCGCTCTGTGACGCGGTGCTGAAGGGGTCCGGGTCGGCTGCGAGGCTCGAGCGGATCGCGCAGTCGAACCTGTTCCTGATCCCCCTTTGCGGCGAGACCCCGCCGACGTACCGGTTCCAGCGGCTCTTCCGCGAGGCGCTCGCAGCCGAGCTGCAGAGAGCCGAGCCGGGGCTGGCCGAGACGCTCGCAGCCCGGGCGTCCTTCTGGAGCGAGGAGCACGGCGACATCGAGAGCGCCGTCGAGTACGCCTGGGCAGCGGGCGATCAGGAGCGCTTCGCCTCGCTTCTCGAGCGCTTCGTGCTGCCGCTCTACTACAGCGGACGACTGGCGACGATCGAGCGCTGGCTCGCGCTCGTCGACCACGCGCTGCTCGAGCAGCGTCCCGCGCTGGCGGCGGGCGGAGCGCTCGTCCACGGGCTCGAGGGGCGCGAGGACCTCGCCGAGCAGTGGGCGGCGGTCGCCGAGCGGGCACCGGCCGAGACGGCGATGCCCGACGGCAGCCCGATCTCGGCCTGGACGGCGATGCTCCGGGCGGCCATGTGCCGCTCGGGGGTCGAGGAGATGCGCCGGGATGCAGAGCTCTCCATCTCGGCACTCGCGATGGAGAGCCTGTGGCAGTCGGCAGCGCTACTCCTCCTCGGCGTCGCGAACGTGCTCGCCGGTGAGACGGCTGCGGCGGACGATGTCCTCGTCCGCGCGCACGCGGGGGCGACCGCGGCGAACGCCACCGAGGCGGCAGCGTTCGCGCTCGCGGAGCGCTCGCTCCTGGCCGGCGCCGCCGGCTCGTGGGCCACCGCCGAGACGCTCGTGGTCGAGGCGCGCGAGATCCTGCGCGACGCGCATCTCGAGGAGTACGCGACGAGCGCGCTCGCCTACGCGGCGAGCGCTTCCTCGGCCGCGCATCACGGCAACTGGGTGCGGGCGAGAGCCGACCTCGAGCGTGTCGACCGCCTGCTCCCGACCCTGACCCGCGCCTTCCCGTGGCTCGGCGCGCAGGTGAGGATCGAGGCGGCCCGGGCACGGCTCGAGCTGTCGGACCCGGACGGCGCCGCATTGCTCCTCGCCGAGACCCGTGACGTCCTGGCAGGCGGCCTCGAGCTCGGCTGCCTGGCGGCCCAGGCCGACGAGCTCTCGCGGGAGCTCGCGAGTCGCGCACGTCCGCCGGGCGGCGACTGGGAGCACCTGACCCCGGCCGAGCGCCGTCTGCTCCCGCTCCTGACCACGCACCTCACCTTCCGGGAGATCGCCGACCATCTCAGCGTCTCCCGCAACACCGTCAAGACGCAGGCGATCTGCACGTATCGCAAGCTCGGAGCGACGTCCCGGAGCGAGGCGATCCAGCGCGCGATCGACCTCGGATTGATGGGGCGCTCGGACGTGCTCGAGCTGTCCAGGCAGCTCTAGATGGTTGATCCCGAGCATTCGTGCTCCTCGGGGCGGGGGCTGGTTGCCTGGGGCTGAGTGTCGGCGTTGATGGTTGTAGTGCCAGAGCCAGCTCGTCAAGCGCGGTGGTGCGTTCTGTGGCTTGAGCCATAGATGGCGCCGTAGGCTCAGCCCGCGAGCAGGGTGCGGATGAAGCGTTCGGCTTTGCCGTTGGTTTGTGGCCTGTAGGGGCGGGTGCGGCTGTGGCGTATGCCGAGTGCTTCGGCAGGCGAGCGCGTGGCGTTGCCGATACGCGGGGCGTATCGGTGAGGATGCGCTCGACGCGGATGCCGTAGCGGCGTGTAGAAGGCGCACGCTCGGCGGAGGAAGCCGATCGCGGTGTCGCTTTTTCGTCCGGGAGCACCTCGGCGTAGGCGAGGCGGCTGTAGTCGTCGACGGCGATGTGGACGAACTCCCAGCCGGCGATGCCACGACGGCGCCCGGCGATGCGCGTCTGTTGGCCTGACTGGCGCGGCAACCGCTGATCCGTTGCCGACGCCCACGAACGCGACCGAGCTTCTTGACGTCGATGTGCACGGGCTCTGCCGGGCCGGGAGCGCCCGTAGCAGACACGCCGCTCGAGCCCAAGCGCAGCCGAGCCTGCCCATACCCACCCGCTTCAAGAGCCACGAGACGTGAACGTGGCATTAACCATCCAGGCCGCCGAACGAGCATTCATCCCATCGGGACGAGGTTCCTGCGTAGGCGAAGGACCATCCTCCGGGTTGGTCGCATTTTCGGTAGCCGCGACCGACGGCGCGGCGATCACGCCGCTTGCCAGGCGGGCGCCCCCGAGTGAGGGCCCGGGGGCGCTCGCCCTTTCCCTTTTCGTCCTCGAAGGGTGATGCCCCGGCGCACGCACGCCCGGACACTGGCTGAGCCAAGCGGACAGAGGAGGTACAAGCATGCTTCGCACGCCCAGGATCGTGCTGCCGGCGGCGGCCGTCGCTCTCGGCGCCCTCGTCGTGCTCGTCGCGGCGTCGACGGCGACCGGACGGAGCCAGGACAAGCCGAAAAACACGAAGGAGCCGTCGATCACCTACGTCTATCCGATCAAGGTCGGCACCGTGCTGAACGGCGACAAGGGTACGTGGAACCCGAAAGGCAGCAGCTACGCCAGTCAGTGGCTGCGCTGCAACGACAACGGGGAGTCCTGTCAGAAGATCACGAATGCGACGGGAAGCAAGTACACAGTCGTGTCGGCCGACGCGAAGCACACGATCCGGCTCGACGTCACGGCAACGAACGCGGACGGCTCGACGACCGCCCGCGCGAACGCGACGAGCGTGGTCCCGGCCAACCCGAACGCCCCCAGCGAGACGGCGCCGCCCGGGATCTCCGGCCAGGCGGTCGTCGGCAAGACGCTGACGGCGACGACCGGCTCCTGGAAGGGAACGCAGCCGATCTCGTACACCTTCAAGTGGCAGAGCTGCACGAGCAACGTCTCCTCCTGCCCCGGCAACGGCGCGACCGGCAACACCTACACGGTGGCCGCCGGTGACGTCGGCAAGAGGATCAGGGTCAAGGTCATCGCCAAGAACAGCGAGGGCCAGACCCCGGGCCTCTCGGATCCGACCGCGATCGTCAGCGAGAGCGGCGGTGGAGGCGGCGGGAACGGCAGCTCCGTGCCGGCGAGCTCCCTCGTGGCAGGCGACCGCATGATCGTCGACACGGTGCAGTTCTCGCCGAACCCGGTCAGCTCGAGGAGCCAGCCGATCCGGGTCACGATCAAGATCAAGGACAACAAGGGCAAGCTCGTCAAGGACGCGTTCGTCTCGATCGTCTCGACGCCGGTCCTGACGTCGACGCCCGACGCGACACAGACCGACTCGAACGGGGTCGTCGTCTACACGATCACGCCCCGGTCGAACTTCCCGCTCAAGACCGGCTACAGCGTGCAGTTCTACGTCAAGGGCTACCGCCAGGGCGACCCGACGCTGGGCGGGGTCTCCGGCGGCCGGCTCGTCCAGGTCGCGACGCAGGGATAGGAATCGCTTCCGGGCCCGGCCGCACGTGCGGCCGGGCCCGGCGCGAACCCCGATCGTCACCGGTCGGGCACCACACTGTCACGACTGCCCGGCCTACGCTCCCGGCGAAGGGTGACATGATCCGATGCCTCGATTCCTGCCGGGTTGCGGTCGTCGCCGGCACCGTCAGCGAGACGAACCTCGACATCGTCTCGGCCTGGCGGGAGCTGGGCCTCGACGCGGCGGTCCTGTCGCCGGGCGAGAGCCTCGAGCGGTTGCGCCCGGGCGACGTCGCGCTCGGGCGGCTGGACGTCCGCCTCACGCTCGACGGCGTCGAGCCGCCTGCTCGAGCTCCTGGAGCTCCGTCGGCGCGGCGTCCAGGTGCTGAACTCGCCGGCCGCTCTCCTGTACGCGCACGACAAGCTCCGCACGGCTCGCTCGCTGGCCGCGGCCGGTGTGACCCACCCCGCGACGGAGCACGTCACGCTCCGCGAACCGGTCGCCCTTGCTCTTACCGCCCGTCGTGGTCAAGCCGCGCTTCGGAAGCTGGGGCGCGGACGTCCTCCGCTGCGACTCGCGGCCAGAGCTGCAAGCCGCGATCGACGTGATCTCCGAGCGGCGCTGGTTCCGACGGCACGGCGCGCTCGTCCAGTCGCTCGTGCCGCCGGTGGGCCACGACCTGCGCGTGCTCGTCGCCCGAGGCCGGATCGTGGGCGCCGAGTCCCGCGTCGCCGCACCGGACGAGTGGCGCACGAACCTGAGCCTCGGCGGCACCTCGTGCCCCGCGATCGTGCCCCCGCAGGCGCGCGAGACGGCGCTCGCTGCGGCCCGCGCTGTCGCCGGGGACTTCGTCGGGATCGACCTGCTCCCGCACGGCACCGACTACGTGGCGATCGAGGTCAACGGCGGCGTCGACTTCGAGCGGCGCTACTCGCTGCCCGGCCGGGACGTCTTCACCGACATCGCCTCCGCGCTCGGGCTCCTCGCTCCGAGCGCGCGCGGCGATCGCCGCGGTCTAGACGCCCGCTTCATCCCAACGTGACGACGCCGCCCTCGTTCGCGACGGCTTAGGCTCGCGCCGGAGGAGCATGCGTCCACTGATCTGGAAAGCGCTCGCCGGCGCGGCTGCGTTAACGCTGTCGGCGCTCCTGGCCGCGTGCGGCGGCGGCTCCGGCCAGGCGATCGGGACGCTCGCGACCAGGACGACGCCGACCGTTCCGGCCGTCACGGAGACCGGGCCGACAGACACGCTCGCGACGACCACGGAGCCGGCGACCACCGAGGAGAGTCCGCCGGCGACGACCGAGTCGACACCGTCGACGACGGAGGCGCAGACCACACCGACCGTGCCGGTGAAAACCGAAGGCACGCCGGATGCCACGGTGACGGTGCCCGTCCCGCAGCCGCCGCGGACGATCACCGTGACGGAGCCCACGCCGCCGCCGCCGCCGCCGTCCCCCGCCGCCGGTCCCGACCACGGTCACGGTTCCGACGACCGTGCAGGCGTCCACGCCGCCGCCCGTTCACGGTCACGGTCGTGCCGACGACTGCGACGATCGAGACGACGCCGTCCACCACAGTCGCGACGACCGAGACGTCGAGCGGGATCAGCCCCGGCGCCGCGGCCGCCGCAGGCGCCGCCGCCGCCGCGAACAACCAGGAGGACGAGAGCGGGACGGACTGGGGTTGGGTGGCGTTCGCAATCCTGGTGTTCGGCGTGCTCGTCGGAGGCCTCGTGTGGTGGTGGCGGGGACGGCACCGCGACAAGGGCACGAGTGAGCAGGATCGCGACACGTCACTATGAACGTGTCATGCCGCGGTGATCCACCCGCTCGTGGCTCCGCGGAGACGTAGCCGCGGGCTCAGGCGATCGGCTTGCAGGACTTGACGAACGCCTTGGCAGACGTGCCGATCTCGTTGAACGCCGTCGGCGCGTTCGCGGTCGACGGCAGCTGGCCGAGCGAGACCGCGTGCTGGATGCCGGCGACGACGTTGTTCCAGCTGACGAGACCTCCGATGTAGTCGTTCAGCGCCGATGAGCACGCGCCCCCGGGATGGAAGCTGTGCAGCGTCTCGGCGAAGGTCCGGTTCGCGGCCGCGACATCGGTCGCGGTGCTCCCGAGGCACGACTTCATCTTGTCCGAGTTCGCGTTCGACGCTGCCGTGATCTGGGTGCAGTGCCTGAACGTCGCGATCGCCTCGTTGGTCACCTTCAGCCACGCGGCGTTGGCCGTCTCGTAGGTCTGCCACTGCTCCGACGCGCGACCTGATCGCCGCCCTCCAGAGGCGCCCCTCGTCGCGCGCGAAGACGCATGCCGAGCTGCTCGAGCCGGCGCCGCAGCCGGCGACCACTACCTCGTCAGCCAGACAGCTCAGAGAGTTGGCGCGGCCTACTCTCCGGACGTGGCGCTCCCGACCGGACATGGCGCAGACTCTCCCGCGTGCGACAGGTGCAAGCCCGCGCGGTCGAGCACTGGCATGCGTCGCGCTCGACGAGGCGGCCTCTCGAGGACGACGATCAGGTCGGCGTCGCGGACGGTGCTCGCCGATGGGCGATCACGAACGAGGTGCGCTCGTGCAGCAGCTCGTCGCGGTTCTGCTTCACGAGCGCTCCGACTCGGTGTCGAGCGAGCTCGACGCCTTGTCGAGGAGCAAGATCGGCGGGCGCTGATAGACGGCGCGGGCGATGGCGATCCGCTGCGACTGGCCGCCCGAGAGCCGCAAGCCGCTCTCGCCGATGCGCGTGTCGTAGCCGAGCGGGAGTCGCTGGACGAAGTCGTGCGCGTTCGCGAGCTTCGACGCCCACACGACGCGCGACTCGTCGGGCTCGTCGCCGAACGCGATGTTGCGCCCGATCGTGTCGTCGAAGAGGTAGCTCTCCTGCAGCACGACGCCGATGTGCCGGCGGACGCTCCGGTAGTCGAGCGTGGTCAGGTCGACGTGGTCGAGCTCGATCCGGCCCTCGGTCGGCTCGAGCAGGCCGGCAAGGCACTTGACGAGGGTCGTCTTCCCGGAGCCGCTGCGCCCGACGATGGCGACCGTCGTTCCCGGGGGAACCTCGAGGTCGATCCCCTCGAGGATCGCCGGCGCCTCCGGCCCGCCGTAGCGGAAGCCGACGTTACGGAGGCGCACGGCGCCCTCGAGCGTGGTCACAGTCGTGAGGCCGGAGTGATCCTCCCCCTGCTCCGGCTCCTGCTCGACCACGTCGGTCAGCCGGTCGAGCAGGATCCGCCCGTACTGCAGCTCGTCCCAGAGCGAGAGCAGGATCAGCACGGGGCCGTTCGCGAGCGCGATCAAGGCGTTGAAGGCGACGAACCGGCCGAGCGACATGTCGCCGTTGATCACGAGCAGCCCGCCCGCGAACAGGAACAGCGCCAGCGACAGAAACGTGACCATCTGGATCGCGCCCTGATAGGTCATGATCAGGAATTCCGAGCGGAAGACCTTGTCGGCGATCTGCGAGAAGCGCGACAGCATCATCTGCCGCATCCCCTCCTCGGCCGCCGACGCCTTCACGGTCTCGATGCCGCGGATCGAGTCGATCTGCTGGGAGCCGTAGCGCCCGAACGCCTCCTCGAGCGAGTCGAACATGGGCCGCAGGCGCGTCGACGAGAATCGCATCAGCAAGGCGTAGACGGGCGTGAGCGCGACGTAGACCAGCGCGAGCTGCCAGCTGTAGACGAACATGAGCACGAGCGCCGCGAGGAGCTGGGTCACTGCGGTCAGGGCGGTGACGCCGCTCTCGATGAAGAACTGCCGGAGCTCGCGGACGCCCGACAGCCGCCGCTCGATGTCGCCCGTCCTCCGGGTCGTGAAGTACGACATCGGCAGCGGCGTTGCGGGTCGAGTCGGAGAGCAGACCAATCTCGCCGAAGCTCTCGGCGCGGCCGAGCAGGTTGAGCGGAACTTCCTCCCCGTTCTCTCCCCGCTTGAGGACGCGGGCCGCGCCCGAGACGACGACGTAGAAGGCGTCGGCCGGATCGCCCTCGCGGACGATGACCTGGCCGAAGTCGTACGCGACGGGCTCGAACGCCTCGCCGACGACGTGCCTGACGTCCTCCGGCATCGCCCGGAAGGCGGGCAGCTCGTCGAGGACGCGGAGGCTCTCCTCGGACGGCGTCAGCTCAGAGTGGCTCAAGCCAGACCACCCGCTCGTCGACCTCGCGCGCCGCCGCGCGGTCGCTCACGGCCTCCGCGGCTCGCGTCCGCACGTCGTCGTCGTCGACCGTCGGCTGCGTCTTCGCGTGCAGCGCGACGAGCACGAAGCCGCCCGCGGCCGGCACGGGACCGACGAGGTCGCCCGCCTCGGCGGCGAGGAAACGAGCCGCGAGCTCCGGCTCGACCTCGTCCATCCAGTCGAGCCGCTCCTCGACCTCGGCGCCGATGCGGGCGGCCACGTCCGCGAGCGGATCGCCGTCGGCGCGGACGCAGAGCGCCGCCTCGGCAGCGCTGTCCTCGTCCGGGAACGCAACCGCCTGATAGCGGACGCGCACCCATTCGAGCTGGTTCGCCTCGATCTCGCGCGCGACGACGGCGTCGGTGGCAGCCGCGCGGCAGAAGGCTTCGAACTCGTCCTCGCGCTCTTCCGGCTGCGCGGCGGGGGCCACGGCGACGAGCGTCGCCAGCTCCCTGGCGAGATCCTCGAAGAACCCGGAGCAGATGCCCTCGGGCCAGACGGCGGCGGCGACCTCCTCCTCGGCGACGCGCTCGCTCCCGTCCGGCTCCGGCACGAGGTCGAGCGCGAGCGAGCGCCGCAGGTACCCGTTCCACTCTGCGGTCGTCAGGCTTCGGGCGTCGAGCCAGGCGTCGAGCTCGTCGCCGGCCAGCAGCCCGCGCTCGTACCGGAACGCGCGACCCGCCTCCTCGATGTCGCCCGGGCCCGGTGCCTCGCCGCGAGCGTCGAGCTCGCGCGATGCCGCGAGACCGGCTCGGACCTCCTCCTCGATCGCCTGCCAGTCACCGCTCGCCCGCGCTCGTGCGACCACGTCGTCCCAGGTGAAGACGGCCTCCTCGACCCTGAAGAGTGGCTTCTCGCCGAGCCGTCGATCCACGGACGCCTCCATGCGCGCCACGATAAACGGGCCTCCTGCCTCTGCCTAGTAGCTCCGACAACGACGGCCGGTTCAGCTCGTCGGAGCTCGGATCGTCTTCTCGGCGACGTTCCGCTACGGCTTCGTGGTCGAGCCGGGCGGCCTGGAGATCCGTCGACGGACCTCCTCCACCACTCCGGGCTCGGGCTCGTAGCCCGCATCCGCGATCGCAGCCTCGAGGTCCGCGACGAGAGCGTCCCGGAACGCCTGGTCGGCCTCGGCCCGGGCGATGATCTCGCCGAGCATCAGCCGGAAGGCCGGGATCTCCTGGGCTGCGCGGACCCACCCCTCTGGGGCCGGCTCCAGGAGGCCGATCAGGCGGCCGAGCCGCTCTTCGTCGTAGACGTGAAGTTCGTTCACCGCTTGCCTCCAGACGCGCCGTCGGCGGAGTTTCTTCCCTCGAGCTCGGAACGGAGTTTTCCGAGGCAGCGGGAGATCCGGCTCGCGATCGTTCCCGACGGCAGGTCGAGCTGCTCGCTGATCGTGCGGTAGCTCTCGTCGCGGGCGAAGAAGCGGTCGAGGAGCTCGTGGCACGGCTCGCCGAGATCCGCGAGCGCCTCGCGGATCGTGAACGCGTCGTCGAGCTCCTCGATCGTCCCGTCGAGCCGCTCGTCCATGACCTCGTCCAGGGGCTGCTCGTTCCCCGAGGCGGCGATCCGGTCGAGGCAGACTCGCCGCGTCAGCTGCGCGATCCAGGGCCTGATCGCAGCGTCGTCGCGGAGGGTGTCGAGTCGGCTGTAGACGCGCGTGAAGACCTCCTGGAAGGCGTCCTCTGCGTCCTCGGCCGCGAGCCCGAAGCCTCGGCCGCAGATCGCGTAGACGTACCGCGAGAACCGCTCGACGAGCTCGTTCCACGCCTCGGGGCTCCCGTCCCGGCAGCGGTGGACGAGGTCGGAGTCGGACAGCCGGGAAGTGGCTCGTTCGGTCGCCATGACGCTTGTCAGCGCTCGCCCTCGAGTGCGCCCGCGGCCGCGCTGGCAGCGGCCTGCTCTGCCCGCCCCGCACGCGCGGAGCGCTCGTCCCCGGACTGTGTGGCCAGGTTGATGACCACGAGGTGAGCTGCGGCGCGGACGCCCGCGTGCGCGAGCACGGCGGCCGCGACGGCCTCGCCCCGGAGGCTCGCCTCTCCTCGCTCGGCCGCGAGCAGCGCCAGCCCGGCAACGTCGGCGCCGGTCTCGGCGATCACGAGCGGGAGGTCGGCGGCGCGGTCGAGGACTCGACGCAGTTCCGTGTCAGCGCCGTCGACGCCGTGCGGGCTCGCCAGCGCCGCGAGCGCGTCCAGCCAGGCGTCGGCGTCGTCGCGCGCGAGCGTCGGGCAGCGGCTCTGCAGCTCGATCGCCTGCGCGGCAACGCCCGCCGCGTCGTTCCAGGACTCGCGGGAGGCGCGCGCGACCTTCGCCACCAGCGACGCGGCGAGAGCGATTGCGACCGCGGCGGCCGAGCCTGCACCCGGCGTGGGGTCGGATGCGCTCCGCTCCAGGAACTCGGACAGCTTCAGCTCCAGGTAGTCGTCGGCCACGGCGACGCAAGTGTAAGACGTGTCGAGCGCCGTTTCCCGTCTGACCTCCAAAAGCGAGCAGGCCCCTGATGGGGCCTGCTCGCCAGGCGGTTCCGGCCGGTTACTCGGTGCGAGCCTCGGCCTGCACCCTGACGTGCGAGCCGGAGATGGCCGGGAAGCCACCTTCCAGCCGCTTCGTCGAGCGCTTGGCGTGCTGCTTGGCCGGCTGGCGCCCGTTCTGGTGGGTCACCGGGCTGTTCACGCCTGGCTCGACCGGAACCCGCGCGAGCGCGCCGGCGGAAAGGCCGAGAGCGGCGACGGCGACAGCGACGGCGAGACCGAGCCTGGCGGTGAGGGGCTTGGCGGTCATGGTGGTTTCCTCCTGTCCCTGGGTGGGCTTGGCGTCCATACCCATGAGACAGGCCGGCGCGGGTACTTCTTGCAACCTGTTCGACGCGCTTGACACACCATGTGTGACGATGGTCACACTTCCCGCGCATGCTGGACACGAAGCTCTTCGAGAACCTCCCGGAGCCCGAACTGCGGCGGCTCGTCGCCACGGCCAGACGGCGTGTCTTCAGGCGCAACGAGGTCGTGTTCCACGGCGGCGATCCCGCCGACACGCTGCACCTGATCGCCCGCGGCCGCTTCGCCAGCAAGGTGACGACCCAGTTCGGGGACATGGTCACGGTGGCCGTGCAGGGACCGGGCGAGGCGTTCGGCGAACTCGCCCTGGTCGAGGTGGCTGCGAGCCGTTCGACGAGCGTCGTCGCGCTGGAGCCGGGCGAGACGTGGGCCGTGGGACGCGACGACTTCACCCGGCTCCGGAAGCAGTACCCGGCTGTGAACGACGTGCTCGTCCGGCTGATGGCACAGCGCCTCCGCCGCCAGAGCGAGCTTCTCGTCGAGGCTCTCTTCGTCCCCGCCGAGACTCGCGTTCTGCGCCGGCTCTGCGAGCTCGCGGCGCTCTACGGCGACGGCGGCGACAGCACGGTCGTGCCTCTGACCCAGGAGGACGTCGCGGCGCTCTCCGGCACCTCGCGCGCGACCGTGAACCGCATCCTGCGCGCCGAGGCGAAGCGCGGCACCGTCAGGCTCACTCGAGGGAAGACGGCCGTGCTCGACCTCGACAGCCTCGCGGCGCGTGCCGCTCGCGGCTGACGCCGTGTCGTCGAACGTCTGGGGCGAGGACGTGGCAGCGACCTATGACGCCGCGTCGGCTGCCATGTTCTCCCCGGCAGTGCTCGACCCGGCGGTCGACCTCCTGTTCGAGCTTTCGCGCGGAGGCCCGGCGCTCGAGTTCGCGATCGGCACGGGCCGGGTTGCGCTGCCGCTGAGCGCCAGGGGGATAGACGTTCGAGGGATCGAGCTCTCGCCCCACATGGCGGATCGACTGCGGAGCAAACCGGGCGCCGACGCCGTCGAGGTGACGATCGGCGACATGACGACGACACGGGTCGCCGGCAGCTTCAAGCTCGTCTACCTGGTCTGGAACACGATCATGAACGTGACGACCCAGCGCGAGCAGGTGGCCGTCTTCGAGAACGCGGCCACGCATCTGGAACCGGGCGGCTGCTTCGTGGTCGAGGTCATCGTCCCGCAGTTGCGCCGCCTTCCTCCCGGCGAGGCCGGCCGGGTCTTCACGCTCGAGCCCGAGCACGTCGGCATCGAGACCTTCGATGACCTCGTCGGCCAGATCTCCTGGTCGCACCACTGGATGGAGATCGACGGGCGGCTGGTTCACCACTCGGCGCCCTACCGCTATGTCTGGCCGTCCGAGCTCGACCTGATGGCCCAGCTCGCAGGCTTCCGGCTCCGCGACCGCTGGGACGGATGGGGCCGGACGCCGTTCACGTCGGACAGCATCGAACAGGTGGCGGTCTACGAGAAGCTGCCTTCGGCGCGCGCATGAAGGCGCTCGGCCGCGAGGGATGTCGGTTTGCTTGTTGAACCCTTGAGCGGTGGCAGACAACGATTCCGCCTCGAAGCCCGAGCGGCCTTCGCTGATCGATCGGCGCGTCCGAAGGATCGCCAACGCCCGGTCCGTAACCGTGGGCCTGGCCGCGACATTCGTCGGGCTGGCGCTCGTCGGGGCGATCGTCATTCATTTCGCTGACAAGAGCAACTTCCCGACCGTCGGCCTGGGTGTCTGGTGGGCACTGCAGACGGTCACCACCGTCGGGTACGGCGACGTCGTACCCACGACCGTATGGGGCCGTGTCGTCGGCGGTGTCGAGATGGTGATGGGAGTCTCCTTCATCGCGTTCCTGACAGCCGGGGTCACGAGCACCGTGATTCAGAGAGGAGAAGCAGGCGCCAAGGAAGCCGACCGTGCGGAACGGGAGCGAGACAGCCAAACGATCGTGGATGCGCTCACCGAGGCTCGACATGCGATCGCCGAACTCGACACGCGTCTAGACCGGATCGAGTCGAAGATCGCCCATTGACCGAGGATCATTTGGGTGCTGATCGGGGGTCGGTTTAGAATTCCGAAGCGCGTCAAAGATCTTCTGCAACAAGGGGGTGGGAGCATGAAACGACTGGCGCTTTTCGCTATTGCCGCCTGCGCAGTGCTTGCGGCTTTGACGGCCGGACAGAGCTCGGCCGCTTCAGGTGGCACGGCGCCTGTGTACCGCAATACCGGCCACGACTGCGCCTTCGGCGCGACTGATCCATTCGACCCGGTGGGGCACTTCACCGCCTTCGGTCGCGGGGCGACGCTGCATGGGACCGTCGAACTGGACACGGTGGCGCCGTTCTCGTCCTACTCGATCACGCTCGTCCAAAACCATCCGTGCAAAGCCATGTTCGTCGGGACATTGCAAACCAACTCGCATGGCTTCGGCACCCTCACCTTCCAGGCGCCCATGGTCTCGAGCGCAGGCGAAGATGCGTTTGTCCTCACCAGCCACAACGACCACCAACTGGCCAGCGGCGCGGTGTCCTTGAGCGGTTAGTCCTCACTGACGTTTTGGGGAGCGGAGGTCTAGTCGCCCCGCTCCCCGACTCGTTCGAGTCGTCGGATGCTGGAGGGTCGTTGTGCGCGCTTGCCCGCGCTCGACTCGATCTGCGCGCCGGTCGTGCGCCGGTGACCGTCTGCAAGAGCGGTTTCCATCGGATCTGAGCGGAGAAGGCTTGGACTACCGCAGAGCGACCTCAGCCGTTCTGAAGGGGCTCGACCATGCGAAATCTGGCCTGACGGAGCGGCGCCGGAGTCGAACCGACCCAGCGTGGGGTTGCCACGCCTTACTGGTTTTGAAGACCAGCTGGGCCACCGGGCCCGGCCGCTCCGCCCGGAGCGTAGCGCCGACGGGTGCCTTCGAGCCGCAGGCAGAAGATCCCCGCCACCAGGTACGGGCAGAGCGACGACCCGCGCAGCTTCCCCGGCGCGTGCCGGGGTAGCACGTTGTCGAGGAGGGTGCCGACTAGGAGCGCGCTCGACGGCGTTGCCCCAACCAGACCAGCCCGGCCTTCGCGTGTGGACGAAACGTCACGGAATCGGCACGAAGACGTCTCACGTCTGTGCGCCCTTCCGGGGTACGCTCACCGCGGGTGGCGGGTGGTCTTCCTCCCCACCCAGGGTGGGGCTGTGGGCGACCGGGCCCGATCCCCGCTCAGTCGGAGCTCGTGCCGCGCATCTCGTCAGCGGCCGAGCGGGCGTGGTCGTGCACCTCGCGGCGCTTCGCGTCGAGGTCCTCCGTGTCGGCCGGCGCAGCCGCGGCCGGGTCGGAGCTGCTGCTCGCGACCCTCGCAGCAGGATCGTCGGTCGCGGCAGAGAGGCCGGCCGTCTCCACCTGATCCTTGGTCTCGTCCAGCTTGCGCCGGAGCTCCTCGGCCGGATCGCGGGCGGGCGGGATGTCGACGACCGGCTGCGGCCGCCGCCCGCTCCGGCGAAGCCACAGCCAGGACAGGCCGGCGAGCGCGATCAGCCAGAGCAGGCGCCGTCTCATTCGAGGCCGATGCTACAGTGTCGCGTCTTCTCGCCACGCCAAGCGGCGGCTGTCCCGGAGCCGTCGCGCCAGAAGGCGGGGCCGCCTCAGACCAAGGGAAGGAGTCACACGGGTAGATGAACGACTACGAGATTCTGCTGATGCTCGACCCCGAGCTCCCCGAGGAGCGACAGGGCGAGATCCTCACGCGCACGCAAGAGCTCGTGACGAAGAGCGACGGCGAGTGGGAGTCGCACGAGCCCTGGGGCAGGCGCCGCCTCGCCTACGAAATCGACCACAAGTCCGAGGGCGCCTACCACCTGCTGACCTTCCGCTCGACGCCCGAGACACTCGACGAGGTCAGCCGCGTGCTCAAGATCACGGACGGCGTCATGCGCCACCTGGCGACGCGCCGGCCGGCCCAGCACCGCCGAGCGAGCGCAGCGCCCACCGGCGCGCCGCCGCCCGTCGAGGATCCGGTGGCAGTGGCCGAGGAAGGGGAGGAGTAATGGCCAACATCAACCGCGTCATCCTGGTCGGCAACCTGACCCGGGACCCGGAGCTCCGGCACACGCCGAGCGGCACGGCCGTCTGCAAGCTGCGCGTGGCCGTCAACACACGCCAGAAGGACTCGACCGGCCAGTGGGTCGACAAGCCCAATTATTTCGACGTCACCGTGTGGGGCAACCAGGGAGAGAGCTGCGCCCAGTTCCTGGCCAAGGGCCGCCCGATCGGCATCGACGGCCGCCTCGACTGGCGTGAGTGGGAGGCCCAGGACGGCACCAAGCGTCAGGCCGTCGAGATCATCGCCGAGAACGTCCAGTTCCTCGGCAGCCGCGGCGACGGCGAGGGCCGGCCCCAGTTCGTCCCCGAGGGAGCCGGCGCGACTGCAACTGCCGCTGCCGACGCCGACTTCGGCGGCTCCACATCCGACGACGACATCCCCTTCTGAGGAGAGCCATGGCCAAGCAAACGGAACGACGCTCCACCGGACGCCGGCCCGGCCTCAAGGAAGGCCAGGCGCGGAAGCGGAACTGCCACTTCTGCCGCCACAAGATCCAGGACGTCGACTACAAGGACCTGAACCAGCTCCGCCGCTTCATCTCGGAGAAGGGGAAGATCCGCTCGCGTCGCATCACCGGCGCGTGCCGTCGCCACCAGGTGCAGATCGCGATCGCCGTCAAGCGGGCGCGCGAGATGGCGCTGCTGCCCTACGTGGGCGAGCGCTGATGGACGTCATCCTCCTCCAGGACGTCGACAACGTCGGCCTCCGCGGGGAGGTCGTCTCGGTCGCACGCGGCTTCGCACGCAACTACCTGCTACCGCGCAAGCTGGCCGAGACGGCGACGCCGGCCAGGGTCGCCGAGCTCGAGCGCCGCGAGACGCAACGCGCCCGGCACGATGCCCGGACGATCGAGCAGGCACGCGAGATCGCCGCCAGGCTCGAGAAGACCGAGCTCCGCTTCGACGTGAAGGCCGGCCCCACCGGCGCGCTGTTCGGCTCCGTCACCACCACGGACGTCGCCGACGAGCTCTGGAGCAAGGCGAAGATCCGCGTCGACAGGCGCAAGATCGACCTGCCGGAGCCGCTCAAGCGGATCGGCCGCTATAGCGTCCCGGTCGACGTCTTCCAGGACGTCCGCGTCGAGGTGAAGACGCTGGTCGTCCCGGAGGGCGGTGAGCTGCCGCCCGAAGAGGAGCTCGAGGCAGCCGCGGCCGCCGAGGCCGCAGCCGCCGAGGAGGCCGCCGCCGCGTCCGAGCAGGCCGCAGTCGAGCTGGCCGAGGTCCTCGAGCACGAGGACGCTCCCGCGGAGGAGGCGGACGGCGAACCCTGGACGGAGGCAGACGCCGAGCACGGCTCAGAGGGCGTGCCGGAGCCGGCGATGGAGGACGCGGTCGAACCTACGGAAGACCGGGCCGGCATGGTCCCCGCACCTCCCGAGTAACCGCCCGCCCGCAGTCCACAGATGTTGAGAACTTCTGTGGACGCCTGTGGAATTGCGCCTGAACTTCCCGCGTAGAGCGGGGTTTTCTTCCACCGCTCCGTCCGGCCCGTGAGGGAACATGTGTTCCTTTGCCCCTGCACGTCAGCGCCTTTCGGGTCTGGACTGAACGGTCTCCACAGGGTGGCCGAAGGGCGCGAGGAGGTGGATCATGCAGCCAATGGCTCGAACAGCGAGCGTCGCGCCGACCGCTCCGGTCCCGCCGCAAAACCTCGATGCCGAGGAGTCCGTCCTCGGCGCGATGATGCTCTCCCCCGGTGCGATCGGGGCGGTCAGCGAGGCGCTCTCGGCCACCGATTTCTACCGCGAGAGCCATGCCCGGATCTACCGGGCGGCACTCGCGCTCTACGGTCGCGGCGAGCCCGTCGACGCGATCACGCTGGTCGACGAGCTCGAGCGCCGAGGCGAGCTCGAGGACGTCGGCGGCAAGGTCCGCGTCCACGAACTGGCGGCACTCGTCCCGGCGACCGGGAACGCGGGCCATTACGCGCGCATCGTGCGCGAGATGGCCACGCTGCGAGGGCTGATCCGGGCCGGCAGCGAGATCGCCCGGCTCGGGATGGACCGGGCGGGCGAGGAGGCGACCGAGCTCGTCGACCGCGCGGAACAGATCGTCTTCGAGCTGTCGCAGTCGCGTGTGGCCGGCGACTTCAGCCACATCGAGGAGCTGCTCAAGGAGAGCTTCGAGCGGATCACGGCGTTATACGAGTCCGGCAGCGACATCACCGGCGTGCCGTCCGGCTTCCGCGACCTCGACAAGCTGACGTCGGGCTTCCAGCCTGGCAACCTGATCATCCTCGCGGCCCGCCCGAGCATGGGGAAGTCGGGCCTGGGGCTGTGCATGGCCGCCAACCTCGCCGTCCGCCAGGAGACGCCGGTGGCCCTGTTCACGCTGGAGATGTCCAAGTCGGAGGTGACCCAGCGGCTCATGTGCAGCGAGGCCAAGGTCGAGTCGCAGCGACTGCGCTCCGGCAACCTCGCCCCCGACGACTGGCCGCGGCTCACGGCCGCATGCGACCGGCTCTCGAAGGCGCCGGTCTGGGTCGACGACACGGGCTCGATCACGATGATGGAGATCCGTTCGAAGGCGCGCCGGCTGAAGATGCGCGAGCCGAATCTCGGCCTGATCATCGTCGACTACCTCCAGCTGATGACCTCGGGCTCGTCGGCGGAGAACAGAGTGCAGGAGGTGTCGCAGATCTCACGGTCGCTGAAAGTGCTGGCGCGCGACCTCGACGTGCCCGTCCTGGCGCTCTCGCAGCTCTCCCGCGCGGTCGAGCAGCGGCACGACAAACGGCCGATCCTCTCCGACCTGCGCGAGTCCGGCTCGCTGGAGCAGGACGCCGACCTCGTGATGTTCATCTACCGCGACGAGTACTACAACCCGGACACGACCGATCAGCAGGGGCTCGCCGAGGTGCATCTCGCCAAGCACCGGAACGGCCCCACGGACTCGATCAAGCTCTCGTTCCTGAAGCGGTTCGCGAAGTTCGCGGATCTGGCGGCCTAATTCGAGGAGGAGGAAGGAGGGCAGACGGAGACACGGCAAGTCATCTGGGTCAGACCGAGCGCGAGTGCGTTCGCGGAACCCTGCGAGGCGTGTGAGCTCGACCGGCGGACGCCGCCGGCGATCGTTCAGGGGAACTTGCGCATGGATGCCGACGTCGGGTTCGTGACCTGCTGGCGCGGCCATCGCGTTCGCGTCAAGCGCATCACCCGCGCACCTGCGGCTGCGGCCTAGGCAGGACCACCCCCGGCGGCGCTGGCACACTTCGCGCGTGCCCGCGACCGTGATCGTCGGTGCGCAGTGGGGCGACGAGGGCAAGGGCAAGATCGTCGACCTGCTCGCACAGCACTCCGACGTCGTCTGCCGCTACAACGGCGGGCCGAACGCGGGGCACACCATCGTCGCCGACGGCGAGACGTTCAAGTTCCGGCAGATGCCGTCCGGCATCGTGCGCGGGAAGGACTGTGTGCTCGGCGCCGGGTGCGTGGTCGACCCGGCGGTGTTCGTCGAGGAGGTGGACGACGCGGAGCGGCGCGGGATCCCGCTCGAACGGATCCATCTGTCCGGCAACGCGCACCTGATCATGCCGTGGCACGTCGTGCTCGACGCGGCGGCCGAGCGGCGGCTCGGGAAGCTCCAGATCGGCACGACCAGGCGCGGCATCGGACCTGCGTACGCGGACAAGGCGGCTCGCATCGGGATTCGCGTGCAGGACTTGCTCGACGCGAAGATCCTGCGCCAGAAGATCGAGGTCGCGCTCGCCGAGAAGAACGTCTGGCTCGAGCGCGTCTACGGTCTCGAGCCGCTCGATCTCGACGAGATCGCCGACACCTACGAGGCCTACGCGAAGCGTCTGCGCCCACACGTCACGGACACGTCCCTGTTCGTCGACCGCGCGCTGCGCGACGGGAAGCACGTGCTGTTCGAAGGCGGGCAGGCGAGCCTGCTCGACCTCGACCACGGCACGTATCCGTTCGTCACGTCGTCGAACCCGATTGCCGGTGAGGCCGCGACGGGCATCGGCATCGGGCCGACGCGGATCGACGCCGTCGTCGGCGTCGCCAAGGCGTACGTGACGCGCGTCGGCGAAGGCCCGTTTCCGACGGAGATCGAAGGCCCGGATCAGGATCGCGTCCGCGAGCTCGGCGCCGAGTACGGCACGGTGACGGGCCGCGAGCGACGCTGCGGCTGGCTCGACCTCGTCGGGCTCCGGTACGCGGCGCGGCTTTCCGGCTTCACCGCGCTCGCGCTGACGAAGCTGGACGTGCTCTCCGACTTCGCCGAGATCCCGGTCTGCGTGCGCTACCGGTTGCGGGACGGGTCCGAGACGGAGGACTTCCCGGCGCACCAGAGTGACTTCCACGCGGCGGAGCCGGTCTACGAGGTGCTGCCGGGGTGGCGGGAGCCGATCGGTGAGGTGGAGGAGCTGAACGCCCTCCCCGTCGCGGCCCTGGGCTACGTCGCCTTCGTCGAGCGCGGGCTCGACGTGCCGGTCACGCTCGTCGGGACAGGGGCCGCCCGCGAGCGCGTCCTCGCGGGCGCCGGCGGCATCGAAGCCTCGCTCGCGCGCTAGCTCGAGCCTGGCACGTGCCGGGCCCGTGCCGGGCTGGTGCCAGGCACCGTCAAGAGGCGTTGCAGGTCGTCAACCGTGTTGACGTTGACGAGCAGCGACTCGTCGAGCTCGATCGTGCGGCTGTCCAGCTCGGCGAGGGCGTCGCGAAGAGAGAGGCGCTCCGCGGCGAGCCGCCGTTGCAGCGCCGGGAGCGCCGACCGTCGGTACGCACCCGGAAGCGGCCCGGTTTGCGGGACGGCGGCGTCGGCGTCCGCGCACGCGGCCGCGAGCGACCGCAAGAGCGCCGCGTCGACGAGCGGGCAGTCGACGGGAAGGAACACGCAAAGGTCGCTGTGCGCGGCTCCGAGCCCGGCGACGACGCCGGCGATCGGCGCGCGCACTGCGGTCGCGTCGTCCACGATCGGGAACGCGAGATCGAGCCCGTCTGCGACCTTGCCGACAGCGATCCGCTCGTCGCAAGCCTGGCCGAGCGTTCGCCACGCGCGCTCCGCCAGGGTCTTCTCGCCGAGCCGGGCGAGCGCCTTCGGCGAGCCGAACCGCGTCGAGGCGCCGCCGACGAGCAGGACACCGGTCAGTCGCTCAGTCGCCACGCGCAGGTGTAGACGTTCACGCGGTCGCCGCGAACGAAGCCGCAGAGCGTGATCCCGCGGTCGGCCGCGAGGTCGACCGCCAGGCTCGACGGCGCGCCGACGGCGACGAGGAGCGGACAGCCCGCGACCGCAGCCTTCTGGACGAGCTCGAACGAGAGCCGGCCGCTGACGCACAGGATGCTCTCGGCGAGTGGCAGCAGCTCCTCGCCGAACGCCCATCCGACCACCTTGTCCATCGCGTTGTGGCGGCCGACGTCCTCCCGCACGCACCGGAGCTCGCCCCGGCGGTCGAAGAGCCCGGTCGCGTGAATCCCGCCGGTGACCGCGAAGGCGCTCTGCCCCGAGCGCAGTCGCTCCGGGAAGCGAGGAGACGAGCGACGAGGAGACGGCCCAGTCGGCACGGATCGGCGCCGCCTCGACCGCGACGGCCTCGAGCGCACCCTTGCCGCAGACGCCGCACGACGACGACGTGAAGAAGTTCCGGCGAAGCGCCGCCTGGTCGAACCCTGGCGCGTCGACCTCGACGGTGTTGGCGGCCAGGTCGGCCGGCAGCTTGGAAGCCGTGGGCACGATCCCCTCCGACAGGCAGAAGCCCAGCGCGAGCTCCTCGTCGTGCCCCGGGGTGCGCATCGTGACCGCGACCGCCTCGCCGTTGACACGGATCTCGAGCGGCTCCTCGACTGCGACCCGATCCCGTTCCAGGCCCCCGGGGAGCCGAGTCACCTCGATCGCAGACGTCGCGTACGGAGGCGGCTCGGCCATGCCGGAAGGTTAGGCGGCGACGAGCTCCCTGGCCCGCGTGAGGGCGACGAGCGCCTCGACGACCTCGGCCAGCTGCTCGCGCAGCGACTCGTCGGCGAGGCGCCCGTCCGGCCCGAACCGCTCGTGCGCGTGCCCGACGGCGACGTCGGCGTCGACCACACGCGCGCCGGTCGCGGCCAGCACCTTGCGGAGCTCGGCCTGCGCCCAGACCGCGCCGAAGGCGCCCTTGCTAGCGCCGACGACCGCCACCGGCTTGTTGCGGAGCGGGTTGGTCGCGAAGGGCCGGGAGGCCCAGTCGAGCGCGTTCTTGAGCTGCCCGGGCACCGACTGGTTGTACTCCGGCGTCGCGAACAGGATCGCGTCGGCGCCGGCGATCGCGTCGCGCAGATCCGCGACCGCCGCCGGCGCCGGCTCGACGTCATCGTCCTCGTCGTACGGCGGCACGGCCTTGAGCCCGTCCCAGAGCTCGAGCTCGACGTTGCCAGGCAGGAGCCCGGCCGCCGCCCGGAGGAGGGCGGTGTTGTGGGAGTCGCTGCGCAGGCTGCCGCTGATGCCGAGGACCTTCATCGCTACGCCTTGACCAGGAAGAGGTCGGCGACCAGCGTCACGTCGTTCGCGAGCGCCGGCTGCCCGTTCGGGAGCTCCATATTCCAGTCGATGCCGAACTCGCGGCGATCGACCGTGCCCTCGAGGCGGAGCGGGAAGCGCTCGCCGCCCGAGGGGTACGGGAACGACTCGCCGATCGTGCCGACGAGCTCGACCGGGGCGGTGACACCCCTGATCGTCAGCTCGCCCGCGACGGCGAGGTCGGAGCCCGCGCGCCGAATCTCCGTGGACACGAAGCTCAGCACCGGTGCCTGCTCGGCGTCGAAGAAGTCCGGGGCCAGCAGGTGCGCGTTCAGGTTCTCGTCGAGGACGTGGACGCTGTCGGCGCGGGCCTCGCCCGACAGCACGGCGCTGCCGGTGTCGTCGACCTCGAGGCGAGCCTCGAAAGGCGCAAACGAGCCCCGGAACGTGCCTGTCGCGTAGCCGAGCTCGAAGCCGACGTGCGAGTGCACGGTGTCGCCCACCCAGGTTCCGGTCGGGAGGGCGGCCTGTGTCTCTGTCAAAGTGCTCATCATTGCCTCCTTGCAGTCGATATACTTGAGAACGCAAGCACTCTACCACCAGAAACATGACTAGTCAAGTTTTGAGCGAGCAAGTATCTGCACCCCGTCCTCGACGCGTGGGTTCGGCTGCTGCGCGCGCATGCATCGGCCACCCGCGAGCTGAGCGTGCAGCTCCAGGCCGAGCACGGGCTGACGATCAACGACTACGAGGCGCTGCTTCACCTGTCGCGCGCCGAGAACTCGGCGATGCGGCGCATCGACCTGGCCGCGGAACTGCTGCTCACTCCTTCGGGCGTGACGCGTTTGCTCGACGGCCTCGAAGAGGCCGGCTACGTGTGCAAGGGCTCGTGCTCGACCGACGCGCGCGTGACCTACGCCGTGCTCACCGACCCGGGTCGCGAGAAGCTCCGCCAAGCGTCGTGCTCGCACGTCGCCGCCGTCAACGAGCTGTTCCGGGAGCGGTTCAGCGACGCGGAGCTGGCGGCGCTCGCCGAGCTCCTCGGCCGGTTGCCCGACGCCGTCGGCGACGGGGCCGAATGCACCCCGGGGCACCGATAGGCCCGGCCGCGTGAGAGTCCTGGTAGTCGGCTCGGGCGGGCGGGAGCACGCGCTCGCGTGGAAGCTGGCTCAGAGCCCCGAGCTCGACGAGCTCCACGCGGCTCCCGGGAATCCGGGAATCGCCGCGGTCGGGACCTGCCACGCCGTGCGCGCCGACGACGCGGAAGGTCTGATCGAGCTCTCGACGGCGCTCGACATCGACCTGGTCGTGATCGGCCCGGAGGCGCCGCTCGTCGCTGGCGTCGGCGACGAGCTCCGGCACGTGGGCGTCTCGGTGTTCGGTCCCAGCGCGGCGGCGGCGCG
The DNA here is from genome assembly GCA_963846915.1 of uncultured Actinomycetes bacterium. Taxonomy (GTDB): domain Bacteria; phylum Actinomycetota; class Thermoleophilia; order Gaiellales; family Gaiellaceae; genus PALSA-612. Next base: position 104,514 of record CAWJXV010000005.1, on the reverse strand, counting down.
CATCGAGGGCTCGAAGTCCTTCGCCAAGGAGGTCATGCGCTCGGCCGGAGTGGCCACGGCCGTCGACCTCCCGGTTGCCGAGCCGCCCTGCGTCATCAAGGTCGACGGCCTCGCCGCCGGCAAGGGCGTCTTCGTCTGCGGCACGCAGGAGGAGGTCGACTGTGCCCTGCTCGACGCCGCGGAAATCGGCGGACCGCTCGTGTTCGAGGAGCTCCTCGAGGGCGAAGAGCTGTCGCTGTTCGCGCTCACTGACGGGACGTCTGTGCTCCCGATCGGCGCGGGCCGTGACTACAAGCGCGTCGGCGACGGCGATTCGGGTCCGAATACCGGGGGCATGGGCGCGTACTCACCCGTTGAGGAGATCCCGCCCCTGGACGCGCTCGTCGAGGAAATCCACCTCCCGGTCGTGGCCGAGCTCGCACGCCTGGGCACGCCGTTCACCGGCCTCCTGTACGCCGGGCTGATGCTCACGAGCGAGGGGCCAAAGGTGCTCGAGTTCAACTGCCGCTTCGGAGACCCCGAGACGCAGTGCATCCTCCCGTGCCTCGACACCGACCTCCTGCCGCTGCTCGCCGGGGTAGCGGCGGGATCGCTCGATGGGAGCTCAGCTGCCGAGTTCTCCGGCGCCGCGGCCACAGTGGTGATCGCGGGCGACCGCTATCCCGAGAGCGGCGACTCAGGCTCGCCGATCGACGGCGTCCAGGACGCGCAGGACGTGGGCGCGCTCGTGTTCCACGCTGGAACGGCCCGCCGCGAGGGCGCACTCGTCACGAACGGCGGGCGGATCCTGGCCGTCACCGGCCGCGGCAGGTCGCTCGCCGCCGCACGCGACCAGGCGTACGCGGGAGTCGAGCGCATCTCGTTCCCCGGCGCCCGTTATCGTCGCGACATCGCCAGTGTCTAGCGGACCCCTCGTCGGCATCCTGATCGGCTCCGAGTCGGACCGGGAGCGGATGCAGCCCGCGCTCGACGAGCTCGCGGCCCGGGAGATCGCCTGCGAGCTCGAGGTGCGGTCAGCCCACCGGCAGCCCGACGCGGTCGCCGAGTACGCGCGCGGCGCACGGGGGCGCGGCCTGCGTGTGCTCATCGCGGGTGCCGGCCTGGCCGCAGCGCTTCCGGGTGTCGTTGCCGCGCACACTGACCTGCCGGTGATCGGCGTGCCGCTCCGCTCGTCGCTGAGCGTGGGCGACGGCCTCGATGCGCTGCTCTCGATCGTGCAGATGCCGCCCGGCGTGCCGGTCGCGTGCGTCGGCGTCGACAACGCGAAGAACGCCGCGGTGCTCGCCGCCCGGATTCTCGGCTCCTGACAGCGTTCTGGTCCCATCCCTAGCCCCCGCCCACCCGGGGAAGACCTCGTGATCGTGTCAGGCCAATCCGCACTCGACCGTGCCGAATGTGTGCCAATTCTCCGCGGGATACGACCAGGGGGCCGTCTAGACTTGGGCCAGTGATCCCGCGCTACTCCCGACCCGAGATGGCCAGGGTCTGGTCCGAGGAGCGCAAGCTGGAGCTGTGGCTCGAGGTCGAGCTGGCGGCGCTCGACGCGTGGGGCCAGCTCGGGGTCGTCCGCACGGAGGTCGCGCAACGGACTCGCGCGGAGGCGACGCCGCCCACGCCCGAGCGTGTGGCCGAGATCGAGCGCCGGACGAACCACGACCTGGCCGCGTTCGTCGACGCCGTCGGCGAAGGCCTCGACCCCGAGGGGCGACGCTGGCTCCACTACGGCCTGACCTCGTCGGACGTGATCGACACGGCACTGTCGCTGCAGATCCGCGAGGGCGGCGCGCTTCTGCTCGGCGGCATCGACGGGGCGTTCGCGGCCGTGGTCCGCCGGGCGGAGGAGCACCGGACGACGCTACAGATCGGCCGCACGCACGGCGTCCACGCCGAGCCGACCACCTTCGGGCTCAAGCTCGCCGGCTGGGCCTTCGAGCTCGACCGGGGACGCCGACGCCTCGCTCGTGCGCTCGAGGAGCTGCGCATCGGCAAGCTCTCTGGTGCCGTCGGTACCTATGCCGCGACCGACCCGGAGCTCGAGCGGATCGCGTGCGAGCGCCTCGGACTCGAGCCGGCCCCGGTCTCGACGCAGATCCTCCAACGCGACCGTCACGCCGAACTGCTCTCCTCGCTCGCCGTCCTCGCGTCGTCGCTCGACACGTTCGCGCTCGAGGTCCGCCATCTCGCGCGCACCGAGGTCCGCGAGGTCGAGGAGCCGTTCGGCCGCGGCCAGAAAGGCTCCTCGGCGATGCCGCACAAGCGCAATCCGGTTACGGCCGAGCGGATCTGCGGCCTCGCGCGGGTCGTGCGTGGCGCGGCGGTCGTGGGCTTCGAAAACGTCGCCCTCTGGCACGAGCGCGACATCTCGCACTCCTCGGCCGAGCGCGTCGTGATCCCGGACGCGTTCCTCGCTGTCGACTACATGCTGGACCGCTTCACGTGGCTCGTCGACGGCCTCGTCGTCCGACCTGAGCGGATGCAGCGGAACCTCGACGCGAGCCAGGGCCTCTACTTCAGCCAGCGCGTGCTGCTCGCGCTCGTCGACTCCGGCCTGCCGCGCGACGATGCGTACGTCCGAGTCCAGCAGAGCGCGATGCGTGCATGGGAGGAGGAGCGGCCGTTTCGGGACGTGTCGCCGAGGATCCCGAGCTAGCCGGGCGACTCGACCTCGACGCAGTCTTCGACCCGACCGCCTACACACGCCACGTCGACACCGTCTTCGACCGCCTGCACACACTCGTCGCCGAGAGAGAGGGGATCCATGTCTGAGACAGCCGTGCACGTCGCGAGCGGCAAGGTGCGCGAGATCTACGAACTCCACCCTGACCGCCTGCTGCTCGTCGCCAGCGACCGGATCTCGACCTTCGACGTCGTGCTCCCGACCGAGATCCCCGACAAGGGCCGCGTGCTCACCGGGCTCTCCGCGTTCTGGTTCGCCCGCACCCGCCACCTCTGCGCCAACCACCTGGTGCGCGTCCGCGAGGATGGGCGCTCAACCGAATGCCGCCGGCTCGAGATGCTGCCGATCGAATGCGTCGTTCGCGGCTACCTCGCCGGCTCCGGCTGGAAGGACTACGAGCGAAGCGGCCAGACGTCGGGCCACCCCCTGCCGGAGGGGCTGCGGGAGTCGGACCGGCTCCCGGAGCCGATCTTCACGCCCTCGACCAAGGCGATCGAGGGCCACGACGAGAACATCGACGCGGCCGCGGCGTCCCGGCTCGTCGGCGAGGAACGCTTTCGCGAGGCCGAGCGCGCCTCGATCGCCCTCTACCGCTTCGCCGCCGACTACGCCGCCGAGCGCGGGATCCTGATCGCCGACACGAAGTTCGAGTTCGGTATCGACGCGGACGGTGAGCTGGTGCTCGCTGACGAGGCGCTCACGCCCGACTCCTCGCGCTTCTGGCCCGCCGACGAGTACACGTCTGGACGCCCACAGCCGTCGTTCGACAAGCAGTTCGTCCGCGACTACTGCGAGACGCTCGGCTGGGACAAGACGCCACCCGGGCCTGAGCTGCCGGAGGAGATCGTCGCCGGCACACGCCGCCGCTATGTGGAGGCGTTCGACCGGCTCACGGGCCTCGCGTTCGACGACTACCTCGCCGCCCCGGAGATCGTGCTGCGATGAAGGCGACCGTCGCGGTCAGGCCGAAGGCGGGCATTCTCGACCCGCAGGGAGAGGCGGTGCGCGGCTCGCTCCGGCACCTCGGCTTCGACGTCGCCGAGACACGGGTCGGCCGGCTCGTCGAGATCGAGCTCGAAGCGGCAGACGCAGAGGCTGCCCGCGCCGAGGTCGAGCGCATGTGCGAACAGCTCCTCGCCAACCCGCTGATCGAGACGTTCGAGATCGAGATCACGCCCTGATGGCATGCGCCCCGCGCCCGACGATCGCCGTCGTCACCTTCCCCGGCTCGAACGACGACCGCGACGCAGCGCAGGCGCTGAGCCTGCTCGGCGCGGAGCCCCGGCTCGTCTGGCACGCGGACGCGGAGCTGCCGGCCGTCGACGGCGTCGTCCTCCCGGGGGGGTTCTCGTACGGCGACTACCTCCGGTGCGGCGCAATCGCCCGGTTCGCGCCGGTGATGGACGCGCTGACGAGGTTCGCCGAGGACGGCGGGCCGGTGCTCGGGATCTGCAACGGCTTCCAGATCCTGTGCGAGGCGCGTCTCCTTCCCGGCACGCTCCGGCCCAACGCGTCGCTCTCGTTCGTCTGCCGCGATGTGCCGCTCCGGGTCGAGAACGCCGACACGCCGATGACGTCCCGGTGCGAGGCCGGCCAGCGGCTCGTCATCCCGGTCAAGCACGGCGAGGGCTGCTGGACCTATCCCGACCCGGCCAAGCTCGAGGCCACCGGGCAGATCGTCCTCCGCTACGAGCAGGACGCGAACCCGAACGGCTCCCTCGCCGACGTCGCCGGCGTCACGAACTGCGACGGCAACGTGATGGGACTGATGCCGCACCCGGAGCACGCGGTCGACCCGCTGCTCGGATCGACGGACGGCTGCCTCATCCTGGGCTCGCTCGTCGACGCGGCGCGCGCCCGCCTGGCCGCCGCGGTCGCCTGACGCCGTCGAGGCCGAACGCGGAGGCGAGCTCCGGGTGGGCCGCCAGCTCCTCGCGCAGCCGCTCGAGATCGCCGAGCGTGAGCGTGACCGGCCCTCTCCGCACCGAAGCCTGGGCGCCGGTCGCGTACGCGAGCCTGACGAGCCGCTCGCCCGCCTTCGTCTCGAGCAGCTGGACATGCGTGGCGAATGCCGACTCCCCGACATGCTGCGGAAGCACGATCTCGTCCACGAGTGCGGCTTGCCCCCACGGAGTCGACGCCATGCCTCGACGGTAGCCGTGAAACCGTCACGTGACCGTGCCGAATCCGTGACGAAGGCTGCGCAGACGCGAGCGGCGGCGCGCGAGCTCAGTGCCCGCGGACGCGCGCGACGCGGATGCGGATCGGCACCGAGTACATGGAGGCGAACTCCTCGGGCGCCCAGCGGTTGAATTCGAGCCGCGGCGCGTACTTCTCGACATACTCCGGGATCTCGTGCGCGGGCGGGTCGTCTGAGACCGCAGCCTCGCCGAGCAAAACGACGATGTCGCCTCCCTTACCGTTGCCGTCGAGGTTGAGGCTGACGCGAGGGTTGCGCTCGATCGCGCGGAGCTTCGGCGTGTCCGGCTTGCTGTAGATCAGGACGCTGTCGGCCCCGTCCCAGAGGAACCAGACGGGCACCGGCTGCGGCGTTCCCTTCGCGTCGACGGTGGTCAGCCAGGCCAGCCACTCCTCGCGTAGCCGCCGCTCCGCCCGCTTGCCGAACTCCGTGCTCGTGTCGATCAGGGCCACTTTCGCCTCGACCCTATCGGGACCGGGGCCTCGCGTGTAACGATGCGGCCGGAGGGAATCTGACCGTTCGATGACGCTCGCGATCCTGCTCACGTTCGTCTCCGCCGTGGCCATCAACTGGGCCTGGCTGCGCGAGCACGACGCCGCCTCGGCACTGCCGCCGCTCTCGATACGCCGTCCGCGGGAGTCGCTCAGGTCGCTTCTGACCGACCGCCACTGGATGACCGGGTTCGCCGCCGAGACGGCGGGCTTCCTCTGCTACGTCGGGGCGCTGGCGCTCGCGCCGCTCGCGCTCGTCCAGTCGCTCTCGGCCGGGGGAATCGGGATCCTCGCCTTCCTCAGCTCGCGCGTCGCCGGCGTCAAGCTCGCGCGGCGCGAGCTGCTCGGCGTCGTCGTCGCTGCGACCGGGCTCGCCTTCCTCGGCATCTCGCTCGCCGGCGCGACCGGCCAGGGAGACGAGGGCGTCTGGGGCGGGATCCTCATCTGGGTCGTCGCCTCGGCCGGGCTGGCTGTGGTCGCTATCCGCTACGGCCCGCGGCTGCTCGGCGCGGCGGGGGCGCACGGCATGGCCGCCGGGATCCTGCTCGCCGCCGGCGACGTCGTCACGAAGGCCGTCGTGACCGGTGGCGTGAGACTGCTCTTCATCCCGGCGATGATCCTCGCCTACTCCTTCGGGACGATCGTGCTCCAGCTGGGGTTCCAGAAGGGCGCGGCTCTGACGACCGCCGGCGTCGCCACGCTGTTCACGAATGCGCTCCCGATCATCGCCGGCACGACGCTCTACGACGAGCCGTTCCCGAACGGAGAGCTCGGCGTCCTGCGCGGAATCTCCTTCGCGCTGCTGATCGCCGGAGGCGCGCTCCTCTCCCGCCCGAAGCCGGATGCGCCGGCGGGCGTCTCCGACCTCGAGCTCGCCGGCGTCGCCTGACTCGCGCCCCGGCGCGCCGTGTCCGTACCATCGTCTGCGTGAGCGCTTCGCGTGTCGGATTCGTCGCGGGCGGGCTGCTACTGGTCGTTCTCTGCGGACTCGTGGCTCGCGGCGCGCGCGCACAGCCGCCGCCGCTCGTGCCGACGCCGATCGGCGTCGGGCCCGGCTACCGGCTCGAGGCAAGTACCGCCGACGTCCGGGCAGGGCGACGCGTCGGCGACCTCGCCTGCTCGCAATCGAGCCCGATGCGGCTCCGCGTGCACCTCGAGCTCTTCGCGCACAAGCGCGTTCTGATCGTCCCCGCCGGCATCGGCGTCGCGCCGCCGGTCGAGCGCGACGGCGTCTACGTCCTCGGCGGCCGCTGCCTCTATCCGCTGCGCACCCGCGAGCCGACCGGCGTCGTCGAGGTCGCGGCCACGGGCCTCCGCGTCGGCGACCTCTTCCGGATCTGGGGGCAGCCGCTCGGGCCGCGACGGCTGGCAGGTTTCACGAGCTCGCGTCCGCTGCTCGCGTTCGTGAACGGCAGGCGCTACCGCGGAGACCCAAGCGCGATCCCGCTGCGACGGCACGACGAGATCGTGCTGGAGATCGGCGGCTACGTTCCTCCGCACACGTCGTACCTCTTCCCGAAAGGACGCCCGTGACCCGCAAGGTGCTCTTCGCCCTGCCCCTGCTCTCGCTCGCCGCGGTGATCGCGGGGTGCGGCTCGTCCTCCAACAACACGCAGCCGACGATCCAGAAGGTGCAGGTGACGCAGATCGCCGACCTGACGCCGAGCGGGCCGATCACCGCGGGGAAGCCGACGAAGGTCTCCTTCAAGATCCTGCAGCCGTCCGGGAGCAAGCTCGTGACGATGACGAAGTTCAAGACCGGCAGCGGCCCGCACACGGGCGTGCACATGATCATCGTGCGCAAGGACCTGAACGTGATCATCCACCGGCATCCGCCGATCGGGGCGGACGGCACGTTCTCGCAGACGATCACGTTCCCGAAGCCGGGGCCGTACCGGATGGTGCTCGACGTCTATCCGGCGGAGCCGGCGGGCGCCGGCGGCGTCAACGGGTTCGCGCAGACGAACTTCCAGCTCTTCGGCAACTTCGACGTGAAGGGCGCGTACAAGCCCACGCCGCTCGGGGCCCCGTCGTCGATCGCCACGGTCGACGGCTACCACTTCAAGATCGTGAAGATCGTCCCCTCGCCGCTCAAGGCGATCCAGTCGGCGCTCGTCTACATGACGGTCACCGACCCGAACGGGAAGCCGGTGACGCTGACGCCGTGGTACGGGGCGCTGGCGCACGCGATCTTCTTCCACAAGGGCCGCTTCGAGTACTTCCACACGCACGTCTGCAGCCCCGGAGCCGGCGGCTGCACCAGCGTGTTCGGCGGGAGCAAGGTCGTGGGCAGCTCGGCCACGCCCGGCCACCTGACCGTGGGCGTCCTCCTGCCCGACTCGGGCACCTGGAGGCTGTTCCTGCAGATGAAAGCGGGTGGGAAGATCCTCTCGGCGCCGTTCGTGCTGCCGGTCGGGGCGTGAGCGCGACGGCCGACCGGGCTATGCTCTCCCCCATGCGACCGGCGCGCAGGTTCGTCGGCGGGCTCCGGCATCTCCTGCCGGTCGCCCTCTGCGCGCTCGGCGGACACCTGGCGCTGTACCGCACGTTGCTGCCGTCGACCGGCGACCACGCCTACTTCGCGTGGTACGAGCCGCTCGTCGCCGGGCTCACGATCGCCGTCCTCGCAGCGTTCGGCCTGCTCCTCCTCTCGGCGGTGCTCGGCCGCGAGTCGCTGCGCCGTTCCGTCGTGCGCGTGCTGCTGCCGGCGACGGCCCGGCCGCTGCCCGGGACCGTGCGCACTGTCCGCCTGGCGCTCGCGGGCGTCGCCTTCCTCGTCGTCCAGGAGACGATCGAGCGGACGCTGGCCGAGGGGCGCGCGGCGCCCGCCGTCTTCGGTCCCTCGCAGCTCCTGCTCGTGCTCGCCGTCGTCGCCGCGCTGGCGGCGCTCGTGGCGCTCGTCGAGCGCTCCTGCACGCAGCTGATCGCGCTCGTCGCCCGGTCGAGCAGGAGAGTTGCGCTCCGCTCCGCCGCGCAGTCGTTCCCGGCCGCGCGGCCGCTCCTCGTCCGGCGGCGCAATCCGCTGGCCGAGCTCCGCGGGCTCCGCGCGCCGCCGCTCCCCGTCTGACCCTTCGCGCCCGCGGGGCGCGTCGTCACCAGACGGATGGAGGAAGCTTGCAGCTCCCACGTGCAGGACGACTTGCTCGCCTGCTCATACCGACCGTATTCGCGGCACTCGTGGCGCCGGGCGTCGCCCAGGCACACCACACCGCCGTGCCGATCGTCGCGCTCGACTACGCGAACAGGATCCTGCCCGGCGCCGCCGGGCCGGACGGCGTGCACGCGACGCTCGACGACGCCGGGCGGAAGCTGCGGCTGACGGTCGCGCCGGGCCGGCAGGCAGTCGTCCTCGGCTACGTGGGCGAGCCGTTCCTCCGCTTCGATTCTCACGGCGTGTCCGCGAACGCCCACTCGGAGACGGCGCAGGGTCTGCGGCTCGTCGGGACGCGGGCCCCGGGCGGCGTGACCTGGGCGCGAATCGCCACCGGGCGGACGTTCGCCTGGGCGGACACCCGGGTCTGGGCGCCGTCGTCGGCGCTCCACGGTCGGACGAACATCCCGTGGTCGGTGCCCGTCGTCGTCGAGGGACACAGGGCTGCGGTCCTGGGCGAGCTGACGCGGCAAGCCACGCCGCCACTCTGGCCCTGGCTCCTCCTCGGCGCCTTGCCGCTCGCCGCCGCCGCCGTCGCGGTGCGGCGACGGCGTTGGCTCTGGGCGGCCGCCTGCGGCCTGGCCGCGCTCGCCGGCCTGGGGACGATCGCCGACCTCGGCGGGTTCGCCGCCGCGGGCCTGCCCGTCTCGGCGGACCGCTGGCTCCTGCTGGCGATCGAGGTGACGCTGACGGTGCTGGCGATCGGCTTCCTGACACAGCCCCGGGCGCGACTCGTCGCCGTCGCCGCAATCGCGGCCTTTGCGGTGCTGCAGGCCCTGTCAGAGCTCGCGGTCTTCCGCCACGGAGTCGTCGTCTCGGCGCTGCCGGCATCGGCGGTGCGCGCGGCGGCGGCACTCGCGCTCGGTGCGGGCCTGGGCGCCGCAGGGCTCGTCTTCCTCGCCCCCACACCGGGCACGCGCAGCAGCGCGAAGACCCGGCCGGGGCTTTCCAACGTACGCACGTCTCGAAAGGAGCAGGCATGAAGGCAGTGCGAAAACCGCTCGTCGCGTTCGGCCTCGTCGTTACGGTGGCCCTGGTCGTGGCCGCCGCCGCGTCGGCCCACGCGATCATGAGCCCCGCCGTTGTGAAGGCCGACAACACGCTGCAGCAGTTCACGCTCTCGGTGCCGACCGAGGAGGCGAACGCGATCACGACGAAGATCGAGCTGACTGTCCCCTCCGTCGTTCGCGATCGACTCGTTCGAGCCGCCGCCCGCACCCTGGAAGATGGTCACCAAGTCGACGGGATCCGGTGACAGCACCGTCTTCCAGAAGGTGAGCTGGACGGGCGGAAGGACTCCGACCGGCTTCGACTCGGTCTTCCGATTCAACGGCAGCATCGCGAAGCCGGGCACGGTCATGTTCACTGTCCGCCAGACCTACTCGGACGGAAAGGTCGTCGACTGGAACCAGTCGTCGGAGGCCTCGGACACCCCAGCGCCGAGGGTCGAGGCCGTCTCGTCGTTCGGCGGCGGAGGGGACCTCGACGATCGAGATCGTCGCGCTCGTGCTCGCGATCGCGGCGCTCGTGATCGCCGTCATCGGGCTCCTCGGCGGCGGCGGAAAGGGCAAGCGGGAGCTGGCATGAGGCTCAGGAGGACAGGTGCCGCCGCGCTCGCCGCCACGGTCGTGGCGCTGGCGGCGCCTGCCTCCGCATTCGCGCATGCGTACCTGATCAAAACGAGCCCGTCCGCGAGCGTCACGGTCAACCATCCGCCGAAAGAAGTCGACCTGACCTACGACGAGGCGGTCGAACCCCGCTTCGCCACCGTCTCGGTGACGAACCCGCAGGCGGTGCAGGAGGCGACCGCGCCGCCGCACCGCTCGCCGACGAACGCCGACACGCTCGTCACCCCGCTGAAGCCGAACCTGCCACAGGGCTGGTATCTCGTCTACTGGCGCGCCATCTCCGCCGATGGGCACCCCGTCAAGGGCGCGTTCACGTTCGCGGTCGGCCCCAATCCCGGCCCGGCGCCCCAGTTCCAGATCCCCTCTCTGACCGAGAGCGCCGCAACGCCCGGCCTACTCGTCGCACGCTGGTTGATGTTCCTCTCGTTCATGTGTGCGGTCGGCCTGCTCCTGCTGCGGACGTTCATCGCCCGGGACGTGCCCCGGCGAGTGCCGGGCGCGTCGGTGCGGTCGGTCTCGATCGCGTTCTTCGCCTCGATCGGGGTCGCGCTGATCGTGACGCCGATCTACGACGTGATGTCGACCGCCAAGTTCGCGCAGGCGGGCGTGTTCGACCTCGGGACGGTGATCCCGCTGCTGACGTCGTCGCACTTCGGGCGCTCGCTGCTCGACCTCGAGATCGTGCTCGCCCTGCTCGCGCTCGCCGGCGCGATCGCGATCTGGCTCGACGTCGGAGCGCGCAAGCAGCGCTCGACCGCTGCGTTGCTGGCGCTGATCGGTGCGCTGACGGCGGCCACCTGTGCCCTGGTCGTCCCGGGACTCGCCGGCCACGCCGCCCAGACGAACCCGCGTCTGGCTGTCGCTGCTCCTCGACTGGATCCACCTCGCCGCGGGCTCGATCTGGCTCGGCGGCCTCGTCGGACTGCTCATCCTCGGCGCGAGCGTCGGCGTGCAGCGGGTGCCTGTGCTGGCCGCCGTCGTGCCGCGCTTCTCGCGCATCGCGTTCGTGTCGGTGATGGCCCTGGTCGCCTCCGGCATCGGCTCGGCGCTGCAGCACTTCCCTACGCTCGACTCGCTCTGGACGACCTCCTACGGAAAGTCGCTCGTCCTCAAACTGATCTTCCTCGGCGGGACGGTCCTGATCGCGGCCGTCAACTTCGGGTGGACGGCGCCGCGGTTCAGGCGGGTCGGCGACGGCGCCGACGGCTCGAAGCCGGCGAGCGTCCTGCGCGTCCTCGTCAGCGGCGAGGTCGTGCTCGTCGTCGGCGCGTTCTTCGGCGCCGCCTTGCTGACCAGCCTGCCGCCGCCGCCGCCGGCGCTCGCGAGCCTCGGCGCGATCAACGCGAACGTCGGCTCGAACGGCCAGGCGATGGTGAAGAAGAACGGCTACACGCTCCACTTCCAGTTCTCGCCGAACAAGGCGGCTGTGCCGAACACGTTCGCCGTCAAGATCGAGAAGGACGGCAAGCCGGTGAAGGGAGCGGACGTGACCGCGACGTTCACGATGCTCGACATGGAGATGCAGCAGCAGGAGTACAGCCTTCCCCAGCGGTCCGAGGGCGCTTACGCGCGTGCGAACGTGCCGGCCCTCGTGATGGTCGGCCGCTGGGGCGTCGGCTTCAACATCACGCCCCCGGGCGCAGCGCCGCTCGAGGTGCAACTCCTCGACCACGCGAGCGGATGAAGAGCCAGACCGAGATCCGGCTGAAGCTGCTCGCGGCGCTCGTCGCCCTCGGGTGCGGAATCGGGGCGATCGTGACCGTCTACCTGCTCTACCAGGCGACACCGCCAGCGACGTCCGCGCCGCCGGCGAGCCCGGCCGCCGCTCCCGCGCCGTCCGCGGCAAGCACGGTCTCGGTCTATACGTCGAGCCTTCCCGTCGCCTCCCGCCGGCGCGCTCGTGCTCGGCCGCGAGGACCGCGACCTGGCGGTCGGCCTGGCCGTGTCGCGCCGCGCGGGCAGGCTCGCGCTGCAGGCCTCCGTGGTCGGCCCCGACCAGCCGATCAGCGGGCTCACGGTGTCGTTCGACCCCGGCGCGGCCGCAGCCCGGCCGTGCGGCGAGGGGTGCTACCGCGCCTCGGTGGCAGGACCTGCGCCGCGCGTCGGTCCGTGTCTCGATCCGCGGGCCGAACCGACCGCCGTCCTCCGTCGCCTTCGCCCTGCCCGCCTCGGTGCCCGGTCCGTCGGCGACGGCGCTCGTCCGGCGGGCCGGTACGACCTGGCGCCGCCTGAAGACGCTCGTCAACCACGACCGGCTCTCGTCCGGTCCGGGCGCCACGATCCACACGGTCTGGCAGTTCCAGGCCCCGTACCGCTACACGTACGAGATCCGAAACGGCCCTGCAGCCGTGTCGATCGGGTCGCGCCGCTGGGACCGGCTGCCCGGGCACGGCTGGCAGGAGTCCCAGCAGGACCCGATCCGACAGCCCATCCCGCTCTGGCAGGGCGTGTCGAACGCGCACGTCCTCGGCACGTCGACGCTGCGGGGACGGCCTGTCGTGCGCGCGAGCTTCTTCGACCCGCAGCTGCACGCGTGGTTCACGATCGTGGTCGACAGGGCGACGATGCATACCCTGGATCTCCACATGACCGCGACGGCTCACTTCATGCACGAGGTCTACGGGCCGTTCGACAGCCCCTTGCGAATCGTCCCGCCGACGAAGGCGCCTGCGTGAGACGCCTGCTCGTCGTCTGCCTGCTGCTCGCGGCGATCGCCGCCCCCCTGGCGCTGCTCGGTCTGTCAGCGCCTCCGGCGCGGGCCGACGGCGACCCGGCGAGCGACTTCCTGCTCACCTACCAGGTCTTCTACCCCTACTACTCGAACACGCCGAAGGAAAGCCTGACGAAGCTGAAGCAGACGGTCGCCGACGCGAACAAGCGCGGCTACCGGATTCGCGTCGCCGTGATCACCTCGCCCTACGACCTCGGCTCCGTCTCCGCGCTCTGGGAGAAGCCGAAGGCCTACGCCGGGTTCCTGGCCGAGGAACTCGCCTTCGTCTATCGCGGCCGACTCCTGATCGTCAGCCCGAAGGGCTACGGCTACAACGAGGGGACCCGGCGCGTGGGCACGACCTACGTCGTCCGCCCGTCGCCGAAGACGCTCGCGCTCGTGCGCACGGTCCCGATCGGCAAGGGCACTGACGGACTGCTGAAGACGGCGGACAGGGCCGTCCGGCTCCTGGCCGCGAGGGACGGCATCAAGCTCCCGGCGACGAGCGGGAGCACGGGCTCCGGCTCGGGCTCGAGCATGGACACGGTCGTGATCGCGCTCGCCGCCGCACTCGGCGCGCTGCTCGTCGTCGCTTTCGAGGTCCTGCGCCGACGGCGCCGGCGCCAGCGCGCGTCCGGGGAGCCGGAGGGCGCGCACCTCTCCTGACCGGACTTGCCCGGCCGGATCAGGCGACGGTGAGCAGCGCGCACGACGTCGGGCTGCGCGGGGCCGATCTGTCGAACATTTTGCAGTCAGCCGGCCTTCACGCTGTCCGACCCGAGAGCCGTTCGTTCACGACGTGGGTACCCTAGTGCGACGTGCGATCGTCTCGGGGAGGAAGGCGGGCACTGGCTCTTGGGGTCGCGATCTTGGCCCTCTGCGGCTGGGCGGCGTCGACGGCGGCTGCGCGGACACTGCACTTCCAGGTGACGATCAGCGTGTCCGGACCCGGGCATGTGACCGGGAGCGACAACGGCGCGACGTTCGACTGTCCCGGCTCCTGCTCGGCGCTCGTCCTGCAGAACTCGGACCTGGTGCTGACGGCGACCCCCGACGAAGGCGCCGAATTCACGACCTGGGGCGGTTCCTGCGAGCAGTACGGCAGCGACCCGACCTGCACGATCGTGATCAGCGGCCCGAAGGACGTGACCGCCGGGTTCGGCAACCCGCCTCCACCGACACCGATGTTCACCCTGACCGTCGTGAAGTCCGGTTCGGGAACCGGGTATGTCGGCGGTGCCGGCGGCATCGACTGCGGACCGACGTGCTCGGCCACGCTGGCGCAGGGAGCGAAGATGACGCTCCTCGCCGTCGCCGACGAGGGCTCGACCTTCGCCGGCTGGAGCGGCGGTAGCTGCAGCGGGACCGGGATGTGCTCGGTGACGTTCGCCGCCGACATGCACGTCACGGCGACGTTCACGCACCTCGACCGAGCGGCGCCCCACTTCCGGACGATCCGCGCCTCGGCCGCCCCCGGCACCACGGTCGACCTCCGCTTCCGCGTCTTCGACGACAGCGGCGAGAGCCGCGAGCTGCTGGCGATCGCCCAGGGCAGGGTCACGATTGCGCGCATTGCGGTCCCGCTCGGCCCCGTCCACTACGGGCACACCTACACGGCGCACTGGCGCGTCCCGCGCGGCCTGAAGCCGGCGCCGAGAAGCTACTGCGGAATCGCGATCGACAAGGCCGGGAACCGCAGCACGCGCTCCTGCTCGGCGTTCAAGGTCACGTGATGCGCAGGCTCGTCGCCATCGCCCTCGCGGCCGCCGCCGTCGCCGGGCTCGCGGGTCAGCCAGCGCGCGCCGACGGCGACCCGGCGAGCGACGTCCTCTACTTCCAGGATGTCTTCCTTCCGTACGTGAAGCCCTCTGCCGATGCCGCGGCAAAGCTGACGGCGGCCGTCGCGTCGGCGAACAAGGCGGGCTTCCGGATCAAGGTCGCCGTGATCGCATCCGAGCAGGATCTCGGTTCCGTGCCGAGCCTGTTCAACCGGCAGGACGTCTACGCGCACTTCCTCGGCGTCGAGCTGAAAACCTTCTACACGCAGCGGCTGCTCGTGGTCATGCCGGCCGGCCTCGGAATCTACGACAACGGCAAGCCGACCAGCGCGGAGAAGTCGGCGCTGGCCGGGATCACGATCTCCACCCCGGATCCGGAGGGTCTGACGAACGCAGCGACAGCCGCCGTCCAGAAGCTCCGGTCGGCGATCGGCACCGGAACGCGCAAGGACACGAAGCCGCCGGCCGTCGGCGCGCTGGCCTCGACCGGAACGAAGGGCGGCAAGGCCACTCTCCGGTTCACCGTCTACGACGCGAGCGGCAGGAGCCGCGAGATCGTGCGCGTGTACGGCCCGGCGCTCCTCCTGTTCGCCACGATCTCGAAGGGCTTCGCGAAGTCCAAGCCGAAGCAGAAGGCCGCGGTCGTGTGGAAGGTGCCGGCCGACCTCCAGACGACGAAGCTCCAGTTCTGCGTGCTCGCACAGGACGCGGCGGGCAACCAGAGCAAGACGAGCTGCGCTCCATTGAAGATCGCTGGATAGGCGCCCGCCCGGTTGCCTGAACGCCGTGGCGGGAACAGGTCTCGCGTGCTGCCGGCCGCACGCTCTCTGCGGCGACCCTCCCCCTGGGTCGCAGTCGGCGCTCTCGTCGTCCTGTCGACGGCGCTGAGAGCCTGGGCGGGACTCGCCGTCCCCGTCCCGTGGATCGCGCCCGACGAGATGACCTACGGCCTGATCGGCCGCGAGCTCTACCAGTCGGGGTCGCTCGACATTCTCGGCGGCCCGACGCCGTACTTCAGCATCGCCGTCCCCGCGTTCGTCGGTCTGCCGCTCAGCCTCGGCGACCTCGCCTTCGGCTACGACCTGCTCAAGGTGCTGCAGGCACTCGCGATGTCGCTGACCGCGGTGCCGGTCTACCTCTGGGGTCGCTCGCTCGTCGGGTCGCGCGACGCCCTCGTTGCGGCGGCGCTGACGCTCGCCCTCCCCGGGCTCGTCTACTCGGGCCTCGTCATGACCGAGGTGCTCTTCTACCCGCTGCTCGTCCTCGCGGCCTGGGCGGCCGCGCGCGCGATCCAGCAGCCGACCGCTGCAAGGCAGGCACTCCTCGTCGGCGCGGTCGGGCTCACCGTGCTGACGAGGCTGCAGGCGCTCGTCCTCGTCCCGGCCGTGCTCGCCGCCTACGGGATGGACGCCGCGCTGTCGCGCTCGACGTCCACGCTCCGCCGCTCGCGGCTCCTGCTCGGCGTCGGCGTGCTTGCGCTCGCCGGGCTCGCGGCCGTGTACCTCTCCGGCGGCGGCACCCTCCTCGGCGGCTACGACGTGGTCGCGCGCCGCTCCTACGACGTGGCGGAGGCGGCCCGCTTCGTCCTCTACCACGCGGCCTCGGTGACGATCCTGGCCGGCGTCATCCCGGTGTGCGCGCTCCTCGTGCTGGCCGTCGGCGCCGCCCGCCGCGGCGAGCCTGACCCGGCGGTGCGCGCCTACCTGGCGGTTGCCGTCTCGTTCACGGTGCTGCTCGTGCTCGAGGTCGGCGTCTTCGCGTCACGCTACGTCGGGCGGCTCGCGGAGCGTGACCTGATCGGGCTCGCGCCGATCCTCTTCCTCGGGCTCATGATCTGGATCGAGCGAGGCGCGCCGCGTGGCTTCTTCACGACGTCGTGGGTCGCGCTCGCCGTCGCCGCGCCGCTCGCCCTGCTTCCACTCGGCCGGCTCGTGACGAGCTACGCGCCGCCCGACGCACCCACGCTCACGGCCCTCTACGACCTGCGGCGCACGACGTCGCTGACGCCCTCGAGGTCGCCTTCTTCGTCGGGACGGCGGCGGCGATCCTCCTCTTCGCGCTCCTGCCTCGCCGGTTCGTCTGGCTGCTGCCGGCGCTCGTCCTCGTCGCGCTCGCAGGCGGATCGGTTGCCGCCGCGCGTCAGGCGGCCGACCAGGCGCAACTCCGCCAGGCGACGTACCTCGGGCCCGACCCGCGCTGGGTCGACCATGCGGCTCGCGGCCCGGTCGCGGTGCTCTTCAGCCACGGTTCCGGCTGGGTCGGCGTGTGGGAGTCGCTCTTCTGGAACCGCCGGATCGAGGCCGTCTACGGACTCAACGGAGCCGCAGTCTTCGGGCCGGTGCCGACACGGCCGGCGCGCGTGCGCAGGGACGGCGTGATCGTCGGCCGAGACGGCAGACCCCTCGCGCCCCGATACGTCGTAGTGCCGTTCGGCGAAGCGCCCGGCGTTCCCGCGTACGACTTCGCCGGGCGGATCGTGACGACCGTCAACCGGCCGGAGAGCCCGGTCGGAGGTTCGGCGCTCTGGCGAGTCGAGTCGCCGCTCCGGCTCGCGTCCCGGTCGCGCGGGCTGAAGCCGAACGGCGACATCTACGCGGGTGGAGACGGGCACCTGGTCGCATTCGGATGCCACCGCGGGGGCGCGTTCCTGGTGACGCTCCTGATCAAGGAGCCGCAGACCGTGGCGATCGAGCGCAACGGCGTGCTCTACCGGCGGCTGCGCTTCCGGTCGCCGTCGTCGAACCAGCCCTGGCGGGCCGTGATCCCCACGGTGCCGCGGCCGGGCGTCCCGCCGGGCAAGGGCACCTGCACGCTCGACGTCCGTCCGAGCGGCCTGATCGGGACGACGGTCTTCCAGGTGGAAGGCTGAGGAAGCTCACAGTGCTTTCCCGGACCGCATCTGTACGGTTGGGCCATGGTCGAACGGATCACCCGTAACGGTCTCCTCACCCGCGTCGGCGGCTTCGCGATCGCCGCGCTCGGGCTCGGTGCCTTCCGCGGCGCAGGCACCGCCCGCGCCGCGATCGGAGCCAGCTGCATCCTCACGCCGGAGATGACCGAAGGCCCGTACTACCTCGCGGGCGAGAAGCTCCGCCGCAACATCACCGAGGGCAGGCCGGGAATCCGGCTCGACCTGCGCCTGCAGGTCGTGAACGCGACGACCTGCGCGCCGATCAGCGGCGCAGTCGTCGACATCTGGCACGCCGACGCGGGCGGGGTCTACTCGGGCTTCGGCTCGGGCGCCTCGAGCCGGACGTTCATGCGCGGCGTCCAGAAGACGGACAGGAACGGGGTCGCGGTCTTCCAGACGGTCTATCCCGGCTGGTACATGGGCCGGACCGTGCACATCCACGTCAAGGTGCACGTCGGCGGCAACGTCGTCCACACGGGACAGCTCTTCTTCTCGGACACCCTCACGGACGCCGTCTACAAGCGCTCGCCGTACAGCCGCCGTCCGAATCGCGACGTCCGGAACGCGGAGGACATGATCTACCAGTCCGGCGGGCGGCAGTCGACGCTGACCGTGCGCCGCAGGGGCTCGGGCTACGTCGGCTCGATCGCGATGGGCGTCCGGCGCTAGCCGGCCGCCGAGAGCCCGCGCCAGCGTCTCGCCGGCGCGCCCCGTGGCTCGGCCCGCGGCCCCGACGACCTGCCTTACGATGCCGCCTGCAACCCGGCCACTCTGCTCCGCGTTCGCTCGACCAGGACGAGGTAACCCTTGCGTTCGAGAAGCTCGAGGGATTCCTCGAGCACAGCGACGGCCTCGTCCGATCGTCCGGACACGCCGAGGACATACGCGAGCGTGTCGAGCGAATCCACTCTGGTCAGGGCGAAGTCCGTCGGTCTGCTTAGCGCGACGCTTTCGCGTGCGAGTCGCTCCGCCTGCTCGTTGTCGCCACGCTCTGCGAGCACGCGCGCGCGGGCATCGCGCCAGAGCGCCTGCGACTCGATGTCCCATCGCCCGGCAGCGGCCTCGCTTTCCTCGCTGAATCGCTGCGCCTCGTCGAGACGCCCCATCAGAGCGAGTGTCAGGCCGAGCTCCCCGGCCACGGTCGAGAGGTAGCCCGTCTCGCCGATCCGCCGGAGCTCGTCGTAGCCTTCGCGCAGGACGCGCTCGGATTCGACGAAATCGCCCGCGACCCGATGCGCCCGTCCCACGAACATGGTCGATCCCGCCCAGTCGAGCGTGAGCCCGAGCTCGCGCATGAGCCCGCGGCCGGCGGTACACGCGGCCTGCGCGCGCTCGAACTGGCCTCGGCCCGCCTCGAGCAGGCCCATGCTGGTGCGCACGGTCGCCTCGGCGGCACTCCCGGGCTCGGCCGTGCAGATCTCCTCGCAGCGGCGAATCGCCTCGTCCGCCGGCCGGGGGCCGGACACGAGCGCGAGCCCGAGCCACATCAGGCAGTAGATCTCCTGGATCCGACTCCCGGCCGCTCTCGCGTGCCCGAGCGCGCGCTCGAGGACGGCCGCTCCTTCTTCGCAGCGTCCGAGCCACATGTGGAGCTTGCCCACGTTCTGCAGAGCCATGGCAAGCCCTTCCTCGTCGCCGAGGCGCTCGAACGTCTCGACGACGAGCTCCACCTCGCTCAGGGCGTCCCGGTCGTCCAGTTCCGGGGCGGTCTGCAGGCGCAGGACGATGAGCTCGAGCCGAGCACGCGCCTCCGTCGGCGCGTCCTGCGCGGCCGAGGCTGCGTCGATCACCTCGACGAGCATCTCGTCGGCACGGTCGAGCTCACCGATCTGGATCAGTGCCGAGGCGAGCATTGCCCGAACGGCCGGGCGGTCGGGTTCCCGGCGGGACAAGAGAGCGCCGGCGCGTGTCAGCAATCCAGCCGCAGCGCGCATGTCGCCCCGGTCGAACGCTCGACGGCCGCTGCGAACGAGTCGCCTCGCCGCCCGGCTCGCGAGCTCTCGGGCGTGGTCGTCGAGCGGACCGAGCTCAGCCAGGTAGCGATGCGCCTGCTCGAGGTGGTAGGCGAGGATCTCGTCCAGCTCGACGAGTTCGGTTCCGTGTTCCTCGAGCCAGTCCGAGAAACGCTCGTGCAGAGCTGCGCGCACGGCTTTCGGCAGCGCGTCGTAGGTGGCGTCGCGAATCAGGAGATGGCGGAATCGGTAGGCGTCCTCCCCCGGGACCTGAGCTCGAGTGGGGCGAACGAGCTCTTTGCGCACGAGCGACGTCAGACCTCCTCCCACCTGGGTCGCTGCCGGAGCGAGAGCCTGCACGGCGCCGCGATGGAAGACCCGGCCCTCGATCGCGCCCCGTTCGAGCACCTCCCGCTCGGATGGATCGAGCTGGTCGAGCCGAGCCGCGAGCAGAGCCTGGATCGTCGGCGGCACCACGACGTCTGTATCGCCTGAGGCCTGCACGAGCGCCACGATCTGCTCGCAGAAGAACGGGTTCCCCTCGGCCGCCTCGCGAATACCGGCTCGGAGCTTCTCGTCGATCGCCTCCGCCGGCCAGGAGCTCGTCGACGAGCAGGTCGTGTCGCCTGCGTCGAGCGGTTCTAGCAGGACCGTCGTCGCGTTCAACTTGCCTCCGGCCCAGCCCGGACGGCGGTCGAGATGCTCGGGCCGGGCCATGCAGAGGAGGAGGATCGGAGCATCCCTGCTCAGGTCGGCGATGTGCTCGATCAGGTCCAGGAACGCTCCCTCGCCCCAATGGATGTCGTCGAAGACGCACACGAGCGGCGCCTCCTGAGCGGCCGCCTCGAGCAGCTTGCGAACCGCCCGGGCGATCTCCTCCGTCGAGCTGGATGTTTCCTCGTCGCCGAGGAGGCTCCTCAGCAGGGACAGGGCGAAGCTGTCGTCGACCAGGTCGGGCAGACGAGGTTCGTAGCTGTTTGACCACCTCGACCACGGGCCAGTAGGTGATGCCCTCGCCGTAGGAGAGACAGCGCCCCCGTACGGTGGAGGACTCGTCGAGCGACGACAGGAACTCGAATGCCGAGACGCGACTTGCCGACACCCGCGACGCCGAGGATGGTGAACAGCTGGCAGGAGCGATCGCCAACCGCCTGGGAATAGGCACCTCGCAACCGTTCGAGCTCCCGAGCCCGGCCGACCATGGGGGCGTCCGGGCGACGGCCCGTCGCTTCTGCATCCGGCCGGATCGCAACGAGCCGGAACGTGGACAGCGGCTCTCGCTTTCCCTTCACCTCGAGCGGCGGAAGCTCTTCGACGTCGACCGCGTCGAGGAGGAGCCGCAGCGTCTGCTCGCCGAGCAGCACCTCCCCCGGAGGCGCGGCTTGCTCGAGCCGTGCCGCGACGTTCACGGCGTCGCCGGTGGCGAGCCGCTCCTCGGTGCCCGTGACCACCTCGCCCGTATTCACGCCTATCCGGGCGTCGAGCCTCGTTCCGTAGTCACGGATGAGCTCGTCGTTCAAATCGGCCAGAGCCTCACGCATGTCCCACGCCGCCCGCACTGCTCGCAGAGCATCGTCCTCGTGCGAGACCGGGACTCCGAAGACGGCCATCACCGCGTCTCCGATGAACTTCTCGACGGTGCCCCCGTGCCGCTCGATCGACTGCTTCATCACCTCGAGATACCGCGCCATCACCCGCCGAAGCGACTCCGGATCGAGGCGCTCGCCGAGCGCCGTCGACCCCGTGACGTCGCAGAACAGCACGGTCACGACCTTGCGCTGCTCGTGCACGGGGGCCGATGACGCGCCGGTGACGGCGGCGCCACAGAACGGGCAGAACAGAAAGTCGCCCGAGAGCTCCTTGCCGCATGCAGGGCAGGCCACCATCGGCCCGAGTCTAGGTTGCGCGACAGCCGCCGCCAAGGAGCCCGCTTCCGGCGTTCCGACCGCCGAACCCCGGCGCTCTCGCGGGAGCGGGCGTGGCTGCCCGGCTGCTCAGCCGCTCCGGGTCTCGATCAGCTCGATCCGGTAGTCGTCCGGGTCGCGGACGAAGCAGAGCCGCGAGCCGCCCTCGCGCAACGTGTACGGCGGCCGCTCGGGCTCGATGCCCTGCCCGGCGAGCGCGGCGAGCGTCCCGTCGAGGTCGTCGACGCCGATCGCGATGTGGCCGTAGCCGGTGCCGAGGTCGTACGTGCGTCCGTCGTGGTTGAACGTCAGCTCGAGCACGTTCTCGGCGTCGCCGATCGAGAAGAAGTAGTTGGTCGCCTCGAGCGCGTCGTTGCGGACGATGTCCATCTCCCGGCTGAACTCGAACCCGAGCGCCTCGTAGAACGCCCGGCTCTTCGCCGGATCGGTGATCCGGACCATGGTGTGCAGGTATCTGGCCATGCCCGGATCCTACGGAACTCGGCACTTCGTCGAGCGCGTACGCGACGGCCTCGTCGAGGCTCATCGCAGCGCCTTCGTCACGGGCTCGTTCGCGCGCGTCCTGCGGCAGTCCGCTCGCCTGCCGGCTCCAGGTACCGCTCGACGATGAGCTGCTCGAGCGCCGAGAGCGGCGACTTCCATCGCCGCCTTCAGGCCGTCGGCGGCGCCCCGGAGCCGAACGGCCCGCTCGTCGTCGCCGTCCATCGCCGCGACGGCGCCGAGGCCGAACAGAGCCTCGGCGATCGTCGGGTTGGCGCGCGGCGCCCGGGCGTGGACGAGCGCCTGGCGGCAGCGCCGGTCGGCCTCGTCGCGGTCGCCCTCGTAGACCGCGACCAGCCCGAGGTTGCCGTGGCCGTTGGCGATGCCGATCGGGTTCTTCCAGGACTCGGCGGCGAGGTACTCCTCGAGCGCCTCGCGCGCACGGACGAAGTCGTGCCGGTGGATCGCGATCCAGCCGACGTTGATCAGCTGGTGAACCCAGAGCCGCCGGGGGACGCCCAGCCTGACGGAAGAGAGCGAGCGCCTCGTCGACGGCCACCTGCGCCCGTTCGTAGTCTCCGGCCGAGGTCTCGACCTGGCGACGCGACGGCGAGCACCTCGGCCCGAAGGAAGTCGTCTCCGAGCTCCGCTGCCTCGTCTCGCGCCTGGTCGACGTGGCGACGAGCCCGCTCGACCTCCCCCGTCGAGGAGGCGCAGACGGCCAGGTCCAGAGACCCGTCGCCGCACCGTCGCTCGCTCGCCGAGCCGCTCGAAGAGCGCCAAGGCCCGCTCCCCGCACTGCCTCGGCAGCTCCGGAAGTCGCCCTCCGCCATCGCCAGCACGGCCTCCCAGCCACAGACGCCCGTGGCGCCGTCGGACGCTCTCCGGGTGCACCCGCCGCCTCCAGCGCGCGCGAGATCCACGCGCGCCCGTCCGTCGTGGAACCGCTCAGCCCCCAGCCCACGCCGGCCGTGGCCGCGAGCTGAGCGCGAACGACGGATCACCCCGGTCGAGCGCCCACTCCAGCGCCGCCCGCACGTTCGGCAGCTCCTCCTGGATGCGACGCTCGGGCTCGCCCGGGAAGGAGAAGTCCCGGCCGGTCATGACGTCGTCGGCGCGCTCGGCCAGCATCAGGACGTACTCCGCGTGCCGCCGCCGCACCGCCTCGGCGTCCGGCGACGCCGCCAGCAGCCTCGCTCGCGTATTCGCGAATCGTCTCGAGCATGAAGTACCGCGCCCCGCCTGCGGCGTCCTCGGATTGCCGGACGAGGCTGTTCTCGACGAGCGCCGCGAGCGCGTCGATCGCCGTGACGTCCGGGTCGGCGACGGCCTCGGCGCCTTCGAGGTCGCAGCTGCGGAGGAAGACCGAGAGCTGCCCGAGGAGGCGCCGCTCGGGCTCGCTCGAGCAGTGCGTAGCTCCAGTCGATCGCCGCGCGCAGCGTCTGCTGGCGGACCGGGAGCGTCGCGCGGCCCCTGCGTGAGCAGCGCGAGCCGGTCTCCCAGGTGCTCGAGCAACGTGGCCGGCGGCAGCAAGCGTATGCGGGCGGCGGCGAGCTCGATCGCGAGCGGCAAGCCGTCGAGGCGGACGCAGATCTCGGCAACCGCAGGCGCGTTCTCGTTCGTGACGGCGAAGTCCGACCTCACCGCCGACGCCCGCTCGACGAACAGCGCCACCGCCTCGTACTGCGACAGAGCTTCGAGCGTCCGGCAGCTCCGCCAGATCCGGGAGCCGTAGCGGTGGCACGGCGAGCTCGCGCTCGTACCCGATGCGAAGCGGCGCCCGGCTGGTCACGAGCACCTTCAGGCCCGGCGCCGCGTCGAGTAGCGCGGACACGGCAGGCGCACCCGGCCAGAACCTGCTCGAAGTTGTCCAGCAGCAGCAGGAGCTGCCGCTCCCGCAGATAGGTCGGCCAGCGTCTCGTCGAGCGTCTCGCCGGCACGCTCCCGCACGGCCAGCGTCTGCGCGATCGTCGGCAGTACCAGCCCAGGATCGGCGATCGGCGCCAGGTTGACGAAGAAGACGCCGTTCGGGAAAGTCATCGATCGAGCTCTGCGGCGAGCTGCAGCCCGAGCCGCGTCTTGCCGGTTCCGCCCGGCCCGGTGAGCGTGAGGAGCCGGACGTCCTGTCTGCGCAGGAGCTCGACCGCCTCCGCGAGCTCGGCCTCCCTGCCGATCAGCGGAGTCGGCTGCGACGGGAGGTTCATCGGCCTGTTCTCGAGCGTCCTGATCGCTGGGAACCGCGACTCCAGCCCGTCGATCGTCAGCTGGTAGAGACGCTGCGCGTGCGTCAGATCCTTTAGCCGATGCTCGCCGAGGTCGTCCAGCGTCAGACCCTCGCCGAGCTCCTCGCCGAGCAGCTCGCGAGTGGACTGGGACACGAGCACCTGCCCACCGTGGGCCGACGAACAGATCCGGGCACCGAGATGCACGTCCAGCCCCACGTAGCCCTCGGCGATCCGCCTCGGCTCGCCCGTATGCAGCCCCATGCGAACTCGCACGGGGAGGCTCTCGGGCCACTCGTGCTCTGCGAGGCCGCGCTGCGCCCGTGCCGCGGCCCGCACCGCGTCGCCTGCAGCCGGGAACACGACGAAGAAGGCGTCGCCCTGCGTGTCGACCTCGACGCCGCCGGCGTCCGCGAACGCGCGCCGCAGCAGCCGCCGCTGTGCCTCGAGCGCCTCTCCGTAGTGCTCCCCGAGCGCTTCGAGCAGCCTCGTCGAGCCCTCGATGTCGGTGAACAGGAACGTGACGGTGCCCGACGGAAGGTCGCGCCTCACGGTGGCCGGATCCTAGAGCCATGGCCAGATCGACGAGATGGCGCGACTCCAAACTGGACTACTCCATAGTGGAGTAGTAGTCTGCGGGCATGGTCGCGAAGCAGGACGTCTCGGTCGCCCGCCTGACGACGACCGAGGCCGCCGTGCTGGCGTTGCTGGCGATCGAGGGAGAGCGCTCCGCCTACGATCTCGTCAAGCTGGTCGAGCAGGCGATCGCGCACGTCTGGTCGCCGGCGCGGAGCGGGCTGTACGCCGTGCTCCCGCGGCTCGTCGACCACGGTCTCGCCTCGCGGCGCGTGGACGGCCGGCCGGATCGACGCGACCGGCAGCTCTACTCCATCAGTGCCGACGGGCGCCGCGCACTCGACGCCTGGCTCGAGACGGTCGAGCCGGGAGCGCGTGACCCGTTCTTCCTGAAGCTGTTCGTCGGCGGCCTGACCGACACGGAGACGCTCCTCGGCCACGTCGCGCAGTTCCGTTCCGACACGGAGGCGCGCCTGGCGACGCTGCGCGCGATCGAGCCGACGAACTCGGGTCGCGGCCACGACTGGTATCACCGCCGCCTGCTCCGCTACGGGATCGAGCGGGCCGAGCTCGAGCTCCGCTGGGCCGACCGGGTCGCCCGCGACCTGGAGGCCGGGCCCGAGTGACCCGCGTCGCGCTCGCCCTGCTGCTCGGCGCGCTCGCGGTCGGGCTCACCCCGGAGGCGCCGGCGGCCACCTCGGTCTCGTGGGTCGGGAGCTATCGCCTTCCCGCCGCGGCCGGGCCCGTCGCGATCTCCGTCGAGCTGCACGGAGGCAAGGCGACCGTCGCGCTCGGGCCGGGGCATTCCTCGGCGACCGACGTCGCCGTCGTCGCGAGCGGTGCCCGCGTGCGCTTTCGCCTGCCCGGCCTGCCTGCCGACCTCGTCTTCGCCGGAGTGCGCAAGGGACGAGTGCTGAGCGGAACCGTGATGCAGGGGCGGCTCCACGGCAGCTTCACCCTCAGGCCGGGCCGCTCTCCGACGCTCTCGGCGCTCGGCCTCTACCGCAGTCGCGGCGGTGCCTCGATCGCAGTCATCAAGGCCGAGGGACTGCCGACCTGGCTCGTCGGGCTCCCGGACGGAACGACGCACGGGCTGAACACAGCGCTGACGACCGTGGGCGCGCGCCTCGGCGACACGAGCGGCGACGGAGCGCTCGCGGTCGACCGGAACGGCCTCACCTGGACCCGCGGCGGCGTCTCCACCCGCTACGACCGAGTGCGGCTGCACCAGCACGAGGTGCGGATCGGCAGCCAGGCGGCGACGCTGACCGTTCCGGACGGACCCGGCCCCTTCGCGGCCGCGGCGATGGTGCACGGCTCCGAACCCCAGGGACGCGAGGAGTTCCAGACGTTCTCGGCCTACCTCGAGTCGATCGGCGTCGCCGTGCTCGCAGGCGACAAGCGCGGCGTCGGGGAATCGGGCGGCGTCTTCCCGGGCACGGCGGCGACAGACGCGTCGATGAGCGCCCTGGCTGCAGATGCGCAGGCCCAGGTGCGTTTACTCGCCGGCCTGCCCCAGATCGACCGCAAGCGAGTGGGCCTGCTTGGCGACAGCCAGGCCGGCTGGGTGATCGCCGAAGCCGCTGCGCGGGAGACCGCTGTGCGTTGGGCTGTCCCGCTCGCCGGGCCGACGACGACGGCGGGCGAGACCGACTTCTTCACGGCGCTCGCGGGCGCGGAGCGGCGTGAGCCGAGCGCCCCGCGCCCCCAGCTGCTGGCCCAGGTTCGCACGCTACGGACCGTGCGGCTTCGACCCTCTCCCTTTCCTTCGCAGGCTCTCGATTCCCGGTCTTCTGGGTCTACGGCGACGACGACCGCAACGTCCCGACCGAGCTCTGCGTCGAGCGGCTCGCGTACGATCGCGGCCGGGCACGACTTCACCTGGACGGTGCTGCCGATGACACACGCGCTCATCGACCTGCCGAACGGCCTCTACTCGAGCCTTTCCCGGTCGCGCGGCTTCAACGCAGGGCTCTTCCCGTCCGTCGGCGACTGGCTGCGGCGCCGACGCCTGGTCAGCTGAGCGTGGCCGGAGAGCCGGCCGAGGTGAACAGACCAACGTCCTGATCGTTCGTCCAACCCATCGGTGCTCCGTGCTCGGCAGACTGCAGGACGATGGACGTGGGCACGGACGGGGTGAGCACGGCGAGCGGGGAGCGGCTCGCCGCGGCAGTCGGCATCGCCGAGCGGCTCACGGCCGGGATCGAGACGGTGCTGCGCGGGAAGCGCGAGGAGCTGAAGCTCGTCCTGACCGCTCTCGCGTGCGAGGGGCACGTGCTGTTCGAGGACGTGCCCGGGACCGGCAAGACCGTGCTCGCCCGCGCGATCGCGCGCTGCATCGAGGACGCCGCGTTCTCCCGCGTGCAGTGCACGCCCGACCTACAGCCGAGCGACGTCACCGGGCTCTCGGTCTACGACCAGAAGACCCGCGACTTCGAGTTCCGCCCCGGCCCGGTGTTCGCGAACGTCGTGCTCGTCGACGAGATCAACCGCGCGATGCCGAAGACGCAGTCGGCGCTCCTGGAGGCGATGGCCGAGCGGCAGATCACCGTCGACGGGACGACGCACGAGCTGCCGGCGCCGTTCCTCGTGCTCGCGACCGAGAACCCGATCGAGTTCGAGGGTGTCTTCCCGCTTCCCGAGGCGCAGCTCGACCGTTTCTTCCTGAAGGCGCGGCTCGGCTACCCGTCCGCGGAGGAGGAGCTGCTCGTCATCCGCGACCAGCGCGGCGGCCATCCGCTCGAGCGGCTCGAGCCGACGCTCGGCGTCCAGCGAGCTGCGCCGTCTCCAGGCCGCGGTCGACGGCGTGTACGTGGACGGGCTGATCGAGCGCTGGCTCGTCGACCTCGTCCGCGCGACGCGGCAGCTCGACCAGGTGACGATCGGCGCCTCCGTCCGCGGCAGCCTCGCGCTCGAGCGCGCGTCGCGTGCCTGGGCGCTCCTGCACGGGCGAAGCTACGTCCGGCCGGAGGACGTGCTGGCGCTGTTCGCGCCCGTGCTCGGACACCGCATCGTGCTCGCGCCGGCGTTCCTGGCCGAGACACGCGGCGCGCCGCGGGACGAGCTGCTCGAGACGCTGGCCGCCCGCTGCGTCGAGCTCGCGCCGGTCCCGGAGCTCGAGCCCGGCCACGAGGAGTCGTCTCGACCGAGCTGACCTTCCCCCTCGTCCCGCGCTGGCGGCCGGTCGGCTCCCCGTTCGGCCGGCTCCGCGCGTCGCGGCGGGGGCTCGGGTCGAGCGTCGCCGGCTCGCGGCCGTACCGGGTCGGGGACAGCCTCGCCTCGATCGACTGGAAGGCTTCCGCACGGCTCTCGTCGACGCGTGACGAGCCCGAGTTCGTCGTCCGGGAGCACTTCGCCGACGAGTCGCCGCGGGTGGTGATGGTCGGCGACAGGCGTCCGTCGATGGGCCTCTATCCCGATCCCTGGCTGAGCAAGCCGGCCGCGCTGCGCGCGCTGTGGAAGCTGGTCTCGTCGACCGCGCTCGGCGAGCTCGGCCTCGTCGGCTACCTGGACGCGGCCGGGCCGGGCACCGGCTCGTGGCTTCCGCCGAGCGCGGGCGCGGGAGTCGAGCACGTCGAGCGGCATCTCGCGGACTCGCCGTTCGCGGCCGGCGAGGGCGCGCTCGACGACGCGTTCGCCCAGCTCGTCGACGTCCGCCGCTCGCTGCCGCCCGGGACGTTCGTCTTCGTCTGCTCGGACTTCCTCTCGGCGCCGGAGCCGGCCTGGTGGGCACGCGCGCTCGCGTATCGCTGGGACGTCGTCCCGGTGATCCTGCAGGACCCCGTGTGGGAGCAGAGCTTCCCGGCCGTCGAGCGGCTCGTCGTGCCGTTCGCGGACCCGGCCACGGGCCGGACCTGCGCGATCCGCCTGCGCCGCGGCGAGGCCGCCGCGCGGCGACAGGCCAACGAGGCGCGGCTCACGACGCTCGTCGCCGAGCTTCGCGCGCTCGGGCTCGAGCCGGTCGTCGTCGCGAGCTCGGACGAGCGGGCCGTCCTCGAGGCCCTTTCCGGCTGGGGTGAGACGCGCCTCGCCGTCCGCAGAGGCGAGTGGTGAGGAAGCCGACGCTCCTCGCGGCAGTCGCGGTCGTCGCGGCGGCGGTCGTGGTCGCGCTCGCCGTCGCGGGCGACTGGTGGAACGGAGGCTCGATCTCGTCGCCGCGGGAGGCGATCTCGGCGCAGGCGTCGATCTCGCCGAGCGCCGTCCACTTCGGCGACGTGCTCGGCGCCCACGCCGTCGTCGTCGTCGATCCGCGTCGCGTCGACCCGGCGAGCGTGCGGCTCGCACCGCAGTTCCTCTCGTACCGCGTCGCCGACTCGAGTCGCGACGTGCGACGCGCAGGCGGGGCGACGACGATCGACCTCGCGTACGACCTCGAGTGCCTCGGCGCCGGTTGCGCGCCGGGCCGGCCTCAGGTCGTACTCCAGTTCCCGAGCTCGTCGCTTCGCTACCGAACGGTCGGCGGCGAGGAACGCCGGCTCCGACTCACCTGGCCGACGATCACCGTCGCCTCGCGGCTCGACGACGAGGACCGCGCAGCGCCGGCCGCCCACCTGCGCGCGGACGCGACCCCGCCTGCCGTCTCGTACGACGTCTCGCCCGGCCCCCTCGGCGACGGGCTCGTCGCCGGCTCGGCCGTGCTCGTCCTCGCCGCCGGCGCGCTCCTCTTCTTCGCGTTCCGGCGCCGGCCGGCACCCGCTGCAGCGCCGGCCGCCCGGGTGAGCGCGTCGCCGCTCGAGGACGCGGTGCGCCTCGTCCGCGAGACCGCCGCCAACGGGCACGACTCCGGGCTTCAGCGCATGGCGCTGCAACGGCTCGTGCGCGAACTGCGCGCGGCCGGGGAGCCGCGGCTCGCGGACGACGCCGGCAGGCTCGCATGGTCGGACGGGCCGCCGTCGCCTGCCGTCGCGAACGAGCTCGCCGACCGGGTCGAACGGGAGGTCTCGGGAGCATGAGCGCGCGCGCGATTCCGCTGCCGGACGCCCGGGCACTGGACGCCGTGCGGCTCCGGACCACGATCGTCCGCTTCGGGCTCGCGGCGGCGCTGCTCGGCCTGCTCGTGGCCGCGTTCCTCCTTGCCCGCAACCCGCGTCCGGACGACTCGCTGCTGCCGGCGGGGACGAGCCCGGTCGTCGTGCTCGACCTCTCGTGGAGCACGTCGTCGGACTACAAGGGGATCGGCGCCACGCTGCGCCGGCTCGCGGCCTCCAACCGGCGGATCGGGCTCGTCGTCTTCTCGGACGCCGCCTACGAGATGTTCCCGCCGGGCACGCCCGCGCGCGAGCTGCGCTCCCTGCTCCGCTTCTTCACCGGCCCGAAGAGCCGCCGCGCGGCGTCGCCGTGGGCCTCGTCCCTGAGCGGCGGCACCCGCGTCTCGACCGCGCTCCTGCTCGCCCGCGACGTCCTCGCCCGCGAACACGTCTCGAAGGGCTCCGTCGTCCTCGTCAGCGACCTCGGCGACGCACCGAACGACCGCGCGGCGCTGAGCGCCGCCGTGCTCGGCTACGTGCGAGCGGGGATCCCGCTCCGCGTCGTCGGGGTCAACGCGACGACCGAGAACGAGCAGCTCTTCCAGGGCCTGCTCGGCAGCCGGCCCATCCAGCCCCTGCTCGAGGGTTCGTCCGCGCCCCGCGCCGGCACGCCGTCGAGCGGCTTGCCGCTCGCGCTCGTCGTCGTGGCCGGTGTCTTGCTCGCCCTGCTCGCCGTCAACGAGCTCGCGTGCGCGCGCCTGCGCTGGAGCGAGCGATGAGGCGCCGGACCCTGCTCGTCGTCCTGGCCGCTCTCTGCCTCTGCGGCGCCGCCGTCGCGGCGCTGCTCGCGACCGACGTCGGTGCCTGGCACTCGGCCTTCCGGACGGGCGACGCCGAGGCGGCAGCCGACCCGGCCGCGGCGATGGTGCCGACCGCGGACGAGCTGCTGCCCTTCCACGCCGCGCGGAGCCTGCTCGGGCTCGACGACGACCTCGCGTTCCGCCGGGCGCTCGTGCTCTTCCGGGGCGGCTACACCGGCATCCCGAGCCACGACCAGGGCACGGCCGGAAGCGAATCGCGCGCCGAGGCCGAGGCAGCGCTCGAGCGCATCGTCCGCGAGCAGAGCGGCCCGCGCGCATCGGCGGCCGCGAACCTGCTCGGCGTCCTCGAGCTGGTCGACGCCTCCGGCGGCTCGAGTCAGAACGGCGGCTCCGTCGACCGGGCGATCGTCGAGCTCCAGAACGCCGTCCGGCTCGATCCAGGCGATGCCGACGCGAAGGCGAACCTCGAGCTCGCACTCGGCCTCGCGCCGCCCGACAGCCCCTTCCGGAGCACGCGCCACGGGTCGAGCGGCAAGCGTCGCGGCGGAGCGAGCGAGACGACGCCGGGGCGAGGCTACTGATGCACCTGACGCTCCTCGCACCGGCCGGCCTCCTGCTCGCGCTCGGCGCCGTTCCCGTCCTCGCCGCCCTCGCGCTCGGCGAGCGCCGCTCTGGCCGCGTGCGCGCGCTGCTCGGCCTCCGAGCGCCCGGCCGCAAGGGGCGCCTCGCCGCCGTTGTCTCGATCTGCCTGCTCGCGGGACTCCTCGGGGTCGCGGCGGCGCGGCCGGTCGTGGACAAGGCGCATGCCCGCTACCTGCGCACGGACGCCGAGGCGATCGTGGCGATCGACGTCTCGCGCTCGATGCTCGCGGCGGCGTCCCCGACCGCGCCCACGCGGATCGCCCGCGCCAGGCGGATCGCCAGGGAGCTGCGAGCCGCGATTCCCGACGTGCCGACGGGCGTCGCCTCGTTCACCGACCGGATGCTCCCGAACCTCCTCCCCACCTCCGACGCCGGAGTGTTCGCCGCCACGGTCGACCGCTCGGTCGGCATCGAGCGGCCGCCGCCGGGCGGCGATGCCCAGACCGTCACGACCTTGGAGGCGGTCACCGCGCCGGTCCGGGACGGGTACTTCACGCCCGGGCGGCGTCGACGTGTCCTCGTGATCATCACCGACGCCGAGAGCCGGGACTTCGACGCCGCCCGGCTGAGGGCCGTCCGCGACGCTGCCGGCCTCGAGACCGTGCTCGTCCGCGTCGGCTCCGATCGGGAGCACGTGTACGGAGCGGACGGCCTGCCCGAGGCCGACTTTCGACCCGCTCCGACCGAGCAGACCGTCAAGCGCTTCGTCGAGGCAACGGGTGCGCGCGCGTTCGGCGAGGGGGACGTGGCGGGGGCCGAATCGGCCGTTCGCCAGGACACCGGCCGGGGCACCCGAGTGCGCGCCGGCTCGGAGTCGACCTCGACCGACGTGGCGCCCTACCTCGTGCTGGTGGCGTTCCTTCCCCTCGGCCTGATTCTGCGCCTGCGGAATTCCTCTAGCTAGGTCGCGGCCGGCATCGGCAGCACCGGCCCTTCGCGGCCGAGGCCCATCTCACCCGTCTGGGCGACCGTGCGATGCTCGACCGGCGTCTCGGGGCCGGGAACCGCGTGACCGAGCCGCGAGAGGACGCGGCCGTGCGCGACCCGCGCCGGGAAGTCGTGGATCGGGATCACGTAGTCGCCCGAGTCCAGCGCCTTCTTGATCGCCGCCTTCTCCTGCCGCTTCGTCATGCCGTGGTTCCCGGTCGTGGCGGGCTCGAAGTCGAGCACCTGCAGCATCGGGTCGACGAGCTGGTTGCCGATGTCGTAGATCACGTCGCCGCAGATGCAGGCCGCCTCGTCGTCGGCCAGGTCGACGAGGATGTTCATCGAGCCCTCGGTGTGGCCGCCCGCCGCTTCGCAGACGATGCCCGGGAAGATCTCCTCCGGGCCGGAGAGCTCGAGGTCGAGCAGGCGCAATGCGCCGGGTATATGCAACCGATCGATGTGGTGCTTGACGTACTCCGGCGGATACTGGCCGCCCATCAGCCCCGAGGCCGAGTACTCGAGCTCGCGCCGGTTCATCACCACGGGCGTCGTCATCGGGAAGCCCGCGTCCTGCCCGGCGTGGTCGATGTGCGTGTGCGTGTGCAGGACGTAGCTGATGTCCGAGCGGTCGAGGCCGTGCTCCGCGAGCTGCGCGTCGAGGCCCTGGTTCTCGCCGACCATGCCGGTCATGTGCAGGCGCTCCATGATCTCCGGGTCGCGGGCGCCGGTGTCCACGAGGATCGGCCCGACGGGATTGCCGAGGATCAGCACGCCCCACGTCGGCGCGACGGTGCGGATTCCCATGTTGCGAGCGAGCACGAGAAAGCTCGACTCGAGCTCGATGTCGATCAGGGACAGGAGCTTGATCTCGTGAACGGGCACGGCGACACCTCCTCGTCGGTCGCGGGGAGCCTAAACCCGACCGGTCCCGCCCTCAAGCAGGCGGCGGGACGTAGCGCCCGGCCACGACCTCGCCGAGGCGCACGGTCAGCACCCAGGTCGAGCCCTTCGCGAAGTCGAGCGGGCCCTCGAGCGGGACGCCCCGAGCGGCGAGCGACTGCACGGAGACCTCCTGCACGTCTCCGTGGGTCGAGAGCGCGACCGGGCCGAGTGCTGCGACCGAGCCGACGAGCTCGAGCGCCGGAGGATACGGACCTCCCTCCGCCAGCGCGTCGTGCTCCTGGACCGGCAGGTCGAGGGCGTCGCCGAGCGGCTCGAGCGTCTGGACACAGCGGACGTACGGGCTCGAGACGAGCGCGGCGACCCGCTCGCCGCCGAGCACACCGGCCAGTGCCTCGGCCTGTTGCCAGCCGGGCTTCGTGAGCGGTCGCAGCTCGTCGGGCTCCTGCCACTTCTCGCGGTTGCCGGCCTTGGCGTGCCGGACGAGGAAGACGTCCTCCTGCTTCTTCCCCACGGCGTCGCCGAGGCTGTCGAGCAGCTTGCGGTCGTGACCGTAGTCGAGCCGATCCGCCGCCTCGGCCGGGCTCGCCCAGCACACGTCGTCGACCTCGTTCGCCGCCACGGGCTCCTGGCCGGGCGCGACCATCGCCCAGTAACGGACCTGCTTCGCTCGGCCGCGCGAATCGGCGTACTCGGTCGTGCCGACCTCGCGCCCGAACAGGCAGCGCAGGCCGGTCTCCTCCGCCACCTCGCGGAACGCCGCCTCCCGCTCCGGCTCGCCCGGCTCGAGCTTCCCTTTCGGGAGCGACCAGTCCTCGTATGCGGGGCGATGGACGAGGAGCACCTCGAGCCCGCGCTCGCCTTGGCGAAGGACGAGGCCGCCGGCCGCGCGGACGAGGTCGCTCACGCGAGCGAGCGCGGCCGGGCTGCAACGAGCGCCTTCCACGCGCGCTGCCAGGATCCGCGCGCCTCGTCAGCGGTGCCGCGCTCGAGTGCCGCGAGCTCGCCGGCGGCGAAGACGGCCCCGGGCGAGCGTCGCCCGAACGCCCAGCGGCGAAGCCAGCCCTCGGCGACGACGGCGTCGTTCAGCTCTCCGAGCACCTGCTGGAGGTCCGCGGCGGCGCGCGCAAACGCACCGGCCCGCTTGCCCAGCACGGGCGCGGCCGCCTCGGCCGCGTAGCGGCAGCGCTTCGCCCGGATCCGCACGTCGTGGAGCGCAGCGTCGTCGGGGCGCTTCCCGAGCGCCTCGACGGCGCGTTCGAGCGCGCGCCACGGCGTCTGCACGAGCGGCGGCACGAGCTCCTTCGCCGGGCCGGACGCCTCGGCCACGAGCCGCGGCGCCGCCACAGCGTCCACGAGCCGGTCGAGGAGCTCGACGTACCGCTCGTCGCGAAGAGCGGCCAGGAGCTCCGCGAGCGCCTCGGCGCGCTCGGCCCGGAGGCGCGGCGAGGACTCGTCCCGCCGCCTTCGCCTCCGCGTCGCCGAGCTTGGCGACGCGCGCCTCGAGCCCGGCGAGCAGGACGTCCGTGTCGCGGACCCGGCCGAGCAGCCCCGCCAGCCAGCCGAGCTCGTTCCTCAGGCCGTCGCTCCACGCCTTGTCGAGCAGCGGCTCGAACGTCCGCAGGTCGGAGCGGAGCGTCCGCGTCGCGACGCGCATCTTGTGGACGCCCTCGGGGTCCCGGTCGAGCCTGACCAGAGGGTCGTGGTGGATCAGCCGTGCGACGGCGGTCGCGAGCGCGCTCTGCACGACCTCGCCGGCAGTCGAGGCCTCGCCGACCTCGACGAGGGCAACGTCGGGCGGCGCCTGAGCGGGGGCGCCGATCGCGCGGACGAGCTTCGGGAGCTGAGAGGACTGTTCGGCGCCGGCGCTCTCGAGCAGGCGCACGAGGCGCTTCACGAGCTTCGCCGGCGCGTCCTCGTCCACCTCGAGCTCGAGCTCGCGGAACGACGCCTGCACGCGCCGCGTCTCGGAAAGCGACGCCACCCGGTCGTCGACGAGCTCGCCGACCCGCTGCCCGTCGCCGTTCGCAACGTCGACCACGGTTCGCAGGGTGCGCAGCCGCGCGCACGGCTCGACCGGGCGCGCGCGGGAGTACGCCTGGACGAGGTCGATCGCCTCCGCGGGCGGGCGGCGCACGCTGCCGCCGAAGACGAGCTCGTCCCTGACGAGGAGGTCGCCGGTCGGGGCGGCCGGCAGCTTCAGCGTCCAGCCCTCGCCGGTCCGGTGGCGGAGCGTGACGCCGAAGCGGGCCAGCCGGAAGTCGTCGGTGTCGAGGTACGTCGCGAGCAGTCGCCGTCTCCCGCGCGGCGTCCCGACGAGGCCATCCACGAGCGCGAGACTGGGCATACGAAAGCCGGGCGGAGCCGAGAGCTTGAGCTCCCGCTCGCGCGAGACCTTCACAGTGCGGTGCGCTCGAGCGCCAGCTCCTCGAACCTGAGCTGGCTGTCGAGCCCGGCCACCGTCGGCACCTTCTGCCAGCCGGCCGGGCCGAGCTCCCAGGCGAGGACGTCGTCGGCGAGCGACACCGCGAGGATCTCGTCGAGACGGGAGGTGAGCGCGGGATCCGTGACCGGGGCGACGCACTCCACGCGCCGGTCGAGGTTGCGCTGCATGACGTCGGCCGAGCCGATGTAGTAGCGCGCGCGCTTGTCAGGCCCGAAGCGGAAGATGCGCGAGTGCTCGAGGTAGCGCCCGACGATCGAGCGCACCCGCACCGTCTCGGACAGGCCCTTGATGCCGGGCTGGAGACAGCACATCGACCGCACGATCAGGTCGATCGGCACACCGGCCCGCGAGGCTTCGTACAGCGCCTCGATCACCGCCGGGTCGATCAGGTTGTTGACCTTGAAGACGATCCGGCCGTCGGCGCCCTCGTCGGCCTCCTCGCGGATCAGGTCGAGCAGCGCCTTGCGCAGCCCGCCGGGCGCGACGAGCACCTTCCGGTACGACCGCTGGTTCGAATAGCCGGTCAGGTAGTTGAAGAGATCGGCGACGTCGGCGGTCAGCTCCGGATCGGCCGAGAGCAGCCCGCAGTCCTCGTAGACGCGCGCGGTGACCGGGTTGTAGTTGCCGGTGCCGACGTGGCAGTAGCGGCGGATGATGCCCGCCTCGGCCCGGACGACGAGCACCGTCTTGGCGTGGGTCTTGAGCCCGACGACGCCGTAGACGACGTGGACGCCGGCCTGCTCGAGGCGTCCAGCCCAGCCGATGTTGGCCTCCTCGTCGCCGCGCGCCTGCAGCTCGACGAGAGCGACGACCTGCTTGCCGGTCTCGGCTGCGTGGACGAGCGACTGCACGATCGGGCTCTCCTCGTCGGAGGTGCGGTACAGCGTCTGCTTGATCGCGAGCACGTCGCGGTCGTCGGCGGCCTGGCGCACGAACTCCTCGACCGAGGTCGAGAACGAGTCGTACGGGTGTTGCACGAGGACGTCGCCGGCGCGCAGCACCTCGAAGATGTCCGGACGGGTGCCCTTGAGCGCCGCGAGCCGGGGCTGCGTGACGCCGATCCACGGCTTGGACTTCAGCGACGGGCGGCGCAGGTCGGTCAACGCGCGCAGGTCGCCGAGGTCGAGGAGGCCGTCGGAGATGTACACGTCGGAGCTCTTCAGGTCGAGCTCGCGCTGAAGCAGCGCGCGCAACTCCTTCGGCATCGTCGGGTTGATCTCGAGCCGGACCGCCTCGGGCGAGCGGCGGCGCCGCAGGAGCTCGGTGCGCAGCGCCGAGAGCAGGTCCTCGGCCTCGTCGACCTCGATCTCGATGTCTGCGTCGCGCGTGACGCGGAAGACGTGGAACGACTCGATCTTCATCCCCGGGAAGAGCAGGTCGAGGTGCGATGCGATCACCTGCTCGATCGGCACGAACCGCCGGCCGCCGGACACCTTGAGGAACCGCGGCAGCAGCGGCGGCACCTTCACGCGCGCGAAGCGGGGCTCGCGCGTCAAGGGGTCGCGCGCGACCACGGCCAGGTTCAGCGAGAGGTTGGAGATGTACGGGAACGGGTGGGCGGGGTCGACGGCGAGCGGCGTCAGCACCGGGAAGATCCGGTTTTCGAACATCTCGCGCAGCTCGTCGCGCTGCGTCGTCTTGAGCTCGTCCCAGTCGACGATGCGGACTCCCGCGGAGCCGAGCTTGTCGCGCATGGTCTCGAAGATCCGGCCGGCGCGGGTAGACAGCTCATGCACCCGGACGCGGATCGCGTCGAGCTGTTCGCGCGGGCTGAGCCCGTCCGGCGCCGTCGTCGGCAGACCGGCCGCCGCCTGCTCCTTGAGGCCGGAGACGCGGATCTGGAAGAACTCGTCGAGGAAGCCTCCGAAGAACGCGAGGTAGTTGACGCGCTCGAGCAGGGGCTGGGAGTCGTCGGCGGCCAGCAGCAGTACACGCTCGTAGAAATCGAGCCGGGAGAGCTCGCGGTTGAGGAAGATCGGCTCGAACTCGGCCGTCGTCTCGATCTCGCGGTGGGCTTCGGTTCTCGCCAACGGTGCCTCTCCTTGATTGTCTCAGCCCCGCAGTGCCTCGGGAAGGGGAGTTGTCCCGTTACCACATCGACGCCGGATGTTCACCATCTGTTCTCCATCGTCGGCGTCTCTCACGCTAGGGTTCGCGATCCGTTGAGTGGGCTGGGAGAGCATCCGCACGACGAGCCGCAGAAGCCTGCCGCCATGGACCCTAGCGGGCTCCGCAAGCCTGCTGCGCTGGACCGTGGCGGGCTCGAGACGCTGTCGGACGACGAGCTCGAGGCGGAGCTGACGATCGCCGCCTACGCGCCCGGTCGCCTGCGTTGGGAGCGTTACCAGCGGCTGCTGGTCGAGCGCCTCCGGCGCCGCCCGATCGTAGCCTGACTCCGGCAGCTGGGCCACTCCCGGCAGCTGGGCCGCTCGAGGTTCAGGCAGCTTCGAGGTTCAGGCAGCTTCGAGGTTCAGGCAGCAGAGAGCTGCTGCGCGGCGAGCTCGAGCGCGGCGCCTTCGCGGACGCCGCCGCGGCCGACCACGAGCGGGATCGCGAGCCGCCTGCGCAC
Organism: uncultured Actinomycetes bacterium; assembly: GCA_963846915.1. Lineage (GTDB taxonomy): Bacteria > Actinomycetota > Thermoleophilia > Gaiellales > Gaiellaceae > PALSA-612. Next base: position 66,541 of record CAWJXV010000005.1, on the reverse strand, counting down.
CTCGGAGAGGATCAGCGCGCCTCCGAGCAGCGTCCGTGCCCGCTCCGGGTCGATGCCGTGTTCCTCCGCCACCTCGGCCGACGGCCGCTTGCGCAGCTGGCGCACGGCCTCGTCGAGCTCGTCGGGCCCGAGCGTGCGCGTCCCGAGCAGCCGGCGCAGGCCTCGCGCGCTGCCGCCGACGACGAGCGCCTCCTTCGGCAGCGGTAGGACGAATCCGTCGAACTGCTCGCGGACGAGCTTGCGAGCGGCGAAGACGGCCTTCTTGCCCGGCGGGTCGTTCCCGAACGCCTGCGTCGTCAGGCGCAGCGAGCCGATGTCGACCGAGCGCAGCCAGGTCGGCCCGTTGCCCGGGATCCCGACCGCGAGCTGCGTGGAGCCCCCGCCCACGTCGCACACGGCGACGGTGTCCGCGTCGACCTGTGCAGCCGCGACCGCGCCCTCGTAGGCGAGGCGGGCCTCCTCGTCGCGGCGCAGGACGCGAACCGTCGTCCGCGACGCCCGCTCGAGCCGGCGCAGGAGCTCGCTGCCGTTCTCGGCCTGCCGGCCGGGAGAGGCGACGAGGGTCTCGAGCTGCATGCACCCGTGCCGGCGCGCCTCGGCGGCGAACCCGGCCACGGCCTCGGCGGCCGCGTCGAGGCGGGCATCCGAGATCGCACCGTCGCTCGAGATGTCGGCGCCGAGCCGGACCCAGGCGGTGCGCTGCTCGAGCACGCGAAGCTCTGCCCCGTGGACCGAGGCGAGGAGCAGCCGGATCGTGTTCGACCCCACATCGATGACCCCGACGTTCATCGCACGTCCGATCCAAGCAGCCGCCGCGGCTGACAGGCGGCTACGAACTGGTGAACAGGTGGCAACTCCGGCTTGGCTGCTGGGGATCCCCTGGAAAAGGCTGTGGAAAACTTCGAGCCCGCGCTACGGATGCGCAAGGACGAGCACGAGCGTCCCGAGGCCGAGAAGGGCGCCGACGAGCGCGAACGCCAACGCGGCCCAGCCCTCGAGGGGCGCGTACTCCCCGCGGTCGAGCGCCTGGTCGATCCGCTTCTGCCGCCGGTAGCCCTGGACGATGAACCCGACCCCGACGAGCGCGAACGCGACGCCGATCACCTCGTACGGCCAGGCCGTCGACCCCTTTGCAAGCTCGGGCAGGAGCCGGCCGGCCGCGAAGCTGACCGCCAGCGCCGTCAGCCCGGTACGCCACCACGCGAGATAGGTGCGCTCGTTCGCGAGCCTGGTACGGCGGGTCGCGTCGCGCGCCTCGTCGAACGGCTGCTCCGGCATGCGCCCTGAAGGTACTAGGCGCGGCGGCTACTGCTCGAAGTCTTCGCGCGTCACGCCGAAGAGCACGCCGTCGACCCAGTCGCCGTCGCGCAGGTAGGCGCGGCGCTTGGTGCCCTCGCGGACGAAGCCGGCGCGCGCGGCCTGGGCGATCGCACGCTCGTTGAAGCCGTAGATCTCGAGCTCGAGCCTGTGGTAGCCGAGGTCGAAGATCAGATAACGCTGGAGGAGACGCGCGGCCTCGTCGCTGATGCGCTTCCCGCGGTGGTCCGGGTGAACCGCGAGGCGCTGGAGGAACGCGATCCGGCTGCGCCTGTTGCGCACCTCGAAGCCGACCGCGCCCGCGCGCTGCCACTCGCCGCCGGCGTCGGCCTCGATGACGAAGCGGCCGAACTCCTCCGGCTCGGCGAGCGAACGGTCGATCTCGTCGAGCAGGTCGCCGCGATCGCGGGCGCCCGCCAGAAACGGCTCCACCTCCTCGTGACCGAGCAGGTCGACGAGGAAGTCGATGTCCTCCCACTCGGCGCGCCGCACCCGGACCCCGCCCGCCTCGATCACGGCGCCGTCCGAAGAGCCGCCCGTCGCCTGCGCCTGAGCGCCATCCCGCCGGAGCCGAGCGCGACCCCGAGGAGGATCAGCACGAGCCCCGCGATCGCAGACCAGCGCACCGGCTCGCCGAGGATCGTCGAGCCGTAGAAGAGCGCGAACGGCGGCATCAGGTACGCGACGAGCGAGACCTTCGCGGCGCCGTGCACGCGCAGCACGTGGAAGAGCAGCAGTTGCGCGAACGCCGTGCCGGCGAGCGCGAGTGCGAACAGCGACGCGATCGACTTCCAGCCGGGCATGTGCGACGGCAGGTCGAAGAGACCCCAGGGGAGGAGCACGATCGCGCCGAAGAGCGTCGTCGCCGCCGCGAGCACCGGCCCCGAGACCGTCGCCGTCTGCGTCTGCCCGAAGAGACCGCCGGCGGAGTACGAGAGCGACGACAGCAGGACGGCGCACGTGCCCGCGACTGCCCACCACCCGTTGCCGGGGTCGACGCCCGTCAGGACGCCGACACCGACGAGCCCGACCGCGATCCCGACGAGCCGCTGGCCCGTCGCGCGCTCGCTCGCCTTGAACTTGAGCGCCAGGAGTGCGGTGAAGAGCGGCAGGCTCGCCTGCGCGACCCCGGCCACGCCCGAGTCGATGTGCGTCTCGCCCCAGGCGACGAGCGTGAACGGCACGGCCGCGCTCAGCAGACCGAGCACGAGCCCCACCCTCCACACGGATGCGAGCTCGCGCGCCGCGTGCCGGGCGCCTCCGCGCGTCACGGCGACGAAGACGAACAGCGGCACGAAGGCGATCACGAGCCGGAGCGACATCAGCGTCGCCGGCTGGAAGTCGCGCACGCCGACCTTGATGAACAGGTACGACGCGCCCCAGATCGCCGCCAGGAGCAGCACGGGTGGCAGGTAGCGCTGGCTCACGGGCTGATCCTCACGCCTGGACCTCCGCAGGCGTCCGGCTCCGCCGCAGCCGCTGCTGCAGGACGCCGGTGCCGAGCGAGACGCCGAACAGGATCAGCGCCAGGCCCGCCAGGTCGTTGGCGGACACCTTCTCGTCGAGGATCGTCGCGCCGTAGAAGAGCGCCATCGGCGGGACAAGGTACGTGACGAGGATCGCGCGCGAGGCGCCGGCGCCCGTGATCAGCCCGAAATAGATGACGTAGGCCACGCCGAGGCCGACGACGCCGAGGGCGAAGACAGAGCCGATCACCTTCCAGCTCGGCATGCTGGTCGGCGCCTGCGCGATCCCGAACGGCAGGACGACCACGGACGCGATCGTCGTCGTGCCGAGCGCGATCGTCGCGGCGGGAACGGCCCTCAGGTAGCGCCCGCCCGCGAGCGACGAGGCCGCGTAGCAGAAGCCCGTGGCGACGACGGCGAGCGCGCCGAGGAGGCTGCCACTCGGCACCGCGCCGACGAGCAGCGCGACGCCGCCGAAGCCGACGAGTACGCCGACGAGGCGCGCTCCGTCGACGCGCTCCGATCGGAAGAAGAAGGTGGCGAGGAGCGCGGTGAACAGCGGCGCGCCGGCCTGGAGCAGGGCGGCCAGCCCGGAGTCGATGCGGGTCTCGCCCCAGGCGAGGAGCCAGAAGGGCACGACCGAGTTGAGGAGCGCGACGAAGAGGAAGGCCCGGAAATGGGCTCGGATCTCGGCGAATGCCGCGCCGAGCGGTGTGCGCAGCGCGACGATCACGACCAGTGTCAGCGCAGCCAGCACGAGCCGACCGGCAACGAGCGTCGAGGGCTCGAGCTCCTCGATCCCCACCTTGATGAACATGAACGACGATCCCCAGATCGCCGAGAGCGCTAGCAGCAGGACGACCTGGCGCCGGGTCATGCGGGGAACAACGTATCGGCGGCTCGTCGGGTTCCCGTTCTAGACTGGATTCTCTGGCCATGCTTGCCCAGCAGCAGCCGCTCCCCGAGGCCGGCCTCCATCGGGCCCTCGGGCTGACCGACGGGGAGCTGGAGCGCATCCTCGACCTGCTGGGGCGCGAGCCGAACCACTTCGAGCTCGCCGTCTTCTCGCTCCTCTGGTCGGAGCACTGCGGGTACAAGCACTCGGCGCTGCTCCTGCGCCGGCTGCCGTCGACGGGCGAGCGCGTGCTGCAGGGGCCCGGCGAGAACGCGGGCGTGCTCGACCTCGGCGACGGGGAGGCCGTCGCATTCAAGGTCGAGAGCCACAACCACCCGTCGGCGGTCGAGCCGTTCCAGGGCGCCGCGACCGGCGTCGGCGGGATCCTCCGCGACATCTCGGCGATGGGCGCCCGGCCGGTGGCGCTCCTCGACCTGCTCCGCTTCGGCGCTCCCGACGACCACTTCGACCGCGCCGTCGCCGGCATCGGCGCGTACGGGAACTCGGTCGGCGTGCCCACGGTCGGCGGCGAGGCCGTCTTCGACCCCGAGTACGGCGGCAACTGCCTCGTCAACGCGATGTGCGTGGGGCTCCTGTCGGTCGAGCGCGTGATGCGGGCCGGCGCGTCGACCGCGGGCAACATGCTCGTCCTCTACGGCGCGACGACCGGCCGCGACGGGATCGGCGGCGCGAGCGTGCTGGCGAGCCAGGAGCTCGGCGAGGGCGCGGCCGAGAAACGCCCGTCCGTGCAGGTCGGCGACCCGTTCACGGGCAACAAGCTGATCGAGGTCTCCGTCGAGCTCGTCGAGCGCGGCCTCGTCGAGTCGTTGCAGGATTGCGGCGCCGCCGGGCTCGCCTCTGCGCTCGCCGAGATGGCGCGCGACGGCGCCGGTGTCGACGTGCACCTCGACCGCGTGCCGCTCCGCGAGCCCGATCTCGAGCCTTGGGAGATCATGATCTCCGAGAGCCAGGAGCGGATGGTCGCGTGCGTGGCACCCGGGAAGCTCGCAGACGTCGCCGAGGTGCTCGCGCGCTGGGAGCTCGCGTTCGCGGAGATCGGCATCGTCACGCACGGAGGGCTGCTTCGCGTCTTCCACGGCGACGACGTCGCGGGTGAGATCCCGGCCGCCCTGCTGACGGACGAGTGCCCGCGCTACGAGGTCGGAGAGACGATCGTCGAACGCGCCCGCGCGCCGGTCGACCGGGCCAACCTCGAGCCGAAGCATCCGATCTTCGAGCGCTACGACCACCTCGTCGGGTCGCGCACCGTGCGCCGGCCGGGTCTCGACGCGGCCGTGCTGCGGCTTTCGGGCACACGTGGCCTCGCCGTCTCGCTCGACGGGCCGCCGCCGGGCGAGCGGGACGCGTACGCGGCCGGCCGCGCGGCCGTCTACGGAGCGGCGCTGAACGTCGCCTGCGCCGGCGGCGAGCCGATCGGGCTCACCGACTGCCTCAACTTCGGGAACCCCGAGAAGCCCGAGATCGGCGGCGAGCTGCGGCGGGCGATCGAGGGCATCGCCGAGGCCGCGGAGGAGCTCGGCATCCCGGTCGTCTCCGGCAACGTCTCGCTCTATAACGAGACGGACGGCCGCGCGATCCCGCCGACCCCCGTCGTCGGCTGCGTCGGACTCGTCCGCGACGTGACGCGGATCCCGTCGCGCTGGCGGCGTGGCGACATCGTTGCGCTCCTCCGCGGCGAGGGCGCCGGACTCGTGCGCTTCGTCTGGCAGCACGCCGAGCGCTTCTCGCTCGCGCACGACGTCTCCTGGGGCGGGCTCGAGAAGGCCCTGTCCGAAGCCGCCGCCTGGAGCCGGCTCCTTCCGAGCCAAGTAACACTGTGTTGCAAGGACGATCGAGGTGTCGTCGTCGCGTACGCCGCCGGGACCGCGCTCGACTGGTCGGATCTCGTGGAGCTGGGCACCGTCTGATGTGCGGCGTCTTCGGCATCCGGGCGCCCGAGCGTGACGTCGCGCGGCTCACCTACTTCGGCTTGCACGCGCTGCAGCACCGCGGCCAGGAGTCCGCGGGGATCGCCGTATCCGAGTCGGGCCGGCTCACGGTGCTCCGCGAGCTCGGCCTCGTCGCCCAGGTCTTCACCGAGGACAAGCTGCACGGCCTTCCGGGCGAGCTCGCGATCGGGCACACGCGCTACTCGACGACCGGCTCGAGCGCGTGGGCGAATGCGCAGCCGCTCGTCCAGCACGGCCGCGCGAGGACCGTTGCGCTCGGCCACAACGGCAACCTCGTCAACGCCTCCGAGCTCCGCGCCGAGGTGGCGGCCGAGGGCATCAGGCTCTCGTCGACCTCGGACTCCGAGCTGATCGCCGCGCTGATCGCGAACGACGAGCGGCCGCTCGCCGAGGCGGTGACGGCAGCAATGCAGCGGCTCGAGGGCGCGTACTCGATCACGGCCCTGTCCGAGGGCACGCTGCTCGCCTTCCGCGACCCGCACGGCTTCCGGCCGCTCGCGCTCGGCCGGATCGGCGAGGACGCCGTCGTCTCGTCGGAGACCTGCGCCTTCGACCTGCTCGGGGCGGCGTTCGAGCGGGAGGTCGGCCGGGGTGAGCTGATCGTCGTCGACGACTCGGGCCTCCGGTCGGTGCAGGCGGTCGAGCCCGCGAACGGGGGCGCGCTCTGCATCTTCGAGTCGTTCTACTTTTCCCGGCCGGACTCGTACCTGGCCGGGGTCGAGACGCACGGCGCCCGCGTGCGGATGGGCGAGCGCCTGGCCGCCGAGGCCCCCGCCGACGCAGACCTCGTGCTGCCGATCCCCGACTCGGGCACGCCGGCAGCAGTCGGCTTCGCGCGTGCCAGCGGCATCCCGTTCAGCGAGGGCCTGATCAAGAACCGCTACGTGGGCCGCACCTTCATCGAGCCCGACCAGGGACTCCGCGAGCAGGGCATCCGGCTCAAGTTCAACCCGCTCGACGAGGTCGCCGGCAAGCGCGTCGTCGTCGTCGACGACTCGATCGTCCGCGGCAACACGACCCGGCAGATCGTGCAGATGCTCTTCGACGCAGGCGCCGCCGAGGTGCACCTGCGCGTCTCGTCGCCGCCCATCGTCGGGCCGTGCTTCTACGGGATCGACTTCGCCGACGAGCGCGAGCTGATCGCGGCCGGTCGCAGCGTCGAGGAGGTGCGCGAGTTCGTCGGCGCGACGTCGCTCGCGTACCTGTCGCTCGAGGGCCTGACCGAGGCCACCAGCCGGCCCGGCTCGACGCTCTGCCGCGCCTGCCTGACGGGCGACTACCCGACGCGCATCCCGGAGGACCGGGCCCTGGCGAAGCTTCGCTTCGAGTCCGCACGGGCGTGATCGAGGACGCGGGGAATATCCACGACGACGTGCCCGACTGGGGCGGCGGCGTGGGCGCCAGGCGGCTCGTCCGCGCGGCGTCCGAGGCACTCGGCGCGTCGCTGTGGGAGTTCCGGCCGGGCACGACGCAGTTCGTCTACCACTTCCACCACGGCTCCGAGGAGCTCCTGATCGTGCTCCGCGGGCGGCCGACGGTGCGGATGCACGACGGCGACCACGCGCTCGCCGAGGGCGACGTGCTCCCGTTCCCGCGCGGACCGGAGGGTGGCCACCAGATCCGCAACGACGAGGACGAGGTCGCACGCGTCCTGATCGTGGCTGCCCAGGCCGACCCCGACGTGGCCGAGTACCCGGAAACCGGGAAGGTGGCGACGATCGTCCACGGTGAGCACACGTACCTGCGCGTGGCGGCCGCGGCCGAGCACGCCGGCCCGGAGTAGCCGCGTGGCGGAACAGACGATGCTCGCCTGGTCGCCAGACGCCCCTCCCAGCACGAACCATTCCTCTCGCGCAGTTAGCCACGTCCAGCGGTTGCGATCATGCACGGGAGCCGGATGATCAGTCACGATTGGGGATGAAACGGGCCGGGAGGAAGGCTGCCCTGTGACACGTGTCGCGATCATCGGTGGAGGCATCGGCGGGCTGGCAGCAGCGAATGCGCTGCTGCAGGTCGGGGTCGAGGTGGCGGTCTACGAGGCGACCGCGGAGCTGAAGGAGATCGGTGCCGGTGTTGCCTTGCATCCCAACGCGATGAAGGTGCTGCGCGCCATCGGTGTGGAGGACAACGTCCGCAAGGTGGCGGGGCGGTCGGATGGGCAGGTGATGCGTAACTGGAAGACGGGCCGGATGATCGCCAAGACGAACCGGCAACAGCAGCTGGCTCGATTCGGGACGACGGGCGCGACCGTGCACAGGGCCGATCTCCTCGATGTGCTCGCCGACGCGCTGCCGGCCGGCGTCGTAACCCTGGGCAAGCGATGCATCGAGGTCAGGCCCGACGGTGACGTCGCTATCGCGGGGTTTGCGGACGGCAGCGAGGTCGAGGCCGACGTCATCGTTGGCGCTGACGGGATCCACTCACCAGTGCGTGCCTCATTGTTCGGTCCGGACGCTCCCCGGTTCACGGGGAAGATCTGCTATCGAAGCGTCGTTTCGACCGGGGCCGTCCGCGGCATCCGGCCCAGCAGGGAAGGTGCCCAGTGGCTTGGCCCGCACGGCACGATCGTCCTGTATCCGCTTCGGGGTGAGGAGTTGATCAACGTCGTCTGCCACTACGACGACGACGATTACCGCCACGAGTCGTGGGTCACCGAGTGCAGCCGCGAGGAGGTGCTCGAGCGCTACGCCGGCTGGCACGAGTCCCTGCTGCGCCTCTTCGCCGCCTCGGACACCTGGTACAAGTGGGCGCTGTACGATCGCGATCCGATCCCGCGGTGGACGCGCGGCCGGGTCACCGTCCTCGGCGACGCCGCTCATCCGATGCTCCCTTACCTCGGGCAGGGCGCCTGCCAGGCGATCGAGGACGGTGCGGTCCTGGCGACGGCGCTCTCGGCCGAGGCCGCTGATCCGCTCACGGGCCTGGCCCGATACGAGCGCACCCGCCGGCCGAGAGCGAGCCGGGTGGCGCTCGCCTCCCGGGAGCGGGGCCAGGCCAACCATTTGACATCCAGGTGGGCGGCCTGGCGGCGAGATCTGAAAATCGCATGGCGACGCCGCGTGAATCGGCGCGACCCGGAGGGCCGCGGCACGGCCTGGCTCGCTGACTACGACGCGAGCTCGCCAGACGTGCTCGCCGCCTGAAACCGCGCGCGGTTCTCTCTCGCATCGGGGGCGCGTTGGGAGGCAGCAGGATCAGCCGGCCTGCTCGAGCCGTTCCAGACTCGCGTGCGGCGGATAGCGTTCTGCGCGTGCCGACGCCTGTGCGCGCGACGTTGTTTAGTGATGCGGCGTGTCCGTGGGCGTACTCGGCTGCGCCGGCGTTGCGGGTATTGGATTGGCGGTACGGCGGCCAGCTCGAGTGGCGGCTGGTGCTGATCGGGTTGACCGAGCGGGCCGAGCAGTACGTGGAGCGCGGCTATACGCCGCTGAAGAGCGCGCGCGGATACGCCGCGCGTTTTCGCCGTTACGGAATGCCGTTCTCCCCGGAGCCTCGCGCCCGTGTGATCGGCACCGGGCGCGCCTGCCGAGTGGTGGTCGCCGCGCGGATCCTCGAGCCGGGGAGCGAGTGGGCGGTGTTCCGGGCGTTGCAGTTCGCCTGGTTCACGACCACGCTCTTGCTCGACGAGGACGATGCGATCCGCGACGCGATCGCAGGCGTTCCCGGCATCGACGCCGACTCGATCGTCGGCGCGCTCGATCGGGAGGACGTCGTTGGAGCGTACGAGCGTGATCGGGCCGAGGCTCGCACCGCGGCCGGTTCGCCGACCGAGTTTCAGGGCAAGTCTGCGGCGACGGACGGGCCTGTGCGTTACACGGCGCCGTCGGTGATCTTCGAGTGCGGCGAGACGCGGCTGGAGGCCGGTGGCTTCCAGCCGGTCGAGGCGTACGACGTGCTGGTCGCGAACCTCGACCCGACGCTTCGCCGCGAGCCGACGCCGGAGACGCCCGAGCCGCTGCTCGAGCGCTTCCCGCTTGGGCTGACGACGCAGGAGGTCGCCGCCTGCCTCGCTGCAGGAAACGACCCGCCCGACCGCCCGGAGGCGGAGTCGGCGCTGCTCGAACTTGTCGCCGACGGCCATGCCCGCCGCACGCCGCTCGGCGACGACGCGCTCTGGTCACCCCTCTAGCCAGGTGCGGTTGAGCTTCGCGACGAGCCCGCTGCACCCCCCGAGCGCAGGGTCTACGCGTGCCTGTCGTAGGCTCACCCGGTGCGCATCGACAAGTGGCTATGGGCTGCTCGGTTCTACAAGACACGCACCGCTGCGACCGACGCTGTCTCGGCCGGTCATGTGCGTGTCAACGGAGTGCGGGTGAAGCCGGCGAAGGAGGTCGCCGTCTCCGACACGGTCGAGGTCAGGGTCGGCCAGGTCGAACGATCGGTGGTGGTGACCGGCCTGGCGGACAAGCGTGGCTCGGCTGCAGTTGCGGCGACCTTGTATTCGGAGACTGCGGAGTCGATCGCGGGCCGGGAGCAAGCAGCGCAGCAGCGCCGTCTGGCGCGTCCGTTGGGAGCTGATCTTGGGGTGCGTCCGACCAAGCAGGATCGTCGCCGTCTCGACGCCCTCCGCCGTTCACAGCGCAGTCACCCGAAGGGCAGCTGAGACCGGGCTTCCAGGGAAGGCACGCTGCGCGGGTCAGGGCTTGGCGTGTCCGCCGAGAGCAGGGCGTGTCTGCCGGCGGTGCCTGTCTCGACTGCCGAGAGAGTTGTGTTGAGCTGACCGGCGGCCGGTGCGCCGGCTGCCGACTCGTCCCGAGCCCGCGCTGAGCCGAGTCTGACCGCTCTCGACCCCCCGGAGGTCGTTTTCTGGGCGGCCATTCCCTTCGCGAGCTAGCGGTCGGCGCTCGCGAGCTTGTCGCCGCGGCCGTAGCGCACGGCGCGCGAGGCGACGGCCGGGTCGTGGCCCTCCTCGATCAACCGCTGGCGCTGCTCGCTCTCGCCCGCGAGCTTGAGGAAGAGCCAGGCGATCGCGGAGATCGTCACCACCGAGTCGACGATCATCATCACCGAGCCGGCGGCGCCCTGGTCGGCCTGCGGGCTGATCCCCCATCGTGCCGCGTGGTCGTAGGTCGAGTAGAAGACGCTCGACGACCACAGCATCACGTTCGCGAGCACCATCCCGATCACCCGCGCGACCACGATGTAGATGAGCTTCGCCCCGGAGCCGAACCAGGCCGGGCCGGGGAGCGGCTCGAGGACGGCGGCCCAGAACAGCGCGCCGCACGCGAAGAAGAGCGTGTGCTGGAGCGCGTGAACGGCGTCGTGATGGAGCGCGGCCTCGTACAGCGACGGCAGGTGCCAGATGTAGAGGTTGAAGGCCCAGAGCGGCAGCGCGATCAGCGGGTGGCCGAGCACGCGCAGCCGCCCGAGGTACGGCAGCGCCAGCACCGGCCGCAGGATCGGCCCCGTCAGCCCGGCGACCATCAGGAGCGGCGCCAGGTCGCCGATCACGATGTGCTGGATCATGTGCACGAACAGGAACTGCTTCTCGCCCAGCGCGTCGACGGGCGAGGCCAGCACGATGAAGAGCAGGGCCAGGCCCGAGCCGTACGACCACTGCCGCCAGGTCTCGACCGGCGTGCCGCGCTCGGCGAGCGTCCGCACGCGCCGGTAGTAGACGAAGCCGAGGAGCGCGAGGCCGGTGAGCTGGATCGGATCGAACGTCCAGCTCGTCAGCGGCGAGACCGCGGCAGCCACGCGGTCAGTCTAGGGCTCTACACTCGCTGCACGTGAGCGGAGAGCACTCGTACGCGGCCGCCGGCGTCTCGCTCGCGAAGGCGGTCGACGTGGTCGGGCGCCTGCGGGCGGCGGTCGAGTCGACGGGCGCGACCGGATTCGGCGCGTTCGCCGGCCTCTACCCGCTCGACGACCGGCGCCTGCTCGCCGCGTCGCTCGACTCGATCGGAACGAAGCCGATCGTCGCGCGCGAACGCGGCGCGCTGCGCGACTGTGGCGCGGACATGGCCGCACACTGCATCAACGACGTGACCACGACCGGGGCGGAGCCGCTCTTCCTGCTCGACTACGTCGCCGCCGCCGAGCTCCAGCTCGAGCAGGTCGCCGAGCTCGTCGAGGGCGCTGCCGAGGTCTGCCGCGCGGCCGGCTGTGCGCTGATCGGCGGCGAGACGGCGGAGCTCCCGGGCGTCTACCGCGAAGGCGAGCTCGACTTCGCCGCCACCTGCGTCGGCATCGTCGACCGCGCCGACCTGATCGACGGCTCGCGCGTAGAGGCCGGCGACGCCGTGATCGGGCTCGCGTCGGCCGGCGTGCACGCGAACGGCTTCACGCTCGTCCGCCGCGTGCTGGCCGAGGAGGACTACGACGGACCCGACCTGCTTGCGCCGACCCGGCTCTACCTCGACGACGTCCGCCGCCTGCGCGCGTCGCACGACGTCCGCGCGCTCGCGCACGTGACCGGCGGCGGCATCCTCGGGAACCTTCAGCGCGTGATCCCGGACGGCCTGCAGGCGCGGATCGACTGGAACGCCTGGCAGCGCCCGCCCGTCTTCGGCTGGCTCGCCCGCCACGTGGACGAGGACGAGCTGCGGCGCGTCTTCAACCTCGGGATCGGCTACTGCGGGGTCGTGCCGGATCCGGGCGACGAGCTCGTGATCGGGAGGATCGAGCGCGCGTGATCGGCGTGCTCGTGAGCGGGAACGGCACGAACCTGCAGGCGCTGATCGACGCGGAGCTTCCCGTCGCCGCGGTCGCGTCGAGCCGGAAGGACGCGCTCGCGCTCCTTCGCGCCCGCAACGCAGGCATCCCGACGGCCGCGTTCAGCCTGGACTGCCATCCGGTTCGGGAGGAGCGCGACCTGCTGATGGCGACCTGGCTCGAGGAGCACGGCGTCGATCTCGTCGTGCTGGCCGGCTACATGCAGATCCTCACGAGTGCGTTCCTCGACCGCTTCTCGGGCCGGATCGTCAACGTCCATCCCTCCCTCCTGCCCGCCTTCCCGGGCACGCGCGCGATCGCCGACGCGCTCGAGGCGGGCGTCGAGACGACAGGCGTCACCGTGCACTTCGTCGACGAAGGCGTCGACACGGGGCCCGTGATCGCGCAGGAGCCGGTTCCGGTCGAGCCGAGCGGGACGCTCGAGGAGCGGATCCACGCCGTCGAGCACCGGTTGCTGCCCTCCGTGGTCAGGGAACTGTGCGCGCGCTGATCTCGGTCTACGACAAGACGGGAGTCGCGGACTTCGCACGGGGGCTCGCCGAGCTCGGCTGGGAGCTCGTCGCGAGCAGTGGGACGGCCGTGCACCTCGAGGCGAACGGCGTCGAGGTCACGCGAATCGAGGCTTTGACCGGTTTCGGCGACATCCTGGGGCACCGCGTCGTCACGCTGCACCCGGCGGTGCACGCCGGCATCCTCGCCCGACGCGACGTCGCGAGCGATGTCGTCGACCTCGAGATGCTCGGCGTCGAGCCGTTCGACCTCGTCTGCGTCGTCCTCTACCCGTTCGCCGAGAACAGGTCGGTCGAGATGATCGACGTCGGCGGGCCGTCGATGCTGCGCGGCGCGGCCAAGAACTACGAGCACGTCGCTGCCGTGTGCCGGCCGGATCGATACGAGGCCGTGCTGGACGAGCTCCGCCGCGACGGGTCGCTCTCGGTCGAGACGCGGCGAGAGCTCGCGGCCGAGGCGTTCACGACCACCGCCGCCTACGAGGCGGCGATCGCAACGTGGTTTCGCCGCGACGAATCGTTCCCCGAGCAGGCGACCTTCTCGTTCCAGAAGGTCGCCGACCTCGCGTACGGCGAGAACCCGCACCAGCAGGCCGCGTTCTACGGCCGGGCCGCCTCGATCGGCGAGCAGCTGCACGGCAAGCCGCTGTCGTTCAACAACCTGAACGACCTCGCGGCAGCGCGCTCGCTGCTGGACGAGCTGACCGGCCCCGCGTGCGCGATCGTCAAGCACGCCAACCCGTGCGGCGCCGCGGTCGCGGCGTCGATCCGGGACGCGTACGACGGCGCGCTCGCGAGCGATCCCGTATCGGCCTACGGGGGCGTCGTCGCGCTCGACGAGCGAGTCGATACGGCTCTAGCCGGGCAGATCGCCGACCACTTCGTCGAGGTCGTGTCGGCTCCGGGCTACGAACCGGAGGCGCTGGCCGTGCTTTCCGCCAAGCCGGCGATCCGCATCCTCACCGCACCCGAGCCCCCCGCGGGCGGGCTGGACGTTCGTAGCGCCCTCGGCGGCTTCCTCGTCCAGACGCGCGACTCGGGCCCGGACGACCGCGCCGCGATGCAGGTCGTCTGCGGTGAGTTGGACGACGCGGCCTGGGCCGACATCCTCTTCGCCTGGACGGTGTGCAAGCACGTGACCTCGAACGCGGTCGTGCTCGCGAAGCGGGGGCGCACGATCGGGATCGGCGCGGGGCAGATGAGCCGCGTCGATGCCGTGCGGATCGCCGTCGACAAGGCACGCGAGCACGGCCACGACCTCACCGGAGCGGTGCTCGCCTCGGATGCGTTCTTCCCGTTCGCGGACGGGCCGGCAATCGCGCTCGAGGCAGGCGTGCGGACGATCGTCCAGCCCGGCGGCTCGAAGCGCGACGACGAGGTGATCGAGGCGGTGCGCGAGTCCGGCGCGGCCATGGTCTTCACCGGCCGCCGGCACTTCCGGCACTGACGCGCGAGACTAGCTCTCGTACGGCTTGCCCGCAGCCTCGGCGCTGAGCGCGGTGAGCGCGGTCATCGCGTCGGCCAGCATCTCCTGCAGCTGCGTCAGCTCGGCCCGAGCCTCGTCGAGCTCGGCGCGAAGCTCCGTCGTGTCGTCGTACTCGGCGACGGTCGCGGGTGCCATCGGCTCGACGGGCTCATCCGCCGCGGGGGCCGGCTCCGGCTGCGGCTCCGGAACCGGCTCCACCGCGACGATCGGCGCGGGCACCGGCTCGTACTCGACGAGCTCGGGCTCCGCAAACTGGTGTTCGGGCTCGAAGGCTTCCTGCGCCTCGGGCTCCGGCTCCGAGAAGGACTCGATCGGCGCAGGCGGCGCATACTCCGCCCTGATCTCCTCCAGCTCGTGCTCGAGCTCGGGATCGGCGAGCACGAACGGCTCGGCCTCGATCGGCTCCGACTCCTCGAACGTGGCCGCGGCGAACGCGACCTCGGCAAACTCGGGCGCGGCGGGCTCTCGCTCGAACTCGACGAGCTCGGGCTCGGGCTCGAACGGCTCCGCCTCGGACTCGACGGGCTCCGCCGCCACGAGCTCGGGCTCGAAGAGCTCGGGAACGGCGGTGGCGGCGGGAGGCGGCGTGAACGGCTCCGGCTCGGGGTCCGGCTCGACCGCGTGGTCGTACTCGACCTCGGGCTCCTCGGGCTCGTCGTCCTCGACGACGTGGAGAAGCGACTGATCCGGCCGCATACCGTCGTCGATGTCCTCGCCCTCGGGGCGGACTCGCTTGTGGCGGCGCTTGATCTCGGCCCACAGGCCGGATCCGAAGCCCTCCTCCTTGGAGATCTCGACGCCGAGCTGGTCCATGAGCGCGCTCGTCAGGTCGGGGCCGGAGACAAGGCCGCCGTCGACGAGGATCTCGCCGAGTCGCTTGCCGGTCGCCGCCTGCTCGGAGAGCGCGGTCTCGAGCTCGCCTTCGCTGATCAGCCCACGGCTGACGAACAGCTCGCCCAGGGGGCGCCACGGGACGTGTGCAGCTTCCACGGTTGCCTTTATCGTCACGACCGATCCCGAACTTGAGGGATAGCCGCGTTAGTCTTCTCGCCGGTGCCCCAGGACTATCCGACCGTCCTCGACCTGATCGGGCACACACCGGTGGTGCGGCTGCAGGCGATCGGGGCCGAGCTCGGCTGCACGCTGCTCGCCAAGCTCGAGTACCTGAGCCCCGGCGGGTCGAACAAGGACCGGATCGGCCTGCGGATGGTCGAGGCGGCCGAGAAGGAGGGAAAGCTCCGCCCCGGCGGCACGATCGTCGAGCCGACGTCGGGCAACACGGGCGTCGGCCTCGCGCTGGCCGCGGCGATCAAGGGCTACCGGATGATCATGGTGTTGCCCGACAAGGTCGCGCCGGAGAAGATCTCGCTCCTCCGGGCGTTCGGGGCCGAGGTCGTCATCTGCCCGACGTCGGTCGAGCCGGACTCTCCCGAGAGCTACTACTCGGTCTCGGACAGGATCGCCGAGGAGATCCCGGGCGCATACAAGCCCGACCAGTACTCGAACCGCGACAACCCCGCCGCGCACTACGCGACGACCGGGCCGGAGATCTGGGAGCAGACGGGCGGCGAGCTCGACGCGGTCGTGATCTCGGTCGGCACGGGCGGCTCGATCACGGGCACGGGGCGCTACCTGAAGGAGCAGAAGCCCGACCTGCTGATCGTCGGCGCCGACCCGGAGGGATCGATCTACTCGGGCACCGACGTCCACCCGTACCTCGTCGAGGGCATCGGCAAGGACACCTTCCCGGCCACCTTCGACCGGTCGATCGTGGACGAGTACGTGCGCGTGTCCGACCGGGACTCCTTCCTCGTCACGCGCCGGCTCGCCCGCGAGGAGGGGATCCTGGCCGGCGGCTCGGGCGGCACGTCGGTCTACGCGATGCTCGAGACGGCGCGGAGGCACGGGCCCGGGATCACCGTCCTCACGACGATCCCCGACGGCGGCCGCGGCTACCTGTCGAAGATCTTCGACGACAACTGGATGCTCGAGCACGGCTTGCTGGAACGGCGCGGGCCGGCGCCGACGATCGCCGAGGTGCTCGCGTACAAGGCGACGCACGGCGGGCTCCCCGACCTGGTCGTCTGCGAGTCGCACGAGAAGGTCGGGGCGGCGATCGAGCTGATGCAGCGCTACGGGATCTCTCAGCTCCCGGTCGTCCGCCACGATCCCGTCGAGTCGCTGGCCGACCTGATCGGGTCGCTGAACGAGCGCGGCCTCCTCGACCGCGTCTTCAAGCACCCGGACTCGCTGGGCGACGAAGTGGCCGCGGCGATGGGCCCGCCGTTGCCGGCCGTGGACGCGAACGACTCGCTCGACGAGGTCTTCGCCGACCTCACCGGCGGCGGCGCGGCGGTCGTGGTCGTCCGCGGCGGCATCCCGCTCGCCGTGCTGACCCGGTCGGACCTGCTCGAGTACCTCGCGCACGGCCGCTCGGAGGCCGGCGCCTAGCGCTCGTGCTGGTCGGACTGTTCTCCGATGTCCACGGCAACGCCGTCGCGTTCGACGCGTTGCTCGCCGATCTCGACTTGCGCCCGGTCGACCGGCTGGTCTGCCTCGGCGACGTCGTCCAGGGCGGCCCGCAGCCCGTCGAGTGCCTGGAGCGTCTGCGCGCGCTCCACTGCCGGGTGGTGATGGGGAACGCCGACTGGTACGTCCTCACCGGCGATCCGGGTGTCGAGCCGGAGACGGAGAGCCAGCGCCGGAACCGCGAGTGGTCCCTGGGCCAGCTCTCGCAGGAGGACCGCGCGTACATCCGCAGCTTCACGCCGACGGTCGACGAGCCGCCGGTGCTGGCCTTCCACGGCTCGCCGGGATCGTTCGAGGACGTGATCCTCCCGACGACGCCGGAAGAAGACTTCCGCCGCTTCCTGAACGGCGCCGAGGCGCCGATCCTCACCGGCGGCCACACCCACCTGCAGTTCGTCCGCAGGCGAGGAGACTCGCTGTTCCTGAACCCCGGCAGCGTCGGCCTCTCCTACGAACAGCCGGCCGACGCGATCAGGTTCGATCCCTGGGCCGCGTGGGCCGTGGTCGAGGTGGAGGACGGACACGTCTCCGTCGAGTTCCGGCGCGCCCCGTTCGACCCGACTGCCGTGGCCGACGCGATCGAGGCGAGCGGCCTCCCGGACAAGGAGCGCGCCGCCGGCTGGCGCCCCGAGCCGGCCAGGTAGCAAGTTGTTACCAGGTCAGGCTCTGGGCCGGGCGTCGACGCGGCGGATCCAGCTCTCGAGTCGCGGATGCGTCTCGCCGAGCGGCTGGTGGTCGCGCAGCACCTGGTGAAAGAGCTCGTCGTCGCCGTCCGGGAGCGGTAGCGCTGCGTACTTGAGGAACGGGAAGGCGACGCAGTCGGCTGCCGAGAAGTCCTCGCCGAGCAGGTGGCCGCGATCCTCGAGCAGCCGCTCGAAGAGATCGAGCCGGCCCGCCAGCTCCGCACTCCAGCCCGCCAGGCGCTTCTGGTTCGGCTTCGCCTTCACGAGCTCGGCGGCGATCGCGTTCGGCGGCACCTTCCAGACGCGGTTGAACCAGTCGACGAACACCTGCATCTCGGCCCGTGGAGCCGTGTCCTCGGGGTAAAGAGGCCGCTGCGGATAGCGCTCCTCGAGGTGTTCGAGGATGCGGGTCGAGTCGGCGACTACCTCGTCGCCGTCGACGATGACCGGTACGAGCGCCTGACCGCTGACCTTGCGCACCTCGGAGCGGTCGCCGGGGTCGACCCAGACCGACTCGGCGGCGACGCCCTTGTGCGCGAGGGCGAGCGCCACCCGCTCGGCGTTCGTCGAATGCGGGATGCGATAGAGCCGGAGCACGGTTGCAGGCGCGATTTTCGAGGTGTGGACAGCCGCACCTCAGGACACATGCTGGCCGAATCGCCGGACGGGCCTGCTTCAGCGACTGTATGAGACACATTCGAAGGAGGCCCGCAGTGCTCGCCGTCACCACAACCGATACCAGCGAAACGTTCCCGGCCGAGCCGGACGTGAGCGAACGCTTCGCCCGCACGGTCGACGCGCCGCTCGCGACCGTCGAAGCCGCCGCCGCTCGGCTCGAGCTGATCGGCCCGCTCGTCAACGGTTTGATCGCGATCGGGCTCGGCGACCACATCGTCACCCCGTGCTCGAACGGCCTGGTCTGGCGCTTCGACCCGTCGGCGCAGGGCCGCGTCCGGCTTGCCTGGTCGGTCGCAGCCGAGGCCGAGACGGACGATGCCTCGCTGGTCACGATCGGCATCCGCGTTTCGGCGAGCGACGACAGCTCCCGCGAGCGACTGCTCGAGGCGTGGCCGGTCCTCGGCCCGATCATGGAGCTCCACGCGCACCGGATCCTCCGCTCGGTCGAGGCGATGGCCGAGGAGTCCGAGGAAGATCCGTTCGACGATTCCGAGCGCGAGTCGCAGCAGCTCCACGCCGTCTAGGCAGGAAGCACCGCCGCCGCGGCGGCGTTGAGAAGCGTCGTGGAGACCGTTTCCGTCGCGCAGCTCCGCCGCTACGTCGTCGCGCACCAGGGCTTCGCGACGCGGGCCCGGACCTCGCGGACGACCGACGTCGCCGCGACCGTCTCGCAGCTCGGCTGCGTGCAGCTCGACTCGATCTCGACGGTCGAGCGGGCACACCGCCTGACGCTCAGCTCGCGCCTCGGGCGCTACCCGGCGGGTTCCGTCACGCGACTCCTCGGCTCGGCACGGATCTTCGAGTACTGGGCCCACGAGGCCTGCCTCCTGCCGATCGAGGACTATCCGCTCTTCAAGCGGCGCATGGAGCACCTCCGCGACCGGCACTGGTGGGGCCGCGAGCGGAAGGACCGGGCGACCGAGGCGCACGTCCTCGAGGCGATCCGCGAGCGCGGGGCTCTCCCCTCGCGCGCCTTCGAGGGCCGGGGGCCGATGCCCGGCGAGATGTGGAACTGGAAGCCGGCCAAGCGCGCGCTCGAGCACCTCTTCGCGGCCGGCGAGGTCGTCGTCGCCGGACGCGACGGGTTCCAGCGGCTGTACGACCTGCCCGAGCGGGTGATCCCGCAGCAGTACCTCGACGCGCCGATCCCGTCGGAGGATGAGTTCGTGCGCGGGTATGCGCTGAGGGCGGTGCGAAGCCGGGGCGCGCTCACCGACGCGGGGATCGCCGAGCACTGCCGCCTCCCGGGCGGCGCCGGCGGGATGCGACCGATCGTTGACGGCCTGGCCGCGGACGGGCTCGTTCGGCGCGTGGCGGTCCCGGACGGCGGCGCACCTGTCGTCGTGCCTGTAGACGCCGTGCTCGACGGCAAGGCCCCGTCCGGCGGCGTGCTGCTCTGCCCGTTCGACAACCTGCTCTGGGACCGGGCCTTCGTCGAGCGTGTCTTCGGGTTCCGGCACGTGATCGAGGTCTACAAACGTGAGCCGGAGCGGGTCTACGGGTATTACGTGCTCCCGTTCCTCTACGGTGACCGCCTGGTCGGGCGCGCCGACCTGAAGACCGACCGGAAGGAGAGCGTGTTGCGTGTGAAGGCATTCCATCTCGAGCCGGGAGTGCGCCCTTCGAGGGCTCTCGCCGACGCGTTCGAGCGCGCGCTCGGGCGCCTGGCGCGGTCGATCCGGGTCGAGAAGGTCGAGCACTGACGGAGCCGCCGCTCGAGCAGCTCCGCCGGATCGCCGTCCACGCGCAGCTCCTCGACGGCAGCGCGACCAGCGTGCTGGACACGGTCGAGCGGCTCGGCTTCCTGCAGCTCGATCCGATCTCGACCGTGGCGCCGGCTCAGCACGTCGTGCTCTGGAGTCGGTTCGGCAGCCGCTACGACTCCAGCGAGCTCGACCGACTGCTCTGGAAGGAACGGAAGCTCGTCGAGTGGAACGCGTATCTCTACCCCGCCCACGATCTGCCGCTCCTGAAGGCGCTCATGCGCCGGCGCGACCGCCCACACGATCGGCATCTGATCGAGTACCTGAAGCAGAACGCCTCGTTCCGCCGCTACGTGCTGCGGGAACTCGAGCAGCGCGGGCCGCTGCTCTCGCGCGAGATCGAAGATCACAAGCCGTCCCGACGCGACGCACACCGCTGGTGGGGCGAGCGCAAGATGGGGCTGATGCTGGGCGTCCTGAACGCCCGCGGTGAGGTCGCCGTGGTCGGCCGGAACGGGAAGCAGCGGATCTGGGACCTCGCCGAGCGCTGGTATCCGGAGACGGACCGCGTCTCGCTCGCCGACGCGAAGCGGCACCTGGAGGCGCGGAAGCAGCGTCGGCTGGGCGCCTGGCTCGAGCGGGGCCGCTGGCGCGTCCATCCCGACGCCGACGACCGTCCCGTCCCCGACCGGGTCACGCTGCTCACGCCGTTCGACCGGCTGATCCACGACCGGGCGCGCACGGAGGCGCTGTGGGACTTCCGCTACCGGATCGAGATCTACGCCCCCGCGGCCAAGCGCGAGTACGGCTACTACGTGCTGCCGCTGCTCGTCGGCGACCGCATCGTGGGCCGCGCCGAGCCGGTCTTCGACCGCAGGACCCGGACGCTGAGGCTCCTCGGCGCCTGGGGCGACACGTCACGGCTGGACGAGGCCCTCGACGACCTCGCGGCCTGGCTGGGCGCCGTGCGCGCCTAGAATCGCGGCGTGGACTTCGAGACGCGCGCGATCCACGAGGGGCAGGAGCCCGACGCCGCGACCGGCAGCGTGACGGTGCCGATCTACCAGACCTCGACGTACGTGCAGGAGGAGGTCGGCGTCCACAAGGGTTACGACTATTCGCGCGCAGCCAACCCGACGCGGACCGCGCTCCAGGAGTGCCTCGCCTCGCTCGAGGGCGCCGACCACGGCATCGCGTTCTCGTCCGGGCTCGGCGCGACGACGACGATCATGCACCTCGTCAATCCCGGCGAGCGCGTCGTCTGCGTCAACGACGTCTACGGCGGCGTCTACCGCATGTTCTCGCAGGTCTACGAGCCGAAGGGCTACCACTTCGACTACGTCCCTGCGCCGGAGGTGAGCACGAGCCTGGCCGACCATCTCGACGAACGCACTCGCCTCGTCTGGATCGAGACGCCGACGAACCCGACCCTGAACATCGTCGACATCCGAGCCGCCGCGGAGGCCGCCCACGCCGCCGGCGCACTCGTGGTCGTCGACAACACCTTCGCGACGCCGTACCTCCAGCAGCCGCTCGAGCTCGGCGCCGACGTCGTCGTCCACTCGCTGACGAAGTACCTCGGCGGCCACTCCGACCTGATCGGAGGCTTCGCGGCCACGAACGACCCGACCGTCGCGGAGCGCCTGCTCTTCCTGCAGAAGTCGCTCGGCGCGGTGCCGGGCCCTTTCGACTGCTGGCTCGTCCTCCGCGGGCTGAAGACGCTCGCCGTGCGCATGCGCCAGCATTGCGAGAACGCCCGCGCCGTCGCCGCCTTCCTCACCGACCACGAACGCGTGGAGACGGTGCTCTATCCCGGGCTGCCGGGCCATCCCGGCCACGAGATCGCGGCACGGCAGATGCGCGACTTCGGCGGCATGGTCTCGTTTCTCGCCGAGTCCGAGGAGGACGCGGTCCGGCTCGTCGGGCGAACGAAGCTGTGGCTCCTCGCCGAGAGCCTCGGCGGCGTCGAGAGCCTGATCGAGGTGCCGGCGCTGATGACGCACGCCTCGACCGCGAACGCGCCGTTCGCTGCTCCGCGCAACCTCGTGCGCCTGTCCGTCGGCATCGAGTCGGCTGACGACCTGATCGAGGATCTCGCGCAGGCGCTCGTCCGCACTCCCGCCGCGCAGGCGTGAAGCGTCTCCGGCCGGAGCAGGACGCCTTCGGCCGGGTGCTGCTCGAGCGCCTCGACGGCAACGACCGTGCGAGGATCGTGATCGAGCGCGACGACGGGTACATGGACGCCGAGGCCGTCGCGGCCTACTTCGACGGCGTCCGCAAGTGGTTTCCCGTCGAGCGGCAGGCGCTGCGCTACGTGCGTGGACGAGTCCTCGACGTCGGCGCCGGCGCCGGCCGGGTGGCGCTGGAGCTGCAGCATCGCGGCCGCGAGGTGGTCGCGATCGACGTCTCGCCACTGGCGATCCGCGTCGCCCGCCGCCGCGGCGTGCGGAAAACGAAGGTGCTGGCGTTCGAAGACCTCGACGACTCGCTGGGCACGTTCGACACGATCGTCTTCTTCATGAACAACTTCGGCCTGTTCGCGAGCGCGTCGCGGGCGAAGCGCATGCTGCGGCGGCTGCATTCGCTCACGACCGACCGCGGGCGGATCGTGCTCACGTCGAGCGACACCCGGCACACGAGGAACAGGGATCACCGCGCGTATCAGCGGCGCAACCCCGAACGCGGGCGCATGCGCGGGCAGATCCGCTTCCGGCTCCGCTACGGGCTCGTGGCGACGCCGTGGTTCGACTACCTCTTCGTCTCGCCGCCCGAGCTCGAGACGCTGGCGCGCGGAACCGGCTGGCACGTCCGGCGGGTGATCGACAAGGACGGCAGCGACTACTACGCAGCGGTGCTCGAGAAGGACAGCCCTCGATGACCCTCGAGCCGATCGACCTCATGCACCTGGGCGTCGACCGCATCGTCGGCGTCTACGTCGTCGAGACCGACGACGGGCTCGGGCTCTTCGACTGCGGCCCCTCGTCGACGATCGACGCACTCGAGGCAGGACTTGCCGCGCGGGGACTCGAGCTGCAGGAGATCAGGCACCTGCTGCTCTCGCACGTCCACCTCGACCATGCGGGCGCCGCGGGCTCGCTCGTCCGCGAGCATCCCGGCCTCCGCGTACACGTGTCTGCGATCGGCGCGCCGCACGTCGTCGACCCGGAGCGGCTGGAGCGGAGCGCGCGGCGGCTGTGGGGCGACGCGTTCGACGAGATCTGGGGTGCGCTCGAGCCGGTGCCGGCCGAGAACGTCGACGTCGTCGGCGACAGCGCCGCCGGGCTCGAGGTCTTCCCCACCCCGGGCCACGCCTCCCATCACGTCTCCTACCTGACCCGCGACGGCACGCTGCATGCGGGCGACGCGGTCGGCGTCCGCATCCAGCCGGGCCGCCACGTCTTCCCGGCCGCGCCGCCGCCGGACATCGACCTCGAGGCCTGGGAGCAGACGCTGCAGGAGATCGAGCGTCGCCGTCCGGCCCGGCTTGCCCTGACGCACTTCGGCGTCGCCGAGGACACGGAGACGCACATCGAGCGCATGCGCGAGGAGCTCGCCCGCGCCGCCGGGCGCGTCCGCTCCGGGATGAGCCAGGACGAGTTCGTGGCGGCCATGCGCGCCGACGTCGCCGCCTCCGACGAGCACGACGTCGCGTACTACGAGCGCGCCGGCCCGATGTGGCAGACCTACCTCGGCCTGAAGCGGTACTGGGAGAAGAACACGGGGGAAACGGCCGGTTTCCCCCGTGAGCCCCCTTCCCCTTCGTAGCGTGTGGCCGGCGGCCCGAGCTACGCCCGAGCAAGGCTCGGGCTTCGCGGCAAAGCTGAACTTCTGGCCGAGGGATTGCCTGTCGCTCTGCCCTACGCCGCTCGTCTTCAGCGTCCGCGGAGCCGTGGCTTGCCCGCGGCGTAGCTCAGGCGGCGTGAGTCGCGACCCCTCAGGGAAGGGGGTCCGTGGGGGAAACCGGCCGTTTCCCCCACGCCACTAGACGAACTCGAGCTTCTGGACCGCGGAGCCGCGGTAGTTCCCGCCGAGCGCCTCGGACAGCTTCTCCTCCAGCTCGCCCGACGCGGCCAGTTCCTCGGTGATGTCGGCGCCGCCGATCAGCTCGCCCTTGACGAAGATCTGCGGGATCGTCGGCCAGCCCGAGATCGCCTGGAGCTCCTGGCGGATCTGCGGGTCGGGGAGCACGTCGACCGCCGTGATCGGCGCCCCCGCGTTGCGGAGCGCATCGAGCGCCCGCTGCGAGTTGCCGCACATGACCATGTCCGGCGTGCCCTTCATGAACAGCGCCACCGGCTCGTTGTCGATGACGTCCTTGATCCGGTCCCTCAGCTCGTCGGACATGTGCCCTCAGCTCCCTTTCGTGGTGATTCGCAGCTCGTGGATCGTGCCGTCGCCGAGCGGCTCGTCGAGCGCCGCGTAGACCAGCTTGTGCTGGTCGACGAGCGACATCCCGTCGAAGCGCTCCGTCTTCACGAGCACGTGGAAATGATCGCCGGTCCCGGTGCGGTCGACCACACGCAGGTCGCTCGCGTCGGGGAAGGCGTTTCGCAGCAACGTCTCGAGGCGCTCCATCGGCTCAAGCCTAGCTGATCGAAAACCTCCTGCTAATCCAAAGAACTTGACGAGACCTAGCACGATTCGGAGAATTCCAACTCAACTTGTAGACAAACAGGAAAGATAAGAGGTGCAGATGCGTCCCATAAGGTCTCTGGCTTTCTCGATCGTCGTGGCGGGCCTCGTGGCGGGTGTGGCGGGGGCTCGAACGAACGACACGAATCTGTCGCTGGTCGGCTATTCGACCCCGAAGACCGTGATGGGCAAGATCATCTCGGCCTGGCAGCAGACTCCGGGCGGCAAGGGCGTGTCGTTCACCACTTCGTACGGTCCGTCGGGCGACCAGGCGCGTGCGGTCGCGGCCGGCCTGAAGGCGGACCTGGTCTTCCTGTCGACCGGCGACGATGTCAACACGCTCGTCGACGCCGGCCTCGTCTCCCCCAACTGGCAGAAGCAGTCGTACGGCGGGAACGAGGCGTACTCGGTGGTCGCGTTTGCATTCCGGGGCAGCAACCCGAAGCACATCAAGACCTGGGACGACCTGGTCAAGCCCGGGGTGCAGATCGTGACGCCGAACCCCTTCAGCTCGGGGTCGGCGAAGTGGAACGTGCTGGCGGCCTACGCGGCCGCGCGGCGGGAGGGAAAGACCGACAAGCAGGCCCGGTCATTCGTGGAGAAGCTGTTCAAGAACGTCGTCTCCCAGGACAGCTCGGGCCGGAACGCCACGAACACGTTCCTCTCCGGAAAAGGCGACGTCCTGCTCACCTACGAAAGCGAAGCGGTCGCGGCGCAGCAGGCCGGCCAGAACATCGGCTACCTGGTGCCGGGTCGAACGATGCTGATCGAGCTGCCGATCGCCCCGATCAAGACGAGCTCGAACCTCGCGCTCGTGAACAAGTTCATCGCCTTCACGAAGACCGCGCCGGCGCAGGATCTGCTCGCCCGGTACGGCTACCGGCCGGTCCTCAGGTCGGTCGCGAAGAAGTACAAGTCGAAGTTCCCGACACGCGGTCTGATCACGATCGACAACCCCATGTTCGGGGGGTGGCGGAAAGTCGACAAGCGCTGGTTCGATCCACAGAGTGGGCTGATGGCGGGGATCGAGAAGTCGGTTGGGGGCCCGACTGGCTAGCACAGCGTCAGTCGCGCGAGTCCGGATTCCGAGCGAGAGGGCGCAGACCGCCCTCTCGCTCGGCTTTGTCACCGCCTTTCTCTCGGCAGTCGTCGTGCTGCCGATCGCCGCCGTCGTCTGGGAGTCGCGGGCGAACGGGGCGTCCAGCTTCTGGAGCGTCGTCTCGGACTCGCAGGCCGTCTCCGCGCTGGAGCTCAGCCTCGTTGCCGCGCTGATCGTCGCGGCGATCAACGCCGTCACCGGCACGATCATCGCCTGGGTGCTCGTGCGCGACGACTTCCGCGGCAAGAACGTCGTCAACGCGATCATCGATCTCCCGTTCGCGCTCCCGACGATCGTCGCGGGCTTGACGCTGATCGCGCTCTACGGGCCTCGCTCGCCGGTCGGGATCGACGTCACGGGCACGCGCACCGCCATCATCCTCGCGCTGTTGTTCGTCACGCTCCCGTTCGTCGTCCGGACGGTGCAGCCCGTGCTGCTCGAGCTCGACACCGAGATGGAGGAGGCGGCACGATCGCTCGGCGCGGGAGAGACGACGGTCTTCCGGCGCGTCATCCTGCCCAACATCCTCCCCGGAATCCTCTCCGGCGTCGCGCTCGCCTTCGCGCGCGGAGTGGGCGAGATCGGCGCGCTCATCCTCATCTCGGGCAACCTGCCGTTCAGGACCCAGGTCGCGTCCGTCTTCATCTTCCAGCACATCCAGAGCGGCGACAAAGCCGGAGCGTCGGCAATCGCGGTCGTGCTGCTCGCGATCTCCTTCGCCGTGCTGCTCGTCATCGGAGCCATCCGACACTTCGCCACCAAGTACGAGCATGTCCACTAAGAGTCTTCGCCGCCTCTCCCTGCGCGGCTTCGCGCTCCTCTACCTGCTCGTCGTGCTAATGGGGCCGGTCGCCATCGTCTGCTGGCGGACCTTCGACAACGGCATCGGGCACGTCTGGAGCACGCTCACGGACCCCGCGACCGTCCACGCGTTCGTGCTCACGCTCGAGGTCACGGCCATCGCCGTCCCGGTCAACACGGTCTTCGGGATCGCCGTCGGACTCGCGATCGTGCGCCGCGACTTTCCGCTCAAGGGTCTGCTCAACGCGTTCATCGATCTGCCGCTCGCGCTCTCCCCGGTCGTCGTCGGACTCTCGCTCTTCCTCCTCTACGGACGCGGAGGCTGGCTCGGCGACTGGTTCACGAGTCACGGCATCCAGATTCTGTTCGCGCTCCCGGCCATGGTGCTCGCCACGATCTTCGTGTCGCTGCCGTTCGTCGCCCGTGAAGTCATCCCCACACTGCGCGAGATCGGCGACGAACAGGAGCAGGCCGCCCACACGCTCGGCGCCACCGGCTGGCAGACCTTCTGGCGGATCACCCTCCCCGCCATCCGCTGGGCCGTGATCTACGGCGTCGTCCTCACCACCGCGCGCTGCCTCGGCGAGTACGGAGCCGTCGCGATCGTGTCCGGCCGGATCGAAGGCCAGACGCAGACCGCCACGCTCGCCGTGGAGGACCACTACGACAACTTCGACCTCCCGGGCGCCTACTCGATCTCTATGGTGCTCGCGGTCATGGCCATTCTCGTCCTCATCGCGATGATCTTCCTCAAGCCGAAGGAGGCGCCTGCATGAGCATCGAGATCTCCGGCGTCGGCAAGCGGTTCGGCGAGTTCGTCGCGCTCGACGACGTGACGCTCGAGGTCGAGTCCGGCTCGCTGACGGCGCTTCTCGGCCCGAGCGGAAGCGGCAAGTCGACGCTCCTGCGCGTCGTCGCGGGGCTCGAACACCCCGACACCGGTACGGTCCGGCTCGACGGCGAGGACGTCACCGCGCAAGCCCCGCAGGCTCGAGGCGTCGGCTTCGTCTTCCAGCACTACGCGGCGTTCAAGCACATGACCGTCCGCAAGAACGTCGCCTTCGGCCTCGAGATCCGCCGCCGGCCGAAGGACGAGGTCGCCGACCGCGTCGGCGAACTGCTCCGCCTCGTCCAGCTGCACGGTCTCGCCGATCGCTATCCGGCACAGCTCTCCGGCGGGCAGCGCCAGCGGATGGCGCTCGCCCGAGCGCTGGCGGTCGAGCCGAGTGTCCTGCTTCTCGACGAACCGTTCGGCGCCCTCGACGCGCGCGTCCGCAAGGAGCTCCGCAGCTGGCTTCGCCGACTGCACGACGAGCAGCACGTGACCACCGTCATCGTCACGCACGACCAGGAGGAGGCGATGGACATCGCCGACCGGATCGCGCTCATGCACGAGGGGCGGATCCAGCAGATCGGCGGGCCCCGCGACCTCTACGACGCGCCGGCGAACGACTTCGTCATGAACTTCTTCGGCCCGGTCGTCCAGACCGCGGAAGGGCCGGTGCGCCCGCACGACCTCGCAGTCTCGCTCGACGCACGGCCTGATGCCTTCGAGGCGATGGTCGCCCGCGTCGCCTACCTCGGCTTCGAGGTCCGCGTCGATCTCGTCGACGGCACGGGCCATGCCTTCTCGGCCCAGCTGACGCGCGACGAGGAGGCCGAACTCGAGCTCGAGAGCGGCCAGATCGTCTTCGTCAGGCCGCGGAACGGCTCAGTGGGGCCGCCAGGACTCGGGGTCGGCGAGCAGCTGGTCAAGTGAGGCCGGGAGCTCGCCGCGCGCAACGTCGGCGAGCGTGACCGACTCGAGCACGCCGCGCAGGCTGGCGCGGACGGCGATCCATACCTGGCGGAGGGGCTCGGCGACACCCGCGTACTCGACCGCCTCCGGGCGCGTGCCGCGCACGTTGGCGAGCGGCCCCTCGACGGCACGGATCACCTCCGCGAGCGTGATCTCGGCCGCCGGCCGGGCGAGCCAGTAGCCGCCCTCCACCCCACGCTGGCTCTGGACGAGCCCCGCGTGGCGGAGCTCGAGCAGGATGTTCTCCAGGAACTTCGGCGGGATGCCTTGCGCCCGGGCGAGCTGCTCGCCTTTGACCGGGCCTTCGCCCTCGGCCGCGGCCAGCTCGGCAGCCGCCCGGAGCGCATAGTCGGCCTTGGCGGAGACGCGCACCGTTCGATTCTCTCAGGGCTCGCTCCGGCCGAGGATCCTGAGCACCTGATCGGCGAGGACGACCATCTGCAGAGCGCCCTGGTAGGCGGGATCGGAGCGGCCGTACTGCTGCTCGAAGACCTCGACCATCTCCATCGCGAACGCCCGCCACCGCCGGACGGCATCGACCACGACGTGGTACTCGGCGTCCGCGAGGACGTGACCGCTGCCGATGCCCGGCGCATCGGACGGCTGCCCGGTCACGCTCCGGCTCGCCGCTCGAACGTCTGCAGCTGCACGACCGAGGGCTGGGCATAGTCGACCTGGAGCGTCGAGTGCTCGGGGAAGATCGCGGTCGCCCGCCGATAGGCGTGCATCCTGTCGTGGTCGTGGCCCTGATGACCCGGCATGACAACCCGCACGAAGGCTAATGATCAAAAACCGTGCTATCCGAAGCTGCGAATGTTCGTCTAGATATGTCGTGAAGAGACTCCGACCATGAGCGCCCCCAGCTCGGCCCCCCGCCTCACCCCTCCCGAGGTGCCCGCGGAGCTCGGTGATCAGTGGCGTGCGCTGAGACGCGCGGCCACCGTTGTCTGCCTGCTCGCGACCCCCGCCGTCTTCGTCTGGCTGTACGAGCGCGACAATGTCCCGCTCGGCTGGTCGATCGTCCTCACGATCGCCGCCGCGGGCGCGTTCAGGGGCGCGCTCGACCTCATCTTCCGGCGCTTCATCCCCTGGCCGACGCTGTTCGGGACCAAGGACCCGCGCCTCGCGGAAGAGGACGTCCTCAACCGCCGCCGCGCCTGGTTCTGGCGCTCGGTGTTCCGCTTCGCGTGGCTCGTCGCGCTCTTCGTCACGGCCGTTTTCCTCATCCAGCGCCTGCTCGGCGAGGACAACATCACGTGGTGGGGGACGGCCACGTCGATCGTCGACGGTTTCGGCGCGGCGATCAGCAACAGGACGTTCTGGACGCAGGCGATCTTCGTCTTCTTCCTGTTCATCGCCAATTTCCTCATCTTCCTGGGCCCGATGATGCTGATGGGGATCTCGCAGATCCGCGGCTACGAGCCCGGCGACGCCACGTGGGGCGTGAAGCTCGAGGACGTGCGCGGCCAGGCCGAGGCCAAGGAGGAGGTCAAGCGGATCGTCGACCTCTGGCAGTCGGGCGAGCTGTTCGAGAAAGCGGGCGGCAAGCGCGAACGAGGCCTGCTCTTCCTCGGCGCGCCGGGGACCGGGAAGACGATGCTCGCGAAGGCGATCGCGACCGGGTTCAACTCGCCGATCGTCACGATCCCGGGCTCGGGGTTCGCCCAGACGTTCATCGGCATCGACGCGCTGATCGTCCGCTGGCTCGCCCATAAGGCGAAGAAGCTCGCGGCCAAGTGGGGCGGCCAGTGCATCGTCTTCATCGACGAGATCGACGCGGTCGGCATGAGGCGCCAGGCGTTGCAAGGTGCCTCGATGACTCTCGCTGGCGACCCGAGCTTCTACGGGCCGTGGGGCGCTCTCAACTCCACGGGCGACCTCGTCGTCGAGAGCGCAGCTTGGCGCGAGTACCTGTTCACGCGGCGGGCGCCCGAATCGCGCTCGCCGTACCCGCTGTGGATGCGGAAGTTCGGGAACATCCTCAACCAGGGGGCCTTCCCCGGAATGATGGGCGGAGGCCAGGGCCAGCTGGCGCTCAACCAGCTCCTCGTCACGATGGACGGCATCGACAACCCGCCGTTCCTGCGCCGGATATTCACGAACCGCACGAACACGATCCTCGACGCGATGTACATCATCCCTCGCCGGATCGGCTCGGTCTCGCTGCGGGTCCCGCATGCGCGGCCGACCGGCAACCAGATCTACTTCATCGGCGCCACCAACGTGCCGATCGAAAACCTCGATCCCGCGCTCACCCGGCCGGGGCGCATGGGCCGCCACGTCTGGTTCCGGACGCCGACGAAGGACGACCGGAAAGACATCTTCGACCTCTACCTCGACCGGGTCAACCACGATCCCGAGCTCGACCATCCGCAGCGCCGAGATGAGATCGCGCGGATCACGAACGGCTACTCGCCGGCGATGATCGAGCAGATCTGCTCGATGGCGCTGACCAACGCCCACCACGAGAGGCAGGCGTACTTCGAGTGGGGTCACCTCATCGAAGCGATGACGACGGTCGAATCGGGTACGGCCGTGGGCGTGCGCTACGTCGCCTCACAGACGCGTGCAATCGCGATCCACGAGGCCGGCCACGCCGCAACTGCGCACGTTTACAGGCCGGGCCTCGAGTCGAGCCGGCTGTCGATCAAGATGCGGGGCGACTCACTCGGACATCACCAGGCGTTCGAGAAAGAGGAGCGCTTCGACCATAAATGGCAGTCGGAGGAGTTGGGCAACCTCGTCCATACGCTCGGAGCCATGGCCGCCGAGCACGCGTTTTACGGTGAGACGTCGAACGGGGTCGGGGGCGATCTCGAGCACGCGACAACGCGCGCGGCGATCATGGTCGGCGCCGCCGGCATGGGGCCGACACGGATCGACCTCTCTGCCGCGAAACTGGACGACGAGAGCGAGGCGGAGGCACGAGAGCGGATAACCAAGCGCTTCGAGAAGATCGGACTGACGCTGATGAACCGAACGCGCGGCTCGGCCGACTTCCATGCCGACCCCGTGGCGTCCGTCCTCCATGACCCGTTCAAGCGCGCGCAGGCTGCGCAGACCATGGGCGAGGCGTTCGTCGTCGCCCACAACTTCGTCGTGCACAATCGGGAGTCCGTAGAGAAGATCGCCGACGCCGTAATGGAGAAACAGGAGCTGTACGGCGACGAGCTCATGCGGCTGCTCGACTCGGCCCACCTCGAGAAGCCCGAGATCGACCTGACGGAGGAGGACGCGTGGCCGAGGCTGTAGGCGGCGACAAGGGCATCGAGCCCCAGGAGCCGGCCGCCAACGGCGCCGAGGGCCAGGCGACCAGGCAGCACGAGGAGCCGCCCGCCGCGCCCGAGCCGTTCTTCCGCCCGAGCGCCCGCGACGCGGCGATCAACCAGCGCCGCTTCGGGATCGCCTACCTGGTGCTCGCGATCGCCGTCGGCGTCGCGGTCGGCCTCGGCATCGTCCTCGTCGGTCGCGGCGGCTCGAGCAGCAGCGCGCGAGGCCCGGGGGGCTTCGCGCCCCGGCAGCAGGGCGAGCTCGGCGCCCGCGAGATCGCGAACCAGGTGGCGCACGAATACAAGGGCGATGCCGGCGACGATTTCGTCGCCGTCGTCGGGCAACGGCCCTCGATTCAGAACGTGGCCATTCACGACGACCTCATCCGGCCCTCCGACACGCAGTCGCCGAAGGACACGGTGGCACTCCCGATCGGGAACGGGATCATGTTCCTCATGTGCGGCGGCGGCGCGAACTGCACGGTCACGAGCAGCTCGCCGGCGACGGAGGACCGCACGCTCCTGGTCGAGCAGGAAGCGCTCGAGCTGACGCTCCGGACCTTCAAGAACGACTCCGACGTGCAGACGGTGACGGTGCTGATGCCGCCCGCCTCGACCCAGCCGAACTCGGGCCACGATCTGGTCTCGGTCGCTAACCGCACGTGGTTCACCCCGCTGATCGACCGACCCCTGTCCGCCACGATCCCGCGGCGCGGCCCTTACGCCGAGGGCGACATCGGGCCGTCCACCGCGAGGGTGATCAGGAACTACCTCCAGCCGCAGATGTACATGTACCGCGCCGATTCGCTGCCGGACGGCACGCCGACGCTGATCCTCGATCCGTATCCGCACGGCGCCTAGTCGCGGGGACTCGGGCACGCGCCACTCAACGTAACGGGTTCGTAAATCGTCCCCGGCGGGTAGGGAACCGTGGACCCCTGGCGCTATAAAGAACACGCATCACAAGGTACGAAGCCAACTTGGAGGTAGGAGCCATGAGCAAGAGAGCAGGTCGCCTCGGGGGAGCACTCTCGCTACTCGCGCTCCTCGCGCTCGTCGCCGCGGGCCTCGCGACCGCCGGTTCGACGCCGCCTCCGGCCGGCCCTGCCAAGCCGGGCAAGGTCAGGCTGATCGGGCCGAGCGATCCCAGGACCGCCGCGCCGGCGGGGCACGTCCACGCTGTCGGCTTCCGGCTGACCGCGAAGCTCGCGCCGTCGAGTGCGTCGTCCACCGCGACAGGACGCTGGGACGCCGTGCTCGTCCACACGATCGGCACCGTCGCGAACGGCGCCATGCCCTCGATCCCCGGCTGCTCGGTGGTGACGCCGAAGGCCGGCGGGCCTGGGCAGGCACCGCCTCGCGCGAGCGGGATCCCGCACAGGATCAAGTGCAACGGACCCGTACCGCCGTTCGCCGTGCCGGGTACCGGCCAGCACTGGATCCTCGGCTGGAGGCTGACGTACTCGAAGCTGTCGAGCACGGTCAGCGGAGCGGATCTCCGCATCACCACCGCGGGTGCAGCACCGGCCGTCGCCGCGGCGCTGTGCACGTCGTGTGTCTCGGGCAAGTTCGGCCGGACGACGCTGACCGACGACCAGGCGAGCGCGCTCCTCAACGGGAACGGCTCGGTGGTCGTTCGGACGGCGAACAATCCGGGCGGCGAGATCAGCGGGCCGGTAGTCAAGGCCCCGCCGACCGCGACGACGCACTAGCCGGCACCTTCGCATCGCCACGATCACGGGCGGGCCATCGGGCCCGCCCGTTTCGTTTGAAGCGAGACCCGGCAGGGAGGGAGACGCCTTGCACCCGTCCTCCCGCTCCGCTAGGGTGCCCGACTTGCGCGCCTGCGGCTGGGGGGTCGGGGCGGGTCCATCGCTGGAGCCCGCACGTTCGTGCGCGTCCTCGAGGCGCGTGGTTCGCCGTGGCGCCTTGCTCGTCGCCGTCGTCGGTGCACTCGCCCTGACGGGAGCCGCCTCGGCCTCGCAGGGCGGCCTGCTCGTCGGGGCAGCCGAGGACGGCGGCAAGGAGCCGACCCTCGCCATGGCCAAGACGAAGATGGACCTCGCCAAGCTCGCCGGCCTCGACGCGATCCGCCTCACGGCGCCGTGGCGGCGCGGCGAGACGGCACCGCCCGACCCGCAGTTGCAGAGCCTGAAGAACGCCGTCGACGCCGCCGACCTCGACGGCATCGTCGTCTACCTCTCGGTCTTCCCCTCCGGGAGTTCGCAGACGCCGCGGACCGGGAGCGAGCGCGCCGCCTTCGCCTCGTTCGCGGCCTCGCTGGCGACCGGACTGCCGAGCGTGCAGCGCTTCATCGTCGGCAACGAGCCCAATCTCAACCGCTTCTGGCTCCCGCAGTTCGGCCGCGACGGGAGCGACGTCGCAGCGCCGGCCTACGAGAAGACGCTGGCGCTGGCGTACGACGCGCTGAAGCAGGTTTCGCCAACGCTGAGCGTGATCGGCGGAGGTCTGTCACCGCGCGGCAACGACTCTGTCCTCTCGCGCAAGCACTCACCGACGACGTTCATCGAGGACCTCGGTCGCGCCTACCGCAAGAGTCACCGCACGCGTCCGATCATGGATGCGTTCTCGCTCCACCCCTACGAGGACAACTCGAGCATTCCGCCCAGCTTCACGCACCCGCACACGACGACGATCTCGCTGGCCGACTACCCCAAGCTCGTCCGCCTGCTCGCGAACGCCTTCGGCGGGACGGCGCAGCCCGGTGCCGGGCTCCCGATCGTCTACGACGAATTCGGCGTCCAGTCGCTGATCCCGGGGCGCAAGCGGTCGGAGTACGACGGCCGGGCGCCGCGCACAGACCGGCCGGTCTCCGAGGCGACCCAGTCGGTCTACTACCTGGAGGCGCTCGCGCTCGCCGCCTGCCAGCCGACCGTTCAGAGCCTGCTCTTCTTCCACGTCAGCGACGAACCCGACCTCGACCGCTGGCAGTCCGGCCTCTACTACACGGACGACACGCCGAAGACGAGCCTGCCTGCGGTGCAACGAGGCATCGACCTCCTGCGCGAAGCGGGCGGCCGCGCGTGTTCAGTGGCAGCCGTGCGGGCGTTCACGAAGCGCGCGATCGGCGGTTAGCGCGACCTAGAACAGCGAGCCGCTGCGGCTGTCGCCCTGCCGGCCGACGACCGCCCAGATCACCTCGGCCGGCCGGCTCCCGATCGCCCACAGGCGGTGGGGCGACGACGCGTCGAACGAGATCGAGTGACCCGGCCCGAGGTCGTACTCGTCGAAGCCGATCCGCACGCCGAGCCGTCCCGAGATCACGTAGCCGTACTCCTTGCCGCCGTGGTGAACGAGTGAGTCTTCGGGGCAGGACTCGCTGCCGACGTCGTAGACGACGCGAAGGAACTCGACCGCCGGGTCACTCTTCGCGGTGAGGCGCTCCCAGGTGACTCCGGACGCGAGGTTGATCACGGCGCGACCGCTGGGGGCGACCGCTCTCCCGTCGGCGACTCCGACAGAAGTGGGACCGCCTGCGGGGGCCGGACCGTCGTCGGCGTCGACCGCGAAGAGCTCGCCCATGGTGAACCCGAGCTCGCGCACGAGCGCCCACAGC
The DNA here is from genome assembly GCA_963846915.1 of uncultured Actinomycetes bacterium. Taxonomy (GTDB): domain Bacteria; phylum Actinomycetota; class Thermoleophilia; order Gaiellales; family Gaiellaceae; genus PALSA-612. The sequence continues at coordinate 31,454 of CAWJXV010000005.1, read as the reverse complement.
GTGCTCACGCTCGGGTTGACCTTGTCGCGCTCGATCTGGGAGATCAGGCTTGCGGAGACGCCGATGCGCCCGGCGAGGTCGCGGAGGCTGAGGCCTGCCTGCTCGCGCCGCTGCCGCAACCGCGCCCCGATGTGCGACGGCTCCTGCGCAGAGGCGACGGCGGGCTCGATCACGTCCGCAGCCGAATCCCGGCGCCCGCTCACGCGCCCCCGCCGAGCTTCTCCGTCAGGTACTCCCAGTCCCGCTGAAAGCGGTAGGCGTGCCGGTCGGGCGGGCCGGGGGCGGACGTTTCGAGCCACTTCACGGTGCCGCCCCGGGTCTCGTAGAACGCGTGCACGCAACCGACGGCGGTCCAGAACGCGTCGCCGGACCGGAGAGTGTGCCGGTCGCCGTCGGCGACGACATCGACCTCGCCCTCGAGCATGTAGTACGACTCCTCGAACGGATGGTCGTGCGGATGCGCGACGGCTCCGGGGTGGTAGCCGACCATGAACATCGTGTGGAGCTGCGCGTCCAGGCGCTTGTCGACGAGCATCTTGACCGTGATGCCGCTGTAGAGCAGTGCGGCCGTCGACATGCTTGCCGAGACCGTCGGCGCGGCGACCTGTGACCCCTCCGTCAGGCGCCCGACCTCCATGTCACCCGCGGAGAGGTGGAAGAGGTTCCGGTTTCGCGGGTCGCGGAGGTCGAGCTCGACCGGCTGGTCGGCCGGTGCGGCCCCGACGAAGAACGTGTCGGGCGACTCGTCGGGGCCGCGCGGCCGCGGAGAGGCCATCTCGATCCAGCGGGCCTCTCCGTCGCAACGCCAGGCGTGTTGGACACCGACGGGAATCGCGCCGCAGGCGTCGGGCTCGAGTCTCAACCCGCGGCCGTCGAGGTACAGGGTCGGCTCCCCCGAGAGCACGTAGAAGCTCGACTCGAACGAGTGCAGATGCGTGTCGACGTACCCGTCCTCGAGCCGGACGAGCATGAGGCCGGTGTGCGTCGAGCCCGTCGCGCCGCCGACGAGCACGGCCCGGGTCAGGCCGCCACTGTGGTCCGGCAGCGCCGTCGTGAGCTCGATGTCCTCGCGCCGGACGAGGTGGTAACGGGTCTCGGCGGTCACTACTGCAGCATCCATCCGCCGTCCACCTCGAGGTTGACACCGTTCACGGCTCCGTTCTCCAGAAGGAAGACCGAGGCGTCCACGATCTCCTCGGTGCTGACGAGGCGGCCGAGCGGTGTGCGAGCGCGGATCGCGTCGAGCATCGCCTCGGGCTTGTCGACCCATTCCGGCGTGTCCCCGACGACGCCCGGATGGATGCCGTTGACGCGGATCGGCGCGAGCTGCACCGCCAGCGTGCGGACGAGGCCCTCGACGCCGCCGTTCACCGTCGTGATCGTCGTCGATCCCGGATACGGGCGGCGGAGCGCCTGGCCGCCGAAGAGCAGGATCGACGCCTCCGCCGTCAGCCGCGACGACAGCGCGTGCACGACCTCCGTGTAGCCGACGAGCTTCAGCGTCACGAGGCGCGTCGCGCTGGCGAGGTCATAGTCGGCCACCGTGTTCTGGTCGCGCTCGATCGCAGCGAGCACGAGCCGGTCGACGGCGCCCACAGCCTCGAGGGACGCGGCGATGCGCTCCGGCTCGGCGAGGTCGAGCGCGCAGGTGCCGACGGTGGCGGAGATGCCGGCCGCGATTCCGTCGCAGCGCTCGGCGTCGCGACCCGTGATCACGACGTGCTCGCCGCGATTCGCATAGGCGCGCGCCAGCCCAAGGCCGATCCCGGAGGTGCCTCCGACGATGACGACGCTCGTCACGGTGGCCAACGATAAATGCGACGTGCAGTGTCAGTCAACTTCGCCGCGCGCGATTTTCGCCGTCTGTCGGGGATTCTTGCGTCTCGCAGAGAAGGTTTGGTAAGAATCCCGCCACGTCGAGTTCAGCGTGATTGGACGCTGACTGCACACCGAGCAAAGGGGGAGATCCGTGCCGGACCGCGTCGTGCTCCAAGGAGGACATGTTCTGAGCATGGATCCGACGATCGGCGACGTCTTCGACGGCGACGTGCTCGTCGAGGACGGTCGGATCGCCGCGGTCGGGCCGTCGATCGACGCAGGCGACGCCGAGCTGATCGACACGACGGGCTGCATCGTCATGCCCGGCTTCATCGACTCGCACCGCCATACGTGGGAGACGGTGATCCGCGGCATCGCGCCCGACGTCAGCCTGGCCGGCTACTTCGAGATCGTCCTCGACCAGCTCGCGCCTGCCTACCGGCCCGAGGACGTCTACGCAGGCAACTACCTCGGCGCACTGGAGGCGATCGACGCCGGCATCACGACCCTGCTCGACTGGTCGCACATCAGCAACACGCCCGCGCACGCCGACGAGGCGATCCGGGGCCTGCAGGATGCGCGGCTGCGCGCGGTCTACTGCTACGGCAACCCCAACACGTCGCTCGCCGACTGGTGGTACACGAGCGAGCTCGAGGCTCCCGAGGACATCCGCCGCGTCCGCGGGCAGTACTTCTCGAGCGACGACGGGTTGATCACGCTCGCGATGGGCACGCGCGGCCCGGGGTTCTGCACGCCGGAAGTCGTCAAGCACGACTGGGAGCTCGCGCGCGACATCGGCGCCCCGATCAGCGTCCACGTCGGCATGGGGCCGCATGCGGGCCGCTTCTCGATGGTCTCCCAGCTCGACGACCTCGGACTGCTCGGGCCCGACACGACCTACATCCACTGCAACTACCTGTCGGACGACGAGTTCCGGCTGATCGCGGAGACGGGCGGCAAGATCTCGATCGCCCCCTCGGTCGAGATGGTCATGGGGCACGGCACGCCTCCGACCGCGAAGGCGCTCGCGCACGGGCTGCGCCCGAGCCTGAGCATCGACGTGGTGACGACCGTGCCGGGCGACATGTTCACGCAGATGCGCTTCGTGTTCGCCTCCGACCGGCTGCTCTCCCACGAGGCCGCGTTCGCCGCGGGGAACGAGGAGGAGCCCCGCCTGCTGACGTCCCGCGAGGTGCTGGAGTTCGCCACCATCGAAGGGGCGCGGGTGTGCGGCCTCCAGGACCGCACCGGTTCCCTCACGCCCGGGAAGCGCGCCGACCTCGTCGTGATCCGCTGCGACCACACGAACACGTATCCGGTGATCGACCCGGTCTCGACAGTCGTCCACCAAGCGGACACGCGGAACGTCGACACGGTCATGATCGACGGCAGGATCGTCAAGCGCGACGGGCGGCTCGTGGACGCCGACCTCCGTCGTGCACGGGATCTCGCGGCGGCCTCGCTCGACTTCCTGCTCGGCCACACGACGATCCAGCCGAACTGGGTGCAGAGCAGCCGCCCCACCCCTGTCGCGCATTCTCACTGAACGAAAGTGACGACTGAGGTGCCTGCGCCCACCTTTGTTAACCCCCACTTGACTTCACCGTTTAGCAGTCATACACTCGCGCGATTCCGTATCCGGCCCGCGTGGACCCTAGGAGGCAACGGACGTGAACAGCATCTCTTTCCTCGCACGGCGTCGAACGACGGCCTTGCTCGTGGCGCTCGTGGCCGCCACCGTCGTGGCCGGGAGCGCGATCGGCGCGGCCGCGAGTCCGGCCGCGAAAGCCAAGGTCGCGTATCTCTCGTTCGCCGTCGCGAACAGCTATGACGCGCCGATGCTCGCCGCGGCGAAGTCGGTGGCGAAGGCGCAGGGCGCGTCGGTCGTCGTCTTCGACGCCGCCAACGACCCGAAGAAGCAGCTTTCGCAGCTGCAGACGGTGATCGCGTCGAAGCAGTACACCGGGATCATCGTCCAGCCGATCTTCGGCCCGCAGCTGATCCCGACGATCAGGCAGGCGATCAGGGCGAAGCTGAAGGTGGTCAACATCGACCAGATCCTCGGGACGAACCCGAGCACGGCCGCACCGCCGGTGGTGGGTCTCTCCGGCAATGTCGTGTTCGTTCAGACCGACATCGGCAAGAAGCAGGGCGGGCTCGTCGTCGCCGCCTGCAAGGCGCTCGCGGCCAACCCGTGCAAGGTCGGCTACCTCTACTCGGTGAAGGTGTCCTCGCTCGATACGGCGATCCGCAAGGGCTTCAACGCCGTGACCGCCGGGCACGGGATCCAGGTCGTCGCCGAGGGCGAGACCTTCTACAACCCGGCGACGGCGCTCAAGGCCGCGCAGACGATGCTCCAGGCGCAGCCGGACATGAACGTGATCGTCGGCGCCGACCAGGGTGCCACCGGTGCCGAGCAGGCGCTGAACGGCCAGAAGCTGACGCTGGTCGGCTACGGCGGAGGCCAGCTCGGGCTGAGCAAGGTCAAGTCGGGCGCCTGGTACGGCACCGTCATGCAGCGGCCGGCGACCGAGGGCAAGCTCGGCATGACCTGCCTGCTCAAGGCGCTCAAGACCGGCAAGGGCTGCGGCGGCATCGACGTCCTCAAGGGCCTGCCCAACGGCGGCGTCGTGGTGAAGGCGAACGCGAGCAAGTTCAAGGCTGAGTGGCCGGGGTAGGATCGCCCGCTACGGCGGATCAATCCGGTCTTCACTATCTCGAGCTCCTGGACGTCGCCAAGAACTTCGGCGGCGTCCAGGCGCTCGACCGCGTCTCGGTCTCCGTTCGGCGAGGCTCGGTGCACGCGCTCGTCGGCGAGAACGGCGCCGGCAAGTCCACGCTCGGGAGGATCATCGCGGGGGTCCTGACCGCTGACGGAGGAACGATGCGCCTCGACGGGACGACGGTGTCGTTCGGCTCGCCTCGTGAGGCGCTCGAGCACAAGGTGGCGGCGATCGCGCAGGAGCCGTCCATCGTCCCGCAGCTGACCGTCGCCGAGAACGTGTTTCTCGGAGTCGAGCCGAGGCGCGGAGGCGTCATCCGGACAGCCAGCCTCAAGCGCGAGTTCGCCCGCCTCGCCGATTCCGCGGGGTTCGACCTGCCGGGCTCGATGTCCGCCGGCAAGCTGCGGACGGCCGAGCAGCAGAAGATCGAGATCCTGCGCGCGCTGTCGCGGGACGCGCAGCTGATCGTGATGGACGAGCCGTCGGCCGCGCTCGGCGGGCAGGAGACGAGTCAGCTGCACGAGATCATCCGGGGCCTCGTCGCCTCGGGCAAGACGATCCTCTTGATCTCGCACTTCCTCAACGAGGTGCTCGAGCTCGCGGACACCGTCACCGTGCTCCGCGACGGCAAGGTGGTGAAGACGGCGGAGGCCGCGACGGAGACAGAGGGGTCGCTGATCGAGGCGATGCTGGGCCGGCCGCTCGTCGCCACGTTCCCTCCCAAGCGGCCTGCGACGGCGGGGTCGCCGGTGCTGCTCTCGGTGCGCGGCCTGAACGCGCCCGGCGTCGTCGATGCGACATTCGACGTGCGGGCCGGCGAGATCCTCGGGCTCGCGGGCCTGGTCGGAGCGGGTCGGACCGAGCTCGCACGGGCGGTCTTCGGCGCCGAGGCGATCGACTCGGGGGAGGTGATGTTCGCGAACGGTGACCGGGCCGGCCGCTCGCCGCGGAGAAGCCTCCGCGCCGGGCTCGCCATGATCCCCGAGTCGCGCAAGGACGAAGGGCTCGTCTTCGCGCGCTCCTCGATCGAGAACACCACGCTCTCGACGCTCGGGACCTTCAGCGCGTTCGGCATCGTCCGCCGCCGGGCCGAGCGCAGTGCGGCCCGCGAGGTGCTCGACCGGTGCGACGTGCGGGCCGCGAGCTACTCGGCGCCCGTCGGCACGCTCTCGGGCGGGAACCAGCAGAAGGTGCTGCTCGCCCGCATGCTCCTCTGCGGGCCGCGCATCGTCTTCGCCGACGAGCCGACGCGCGGCGTGGACGTGGGCGCCAAGCGCGCGATCTACGACTTCCTGGTGGCGCTCGCGACGGACGGGCTCGGCATCGTGCTGATCTCCTCGGAGTTCGAGGAGATCCTCGGGCTCGCGCACCGCGTGCTCGTCATGCGCCGCGGCCGGATCGTCGCCGAGCTCGAAGGCGACGGGATGACGGAGCCGGCCATCCTCGCGTCCGCGTTCGGGGACCAGGCCGGGGCCGGAGCGGTATGAGCGCAGAGGTGGGTCTCGAGCCTTCGGACACCCGGGCCGGCGGCAAGACGACCCGCGCGGCCGGCGTCGCCAGGCACTCGCTCGCGCGGGCCGGGATCCTCGTCCCGTTCCTGATCCTCTTCACGGTCCTGTCGCTGACCAGCGAGCCGTTCGCGACGAAGGCGAACCTGCTCAACATCCTCGAGCAGCAGTCGTCGACGCTGATCATCGCCGCCGCGTTCACGCTCGTGCTCGTGTCGGGCGGGATCGACCTCTCGGTCGGCGCGGTGTGGGGCCTGGCGGCCGTCGTCTCCGCCCATTTCGCGCTCGAGACCGATCCCGCGCTCGCGATGCTGCTCGGCATCGGAGCCGGGCTGCTCGTCGGCCTCGCGAACGGGATTGTGACGACGGTGTTCCGCATCAACGCGCTGATCGCGACGCTGGCGATGGCGTTCATCGTCAACGGCGTGTCGGGCCTGGTCTCGGGCGGGAACCTGCTCGTCCTGTTCGCCAAGCCGGACTTCGGCAACCTCGCGCGCCCCGAGCTGTTCACCGTGAAGACGATGATCTGGGTGATGATCGTCGCGGTCGTCGTGCTCGGGCTCCTGCTCGCGACGTCGACCGCCGGCCGCTACATGTATGCCGCAGGTGGCAACGCCGACGCGGCCCGTCTCGCGGGCGTGCGCGTCGACGGCTTCCGCATCCTGGCGTTTGCGCTCACCGGCACGGCGGCGGGGCTGGCAGGCGTCCTCGACACGTCGAACGGGCTCACCGCCTCGCTCCAGACCACGGCGAACGACAACCTGACGTTCACGGTGATCGCCGGCGTCGTCATCGGGGGGACGAGCATCCTCGGAGGCGAGGGAGCGGTGTGGCGCAGCGTGGTCGGAGTCCTGTTCATCGCGCTGATCGACAACGGCTACGCGCTCCTGCAGTACGACCAGCTCTGGGAGCCGATCACGCTCGGCCTGCTCCTGCTCGCCGCGGTCGCCCTCGACGCCGTCCAGCGCGGCCTCGTCCGGCCGGGCGCGGCGGTCAGGAAGCTGGCCGCCCGGGCGCAGGCCGGACGAGGCCACTCGAGGGCCTAATCCACCGAGAGCAGATCGACGACGAACACGAGCGGCTCGTGGGGCTTGATCACTCCACCGGCGCCGCGTGCTCCGTAGGCCATCGCAGAAGGGATGGTCAGCTTCCGTCGGCCGCCGACCTTCATGCCCTGCACACCGGCGTCCCAGCCCGGGATGACCTGACCCTTGCCGAGCTTGAACTCGAGGGGCTGCCCGCGGTTCCAAGAGGCGTCGAACTCCTCGCCGGTGGAGAAGGCCACTCCGACGTAATGCACCGAAACTCTCTTCCCCTTGGTCGCCTCGTCGCCGTCGCCGACGACGAGGTCTTCGATGCCGAGATCGAAAGGCACGTCACCCTCGGGCTTGTCGAGCTGCGGACGTTCGAGCGGCATGACGCCTCCTGTTCCGACGGTTGGACGATCGGACATCGATCTCGCCCACGTCTCCGTGAACCTACAGGGCCAAGACTCCCACGTCACACTCGCCGGGCTTCCCGGGGCGCGTGTTGTCAAATGGGCGGTGACGGGGTCGAACCGCCGACCTCCTGGGTGTAAACCAGGCGCTCTCCCAGCTGAGCTAACCGCCCTTGCACGGAACGCTAGCTCGCGCTGACGGCCTTGGAGGCGTGGCCGGCCTTGCCGTCCAGGTTGTACGGGATCACGCGGTACCAGGTCCCTCGCCGTGGACGCGGCATCGACGAAGCCGTCGTCGAGATCGGAGGCGCAGCGCTTGCAGAGCGTCCGCCACGGTCCCCTTGCGGAAGCGGCACGCTGGATCGAGTAGTTCCGCGCGCCGGCCGACCCTCGCCAGTAGATCCGGACGCCGGCGGGGATCGAGGGCACGGTCGAGGTCACCACCGGCGCCGGCGGGATCGCGTGCCTCGGCCGCCGCACGCCGTCCATGGCGTAGTTGTGGCTGCGGATGATCTGGGCACGTGCAGCCATGTCGGCTGCGGACATGACCAGCGTCTTGACGCCCGTGTAGTACATCGCCCACCACTGGCCGCTCTCCCCCGTGTGCGCCGTGGCGGGGTCGGACGTGTCGGCGGGGATCGGCATCCACCCGTGCCCGTCGGCGTGCGCCTGCAGCGCCCAGAAGGCGTCGCCTGCGACCTCCGGGTTGCGCCTGAGGGAGGCGAGGAAGCCGCTCAGCGAGGGCCGCGTCGGGAAGTTGGTCAGGTCCCAGCCGTACTCGTAGACGATGTACGGCTTCCCGGCCGCCCGGCACGAGTCGATCCAACCCTGGACGAAGGACGGCGTCAGCGACCAGTGCGGGTAGACGAACGAGACGCAGGCGTCGACCGCGGCGAGGCCGGCGTTCGCGGCGCCGGACAGGATCAGGTGATGGCCGTCGAGCGAGCGGACGTACGAGGCGATCTGCCGCGTCCAGGGCGTCGGGCTGCCGCCGCCGTTCAGCAGGTCCCAGCCGAGGATGGTCGGATCGTCCTTGTAGGCAACGCCGGTATAGACGTTCACGTGGTCGAGCAGGGCCTTGATGTGCTCCTCGACGTCGCCGATCACGGTCGGATCCGTCCAGAACGGCTCCATGTGGATGATCGAGCAGCCGGGCACGTCGATCCCGCGCCAGCGGAGGTAGACACAGCCGCTGCCTCCCCCGCGCGCGTCGTCGCCGACGATCGTCGGGATGATCCGGATCCCGCGGTTGCGGGCAGCGCGCAGCGCGTAGTCGATCCGCTCGAACGCCGCCCGGTTGAACTGCCCGAGAGCCGGCTCGAGGCACCGCTCGCAGCCGACCGAGTCGCCCATCGTCTGGCTGCGGACGACGCGCACGCCCATCTCCTTCGCCGTCGTCAGCGCGTCGTCGATCTCGAAGTTGCTTGCGTAGTGAGGGCCGGCGGGATCCTCGGGCCCGTAGCCGGCGAGCCCGAGCCACTCGATGTTGGCGCCGCCGAAGCGGAACGGCTTGCCGTCGAGCCGCAGAGAGGCGCCCGATCGAACGACGAACCCCGCCGGCCGGGACGAGCCGGTGGCCGACGTCGCGAACGGGACGAGGATCAGCAGGCAGACGACGATCCCGAGCCGCATCGGCCAATTCTGCCTCGGCTGGCCTAGGCTGCCTGGCCGTGCCCGACGTGCCGCTCCGCCGGAACCGTGACTTCGTGCTGCTGCAACTCGGTCAGCTGCTGTCGGCGATCGGCGTGCAGATGACGGCAATCGCGTACCCGCTGCTCGTGCTCGCCGAGACGCACTCGGCGGCGAAGGCAGGGATCGTCGGCTTCGCGCGAGTCGTTCCGTACCCGGTCTGCGGCCTGCTCGCGGGCGCTGCGGCCGACCGCTGGAACCGCAAGGCGCTGATGATCGGCTCCGACGCCGTTCGCGCGCTCGCGGTCGTGGCCCTGGCCGCGACGATCGCCGTGGGCTCGGTCGAGTTCTGGCTGATCGTCGCCGTCTCGCTCGTGGACGGCGCCGGCTCGTCGTTCTTCGCGGCCGCTCAGGCGGGCGCGCTCCGGTCCGTCGTTCCGGCGAGGCAGATGCCGGCTGCGATCGCCACGGTGACCGGGCGCCAGTCGGTCGTGCTCGTCGCCGGCCCGCCGGTCGGCGGCGCCCTGTTCACGGTCGGGCGCGCCGTGCCGTTCGTCGTCGATGCGGTCTCGTACGCCTTCTCGACGGTGTCACTGCTGCTCATGCGTACGCCGTTCCAGGAGGAGCGCGAGCGCGCGGGCACTCGGCTCCGGTCGGAGATCACCGAGGGGCTCCGCTGGCTCTGGGACCACTCGTTCCTGCGCACGTGCGCGCTGTTGTTCGGGATCGGCAACCTCGTCTTCCCCGGCCTGTCGCTCGTCATCGTCGTGGTAGGGACAGAGAACGGACTGACCGGCGGCGAGATCGGGCTCCTGGCGGCGGTGTTCGGTGCATGCCTCCTCGTCGGCTCGGCGCTGTCGGCATTCACGCGGCGCACGTTCTCGGTGCGGACGATCCTGCTCATGGAGCTGTGGACGTGGACAGGCTGCGCGGTATTTCTCGTTTGGCCCAACGTGTACGTGCTGACCGCGAGCATCCTCCCGACGATGCTGACGGTCCCGTCCACGGACTCGGTCGTCCACGGCTACCGGACGGCGATGACGCCGGACCGGTTGATCGGGCGCGTCGACAGCGCCGCCCGCACGATCTCGCTCCTCGCCGCGCCGCTCGGCCCCCTGCTCGCCGGCGTCCTGCTGAGCGCGACTTCCGAGCGCTGGACGGTGGGCGTCTTCGCCCTCTTCGGCCTCGTGCTCGCGCTCTGGGGAACCCTCAGCGAGTCGATCCGGAACGCACCCAGCCTCACCGACCTCGAGCACGCCCCACGGGGGCCGGCCTCCGCAGGGTGATGCCCTCGCGAGCCGCTCGTACCGCGTCGTCCGCACGGGATGAGGCGAGCAGCTCTCGGGGCGTGTGAACTGAACTCGACCTCACCTACGAAAGGAAAGACATGCCCGCACCTGTGCTCGGTGACACGGTTCCCTGGATCACGACTGGGATCCTCGCGTTCCTGCTTTGGCTCGTACTGTTCATCTGGCTCGGCATCCGAACCCTTCGGCACGGCCATTGGGTCATGTTCCTCGTGGGGATCGTCTTCCCGCTCTTCTGGATCATCGGCGCCCTGATACCTCGCCGAGCTTGAAGACACCGGACGAGCGAGGACACCTCGCTTCATCCGCTGGCTGATCGGGCGCGGACTCGCCGGGCGAGCGCGGCCAGTTCGCGGTTGAAGCGCTCCGGTTCCTCCAGGTGCGGGAGATGGCCGACGCCCTCGTACCACGAGGCCTCGGCGGTCGGGCAGACGGCGAGGATGTGCTCGGCCATCGCCGGCAGCACGACTGAGTCCTCCCGGCCCTGCGTGACGAGCACCTGCACCTCGAGGTTGCCGAGCACGTCGTCGTAGTCGAGCGCGCGGGCAGCGAGATGGGCGCGGATCGGCGCGGGCACGACGATGTTCCAGCACATCGCCGCCTCGAGGTCGTCGCTCGGCACCGGCTTCACGACGCACGTCCGCACGAACGAGCGCATGGCCCAGATGTTCGTGGGCAGGTCGTCCGCCGTGGCGCCCGCGAAGTGGTCGAGGAAGCCGGGGCCGATCAGGGTGCCGAACGCCGGCTCGCCGAGCTTGACCGCGCCCTCGACGAGGTCGATCGCGCCGATTCGCTCCTGTCCGTACGCGCGCACGTAGTCGCAGATGACGAAGGCGCCGTACGACCAGCCGACCAGCACGGGCTGGTCGAGGCGCAGCTCGTCCATGATCGCTGCGACGTCGTCGGCCCAGAGCTTCTCGTCCGTGTAGTGCTCGGCCTCGAGCGGCGCCTCGGACATTCCGTGACCGCGCAGGTCGTAGGCGACGAGCCGGAACTCGTCGGCAAGCTCGCTCTCGTACTGCTTCACCCAGCAGAGGTGGTTCTGCGACCAGCCGTGAATGAACAGAATCTGTGCGCCGTCTGGATTGCCCCACTCGCGCACGTGCAGCCGCAGCCCACCGCCGCCCCGCACGGTGTGGATCTTCGTCCGCCTGCCGAGGTTTTCCGCGATTGCCGTCATCGATCTCGCCTCCTTCGCACCTGTCGTGTCGGGAGATCGTGGTTGTCGAGGGCTGCCGGCGCATCGGGCGGAGAGCCTTATCTTTCGCCGCCCGGCTCCTTATCTTCGGCGGAGCGGCGCAATACTGGCTGCGATGGTGGGTCGCGAGAACGCAGCGTTCTTCGGGCGCGCAGGTGAGCTCGGAGAGCTGGAGCGCGCGCTCGCAGCTGCCCGGGACGGAAGCGGGACGACCGTCCTCCTCGCCGGGGACGCAGGGATCGGCAAGACCCGCCTCGCGTCCGAGCTCGGGAATCGGGCCCGCGACTCGGGGTTCGACGTCCTGCTCGGGCGCTCGATCGATCTCGTCGGCACGGAGCTGCCGTACCAGCCGTTCGTCGAAGCGCTGCGTCCGCTCGGCAAGCTCCGCCCGCCAGACCGCCGGGCCGCAGGCTCGCAGCTGCAGGTGTTCGAAGAGACGCTCGCGCTGCTCGCCGAGCGCGCCGCCGCCGCACCGGTGCTGCTCGTGCTTGAGGACCTGCACTGGGCCGACACCTCGACCCTCGACCTCGTCGTGTTCGTCAGCCACAACGTCGACGAGCATTCCATCCTGCTGCTCGCAACCTACCGAGCCGACGAGCCTGCGTCGGCCGAGCGAATGCGCCGGCTAGCCGACGGCGTCAGGCGCTCGGACGCGGCGCTCGTGCTCGATCTCGGTCCGCTCGAGGACGAGGAGCTGACGGAATTGATCGCGGCGCGCGCAGAGAGTCCAATGCCGGCGGCGGTGGCGGACGCGATCGCCGCCCGCTGCGAAGGCAACCCCTTCTTCGCCGAAGAGCTCGTCGCCGCGGCCGGCGACCAGAGGGCGGAGCTACCACCCGGCCTGCGCGACGTGCTCTTACAGCAAGTCGCCCGGCTCGACCGGCCGACACAGAACGTCCTCTGCCTTGCGGCCGCCGCCGGACGTGATGTGGCGTACCCGCTGCTTCGCGTGACGACGAAGCTGGCGGAGCAGGACCTGCGCACGTCCCTGCGCCGCGCGGTGGAGCACGGCGTCCTCATCGCCGAACAGGCGACGGGCAACTTCCGTTTCCGCCACGCGCTGCTCGCGGAGGCGATCTACGCGACGATCCTGCCCGGCGACCGCGAAGAGCTGCACGCGGCGCTCGCCGAGGCGCTGGCGAGCAGCGGAGCGGCGTCACCGGCGGAGCTCGCGCCGCACTGGACGGCTGCGGGCCGCAGCAGGGAGGCGCTCGTCGCGTCGATCGACGCGGCCCGCGAGGCGCAAGCCGTGTTCGGCCTGGCGGAAGCCCAGGCCCACCTCGAGCGGGTCCTTGCGCTCTGGCCCGCGGTGCCGGACGCGGAGGAGCTCGCCGGGCTCGACCTCGCCGGCGTCTGCACCGCTGCAGCGAGGCTCGCCAGCCAGATCGGCAGCGCTCCGCGCGCGGTAGAGCTCGTACGGCGCGCAATCGAGCTCGTCGGCGACGACGATCTGCACCGTGCGGCGATCCTCCACGTGAACCTCGGCGAGTACCTCTACGAGATCGGCAACAACGACGCTGCGCTCGCCGAGCTCGAGCGCGCGGTCGAGCTCGCGCCGACGAAGCCGCCTTCGACTGAGCGCGCGTACGCGGTGAGCTCACGCGCAGGCGGGTTGATGGTCGCCGGGCGCTATTCGGAGTCGTTGCCTGTGGCCGAGGAGGCGCTCGCGCTCGCCCGGCGGGTCGGCGCGGGCGAGGCAGAGGTCCGCGCGCTCACCGTGCTGGGCGGCGATCTGGCCCACCTGGGCCGCAGCAACGAGGGCCTCGACTACTTTCGGCAAGCCCTGCAGCTCGCCGAGGAGATTGGCGACCAGTGGGGCCTGGAACGTGCGTACATCAATTTCACCGACGCGCTGACGATGCTAGGACAGCCTCGAGAGTCGGCCCAGCTGGGCCGGGCCGGGCTCGAGGTGACGCGCCGGTACGGGATCCACAGCCCCTTGATCGTCTCCAACCTCATCGAAGCGCTCGTGGCCACCGGCGACTGGGACGAGGCGGAGAAGCTCAGCGCCGCCGAGCTGCGCGGCATGACTTCGAGCTTCCCCGACTCGCTGTTTATCGTCCGCGCCCTCGTCGAAACCGGCCGCGGTGATCTCGACGCCGCGCAGGCGCACCTCGAAGCCGCCAACACCACCCTGCGCGAGGACCGTGGGCTCGGTCTCTACGACGGCTGGGTCGCGGAGCTCGCCCTCTGGGAGCGTCGGTGGACGGAGGCCGACGAGGCCGTGCGGCTTGGGCTGACGCTGGCGCAGAGGCGAGAAGCAGCCCATATCCGCGTCTGGCTCTGCGCGGTCGGGTTGCGGGCCCACGCCGAGCTCGCGGCGCTCGCGCGTGCGCGGCGCGACACGAATGCCACCGAGACATGGCTTGCGCAGGCGAGCGAGCTCGTCACTGTCGCGCGTCGCGCGGCAGGCGAGGCCTCAACGGTTACGCCAAACGCCGCAGGCTGGCTCGCCGTGGCCGAGGCGGAATACGAACGCGCCCTCGGCGCAGCGCACCAAGAGCTATGGTCCGACGCTGCGGCCACGTGGGACGAGCTCGAACGCCCTCCACGTTGCCGCCTACTGTCGCTGGCGCGAGGCGGAAGCGCTCGTCGCGGCCGGCGCCTCGCGCACCGAGGCGGGTGCGCCGCTTCGCCGAGCGCACGCGGTCGCTGCCCGGATCGGCGCGAAGCCCCTGCTGCGGGAGCTCGAGCTGCTCTCCCAGCGTGCGCGCCTCGACCTCGTGCCCGCTCCACCAGACGCGCGCGAGGCAAGCCTGGAGGAAACCCTCGGACTGACCCGGCGCGAGGCCGAGGTGGTGGCACTCGTCGCCCGCGGCTACACGAACCGTGAGATCGCCGACACGCTCGTTATCAGTGTCAAGACTGCCGGAGTCCACGTCTCACACATACTCCGCAAGCTCGGCGCGAGAAACAGGCGCGAAGCAGCTGCGATCGTGCACCGCCTCGCCCCGCCTTCGGAAGCCGATCATCCGTAACGCCGAGTCATTCCCCTGCTCGGGTGCAGGGCTTTCCGAACGCCCTTCGCCGCCGTGGCCCTATACACCGGATCGGGGTTGGAGCCGAGCTGCGGGTTGCTTTCCCTCGTTCGGGGTTGCGTTTCCCTTGTTGTGGGGTTATGGCCGGGTTGTTGCGTTCCGATTGCAGTCGGGAGCGCGATGGTGAGGTTTGTTTCCAGTCTCAGGGTGAGGCTGGCGGTTTGGGTAAGGGTTCCGCGTTGTGCCCAGGCTGTCGGCTGTGTTCGGCGTTGCCGCTGTGAATGCGGTCAGGCATTCGTGCTCGTGGCGATGGCTATGCCCGCAGTGATCGCTCTGGCCGGGTTCGTGGTCGATGTCGGTTCTGGGTATCGGCTCCATCGTTCGGCGCAGGCGGCGGCAGATGCGGGCGCGACCGCCGGGGCAATTGACCTGCCGAACAACCCGAGCCAGGCGGTGACGGACGCGGAGGCGTACGTGAACAAGAACATCTCCGGTGCGACGATCGTGGTCACCACGCCCTTCAACGGTCAAGCCGACCAGATCCAGGTGCAGGTGACGGCGTCGACACCAACCGTATTCGCGGGCGTTGTCGGCATCCACGACATGGCGGCGACGGCAAACGCGGTTGCGAAAAGCACCAGCGGCGGCTCCAAGTACGCGATCTTCACCGCCAACACCGGTTGCTCGTCCGGGATCAAGTGGACTGGCAGTGGCGCCACGATCAGCGGCGGCATCCGGGCAAACGGCGGTCTGACCGTCTCGGGCGGCCCGAACACGTTCGGGCCGACCAGCTACGGCGGCCCCAACAACTGCACCTGGACAGACACGATCCACAACAACACCTACGGCGGTAGCTCGGCACCAACCTTCGACGCCACCAACTACCCCTGGCCCGAACCCTGGCCAACCAGCGCAGCCCAGATCCCCAGCTACGGCATCACCTGCACCGACAACGCCGCCACCTTCACCTGGACCGGAAGCAGCGGCCCCCAGAACGGCCACACCTACTGCGCCACCACCTCAATCGCGATCAAAGGCAGCAACTACAACTGCACCTGCACCTTCATCGCACCGACGGTCACGATCACCGGCAGCGGCGAAACGCTTCGCCCCAACTACCAAGACCTGCTCATCGACGCGTACGGCACCAGCACCTGGAAACTGAGCGGCAACGGCGACAACATCACCGGCACCGTCTTCGTGCCCAACGCCCAATTCAACGTCACAGGAGCCTCCAGCGACCTCTTCAACGTCTTCCTCGAAGGCGACAACGCCGTCATGAGCGGCAACAGCTGGAGCCTCACCGGCACCGGCCCATCAACAGGCACCGCCGGCACCCAACTCATCCAATAACCGCCCGGCCGACGACGTCGAGCCACCTCGAGACGGAGAGAGCCGGAAGGCACGGCGGGAGGATCCATGCCGGCCTTGTCAACGCGGAAGCCGCACGGCCGCCCGGGCCGATCCGGCGTTTGCTCGATCAGCTCGGTATCGCCTGAGAACCCTGCACGGAGAACAACTTCGTCTCCCGAGGTAGCTATGGGCCAATCCTGGTCCGATCGTGGCCCACCGTGGCGGCTCGTGGCTCTCCATGAGCCAGACAGCCGATTAGGTCAGGAGCGAGAAAACCCCGCGCTTTGCAGGGTTTTCTCTCGTTGCCCCCAGCGGGATTCGAACCCGCGCTACGGCCTTGAAAGGGCCGCGACCTGGGCCGCTAGTCGATGGGGGCCTGCCGGCCAGCATACTCGGGCCCCTGAGAAAGGAGATAGGGGGTCCCTAAACCCTGACAGCAGACTGGTTCGAGTAAAAACAAGCAGCAGCGTCCAGCAACTGCTCAGGCAGCTACCGACGCCGAGCCACAGTTACGCTCGTGAACCCGCCGTGTTCCGTTCCGTCGTACTCATAGTGCGGCACCGGAAGGTCGAAGGCGTTCATTGCCCACGGATGCCCGTCCACTTCGAATCCGGAAATCATCGGCGGCGGAAACGTCGGGTCGGTGAAGCCACCGACTGCGACCCCGATGACGTCCGGCGCGACCGAGATATCCCAGTACACGGTCGAACCGCACTCCGGGCAAAAGTGATACGTGGCCCCTCCGCTATGGCAGGAGCGAAGCGGTGTAAAGCACGAACAGGATTCCCTGCAGCCTTTGCCGATCGCCGCTTGCGGCCCGGATAGGAAACGCCGCTCGACCCTTGACAACAGCGGCTCGATCCGCGACCACAACTCGTCCGACACGATCCACGGCGCTGAAGCCATCGGCACCCCCTCCGGGCCTGACGACAGGTACCGACGCCGTTCGCCACCCGCAAACGGGTCCCTTCGTTTCGGTGCGACTTCTTAGACGGATCCGAGCGTCCAGGTGAAGCGCGTGAGTGTCTCGCTCGGCGCGATTCCGCCGGGTCGGAGGCCGCGCCGCACGAACAGGGTCGGGACACGGGCGCTCGCGGCGACGGCTGCTCGTGCCGGGCCGATTCCTTCCGTCCGCCAGCGGTCAGAGAGACCGATGACCAACAGCCGGGCGTCCGATGCGGCTTCGAGTACGCCGTCCTTGCCCGGGGCGACGAGGACCGGCTCGGTGACGATGCCGACCAGTTGCTGGACGAGTAGCGAGGCGCGGGCGAGTAGCCGGCTGGCATCGCGGCGGCCATGTTCGTCGTCGGCCTCGGTTCCGACGAGCCGCAACGTGGTCGCGAGCGCCCGCGCGAGCCATGCTGCGAGCTCGATGGCAGACCAGTCGTGGTCGGCGCCGCCGAACGGCGTGATGATCGGGCCTGTTGAGCCCCCGCTCACGGCTCGCGCGAGCAAGGCGACGTCGCACGGCGCCTGATCGAGCACGATCAGGAGCTCGTCCGGGAGAGAGCCGGCCGTCGAGCAGGTCGTCACCTGCGGCAAGGAGCAGGAGTGCGGCGTCGTACTGTGTCGCGAGCAACACGGCCTCGGCACCGGGTTCCTGCGTCGTGTACGCGGCAACGCGTGATGACACGCCTCGTGCCTCGAGGTGGCTTCGCGTCTCGGCCAGCTCGGCGGTGGCCGCTTCGATCCGATCGTGACTTGCGAGGAGGCGGGTGATGATCAGCTCGCGCGGTGGCTCGCGCGCAAGCGGTTCCGCGATCGCGAGCAGCCCGTCGAGCGCGTCGCTCTCCCCGACCACCACGGTGATCGCTCCTCGCGCGCTCGGGGCGATGCCTTCGACTGCCGCTTCCGGGGCTGGGGAGTCCAGCGCGGGGTCCTGTCGCAGGATCGCCTGTTCGAGCTGCTGGATCGCGGGGCCGGGGTCGATCCCGAGCTCGTCGACGAGCAGGCGTCTCGTGTCTCGGTAGACGTCGAGCGCCTCTGCCTGGCGTCCCGACCCGTAGAGCGCCAGCATGAGTTGTGCGCGAAGCGCCTCGCGATACGGATGCTGCCGGGTGAGCGCCTCGAGTTCGCCGACGAGCTCTGCCCGGCGGCCGAGGGCGAGGTCGGCGTCGATGCGACGTTCGAGGGCGACGAGGCGGAGCTCTTCGAGGCGGCGGATCTCTGCCTGCGCGAACGGCTCGCGGGCCAGGTCGGCGAGTGCGGGGCCGCGCCAGAGGGCAAGGGCCTCGCCGAGGAGCCGTGCTGCGTGCTCCTTTGGTGCGTTCTGCGCGTCGACGAGGAGCCGCTCGAAGCGCAGGAGGTCGAGCTGGTCCGGTTCCAGCCGGATCAGGTAGCCGGGCTCTCGAGTCTCGATCAGGCCGTCGGGAGCGAGCGCCTTCCGCAGCTGGGAGACGTGGTACTGGAGCGCGTTCGAGGCAGCCCGAGGCGGTTGCGCGCCCCAGAGCTCGTCGATCAGCCGGTCCGAGGACACGATCTCGTTGGCGGATGTGAGCAGCAACACGAGCAGCGCTCGCAGCCTCGATCCCTTGACCGTGAGCGGACGATCGCCGTCGACGACCTCGAGCGGGCCCAGGATCCGGAACTCCACGCCTGTCCTCAGGCGGCGACCGTACCAGCCCCACCGGCTCAGTACCGCCTCAGCGCGGCCTCAGCGACGGGCTGCACGATCGCATAGGCGAGGCGTAGGATCCACGCGACCCACCGAAGGGGCGGTGAATCATCGAGCTGACGACCGGCATTGGCACCGACTTCGTCGGCTACCGGATCGAGGAAGAGATCGGCCGCGGCGGGATGGGTGTCGTCTACCGCGCGTACGACCTGCGGCTCAAGCGAGCGGTGGCGCTCAAGCTCGTCGCGCCCGAGCTCGCGCTCGACGAGCGCTTCCGCGAGCGGTTCGCCAGGGAGACCGAGCTCGCGATGTCGCTCGAGCATCCGAACGTCGTGCCGATCTACGACGCGGGCGACGTCGACGGCCGCCTCTACCTCGCGATGCGCCTCGTTGTCGGGACCGACCTCGCAAAGCTACTGCGAGCCGAGGGTGCTCTGGAGCCGGCCCGGGCGGTGGCGATCTGCCGGCAGGCTGCAAGCGCGCTGGACGCCGCCCACGCCAAGAGCCTCGTGCACCGGGACGTCAAGCCCTCGAACGTGCTGCTGGACGAGAACGAGCACGTCTATCTCGCCGACTTCGGGCTGACCCGGCGGCTCGGCGAGCCTGGGGCGGCCGCGACGGACGGTCGCTCGGTCGGGACGCCCGCCTATCTCGCCCCGGAGCAGATCGAGGGCGCACCGGTCGACGGCCGCGCCGACGTCTACGCGCTCGGCTGCATGCTCTTCGAGTGCCTCACCGGCGCGCCGCCCTTCGCCCGTAGCTCACGGCTCGAGACCGCGTGGGCGCATCTGGAGGAGGAGCCGCCGAGCGCGCATGCGCTCGTCCCCGAACTGCCCGAGGCGATCGATCCCGTGGTTCGCACGGCGCTGGCCAAGGAGCCGGACGACCGCTATCCGACGTGCACCGCGCTGATCTCGGCGGCCGGGCACGCGCTCGGGTTCGGGCGTTCGACGCCGCTCCATCGTCGCAAGTCGGTGCTGCTCGTTGCGGCGATCATGCTGATCGTCCTTGCCGCCGCATCGGTCGCAGCCGTTCTCGCCAGCAACGGTCACGGCAAGGCCGCCAAGGCCGCCACACCGCTGTTCGCCCGAGCGGACTCCCTGGCCCGGATCGATCCCGCGACGAACAAGGTCAGCGCCGTCATCGACGTCGGGCAACAGCCCGTCGTGGCGGCGGCAGGCGGGCACAGCGTCTGGGTCTACAACAAGTACAGCGACACGATCTCCGAGGTCGACGCCAGGACGAACCGCGTCCTGAAGACGACGACGATCTCCGGCTTCACACCCGCCCAATGCTGCAGCCTGTTCACGGGGCCGGTGCTGGCGGCGGATGCGTCCGGTGCGTGGTTCGTCAACGGAGACGCATACGACGAGCCTCGGCTCACGCACCTGCTGGCCGGTGGGGGCAGGAAGCGGGAGTACCCGCTCGACCTCACGCCGACAGGGGTTGCGGTGGGCGGGGGCGCCGTCTGGGTGGTCGGCTACCGCGGGCGCGACCACCAGGTGGTGCGGATCGATCCGGCCACCGGCCGCGTGACCGCGAGGACGCCGTTCCCCGCCCGCTCGAGGGTCGACGCGATCGCCTTCGGCTACGGCGCCGTGTGGGTGATGAGCTCGTCGACTGCGACGCTCTACCGGGTCGATCCTCGCTCGGCCCGCCGGACGTGGAGTACCGTGGTCGGCAGCGGACGTGCCACCCGGCCAGAGATCATGGCTCCTCGCGGCCATGACATCTGGCTCCACCTGAACCTAACCGAAGGCGGCGGGACGTTCGTCAACGTTGACCCTTCCACGCTCACATCCCAGTTCGGGGGTCCATCCGGCCCAGCCGACTGGGGTGAAGACAGGGGAGACCTGGGGGCGCTCTGGTGGTACGACTGGCCGAGCGGCGCCGTCGACCGGCAGCAGGTCGCGAACGGGCCGATTCGGACGATCCATGTCACGGAGTCGCAACCCGCGGCCGGCGGGCCGTGCCTCACCTCGATGACCGTCGGCTCGGGAAGTCTCTGGTTGACGGCGGCCGCAGGCCCACTGAACGGGGGCGTCTGCGTTCGGTAGCGGCTAGCTCCAGGCCCGGCCGCCCTCAGCACGCCTTCAGCCGCTCGTCAAAGGTGTTTCTCGCCTCAGCAGCTCCTCGCCTCAGCAGCTCCTCAGGCCCGCCTCAGCCGGTGAGATCACGCTTGCCTCGACGTTGTCGTCCTGACACGAGGAGGAGAAGCAATGAGAACGAAGCTCACAGCAGTCGCGGTTCTCGCGGCAGCGGTGGCCACGCTGGCAGCGGTCGCGGCGGCCGGACCGGTCGCAGCGAAGCAGCGAATCGAGATCCAGGTGAAGGGCGGATTCGTCCTCACCCCACTGACGCCCGGAGACATCAAGCCCGACACCGGCACCGCCAGCTTCTGCTGCTGGACCGAGCGCTCGATCATGCGCGACGGGCAGGCCATCGACATCAACAACCCCCAGATGACCCTCACGGGCAAGCACGGCACCCTCGTGGCCCGAAACCAGATCGGGTTCGTCGACCTCCCGGACGGATTGGCGGTCTTCACAGGCACCTGGAAAGTCATCCGTGGCACCGGCGACTACGCCGGGCTGTCCGGAGGCGGACGCGGAGCCGGCGTCGATCTGGGCGGCAGCACGAAAGCGCAGTTCGAAGGCTTCCTCAGTCCCAAGTAGCCCAGCCGCGAGAGATCGGAGACGACATGACGCGCACCAAGTTGACCGCAGTTCTGTGCATCGTCACGGCGACCGTCGCGACCGCCGTCCTGGCCGGAGCGGCCGCGAGCCACGCGGACGTACGGAGTCGGGCGGGAACACCGGCCAACCACCCGACGCACTTCGCCGGCTTTCCTCCGGTCGGCGCCAAAGCGAGCACGCCCACGACCGGCAGGCTGCTGATGAGTTTCATGCCCACGGAGGGTGGCTCGCGCGACTTCACCGAGTGGAACGTGTATGCCGACGGACGGATCATCTGGCAGACGTGGACTCCGAACGACGCCGACGGCGACGCCACGGTTGTCCCCCAAGGAGCGAGAAGGCTCGACACGGGCTACGTCCAGCAGCGGCTCACCCTCCAGGGTGTGCAACTACTGCAGTCGAAGATCCTTGCGACCGGGCTGTTCGAGCACGACCTCTGGCTCGTTGTCGGGAGGCACCCGGTCCTCTACCAGGTTCGGGTAGGCGATCGAATGGTGACGGTCCAGGGACTGCCCTTCGCAGGCCCATCGCGGAAAGAACCCTTCACGGCGGCAACGCCGGACCAGACGCGCGCGCTCGCATGGATCGCGGCACTCGTCGCCGATCCGGCCGGATCACTCCCGACGAGTGTCTGGGCGGACCGTCAGATCCGTGCGTTCGTGCCGGCTTGCTACTCGATCGCTTTCGATCGGGGCTATCCCGATATCTCGAAACTGCCACCTCCCGCCGGCAAGGCGCTCTCCCAGTACAAGCAACTCAGACGCCACGCGTACCAGGTCGTGACGACGCGCCAGGCACGGGCGCTCCTACAGGCGTTCGTGAAGGCCGGGATATCGCCCCAGGACAACCATGCGCGGAACATCGGCTTCGCTCTCGGAAGCCTCCCGGGCCAACATCAGCCCTCGTACCTCCACCTGTCCCCTGCCCTTCCAGACGGGTGCTTCTGACCTCGCACTAACGGGGTCCAGGCCAGGACCTTGGTCTTCTTGGACTCGAGCCCGTGATGTTGTCGAACGCTTGCAGAGGGCGACGGCCCGGCGTGGGCCGCCTCCCTCTTGCTTCGCTGCTCTGGCTCTTTACGTGGTTTGCGCGCCGATCTGCTTGAGGAGAGTCATCGCGTCGAAGTACATGCGGCTCTCG
The DNA here is from genome assembly GCA_963846915.1 of uncultured Actinomycetes bacterium. Lineage (GTDB taxonomy): Bacteria > Actinomycetota > Thermoleophilia > Gaiellales > Gaiellaceae > PALSA-612. The sequence goes on along the minus strand of CAWJXV010000005.1, from coordinate 9,052 downwards.
TTGATCTTGCCGCCCTCGAACGTGAAGACGCAGACGGCGGGGGTCTCCTGGCGCTTGCCCGACGCCGGGATCGTTCCTTCTGCCGTTGTGAGCGGGCCGGTGTGCGTGCCCTTCCAGGTCACTTCCACCACGGCCATGTTGCCGCTCGCGACTGAACTCGTCACGGTGCCGGCTGCATCGGGGAACGCCGTCTTCCAACCCCGGTTGAGCTCGACGATCTTCTCCGGGCCCTCGGCCTTGCGCTGGGTTCCCAGCTCGTGGTAGCGGGCATCGGCGGTGAGGCCTGCCTGCATCCGCTCCCAGTCGCTGTTGCCGAACGCCTCGATCTGCTCACGAGCGATCCTGATCATCTGCTCTGCGGTCAACGCTTCGGTAACGACTGCTGTCATTGCAACTCCTCTTGTTCGATCGTGGGTATGACGCGAACTACTTCTTCAGCTTGGGTAGCCACTCGATGATCGCGCTCTTGTTCAGGCATTGGCCGAGCTTGGCGAGGCCGGTGTAATCACCGATCGCCGAGCAGCGCCAACCCGGCGGAGCGACCTTGAGCTGGAAGGACGCCCTGTTGCGGCTTAGACGGTTCATCCATTTCGCCGCCGTCGTGCAGAGCGACGGTGATCCGTTCACAGCGATGATCGAGTACTTCGTCCCGTGCTGCCCTTTGTACTTCCAGGCGGCCCCACTGGCGGTCGCGCCGCAGGGCTTCGACGCCAACGTGGTTGCCCCGACAGGAGCAACGGCGAGAACGGAAAGTCCTGCAACAACCCCTATGAGTAGCGAGACCCCGCGACGCCGGGCACCATTCATCGGGCCCTTTCGGGTCGCTAAAGCCATCTCCTGAGACCTCCTGATTCCTGGAGCGGGTTCGCCGGTGAAGGCCTCGAGCGCTCCGCCAGACACTAGGCATGAGCGGGAGGGGCACTGAAGGTGACCACCTCGGCTTGAACAACCCACCCTACCTGCCTGGCGGCAATGAGGGTCCGGCGGCGGTGTGCCGCTTCGTACCGGAGCTCCCGGTTAGTGCTGGTTCCCGGTGAAGGGTCCCTAGCCGGCCGGCGCTGCTGGCGCGGGGCTCGACGCGGCGGCTGCGGCTTCCTGGTCGAGCAGGTCCGCGAGGTCAGTGCTGACATCGTGGACGACGACTCGATCTGCGTCGACGACCTTCAACAGCTCCTGCGCCTTGTCGACGGCCTCGTCGTCGACGAGCGCGACGATCGCGCCCGCGCCCGGCACGAGGTCCTCACCGAGTCCCTTGAGCTGGTCATCCGGGAAGCCGGAGTCACGCAGCTTCGCGGTCAACGAGCCGATGCCGGCCCCGATCGCGCCTCCGCCGATGACGCCGACCGGGCCGGCGATGATCCCGACAGCCGCGCCGATCACCCCGCCGGTCACGGCGCCCTGCTTCGTTCCCATGTCCTTCGTCTCGACGAACTTGATCTCTCCGCTGTCGGTCTTGTTGACAACGGCCCCCTGCTTGAGGGCACCGCCGAGGGCGCCGGCGAGGGACGCGAGGCCCTTGCCGGCCGCAGCCTGGTCGGCGAATGTCGCTGCAATGACCTTGGGCATGTTCTCCCCCGATCCTCTGCGGACAGCCCCATGCCGCCCGTCAAACCACTTCAGACGATAGTCGAGCCGTGATCTGCAGCCGACGGGTTCAACCCAAGCAGCAGAAAGAGCGGCCCTCGGTGTTAGAACTCTCTGCGTGGACCGGGCCGCAGTCCGAGCCGTCGACGCGGCCGAGTTCGAGGCCTTGCGACCGCGGTTGTGCGAGATCCTGATCGACTCCGTCGAGCACGGGGCGTCCGTCGGCTTCCTCGCCCCGCTCGACCCGGCGGAGGCAGACGCCTACTGGCGGCGGGTCGAGAACGCCGTCGCGGGGCGCCGCGTCGTGCTGCTCGTCGCCGCGCCGCCAGGCGGCGGCGGCGAGGTCGTCGGCACCGTCCAGCTGGACGTCGACACGCTCCCCAACCAGCGACACCGCGCGACGGTCGGCAAGCTGCTCGTCCACACGGCCGCGCGCCGCCGGGGGATCGGCGAGGCGTTGATGGTGGCCGTCGAGCGGACCGCCGCCGACGCGGGCAGGTGGCTGCTGACGCTCGACACCGCCACCCCCGACGCAGCGCGCCTCTACGAGCGCACGGGCTGGACGGAGTCCGGTGTCATCCCGGACTACGCCCTCAACCCGGACGGCTCGCTGACGGGCACGGCGTTCTACTGGAAGGAGCTGCCGCACTGACCCGACTCACGTCGATCCGGCCGGGCTCATGCCAACCGGATGATGCATTCGGACGCTCTGTCCTTCAGGCTCGCATGAGGTGCGTCAAACTACGGCCGGCGATCCACCCCTGGATCGCTGAGCTCTCGAGGAATGAGGAGGAGATTGGTGCTCGCTAACTACACGTTCGGCGATGTCATGTGGTCGTTCCTGGTGTTCTTCGCCTGGGTGATCTGGTTCTGGCTCCTGATCACCGTCTTCTCGGACCTGTTCCGCCGGCACGACATCTCGGGCTGGGGCAAGACGGGGTGGATCATCCTGGTGATCCTGATTCCCTACTTCGGCGTGTTCATCTACCTGATCGCCCAGCACGAGGGGATGGCCGACCGCAACGTCGCGCAGGTCCAGCAGTCGCAGCAGCAGTTCGACGACTACGTCAAGACGGTGGCGTCGACCGGCGATCCCGCGTCGCAGATCGCGGACGCGAAGAAGCTGCTCGACAGCGGCGCGATCACGCAGGAGGAGTACGAAGCCCTGAAGAAGAAGGCGCTCGCCTAGTCTCGGTTCGAGAGCGTCTCGGGAGGTTCGCGGCCGGCGGGGTTCTCCTCGCCGGCCGCAGTGCGTCTACGGCCAGTGCCTCGCGGCCGGATCCAGATCGAGCTTGCCGCCGTCGCGGCATTGCGAGGAGTACGAGCCGGGGGAAGATTGCGGCGCGTGAACCAGCGCGCGGCGAGCTTGCCGAGCCGCGTCGAGGCGGCAGCGCCGGCACCGAGCAGCGAGCTCGTGTCGGGCACGAGCTGCAGTGCGTAGCACGCGGTCTGCGCCGTATCGACGTAGCCGCGGCCCCTCTCGATCCCGCTCGCGAGCACGAGGACGGCGACCGCCGTGTTCGTCGTCGGCGCAGCGTGCGGGCGGCGGTACTCGATCGGGTCGAGGCGCGAGCAGGTCTTCGGCGACAGGTTGATCTGCCTCGGCCTGGCCGCGTCGACGTAACCGCCGAAGCCGCTCGGGTCGAACGCCCTCGCGAGGATCTCCCAGTCGGCCCCGTTCCAGCAGAAGACGGAGCGCAGGCCGCCGCTCTCCTTCGAGGCGACGCGGCCGTAGCCGGGGTCCTTGCGGCTGCGCGTCGACGGGCCGGCGATCGACGGCAGCTTCTCCCCGGCCGGCAACGGGCCGACGTCGACGGCGATCGTCGACTGGGCCTGCGCGCCGTTCCCGTCCGTGACCACGAGGCTGACGTCGTACGTCCCCGCGGCCGCAAAGCGGTGGAAGGCGAGCGGCTGGGTCGTCTGCTTCGAGGAGCCGTCGCCGAACTGCCACAGGTAGGAGGCGGCGCCGAAGGTCACCGCGTCGAACCGGATCTGCCAGTGCGCGTAGTGCGGCGGCGCGTCGGCTCCGAAGGCGGCGTCGAGCCCGCCGGTCGGTGGCGGCGGGGTTCCCGGCGGCGGCGGTGAGCCAGGCGGTGGAGGCGGCCCCGGGGGCGGCGGTGGGCCGGGCGGCGGCGGAGGAGGCGGCGGCGGAGGCGGCGCGGCGCTGACCGTGTAGCTGTCTTCTCCGCTGTCCGGCATGATGTCGATGTCGCCGCCTTGGACGGACTCGATCCCGAGCCCGAACGTCCCTCCGGCCGCGACCCCCACGTCGGAGCGGTTGATCGCGACGTCGTCGCCCGACGAGCCGCAGGACGCGCTGAGCGTCGACGAGGCGACCGGCTGCTGGCTTCCGTTCAGGAGCGCCGCCGAGTGGTCGCCGTTCACCTGGATCAGGTAGTCGAAGCCCTGCGTGCCCGTGCCGCTGTTCTGGTCGCTGTCGATCCCGATGATGAAGTAGTCCGGCGTGGAGATGCACGGGTGCCGGTTGAGGTACGAGACCGTGAAGTGCAGCGTCCCGTCGGAGTCGTCGGACAGCGTCGCGCCGATCAGGTCCGGAGCATTGCCGGAATCACCGCCCGGGTCGGTGTAGCTCTGGCTCGCGACGGCACGCGGTCCATCGGTCTTTGCGCCGGCAGACGTCACCAGCAGCGGGACGAGAACCCCTGCAGCGACAACCAATCCCGCAATCAGCAGGCGCTGGGCTCCCCGCCTCACGACGATCCATTGTGCCACGGCCCGTTCGGCGAGGGTGTAAGACCCGCCGCGATGGGAACGGGACCCAGGCGAGAGCCGGCCTCCGGATCTACGGTCGCCGGAGGGGAGAGCCCGGCTCTCGCAACTCTTCCCTTCAGCGGCTGACGGCCGGGTAACTCCGGAGCCTAGAGGTCGCGCCGCGCGAACGCGGTCAACGCGATGACGCCGACGATCACGAGGTAGGCCAGCGCCCAGAGGCGGATGCCCCAGCCGCTGTTGTACGCGCCCCCGAACGGCCCGAGGCGGACGAGGAACTCGGTGAAGCCGTGCGTCCCGATCGTGATCTGCTTGAGCGCGTCCTGATAGAGCGCTTCGAACGGCAGCACCCAGGCGGCGACCGTGGCCGCGCGCGAGATCGTGTGCGAGCCGAGCGCGTGACCGATCGAGCCGAGCAGACCCGCGACGAGGCCGGCGATGAAGAGCATGAAGATCGCGATCCCGTTCGCCGTCCCGCCGAGAAAGACCGAGCCCAGCAGCGACATCGCCGTCATCAGCACCACGGCGGCGGCAAGCAGCAGCCCGGGCAGCACGATCGCGTGCGGCCACCACGACCCCTCGGTGCCGGTGATCGTGACGGCGACGATGTAGACGGCGAAGACGTAGACGGCACAGACGCCGGCGGCGGCCAGGAACCGCGCGAAGAGCATGCTGCGCCGACCGATCGGCCGGACGACGAGCGGCTGCAGGAGCCCGCGCTCGGCGTCGCCGGACACGGCTCCGAGGGTCAGGAAGACGGCCAACACGACGCCGAGGAAGAGCGTGGCGAACATCGACATCCCGACCACGAACGAGCCCGCGAACGTGCGCTTGTCGATCGCCGCGTCCGCCGGCACGTGGAAGCTCGCCAGGTCGCTGAAGATGTAGTGGTTCGCGAGCGCGTCGAGCCCGAGGAAGATCGCGGTCAGAACGAGCACGACGAGAACGACCTTGCGGCGCACGGCCTCACCGATCGCGTAACGGATGATCGTGGTCATACGGCGCCCTCAGGTGTATGACCTGGGGAGGGGTCCCAGGGGAACCGGGAGGTTCCCCAGCCAAGTCGGCCTCTGGAAGAAGGGCGCCCGTGGGGGAAACATGGTTTCCCGCACGCGAGCGAGCCCGAGGCGAGCGACGTCACGAGGTTTCTCCCTGCACGGCCTCGAGGTAGACCTCCTCGAGCGTCGAGCTGAGCACCTGGACGCTGTAGATCTGCTTGCCGGCGGCGACCAGTTCGGCGACGAGGCGCGGTGCGTCCTCGCGCTTGGCGCGTGGGAAGAGCTGCGGCCCGTCCTGGGTCTCGATCTCGACGCCGCGCGGATGGGCGAGCTCGTGCGTCCCGCCCTCGGCGACGACCTTGCCGGCGAGCAGGATCACCACACGGTCGCAGACGAGCTCGACCTCACTGAGCAGGTGCGAGTTGAGCAGGACGGAGACGCCGCGCGAGCGGACGTCCTCGAGCAGCTCGCGCACCGTGCGGCGGCCGACCGGGTCGAGCGCACTCGTCGGCTCGTCCAGGAGCAGGATCCTCGGGGACCCGACGAGCGCCTGCGCGATCCCGAGCCGCTGTTGCATGCCCTTCGACATCTCCTCGACCCGCCGGTCGCGCGCGTCGGCGAGCGCGACGAGCTCGAGCAGGCGGGTTCGCTCGTCCTTGCCGCCGGTCGAGCCCGCGAGTCGCTGGTGCAGGACGAGCAGCTCGTCCGCGCTCATCCATCCGGGAAAGCGGAACAGCTCTGCGAGGTAACCGAGCCCTGCGCGGGCCTTCGACGAGCCGGCCTTGGCGCCGTTGACCCAGGCCGAGCCTTCGGTCGGCCGGACGAGCCCGCACGCGATCTTCACGAGCGTGGACTTGCCCGCGCCGTTCGGGCCGAGGAGGCCGACGAGCTCACCCTCCCCCACCTCGAGATCGACGCCTCCGAGTGCCTCCACCCGCCCGTAACGCTTGGCAAGTCGCTGGGCGGCGAGGGCGGCTGCCACGGGGCCAGTGTAGGGACAGGCCACGGCCCGGAAACGAAAGAGCCGTCCTGTCGGACGGCCCTCTCGAGGACGCGCGGTGATCTCTTGCTCAGTGTCGTCGCTCCGGCCCGGCTGTCAAGCGCAGCGCGGCTACGATCGGACCGTGGCACGGGGCTATCTCGAAGGGCCGGCGAGCGAGGAGCGCGAAGCAGCGCTCGAGCGCGGCGACCACCTGGAGCGAGAACGTCCGCGCGAGCGCCGTGCGGTCTACGGCTCGACCGCCGACGAGCCCGAGCAGCACTTCCTGGGCTGGGCGGACGAGGTCGATCAGGACGACCTGTTCGCCTCGGGTCACGCGTGGGGCCTGGCCGTGCGCGTCAGACCTGCGGACTAGGAGAGGCAGAGCACATCTTGAACGGACCGCCGTGCGCGTGAACGACCGGCGCGATCGAGTCGAGCGGAGGCTCGACATCCGCCGGGACTGCCGACACGTGGAGCTTCCACCGTCAGGCCTGTGGACTCGCGGCTTTCTGGCGCTCCCAGGCGGAGAGCACGTCCTCGACGTAGCGTCGCTGGCTGTCCGAGAACGGCGCCCGCGCGAGCAGCCGTCTCACCTCGCCGGGGTCGTCATGCTCGACCGCCGCCTCGAGCCGCTCGCGAATCGCAACCGGCTCCCGAAGCTGCCGCCGCAGCCAGCGCAGCAAGCTGACTCGCGCTTGATCCACCCACGAAGCTTACGTCCACCCACCCTCTAAACTCGACCGAGGGGCCGGTAGCTCAGCTGGTAGAGCAGGGGACTTTTAATCCCAAGGCCGCTGGTTCGAGTCCAGCCCGGCCCATCGCGTGAGCCTTGGAAGGCTTGAGGTCGACCAACTCGAGAACCCGCATCAGCAAAGGCTTCCGAGGGCTCCTTTGGATTGAACGTCCCACGCTGTCGCTTAGGTCGGTCGGAAGACGCGGGTAGTGAGAGTGAAGAGCTTGATCCGCCGATGCCTCGACTCTGACCGGGGCTGAACAGAGGCGGTGGTGGAAAGGGGCGGAGTCACAGACGAGACTCGCCCACCTCGTCCCTAGGCACGCGACCTAGTCGCTCCCGAAACTCGTTGGGATGCTTGAGCGGCTGGCCGTTCCTCGCAGCGAACACCGGATCGTCGGCGTTCGAGCGGCGGCGGCCGCCTTCTTGTTTTCGTTCCCGCGTGCGCGGTGGAACGGCTGCGGACGCTCTAGCGGTGCCGCGTCTCCGTGCTCTCGACTGCGACGAGAAATCAATGGAACGCGGATACACCCATCGATGCCCGGTGCCGGAGCCGCCTACGCCGCAAGCGGGTCGATCACGATCTTTCCGCCCGCGGTGCCCTCGGCGAGAGGCCGAATTCCTTCGTCCACCAGTGCGTCTAGCGGGATAACGCGGTCGACCACGATTGAGGCCAGGTCGCTTCCGGAGATGATTTCGAGCGACTCGGGAAGATCGACATCGCAGACATGCGCGAGGGTCGTCGTGATCTCGATCTCATGGACTGTAAGTGCAAAGAGATCGATCTCGCGCGGTGCCGACTGCAAGCCGACGATGAGCACTCTGCCTCCGCGGCGGGTTGCCGCAATTGCCGCTTGCGGTGCCGTCGGGGCGCCGGATGCTTCGATCACGACATGGGCTCCTTGACCCGACGTTGCCTCGAGGATCAACTGGGCAAGGTCGCGCTCCTTCGCGTCGAGGACGAGGTCGGCGCCTAGCCTCCGCGCCGTTTCGAGTCGACCTTCGTCGATGTCCACCGCGATCAGCGGTGAGATCCCCTTCGCTGCCGCGATGGCGACGATGAACACGCCGATCCCTCCGACGCCGATAACGGCGCACGCTTGACCCGGTGATACGCCGCTTCGGCGTACGGCGTGGAGGGCGACCGCGAAAGGCTGCGCCATTGCCGCGGCGTCGTCCGTGCAGTCGTCGGGGACACGACAGCAGATGGCTGCCGGGGTTGCTACGCGCTCGGCGAGCCCTCCGTTGGCGTGCAGCCCGAGCGTGTAGTAGGCAGTGCAGAGGTTGATCCTGCCGGCGCGACAAAACTCACAGAGACCACACGAGACGCCCGCGCCCGAGACGACACGGTCACCAATCGCGAGGTCGGAGACACTTTGTCCGACCTGGATCACACGCCCTACGAACTCGTGCCCGAGTATCACCGGGGGACGCGCAAGCAGAGGTCCATGCGACCACTCGGACGAGTCCGTCCCGCAGATCGCCGAGCGAAGCACCTGAAGGACGACGTCGCCGACCGCAGGGTCATTCGGCTCCGGAACCGACTCGATCCGGATGTCGTGCCGTCCGTGATACACGGCTGCTCTCATGCGCTCGTCGCCAGGTGGACTTTGATGTTGTTCGCTGTGTCGCGGGCAGCGTCGAGCGCCGCGATCGCATCCTCCAACGGAAACGTCGCGGTGACGATGGCAGTGGGATCGACGACGCCGCTGGCAATGAACCGGATCACGCGAGGCCAGAACCGACCGAGCCAATCAGGCCACGGATCCTGAGTGCCTTGGACTGGATCAGGCCGAGCTGCGCCGGCTGCCTTGGCACCGACATCGATCCCGACATAAACCACCCGGGCGCCTAGGCCTGCGATCTCCAGAGCCTGCGCCATCGCGACCGGGGATCCGGCCGCTTCGATCACGACATCGAACCCGCGACCCTTTGTCGCTTCCGCCGCAGCCTCGGCGAAATCCGGGGCTGTGGGATCAAGGGCGCGACCCCCGCACCCAACTCGAGCGCCTTCTTCCGTCGAGC
>CAWJXV010000004.1:0-725085 GCA_963846915.1 uncultured Actinomycetes bacterium | reverse complement strand
TCAGCAAGCTCGTGCGCCTCCAGGTGCAACTTGTTTTTAAGAAAAAAACTGATCGGGATGTCGATCAGACCGCCATGGGGAGATCCGAAGGCGAGCAGTACAATCAATACGCCGAGATAGAAGGAAAATCCTCTGCCTCACCAAAGGCGATAAAGTGGTGGCAGTGCTGATGTCGTCGACGGCCGCTGTCAATTCGTCGTCATCGCGGACAAGGCTCGCAAAGCCACATTAGTCGGGCGGGAACGTCTCGGCTTGCTTCGCTCCGCGCTGCCATGGTGCGATCGGCAACGCCGTGGCGATTTGGCTCGGGTCAACGCGAAACTCGCAGCTTTGCGCAATCAGCACAGAGATCCAAACCCATTCACGTTGCGAACGACTCAAGCCTTGGCGCGGTGCGCGGCCGCCGCCTGTTCGCTGATAGTCGCTAAGGTCCTTGGATCGACCGGATGTAGGCCACCATCGCGTCCGCATCGTCGCGGTCGAACCGAAACATCGGCATATCTTCGTGGCCGGTCAGCAATCCCCCGCGAATTCGTCGCGCGAGCTTGCTCAGGTCGGTTCGAGCGTCCAGGGATCGGAAGCGCGGTGCGGCTGGATGGGGGCTGTCACCGATTGTCTCAATGGCATGACATTGGCTGCATAGGCCTTGGGCGATGACCTTGCCGCGCCGCTGCGCCGTCTCCGCCTGACACGACCCAGAGTGGAGGCTTGTCAGCAAAGCCGCAGTCACCAGCGTGACCAATGGCGCATATTGCATCACTGTCGGCTTCGCCGTTGCCCAGCACAGGTATCCGCCTGCGCCCATCCTGTGTTGACCTAGATCAATGGAATTTCCGGTACCCCCGATAGCGACCGAACAGCAGACATCAGAAAAGCGACGTTAAGCGCCAATAACCGACATCACTCGATCACCTCATCGGCGCTTGCGATCAGCGTCGGCGGCAGGTTAAGGCTTAGCGCACGAGCGGTCTTCAAATTCATGATGAACTCGAACTTGGTCGGCGCCTGCACGGGCAGGTCGGCCGGGTCGGCCTCCTTCAAGATGCGGTCGATGTAGCTCGCCGAGCGTCGCCACATGTCGTTGACGTCGATGCCGTAGGAGGCCAGCCCCCCCTGACCCCGGAAAATAGCGGTACGGGTAGATCGCCGGCAACCGGTGCTGTGCCAGCACGCGAATGACCAGCTCCCGGTGCTGCGTCAACGTGATCGCCGGCACACCAATCAGGCCGGCATTCGGCTCGCGTGCCAGCGCCTCAACGTACTTCGACTTGGAGCCGCCGCCGCCCGCCCGCCCGCCCCGCCCCGCCGCCGCCGCCGCAACGCCCGCCGCCCGCCGCCGCCGCCGCCGCCGCCGCCGCCCGCCGCCGCCGCCGCCGCCCCGCCGCCCCGCCCGACCCCCGGCCGCCATTTGCCTCCAATCGCATATTCAAAGGCGGTAAAGCCCGTGACGTTGCCGCCGGGCCTTGCCATGCTGTCGACCACGCGGCCACCAACCGGATCGGCGATGGCGGCGTTTTTTTCTTTGCACGCAATGCCTGCCGCATCATCTGAGAGCTGACTCGCATACCGCTGGTCACGATCAGATCGGGGCCAAGCGCGTCCCCCCCGCCCCAGCGCCTTGACAGATCCATGTCGTTGAGGAACCAGCGTATGTCGAGCTGGAGGTTGCGGCCGTCGCTGACCCCAGCGCCGCCCGCCTTCGCGCAATGCCGTCAGGCGCGCCTGCGCATCATGATCGGTCTCAGCAGAAGAACTGAGCACACCGATGCGGCGTACGCGTTCGCCCTGCTGCGCACGCACCGCAAGCGGCCACGCAGCAGCGGCACCTCCCAAAACGCCGAGAAACTCCCGCCGCCTCATGACCGCCCCTTGGCTCAGGATGCGGTATCGTAACGGCTTAACCGAGGGCTTTGATAGGGGGCAGGCAGTCTTTGCACGGCAACAACCCCCGCGGCTGGGATTTCAGTCGAACGTAACCTCATACTTGGTTACACTGTCCGAGATGCTCCAACGAATGCAGCGTACTCATGACCATCACCTCGACATTTTCAGGTCTGACGCCTACGAACTCCAGATGGGACGCTGGAGTCGCCCAGCCGCCGAGCCGTTCCTTGACTTTTCCGGGACGGCCGATGGTGAGGACATTCTTGATGTCGGATGCGGTACGGGAAGTCTAACTTTTGCAATTGCCATACGTTCGAATGTAAAATCGATTTGCGGCCTGGATAGTGCTGCGGCCTACATCGATTCCGCCACGAAAAAGAACACTGATCCTCGCATCGAATTTCGTGTGGGTGATGCCTGTGCTCTGCCATTTCCTGAGGGTTCATTCGATAGAGTCTGTCGCTCCTCCTGCTCCATTTCGTGCCAAAGGCAGAATTGGCCATCAAGGAGCTTCGCCGAGTAGCCCGACCTGGAGCCACTGTTGCTGCTGCAGTGTGGGATGGACGTGGCGGCTTCGTCGCTCAACGGATGTTTTTTGACACCGCCGCCTTGCTCGATCCAAAAGGTGGGGAAGCTCGCGCCCAGCAATTCACTCGACCAATGTGCCAACCCGGCCAACTTGAAGCGGCGTGGCGTGCAGCCGGGTTCGAAAACGTCCATCAATCGTCGGTTATGACCCGTATGGAGTTTGCGTCATTTGAAGATTACCGGGCCCCCTATCTGGGCCGACAGGCTGGAGCGGCAAGTTATGTCGCCACGCTTAGCGAGGAACAAAGAACCAAGCTCCGAAACCATGTGCGGCTGGCTTACCTCGACGGCGAGGTCGATGGCCCACGTTCCTATGCAGCTGTCGCCTGGGCCGTAAAAGGCACTGTTCCTGGCCGAAATAGTGGCGCCAACGTTCCGAGAGAATAATGGTTAGGGTCACCTACAAGAGCGCCCTTGATTACTCCATCAGCAGCCCCCACGAGGAACGCGCCGACGAGGCTGGGATATTCCGAATTGTCCGCGCGGCGGACAGCAGCACTCCGATGCGCCGCATTTGCTCAGGCTGCTGGGCCTGCGCCACCAAATTTTCCTTTGCCTGATGGCACTCTCATAGCGTCGCCGAATGCGGCATGGGTATGCGCGTTACGTGGCTGCTGCGCGGCTGCCATGATGCCCTCCGCCTATCCTGTGCGCGATAGCGCAGTGCTCGAATTGTCGTTCACCTCAACCGCTTCGTTACCACACGGCCTCAACATGACACGAAACTAATCGGGCAGTGCCGCAACCGCTACTATTTCCACCACGAGGTCGGGATGCGCGAGCGCAGCAACCCCGATGAGCTCTGAGGGTGGAGGATTGTTGTAGCTGCAATGCTTTGGGCAATACTGGGCGAAGAACTCGTCCATTACGTCCTGACGGAAGTTAGGAGAACGCAACACGCCCCCAGCGGGGAATGGTCCTTTCACAAAAAATGTAAGCTTGATTAGCTGGTCTAACGAAGTGCCAAGCTCCTCCAAGTCGGATTTGATATTTGTGAGTATGTTGCGCCACTGCGCTGCCGCGTCTCCGACGGCACCACCACCCTTTTTGAATGGCTCGTAGTCGTCAGCGGTTGCGGTGTTGCCAGCCAGGAAAACGAATCCCTTTGCCCCAGTGACGACTGTGCCTTTTCCCCAAGGCATCAGACGGCTGCCCTTCAACTTTTTGTGGGTCACGATCTCCATCGTTCCTCCCAATCTGTATTACCCGAGCACAATGGAGCCGAGGTTAGCATTCGCTCGCAAACTTGTTCTAGGTTCAAAGAAGGCTGGGTAGGGTCAGAAGCGGACCTCAGGCCTCAATTCTGGGATAGCACACGGCCGTTGGCCCCTTCGAGCGATCGCCCTGCAGCGCGCCGGTGCCAACCGGCGCGACGCCAACATCGAGCACAATCGTGCAAGGGGCCTCGAAACGGATGACTTGCCAGCGATCGACGTTTCCTGGTTTGCCTAGTTGAGTTGCGCCAGAACGGCGGCGCCTCAATGTTTTGCATCGAACGCGTTGACGTCACGGTGCGCCCACTTTGTGTTGTCGTCATCGGCGTTTTCGGCGACATGCTTGTTTCCGATACTCGTCGCATGCACGAACGATTCGTGCGTGAGATCCATTAGATTGTCGGCGAAGAGCAGGTAGTCGCATTTGGCAGCCAGTCGCGTCATTTCGCACCCGCAACAAATATTGTCCGCGAGGAAACACTCGTTCATCATGCGTTGAGTGCCCAAAAGTCGGCAAAATTGCGAGGGAGCGACACATGATCCTTGAATTGGTAACGTTCAAGACGCCTGCAGGCTGGGACCGGGCGCAGGTGCTCGAAGATGCAAAGCATACGATTCCGAAGTGGGTGGCGAACCGCGACCTTCTACGCAAGCATTTCGTCTTGGGAGTTGGCGCGAACGAGGGCACCACCGCCGGCATCTACATTTGGCCGTCGGTGGAGACCGCCAAAAAGGCGCACAACGATGAATGGCGCGAGGCGGTCAAGACACGCTCTGGCGGCTATCCGGCGATGCAATATTTCGATTTGTTTCTGCTGATCGACAACGAGCATGGCCAGGTCATCGAATGGGCGGCTGACGGCGAGGCGCGAGCACTTGAAACCACCTGAACGGACAGGCACTCCACCCACGGGAGCGAAACGTCAAGGGCATGTCATTAGCTGGACTTATGTCCCCAGACTTGCATGACCGTATACAGCGTCGAGACCGTGTCGGGCTTCCGCAGGTGGCTTCTGCAATCAGCTAGGATTGCTAGAAATTCCGATTCCGGTAGAAGGCCAAGCTTGATTATTGTAGCGCGCAACGATTTCACCGTGGACGGCAGGTAATCCGCCATTGGGTCGGTAGAGCGGATTTTTAGGTCAGATCCAGCGTTTCTGTGACCTCATCGCTCCCTGCAATTTCAAATTCAGCCCGGTAACTCGCTGCCAATGCCCCGACCTTAACTAACCGCCTTTGCAGAGAATCGATGCAGGCTTTAAGAGCGAACGCATCTGGGCGTGCGCCTTCGCGCGCTAAATCCGACCGCGTTGATCTCGTAATGTAATTCACGTCGGTACTCATCACCCCTCCTAGTTCCAGGACATGACATCAAAACGAGAGTTTGTGGTGCGCCGGTTAACGCAACGTTAGCCCCTCGAGGCGGTTCACGGTGCCTCCAGAGTGGCACGGCAGGTCTTCATGTTGATGACCAGCTCGAATTTAGTAGGCTGCTCGACCGGTAAGTTGGCCGGCATGGCTTCTTGACGTCGGCGACCCTTGCGGGTGCCGAAAACTCAAATCCGGCAAATATTGGTGATGAAGGCCGCTGAGTACGAGCCGTGATGCAACGGCGCCGACGGGCTCAATTGCCCGGCGCATCAGGGCCATCGCGGTCCAGGAGCGGTGAGTGTGCAGGTCATTGTAGTAGGCGGCAATCAGAGGAGGTTGTATGATCCGCGGTTATTGCGATTGCTGCTATCTCAGTCAATGACGGCGAGCGAGCACTACGTGGCGCGCGATACAACGACCAAAAAGAAGGGGAGATGTCGTGGCAACACGCCACGACAAACATCGAACACCTGCCAACGCATGAGGCCGGATATGTCAAGGTTCGCTTGGATCACTACGCTTGCAATGTTTGCAGCCGCCCCAGTGGCGGCCCAGACGGCTATCCCCGACGTTCGCGGCACCTGGAAAGGCGATAGCGAGACAATCGTCTTGGATGCCGGGAATTCGCACCATCATGCGACCCAAACGAATGAACCGCAGCTCCGCAGTGCGGCGTTCGCTCTAACTATCGACAAGCAAGACGACCGCCGCTTCTCCGGAACATTGTCATCAGCGCGCGGCAGCGAAAGGGTCATTGCCGTGTTTTCGCGCGGCGGCGCATCCTGCTGGCCGACGATGACGGCTACACATTGGGGACGATGCTCGCTCCGAACCGGATGGAGCTTTGCCATCTCCACGTCTCACCGACCGGGCGGATCGCATCCTGCCTGGAGCTGACCAAGCAGTAGTCCCGCCGCGCCTGAATTAGGCACGCCTCCCGCCGGGGGTCACGCACATCATTGGCAGACAGCCAACCCCATTGCCAGCCAATCGCGTAAGCGCGGCATCTGCTTTCGATATCTCCGCGCAGCAGGCCGTCCAGGTTAAAGGCGACCTTGTGCGTTCGCCTCATCTCGACGGTAAAATTTGCCGGCCTTTTGGCTAAGAGGCCATGGCATAATGTTAGCTATTTTTCTGGGTCGTTTGAGGCACTCGCCGGGGCACTCAAGAATAAATCAGCGAAGCGGTAATCCTGAGAACGAGCACATGTATTCCGCTTTACCCCCGTGTGTGGACGACTCGAGGCGTCTTCAGAGAAAACGGAGTCATTGGCCAACGGCGAGCAGCTGAAGGCTTGCTACGCCTGCAGCAGCGCTCAACCCGGTTTGACCCTGAACACTGACTGGTTGTAGGGAAACCGTGTTGTTTGATCCGCCCCATAGTGCGTTTGCTCCGACGCCAACTCCAAGCGTTGCGCTGGCGGCACCACCGGCATAGGTACCGGCGAGTTCGCCGCGGCGAAGCCGGGTTGGGGCGAATACGCCCCACGTGATCGCCACTTGCTGGTTGATGCCGATGTCGAGGCCCGCGCGCTTCATTCTGGCCATGTATGATTTGGTCGGGCCGCCGGCAGACGGCACGAAAGTGCAGTTCAATTCAGTCACCGAGCCGACGACGAAGCTTGTTGTCGAGCCGCGGCATTGCAGCGCCCCGGCCTCGACACGTTCCTGCGCCCAACCCGTGCATGTGGGCACGATCAGCACGGCCGAAAGGTCTCAGACAGTGGCCACCCCGGGCCGGTCAGAAAATACTGCTCTAGCGCGCTGGCCGATCTCGGACTTGCTCGAACAGGAGCCTTATCTGTTCGAGTTTTTCCAGGCGATCCGGTTGATGTCGCGCATCGAGCCCGAACGCCAGGTGGTGGGCCGGTTCAACAACCCGGCCGCCGAAGTGGTGCGCTTTGCCGCGAACCCGGACGTGTCGTTTCCGGCCAGCGAGATCCAGTCGCTGGAACTGCGCGAAGGCGAGACGCCACTGATGCGCGTGAACTTCATGGGACTGCACGGGCCGCAGGGAGTCCTGCCGCGGGCCTACTGCGAACTGGTGAATGAGCGCATTCGCGCGCGCGACACGACGCTGCGGGATTTTTTCGACCTGTTCAATCACCGGATCATCTCGCTGTTTTATCAGGCCTGGGAGAAATTCCATTTCGAGATTCCGTACGAGCGCGGCGAACTCGACCGTTTTTCGCATTACGTGCTGGCGCTGTTGGGGCTGGATACGCCGGGTTTGCAGAACCGGCAGGATGTCGCGGACGATTCGCTGCTTTTCTACGGCGGGCTGCTCTCCATGCACTCCCGCTCGGCCACGGGGCTGCGCCAGGTGCTGTGGGACTACTTCAACGTTCCGGTGGAGATCGAGCAGTTCGTGGGCGCGTGGTATCCGGTGGACGAGGAATCGCAGTGTTCGCTGGGCGAGAACGGCGACTACTCGGAACAGTTGGGGCTTGGCGCCGTGGTGGGACATGAGACGTGGGACCAACAGTCCAGGGTGCGCATCCAACTGGGACCGCTTACGCTGGAGCAGTATATGGACTTCCTGCCCGGGCACGAGGGGCACCGGCAGTTGCGCTCGCTGACGCAGTTTTATGCGGGCGGCGAGTACGATATGGAAGTGCAGTTGATTCTCCGCAGGCAGGAAGTTCCCGCCTGCGAGTTGAAGCCGCTGGACGGCGATGGCTGGCAACTGGGCTGGACAAGTTGGATAAAATCGGCGGAATTTACGCAGGATGCCGGCGAGACGGTACTGGAATTATCGGATTCAGAGAGGAGACCATATGGCGAGTACATTGAAGTCGATCGTGGCCAAGCTGAACGACACCATGCGCGGGACGCTGGAGGGCGCGGCCGGCCTGTGTTTGGCGCGGACCCATTATGACGTGGAGATCGAGCATTTCCTGACCAAGTTATTGGATGCCAGCGGTACGGATTTCGCCGGCATCATGCAACATTTCGGCGTAGACAAGGCGCGCCTGGCCGGCGAACTGGGGCGCAGCCTGGACGGAATCAAGACCGGCAACGCGCGCACGCCGGCATTCAGCCCGTCGCTGCTGCGGATGCTGCGCGAAGCCTGGACGATCGGGTCGCTGGAATTCGGCGCGGGGCAGGTGCGCTCGGGCGCCGCGATCCTGGCGCTGGTGTCCGATGAAGAGTTATCGCGGCTCGTGCTGGATGTGAGCAAGGAGTTCCGGAAGATCGAGGCCGAGGCGCTGCGCAAGGTGCTGCCCGCCATTCTGGCGGATTCCCGCGAGTACACGGCGGACGCGGACGAGGCGCCGGCTTCGGGTCCGGGAGCGGCCGCGCCCGGCGCCACGAAGGCGGGCGGCAAGACGCAGAACCTGGATCAGTACACGGTGAACCTGACGGAAAACGCGCGCAAGGGAAAGATCGATACCGTGCTGGGGCGCGATTTCGAGATCCGCCAGATGGTGGACATTCTGACGCGCCGCCGGCAGAACAACCCGATCCTGACGGGAGAAGCGGGCGTCGGCAAGACGGCGGTGGTGGAGGGCTTCGCGCAGCGCATGGTGGACGGGCGACGTGCCGGAGAGTCTGCGCAATGTAACGGTGCGGACGCTGGATCTGGCGCTGTTGCAGGCCGGCGCGGGCATCAAGGGCGAGTTCGAAAACCGGCTGAAGGGGCTGGTGGAAGAAGTGAAGTCGTCTCCCACGCCGATCATTCTCTTCATCGACGAAGCCCACACCATGATCGGCGCGGGCGGCGCGGCCGGCCAGAACGATGCGGCCAACATTCTGAAGCCGGCGCTGGCGCGCGGCGAACTGCGCACCATCGCCGCCACCACGTGGTCGGAATACAAGAAGTACTTCGAAAAAGATCCGGCGCTGGCGCGGCGCTTCCAGGTGGTGAAGGTGGAAGAGCCCACCGAGGCCAAGTGCCAGGTGATGCTGCGCGGCCTGGTCCCGGTGCTGGAGAAGCATCACAACGTGCGCATCCTGGATGAGGGACTGGTGGCGGCGGTGAAATTCTCGCACCGCTATCTTCCCGACCGGCAGCTTCCCGATAAGGCGGTGAGCGTTCTGGATACGGCATGCGCGCGGCTCGCGCTGGGGCAGAACGCGACGCCGCCGGCGATCGAAGACGCCACGCGGCAGATCGACGATTGCGCGGTGCAGACGCGCATTCTGGAGCGGGAGACCGCGCTGGGCGCGGACCACAGCGAGGGTCTGGCGGCCCTGGCGAAACAGAAGGCCGCGGTGGAAGCGCGGCTGGCGGAACTGAAGGCGCGATGGGAGAAGGAGCGCGACCTGGTCGGCAAGATCCGCGAGGTCCGCGGCAAGCTGGAAGCGGCGATCGCGGCGCCGGCGCGCGGCGCGCAGGCATCGGCGGACGGTGCGGCGGCTGCAGACCGCGGCGGATCCGGATGCCCTGCGTGCGGAACTGGCCGAGCTGAATACCGAACTGGAACAGCTTGCAGGGCGAGACGCCGCTGATGCGGGTCTGCGTGGATTCGCAGATCGTCGGCGAAGTGGTGGCCGGCGTGGACCGGCATTCCGATCGGCAAGATGCTGCGCGACGAAATGCAGTCGGTGCTCACGCTGGAAACGACATCTGGGCAAGCGCGTGATCGGGCAGAATCACGCGCTGGACATGCTCAGCGAGCGCATCCGCACGTCGAAGGCGGGGCTGGAAGATCCCGGCAAGCCGATCGGCGTGTTCCTGCTGGTAGGGCCGAGCGGCGTGGGCAAGACGGAGACGGCGCTGGCGCTGGCGGACCTGCTGTATGGCGGCGAGCGCAACATGATCACCATCAACATGTCCGAGTTCCAGGAGGCGCACACGGTCTCCACGCTGAAGGGCTCGCCTCCCGGATACGTGGGCTACGGCGAGGGCGGCGTGCTGACCGAAGCGGTGCGGCGGCGGCCCTATTCGGTGGTGCTGCTGGACGAAGTGGAGAAGGCCCATCCGGATGTGCTGGAGCTCTTCTTCCAGGTGTTCGACAAGGGCAAGATGGAAGACGGCGAAGGCCGCGAGATCGATTTCAAGAACACGATCATCATTCTGACGTCGAACGCCGGCACCGATACCATCATGAAGCTGACGGCCGACCCGGAGACCATGCCGAGTCCGGCGGGACTGGTGAAGGCGCTCAAGCCGGAGTTGGACAAAGTCTTCAAGCCGGCGTTCCTGGGACGCCTGGTGATCATTCCGTACTTCCCGGTTCGCGACGAAGCGCTGAAGCTGATCGTCCGCCTCAAGCTGGGCAAGATTCAGCGGCGCATTCAGGAGACGCACCGGATCGCACTGACTCACGACGAAGCGCTGATCGACGAAGTGGCGAAGCGCTGCACCGAAGTGGAGAGCGGCGCGCGCAATGTGGACAACATTCTGACCAACACGCTGCTGCCGGAGATTTCGCGCCAGATTCTGGGGCGCCTGGCGGAGCGGCAGAAGCTGGCGCCGATTCATGTCACGATCGGCGACGACGGCGTATTTGTTTATAACTAAGTCAGCGCCTACGGTCGCGGCTCTGACGGGCACCGGCCGTAAGGAGCGTCTGTCGCAGTATGGAGGAGAGCTCATGTACGAACAGACAGACCGGCCGATCAAGCTGACCACGCCCCTGGGGCCGAACGCCTTGCTGCTGGTTGGGCTTCAAGGCCGGGAAGCCATCTCCCAATTATTTCATTTCGAGCTGAAGACGGCCTGGAACGACAAGACGAAGCTGCTGCCCTTTGACGAGTTGCTGGGGAAGAAAGTCACTGTGGAGATCTCTCCCAGCGAGAACAAGCGTTACTTCAACGGCATCGTCAGCAGGATGAGCCAGGGCGACCGGGACGAGAACTTCACCTACTACAGCCTCGAAGTGGTGCCCCAGCTGTGGCTGCTCGATCGTAAATTGCGCAGCCGCACGTTCCAGCACATCACGATCCCCGACATTTTGAAGGAGTTGTTCACAGGCATCGATGTGGACGATCAGATCCAGGGCACCTTCGAGCAGCGCGAATACTGCGTGCAATACCGCGAAACCGATTTCGCGTTTGCCAGCCGCCTGATGGAAGAAGAGGGCATTTTCTACTTCTTCAAACACACCGCCGAGCGGCCACCAGATGGTGCTGGCCAACACGCCGCAGTCCCACCCGGCGGTGCCCTTTCTGCCGACGGCGATTTGGGAAGGCGGCGCGCACGCGACTGTCGAAGAAGACCGCGTGTTCGACTGGACCAAGGGACAGGAGATCCGCTCCGGCAAGTTCACCGCCTGGGACCACAACTTCGAGATGCCCGACAAGAATCTGGAGGCCGACAAGACGATCACGGACTCGGTGACTGTCGGGACGGTGACCCACAAGCTGAAAGTTGCGAACAACGACAGCCTGGAACTCTACGATTATCCCGGCGGCTACGCCAGCCGCTTCGACGGCATCAATAAGTCCGGCGGCGAACAGGCGGACAAACTCCAGCACATCTTTAGCGACAACACGCGCACGGTGGAAATCCGCATGCAGGAAGAGGCGCTCTCGAGCCTGCTGATCCGCGGCAAGGGCGGGCACGCGGGCTTCACCGCCGGGCACACCTTCGATCTGACGCGGCATTTCTCGGATAACGGCAAGTACGTGCATCACCAGCGTGGAGCACGATGCCAAGCAGGCACTGGCGGTGGACGCAGGTGGATGGCGGATACCGGTACGCCAATCATTTCACCTGCATTCCTTCGGCACTGCCCTTCCGGCCGTCGCGCGTGACGCCGTCGCCGAGTGTGCGCGGAGTGCAGACGGCGGCGGTGGTGGGCCCCGCCGGAGAAGAGATCTTCGTCGACAAGTACGGCCGCGTGAAGGTGCAGTTCCATTGGGACCGCGAGGGCCAGGACGACGTCAACAGCTCCTGCTGGGTGCGGGTTGCCACGTTCTGGGCGGGCAAGCAATGGGGCGCGATACACATCCCGCGCATCGGCCAGGAAGTGATTGTGGACTTTCTGGAAGGCGATGTCAATCAGCCGATCATCGTGGGCAGCGTGTACAACGCGGACCTGATGCCGCCCTGGACGCTGCCCGACAATAAGACGATCAGCGGCATCAAGTCCCGGAGTTCGCTGCAAGGCGGCGGCCGGACAATTTCAACATGATGTCGTTCGAGGACAAGAAGGGCAGCGAACTGGTCAGCGTGCAGGCGGAGAAGGATCTGAACACGCTGGTGAAGAACGACGAGAACCGCGGAGGTGAAGCACGACCGCATGACGCTGATCAAGAACGATGAAACCCAAACCGTGACGAACAACGAGAAGATCATCGTCGACAAGGGGAATCAGACGATCGAGATCAACACGGGTAACCAATCGACCACGGTCAAGCAGGGCAACCAGAGCACGTCGGTGGATATGGGAAACCAATCCACGACGATCAAGATGGGCAACCAGACGAACAAGATCGATCTCGGTAAGATCGAAACGGAGGCGATGCAGTCCATCGAGCTCAAGGTGGGGCAGAGCAGCATCAAGATCGATCAGATGGGCGTGACGATCAAGGGTATGATGATCAAGGTCGAGGCGCAGATCCAGGGTGAGTTCAAGGCTGCAATGACACAGGTGAGCGGCAGCGCCATGACGACGGTGAAGGGCGGCGTGGTGATGATCAACTGACATGGGCGGCACATCGGCGCAGATCAATTCGAAAACGGTGGCGATCTCCACGGTCGCCGAACTCGGCGAGGAGGCGATGGCGCTGGTGCGTCCGGACCTGCATCCGCTGGACTTTGTCGCCCTGCTGATGGAGAAGAAGCTCTATCCCGACGCGGTGAGATTTATCGCGCACGCGCTGCCGAAGCGCGAAGCGGTGTGGTGGGCGTGGGTGTGCGCGCGGCGTTCGGCCGGCGAGCACCCGCCGCCGAAGATCAAAGGCGCGCTCGATGCCACGGAGCGATGGGTTGCCCAACCGACCGAAGACAACCGGCGCTCGGCCATGGCGGCCGCCGAAAAGGCCGAACTGGGCACGGCGGCCGGCTGTGCCGGGCTGGCGGCTTTTTTCAGCGGCGGCAGCCTGGCGCCGCCCGACGCGCCGCCTGTACCGCCGGGAGAATTCCTGGCTGCGAAAGCGGTGTCCGGCGCGGTGATCTTCGCCGCCGTGGCCAAGGAGCCCGAGAGGGCGCCGGAGAAATTCAGAAGCTTTCGTGGCGCAGGGCGTGGAAGTGACCAACCGGGTCAAGCTCTGGGAGCCCAAGATAGAGGAGCGTCTTTATGGGAATGCCAGCCTCGAGAATCACCGACATGCACGTCTGCCCCATGGTGACGGGAATTGTGCCTCACGTGGGCGGGCCGATTCTGCCGCCGGGCGCGGTCACGGTGCTGATCGGCGGGCTGCCGGCGGCACGCGTGGGGGACATGGCGACGTGCGTCGGACCTCCGGATGTAATCGCGCTCGGATCATTCACGGTACTGACGATGAATATGCCGCAGGCGCGCATCGGCGATATGACGGCGCACGGCGGCAATATCGTGCTGGGTTGCTTCACGGTGCTGGTAGGGTAGCGTTTCCGGTCTGGAACTTTCGGCGAATCGCCGGTGTCGAATTTGTGAGGACTCAATGCCTGGCTTGCAAGATGTGCAATACGCAATTCGGAGTTTCAGGTCTAAACCTATATTTCCGATTGCCGTGATTTCGATTCTGCGCGGTGGGGATCGGAGCCACTACTGCGGTCTTCAGCGTGGTGGACCGCGTACTCTTTCGGGCGCTTCCGTATGGCGCGGCGGAGCGGTTGGTGTCGTTGGGCATCCGCATTCCCTGGTTGGAATTCGATTTCCTCGACGGCCGCCACCTACGCGGAATTACGCCGCGATCCGGGGCCCCTGTCGGCGGTCACATCGTGGTCGGGGATGGCGGATTGCGATTGGACGGGCGACCGGCCGGCGCGCCTGGGATGCGCTCGCGTGGAGGCCACGTTCCTGCCCGTGCTCGGTGTGGACGCCGCGCTGGGCCGCAACTTTACCCCGGAAGAAGATCGGCCTGGAGCTCCGCGGGTTGCGCTGATTTCGCACGCTCTGTGGAAGAGCCGCTTTGGCGGTGACGGCGGGGCGGTGGGAAGGCGCATCGAGATCGACGGCCAGCCGACGCTGGTCGGTGGGCGTCCTGCCCGCGGATTTCGCAATTGCCTACGCTCGATCGGGCCGACCTGCTCATCCCGCAGGCTCTTCCGCCGATTTTCCGCCGGGAGCGCGGCCACTTCGCATCTATGGACGTCTGCGTGAGGGAACGAACGCCGCCCAGGCGCGCGATGCGATCCTGGCGCGGGCGCAACAGCTATTTGGCGAGATCCCGCCGCACATGCGCAAACAGGTGCAATTCCACGTGATAGGCCTGCGGGATATGCAGATCGTCCGGCGCAGCCCGCCGGCCTCCGCGCTGGCCAACGGCTCGTCACAGCTCAGGCTGGATACGCGAGGCTGCACACCGGCGTTCGACCCGGACAGCTGCTATCCGCGCCGTGCCGTCACGCCGACCGTCTACGGGCGGGCGTGGGTCAACCCGACCGCGTCGGCAGCCATCGCCACGGTGCTCGAGTACTGGCTCTTCTACTCCCTCGACGACTGGCGGAACTCGCCCACGAAGCCCGGCCTCTGGCACATGCACGAGGGCGACTGGGAAGAGGTATCTGTCGCGCTGGACGCCGCCGGTCACCCGGTATCGGTCGCGGCGAGCCAGCACGACCTCGGCGTGACGAGGCCCTGGGCGCGAACGCGCCGCGTGGGGACGCACCCCGTCGTCTTCGTGGCTCTCGGCTCGCATGCGAACTACCTGTCGCCCGGCTACCAGGGAGCCTCGGGCGTCCCGCACGTGATCGAGCCACGGTTCTCGGGGCTTCCGCTCACGGAGCCGGACTACACGAGCACGCAGACGTCCGTCGGGCCCGCCGGGACGGCGGCGACCGGCCTCCGACTCGTCGACATCTCGAGCGGCGGCGCGCCCTGGCTCACGTTCGCGGGCGACTGGGGCGACGGGACCTACATCCTCGTCGGC
Organism: uncultured Actinomycetes bacterium; assembly: GCA_963846915.1. Taxonomy (GTDB): domain Bacteria; phylum Actinomycetota; class Thermoleophilia; order Gaiellales; family Gaiellaceae; genus PALSA-612. Next base: position 710,063 of record CAWJXV010000004.1, on the reverse strand, counting down.
TCGAGAGGGGCTTTCACCCATCTGAGGATCGGTGATTCTCCCCCTGGGCCCGCATTCCATGCGGTTTGGCGCGATCCGCTGCTTCAGTTCCGCAGCTGGCCTGCCGACGACGGACACTGACGTGTCCATCGTTTCCAGCCGTTAGAGTCAGGCCCGTGCTCTCCCGCACGCGCGCCGCAGTGGCAGCGTCTGCTGTGATCGTCGCGGCCGGTGCGGTCGTCTCCGCCGTCGCGGCTGGCACGTCGCATCCGATCGGAGTCGTGAACACCGTGTCGGCGATGCCGTCGCTCGACGTCCGAATCGCCGCGCGGATCAACGTCGCTCGCGCACAGTTCGGTCTTCCGCGCGTCCGTCTCTCCCGGTCACTGAAGGCGGCCGCAAACGCCCACTCGTACGAGATGGCCCGCGACGGCTACTTCTCGCACGATTCGGCCGACGGCACCTCGCCCTGGAAGCGCCTCTCTCGTTACTACTCCCGCGCCGGCTACCGCCGCTACGAGGTCGGTGAGGCGCTCCTCTGGTACTCGCCGGTCGTGGACGCTGCAACCGCCGTCCACGCGTGGCTGACGAGCCCGGAACACAGAGCCATCCTGCTCTCCCCCGGCTTCCGTGAGATCGGCGTCTCCGCCGTGCACGCCACGGCCGCCAACGGCTCGTTCCAGGGCGACGAGGTCACTCTCGTCACCGCCGATTTCGGCGTCCGCTCCCGCTGAGCCCCGACAGCGGTCGCATCCTGGCTCAAGTCGGTGATGCCCCCTGCCGATACCGCAGCAGTCCAACGGATCGAGTGCGGCCCGCACGCTCAAGTTGGGGTTCGCAGGTGACGAAAGGAAGGGACATGGAAGCGGCACACACAGACAGCTCGCGACGCTCGCTCGGTGAGATCTTCGTCCAACGCGGCCTGATCTCCGAGGACGATCTCGAGCAGGCTCTCGCGGAGCAGTTCGAGACCAAACGCCGTCTGGCGGACATTCTCGTGCGGCAGGGCCTCGTCACGGGTAGTGACATCACGAGCGCTCTCAACGAGCAGCTCGCCGCCTTCAACGTCTCCGAAGCACACCCCGGAAGCGACGCTCCACTCACACCCACCGCCTCCGACTCTCCGGACGCCGACGAGCCGAACGGCGCTGCGCCGGGGACGCCTCTTCTGTATTCGGTCGAGGAGTCCGGGAGCAAGCCCGTCTTCGACGCCGCCCTCACGGGCGAGACGCTCACCGAGGAAGAGCCCCACGACGATGTCGAGTCGTTCGACGAACCCGAGCCTGCGGCCCAGTCGTCCGATCTCGACGAGCCGACGACCACGCCTGAAGCCGACGTCGACGTCTCATTCGAGCCGGCGGAGCTGATCCACGAGACCGACGTCCGGCGTCAGACGATGGAGTCCCGGCTCGCTGCCCTCGGCCCGATCCTGGAAGGTGTCGAGCGGGTCAAGGCCGATCTCGTCGCGCACGAGCTGTGCTCCCCCCTGCTCGCGGACGAATTGGCGGCAACCCAGCAGCGGCTGGTCGCCCGGGAAGACGAACTCTCGGCGGAGATCGTGATGCTCAAGGAGACGCGCGAGGACATCGAGCGGACTGCGGTCCTTCACGAGGAGATTCGCGCCGAGCTGGCGGAGAAGATCCACGAGCTCACGGAGCTTCGCACCACCGCCGCGATGTGGACAGCTCGTGTCACTGCCATCGAGGCGGATGTCGAGTCGCTGACGGCTCTGGCCAACGGAGCTGCGCGCGATCTGAACGCCCTCGCAGCCACATGTGTCGTCATGCCCCCAATCGACACTGACACGCGGACGCATGGCTCGACGGAGAACGACGAGGCGGTACCGACGCAGTGGTGGGCGGAGCAGGAACCGGCCCAGACCGAGCCCACGGCCGACGACGAGAGCCACATCCTGTTCGTCCCGGTGGAGGACGGTTACGAACTGGTCGAGCAGATCGGCCCGGCGCCCGGTATCGACGAAGTCGTCGAGGTTGGTGACGAGAGCTGGGTCGTGATGAAGCTCGGCCGCTCCCCGCTTCCCTTTGACGACCGCGACTGCGCGTTCCTGACGACGTCCCCGTAGGGATCGGGCTCGCGCTCGAGCAGGGTGGGCGTGCTCGCGCAGCACGTCACCTCGCCGGGTAAGCCGCTCGAGATCACCGCTCCACGCTGCGGCGCCACACGCGTAGAGTGCCCGCGTGATTCTCGAGAACGGCGTCGTCCGCACGCTCGACCCGTCTCTGCCCGTCGCGCGGGCACTCGCGATCGCAGGCGACCGGATCGCAGGCAGCGTCGGAACGCACGAGACGGCGCTCGCGAGCCCGGATGTGGTCGATCTCGGCGGCCGCACTGTCGTCCCCGGCTTCAGCGATGCGCACGTCCACTTCCCTACCTGGGCGCTCGCACAGCGGCAGGTCGACCTCGACGGCTGCGCCTCGCTCGAGGAGGCGCTCGCGCGGATCTGCTCGGCTCCCGCCCCCGAGGCCGGACGCTGGGTCCGCGCCTACGGCTGGCGCAGCGGCGACTGGGCGCCGTCCGTCGAGCCGACCCGCGACGACCTCGACGCGATCACGGGCACGGCTCCCGCGGCCCTGCTCTCCAAGGACTACCACTCGCTCTGGCTCAATTCCACGGCCCTTGCCCTCGCGAACGGCGACCTGGAGGTGGCGGGCGGCGTCGTCGAGCGCGACGAGCGCGGCGAGCCGACCGGCGTCCTGCGCGAGGAGGCAGCGTGGCGGTTCAAGGAGCGCTTTCTGCGCGTGTCGGACGACGAGTACCTCGAGGTGATGCGCGGCGGCGTGAAGCTCGCGCTCTCCCGCGGGGTTACGGCCGTGCACGACAAGGACGGCTGGCTCGGCGCGCCCAAGCTGTGGCAGCAGCTCCACGAGCAGGGCGCACTGGGCATCCGCGTGTGGCAGTCGCTGCCGCACGACCGGATCGGCGCGCTCGAGGAAACGGGCCTGCGCTCGGGCATCGGCGGCGACTTCGTCCGGGTTGGCTACCTGAAGGTGTTCATGGACGGCACGCTCGGCTCGCAGACGGCACTCATGCTGGACGGCACCGGTGTCGAGATCACGTCGGCCGAGGAGCTCGCTGACATCGTGCGCCGCGCGGCGAAGATCGGCTGGCCGGTCGGGGTGCACGCGATCGGCGACCGCGCGAACCGCAACGCGCTCGACGCCTTCGAGCAGACGGCCGACGACTGGCGCCCGCGCGGCCTTCGGCACCGGATCGAGCACGCGCAGTGCCTGGCGCCGGAGGACGTCGCACGCTTCGGCAAGCTCGGCATCGCCGCGTCCGTGCAGTTCACGCACGCGCCTTCGGACCGCGATCTGGCGGAGCGCTTCTGGCCGGGGCTGCTGGACGGCGCCTACGGCTGGCGCTCGCTTCTCGACGGTGGCGCCGTGCTCGCGAACGGCTCGGACGCGCCGATCGAAGAGCTCGATCCGCTGGCGGGGATCGTCGCGGGCGTGCTACGGACATCCGACGAGCGCCCCGCGTGGCGCCCGGAGCAGGCGGTCACCGTCGAGGAGGCGCTGCATGCGACCTGCGTCGCGCCTGCCTGGTTGACCGGTGACGAACACCGCCGCGGTCGCCTCCTTCCCGGCTACCTCGCCGACCTCGTCGTGCTCGACCTCGACCCGGTGACGTGCCCGCGCGAGGATCTCGCCGAGGTCGGCGTGGTCGCGACGATGGTCGGCGGCCGCTGGCTGCACAACCCGCCTCCCTGGTGATCAGCACGGGTGAACCCATGGTTCCCTCGTGCGCCCCCTCCTTCCATGCTCGACTACAGCGTCTCCTTGCGGAACCGGGCAAAGCCCGCCTCCGCTGCCTACTGACGGCTCGTCTCGATTTCAGGAACGTCGCCACCCCGAACAACTCCGACACGAATCGATTCTCGAAATCGGCGAGAGCATGAGGATCGCCGACCTGAACTGGATGCAGGTCGAGGAGTACCTCGCCCGCGACGATCGCATCGTGCTGCCCATCGGGTCGACCGAGCAGCACGGCTACCTCTCGCTTGCCACCGACGTGATCCTGGCCGAGCGCGTGTCGGTGGAGGCGGCCGAGCCGCTCGGCGTGCCTGTCATGCCAACGCTTCCGTTCGGCGTCGCGCCGGGGTTCACGGCCTACCCGGGCACGGTCTCGGTGCGCCTGGAGACGCTCGTGGCCGTGCTGACCGAGGCGCTCGACACGCTGCACGGCCAGGGCTTCCGCCGCTTCCTGGTCGTCAACGGCCACGGCGGCAACGCCATGGTGGAGGAGCCGCTCCTCGCGTGGGCTCGCCCTCGTGAGGGCGCGAGCGTGCGCTTCCACAGCTGGTACGCGGGCGAGCGCGCACAGGCGGCCGCGGAGGCGCTTCACCCCGACCCGACACACGCGAACTGGTTCGAGAACTTCCCGTGGACGCGGCTCGCCGGCATCGCGCTGCCCCCGGAGCCGAAGCCGATGGCGGCGATCGACGAGATGGGCGACGATCCAGCGGACGTCCGCCGCGCGCTCGGAGACGGGACCTTCGGCGGCTCCTACGAACGCCCGGACGACGAGATGCTCCGCCTCTGGGGGGTCGCGGTCGCCGAGGTGCGCGACGTGCTCGACACCGGCTGGTGAGGACGGGTCCGCTCCAGCGGGCTCCCAAGTCCGGTGTCAGACACGGCTACGGCACCGTCCACCCATGACGTTGCCCGAAGTGGACGACCACACCGGCCCGGCTGCCGCAAGAATCGCATGGCTGCGACAACTCGCCTGTGGAGGAGAAGTCACACTTTCGTCACGCGCGAACACTTGACAAATTCGGTGTCTGACACCGCAGTCACGACTGCGCCCGGCCGGCCAGGGCGTAACGGGCGGGGTTCAACGTCTGAGGAAGCGGCGCTTCTTCGTCTCCGGGCGGTGGGGCACCGGAGCATCGGTGACGATCGCCATCGGCACCTCCAGCGTCAGCCAGCGGGCGAGGTCGGGGTCTTCGAGCGCGTCCACAGCCCCGGCCAGGCCGGCCTCGCGCACGTCCGCCGTGTGCGCGTCGCTCGCGAGCAGGTGCGCGAGTCCACGGTCGAGCAGCTCGGCCGCGGCCGCACGTGACGACCGCCCGAGCCGGCCGTCGACCGACGCGGCCGTGATCTGCACGAGCGCCCCGGCATCGACGAGCGGCCGGAGCTCCTCCGGGTTGCGTTGCACCTCGGCGTTTCGCTCGGGATGCGCGATCACGGGCGTGATCTCCCGCGTCACGAGCCGGAACACCCACTCGTGCAGGGACAGCGGCCAGCCGGTGTAGGGGAACTCGACGAGCAGATAGCGGGGACTGCCGCCGAGCCCGAAACGGCCGAGGTCGTCCTCGGAGAGCCGGTCGAGCCAGTCGACCGCGATCTCGCCGCCCGGTCGCACGTCGATGGGGATCTCCGCGTTCTGGAGCGCTGCACGTACCTCCCTCACGAGCCGCTCCATCGTCTCCGCGCTCGTCGGGTAGTCGTCGCGAACGTGCGGTGTCGCGGCGATCACGCGCACCCCGTCCGCCGCCGCTCGGCGGGCGATCTCGAGGCTTTCGTCGATCGTGGTCGGGCCGTCGTCGACCCCCGGGAGGATGTGCGAATGGAGGTCGATCACGGCGCCACGTCCCGTCCAACCGTACCGAGTACACTGAGAGCGTGGCGATGCGCACCATGAAGGACGTGCATGACGAGACATGCGCCGTCGCCTGCTGTGCAGAGATCATCGGAGCGAAGTGGACGGCCCTGCTCGTCCACGATCTTTCCGAAGGCCCCCGCCGCTTCTCCGAGCTCGAGTACTCGTGCTCCGGCATCAGCCCGCGCACGCTCTCCGAGCGGCTGCGGCTGCTCGAGCAGGAGGGGCTCGTGCTCCGCCGCAGCTACAGCGAGACGCCGCCGCGCGTGGAGTACGAGCTCACCGACAAGGGAGCATCGCTCCTGCCGATCATCAAGGCGATGAGCGACTTCGGCCACGCCTGGCTCGTGCCCGAGCACGACCACTCGCACGACCTCGCCCGCGCCCGCTAGCGGAGCGCCGCGAAGCCGACGAACAGCTCCCGCGCGGTCGCGACCCCGAGCGGCACGTAGTCGAGGAGTAGCCGCTCGTTCGGCGAGTGCACGTTGCTCTCCGGGAGCGCGAAGCCGGTGATGATCGCGGGGATGCCCCGGTCGCCCATGGCCGGGACGATCGGGAGCGAGCCGCCGGAGCGGATCAGGATCGGCCGCCGGCCGAGCGCGCGCTCGAACGCGTCCTGCGCGAGGCGAATCGCCGCCGAGCCGGGATCGACGAGACCCGGACGGCTCGACGCCCAGCGCTCGACCTCGACGTGCGCTCCGGCCGGTGCCGCCTCCCCGATCAGGCGCTCCACGGCGGCGAAGATCTCGTCCGGGTCCTGGCCGGGCGCGAGGCGGATCGACACGTTCGCCTCGCCGAGGGCCGGGATCACCGTCTTCTGGAGCATCGGCGAGCCGCCGGCAAGACCGTTGACGTCGATCGACGGCTCCGCCCACGTACGCACGTAGAACTCGTCGGCTGCGGCGGGATCGCTCGGCCGAGCGCCCTGGTCCGCGAGCACGTCGGCGCCGGCGGCGAGCGTGCGCCACCCGTCGAGCTCCTCCTGCGTCGGCGGGGCAACCCCTGCCCGCAGCGGCTCGGGCAGCCGCCCGTCACGCGGCTGGGCGCCCGACAGCGCCTGCGTCAACGCGTGCATCGCGTTCAGCGCGGCGCCGCCGTACATGCCCGAGTGCAGGTCGCGGTCGGCAGTCCGGACACGGACGTGCATGTAGACGATCCCACGCGTCGCGATGTAGAACGCCGGCACGTCCCGCTCCGGCATGTCCGCGTCGAAGATCACGCAGGCGGCGGCATCGCGCCCGTCTGCGGCGAGGTAGTCGATGATCGCGTGGCCGCCGACCTCCTCCTCCCCGTCGCAGGCGAAGCGCACGTTGACCGGCAGCGCACCCTCGGCGGCGAGCCCGGCGGCCGCCTTGAGCAGGAGGTAGAGCTGGCCTTTGTCATCGGCCACCCCGCGCCCGTAGACCCACCCGTCGCGGACATGGAGCGCGAACGGATCGCTCTCCCATTCGTCGAGCGGGTCGGGGGGCTGAACGTCGAAGTGCCCGTAGGCGAGGACGGTCGGCGCCGACTCTGCCCCACTCGACGCGCGGAGCTCGCCGTCGACGATCGGGCTCCCCTCCCAGTCCGCGACCTTCGCCTCGCCGCCCGCGCGGCGGATGAAGTCGGCCACCCAGTCAGCCGCCTGCCGCACGTCTCCGGCGTGGGCCGGATCGGCGCTCATGCTCGGGATCGCGATCAGCCCGGCGAGCTCGTCCAGCAGTGCCTGTGTCTCGGACACCGGCGCAGCCTACTTCCCGCCGAGCTTCGAGAGCAGCAGCTTCGCGTCGGCGACGAACGGTGAGGGACCGGCGGCGACGACGCGGTCGAGTTGCGCGCGAGCCGCCTTCAGCTGGCCGATCCAGAGCAGCATCAGCCCGAGGTGGAAGCGCACCGTGACCGCTTTCGGAAATGTACGGACGAGCGGCCCGAGCTTCGAGAACGCGGCCGACGGGTTGCTCTTGTCGAAGAGACCGACGGCAGCCGCGACCTGCGCGTCCGGGTCGTGCGGCGCGAGGCGGGCGGCGGCGGCGAACTGACGCCGCGCGGAGATCGGCCTGTGCAGAGCCTGAAGCCCGACGCCGTACAGGAGCTTGTCGTGCGCGTTGCCCTGCCGCGCGTGCGCGGCCAGGTACGCGAGCTGCTTCGGCGCGGACTCCTGCGCGATCTGCGGGGGCAGGGAGAACGACGGCGAGAAGGGCGGCAGACCGGGGGCGTCCCGCGGGTGGAGCAGGTCGTCGGCGCGAATCGCGTAGTACGTATCCGGCTGGGCCCGCAGCGCGACCCGCCACGCCTTCTGCGCCTGCGGCAACCGCCCCTGCCAGAAGAACGCGAGCCCGAGCTCGAGTTGCGCGAGCGAGCTCCGCGGATGCAGCCGCTCGAGCTCGGCGATCCGATCGAAGCCGTTCGGCCACGCGGACAGCGCGGCACCGACGCGCGCCTCGAGCGATCGATAGCGGGCGAACGTCTTGCCGGCCGCATCGAGCCGTCCGGCGTCGTAGAGGCCGAGCGCCCGGCGTAGCGCGACGGCCTCGGGGTCGATCCGCACGCCGAGGTCGAGATCGAGCTCGGGAGCACCCTTCTGCGTCGGCAGGGCCGCCGGCGTCGAGCCGACCGAGCCGGTGCGTGTCAGGAGCGTCGCGCCGACGGTAGCTCCGGCCGCGACGAGCGCGATCGCCCCGACGACCAGCCAGTTCCGCGTCCTGGGCGACACGAGCCGACGATACGGGAATCCCGGCGGACGCCCGCACGTTCAGGTGTCGCACGACCTCCAAACCGCGGCAAAGAGCCGAGACTTTTCCAAGTAAACCGTGAAGCTATACTTTTGAAACCAATGCCCGGCTACCGCGACCTCCTGCAGCAGGTCAAGTCCGAGATCGACGAAGTGGACGCGCCTGCGGCGGCCGGTCTGCTCGAGAGCGACGATGCGCCGATCCTGCTCGACGTACGCGAACTCCACGAGTGGCAGGAGGGTCATATCCCGGGCGCCGTCCACATCCCGCGCGGTTTCCTCGAGTCGCAGGCCGAGCAGGCGCTTCCCGACCACGACCGACCGGTCGTCGTCTATTGCGCCGGCGGCTCGCGTTCCGCCTTCGCAGCGAAGACGCTGGGCGAGATGGGCTACGAGACGGTCTACTCCCTTGCGGGCGGCTACACGGACTGGAAGCGGAACGGCTTCCCGACCGTGCTGCCACGGACGCTCGACACCGACAAGCGCCAGCGCTACAGCCGGCACCTGCTGATCCCCGAGGTCGGCGAGGAGGGCCAGATCAAGCTCCTCGACTCGCGCATGCTGCTGATCGGCGCGGGCGGCCTCGGCTCCCCCGCCTCGCTCTATCTGGCCGCGGCCGGCGTCGGGACGCTCGGCATCGTGGACGACGACGTCGTCGACGCGACCAACCTGCAGCGCCAGATCGTCCACTCGACCGAGCGGCTCGGAGAGTCGAAGGCCGAGTCGGCGAAGCAGACGATCGAGGCGCTCAACCCCGACGTGCAGGTACGCCTCTTCAAGGAGCGGCTGACGTCGGAGAACGTCGACCGCATCCTCGGCGAGGGCTGGGACGTGATCGTCGACGGCGCCGACAACTTCCCGACGCGCTATCTCCTCAACGACGCGTCCGTCTGGCACCGCATCCCGATCGTGCACGGCTCGATCTTCCGCTTCGAGGGCCAGGTCACCGTCTTCAAGCCGTTCGAGGGCCCTTGCTATCGCTGCCTGTTCCCCCAGCCGCCGCCGCCGGAGCTCGCTCCGAGCTGCGCCGAGGGCGGCGTGCTCGGCGTGCTGCCCGGCATCGTCGGCTCGCTGCAGGCCAACGAGGCGATCAAGCTCGCCCTCGGGATCGGCGACTCTCTGATCGGCCGGCTGCTCCTCTTCGATGCGCTCGCGCCCTCGTTCACCGAGGTCAAGCTGCGGCGCGACCCGTCCTGCCCCGTTTGCGGCGAGTCGCCGACGATCACCGAGTACATCGACTACGTCGAGTTCTGCCAGGGGCGCCCGGCGGAGGTCCACTGATGCCGACTGTCCGCATCCCCCCCACGCTGCGCACCGCGACCGGCGGCGCGCGCGAGGTCGAGGCGACCGGCGACACGGTCCGCGACCTGCTCGACGACCTCGGCGAGCGCTTCCCCACCCTGCGCGGCCAGGTGTTCGACGGAGGCGAGCTCGCACCCTTCGTCAACGTCTACGTCGAGGGCGAGGACGTGCGCACCCTCGACGGGCTCGAGACCGAGGTCGCCGACGGCTCGACCGTGATCCTGCTGCCGGCGATGGCCGGCGGCCAGCGCGTCGACCTCGCGCCGTCGCTCCTCGAGCTGGTCGGCCACACGCCGCTCGTCGAGCTCGCCCGCCTCTCGCCGCCGGGCGTCTCGATCTACGCGAAGCTCGAGGGCCAGAACCCGACCGGTTCGATCAAGGACCGCGTCGCGAAGGCGATGATCGAGGCCGCCGAGGCCTCCGGCGAGCTCCAGCCCGGCCGAGAGCTGCTCGAGCCGACGAGCGGTAACACCGGCATCTCGCTCGCGTTCATCGCCCGGCTCAAGGGCTACAGGCTCACCTGCGTGATGCCGGAGAACGCGACCGAGGAGCGCAAGCGGCTGCTGCGCATCTACGGCGCCGAGATCATCGATTCGCCCGCCGCCGAGGGCTCGAACGGCGCCGTGCGCCTCGCGCTCGAGCTGGCCGCGAGCGAGCCGCGCTACTACATGCCGTTCCAGTACGCGAACGAGTTCAACCCCCGCGCCCACTACGAGGGGACCGGCACCGAGATCGCCGAGGCGCTCGATCGCGTCGACGTCCTCGTCGCCGGCCTCGGCACGGGCGGCACGCTCATGGGCACCGGCGAGCGGTTGCGCGAGAGCTTCCCCGACGTCGTCGTCGCCGCCGCCGAGCCGCTGCCGGGCGACCCCGTGATGGGCCTCCGCTCGCTCGAGGACGGCTACGTCCCGCCGATCCTCGACGTCTCCAAGCTCGACCGGAAGCTGCTGGTGTCGAACGCCGAGTCGGTCGCGGGCCTCCGCGCGCTGCTCGAGCGCGAAGGCATCTTCGCCGGCGTCTCGGCCGGGGCCGTCGTGCACGTCGCCCGCCGGCTCGCCGAGGAGGCGGACGAGGGCGCCGTGATCGTCTGCATCCTCGCCGACGCGGGCTGGAAGTACCTCTCCGCGGACTTCTGGGACGCTCCCGACCCGGGCGCCTCGATGGAGAGCGGCCACTGGTGGTAGTCCCCGCCGCGGTGCGCCGGGCGCTCGAGGCGCACGCGGCCGCGGAGGCTCCGAACGAAGCCTGCGGGCTGATCGCGATCCGGGACGACGTGGCCGAGCGCTTCCTCCCGGCCGAGAACACCGCTGCCAGCCCGTACCGCTTCGAGCTGAAGCCGCACGACCCCACGGACTTCTTCCTCGAGGACGAGGGCTACGAGCTAGCCGTCTTCCACTCGCACCCCACCGACAAGGCAGAGCCCTCCCGCACCGACGTCGAGAACATCGGCCTCTGGGAGGGCAAGCCGTACCTGATCCTGTCGCGCCCGACCGGCGAGCTCCGTGCCTGGCGGATCCAGGACGGTCGCGTGGAAGAGCTCGAGCTGGCCTAGCCGGCTCGTGGACGGGGCCGCAGATGCGGGGCCGCCGCCACGTCTACGAGTTCCAGTTCGTCGCAATCAGCCAACAGAAGACCAGCCCGGCCGTTGCCGCCGCGATCAATTGATAGGTCAGCATTCCTTGATCATCGGATCGGGAGGCGTGTTCGACGACCCCGAAACTCCCTGCATCGAGGGATGTCGCGGCGATCAGAAGCCATCATGGTGCGAGAGCAGGTCGTATGTCTCCCACGTCGGGACGGCGAGCCCCTCCCGGGTGCCTGACGCCGGCCTCGTGAGCGAGTGGCGGGCGGGCGCCGTCGAGGCCGCCGCCCGCCCGGTGCCGCACTAATCGACCTTGACTAATTGACCGTGAAGTTCCCGAACATCGAGTCCGAGTGCACGGAGCAGTAGAACTGCCACTTCCCCTTCGCGAGCTTGACGGTGACGGTCTTCTTGCCTGTGAAGGAGACGCCGGTCAGCTCCTTGTGGAACTTCCCACCCGTCTTCTGCGCCAGGCTGAAGTCGTGGATGTCACCCTTGTCGTTGATCGCGAACTTGTACGACCCGGCCTTGAGCGTCTTGACCTTGTGCCCTTTCGAGTCCTTCAGGGAGATCGTGAAGCCCGGACCGACCGTCCCGTTCAGCTTGGGAGTCGCCGAGCTCAAGGCCATCGCAGCGCCTGCGGACCCGAGGGCCACGACGGCGGTGACGACTGCGATGCGTACCCGCACGAGATCCTCCTTGGTTGGGTAACCGTGTCCAAGGAAGATACGAAACTGAACGACCGGGCGGATTGATGGAAGTCGATCGCATCGAGGACGGGCTGTGGCGCTGGACCGGCTACCACGAGGAATGGCGGCAGGACGTCGGCTGCGTGTACGTCGAGTCCGCGGACGCGACCTGTCTCGTCGACCCGCTCGTGCCGACCGAGGACCGCGAGCGCTTCCTGGCCGCGCTCGACCGCGACGTGGCCAGGCTGGGCATGCCCGTCCACGTCCTCATCACCGTCTTCTGGCACGCGAGGAGCGCCCGCGAGCTCGCCGAGCGCTACGACGCCCGGGTGTGGGCGCCCTCGCGGGCTCGGGCGGCGGTCGAGCGGCGCACAGGCCCGGGAGTGCGAACGTTCCGGGCCGGCGATTCGCTTCCCGGAGGCATCGTTGCGCACGCGACCGCGCGCAGCAACGAGGTCGTGCTCTTTCTCCCCGCTCATCGTGCGCTGGTCGCGGGAGACGTGATCCTCGGCGGTGACAGCGGGTCGCTCCGGCTCTGTCCCGCCTCGTGGCTTCCGGACGGCGTGGGGCAGGAAGAGCTGCGCGCGAGCCTCCTGCCGCTGCTCGAGCTGCCGATCGATCACGTCCTCGTCTCCCACGGGCGGCCCGTCGTCGGCAACGGCGCCGCCGCGCTCGAACGGGTGCTGCGGGCGTGAGCGTCTCGACAGAGCTCCGGATGGCAGGCGCGAAGGGGCTGTTCGTCGCGCACACGGACGAGCCCGACCTGCGCCGCGCGCTCCGCGGGCTGGCGTTCACGGAGGAGAACGGCGGCTTCGTGCGCAGCTTCCCGGCCGACGCTCCGGGACTGCACGAGACCTACGTCCACTTCAAGCACACGGTCGACGAGGTGCTCGACCAGGCGTCGGGGCGGCGCATCCCGCCCTGGGAGGACGCGCTCGACGCCATGGCGATGCGCCTCGCGACGGTGCGGGCCGACTGGTTCCTGGTCGGCACCGGGGCGCTCGCCGCGCGCGGCATCGAGGTCGTCCCCCACGACCTGGACATCGTCGTCACGGATCCGACCGCCGCCGCGGAGGCGTTCCGCCACGTCCACATCGAGCCGGTCAGCGTCAACCGTCCCGGCACGTGGATCGCACGCTACTTCGGACGAGCGTTCCTGCACGCGCGGATCGAGTGGGTCGCGGGCGTCGACCCGGAGATCGACACGTACGCGTCGCCGAACGACTACGGGCCGGATGCCGCGTCACGCCTCGAGACGGTCCGCTGGCGCGACCACGATCTCATGCTCGCGCCGCTCGACCTCCAGCTCGCAGTCACTGATCGCCGCGGCCTCCACGAGCGCGCCGCCGCGATTCGCGACTTCCTCTAGTCGAGCTCGAGCGCGACGCCCGAGGCCGCGGAGCTGAACAGCGCCTCGATCACGCGCGCCTGCGCGACGGCGTCGTCGCGGCCGAGCAGCGGCTTCCCCTCGCCGCGGATCGCGTCGCTGAGGTTCTCGAGCTCGAGGCCGTACGAGTCCTCGGGCTCGATCTCGATCCGCTCCACGCCGTCCCCGCGATGCAGCTCGATGACCGGCTCGCGCGCGTGCCAGGGATCGTCGAGGAACAGCGAGCCCTCGCTGCCGATCGCCTCCAGCTCGTCGCGGTTCGGAAGCGCCGTGCCGCAGTCGAAGAGGCGCCAGGACGTCGTCCGGGAACCGGAGCGAGGCCGTGAAGGCCCAGTCCGTCCCGCTCGGCCCTGTCCACTGCTGCCCGTAGACGAAGTCGGGCTCCTCGCCCGCGACGAAGCGCGAGCCGCTGACGCAGTAGCAGCCGACGTCCATCAGCGCGCCACCTTCGACGTCCGTGCGCAGGCGGATGTTGTCGTCGTCGTAGAGCCCGTACGAGAAACAGGAGCGGATGACCCGCAGATCGCCGATCGCGCCCTCGTCGAGAAGCTCGCGCAGGCGCTTCGTCTGCGGGTTGTGGCGCCACATGAACGCCTCCATCAGGAGCGTGCCGGCCGCATCGGCAGCGTCGAACGCCTCGTCGACCTCATCCGGCTTGCTGGCCATCGGCTTCTCGCAGAGCACGTGCTTTCCGGCCTCGTGCGGCCTTGATCGACCACTCGCAGTGCATCGTGTTCGGCAGCGAGATGTAGACGGCCTCGATCTCCGGGTCGGCGAGCAGCGCCTCGTACGAGCCGTGAGCGCGGGGAATGCCCCACTTCGCCGCGTACTCGTCTGCGCGTTCCTGCGTGCGGCTCGCGACGGCGACGAGGTCGACCTTCGGCGACGCCTGGGCGGGCGGGATCACGAGGCGGTTGATGTCGGCGGTCGAGACGATCCCCCACCGGACGGGCTCGTAGCTCATCGTTCCTCCAGAGATTTGACGGCCGGATAGAGCGCGCGGTAGCGAGCATAGCCCTCGTCGTACACACGGCTCCACGCCTCGTTCGGCTCGATCCTGTCGCGCACCCGCACGCACGCGGCGACCGCCTCCTCCGCGTTCGCGAAGACGCCGTTCGAGACACCGGCGAGGAGCGCTGCGCCGTACGCGGAACCTTCCTCCACCTCGGTCAGCTCGAGCGGTACGCCGAGCACCGAGGCCACGATCTCGAGCCAGAGCCGGCTGCGAGCGCCGCCGCCCGACGCACGGCCGACCTGCGCGTCGACGCCGAGGCCGCGCAGGAGCTCGAGCGAGTCGCGAAGCCCGTACGCGACGCCCTCGAGGACGGCGCGGACGAGCCCTCCCCGGCCGTGCCTGAGGGACAGGCCCTCGAACATGCCTCGCGCGGACGGGTCCGCGTGGGGCGTGCGCTCGCCGGCCAGGTAGGGCAGGAAGGTGAGGCCTTCCGCGCCGGGTGGCCATTCCTCCGCCTCGGCGACGAGCTCCTCGAACGACGCTCCGGGCGCGAGTGCGTCCCGGAACCAGCGCAGCGCGCCCGCGGCGCTCAGCATCACGCCCATCGCCTCCCACGTCCCGGGTACCGCATGGCAGAAGACGTGGACGCGAGCCTGGGGCTCTGCGCGGTACTCCGGAAGCGCCGCGAAGACGACGCCGGACGTGCCGAGGACGACCGACAACGTGCCCGGCCGGACGACGCCGACGCCGAGTGCGGCCGCCTGCTGGTCGCCTGCGCCGCCGTGCACGGTCGACTCGGAGGCGGGCGGCAGCCACTCGCGCGGGATCTCGAGCGCCTCCGTGACCTCGTCCGACCAGCGCCGTCCGCGCACGTCGAAGAGCAGCGTCCCCGACGCGTCCGCCGCGTCGATCCCGTGCTCGCCGGTCAGCCGCAGGAGCACGTAGTCCTTCGGGAGCAGGATGCTCCCGATCCGCCCGTACACCTCGGGCTCGTGGCGCCGCAGCCAGAGGAGCTTCGGCGCCGTGAAGCCTGTCAGCGCACGGTTGCCGGTCAGCTCGATCAGCCGCTCGAGCCCGATCCGCTCCTCGATCTCGGCGCACTCGGCCGCCGTCCGCTGGTCGTTCCAGAGGATCGCCGGGCGCAGGACGCGGTCGGCCTCGTCCAGGCAGACGAGCCCGTGCATCTGGCCCGAGTAGCCGAGCCGGATCTCGTCGAACGGCAGCCGCGCGAGCACCGCCTCGGCAGCGCGCCACCAGTCCTCGGGATCCTGCTCGGCCCAGCCCGGCTCTGGCGTCGAGAGCGCGTACTGCTCCTCGTCGGTCGCCAGCACCTCGCCGTCGGGGGAGATCGCGACCGCCTTGACGCCGGTGGTTCCTACATCGAGCCCCACCAGCGTCGTCACGCGGGACCACCCGCCGCGGAGCCCGGGCTCTGCCCGGGCGCAGTTCGAGCCGCTCGAGACGCGGTCACAAAGGGAAGGGGGCCCACAGGGAAACCGGCCGTTTCCCGGTGCTCAGGCGCCGAGCGCGGCGTAGACGAGCTCGTACGCCGCGACCGCATCCTTCCGCGACTGCGCTTCGCGGAGCTTCGCGTCATCGATCCTGGCCGCGACCGACTCGATGAATCGCCACTGCACGACGCTCCGCCGCACCGCCTCGACCGCGTCCTCCGTGTACGGGTAGAGGTCGAAGCCGAGGCGCCGCCCGTCGTCGCCGTAGCCCGCTCGGTGCAGCTCGACCGCGAGCTCGAGCGTCTCCATGAACGCGGTCGCGCCGACCATGTTGTCGTCGTCGAACGTGCCCCAGCCCGAGTTGGCGTGGTGGTGGCCCATCAGGCCCTCTGCCGCCAGCAGGGCCGCGTACTCGGCGAGGTTCTCGCCGTTCATGATCAGGTGCTGCCAGTCCATGTTGACCTTGACGTTGTCGAGGCCGCGGCCGCGCAGCGTGTGGATCACGTGCAGCGTCATGCCGATGTTGCGCATCAGGATCTTCATCGCCGGCTCGGAGTTCTTATGCTCGAGCCAGAGCTCGACGCCGCCCTCCTTGCAAGTGGAGGCGACCTCGCCCAGCCCGTCCACGAACCAGCCCCAGCTCTCCTTGTACGGCGTCTGGAACGGGTAGTTGTAGCCCTCGATCCCCGGCCAGACGATCAGCGGCACGCCGAGCTCGCCCGCGAACCGAGCCGCTGCAACCGCGATCTTGACCGCCTCGGCGCGCGTCGCCGGATCGGGGTTGACGAGGCCGCCGCGGCCGAAGCGCGGATCGAGGTGGAGGCCGCCAGCGAGGCAATAGACGTCGTGCGCGCCGAGCGCCTCCTTCACCTCCTCGACGTTCTCCTCGGAGAGCTCCTGCGGGTAGTGGAACTCGTAGCCGTCGATCAGGTCTCCCAGGCCGTCGACGGCGCGCCGCACGCGCTGTGCCGTCGTCTCGCCGGCCCACTGCGGCTGGTAGCCGCCCGGCACGAACCGGGTGACCATCGAGCCGAACGCCCAGATGCCGAGGCTCGTCTTCACGCCGGCACCGGCGCGCGCTCGAGGACCTCCATGAACGCCTTCGACCACTCGGCGAGGTCGGTCCAGCCCGTCGCCGAGACCATGTTGCCGTCGACGACGTCCTTGCCCTCGACGAACTCGCCGCCGGCCGCCTCGACGTCCGGCGCGAGCGGCGGGAAGGCAGACACCTTGCGCCCGCGTATGTAGCCGAACGCGGCCGGTACCTGGACGCCGTGGCACATGTGCCCCACCGGCAGGTCGTTGTCGAAGAAGTGCGCGACGATCCGCTTCACGTCGGCGTCGCCGCGGATCACCTCGGGTGCGCGGCCGCCGGGAATGAGCACGGCGGCGTAGCGCTCCGGGTCGACCTCCGAGAAGGCGAGGTCGGCGTCGAGGCCTCGCCCCGGCCGCTCGACGTAGGTGTCGGCGCCCTCCTCGAAGTCGTGGACGACGAGCTGCAACCGCTTCCGCTGCGGGGCGGCGACGTCGACCTCGTAGCCGGCCTCCCGCAGCCGGTAGAGCATGTAGTAGACCTCGAGCTCCTCACCGGAGTCCGCAGTCAGGATCAGGACGCGCTGCATGCTTCTCCTCTCGTCGACTGCCCGCGCACGGTCGGAAGTATGACCGGGACGAATTTTGTATGCCTCTTGACGAACCCGGGCGAGTGTTAGAGGGTTCAAGCTCGCAATTCGGCGGAATTCGGCGCGCGGGGAGGATTCGGTTGGCTGAGCTCGACGGCGAGCGCTCTACAGGCGTCCTTCGCGAACGCAACTGCGTTCTCGTTCTCGACGCGCTTCGCGGTCACGGCCTCGTGAGCCGGAGCGACCTCGCCAGGCTGACCGGCCTGTCGCGCACGACGGTCGGGAGCCTGGTCGCCGATCTCCAGGCACGAGGCCTCGTGGTCGAGGAGGCCGACGGCGAGCGCCATCCCGGCCGCGGGCGGCCGCCCGCCTTCCTGCGCCTCGACCGCTCCGCCGGAGTCGCCGTCGGCATCGACTTCGACCACGACCGCGTCCGGGTCGCGCTGGCCGACCTCTCGTCGACCGTTCTCGGCGAGGACTGCACGGAAATCGACGTCGACTACTCGGCGTCGGACGCGATCGACGCGGCCGTCGAGATCATCGAAGCGCTCCGCGTCGCGGCAGGTATCGACGAGTCCGAGCTGATCGGCGCCGGCGTGGGCCTGCCGGGGCCGATCGACGGGCGGACGGGCACCGTCGGGTCGGCGACGATCCTCCCCGGCTGGGCGGGGAAGTCACCGCGCGACATGCTCTCGGAGCGGCTCGGCCTCCCCGTCGAGGTCGACAACGACGCGAACCTCGGTGCGCTCGCGGAAGTGTCCTTCGGCGCCGGTCGCGGCCTGACCGACGTCGTCTACGTCCGCCTCGGCTCCGGCGTCGGTGCCGGGCTCGTGATCGACGGGCGCCTCCACCACGGGGTCGCCGGGCTCGCCGGCGAGATCGGACACGTCCAGGTGCTCGCCGACGGCGTCGTTTGCCGCTGCGGCAACCGCGGCTGTCTCGAGTCGGTCGCGGCGGAGGGCGCGATCCGCACGCTGCTCCGGCCCGCACAGGGCCACGAGGTGACGGGGCGCGACGTGCTCGATTTGCTCGCGGCGCGCGATCTCGGCGCCACCCGGGTCGTCAACGACGCCGGTCGCGCGATCGGCCGTGTCCTCGCCGATCTCTGCAACGCCCTCAACTTCGAGGCGGTCGTCGTCGGCGGCGAGCTGAGCGAGGCGGGCGAGCCGCTGCTGGACGGAATCAGGGACTCGATCGACCGCTACGCGCTCCCGGGCGCGGCGGCGGCCGTGAGGGTCGTCCACGGAGAACTCGGCGAACGCGCGGAGGTCCTGGGCGCGCTCGCGCTCGTCACCCAGAGCACGAACGCTCTCCGGCTGATCCGCAGGCAAACCCTTGTACAGTTCGGGAGCGCGGTCGAGGCCAGGCAGGCCGCGTGGCGTCCCGTGGGCAGAAAGGGGGCCGTGCACGCGGAGACGAGCTAGGAGTCGTTGCAATCGGACACGTCTGGTCGAAATTTTCCAAGGAGGAGGGCATCAAGTGAGAAGGATTTTCAGTAAGTGGGTGGCGGTGGGGCTCGTCGTCCTCGCTGCCGCTGTGATGAGCGCGGTCGCGACAGCTTCGAAGGCCGCGAGCTTCCAGGTCTGCGTCCTGCTGCCGGACACCAGTTCGTCCGTCCGCTGGGTGCAGTTCGACGCGCCTGACATGGCCGCTGCGTTCAAGAAGGCCGGCGTCACCGCGTCGATCACCAACGCACTGAACGACGCGCAGAAGCAGAAGGCACAGGCTGCCGCATGTCTGGCCGCCGGCGCGAAGGTGGTTATCGAGACCATGATCGATCCGGGCTCGGCCGCGGCGATCGAGAAGTCGTTCACGTCGAAGGGCGGCAAGGCGATCGACTACGACCGCCTGGTCCCGAACGGCCCCGCGTCCGCCTACATCACGTTCGACGGCAACAAGGTCGGACGGGCGCAGGCAACGGGCATCCTCGCCGCCCTCAAGGGCAAGACGAAGCCGGTCGTCGCTGAGCTCTGGGGCAGCCCGACCGACACGAACGCGGCGTGGTTCAAGAGCGGAAACGACGACATCCTGAACCCGCTGTTCAAGAGCGGGAAAATCGTCAAGGGCCCGCAGCAGTTCGTGCCCGCCTGGTCGGCAAACGGCGAGGCGAACGCGGTCTTCGCGCAGATGCTGGTCAAGACGAACAACAAGATCGACGGGGCCATCGCGGCGAACGACAACATCGCCGGCGCCGTGGTCGCGCAGCTGAAGGCCAAGCACCTGAAGCCGATCCCGCTCAGCGGGCAGGATGCGACAGTCGAAGGCGCGCAGTACATCATCTCCGGCTGGCAGACGGGCACGGTCTACAAGCCCGTACCCAAGCAGGCAGCCGCGGCGGCCGCGGCTGCGATCGCACTCCTCAGGGGCAAGCCGATCGCTAAGACCACGATCAGGAATAACGGCAGCAAGAACGTTCCGACGGTGGCGCTCCCCGTCACCTGGATCACGAAGGCGAACATCAACATCCTCTACAGGGACAAGTTCATCAAGAGGAGCGCCGTGTGCGTCGGCGAGTTCAAGAAGTACTGCAAGTAGGCGAAGCCGAGTGACAGTGGAGGCGCCCTTTTGGGCGCCTCCACCCATTTTCTGGTAGGAAACGCGCCACATGACCGAGACGCCACTCCTTCAGCTCCGGGGCATCACGAAGACTTTCGGCTCGGTGGAGGCGCTGACAGATATCGATTTCGAGGTACGGCACGGCGAGGTGATGGCGCTTGCCGGCGACAACGGCGCCGGCAAGTCGACGCTGATCAAGTGCATCGCCGGCACGCACGCCGCCGACAGCGGTGAGTTCCTCTTCGAGGGCAAGCCGGTGTCGATCCACGGCCCGAAGGATGCGGCCAAGCTCGGGATCGAGGTCGTCTACCAGGATCTCGCCCTCTGCGACAACCTCGACGTCGTCCAGAACATGTACCTCGGCCGAGAGGAGCACGACTGGTCCCAGCGGCTGAACGAGCCTGCGATGGAGCAGCACACGGCCACAACGCTCAAGTCGCTGGCGGTGACGACGATCCGCTCGATCCGGCAACCCGTGGCCACGCTCTCGGGAGGTCAGCGACAGTCGGTCGCCGTCGCGCGGGCCGTGATGTGGAACTCGAAGCTCGTGATCCTCGACGAGCCGACCGCCGCCCTCGGCGTCGCGCAGACCGAGCAGGTGCTCGCGCTCGTCAGGCGGCTGGCGGAGCAGGGGCTCTCGGTCGTCATCATCTCCCACAACCTGCACGACATCTTCGAGACCGCGAACCGCATCACCGTTCTCCGTCTCGGCCGGAACGTCGGTGTCTTCGAGCGCGCCACGACGACCCAGCAGGAGGTCGTCGAGGCGATCACCGCCGGCAAGCCCACGAAGGTCTCCGGTGTTGCGCAGACGGCGAGCGCGACTTCGTGAGCGCCACCGAAGCCGCTGTGAAGGACGCTCCCGAAGCTGAGGAGCCGAGCGGCCTGGCCGGCCTCGTACAGCGCGGCACCGACAACATCAGGTCGGGCAACCTCGGAGTCCTGCCCATCGTTCTCGGGCTCGTTTTCATCGTCATCTTCTTCGGCTTCAAGGCGACGAACTTCTTCACCCCGGTCAACTTCGTCAACATCCTCATCCAGATGGCGGGAACGGCGATGCTCGCCTACGGCGTCGTCTTCGTCCTCCTGCTCGGCGAGATCGATCTCTCGATCAGCTATGTGGCCGGGATCGGCGCCGTAACGGTTGCCGAGCTCCAAAACCCCGGCAGCGGGCACCAGATCCACGGGCTGCTGGCGATGCTGGCCGCCGTCGCCATCTGCGTCGTGATCGGCGTGGGGCAGGGCTCGATCGTCGCGTACGTCGGCGTTCCCTCCTTCGTCGTGACGCTTGCCGGCTTCCTGATCTGGCAGGGCGTGATCCTGCGACAGCTCGCGGGACCGGGCTCGATCATCATCCAGGACCGCTGGGTCAACTACACAGCCACCTATGGCTTCAGCCGCACGGCAGGCTGGATCATCGCCGCGGCGATCACCGGCTTCTACGCTCTCGTGGTGCTCGGAGGCGTGGCCAGCAGGCGGCGCGCCAGCGTCACGAGCCAGAACCCGTGGCTCGTCGCCGCCAAGCTGATCGGGGTCGCCGTCGCCGCCTTCGGGACCGTCGCCATCTGCAACAACGCGGAGGTGCAGGGAACGCCGCTCGGTCTCCCGCTGGCCGGCGTCCTCGTCGTCATCTTCCTCGTCGTCCTGACGTTCCTCGCCAAGCGAACGACCTTCGGCCGTCACGTCTACGCCGTCGGCGGCAATGCCGAGGCCGCCCGGCGGGCGGGCATCAACGTCCCGCGGATCCGCGTCCTCGTGTTCATGATCTCGAGCGGCATGGCGGCAGTCGGCGGCATCATCCTCGCCGCCAACATCAGCTCGGTCAGCCTCAGCTTCGGCGGCGGAGAGCTCCTGCTCGATGCGATCGCGGCAGCAGTGATCGGAGGCGTCAGCCTCTTCGGCGGCCGCGGCGAGGTGCGGGCCGCATTCCTCGGCGCGCTCGTCCTCGCAACGGTCTCGAACGGGCTCAACACGGCCGGCTACACGAGCGGCGTCATCTACATCGTGACCGGGATCATTCTCCTGCTCGCCGTCACGCTCGACACGATCGCGCGCAGGCTGCAAATCCGCTCGGGGCGCTGACTACCGCGCCACGGTCACGATCTGGTCGGCGGCGACGTTCTCCAGGCGCGTCGTCTTGCCGCCCGGCCAGCGGACGTCGACCTCCTTCAGCCTGATCGTCGCGCCGAGGCCGAAGTGGGCCCGCGGGTCCTCGGACGACAGGTAACTGCTCCCTGCCTGGATCTCGCGGACGAAGCGGCGACCATCGGGCAGGACGACGGTCACGACCGCACCGGGCGCGAACCTCGCCAGGCTGACCTCGAGCCAGTGGCCCGACGCGCCGGTGTTGTGCAGCAGGATCAGCTTGCCGCCGATCGAGTTGACCGCGATGTCCACCCGCCCGTCGTTGTCGTAGTCGGCGGCGGCCAACCCACGGCCGTTGACGAGTGGCCCTGGTCGTAGCCCCACGGCCGCCGACGCGTCGGCGAACCGGCTCCCGGTGTTCTCGAGGACCTTGATCGGGCCTGCGTCCTTCTTCAGGTTCGTCACCGGGATCGCGCCGTTCGCCACCACGAGGTCGAGCAGCCCGTCGTTCGCGAGGTCGATCCACGAATCGCCCCAGCCGGTGCCGTTCGTCCCGATCGCGCGGGCGAAGACCTTGCTGGCGTTCGCGAGCGACGCGCCGCCGGTGCTCCGGAAGGCGGCCTGCCCCTGCCCGCGCGAGTCGGTCACGAACAGATCTGCGCGACCGTCGGCCGAGTAGTCCTGCGCTGCGATACCCATTCCGGCACCCCTGTCGGCGACCCCCCATTTGCGGCCCACCTCGACGAAGTGGAAGCCCAGCGGCCCTCCCGGCTCGTTCAGGTACAGCCGGTTCGGGTCGAGGTCGTTCGCGACGTAGAGATCAGGTCTCCCGTCGCCGTTCACGTCGATGAACGCGGCCCCGAGGCTGTGGTCGGTTGCGGCCCGATCGATTGCCGCCTGCGTCGACACCTCACGGAAGCGCGAATGCCCCGCCGCGTCTGGGCCCTCATTGAGGTACAGAAGATCACGGAACGCCTTCAAATTGCGCGGGAACCCGAACGTCGACCCCACCGGCGCGTTCACGTCGGCGTACCCCGACACGAAGATGTCGGGACGGCCGTCGCCGTTCACGTCGGCCACTGTCGCGCCGGTGTGCCACCCGTACGTGCCGAAGGCGTCGATCCCCGCTGCGTGCGTCCCGTCCGTGAACGTCCCGTTGCCGTTGTTCCAGAGAAGCACGTTGTACGTGCTGGTCGTGATCAGGAGGTCGGTGTAGCCGTCGCCGTTGAAGTCGCCGGCGACGCAGCCGTCTCCCTGCGCCGCGACGTTCGCGTGCGAGCGGGAGCTGACGTTCACGAAACGGCCATGCACGTTCTCGAAGAGTGCGCTGCGAGGCAGGCCCCCCCTCGCGTTCCATTCGTCGCTGTTCTCGTCCGTGTACGAGTTGACGACGAACAGGTCCATCCAGCCGTCGTTGTTGTAATCGAGCCAGCAGAGACCGCCGCCCATCATCGAGTGGACGTTGAGCGAGACGCCGTAGCGGAAGTCGTCCTGCCGGAAGCCGCCGAGCCCGACCTTCGAGGCGACGTCCTGGAGGCGGACGCCGTCGAAGCTCTTCGCGACGAGGAGGTTCGACGGGGTCGACGGCTTCGGGGCGCTGACCTTCGCGCCGGTGAGGGAGATGATCTCGTAGCCCGAGCCGCTCAGGTCGAGCTGGAACGTTCCCGTGAACGGCGCCGAAGGGTTGCGCTGGACGATCTTCAGCGGCGTGCCCTCGTAGACGGTGTCCTGCGCTGCGCCGCTCACTCGGGCGACGACGATCGGCTCCCCCTGCCCCTGCGCCGGGCGGAGCTTCACGGCCATGTGGTCGAGCCTGTACGTCCGGACGGTGATCGGCCAGCCCTTCGCCCCCGCGACACTCCTCTGCACCTCCGTGAGCGCGTTGCAGCAGAGGCCCGACCCGACGAGCTTCGCGTTCCGCAACCGGAGCGCCCGCGCCTGGCTTCGTAAGTCGGCGACCAGGCTGTGTGCGATCACGAGCGACGTCTTCCGGTCGAGCTGTGACGACACACCCGACGAGTGGAGGATCGACACCTGCGGGATCCGGCCCGTGTCCCTGAGCGCGGCCGCGGCGGTCCCGGGGCGGGCCGGAATGCCGGCCAGCACGACGAGGCCGGCGAAGCCCGCGACGCCGACGAGGCCGACGGCGCCGATCCGGGCGAAGCCCGCACGCCCGCGGGCGGCGACGCGAGCGGCCCAGGCCGAGATGCGGTCGTCCCGCGAGCCGGCGGCGGGCAGGAGCCATTCGAGCGCGGGTCGCGCAGCGCACACGATCGTGAGAGATCCCAGGAGCGCCACCTTGGCAGCGAACTCGGTGCGCATCGGTGCGATCAGGAGCGTCGCGAGCAGTCCGATCCCTGCGCCGTAGACGATTCGCGCCAATCGTCCCTTCGGCGTCGTCTTCGGGTCGGTGATCATGAAGAACATGAACACCAGGACCTCGGGCGAGGTGATCAGCACCCACCAGAAGTAGCGCCCGGTCACGGGGCCGAGGTGCCATCGCGCGGTCATGTCGTGCCCGCCTCCGGCGATCACGGCCATGCCCGCGGCGAAGGTCAGCCAGAAGGCGATCGCGATCCCGATCAGCTTCAGCCGGAGGAGGATCGCGAGGCCGCCTGCGACGATGATCACGAGCGCGAGCGCCATCCACGGGGACATCGGCCCCCACCAGAAGTCGAGCGGCTCGGCCCGGTCCTTCCCGAGGATCAGGAAGCACAGCACGAGACCGAAGTTGGACGGGTTGAAGACGTGGTTCCCGCGCCACTTGATCACGTACTTCGAGAGCAGCGAGACGGCTGCAGTCCCCGCGAAGATCCACCATCCGTTCGTGCTCCACCAGTCTCCGTGTACCGTGCCGGGCACGCGCAGGACGAATGCGACGCCGTTGCCGGTCAGGAGCGCACTGGCGGGCCACATGATCACGTGCTCCCGGCGGAACGCAATGCCCATTTCGAGCACGGCGCAGGTCGCGAGCGAGATCAGGATCTGCGCGATCGAGAGGTCGAAGTCGAACGCCGTCTGCCCGAGGATCTGCAGCGAGACGATGACTGCGGCCAGGTGCAGACGCGGATCGCGCAGCGTCGGCAGCAGAACCGGGTACGCCGTGCCCCGGAACTGCAGCGTCGGCCGGCCGGCGGGCACGGCGGCGGGCGTTGCCATCCCCCCATTTAAGCCCAGAGTCGTAGTATCCGTGCGGCATGGCGCGCCCCGTGACGCTCTTCACCGGCCAGTGGGCCGACCTGCCGCTCGAGGACCTCGCCCGCAAGGCCGGCGAATGGGGCTTCGACGGGCTCGAGCTCGCGTGCTGGGGCGACCATTTCGAGGTCGATCGGGCGCTGGCGGAGGACGGCTACGTGCGCTCGGTGCAGGAGGTGCTCGAGCGCAATCACCTGAACTGCTTCGCGATCGGAGCCCACCTCGTCGGCCAGGCCGTCTGCGACCCGATCGATGGACGGCACCAGGCGATCCTGCCGCCCGAGGTCTGGGGCGACGGCGACCCGGAGGGTGTCCGTCAGCGCGCAGCCGAGCGGATGAAGGACACCGCCCGCGCCGCGGCTCGGCTCGGCGTCACCCAGGTGAACGGCTTCACCGGCTCGGCCGTCTGGCACATGCTCTACTCGTTCCCGCCCAACGACTTTGCCGAGATCGAGCGCGGCTACACAGACTTCGCGGAGCGCTGGGGCCCGATCGTCGACGTGTTCGACACCGAGGGCGTGCGCTTCGGCCTGGAGGTGCATCCGACCGAGATCGCGTACGACTTCGTGACGACGCGGAAGGCGCTCGACGCGATCGGCCGACGCGAGGGCTTCGGGATCAACTTCGACCCGAGCCACTTCGCCCACCAGCACCTCGACTCCGCGGCCTACGTCCTCGAGTTCGCAGATCGCATCTACCACGTCCACGTCAAGGACTCGAAGAAGCTCCTCGACGGGCGAAAGTCGATCCTCGGCGGACACCTGAACTTCGGCGAGCTCGAGCGCGGCTGGGACTTCGTCTCCCCGGGCCACGGCGACGTCGACTTCGAGGCGCTGATTCGCGCGCTGAACAGGATCGGCTACACGGGCCCGCTGTCGATCGAGTGGGAGGACTCGGGCATGGACCGCGAGTGGGGCGCGCAGGACGCGCTCGCGTTCGTGCGGCGCACCGACTTCACCCCGTCCGACATCGCGTTCGACGCGGCCATGCAGCGGAGCGGCGCGTGAGCGGGATCGGCGCGACGCCAGACGTCGCGGCCGGCGGAGAGCGCAGGGAGATCGGCGTCGGGATGCTCGGATACGCATTCATGGGCAAGGCGCACTCGAACGCGTTCAAGAAGATCGCGTACATGACGTGGCCGCCACCGCTCGTGCCGCGGCTCGTCTCGATCGCCGGGAGGAACGAAGAGGCGGTACGTAACGCGGCGGAGCGCTACGGCTACGAGCGCTGGACGACCGACTGGCACGACATCGTCTCCGACCCGTCGATCGGGCTTTTCGACAACGGCGGCCCGAACTCGCTCCACGCGGAGCCGACGATCGCCGCGGCCGAGGCCGGCAAGCACGTCATCTGCGAGAAGCCGCTCGGCCGCACGGCCGACGAGAGCTACGAGATCTGGAAGCGCGTCGCGGCGACGGGCGTCAAGCACCTCTGCGCTTTCAACTACCGCTTCGTGCCGGCGAACCGGCTCGCACGCGACATGATCGAGGCGGGCGAGCTCGGCGAGATCAGGCACTTCCGCGGCCGCTACCTGCAGGACTGGGGCGACGACCCGACTCTCGACACCTGGCGCTTCCACCCCGACGAGGCCGGGTCGGGCGCGCTCGGTGACCTCGGCGCCCACGTCGTCGACCTGGCGCGGTCGCTGGTAGGCGAGTTCGCAGCGGTGTCGGCTCTCGTGAAGACGTTCCTCCCCGGCCGCGAGGTCGACGACGCGATCGAGGCGGCGGCGATCCTTCGAGAACGGCGCCGTCGGGACGATCGAGGCCACGCGCCTCGCGCTGGGGCGGCGCAACGCGTTCCAGTGGGAGATCAACGGCTCGAAGGCGTCGCTCGCGTTCGACATGGAGCGGCTGAACGAGCTGCAGGTGTTCCGCGCCGACGGCGACCGCGCGCGCGGCTTCAAGACCGTGCTGGTGTCGGAGGCCGACCACCCGTGGTGGGAGTTCTGGTGGCCGCCCGGCCACATCATCGGCTGGGGCGAGACGTTCGTGCACGAGATCCACCATCTTCTGCGCGCGATCGCGGAGGACACGGACGTGGCACCCGTTGGCGCGACCTTCGAGGACGGCTACCGCGCAGCGGAGGTCTGCGAAGCCGTCGTCCGCTCGAGCGAGACCGGCGCGCGGGAGCGGATCGTTTACCGCTCCATCTGACCTTCGCGTGCGACCGCACCGGCGCCCGCAACCGCACGGCAGCGATACGTCCTCGGAGTGAGGCCCGTTTCCTCGCGGTAGCGCGCCTCGGCCTCTCTCGCCACGCGCGCCTCCTCCCCGCTCCCGACCAGGGCGACGACGCACCCTCCGAACCCCGCACCGGTCAGACGCGCCGCGATGGCCCCCGCGTCGACGAGACTGGCGACGAGCGCGTCCAGCTCGCGGGTCGAGACTCGGTAGTCGTCGCGCAGGCTCGCGTGGCTGGCGGCGAACAGCGGCCCGAGGCGCTCGATCTCCCCGGCCCGGATCGCTGCCGCCGTCGCCAGCACGCGCTCGTTCTCGGAGACGACGTGGCGCGCGAAGGGATCGTCTGCGACGTCGTCGAGCCGTACGTCGCGAAGCGCCCGCACCCCAAGTCGCTCTGCCGCCGCCTCGCAGGCGGCGCGCCGCTCCGCGTAGGCGCTGTCGGCGAGGATCCGGGGCATACCGGAGTGCACGGCGAGGACGGCGATCCCGTCCGGGAGGGGTACCGGCTCGGCCTGGAGGCTGCGGCAGTCGAGCAGGAGCGCCGCGCTCGGCCTCCCCTCTAGCGAGACGAACTGGTCCATGATCCCGCACGGAACACCGGTCGCGACCTGCTCGGCGGAGCGGCACGCCTCTGCCAGCTCGCGTGAGGACAGCTCGAACCCGGCGACGGCGCAGAGGGACAGCGCGCACGCCACCTCGAGGGCAGCGCTCGAAGACAGCCCGGAGCCGAGCGGGACGGCGGAGGACAGGACGGCGTCCGCGCCGACCTCCGGGCGTCCCCGGTCGGCCAACTCCCGCACGACGCCTCCCACGTACCGGCCCCACCCAGGCGTGACGGCCGCCGGCTCGTCGCTGCCGTCGGCAGCGACGTCGACGACGCTCTCGTCCTGCCGGACGTCGAGGGAGCAAACGACGATGCGGCCGTCGCCCCGGGCTCGGACGCCGATCAGGCAGTCGCGGTCGATCGCCATCGGGAGCACGAAGCCCTCGTTGTAATCCGTGTGGTCTCCCATCAGGTTCACGCGCCCCGGCGCCTGGAACCAGCGCGTCTCGCCTGGCCCGCCGAGGGCCGCTTCGATGCGTCCTGCCCGTTCGTCCACGCCCGGTGGCTAGAGCTCGACTGGAGGTGGCACGGGTGGATCGGTCGTGCCCGCGCCCGTCTCCTCGACGGCCTGCTCGATCTCCGCGAGGTCCGCTGCCGAGAGAGCGACGTCCGCCGCCTCGATCCAGCCGTCCACCTGGGACGGCCGGCGCCCCCCGGCGATCGCCGCCGTGACGCCGGGGTTCGCCAGTGTCCACGCCAGCGCAAGCGCCGGCAGGCTGCAGCCGAGGCGCTCGCCAACCGGCCGGAGTCGTTCGACGAGCGCGAGGTTCTGGGAGAGCTTCGGCTCGGTGAACATGGGCGAGCGCCGCCGCCAGTCGTCCGGCGCGAGTCGCTCGACGCCATCTCGGCCGAAGGAGCCGGTGAGCAGACCGGAGGCCATCGGCGAGTAGGCGAGCACGCCAGTGCCGCGCTCGCGACACCACGGGATCAGCGCCTCGAGCGGATAACGGCTGAGCAGCGAGAAGGACGGCTGGAGCGAGTCGACGTGGCGCACCGCTTCGACGCGCTCGAGAAGCTCGAGGGAGAAGTTGCAGACGCCCAGCCAGCGAACCTGCCCCTCGTCCTGCAGCGCCGCCATGGCCTGCCACGACTCCTCGACCGGCGTCCCCAAACCACGGTCGGGCCAGTGGATCTGGTAGAGATCGATGCGCTCGATCCGGAGCCGGCGGAGGCTCTGCTCGCACTCCTCGCGGATCGATGCGGGGCTCAGGTCGTAGCGGATCGGTCCTGCCTCCCCTGGCGCCGGGAACCGCCGCCCGCACTTCGTGAAGACGAGCACGTCTTCGCCGGGCTGGAACGGCTCGAGTGCTCTCGCCACCACCTCCTCGGCGTGGCCGTGGCCGTAGAGAGCCGCCGTGTCGACCCAGTTCACCCCGAGCTCGACCGCATGCTGGATCGAGGCGACCGACTCGGCGTCGTCGGCCGGACCCCACCCGAACTGCCACGGGCCGCCCATGGCCCACGTGCCGAGGCCCAGCACGGTGATCGGGGGGCCGTTCGAGCCGAGCCGCCTCGTCACCACGGCTCGACCACACCGGCCTTGAGCCGCCCGTTCGCATCGAGGTAGTCGCGCCACGAGCGCCTCGGCTCCCAGCCGAGCAGGCGCCGTGCCTTGGACGAGTCGATCGCCGACGCGTCCGCGCGCGGCAGCGGCCGGATCTCGACGCGGTGGTGGCCGTGGTGCCGTCGGACGACCTCCTCGAGCGGATGCCCGCCGATCGTGTCGGGCGAAGCGACGTAGACGATCTCGTGTCCCGGTAGCTCGGCCTCGACGGCGAGCACCGTCGCCTCGCACAGGTCGTAGACGTCGACGTAGCTGCAGTAGTTCTCGATCAGCACGGACGGGTCGCGAACGATCGGCCCGAGGTTCCGCTCGTAAGTCGCGACGTCCTGCACCCAGCACGGGCGGATCGAGATCGCCGCGATGTCGGCCCGCTCGGGGGCGCGCTCCATCAGCAGCTCGCCGAACCACTTCGAGGTCGCGTACGGATCCTGCGCGCGGATTGGATGATCCTCGTCGACCGGCAGGTAGTCGGGCTCGAAGCGCCGGTAGGCGAACAGGAATCCGGGGACTGTCTCGCTGGAGAAGTTCACGATGCGCCGCACCCCTGCTGCGATCGCTCCCTCGACCACGTTGAATATCGCCATCAGATTGTTCTCGAAGACCACGTGCGGCGCGTTGTGGATCGGCTGGGGGATCGCCGCCGTGTGCACGACCGCGTCGCAGCCGCGCGCCAGCGCGTAGCAGGCCCCGGCGTCGGTGAGGTCGGCCTGGACGTAGTCCGCGGCCGCGCGCGGGTCGACGATCCGGTCCCAGTCCGGCCGGGTGAGGTCTGTGGCCCGGACGTCGTGTCCGGCGCGCATGAGCGCAGGGACGAGCGCGCGGCCGACCTTTCCGTGCGCGCCGGTGACGAGCACCTTCATCGTTACTCCCTCCCTGTCAGAGGTACGTGAGCGCGTCCCGCACGACCGCCGAGCGTCCGCGCAGGAAGTCGAAGTCGCAACCCTCGTTCGCCTGCAAGACGTGATCTTCGTACAGCCTGCGGTAGCCGCGTGTGTCCTTCCGCTTCGGCGGCGACCAGGCCGCGCGGCGCCGGTCGAGCTCGGCCGGGTCGAGAACGAGGTCGAGGCGACGCTCCGCGACGTCGAGGCTGATCGTGTCACCGTCCTGAACGAGCGCGAGCGGCCCGCCGACGGCCGCCTCGGGCGCGAGGTGGAGCACGACCGCCCCGTAGGAGGTGCCGCTCATCCGGGCATCCGAGATCCGTAGCATGTCGGTGACGCCGGCCCGCAGGAGCTTGGCCGGAATCGGCAGATGCCCCCACTCGGGCATCCCGGGCGCTCCGACCGGCCCGGCGTTCCGCAGCACCATTACCGAGTCGGCGTCGATCTCGAGCGCAGGGTCATCGACGCGTGCCGCGAGATCGTGGATGTCGTCGAAGACGACCGCACGCCCCTCGTGGCGATGGAGGCGCGGATCGGCCGCCGAGACTTTCATCACGGCGCCGTCCGGACAGAGCGAGCCGTGCAGGACGACCAGGCTCCCGCCCTCGTCGAGCGGACGCTCCCGGGGGCGGATCACCTCCTCGTCGACGATCGCGGCACCCGCGAGGTTCTCGCGCACGGTCCGGCCCGAGACGGTCAGTGCGTCGAGGTGCAGCAGGTCGGCGATCTCGGCCATCACGGCCGGGAGCCCGCCCGCGTAGTAGAAGTCCTCCATCAGGTGCCGGCCGGCGGGCTTCAGGTCGACGAGCCACGGCGTCGACGCGGCGAGCTCGTCGAAGCGCTCGAGTGGCAGCGGGAGGCCGACGCGACCCGCGTAGGCGACGAGATGGAGGATCGCGTTGGTCGAGCCCGAGATCGCGTGGAGGACGCGGACCGCGTTGTCGAGCGACTCGGAGGTCAGCACATCGCTGGGCTTGAGATCGCGATCCACGAGCTCGACGATCTTCCGGCCCGCCGCCTCGGCGAGGCCGGCGCGCCGGCTGTCGACGGCCGGGATCGCGGCGCCGCCGGGCAGCGTCAGCCCCAGTGCCTCGGTGACGCACGCCATCGTCGAGGCGGTGCCCATGGTCATGCAGTGGCCGTGCGAGCGGGACATCGCGTTCTCGATCTCCTCGAACTCGGCCTCGCTGATCCGTCCGGCCCGGAGCTCCTCGTGGTAGTGCCAGCAGTCGCTGCACGAGCCGAGCTCCCTGCCGCGCCAGCGGCCGTTCAGCATCGGCCCGCCCGTGACCACGATCGCGGGCACGTTCGCACTCGCAAGGCCCATCACCGAGGCGGGATTCGTCTTGTCGCAGCCGGTCAGGCAGACGACACCGTCGAGCGGGTAGGAACGGATCGACTCCTCGACGTCCATCGCCATCAGGTTCCGGTACAGCATCGTCGTCGGCTTCATGAGTGACTCCCCAAGCGATATGACGGGAAACTCGAGCGGGAAGCCACCCGCTTGGAGCACGCCCCGCCTGACGGCCTCGGCGAGTCCGCGCAGGTGCACGTTGCAGTTGACGAGCTCGCTCCAGCTGTTGCAGATCCCGATCACGGGCCGGTCCCGGAACGCCTCGTCGGTGAATCCCTCGGCCTTCAACCAGGAGCGATGCAGGAAGCCGTCGAGGCCTTTCCGGTCGAACCACTCCTGGCTCCGGCGTCCTCTCTCTGTTCCCATCGCTCTCCTCTCGTGGTCGAACGGCCGCTGCCTCCTCGGCAAGATCGGTCGAGGCTCGGCCCGGTTCCGCCCTTCAGCTCGAGGCCGCGGCCGGGGCCGCGTTCGACGCCCGGCACTCTGCGGCGACGAGGTCGGTCAGCTCCTCGGCCGACGTCTCGACAACGAGGTTGTCGAAGGTGATGCTGCCGTGCTGGAGCAGGTTGACGCGGTCACAGATCTCGACGACGCGGATGAAGTTGGAGGCGACGATCATCGACTCATACGTCAGGCGCCCGGCGAGACCTCGTCGAGTTGCCGGCGATAGCTCGAGACCATCAGCTCGGTGAGCTCCTCGAGCGACGTCTCGTGCACGGGCTGGTCGATGGTGATGCGCCCCTCCTGCAGGACGTTGAGCCGGTCGCAGAGCTCGAAGAGATGGGCGTAGTTGTGGTCGATCACGATGATCGACACGCGGCCGCTCGAAGCGAGATCCTTGACGAGATCGATGATGAGGCGCGACTCGCGCGCGCCCATGGCCGCGAGCGGCTCGTCGAGCAGCAGGATCTTCGGCGCCACCCGCACGGCTCTCGCGACCGCGACCGCCTGCCGCTGGCCGCCGGAGAGCTGCTCGGCCTCGGCGTTGACGCTCGGCACGCGCACGTGGATGTCGTCGAGGTACTGGCGCGAGAGCTTGCGCATGGCTCGTTTGTCGAGGAAGCGGAGCGGGCCCCCTTTCGTCAGCTCGTGGCCCAGGAACAGGTTCAGGAAGACGGGCAGCTGCGGAATCAGCGCGAGATCCTGGTACACCGTCTCGATCCCGTGCCCGCGGGCGGCAGCTACCGAGTGGAAGCGGACGCGCTCGCCGCCGACGAACATGTCGCCGGCGTCCTGTTGATGGAAGCCGCTCAGGATCTTGACCAGCGTGCTCTTGCCGGCCCCGTTGTCGCCGACGAGCCCGAGCACCTCGCCTTGGCGGAGGACCATGTCGATGCCGCGGAGCACGACGACCGCGCCGAAGCGCTTGGTCACGCCGCGCACCTCGAGCGCGGCCTCGCCTGCTGCGGGCGAGGGCGGCGTCGGCTCCGCGAGCTGGGCGCTCATGCCGCCCTCGAGCGCGCGATGATCCGGTCGAACTGCACGTTCAGGGCCATCGCGACGATGATCACGACGCCGACCCACACGTAGAAGTCGTTCGTGCTGACCCCGATCAGCGTGAGCCCGTCCTCGAGAATGCCGATCAGGATCGCGCCGATGAAGGCGCCGATCACCGTCCCGCGCCCGCCGGTGAGCGCCGTGCCGCCGATCACGCAGGCGCCGACGGCATAGAGGATGTAGTCGACGCCGAAGTTCCCCGGGTCGAGGCTCCCGTACTTCACCGCGTCCACGATGCCGACGAGTCCGGCGAAGAACGAGCAGAGGACGAAGCACCACACCTTCACGCGCCGGACCGGCACGCCCGCCTCGGCCGCGCCGACGAGATTGCCGCCCGTGGCGATGATCCGGACGCCGAAGCGCGTGCGGGTCAGCATGACGTGCGCGACGATCGTGATCGCGAGCACCCAGAGGATCTCGGACCACAGCCAGACGCCCATCAGCTGGCTCGCGAAGCCCGTCCCGGCCGACAGCGGAATCGGCGTCGCCTGCGTCTGATCGGACTCGATGAGCACGAGCCCGAAGAGGATGAAGTTCATCGCCAGCGTCGTGACGAAGGACGGCACGTTCAGGCGAACCGTGATCAGTCCATTGATCGCGCCGACGCCGCAGGCGACGGCGAGCGCGAGGACGATCGCAAGCGCGACCGGCAGCCCGAGGTTGTACAACCAGTACTCCACCCACGGCGTGAACAGGAAGACCTGGCCGGCCGACAGGTCGATCTCGGCGACCATGAGCAGCAGCACCTCCCCGACCGCGATCGCGGCGACCGGCCCCGCGTAGCCGGCGGCCGAGCTGAGGCTGAGCTCGTCGGTGAAATTCGAGCCGGCCTTGATCGTGAAGTACGCGAACAGGGCGATCGTGATCACGATCGGCGTCAGCTCGCGCTGGTAGATGAACAGACGCAGGACACGAAGCCCCATCGACAAGGCTTTACGCTGCTGCCCCGGCGGCTCGGCCGCCGGGGCAGCGGTAGGCGTTGGGGCGCCCGGTTGCACGCTCGCCGCGACTAGAACGGGATCTTCGCGGGCGGCTTCAGGGCCTGCTGCGCCGCGGTCGTCCCTGAGAACCTGTTCTTCCTCAGGTACGGCGCGACGGTCGACTGGACCACGATGCCGAGGCCCGTGTCGGTGTTGGTCGGCTTCATCAGCCCGCCGGAGAGGTTGTACAGATAGAGCTGCATGATCGTGTCGAAGCCCTGCAGGTAGGCCTGCTGGTCGATCGTGAAGGTCAGGTTGCCGGCCTTGACGCCCTGCACGACCGGCGTCCCGACGTCCCAGCCGGATCCGCCGACCTTCCCCTTCAGGTTGTTCTTCGCGATGAAATTCGCAATTTCGTTGCTGTCGCCGCTGTCCACGCCGAACATGAACTTCACGTTCTTGTGGCCGGCGTACCAGGCAGCGATCTTGTTGTACTCCGGAGATCCTTCGGTCGCCGAGGTCCCCACCTCGACGAAGTTGATGCCGGCCTTCTGCAGCACCGGCTTCGCGCCGTCGATCCGCGGCTGGATGTTCCCCGTGCCCGGGGTGGCGATGATCCCGGCCACGAGGTCGCCCTTCTTCACGTGCTTGAGGACCTCGTTCCCGACCGCGGCGCCCGCGGTCAGGTTGTTCTGGCCGACGTAGGCCAGCCGGTGGTTGGGGACGCCCGCCGCGACGTCGGCGTTGTACGCGATCACGGGGATGCCGCGGCTCAACGCGCTGTCGACCGGCTTGTTGAAGGCGGTGTTGTCGATCAGACAGCACCCGATGCCCTTTGCCTTGCCGGCGATCGCGGCGTTGAACGCCGAGACCATCTGGTTGACGATCGAGGTCGCCGAGCCCGTCCACTGGAACGAGCAACCGGTCAGGGCGCAAGCGTCCTGGCACCCGTAGATCGTCGCCGTGAAGAACGAGTTCGTCGTGACGTGGTTGACCATCACGAAGTGGTACTTCGGATGTTTGACGAAGACCGCGTTGTCGCTGTTGCGCCTGTAGGTCGCCGCACCGGCCCCCTGCTCACCCAGGATGCCGGCGAGCCCTCCGTAGAGCGACGCGCCTGCGGCCGTCGCCCCGGCGAGGCGGAGGAAACGCTTCCGCGAGAACTCTCGCTGTGCCTCGCTGATGTCAACGGGCTCGTTGTCGCTCACCGCTGCACCTCCCTGTAGTCGTGGAACCCGCCTCGCGACCCTAACGCCTGGAATAACGCTTGTCCACCTATAGGCTTATCGTATGACGAAAGCTCGGACGTACCCTCGGCGTGGGTTGCACGGGGCGGTCGTCCACGACATCGGCGTGCGCATCCTCAGAGGCGACCTCGAGCCCGGCGAGCCGATCCCGACCGAGGAGGAGCTCGGCGCCGACGTCGCGGGCGACGTCGCAGTCAGCCGCACGGTCGTCCGCGAGGCGGTGAAGGTCCTGGCCGCGAAGCGACTCGTCGAGTCGAGGCCGAAGCGCGGAACCCGCGTCCTTCCGCGGCGCGAGTGGAACCTCCTCGATCCGGACGTCCTCGCCTGGCAGAGCGAGGCGGGCTTGGATCGGCGCTTTCTCGACGACATGGTCGAGCTGCGCGCGCTGATCGAACCGCATGCCGCCCGCCTCGCCGCGTTCCGAGCGACGGACGGCCAGGTGAAGGCGCTCGAGGACGCGGTCGAGGGGATGCGAGAGGCGGGCGAGAGCGCGGACGCGTTCCTCGAGCCGGATCTCCGCTTCCACACGCTGCTCCTGGAGGCGAGCCACAACGAGCTGCTCGAGCACATGTCGACTGTCGTCACGGCGGTCCTCCGCACGCTCTTCACCTACTCGGGGCGCCCGCCCGGCGCGTATGGCCGGGCTGCCGAGCTGCACGGAGCCGTCGTCGAAGCCATCGCCGATCACGACTCGAATCGCGCGGAGACGGCTCTGCTCGCCCTCGCCGGCGACACGATGGAGACCATCGACTGGGCACTCGAGCACGGGCTGCACGGCAACCGCGGCGAGGGCGCGGCGTCGGCCTAGGCGTGTCCGGACGCGTCCAAGCCGCGAAGCCCCTCGGCGAGCTCGAGATCTGGTTCGTCACCGGCAGCCAGCACCTGTACGGAGAGGACGTGCTGGCGGAGGTGGAAGCGCACGCGCGACGCGTCGTAGCCTCGCTTGACGACGCGGCTCCAATCCCGGTGCGCGTCGTCGGCACGCCGGTCGTGACGACACCCGATGCGATCCGGCGGCTGTGTCTCGAAGCCACGGCCTCGGATAGATGCGTCGGGGCGATCGCGTGGATGCACACGTTCTCGCCCGCGAAGATGTGGATCGGCGGGCTGGCTGGTCTCGGGAAGCCACTCCTCCATCTGCACACGCAGTTCAACCGCGAACTGCCCTGGGCTGAGATCGACATGGATTTCATGAACCTCAACCAGTCCGCGCACGGCGACCGGGAGTTCGGCTTCGCGCTGACGCGGCTGCGCCTGCCTCGGAAGACGGTCGTCGGCCACTGGAGCGACCCCGCCGTCGTCGAGAGGATCGCCGCCTGGGCGCGGGCTGCGTGTGGGCTGCACGAGGCGAGGCGGCTCCGGATCGTCCGTTTCGGCGACAACATGCGACACGTCGCAGTCACCGAGGGCGACAAGGTCGAGGCGGAGCTGAGGCTGGGGATCTCCGTGGACGGGTATGGCGTGGGCGATCTCGTCGAGACGATGCGCGGTGTCGGCGACGCCAGGATCGAAGAGCTCACGCAGGACTACGCGGAGCGATACGAGCTCGCGCCGGAGCTCCGACCGGACGGTGACCGTCACGAGTCCCTCCGGCAGGCTGCGAGGGTCGAAGCCGGCCTCGAGGCGTTCCTCGACGAGCACGACGCCAAGGCGTTCACCGACACGTTCGAAGATCTCAGCGGGCTGCCCCAGCTGCCCGGACTCGCCGTCCAGCGCCTCCAGGCGGAGGGCTACGGGTTCGGCGCCGAGGGAGACTGGAAGGCCGCGGCTCTCGTCCGGGTTGCCAAGGTCATGGCGACGGGGCTCGAGGGCGGGACGTCCTTCATGGAGGACTACACGTACCACTTCGGGCCCGGCGAGCCGCGCGTCCTCGGCGCGCACATGCTCGAAATCTGCCCGTCGATCACGCTGGACAAGCCCGCCTGCGAGATCCATCCGCTCTCGATCGGCGGCAAGCCCGACCCGGTGCGGCTCGTCTTCACCGCTGCCCCGGGTCCCGCGGTCGTTGTCTCACTCGTTGACCTCGGCCACCGTTTCAGGCTGGTCGCGAACGAGGTCGACATCGTGCGACCCGACGAGGAGCTGCCGCGCTTGCCCGTCGCCCGTGCGGTCTGGTCGCCCAGACCGGACTTCGCCACCGCCGCCGAGGGCTGGCTGCTCGCGGGCGGATCGCACCACACCGTGCTCACGCAGGCACTCGGTCTCGAGCCGTTCGAGGACCTCGCCGAGATGACGCAGCTCGAGCTGATCGCGATCGACGCGGACGCCTCCGCCCGCGCGGTCCGGAACGAGCTGCGCTGGAACGAGGCCTGGTACCGGGACACGCCCAGCCGGTGACGTCACACGCGGAACTCCGAGAGCGTGCCTACGCGGCGAACACGGCCATCGTTCGCGCCGGGCTCGTCGTCCTCACGTTCGGCAACGCCAGCGAGCTCGACCGCTCGGCGGGGCTGATGGCCATCAAGCCGAGCGGTGTCCCCTATGATCGTCTGGGCCCGGCCGCGATGGTTCTCGTCGACCTCGAGACAGGCCGCGCCGCCGACGGGGACGCGCGGCCTTCCTCGGATACGCCGACCCACCTCGTCCTCTACCGGAGCTTCGAGCGTCTAGGTGGGATCGTTCACACGCACTCGCCGTCTGCGTCCGCCTGGGCCCAGGCCCGCCGGGACCTGCCCTGCCTGGGGACCACCCATGCTGATCACTTCCACGGGCCTGTTCCGTGTACCAGGGAGCTGACTCAGGACGAGATCGAGGGGGATTACGAGGCCCGGACCGGCGATGTGATCGTGGAGACGATCGAGACACGCGGATTCGACTCGCTCGAGATGCCGGCCACGCTCGTCGCGTCGCACGGGGCCTTCACCTGGGGCGTCGACGCCGCCGAGGCCGCCGAAAACGCGGTCGCGCTCGAGACCGTCGCCCAAGCCGCGCTCTGGACACTTGCACTGCGGGCCGACACAGAGCCGATCCCGGCAACCCTCCTCGACCGGCACTTCCTGCGCAAGCATGGACCGACCGCGTACTACGGTCAGCGTACGTGAACGCGCTCCGCCTGCATGGGCCTGGTGACGTCCGCCTACACGAGGAGCCAGCGCCGAGCCCCGGAGACGGTGAGGTGCTCGTACGCGTGACCGCCGTAGGCCTCTGCGGCTCCGACCGTCACTGGTTCGTCGAGGGCGGCATCGGGGATGCAGTCCTCACCGGTCCCCTCGTCCTCGGCCACGAGTTCGTCGGCGTCGTGGAGACCGGCCCCCAGATCGGTCGCAGGGTCGCGGTCGATCCCGCGATCACATGCGGAAGCTGCGCGATGTGCGTCGCCGGTCAGCCCAACCTCTGCAGCGAGATCAGGTTCGCGGGCCACTCGACGGACGGCGCGCTGCAGTCTCTGATCGCCTGGCCCGAGCGCCTCCTCTACCCGCTTCCGGACACGCTCCCGGACGCCGACGCGTCGCTGCTCGAACCGCTCGGTGTGGCGGTGCACGCGGTCGATCTCGGGCGAGTTCGACCGGGAACGTCAACGGCGGTTCTCGGCTGCGGCCCGATCGGCCTCCTGATCGTCCGGCTGCTACGGGCCGTCGGGGCGACCCCGATCGCGGCCAGCGATCCGCTGCCACACCGCGCCGCAGCCGCTGAGGCAGCGGGCGCTCTCCTGACACGACCCGAGGATGTCGACGTCGTCTTCGACGCCACCGACGACGACACGGCCGACGAGGCGGTCCGGGCGGCCCGTCCCGGCGGTCGAGTCGTCCTCGTCGGGATCCCCGGCGGCGACCGGACGACCTTCACCGCGTCCACGGCCAGGCGCAAGGGCCTTTCGATCCTGCTCTGCCGCCGAATGCAGCCAATCGATCTCCGGCGAGCCCTTCGCCTCGTCGAGAGCGGCCTCGTCCGTGTGGACTCGCTCGTGAGCGACCACTTCGCGCTCTCCGAGGGGCAGGAGGCGTTCGCCGCGCTCGCCGACCGGCGGGGCCTGAAGATCGTCGTCGAGCCGCAGCGCATGCCATGACCGAGCGGTACACGGTCGGCATCGACTTCGGGACCGAATCTGGACGCGCGGTGCTCGTCGACTGCGACGACGGACGCGAGCTCGCAACCGCCGTCTATCCCTATCGCAACGGGGTGGTCGACCAGCACCTGCCCCCGCCAGACGACGACGTCGTGCTCGAGCCCGACTGGGCGCTCCAAGACCCCGACGACTACGTCCGCACGCTCGAGCACACTGTCCCCGAGCTCCTGCGTTCGACCGGGGTCGACCCGTTCCGAGTGATCGGCGTCGGCATCGACTTCACCTCGTGCACGATGCTGCCGACGGTCGCCGACGGCACGCCGCTCTGTCGCCTGGACGCGTTCCGGCGCGAGCCGCACGCGTGGGTCAAGCTGTGGAAGCACCATGCGTCTCAGCCCGAGGCCGATCGGATCAACGAGGTCGCCTCTCGAGGGCGCGAGCCGTGGCTTGCCCGCTACGGCGGAAGGATCTCGTCCGAGTGGTTCTTCGCCAAGGCGCTCCAGATCCTCGACGAGGCGCCGGAGGTCTACGCGGCCGCCGATCGGCTCATCGAAGCGGCCGACTGGATCGTCTGGCAGCTGACAGGCGTCGAAACCCGAAACGGATGCACGGCCGGCTACAAGGCGATGTGGTCGAAGAGGGACGGGTTCCCGAGCCGTGGCTACTTCGCAGCCGTCGATCCCCGTTTCGCCGACGTCGTCGACGAGAAGATGTCGCGCCGGATCAGCCCGCTCGGAGCGCGAGCGGGCTACCTGACCGAGCAGGCGGCGACGAGAACCGGGCTGCGCCCCGAGACTGCCGTCGCAGTCGCCAACGTCGATGCCCATGTTTCGGCTCCTGCGGCGTCCGTGACCAGCCCCGGAACGATGGTCGTGATTATGGGCACGAGCAACTGCCACATCCTGCTCGGCCGGGAGCCCGAAGTCGTCGAGGGCATGTGCGGCGTGGTGGAGGACGGAGTCGTTCCCGGGCTCCACGGCTTCGAGGCCGGCCAATCCGCGGTCGGCGACATCTTCGCATGGTTCGCGGAGAACTGCGTGCCGCCGATGTACCACGAGCAGGCCCAGCGTTCGGGCGGCGACATCCACCGCCTCCTCGAGCACGAGGCTGCCCGGCTGCGACCCGGTGAGAGCGGCATCCTGGCTCTCGACTGGTGGAACGGGAACCGGTCGGTGCTTGTCGATACCGACCTGAGCGGCCTCCTGATCGGGATGAGCCTCGCGACGAGCGCCCCCGAGATCTATCGAGCGTTGATCGAGGCAACGGCGTTCGGGACCCGCGTGATCATCGACGCCTTCGAGACGAGCGGCGTCCCGGTGGAACGCATCGTCGCCTGCGGCGGTCTGCCGCAGCGAAACCGGCTCCTCATGCAGATTTACGCCGACGTCACCGGGCGCTCGTGGGCCCTCGCCGCCTCGGAACAGGCACCCGCGCTGGGATCGGCGATGTTCGCCGCGGTCGCGGCCGGACCCGAACTCGGCGGCTACGCGACGATCGTCGAGGCCGCCGAGCGGATGGCGCACCTGTCGAGCGAGACGTACCGGCCGACCCCGGAAGACGAGGCCATGTACGAGCTCCTCTACCGCCAGTACGTGTCGCTGCACGATCTGTTCGGGCGCGGCGGCTCGGACGCAATGAAGGCTCTCAGACGCATCCGAGAGCAGGCGCTTTCCCGAGGTCTCGAGCCGGAGCGCACCCCGTGACGGCGGGTGTCGTGTTCGACAACGACGGGCTCTTGCTCGACACCGAGCCGTGCTGGACGCGAGCACAGACCGAGCTGTTCCGGCGCCGCGGGCGCACGTTCGGACTCGCCGAGAAGCGCCAGCTCGTCGGCACGGCGCCCGTCACGGCCGCGCGCATTCTCGAACGGCTGCTCGACGCGCCTGGTGAAGGCGACGAGCTCAGCGGCGAGCTGTATGAGCTCGCGTTCAAGGAGATCGCCGCCGGAGCAGTCCCACGCCCCGGCGCGGTCGAGCTCGTGCGGCGGTTGAGGGACCTCACATCCCTCGCGGTCGCCTCCAACGCTCCTCGCCGCCATCTGCTCGCAGGGCTCCGCCGGACCGGTCTGGAGAACGCGTTCGGCGTGACACTCGGGGTCGACGACGTCGCCGAGCCGAAGCCGGCACCGGACCTCTATCTTGAAGCATGCCGGCTGCTGGGCGTCCTTCCCGGGCGGTCGACGGCGCTCGAGGACTCGCCGCCCGGAGTCGCCGCAGCTCGGGCGGCGGGCCTGTACGTGATCGGCGTGCCGTCCGTCTCCGACGTCACGCTGGACGCGGACCTCGTCGCTTCCTCGCTGGCAGACCGGATGGTGT
Source organism: uncultured Actinomycetes bacterium (assembly GCA_963846915.1). Classification (GTDB taxonomy): domain Bacteria; phylum Actinomycetota; class Thermoleophilia; order Gaiellales; family Gaiellaceae; genus PALSA-612. Next base: position 668,357 of record CAWJXV010000004.1, on the reverse strand, counting down.
GGGAGACGCTCGCGGCCCGCCTGGCGAACGGACTCGCCCGACCTTAAGCTGCAGGCGGCTCGCTTGCCTCCAGATGCGGGGCACCCGGTGGTTGCGGTTTCGCCGCCGGCTTGAACTCCACCTCCAGCCGCTCGATGCGGTTGCCGTCCATCTCGAGGACCGTGAAGCGGACGCCGTCGTGCTCGATCGAGTCGCCCTCGTGCGGCGCGTGCCCGAGCTCGCCGAACACGAAGCCGCCGACGCTGTTGTAGTCCTCCTCCGGCAGCGACACGTGGAACTCCTCGTTGAAGTCGTCGATCGTGAACGTGCCGTGGATGCGGATCCGGTGCTCGTCGACCTTCTCGACGGACTCGTCCGGGAGGTCGAACTCGTCCTCGATCTCGCCAACGATCTCCTCCAGCAGGTCCTCGAGGGTCACGATCCCCTCCATCGCCCCGTACTCGTCGACGACCACCGCCATGTGCTCCTTGGTGCGGCGGAACTCGCGCAGCAAGGCGGCGAGGTCCTTCGTCTCCGGGACGACGTGCGTCGTGCGGAGCAGCGGCTCGATCACGACGTTGTCGATGCCGCCCGACTCCTCGGCTGCCCGGAACAGGTCACGGACGTGGAGGACGCCGACGATGTCGTCCAGCGACCCGCGGTAGACGGGATAGCGGGTAAAGGGGGACGCCACGGCGACCTTCAGGCACTCCTTGGGGGGCATGTCGACGGCGAGTGCCACCACCTCCGGCCGCGGCACCATCACGTCCGAGACCTCCTTGTCGGCGAAGTCGAAGACGTTGTAGAGCATCTCGCGCTCCTCGTGCTCGATCTCGCCCTCCTCGGTCGAGCGAGAGAGGAGCATCTTCAGCTCTGCCTCCGAGAGCACGCCGACCTCTCCCGACGGCGCCTTCAGGCCCAGCAGGTTGAGCCCGAACTCGCTCGCGCTCTGCAGCACCCAGATCAGCGGCTTGAGCACGATGAAGAACGCACGGACCGGGGCTGCGACCGCCAGAGCCACCCGCTCGGAATAGGCGAGCGCGAGCCCCTTCGGCATCAGCTCGCCGACCACCACGTGGAAGAAGGTGATGATCAGGAAAGCGAGGATGACGGCCACGACCGTGGCCATCACGGGATCGAGGATCTGTTTGAGCACGGGCTCGCCAAGGGCACCGATACCCAGGCTCGCGGCCGTGACGCCGAGCTGCATCGCCGCGATGAAGCGCGGCGGGTCGCTCGTGATCCGCAGGACGAGCTTCGCCCTTCGGTTCCCCTCGTCGGCGAGCTCCTGCAGCCTCGTCCGGCGAGCCGTGACGAGGCCGTACTCCGCGGCGACGAAGAACGCGTTCAGGAGGATCAACGCCGCGACGGCGACGAGAAGGAGTGCGAGGTTCATGCCCTGTCTCGCAGGGCGCCGGTTCGAGGCAGATCGTCGGCCACCAGCCCCAGGAGTATAGGGGTCGAACCTGTCGGCCCTGTCCGGCTTGCCGAGACGAACATATGTTCGGTATCGTTTGGACATGGCGGAGGTCGAGTACCGCGAAGAGCCGTGCAAGGTCGCGTTGAACCGGGTCAAGGGCATGCCCTTCGCCTGGTCGCTCAACCCCTACATGGGCTGCGCCCATCGCTGCACCTTCTGCTACGTCCGCGCGTTCGAGCTGCGGGCAGACCGGCCGTCGGGCGACCGCTACGGCCGCTCGATCCGGGTCAAGATCAACGTCGCCGCCGTCCTGCGCGCCGAGCTCGCCCGCCGCAGCCGGGAGCGGGAGACCGTCTCGATTGGCGCCGCGACCGACCCGTACCAGCCGGCGGAGGGCCGCTATCGCCTGACCCGCGCATGCATCGAGGTGCTACGCGACGCCCGGAACCCGTTCCACGTGATCACGCGCAGCCCGATGATCGTCCGCGACATCGACGTGCTCGCCGAGGCGGCGGTGCGCGCGAAGGTCTCCGTGAGCTTCTCGATTCCCACCCTGGACGAGGAGGTCTGGCGCAAGAGCGAGCCGGGGACGCCGCCGCCGCGGCAGCGCTTCCGGGCACTGCGGACGCTCGTCGACGCCGGCATCGACGCGGGGGTGATGGTCGCGCCGGTGCTACCGGGGATCTCCGACCACCCGGAGCAGCTCCGCGCGGTCGTCGAGGCCGCGCGCGAGGCCGGTGCCCTTCATGTCTGGGCCGGCGTGCTGCACCTACGGCCCGGGACGAAAGAGCATTTCCTGGACGAGCTCGCGCGGGACTGGCCCGAGCACCTGGACGACTACGAGCGGCTCTACGGGCGACGCGCGTATCTTCCCGCCTCCGAGACGACGCCCGTGCAGGCGCTCGTCTCCAGGCTGCGAGCCGAAGGCGGCCCAGCGCGTGCCGGACGACCGGAACCCCTGCGCCCTGCCCCCGAGCCCGAGCAGCTCACGCTGTCGATCGGCTGACCGGCGCGGCTACGATCCCGCCGTGACGCACGTGCTCTTCGTCTGGACGCCGAACGGCTACTCGCTCCACGAGCGGGACGGCGAGCCGCCGGCCGTGGGCTCCGAGATCGAAGAGCAGGACGGGCGCTTCGTCGTGACGAAGGTCGCCGGCTCGCCGCTCCCCGGCGACGGCCGCCGCTGCGCCTACCTGCAGCCCGTGCGCTAGGCGATCGGCTCGTTCTGAACGTTGTGCTCGGTCGCGTACTCGTTCGTCAGCCGGTTGATCGTGTCTGCTTCGGGATAGGCGTAGTTGATCTTCACGAACGGCTCCCACTTCTCGGGCAGCGCGTCCTCGGGGAAGATCGCCTCGACGGGGCACTCCGGCTCGCAGGCGCCGCAGTCGATGCACTCCTCGGGGTCGATGATGAGCAGGCGCTCGAACTCGTGGATGCAGTCGACCGGGCAGACGTCGACGCAGGACCGGTCTTTGATGTCGATGCAGGGCTCGGCGATGATGTAGGTCACGAGCCTTACTCTACCGACGCAAGAAGCTCCCCGATCACTACCGGAGCCCGCTCTACGAGCGCGGATTTGGCCACCACCTGATCGAAGCCGGCGGCGTGTGCGGCGCGTAATCCGCCCGTGTCGGTGTGGTTCGTGAAGCCCACGATCGGGATCTCCGGATACGCATCCGCGACCTCGTCGGGATCGATGCGGGAGATGTCCGCGATCACCAATTCGGGCTCTTCGACGGTGTCGGTGGTGACGAAGTGGTGCCCGGGCAGGAGCGCCTCGAGCTTGCCACGGAAGAAAAGGTCGACCCCCGCCAGCAGGATCGTCGCCACGGGCGGGAATGTACCACGAAATCACTGCAAAATCCGGTCCGTGACCGGCGACGCGGAATTGTCACGAGGGCTTGCGCTGATGCGTCGCGGCGCGTTCTTCGAGGCGCACGAGGAGCTCGAGCTCGCCTGGCGCGCGGCTCCCAGGCCGAGCGAGCGCGACTTCTTCCAGGGTCTCGTCCACGTCACGGTGGCGTGGTACCAGGCAGGGCGCGGGAAGACCGTCGCGTGCGCGAGCCAGCTCGGGAAGGCCCGCCGGCGCCTGGCGCCGTACTCTCCGGAGCATCGCGGCGTCGATGTCGCCGGCGTCCTGGCACAGGTCGAGGCGGCAGCCGAGCTCGTCGCAGCGGGCTCGCTGGCGCTGCCCGAGCTTCGTATCTAGTCGCCGAGCATGTGCCCGCGAGCGAGCGAACCGGCAAGTTCGGTGCGGGAGCGGATTCCGAGCTTCACGTAGATCCGATGCAGGTGTGCCTCGACGGTCTTCGGGCTGATGAAGAGCGCCGCTGCCGCTTCCTTGTTCGTTGCTCCGCGGCCAACGATCATCGCCAGCTGGAGCTCCTGCGGCGTCAGCATGCGCAGCCGGTCTCCCTCACGTGGGCTGGCGACATCGCCGGTCGCAGCGAGCTCTGCCCGCGCGCGCGATGCCCATGGTCCTGCGTCGAGACGCTCGAACGTGTCGAGCGCTGCACGCAAATGCGTCCGCGAATCTGATCTGCGTCTGCTACGCCTCATCATTTCACCGAAGCACAATTCCGTCCGGGCGCGCTCGAAAGGCGTCGGCGTTCGCTCGTGAAATGCGAGTGCTTGCTCGAACTCGTGCGCGAAACCGCCCTCGCCCGCGAGCAAGCCGCGACATCGGCTCGCCGCCGCCAGGGCCGAGCTCAGCCGCGTGTTCTCAGCCGCGTCCTGCAGACGCGCGAGCACCCGGCCCGCGTCGGCATTGCGGCCGCTTCGGGCGTACGCCTCGACGAGATCCTGCGCCCACGGGACCTCCAGGGGCTGGCGCATCTCGTGCACGTCGACGAGTCGGCCAACCTCCTCGAGCTGTTCGATCGCCTCCGACATCCGCCCGAGGCCGAGCGCGAGCAGCCCGAGTGCCCAGCGGGCGTACGTCGTCGCAGCGCCGACGCCGTCGCGTTCGGCGTGCTCGAGCGCCTCCTCGGCATGAGCGCGGCAATCTGCCTCCAACCCACGAGCCGCCTCGACGCGAGCGAGAAACGCGAGGCTGTGGAACGCAAGCTGGCCGGTCTCGCGCGCGAGGCGGAGCGACTCGGCGGCGTCGGCATAGGCCGGAATCCAGTCGCCCGTGCGAAACGCGACGTCGGATCGAAGGCAGAGCACCGGCACCAGGATCGTCGGCGCGCCCATGGCTCGAGCGTCGTCGTGGAAGCGATCGAGGAGCAGTCTCGCTCGGTCGTACTCCTCGAGAACGGTCAGGACGACCGGCGCCATCGCCGCGATCGGAGGCAGAGGCCTCAGCGCCGCCAGAGAGCTCACGGCCTCGACGACCGACGCGCGTTCGTCCTCGCTCTGCGGCTCACCGTGCATCTCGAGCTCCCCGCCGAGAACGGCCCTGGCCGCATCGGCCACGGGACCGCCGAGCGGCTCGGCAAGCTGCCAGGCCCGTCGGGCGTGCTCGACCGACGTGCCGACCGCCCCTGCCGTCGAAGCCGCGACCGCAGCGTCCATCAGCATGAAGGCGGCGTTCCGCGGATCCTGCTCGGCGATGGCAGCGGCCTCGACTGCCAGCAGCGCGGACGCCCCGGCGAAGCGACCCCGCGACATGTCGATACGGCCCCGCAGGTGCTGAATCGCCGCACGGGTGGGTAGGTCGCGGGTAAGCGACAGCGCCTCGTCGAGCAACCCGGCCGCCGCGTCGGTCCGGCCCGCCAGATGCCAGTCCCGGGCGGACTCCACGAGTCGAGCGATGCGTTGCTCGACCTGGGGCGTGAGCCGCGCCGCGCGCTCGAGAGCAGCTGCTGCAGGTGCGTAGCCTGAGCGGCTGCGGGCCTCGGAGGCGGCCGCTTGCAGCGCGGATGCGACCGATTCATCGGGCTCGCGCGTCGCGGCCCCGAGCTGCCAGGCTCGACGCTCCATCGACGACGGCCCTGGAAGCTTGCCGGTGCCGATCCTGTCTACCTGTTCGGCGAGTGCGGCGGCTAGCGCCGTGTGTACGCGGTCTCGAGCCGAGGACGACGCCGAGTGGTAGACCGCGGCTCGGAGCAGTGGGTGGGTGAAGGAGGTCCTGGTTCCGTCGGTTCGGATCACGCCGACCTCCTCGGCCGGATCCAGGCACATCGGCGACAGGTCAAGCCGCGCACAGGCGTTCAGGATCGTGCTGGAGACGCCCGAGTCGGCGGCGACCACGACCAGGCCGGCGCGCGTGTCGGCAGGCAGGCGCTCCACGCGTCGCAGGAAGGCCCGTTCGATGCTCACCGCCGGGGGAAGTCGGTCTCCGAGCGGTTCTGCCCCGCAGAGCTGTGCCTCTGTGAGCTCGGCGGCGAACTCCCGCAGCGCGAGCGGATTGCCGGCGGTGGCGTCCATCAGCCGGTTCAGGACGCGAGGAGCGATCGGCCGGTCGAGGTCCTCCTCCAGCAGCTGCGCCGCGGCGGCTCGATCGAGGCCGAAGACCGCGAGCTCGTCGAGCCCGGACGAATCGAGCGCGCCCTCCGAGTCGAGCCCGGCCATGATCACCGCCACGCGCTCGGCCTCGAGGCGCCGCGCCGCGAAGAGAAGAGCCTCGCGCGACGCATCGTCGATCCAGTGGCCGTCGTCGACGACGGCAAGCACGGGCCGAGCATCGGATGCCGCCGCGAGCAGGCTCAGAGTTGCGACGCTGACGACGAACCGATCTGCGGCCACCGCCGGCCCGACAGCCAGTGCACCGGCGAGGGCAGCCGCTTGTGGACCGGGGATCGTCCCGATCGAGGTCGATCACCGGGCCCGCACAGGTCCGACAGCCCCGCGAAGGCGAGCTGAGCTTCGACCTCGAGGCCGCGCGCTTGCAGAACTGTCATCCCGACGGCGCGTGCGACGGCAGAACGGAGAAGCGCGGTCTTCCCTGTCCCGGGCTGGCCGCGCAGCAGCAATGCGCCGCTCCTCCCAGCCCGTGCCGCGTCTAGAAGCGAGTCGATCCGACGGCTCTCGGTTTCACGGCCATACAGCCGCACCGAAGGAGTCTACGGCGCTCGAATATTCTTGTAACCCCTGCATCGATCAGGCTTAACAAAGCCGGCGTAGGGATTTCATCGATGCGCTCCCGGAGGCCCTGTGGAAGCCTCACTACGCCATCAGCTACCCGGGGAGGAATCGATGAAACGCAAGCTGGCGCTTTCCTTTGCTGCGGTCTCGGCACTTGCAGCCGTCGCGGCGCTCGCCGCAATTGCCACACCGGCGGCGGCGAAAGCGGCTGCCAAGCCGGATCAAGTGACCGTGTGGAACCGGACAATGGTCAATGCGCTCGAAATCGCCCAGACACCACCGCCTCCGGCGATGCGGATCGGGGCGATCGTGCAGTCGTCGGTGTTCGACGCGCTGAACGGCATCGAGCGCAAGTACGCGCCCATCCACGTACAACCCGCTGCGCCGCCCGGGGCCTCCAGGGAGGCTGCCGTGGTCGAGGCCGCCTACGAGGCGCTCGTAAACCTGTTCCCGGCCCAGAAGGCGACCTTCGACACACAGCTGGCCGCCTCGCTCGCAGACATCGGGGGCGGGCCGAACGACCAGTCCGTCCAGCGCGGCCTCGCCTGGGGCAAGCAGGTCGCCGATCAGATCCTGGCCTGGCGAGCCGGCGACGGCATCTCGGCGGTCCTGCCGCCGTATGTCGCCTCAGGGCTCATCGGCAGGTGGGCGCCGACACCGCCGACGCTAGGACCGCCGCTCTTCCGGGAGTTCGCGAACATGACGCCCTGGGCGATGACGACGCCGTCCCAGTTCCTGCCCGGGCCGCCGCCGGCCCTCACGAGCGCGCTCTACACGAAGGACTTCGACGAGACGAAGGCGATGGGGAGCGCGACGAACTCGACCCGTACCGCCTACCAGACCCAAACCGCCGTGTTCTACGGCACCGATACACCGGCGGCGATCTGGAACCGGGTCGCCGACGATCTTGCCGAGTCCAACCACCTGACGTTGTCACGAAACGCCCGTCTGCTCGCGAGGATGAACGTCGCGCTGGCCGATGCCGTCATCTCGATCTGGAACGCCAAGAACTACTACGACACCTGGCGCCCGATCACCGCGATCCACCAGGCGGGATCCGACGGAAACCCCGACACCATGGCCGACGCGACCTGGGCGCCTCTGCGCCCCACACCTCAGTTCCAGGAGTACCCGGCGGGCCACCCCGGAGTGAGCAACGCCGCCCTGTCGGTGCTCGCCTTGTTCTACGGCGACGACACGTCCTTCACAGCCACCTCCACCGGCGTGCCGGGCGTGACGAGGGACTACACGAGCTTCTCGGCGGCCGCGGAGGACGTCGCAGACGCGCGCGTCTTCGGAGGGATGCACTTCCGATTCTCCTGCAACACCGCGATCCAGATGGGCAGCGAGATCGCAAACTACGTTAACAACACGGTGGCCCAGAACGTGCACGGCCCAGACCGGTAAGAGGCGTGAGTGCTGCGTGGGACAGGAGAGAGGAGCGATATATCGACCGATGACGGGCGGGCCGCTGCTCCGGAACGGTGATGCCTCGCCTATCGATGCACTGACTCGAAAGGAGACAACCATGTCGGTCCAGAGACCGACTCTCGTCAAGACCAGCCTCGGCTTCCTTGTGCTGAGCCTTCTCACCGCGCTCAGCCTCGCCATCGCGCCCGCGCAGGCACAAAACCTGTTCGCGACCGGGCAGACACAAGACCTGCTCGTCGCCAACCAGACCACCAACACGATTCGGGAGTTCTCTCCGACTGGTGTAGACCTGGGCGACTTCGCGACCACGGGACTGAACGGACCCACTGGCCTGGCCTTCGACAAGGGCGGCAATCTCTACGTCTCCAACATTTTTGGAAACACGATTCGGGAGTTCTCTCGGGCTGGTGTAGACCTGGGGGACTTCGCTACGACCGGGCTGAGTTTTCCTCGTGGCATCGCCTTCGACAAGCACGGCAACCTCTACGTGGCAAACGTCAGCTGGATTCGGGAGTTCTCTCCGACTGGTGTAGACCTGGGCAACTTCGCTACCAGCGGGCTGAACGTAGCTCGTGGTATCGCCTTCGACAAGAGAGGCAATCTCTACGTCGCCAATGCTGGCGACAACACGATTCGGGAGTTCTCTCGGACCGGAGAAGACCTGGGCATCTTCGCCGCCACCGGGTTTTTCAACCCAGCGCTCATCGCCTTCGACAAGAGAGGCAACCTCTACGTCACCAACTTTGACGGCAACACGATTCGGGAGTTCTCTCCCACTGGACTAGACCTAGGCGACTTCGCCACCACGGGGCTGAGCACACCCGCTGGCCTGGCCTTCGACAAGGACGGCAATCTGTACGTCTCCAACCGAGGCGACGGCACTATTCGGAAGTTCTCTCGGAGCGGCGTGGACCTGGGCTACTTCGCAACCACCGGGATGATTACGCCCGTTGGCGTAGCCTTCAGCCCCAAAGCGGAGGACGAGAACGGAGACTGATGACTAGACCTGGCCGAGACCGACCGCTTCGAGGGCGCGGTTCAGCATCACGTGCAGCCACCAGTCCTTCCCGAAGAAGAGCAGCAGCCCGAGCGCGATCAGCGTCACGCCGCTGATGACGCGGATCACCGTGTAGTGGTCGCGCACCCACCGGAACGCGCCCATCGCGCGGGCGAATGCGATGCCCGCGAGCAGGAACGCCACGCCGATCCCGAGCGAGTAGAAGAGGAGCAGCACCGAGCCGCGCAGGACGGTGCTCGAGCTGCTCGCGAGCACGAGCACGGACGCAAGCACCGGGCCGATGCACGGCGCGGCGCAGACGGCGAAGGCGGCGCCGAGGAGCGCGGCCGACTCCCGCCGCCGCGCGTGCCCGATCAGACCGGCGCCCATGATCCGCTCCGGCCAGGGCAGGAGCCCTACGAAGACGAGGCCGAGAACGACGAGCACGAAGCCGGCGATCGCGTTCCGCCGATCGACGTCGAGTACAGTGGCGATCGCCGCGGAGCCGGCCCCGAGCGCCACGAAGACGACGGTGAAGCCGAGCATGAACGGGATGCTGGCGACGGCGATCCGTCGCGCGACGCCGCGTTCACCGAGCCTCTCCGCCTCGACCGACGAGACGGCCGTGAGGTAGCCCGGCACGAGCGGCAGGACGCACGGCGTCAGGACCGAGACGAGGCCGGCGAGAAAGGCGATCGGGATCCGCTCGGCCATGTGTCTAGGCGTCGTAGCGCGCGAGCTCGCTGTCCAGTCGCCGCTCGACGTCGGGCTCGAGCGTCTGCGTCGGGCCCGGCGGCGGGTCGCGACGCCCGCGGCTCCAGCGCCAGGCGAGGAAGCCGAGCGCCAGCGCACCAGCGAGGACCCCCACGATCGGGAGCCACCAGACGAGGATGTTGAAGCCGCTGTCCGGTGGCGACAGCAGGACGCGCTCACCGAACTGGTCGACGAGCCGCCGCTCGATCTGGCTCTTCGTATAGCCGGCCGCGATCCAGCTGCGGATGAGCGCCCGCTCGCGGTCGGCGAACGTCCCGCTCGACATGTCGAGCGGCTGATCGCACGACACGCAGAGCACCTCCCCGGAGATCTCGGTCAGGGTGGGATGCTGCTCGCTCGCCGCCGCCCGCCCGGCGACCGCGAGAGCCGCGACGGCGACGGCGAGGACGGCGAACGACCTCACGACCGAAGCGCGGCCTGGATGCTCTGACGCAGATCGGACGCGTTCGTCGCGCCGTAGAACTGCGTTCCCGCGTACTTGCCCTGACGGTCGATCACGCGCGTCTCGGGAACGCCGCTGACGCCGTACGGGCCGTAGAGGTCCCGACCTTCCTCGCGCACGACCGGATACGTGATCCCGTACTTGCGAATGAAGTTCTTGGCGTCGCCCGAGAAGTCCTCGGAGTCGACGCCCACGAAGACGACGCCCTTCGATCGATACTGCTTCCAGATCGACTCGATCGCCGGTGCTTCCTGCTTGCACGGAACGCACCACGAGGCCATGAAGTTCAGGACGACGACCTTTCCCCGCAGCGACGCGAGCTCGAGCGTGCCCGGCTTGTCGAGCCGCGGCAGCGTGAAGTTCTTCGGCTCGGCCGTCTTGCCGCTCCCGTGCGCCACCTTCCAGATCAGCAGCGCGAGCAGTGCCGCGACGAGCGCGACGGCCAGCACCTGCCCTGTCAGCTTGAACCGCGCCGCCATCAGGCCGGCACGATCATCACCGGCGTTCCGACCTGGACGTGGTCGAAGAGCCACTCCGCGGAGGGGATGAACATGCGGATGCAGCCGTGCGAGGCCGAGTAGCCGAGCGATGCGGGGTCAGGCGTTCCATGGATGCCGACGCCGGGCGCCGTGAGGCCCATCCAGCGGGTGCCGAGCGGGTTTCCGGGGCCGGGCGGGATCGGCTTCGCGCCCTTGGCCCAGGGCGCATCCGGCGGCGGATACCACCAGGGATTGCGCTCCATCACGACGATCTTGAAGCTCCCGATCGGCGTTGGATAGATCGGCTGGCCGGTCGCGACCTCGAACCGGCGAACGAACGTCACCGGCTTGTCGGTCGTCACCTGCTTGTACAGGTAGAGCCACTTCGTGTCGCGCCGGATGACGATGATCGTGCTGAAGCTCGCCGCTGCGACCTGCGGCTGGGCGATGCGGGCCGGCACCGTCAGCGCCGTCCGCTTGCTCTGCTGCAGCGCGACGACGATCGCCTTCACGGCCTCCGAGCGCTGGATCGTGCTCCCCTGCACCTCGGGGACGACGACCGGTCGCAGCGCCTCGAGCACCACGTGCGCGTCGGCGACGGTGCGGTCGTAGTGCTTGGCGAGTGTGTCGACGTAGTCGCTGACAGCGACGCGCTTGACGTCGACGACCATCTTCACCGCGGTTCCCGGCTTCGCGTGGAGCGCGCGCGAGACGGCCGGGCCGATGAACGGCTTCGCGCCGAGCTTCCACGGCGAGACGGTGATCGTCTTGTCCCCGAGCTGGAGGACGACCGGCGAGCGGAACTCGACCGAGATCGCCGAGTACGCGGGGCCGTAGGCGAGACCGCCGACGTGGATTCCCGCGATGGTGACCCCGGCGGCGATCCGCGAGCGCTTGGCCGGCGGCCTGGGCGTCGGCTTCGGCTGCGTGCTCGTCGGGGGCGTGGTCGGCGTCGTCGTCGACGACGTGTCGGTCGGGGTCGAGTCGGACGGGGGCGGCGGCGGACTCGAGTCGGCGAGCGCGTACGCCGCGCCGACGCCCGCGACTCCGAGGGCGAAGATCACCACGAGGAGCGCGGCACGCTTCACGGCGGCAGTGTAGCCATGTCGCAGGCCGGAGCAACGGTCCGAACCGTGCATGCGACGGATCGATCGTCGCCGGTAAAGACGCCACTTTGCAGCGGATTAGCACTAGACTCTCTGCCGTGGGCGAGCCGTCTCCGATCCCGAACGAGCTCGACGAGCCTCCGCGGCACGATCCGCATTCCGCCGCCCGGGCCTACCACTACCACCGTGCCCGGCGCCAGGCGCGGATCGAGCAGCGGCGCGCACGTAAATGGGCTCGGCTCCGCTTCTGGTTCATGTTCGGCTGCCTGCTGCTGGCCGCGGCGGTGATCGTGGTGCTGATCCTCCAGCAGGTGCAGAACATCTTCGGAATCTGAGCCGTGGAAGCGCCGCAACCTCAGGGGCGGCGGCCTCCCCCACGCCAGCTTCGCGACGCTCGCCTGCGCGCGCGACCCGCAATCCTCGCGATCGGGGAAACGGGGGTCTGGGTCAGCGGTCTCGTCCTTTCCGTCTCGGCATTCACGAGCTGGTACTCGGGCCACTCGGTCGAAGGGCCGACGCTCTCGGTCACCGGGTGGAACAGCGGCACGCTCGGCAAGCTCGTCTTCCTGATCGGCGTCGCCGTCGTCTGTCTCGCCGCGCTGCGCCGCTTCGGCCTCGAATTCCCTGCTGCAGCGCCCGAGCCCGTGATCGCCGTCGCCCTCGGCGGTGCCGCCACCGTGTGCGTCCTCGTCCGGCTGATCTCGATCCCGGACTCCGTCGTCGGCACGGGCGGCCGCAGCATCGGCCTCTGGATCAGCCTGGCGTCAGCGCTCGCGGTCGTCGGTGCAGGACTCCTGCAGGCAGGAGAAGAGCTGTAGCGACCGCTGTGCCGAGCAGCGCGCGGTCGAGCCCGATCGTGGCGCTCCGCTCAGCCCGTTCCGCCGACCGTGACGGTCACGGTCTGCGGCACGAGCGGCAGAGGGCGAAGCGTCCTCTCCGTCGTCGTCGTGCCGCCGGGCTTCGGATTGTCGTGCAGCGCCTCGCCGAGCGCGACTCCCACCGCGAAGACGCAGATGACGACGACGGCCGCGATCAGCGGCCGCCACGGCACGACACGACGACGGCGGCGACGGCGCGGCCGCGGGCGGGCTTCCGGGCCGACGTTCACGGACGGTAGTCCCGGGCGCCCCGCGCGTAGAGGTGAAAGGCAGCGTCGGCGGCCGTGCTCGCCGAGGACATCCAGTCGCCCGTCTCCGAGCTCTTGCCGACGGCCTCGTATGCCCAGCGGTCTGCCCGGGCATACGCCGCGGCGAGCTCGGCGAGCGTGAACGACTTGCCGATCCGGCGGCGGAGCTCGGCGGTCACGATCTCGACCTGCTCGAGGAGCCGTGCGTACCGCGTGGGCTCCGGGTCCCTCGTCCGGACGAGGCGGCGGTAGCCATCCTCCCAGTGCTGCCGCGCGAGCTCGACCGAGTCCTCCACGGTCGCGATGCTAGCGAGGAGCCGTGGAGCAGCACTCGCCCGGCCAGAGCGGCTCGAGCTCGTCGAGCACGCGCTCGCCGAGCCCGTAGCCGGGCTGCGCGAGCGCGAACGCGACGTGCGCGTGCAGGCACTTGAGCCGCTCCGGTCTCGCGGCACCTCCGATCCCGAGCTCGAGCGACGCGCCTCCGTCCTTGCCCGTCGCATCGCCTGCCAGGGCGCGGCGGAGCTCCCGCTGGCGCTCGGTGGCCTCGGCCAGGCTGGCCCGTAGGCCTGGATCGACCGCCGCAGACTCGGTGAAGCGCTCCACTCCGCCCGCAGCCTCGACGCGGGACACGGCGGCGACGAGATGCCGGCACGTGAGGTAGTACATGGTCGGGAAGGGTTCGCCCTCCCGGTCGTACGGCGACTGCTCGGTCACGGCAGGGAGCCCGAAGGGACAGCGCACGACGACCCGGCGAAAAGCGCGCGGCTGCCGGCCGATCTGCCGCTCGACGACCGCACGGTCGTCCTCGATCACGGTGCTCCTAGTGCGTAGCCGTCGAGCCTGCGTGCGCCTTCAGCCACGCCTTCACGCCGCGCACCACGAACAGGTGCTCGCCGGGGCGGACGTAGCCGAGGCGGCGCGCCTCTTCGAGGAGCGCCTCGCCCGTGCCGGAGATCGACAGCCGCCGCTCGAGCACTGCCTTCTCGTGCGCCAGCTCCTTCACCTCGGCCTTGCGTTCCGCGAGCTGGTGCGACGTCGAGACGTAGGCCTTGACCGGCCCGTAGTAGAGAACGCCCGTCAGGCACGCTCCGACGGCGAGGACGAGCCAGAACCGCAGGCGCCGTCGTCCGGCGCGGCGTGCATGCTTGGTCGCAGCGGGCATGGCCTGACCCGATTCGTGCCGTGGACCGGACCTCCTCTTTCACGCCGCCGGATCTCAGGCGGTGTCGACGCGGATCACGTTCGTCGATCCGGCGACGTTCACGTTCGTCCCGGCCGCGATCACGACCCGCTCGCCCGCCGCGACGACACCCGCCTCGCGGGCAGCAGAGACGGAGCGCTGCCACAGGTCGTCGACATCGGCCGCCTCCGGGATCACGAGCGGCAGCACCCCCCACTCGAGCGCCATCTGCTGCGCTGCGGCCAGCTGGTGCGTGATCGCCGCGATCGGCCGCCGCGGCCGTAGGCGGGCAACAGCCGAGGCGGTGCGGCCGCTGTAGGTAGGCACGACGATCGCGGCCGCGCGCAGCACCTCGGCGATGTCGCACGCGGCGTTCGAGAGCGCCTGCCCCACGGTCGGCTCGTCGCTCGCGTCCGGCAGTTCGTGCCGGTAGCCGAGGCTTGGCTCGACCGTTCGCGCGATCTGGTCCATGACCATGACCGACTCGACCGGGTACTCGCCGACGGCGGTCTCCTGCGAGAGCATCAGCGCCGACGTCCCGTCGAGCACGGCGTTCGCGACGTCGCTCGCCTCGGCCCGCGTCGGCTCGGCCTGGTGCACCATCGACTCGAGCATCTGCGTGGCGGTGATCACAGGCCGGCTCTGCTCGAGCGAGCGGAGGATGATGTGCTTCTGGAGGAGCGGCACCGACGCAGGGCCGATCTCGACGCCGAGGTCGCCGCGCGCGACCATGACTGCGTCCGATTCGACGATGATCGCCTCGAGCGCCTCGACCGCCTCCGCCTTCTCGATCTTCGCGATCACGTGCGCCGGCGAGCCCTGCGCCTCGATGCGGCGGCGCAGGTCGCGGACGTCCTCGGCGGAGCGGACGAACGAGAGCGCGACGAAGTCGACTCCGAGCTCGAGCGCGAAGGCGAGGTCGTCGACGTCCTTGGGCGTCAAGGACGGGATCGGCAGCGGGACGCCGGGCAGATTGACGCCCTTGTGTGCCTCGACGCGGCCGCCGATCACGACCGAGCAGACGGCCCGCAGGCGCTCGACGCGATCGACGCGAAGCCGGATGTGCCCATCGTCGATGAGGACGTCGTGGCCGGGCCGGAGCACCTCGCCGATCACGGACGGGCTGACAGGGAGGTCGACTCCCGGAGTGTCGCCGTCGGGGCCGATCACCACTTCTTGCCCTCGCGTGAGGACGATCGCCTCGTCGAGGTCGGTGACACGCAGCTTCGGCCCCTGGAGGTCGCCGATCAGCGCGAGCGGCTTCCCGTGCGCCCGGGAGGCCTCGCGGACGAGCTGCGCGTTTCGCGCGTGATCCTCGTGCGTGCCGTGGGAGAAGTTGAGCCGCGCCGAGTCCATCCCGGCGCCGATCAGCTCGTCGATCCTTCCGGAGGACGCGGGACCGATCGTCGCGACGATCTTTGTCCGGCGAGGAATGGCGGTGGAGGGCACCGCCTCTGAGAGTACAGACGCCGTCGCGCTCAGCGCGTGGCGCGCGGGAACGCTGCCCAACCCGGGTAGGTCGCCCGCTCGCCGAGCTGCTCCTCGATCCTGAGCAGCTGGTTGTACTTCACGACGCGGTCGGTGCGTGCCGGCGCGCCGGTCTTGATCTGGCCGGTGCCGGTGGCGACGGCGAGGTCGGCGATGGTCGCGTCCTCCGTCTCGCCGGAGCGGTGCGAGATGACCGCGGAGTAGCCGTTCGCGCGGGCGAGCGCGATCGCCTCGAGTGTCTCCGTCAGCGTGCCGATCTGGTTGACCTTGATCAGGATCGAGTTGGCGACCCCGGCGTCGATGCCGCGCTGGAGCCGGTCGGGATTCGTGACGAACAGGTCGTCTCCGACGAGCTGGAGCCGGTCGCCCAGGCGGTCGGTCAGCCTCCTCCAGGTGTCCCAGTCGTCCTCGGCGACGCCGTCCTCGACCGACACGAGCGGGAACTCGTCCGCGAGGCCGGCGTAGAACTCGGTCATCTCCCCGCCGCTCGCCTCGCGGCCCTCGAAGCGGTAGACGCCGTCTCGGTAGAACTCGGTCGATGCCGGGTCGAGCGCGATCGCGACACGCTCGTCGATGCCCTGCGCGCTCCGCCGCCTCGAGGATGGCGCCGATCGCGGCCTCGCTCGACGGCAGATCGGGCGCGAAGCCCCCTTCGTCCCCCACCGCCGTCGCCAGGCCCTGCTCCGAGAGCACGCTCTTCAGCGCGTGGTAGGTCTCGGCCCCGATCCGGAGCGCCTCGGCGAACGACGCGGCGCCGGCGGGCACGACCATGAACTCCTGCAGGTCGATGGAGTTCGCCGCGTGGACGCCGCCGTTGATCACGTTCATCATCGGCACCGGCAGCGTCGTCGCGTCGTCGCCGCCGAGGTGCCGGTACAGCGGCACGCCGTGATGCGCGGCCGCGGCCTTCGCGGTCGCAAGCGAGACGCCGAGGAGCGCGTTTGCCCCCAGGCGGCCCTTGTTCGGCGTCCCGTCGAGGTCGACGAGGCGCCGGTCGAGCGTTTCCTGGTCCGACGCGTCGAGCCCACCCACGGCGTCGGCGATCTCGCCTTCGACGTTCGCGACTGCGCGCGTCACGCCCTTGCCGCCGTAGGCGTCGCCGCCGTCGCGGAGCTCGACCGCCTCGAACTGCCCGGTCGAGGCGCCGGAGGGCACGGCGGCGCGGCCGGAGGCGCCCGACTCGAGCCGGACGTCGACCTCCACGGTCGGGTTGCCGCGCGAGTCGAGGATCTGCCGCGCGTGGACGCTTGCGATCGTGCTCACTCCGCCTCCTTGGCCTGGTCGAAGTAGCGATCCTGCTCCGAGAGAGGCAGCGTTGTCCAGCTCTCACCGGCCTCCCGGGCGAGCCGCTCCGCCGCCTCGACGCGCTCGCGGAAGCGCTGCGTCGCGCGCCGGAGCTCGATCTCCGGGTCGGCGCCGATCCGGCGCGAGACGTTCACGCAGGCGAAGAGCACGTCACCGAGCTCCGCGGCGCGCCGCTCGTCCGACCCGTCGGCGAGCTCGACATGGAGCTCGCGGACCTCGTTGTCGAGATCCTCGACCGCACCCTCGACGTCCGGGTACTCGAACCCGACCGAGGCGGCGCGGCGCTGCACCTTGCGGGCGTAGAGGAGCGAGGGCAGCGACTCGGGCACGTCGTGGAAGACGCCCTCGCGCCCCTCCTGCTCGCGCTTGATCCGCTCCCAGTTCTCCTTCACGCGGTGCGGCGTGTCGGCCTCGACGTCCCCGAAGACGTGCGGATGGCGGCGGACGAGCTTCTCGTGAATCAGCCGGGCCGCCTGCTCGAGGTCACCGCGCCCGCGTTCCTCGAGGAGCAGCGAGAGGAAGTAGACATGGAAGAGGAGATCGCCGAGCTCGTCGAGGAGCTTCGCGTCGTCGTCCGCCATCGCGGCGTCGGCGACCTCGTATGCCTCCTCGATCGTGTGCGGGACGATCGTCTTCGCCGTTTGCTCCCGGTCCCAGGGGCAGTCGCGGCGGAGGCGGCGAGCGAGCTCGTCGAGCTCGGTCAGCGCCTCGGGGAGGCTCAACCGCCCGGGAGGACCGAGGTGGATGCCGGCGGCGCCACGGCCGTGGTGGCCGGCGGCGCATAGCCGTGCGCGTACTTGATCCGCTTGGCGTAGAACGCCGTCAGCTTGCTCTGGAACTTCGACATGACGTCGCTGTTCTTCGCCTGCTTGATCTGCGTGACGATGCTCGCCTTCACCTTCGCGAAGGGCGTCACCGTCTTCGGGATCACCGGGCCGAGCGGCTTGATGATGTGCCAGCCGTACTGGGACTTGGTCGGCTTCGAGAGGACGCCTGTCGGAAGCGCGAACGCGACCTTGGCGAACGACGGCACCAGCCCCGTCTCGGGCTGCACTCCGAGGTCGCCGCCTTTGACGGCCGAGCCCTTGTCGGTCGAGTACTTCTTGGCCAGGGCCGCGAAGCTGGCGCCCTTCACCAGCTGGTTGTAGATGCTCTGCGCCTTCGCCTTGGTCGCGACGAGAATGTGGGCGACGTCGCGCGACTCGGGTTGCGTGTAGTTCGCGCTGTTCTTGTTGTAGTAGTCGAGCGCCTGCTTGTCCGAGACGGTCAGGCCCGACGTCAGCTTCTGCACGAGCTTGCTCTGCAGGACGGAGAACGCGACGGTGGCGCGGAACTGCTGCATCGTCACGCCCTGCTTCTTCATCGCGGCCAGGAGCTTCGCGCGGCTGTTGCTGAAGTACTGCTGGATGTCCTTGGTGATCGCCTGGTCGATGTCCTTCGGCGTGACGGCGATCCCGAGCTTCTTGCCCTGCTGCTCGAGCTCCGTCTTCTGGATCAGGTACGCGACGACCTTCTGGACGCCGGCGTCGTACTCGGGCGAGCCCTTCTTCGGGACCGGCTGCTTGTTGACCGCGAAGGTCGCGTGGAGGTACTCCTGCATCAGCTCGTCGAACGACGCCTGCGAGATCGGCTGGCCGTTGATCTCGGCGACGCTTCCTTTCGGCGCGCCGGACGAGCTGCTCGACGAGTCGCCGCACGCGGCGACGAGCATCACCACTGCAGCGCAGCACGCGACGAGAGCGACGAGGTGACGAATACGAAGGACTGCGGTCATTGAAAAGCGCCTCAGGCTGCCCGGCGCAGTTCGAGAATAGCATCAGCAAGGACGAGCGCTGCGTCGAACGTGTCAGTTCTTAGGGTTACCTCATGTGAGCCCGTCGAGTACACCGCGGTCTCGACCGCGGACCGCAGCGAGCGCAGGTCGTCGGAGCCGAGGACGAGCGGCCCGACGGCCAGCTTTCCGCCCCGGAAGACGAGGTAGTCGACCCCGGCCCGGGCCAGCTTCAGCTTCGCCTCCTGGATCGTGAACAGGTTTTCGACCGGCTCCGGCAGCGGCCCATAGCGGTCCTCGACGTCCGCCCGCAGCTCGCGCAGCTCGTCCTCCGACTCCGTGAGCGCCAGGCGGCGGTGGAGGTCGATCTTGAGCGCCTCCGAGTCGACGTATACCGCCGGGATGAAGGCGTCGATGCGCGCGTCGATCCGGATCGGCCGCGCCGCGACGCGACGGCTCCCCTGGAGCTCGGCGACCGCCTCGTTGAGGAGCTCCACGTACAGCTCGAAGCCGAGGGCGGCGACGTGTCCGGACTGCTCGGCCCCCAGCAGCTCGCCCGCGCCGCGGATCTCGAGGTCGCGCATGGCGATCGAGAACCCGGAGCCGAGCTCGGTGTGGTCGGCGAGCGTCGACAGGCGGGCGCGCGCCTCGGGCAGTAGCTCCATCGCGTCCGGGTAGAAGAGGTACGCGTGCGCCGGCACCTCGGAGCGGCCCACGCGGCCCCTGATCTGGTACAGCTGCGCGAGGCCGAGCAGATCCGCCCGCTCGACGACCAGGGTGTTCGCCTGCGGGATGTCGAGGCCGGACTCGATGATCGTCGTCGACACGAGCACGTCCGCGTCACCGCGCAGGAACTCGATCATCCGGTTCTCGAGCTCCCGCTCCCTCATCTGGCCGTGCGCGACGAGGAAGCGGAGGTCGGGGCACAGCTCCTGGAGCTTCGTCGCCGCCTCCTCGATCGTCTCGACGCGGTTGTGCAGGTAGAACGACTGCCCGCCGCGCTCGAGCTCCCGCGCCAGTGCCGTCCTGATGAGCTCCTCGTCGTACTCGCCCACGTGCGTGCGAATCGCTTGCCTCCCCTCCGGCGGCGTCTCGATGATCGAGATGTCCCGCAGCCCCGCGAGCGACATGTGCAGCGTGCGCGGGATCGGCGTCGCGGTCAGCGCGAGGACGTCGACCTCGAGCCGCAGCGAGCGGAGGAGCTCCTTCTGCGCGACGCCGAAGCGCTGCTCCTCGTCGACGATCACGAGCCCGAGGCTCTTCGGGATCACATCGCGCGAGAGGACGCGATGCGTGCCGATGAGCACCTCGACCTTGCCGGCGGAGAAGTCGGCCAGCACCTGCTTGACCTCGGCCGGCCTCCGGAAGCGCGAGACCATCTCGACGCGCACGGGGAAGTCGGCAAAGCGCTCGCGGAAGGTGTTCCAGTGCTGCTGCGCGAGAACGGTGGTCGGGACGAGCATCAGCACCTGGCGTCCGTCGAGGGCGACCGCGAACGCGGCGCGCAGCGCGACCTCGGTCTTCCCGAAGCCGACGTCGCCGCAGACGAGCCGGTCCATCGGGCGCGGCGCCTCGAGGTCCTCCTTCACTGCCTCGATCGCCGTGCGCTGGTCGTCCGTCTCGCGGTAGGGGAAGCTGGCCTCCAGCCGCTCTAGCCAGTCGCTCGTCAGGTCGTACGCGACGCCCGGCATCGTCTGGCGGCGCGCGTAGAGCGCGATCAGCTCGCCGGCGAGTTCGCGGGCCGACTCGCGCGCCCGTGACTTGATCAGTTGCCAGGCCTTGCCGCCAAGGCGCGAGAGCGCAGGCGCGCGGGCATCGGCGCCGACGTAGCGCGACACCTTCCCGATCTGCTCGTGCGGCACGTAGAGCCGGTCGTCGCCACGGAAGCCGACGAAGAGGTAGTCGCGCGTCACGCCTGCAACCGTCTTCGTCTCGAAGCCGAGCAGCTTGCCGACGCCGTGGTCCTCGTGGACGACGTGGTCGCCGGTACGCAGGTCGGCGAACGACTGCAGGGCCCGGCCGATCCTCGCGTCGCCGCGCGGCGCCCGGCGCCGGAACACCTGCGTGTCGGGGAGCAGCGCGAGCCCGAGCTCGCGCCAGACGAAGCCGCGCCGCGCAGGCGAGACGGCGAAGACGACGCCGGGCTCTTCGAGGGGCTTGTCTCCGGACCCGATCAGGCGGGCGTCGACGCGCCGGAGCAGGTTTTGCGTGCGAAGCGCCTCGCCGCGGTGCGGGAACGCGACGACGACGCGGATGCCGCCGCGAACGAAGCTCTGCAGCTCGTTCTCGGCTTCTGCGAGCCCGCGCGCCGCGAGTGCCGGCCGCTGCGCCTCGAACGAGTGCAGCTGGCCCTGAGGCAGCGGGTCGAGCAGCGACGCCGACGGGAGCTCGCGCTCCTCGCCGAGCTCCTCGAGCCACGCCTCGCGCACGGCCGCCGGCCGCCAGACGAGGTCGGGCTCGACCGGGAGCGCCGGCACGAGATCGTCCGCCAACACCCGAACCTCGGTCTCGTCCCGCGACAACGCCTCGCCGGGGTCGACGAGGTCGAGGCGCCGCTCAGAAGCCGGATAGAGCAGCGCGGCGTCGAGCGCGCGGAGCGCGCGCTGCGTGAACGGGGAGAACGCGCGGATCGCCTCGACCTCGTCGCCGAAGAGTTCGACGCGAACGGGCTCGCGCCCGGTAACCGGGTAGACGTCGACGATGCCGCCCCGAACCGCGAACTGGCCGCGCTCCTCGGCGCGCTCGACCCGTTCGTAGCCGGCGAGCGCCAGCCGCTCGGCCAGGCCCGCCACGCCGGGCTCGTCTCCAGGCCGGACCGCGATCGGCTCCGGCCGGGCGTCCGGGGGCGGAAGCGGCTCCGCAATTGCGGCCGCGGAGACGCACACGAGGCCGCCGGCCGCGAGCACATCGAGCGAGCGAAAGCGCTCGCCGACGAGGTGCGGCGGTGGCTCCAGCCCGGAGTCGAAGGAGACGCCGCGGCTCGGCATGAAGGCGACGTCGTCCTCGCCAAGGAACCAGGCCGCCGCCTCGGCGGTGTCCCGCGCCTCGGCGTCGTCGGGCAGGAGGCAGACGAGCCCGCGCTGGAGACGCAGATGGAGCGCGGCGAGCAGGAGCGGGAGCGCAGGCTCCGACACGCGCGCGTCCGCCCGTCCGAGCTCGTCCGAGAACGCGACGAGACTCCCGCTCTCGGCGAGCTCCCGCGCGAGGATGTCGAGCACCGGCCGGTCCATGACGACTGGCGAAACCGCCCGGTTCCGCCCCGTCAGTCTACGTCCGCGAAGGGCCTCCGAGCTACCCCGATCGCCCAGCCGCTCGGGGGCACCCCAGCCCACCACCCACGTTTCATCGTACTGCGAAAAGTGTGACGTGTCTGTCACACCGGAGTCACGATTCATGCGCGAGGCGGTCGGTCAGTTGAAGCGCTGCTGAGCCTCCGCGAGGCCGTCGCGGGCCGTGGTTTCGACGGCGTCCGCGGCGCGCGAGACGACGGCCGCCACGTCGACAGTCGGGTCGAACTCGGCGAGAACGTAGTCGGCCACGGACCGGCGGTCGCCGCGGCCGGGCCGACCGACCCCCACGCGGAGGCGGAGGAAATCCTGCGACCCGAGCGTCCGGGCGATCGAGCGCAGACCGTTGTGGCCCGCCAGGCCACCGCCGAGCCGCGCCTGGAGCCTGCCCTCTTCGAGGTCGACGTCGTCGTGGACCACGAGCAGCGACCCGGGATCGACCTTGAAGAACCGCGCCGCCGCACCGATCGAACGGCCCGACTCGTTCATGTAGGTCTCGGGTTTCAGCAGCCCGAGCCGCAGATCGCCGAGGCGGACCTCGGCGAGGCGGCCGGAGAACTTCGATCTCCACGATCCGCCGTGCCGCGTGGCCAGCTCGTCCGCCACGAGCCAGCCGGCGTTGTGGCGCGTGGCTTGGTACTCGGGACCGGGGTTCCCGAGGCCCGCGACGAGCAGGTCGAGCGTCGAGGCGGTCTCGCCCCGACGGAAGAGGCGCACGGACTAGCCCTCGTCGGAATCCGACGAGCGTTCGTCGCCGCCGGCAGATTCTCCGGCCGCCGCCTCGCCACTGGGCTCCGCGCCCTCGGCGGGCTCTTCGCCTTCGGCCAGCTCCTCTTCCGGAGCCTCCTCGACCTCGACGCGCGGCGCCGCCACGCTGACGATCACGGTGTCGGGATCGTCCAGGATCTTCGCGCCCTCGGGCGCGACGAGGTCGGCGACCCGCAGGTTCATGCCGATCTCGGTCTCGCCGATGTCGATGATGATCCGATCCGGCATCTCGAGCGGCAGCGCCTCGACGCTCACCTCGCGGACGAGCGCCGAAAGGACGCCGCCAAGCTTGACGCCGGGCGACTCGCCCTCGAGCTCGATCGCCACCTGGGCGGTGATCGGCTGGTCCAGACGGACCTCGTGCAGATCGAAGTGGGTGATCTTCCCGCGGATCGGGTCGACCTGGAAGTCCTTGAGGATCGAGGCGTGCGAAGTCTTCTGGCCCGCGAGGACGACGTCGAGGATCGCGTGGCGGCCGTGCGGGCCGGTCAGCACACTGCGCAGCTCGCGTTCGGGCACCGCGATCGCATGCGGCGTCTTGCCGCGTCCGTAGAGGACGCCGGGAATGAAGCCCTCACGGCGCAGCCGGGCAGAGGCACTCGTGCCCGTGCTTTCGCGTTCCTGTGCTTCCAGCTTGACGCGTTCTCCTGCCACGGCGGCGGATTGTAGCGGCGGGCGCTCGCCCGGCCGTCAGAAGAGCTGCGTGTCGCCGCCGAAGATGGCGGAGACCGAGTCGTCGGAGAAGACGTTCATGATCGTCTCGGCCAGGAGCCCTGAGATCGGCAGCACGGTCATCTTCTCGGGCCTGTGGGTCGGGTCGATCGGAACGGTGTCCGTGACGACGACGCCGGCCAGATCCGAGCCGCCGATCGCCTTCAGCCCCCCCGGGGAGAAGAGCGCGTGCGTCAGGAACGCCCACACCTCGGTCGCGCCGTGCTCTTTCAGGGCCCGCGCGCCGACGATCAGCGTGCTGCCCGTGGTCGAGACGTCGTCACCGATGATCGCGATCTTGTCGCGGACGCGGCCGGTGACCTCGGTCATCTCGACGGTATCGGGGCTCGACCGCATCTTGTGCATGACCGCGAAGCCGGCGCCGATCATCTCGGCGAACCGAACGGCGTGCTTCGCGCGACCGGCATCCGGTGCGACGGAGACGATGCCCTCTCCCTCGAGCCCGAGGTCGCGGAAGTGACGGCCGAACAGCGGCAGAGCCGTCATGTGATCGACGGGGATGTTGAAGAACCCCTGGATCTGGCCCGCATGGAGGTCCATCGTCAGGACGCGGTCGGCGCCGGCGAGCTGGAGCATGTCGGCGACGTAGCGGCCGGAGATCGGCTCGCGCGGCTTCGCCTTCCGGTCCTGGCGCGAATACGGGAACCACGGGATCACGGCCGTGATGCGCTTCGCAGACGCCAGCTTTGCGGCCTGGATCATCAGGCAGAGCTCCATCAGGTTCCGGTCGACCGGCGGACAGCCGGTCTGGACGAGGAAGAGATCGGAGCCGCGGATCGACTCGCAGTAGCGGCAATAGGTCTCGCCGTTCGGGAACGTCTCGAGGACGATCTCGCCGAGCTCGACGCCGAGCTTCTCGGCGATCGCCGAGGCGAGAGCGGGATGCGAGGTGCCCGAAAAGACCATCAGCCGCTTCGACGGCCCCCGCTCGAGATAATGACCCGCGCTCACCTCGGGGCGCTCCGGAAGCCCGACGGCCTCCAGGCCCGGCAGCCGGACGACCTCAGTCGTCGCGCTCTCGGCGGACATAGTTCTCCTTGTTCACCTGGCGTGGCGGGAATCCGGCCAGGGCGGCCGGAGGGACGTCTTCTGTGATCACGGTTCCGGGATAGACCCATGCCTCGTCGCCGACGTCGACCGGGGCGACGAACGTATTGTCGACGCCGGTCCTGACGTTGCGCCCGATCGTCGTCCGGCCCTTGCCGCCGTCCGGACGATGCGAGAGGTTCGCGGTCACGTTGGCTGCGGCGATGTTCGTGTCCTCGCCGATGTCCGCGTCACCGATGTACGAGAGGTGCGGCACCTTCGTGCGTGCGCCGATGCGCGAATTCTTGATCTCCACGAACGTACCCGCCTTCGCCTTCGCCTCGACGACCGTGCCGGGCCGAAGGTAACAGAACGGGCCCACCGACGCATCCGGGCCGATCGCGGCGTCGACGACCACAGCATGCGGGCCGACCTGCGCGCCGGATTCGATACGCGTGCTTCCCGCGAGGACCGTGAACGGATGCACGACGACGTCCTCGGCGAGCTCGACGCCGGCCTCGATCCACGTCGTCCGGGGATCGACGATCCCGACACCGGCGTGCATGTGCGCCTCGTTGATCCGGTCGCGGAGCCGAGCCGCCGCAGCGGCGAGCTCGGACCTGGTGTTGACGCCGAGCGCTTCGCGCGGGTCGGGCGCCAGGTGAACCGCTCCCTTGCCGCCGTTCTCGACGATGTGGCGAACCGAGTCGGTGAGGTAGAGCTCGCCCTGTGCGTTGCGGGGATCGAGCCGGTCGAGCGCCGACCACAGGGCCCGTGCCGCGAAGACGTAGATCGAGCTGTTCACCTCGCGGATCTCCAGCTCGTCCGGCGATGCGTCGACGGCCTCCACGATCGCGTTGAGGGAGCCGTCGGCGTCTCTGACGACGCGTCCGTACGAGCCGGGATCAACCGGCTCGAACGAGAGGACTGTGACGTCGGCCGACTCACGGCGGTGGTGAGCGACGAGTTCACCGAGGAGCCCAGGCGTGAGCAGCGGCACGTCGCCCGAGAGCACGAGCACGTCTCCCTCGAACCCGTCGAGCTCGCCGCGCGCAGAGGCGACGGCGTCTCCCGTCCCGCGCGGCTCGTGCTGGATCGCGACCCGCGCGCCGTCGATCGTTCCTGCAGCTTCCGCGGTCTCGGGCGAGAGCACGAGAACGAACGGGTCCGGGTCGAGCACGCGAGCGGCTTCGACGGGCCAGTCCATCAGCCTGCGACCGAGCAGCGGGTGCAGGTGCTTCGGCACTTTCGAGCGCATCCGCGTGCCGAGGCCCGCGGCCATGACCACGGCGGCGAGGGAGGTCTCCTTGGAGCTCATCTGGTCGAGGGTCGATCCCGGGTGAGAGCCGCCGCGAGAGGCTGGGGCGCCAGGATTCGAACCTGGGATCGCGGGACCAAAACCCGCTGCCTTACCACTTGGCTACGCCCCACCGGAAGCCGAGTATAGGTCGGCTACTTCGAGTCTTGTTGGGGGCGGTCCGAGAGCAGCAGCAAGAGCACGACCGCGGCGAAGACCCCCGCCAGGATCAGCGTCAGCACGGGGAGGATCTCGAGCAGGATCACTCCGACGACGGCCAGCGCCTGCGCGGTCGCGGCGATCCACGAGATGTCTCTCCACGTGCGCGATTCGAGCGTGCGCCCGGCGAGGAGGTAGAAGAGGATGATCGGGATCGAGATGATCACGACCGTCCAGGTCGTGAAGTCGCTCTTGATCCAGACGATCAGCGCTTCCGCGGCCGCGATGCCGAGGGCGATCTTGGTCTTCGTGTTCCAGATGAACAGCCGCGAGCCGCGGTCGGACCGCGGCTGACTCGCCGGCTGAGTCGCTGTCGCCGGCTGAACCGGCGTTTCCGGTTTGGCCTGCTCCGCCACAGCCGGTCAACCGTACCACGTCGGACTGCAGATCCAGGTCGTCCCGAGGCGCCCAAGTGCCGTCGCAGCGCCGTGGGCGAGCTCCTTGTCGTCGAAGAGCCCGTAGACGACAGGCCCGGCGCCGCTCACGTCGGCTCGAAAGGCGCCGAGCCGTTCGAGCTCCGGAGCGTGAGGAGACGAGGCGAGGTCGTTGCGCGGGAGCTTCGCGAGGTCGCGCGGCTCGCCCACGCCCTCGATCGCGGCGAACAGCGTGCGTCGCCGTACCTCGTAGTCAGCCTCGCCGCGGCGACGGTCGAACGCCTCGTAGACGGCGGCGGTCGACTCCTTCCCTACGCCGTCCGGCAGGAAGAGCACGACGTGGTACGCGTCGGGGAGGGCGACCGGTCGAAGCTGGGCTCCGTCGCCGGTGCCGAGCTGTGGACCGGGCTCGAGGAAGAAGGGCACGTCGGCACCGACGGCGGCAGCAAGCTCGGCCAGTCGGGCCGGCGGGAGCGGTTCTGCCAGCGTGCCGTTCGCGAGCCTGAGCGCCGTCGCGGCATCGGAGCTCCCGCCGGCGAGCCCTGCTGCGACCGGGATGCGCTTGTCGATCGCGACGTGCCAGGCGGGCGCCACCTTCGCCGAGTGCGCGAGCCGCAGCAGCGCCGCCGTGACGATCGTGTCTTCCGCGAACCCGGTCACGCGGAGGTTGTCGGCCGGCTCGAGCACGAGCGAGTCGGCGAGATCGACCCGCTGAAGCACCGTCGCGACCTCGTGCTTGCCGTCCTCGCGGCGCGGACCGACGACCAGCGCGAGGTTGATCTTCGCCGGAGCCGACGCGCTCGTCACGCGACGAGCCTCGTGAGCTCCACGAACTGCTCGGGACGGAGCGCCTCGGCCCGCACCGTGGGGCCGAGGCCGAGCCCGGCCAGGGCGGCGACGGCGCGCTCACGGCTCGCGACTCCCGACAGGTCGAGTGAGTTCGGCAGGGTCTTCCGCCGATGCGCGAACGCTCCCCGAACCGTGCGCTTGATCGCCGCATAGTCGGGCGGGAGCGGCCGCCGCGTGAAGGCGACGAGGGCCGAGTCGACGTTGGGGCGAGGCCTGAACACGGTTCGGGCGACGGGATGGAACCCCGCGCGCTCCGTCGCGAGCTGGACCAGCACGGACACCGCGCCGTAGGCCTTCGTACCGGGCTCGGCGAAGATCCGGTCGGCGACCTCGCGCTGCACCATCACGCACCAGCGTTCGATGCTCGGGAGCCCGTCCAGACTCTCGACGACGAGCGGCGTGGCGATGTTGTAGGGAAGGTTGGCGACGAGCTTCCCCGGCGGCGGATCGAGCGCACCGAGGTCGAGCGCCAGCGCGTCGCCGTAGACGACGGCGATGTTCTCGGCGCCCGTCAGCCGCTCGGAGAGCCGTGGTTCGAGGCTGCGGTCGATCTCGACGGCCGTGACCCTCGCGACGCGGTCGGCGAGGTAACGCGTCAGGACGCCGAGCCCGGGCCCGATTTCGAGCACGACGTCGTCGGGGCGTAGCTCGGCGAGCCGGCCGATGACGCCGAGGATGTTCTCGTCCACGAGGAAGTGCTGGCCGAGCTCGCGCTTGGCGCTGACGGGTCCGGTGGTCACGGCAAGGCGAAGGCGCGACTCGCGTTCTCGTCGATCCGGGCGGCGAGAGTCTCGGCGGTCTCGCCGCGCAGTGCCGCGAGGGCCGTGACCGTGTGCACGACGTACGCGGGTTCGTTCGGGCGGCCCCGCATGGGTTGGGGCGCGAGGTACGGACAATCGGTCTCCGAGAGGATCCTGTCCGGCGGAACACGCGCGGCCGCGGCGTGCAATTCGACCGCCTTCGGGAAGGTGACGTTGCCGGCGAAGGAGACGTAGTAATCCCGCTCGAGCGCGACGTCGATCAGCTCGGGCGACGAAAAGCAGTGGAGCACGACCGTCCCGTCGAACGCCGCGAGCTGATCGGCCGTCTCGTCGTCGGCGGCGCGGGTGTGCACGACCACGGGCAGACCGAGATCGGTGGCGAGCGAGAGCTGCCGCTCGAACACCCGGTGTTGCGCGCCATGCGGGGCGTAGTCGCGGTAGAAATCGAGCCCGGTCTCGCCGACCGCGACGACCTTCGGCTGACGGAGGAGCTCCGCGAGCTCGTCCAGCCGAGCCGCCTCCTCCGTTCCAGCCTGATGCGGATGGATGCCGAGCGCACACGCCACGCCGTCCTCGCTCCCGGCGATCGCGAGCGCCGCGCGGCAGGAGTCGATTCCCGAGCCCACCGCGACCACGCGGCTGACACCGGCCTCGCGCGCCCGGGCGAGGAGCGCCGGAGCCGGGTCCTCGCACGCGTCGAGATGCGCGTGCGTGTCGATCACGCGGCGGCGGGCGCGTCGACCCGCGGGAAGAGCGGCGGCGCGGCCTCGATACCGGATGCGGCGGCGGCCTTCCCGGGAGCGACGTTCTCCCAGCCGACGTCTTGCGGCTGTCCGAGAGCCTCGAGGATCGCCGCCGACGTCCGGGGAACGTACGCGGCAAGCGCCACGGCGAGGCACCGGAGGCCGTCGGCGAGGTCGAATAGCACTCGGTCGAGCTCGGCCGCGCGCGCCTCGTCCTTGGCGAGATCCCACGGCTTCGTCTCTTCGACGTACGCATTCAGCCTGCGGACGACCATCCAGATCGACTCGAGCGCGCCGGTCAGGTCCCAGGCGTCGACCCGCTCCGCCACGTCCCGACCGAGCGTTTCGAGCGCACGGCGAATCGCCTCGGAGCCGTCCGCCGACGTGAGGACGCCGTCGCGATAGCGGGCGATCATCGCCGTCGTCCTCGAGAGCAGGTTGCCGAGCTCGTTGCCGAGCTCGCGCTCGTACCGCTCGTGGACACTGTCCATCGAGACCGACCCGTCGTGGCCGAACGAGACCGAGCGCATCGCCCAGAAACGGAGCGTGTCGACACCGTAGATCTCGGTGATCTGGTCCGGGCTGATCACGTTGCCGAGCGACTTCGACATCCCGTGGCCCTCGAGCATCAGGTATCCGTGCACGAAGATCTGCTTCGGCACTTCGTAGCCTGCCGACAGCAGCATCGCCGGCCAGTACACGCAATGAAACCGGAGGATGTCCTTGGCCATCAGGTGCCGGACCTCCGGCCAGAACGCGGCACGGAGATCTTTCCCCGGTTGCGCGTACGTGAGCGCGCTCAGATAATTGACGAGCGCGTCTGCCCAGACGTAGGAGACCTGGCTCGCGTCCCATGGCAGCGGGATGCCCCAGGTCTCCCCCGCGCGGCTGATGGAGAAGTCCTGGAGCCCGCCGGCGATGAAGCTCCGGGCCTCGTTGAAGCGAAAGCTCGGGAGCACCAGGTCCGGCCGCTCGTCGTACAGGCGCAGCAACCTGTCCTGGTACGCGGAGAGCCGGAAGAAGTAGTTCTTCTCCTCGAGGTACTCGAGCTCCCGATGCGGATGGTCCGGGCAGCGGCCGTCGACGAGCTCCGACTCGAGCTTGAAAGCCTCGCAGCCGACGCAGTAGAGACCGGCGTAGACGTCTTCGTACACATCGCCGTTGTCGTAGATGCGTTGAAGGAAGTCACGAACGAACTCCGCGTGCGCCGGATCCGACGTACGGATGAAGAAGTCCGGCTCGGCGTCGATTCTTCCGGGCAGTTCGCGCCACGCAACCGAGATGCGGTCGACGTACTCCTGCGGTGAGACGCCGTCCTTCTCGGCAACCTGGCGAACCTTCGTGCCGTGCTCGTCGACGCCGGTCAGAAAGAACGTCTCGTCCCCGCGCTGCTTGTGGCTCCGAACGACGATGTCGGCCGCGATCGTCGTGTACGCGTGCCCGATGTGAGGCACGTCGTTCACGTAGTAGATCGGCGTCGTCACGTAGTACCGCATTGCTGCTGATCATAGGCGGCAGCTGAGGCGCGACAGTCGCGCGCATGCCCGCGTCTGGGCGTCTCCGACACCAGCCGAGCAGGACGACCACCCCAAGGGCGAGAGCGCCTGCGCCGATACCCCGGCCAACGGTGAACGGCGACCTCGAGATTGGCGCCGGCGTACGAATAGGCTCCGCGCGCGGTGCCCGCGTGACGTCTGTGCTAGGCGTCGGCAGTGGGAGGGTCGTCCCGCGTCGCGTTCCCGTGACCACGGCTTCGGGCGCCGAGGTGAGGAGCTGGCGCGGCACCGCCCCCCGCTCGGGCCGTGCCGCCGGCTGCGCGGCGCCCAGCCGAGACGAAGATGGACGCAGGCCGGGCGGTTGGACAGCCGCCCGCCTCGCAGTCTTCGCAGGTGCGGATGCCTCGGGCCTCGCCGCCGACGAACGCCCCGACGAACGCGTCCGCCCCACCGGGACAGCCGGCTCGAACGCTGCGTCGCCGACCTCCGAGGACTGGGTGACGACAGACGCCGGAGCGGGCGCCGGGCTCGCGGCGGCTAGTCCCGGAGCTGCCGGTGCCGCTATCGGCGCAGGCGCGCTGGAGGGATCCGCCGCCGCCGTGCGCGGCTCCGGCTGCACCGGCCGAGCAGGAGCGGCGACGGTGGGAGGCGCGTGCGGCTGCGGATTCGTCGCCTCCGGAGTCGGCGCCGCCGCGGCGGGCTGCACCGGAGCCGGTGCGGTAGCCGGCGGCCCGGCTGGATCAGGCGTAGCTCGTGTCGGCAGCAAGGCCAGCGGATCGACGTAGCCCTGCTCGTCAGCGGTGGTCCGGATCCCGAGGTGCACGTACGGCGCGGCGGCCTCGGGGTCCCCGCTCGTACCCACAGTGGCCACCGAGGCGCCTTCGGACACAGTGTCCCCCTTCCGCACGCCGATCGTCCCGAGGTGCTGCAACGACACCGTGTACCCGTCCGCGGTCACGATCGAAAGCGTCCTGCCGCCCTTCGGGACGGTGCCCGCGAACGAGACCAGCCCTGACGCCGGGGCCTCGACGTTCGTCCCCAGATCCCCCGCGACGTCGATGCCGCGATGCTGTCCGGCCGCGTACGGATCGCTTCCGAAGACGAACGGACGCAGCACGGCTCCGTCCACGGGCCACGTCCACGCCTGAGCGGTAGCCGGCAGGCCGCCGGCGAGGAACAGAGCCAGCAAGACGACACGGCGCATCTCACGATCTCCTTGTTCGCAGTTTTGACAACAGCCGATCCCGAGAGTAGCTTGGGTGGAGTGCGTTGTCAATACCGCTTACAACAGACCTGTCCGAAACCGCCGCAGCCTGCACTCGGTCGAGAGCTCAGGGAGCCAGCTCGCGGCGAGGCTGGCCGCGTAGGCGCGAGCCCGCGTCGTTCGGGCCCACGCCGTCCTGGAAGTACCTCGAGCAGGTTCGGAACTAAAGAGAGTGCTCGTACAGGCGATTTCGCGGGATGCCGGTCAGCCGCGAGACGAGCTCGGCTGCGGATCTCCTGGACTGGCCGGCTGCGACGAGCTCGGCCACCGCCTCGACGGCAGCCTGCTCCGGAAGGCCGCGAGGCGGCGCCGGGCCGATGACGAGGGTGATCTCGCCCTTGGGCGGCGAGTCGAACCGGGCGGCGACGTCTCGGGCCGGCCCACGAACGACCTCCTCGAACGCCTTGGTCAGCTCGCGGCAGACTGCGACCGGACGCTCGGGCATGCTCGCGGCGAGCGTTCGAAGCGACGCCGGGAGCCGCCTGGGCGACTCGAACGCAACTGCCGCGTAGGGCCACGAGGAGAGCTCGTCCCACAGGGCCGTGAGCGCGCGCTCGCCGCGCGGTAGGTAGCCGAGCAACTGAAAGCGCTCCGATTCGAAGCCGGCCGTGACGAGAGCCGTCTCGACGGCAGATGGGCCGGGGAGCACGGTGACGGGGAGCCCGGCGTCCCTGGCGGCGGCCACGAGACGCATCCCGGGATCGTTCACGCCCGGCATGCCGGCGTCGCTCACGAGCGCCACCGTCTCCCCCGTCTCGAGGCGCGGCAGCACCTCGGCCACACGACGGGCCTCGTTGTGCGCGTGGTAGCTCGCGAGTCGGGCCTTGATCCCGTGGCGGCCGAGCAGGATCCGTGTGCGGCGCGTGTCCTCGCAGAGAACGAGATCGGCCGCGCCGAGCGCTTCGAGGACGCGCAGGGTCACGTCCTCGAGATTCCCGATCGGCGTGGCGCAGACCGTCAGCGGCACTGGCGCGCGACTCCCGCAGCGCGGCGCCGTTCGCTCACGTCGCCGCGTTTGCCCGCACTGCCTCTCCGAGCGTGGCGCGGAACCGATCGAGGTCGAGGCTCTCTGTCAACCCCTCGGCACGTACGGCGAGGAGGAGAGAGCCTGCGATCGGCGGGAGCTGCGGGACGACGAACTGTGCCAGCGGCGCGAATGCGGAGACGTGCTTCTCGAGGCGATCACGGAGGATCGCGCTTCCGTGCAGCACGCTCCCGACCAGCGCGACCACGAACGGCTCGGCGCCGAGGCCGAGCGAGTCGGCGACCGCCCGGATCTGGACGGCGAGATCGCTTCCGGCCCGCTCGAACAGACCAGCGGCCATCACGTCGCCGCTTGTCGCCGCCTGCTCGACGCGGATCGCGAAGCGCGCGACCTCGTCCTTCGTGAGCGGCTTTCCGTAGAACACGGTCGGCAGGTCCTCGATCGCGTCGAGCTCGTACTCCGCGACCGCCTCGTCGAGGAGCATCGTCTCGGGGCCGGACGCGTCTCGATATGCGAGCGCCGCCTTCAGGCCGTGGAGTCCGAGCCAGTAGCCGGACCCCTCGTCGCCGAGGACGTGACCCCAGCCGCCGGTCCGCCAACTCGCGCCCGCCGCATTGACTCCGAAGACGTGGCTACCGGTGCCGGAGATGACGGCGATTCCGGGCTCGCAGAGCGTCCCGACCGCCCATGCGGCGACGACGTCGTTGATCACGTACACGTGATCGAGCCCGAAGGCGCCGCTGACCTCGCGCTCGACCTGCGGCGAGACGGTGCCCGCGACGGCGATCACCGCCGCGCCGATGCCGTCCTCGAGGTCGGCGGCAGCTCGCACCACGGCTACCGCCTCTTCGAGGTTCGCGAGGGCTGTCTCGGCGCCGACGGCGTCGGCGTTGCTGGGACCCGCCTCTCCGAGGTGGACACGGTCGGCATCGAGATCGAGCAGGGCGGCGGCCGTCTTCGTCGCGCCGCCGTCGATTCCGAGGACACGGGGGCAACCGGTTCCCCGGGAGCCGTCGAGGAGCGACGGCGGAATCGCCATGAGTGAGTCGAATCGCATCATCGAGCCGCGCGCGAACGCGGTGGGACGTGATTCTAGGTGCCGCTCTCGCCTCCGGTGCCGGGCTTGGCCGGCGAGCGACGCGGCTACCATTGCCGACGCGTATGGCCGGTGAGGACAAGCCCTACCGCGTCTACAAGAGCGGACGCGGCAAGGGCAAGCTCC
Source organism: uncultured Actinomycetes bacterium (assembly GCA_963846915.1). Classification (GTDB taxonomy): domain Bacteria; phylum Actinomycetota; class Thermoleophilia; order Gaiellales; family Gaiellaceae; genus PALSA-612. The sequence goes on along the minus strand of CAWJXV010000004.1, from coordinate 634,808 downwards.
CGCGCTTCGGCGTCGGCGGGAAGCGGCCCGGCTCAGTGGGACGGCCGCAGGCGACCAAGTCGCCAAGAACACGGAAGTCCACGCGACGGCGCATCCTGCAGGGCCTCGCGATTGCGGTCTGCCTGTTCGTCGCCTGGCTCGCCGCCTGGACGCTCGCGAGCTACTTCTCGTTCCGGGACGGCGTCAACGCGGCCAACGCGCGGCTCCCAGCCTCGGCCAAGCGCGCGCTCGCGGACCAGGGGGGCCTGCTCGTCGACAGCCCGACGACGATCCTCTTGCTCGGCACGGATCACGCCGCCGTTCCCGGCCGCACGTCGTCACACCGGACCGACTCGATGATGCTGATGCGCACCGATCCGGGTCACGACCGCATCTACTACCTCTCGATCCCGCGCGACCTCTACGTGCCGATCCCGGGCCACGGCAGCAACCGGATCAACGCCGCCTATCAGTTCGGCGGGCCGGCGCTCACGATCAAGACGATCGAGGCGCTCACGGGCCCGGGCGTGAAGATCAACCACATCGCGATCGTCGACTTCAACGAGTTCAAGAAGGTGGTCGACGAGATCGGCGGCATCACCGTGAACGTCCCGAAGCCGATCCTCTCCAACAGCTTCGACTGCCCGTTCAGCGCCGCCAGGTGCCAGACGTGGAAGGGCTGGAGGTTCGGCAAGGGCGAACAGCACATGAACGGGGAGCGTGCGCTGGTCTATACGCGGATCCGGGAGAATCGCCTCGACCCGGGCGAGAACGACCTGACCCGCGCGCAACGGCAGCAGCAGGTGATCCAGGCCGTGTCCTCGAAGCTCGCCGGCGTCGGGACGTTCCTCGACCTCCCGTTCATCGGCGGCGACCTGATGAAGCCCCTCGCAACCGACCTGTCCACGGGCGACTTCGTCCAGCTCGGCTGGGTGCGGTTCCGCTCCGGGAGCGTGCACTGCAGGCTCGGCGGCGATCCGACGTATGTCGGCGGCAACTCGGTGCTGCAATCGAGCGAGGACAACCGCGCCGTGATCTCGATGTTCACGGGCGCGTCGGCGCCGCAGCCTCCGCCCCCCGGCTCGAGCGCCTACCAGCCGGGGTGCGAGCTCGGGAACCACCCGTTCCCGCATTGAAGACCTACGTGTCGGCGGCCTTCGTGCTCTTCTCGGCCGGCTTGTCAGCAGGCTTCGAGCCCGAGCTGTCGCTGTCGCTCTTCGAACCGTCGCCGTCGCCGCTCGACTCGACCTTCCGCTTCTTGCGGCCGTAGTCGGTCGAGTAGAAGCCCGACCCCTTGAAGAACACCGGCACCGGGTGGAAGACGCGCTCGAGCGGGCCGGCCCCGCAGACCTCGCAGCTCGCGGGCGGCGGATCGTCCATTCGATGCACGACCTCGAACTCGTGCCCGTTCGGGCAGCGATAGTCGTACGTCGGCATCGGGCAAGGCTAGCAACCGGTCCGGCGCCAATTCCGCGTGAATAATGTTGCGGTCGTGCGGCGAATGGCCACGAATCCGGTAGTCGTCTCCGAGGAACCGGCGGCGCGGTGGGCGCCGGCCCTCGTCGGAGAGCTGCGCCGGAGGTGGTTCGAGCTCGGCGTCGGGGCCTGCGCGCTCGCAGTCGGATCGTTTCTCCTGATCCAGTTGACCGCCTGGCCGCCGCACGAGGACGAGACGCTGGCCCTGTTCGTCGGCCGGAAGTCGATCCCGGGCCTCTTCGACACGGTTCTCGACCAGCGCGGCGGCGCGCCTCTCCACTTCCTGTTCGCCTGGATCGTCGCGCATACGGGAGGCGGTCTCGTCGGCCTGCGGCTCGTGTCGGCGATCTTCGCGACGGCGACCGTGCCGGTCGTCGCGCTGCTCGGCAAGAAGCTCGCCGGCCGGCCGACGGCTCTCGCAGCGACGGTGCTCTGCTCGGCCAGCTGGATGCTGCTCTTCCACGGCGTGTACGGGCGCATGTACAGCCTGTTCCTGTTCACGAGCGCGCTCTCGTTCCTCGCGCTGCTGCACGCCAGCGAGAAGCGGACGCGCCGTGCGTGGGCGTTGTGGGCGATCGCGATGCTGCTCTGCGTCGCGGCCCACCCGTACGGCGCGCTCGTGCTGGCGACACAGGGCGTCTACGTCGTGCTCACGCGGGTGCCGCTCCGTGTCGTCGTTCCCGCGTTCGCGACCGTCCTCATTCTCGGCATCCCGTTCTGGCGTACCGATCTCGTGCTCGCCGGGCGCTTCGACGTCGGCGTCGGCAACGGGTCGACGACGCTCGGCAGCCCGGGATCGATCGCGTCCTACCTCGAGATCGTCGCGGGCGACTTCACCGCGGGCTACACCCCGGTGATCACGGTCGTGCTGCTGCTCGCCCTCGTGGGCTTCCTGAGCCTCGTCCGGCGCAAGCCGCGCGGAGCGGTGCTCGTCGCGGCTGTCGTCGTCGTCCCGCTCGTGGCGCTGATCCTGGCGAAGCTCGGCTCGGCCGCCCCGATGTCGCGGCATCTGATCTTCATGCTCCCGTTCTTCGTGCTCGTCGTCGCGGAAGGCCTGATCCGGGTCGCTTCGCCGGCGAAGCGCTGGGCACCGCTCGTCGTGGTCGTCGGCCTGGTGGCGCTGCTCCCGGCCGAGGTCGCCTGGGGCATGCACCGCACACCCGAGCTCTATCGGGGCGAGGCGAGCGTTCACGTCAAGGCCCGAGCGGCCGCATCGGCCTACATCGCGTCGGTCGCGCGGCCAGACGACGTCCTCTTCGGCTACGAGCCGCTCTACCTGCAGGCGCTCGACCGGGGAGGGAGGATCTCGAAGAACGTGGTGCCACGCGCAGATCCGACTTTGGCGCTGAAGACGTTGCAGAGCGCGCGGAAGCCGCTCGGGCACGGGATGTGGGTGTTGGACGCAAGCGACACGACGAACGCCGAGCAGAAGGAGACGATCCCGCTGCTTTCGCCGTATGGACCATCGGACTTCGACGTCAAGGCGTTCGGGCCGTTCCTCGTCGTCCGGACGATGCAGCCGACCGGTTGTGTGGCCCGCTATCTCAAGCTGACGCGCCGGGTCGAGCTCCTCGGCGCCTCGCTCGGGCTCGGCGACGGCGACGTCAATCTCGGCACGTGGGCGACGGCCTCGGGGCGGCTCGCGTCCCAGAAGCACCCGCCTGCCTGCTGAGCACGACCCGGCCGCTAGCGCTGCCGGCGCTGCTCGTCCCGCGCGACCTGCTCGTGGAAGCATGGCGCATCCTCGAACGCGGCCAGGCCGCGGCGCGGCAGGGTCTCCTCCTGCGTCGCCGCGGCCGGCGTCCGACGACGCGCCGCAGCGAGCGCGGCCGAGGCGCCCACGAGCCCGCCGAGCAGGAACGTCTTCAATCGGTTCCGCCCGTCGCCACCGTCCATGACACGATCTTAGGCGTGATCGTCTGCGCACTCGGGGACCTGATGCTCGACCTGATCGTGCGGGTCGAGCGACCGCTCGCGCGCGGGGACGACACCCCCGCGGTCACCCGTGCGGGCGCGGGCGGCCAGGCCGCGAACGTGGCCGCCTGGGCAGCTGCGCTGGGCGCGCAATCGCGGCTGATCGCCAAGTGGGGCGGCGACACGCCCGGCCGGCTGGTCGCCGCCGAGGTCGGCGCCCGCCGCGTGGAGGTGCTCGGGCCGATGGGGCCGGGACGGAACGGCGTCGTCGTCTCCATCGTCGACCCCGACGGCGAGCGCTCGATGATCTCCGACCCCGGGGTCGCCGCCGAGCTGCGCGCCGACGAGCTGAAGCCGGAGTGGTTCTCGGGCTGCGACGCGATCTATCTCTCCGGCTACGCGCTCCTGCGCACGCCGGCGGACGAAGCGGTCGCCGCCGCGGCGCGGGCGGTCCACGAGGAGGGCGGCCTGGTCTCGGTCGACCTGTCGACCTGGACGTCGATCCGCGCGTACGGGCCCGAGGCGTTTCTGGCCAAGATCGAGGAGCTGCAGCCGCACGTCGTGTTCGGGAACGAGGAGGAGCTGCAGGAGCTGGGACGGGCGCCCGCGGTTGGGACGATCGTGCTCAAGCGGGGCTCGGCGGGCGCCGTCGTCGTCTCCGGCGGCACGCGTGAGGAATACAACGCGCAGGTGTGCGACGTCGTCGACACGACCGGCGCCGGCGACGCGCTCGCGGCCGGCTTCCTCGTCGGCGGCATCGAGCTCGGCCTGGACGCGGCCGCCCGCTGCGTGTCCAAGCTCGGAGCCATGCCCTGACGGTGCTGGCCGTCTCCGAGGAGGTCTCGGCCGCGCTGGCCAGAGGCGCCCCGGTCGTCGCGCTCGAGACGACGATCGTCGCCCACGGATTCCCGGCCGGCGAAGGCCTCGCCGTCGGACGCGAGTGCGAAACACGCATTCGCGAAGCGGGTGCCGTGCCGGCCACGGTCGCGGTGCTCGACGGGGCGCTTCGCATCGGGCTCTCGGCCGGCGAGCTCGAGCGCGTGGCCTCGGCCGGGCCGGAGGCGCGCAAGGTCGGACCGCGCGACATCGGGCTCTGCCTCCTCGAGGGCGCGATCGGAGCCACGACGGTCGGCGCGACGCTGGCCGCCTGCGGGCCGACTGGCATTCGCGTCTTTGCGACCGGCGGCCTCGGCGGCGTCCATCGCGGCTGGACGGAGCGGCCGGATGTCTCGTCGGATCTCTGGTCGCTCGCGCACACCCCCGTGCTGGTCGTGTGCTCCGGGATCAAGTCGCTGCTCGACGTGCCCGCGACGATGGAGGCGCTCGAGACACTCGGCGTTCCGGTGCTCGGCTGGCAGACGGACGAGCTGCCGCTCTTCTACGCCGCACGCGGCGGCCCCCCGGTTCAGCAGCTCGAACGCGTCGAGGACGCCGCTCGGCTCGCCTCGTTGCACTGGGCGGTCTCGGGCTCAGCCGTCGTGCTCGCACGACCGCCGCTCGACGGGATCGACGACGTCGAGCCGCTGATCCAGGAGGCGCTGGCGGCCGCGGCAGCGAGCGGCGTAACAGGACAGGACGTGACGCCGTTCGTTCTGGCCCATCTCCACCGACACAGCGAGGGCAGGACGCTCGACGTGAATCGCCGGCTCGCGGCCGACAATGCGTGCCTCGCGGCCCAGGTGGCCGTCGCTTTCGGCTCGACCGGCTGAGCGCGTCGATCCGCTCCGCTGCGGACGACCGGCGCGCGTCAGGCGGACAGGCTCTCGAGCAGCTTGTCGACCGGAATCAGCTCGTAGCTCTGGAGCTTGGCGCTGCCGCGTGCGCCGAGGGCAACCGAGATCTTCGCGACGGTGTCCGAATCTGGCGCCTCGATGATGTTGACGAAGTCGAAGTGCCCGAGCGAGATCCACTGGTGGAGCACCTTCGCCCCCAGCTCCTCGACGTCGCGATTGACCTCGCGGAGCCGTTCAGGATGGGATTGGAGCGTCCGCAGACCCTGGTCGGTCAGCGTCGTCAGCATCAGGTAGGTCGGCATCGGGCCTCCTTCGGTTCCGGGAAAGACCGACTCTATCTCCACGCTCTTTCTGCGACCTGGCGGCCTGGTCGTCGTAGAGCATGGCGGCGCCGAGGAACAGGATCGGCTGCAGCACGAGGCTGGCGAGGAAGGCGGAGACGTGGACCGACTGCTTGCTCCCGCCGTGCAGGAGCGCCGTCAGGAGCACCTGCGTCAGGAAGACGACGACGAGCAGGGTCGCGAGCGATCCGAGCGCGTGCACGAAGTCGGCCTTGGCGAGGTCGAAGCCGCGGCGGAACGCGGCCTTGAGGCGCAGCCGCTCGTTGACGATCGCCGGCACGGCGAGGCCGAGCGGTGCCAGCCAGAGGAGGCCGGCGAGCATCGGCAGGGCGACGAGACAGGCGGCGGCGAAAGCGCGGACGAGGATCGGTCGGGGCGGAATCGTGCCGCGGACGAGGACGCAGGCGCCGACGAACGACGCGGACGCGAGCACGACCCAGGCGACGACGACCGCGATCAGCGCGAGGTGGAAGCCCGTGTAGTAGCCCGCAACGGTGACGCAGGCCGGGCCGATGCCGAGCAGGAGCGAGCGCCAGAAGTGCCGGCCGTAGAAGCGGATCGTCTCGGCGACGAGCTGCCCGATCGTCCGCGTGCCCGGCGGCAGCGGCGGCGGCAGCTGGTGCGTCCGCTTGCGCTTCTTCGCCTTCGGCTCCGGCCTCGTCTTCGCCACGCGCGAACCGTAGCCGCGCGCTCCTCGTGCCGCGGCGCGCTACGCTTGGCGCCGCATGGGACGCGGATCCAGACCGATACGCCGCTGGGCGAACGACCGCCAGCGCAAGAAGAAGGACCGCGAGCGCAAGCGCGCCGCCGAAGCCGGCACGGCCCGCAAGGCCCGTCCGAGCTAGCCCGGCGTCAGTCTGCCGGCCAGCGGGCCGGCTGGGGTTCGATCGTCTCGAGCCCGGCCCAGTCCGAGCGCACGGGCGAGAACACCTCGACGAGGACGGCGCCCTCGGGACCGGAGACGACCGAATGCGGCAGGTGGCCGGTGATGCGCCACGCCTCCCCCGGCCCGAGCTCCCGCGTCTCTCCGTCGACGGTGAAGGTCAGCGAGCCCTCGAGCACGATGCCCATCTGCTCGTTCTCGTGGCTGTGCTCTGGAACGCTCACGGCCGGATCGAGCTCGACGAGGGTAAACGTCACGCGCTCGCCGTGGACGGTACGCCCGAGGACGCCGTCCCAGATCCGCTGCGGCGGGACCGACCCGAGGTCGGTGAAGGCGCTCACGAGCAGAGCCTAACGCGCCGTGTGCAGAACCGGCGATCTCCGCAGGCTCGAGCTAGCGCACGGCCGCGGTAGCCTCCGCGCGCTCGAACGTCAGCTCGCCGTCGGCGGCGTCCACCATGACGGTGTCGCCCTCGGTGAACTCGTGCACGAGCAGCCGCTTGGCCAGCGGGTTCTCGACCAGGCGCTGGATCGCCCGCTTCAGGGGGCGCGCGCCGTAGGCGGGATCCCACCCCGCGTCGCCGATCAGCTCCATTGCGGCCGGCGTGACGACGAGCTCGAGGCCCTGCTCGGCGAGTCGCTCGCGAAGCCGCGCGAGCTGCAGCTCGACGATCTCGCCGAGCTGGTCGCGTGAGAGGGGCTCGAACTCCACGATCTCGTCGACCCGGTTCAGGAACTCGGGGCGGAAGAACTCGCGCAGCGCGTCGGCCGAGCGCAGGTTCGAGGTCATGATGATCACCGTGTGGCGGAAGTCGACCGTGCGGCCCTGGCCGTCGGTGAGGCGTCCGTCGTCGAGGATCTGCAGCAGCACGTCGAAGACCTCGTTGTTCGCCTTCTCGATCTCGTCGAGCAGGACGACGGAATACGGCCTTCGGCGCACGGCCTCCGTCAGCTGGCCGCCCTCCTCGTAGCCGACGTAGCCGGGCGGCGCGCCGACGAGACGCGAGACGGTGTGCCGCTCCTGGTACTCGGACATGTCCAGGCGGATCATGGCCCGGTCGTCGTCGAACATGAACTCGGCGAGCGCGCGGGCGAGCTCGGTCTTGCCCACGCCGGTCGGGCCGAGGAAGATGAACGAGCCGATCGGCCTGTTCGGATCCTGCAGGCCCGAGCGTGCGCGACGAAGCGCGTTGGCCACGGCCTCGACGGCCTCGTCCTGCCCGACGACGCGCTCGTGGAGCCGCTCCTCCATGTGGATCAGCTTCTCGGTCTCGCCCTCCATCAGGCGTGACACCGGGATGCCCGTCCAGCGCGCGACGACCATGGCGATGTCGTCCTCGTCGACCTCCTCCTTGACCATGGGATCCTCGGGCAGAGCCCGCTCGGAAAGCTGCTTCTCGAGCTCGGGTAGTGCGCCGTAGTTGATCTCGGCGACGCGTTGGAGATCGCCGGCACGCTCTGCTCTTTCGGCTTCGATCTTCAGCTCTTCGGCTGACCGAGTGAGCTTGCTCACGAGGTCGAGAGCCTCCTTCTCCTTCGACCAGCGCGCGGCCAGCTCGTCCCGGACGGACTTTGCCTCGGCCAGGTCGCGCTCGAGCGGCTCGCGAACTTCCTTCTTCTCCTTGGCCATGGCCGCGAGCTCGATCTCGAGCTGGCGCACGCGCCGCTCGGCCTCGTCGAGCTCGAGCGGCGAGGAGTCGATCTCCATCCGGACGCGCGACGCTGCCTCGTCGACGAGGTCGATGGCCTTGTCCGGGAGGAAGCGGCCGGAGATGTAGCGGTCGGAGAGCACTGCGGCGGCGACGAGGGCAGCGTCGCGGATGCGGACCCCGTGGTGCGCCTCGTAGCGCTCCTTCAGGCCGCGCAGGATCGCGATCGTGTCCGCCACGGACGGCTCCCCGACGAACACGGGCTGAAAGCGCCGCTCGAGCGCGGCGTCCTTCTCGATGTGCTTGCGGTACTCGTCGAGCGTCGTCGCGCCGACGACGCGCAGTTCGCCGCGTGCCAGCATCGGCTTGAGCATGTTCGCGGCGTCGACGGCGCCCTCGGCCGCGCCCGCGCCGACGATCGTGTGCAGCTCGTCGATGAAGACGACGAGCTCGCCCTCGGCCGCCTTGATCTCCTCGAGCACCGCCTTGAGGCGCTCCTCGAACTCGCCGCGGTACTTCGCGCCGGCGAGCATCGCGCCGATGTCGAGCTGCCAGACGCGCTTGCCCTTGAGGCCCTCGGGCACGTCGCCGGCAACGATGCGCTGCGCGAGTCCCTCGACGATCGCCGTCTTGCCGACCCCGGGATCGCCGATCAGCACGGGGTTGTTCTTCGTGCGGCGCGACAGCACCTGGACGACGCGGCGGATCTCCTCGTCGCGGCCGATGACCGGGTCGAGCTTCCCCGACTCCGCCGCCTCGGTCAGGTCGCGGCCGAACTTCTCGAGCGCCTGGTACGTGCCCTCGGGATCCTGGCTCGTCACGCGCTGCGCGCCGCGGACGTCCTTGAGCGTCGCGAGCAGCTCGTCGCGCGGGACGACGTCGAGCGCGAGCAGCAGGTGCTCCGTCGAGACGTACTCGTCCTCGAGCTTCCGCATCTCGTCCTCGGCGCGGTCGAGCACGCGCGAGAATGCCGCGCCGACCTGCGGCTGCTGTGACCCGCCGCTGACGACCGGCAGGCGCTCGACCTGGCCCGCCGCCTCGCTGCGAAGCTCCTCGGCACGCGCGCCGAGGAGCGTGCGCGGCAGCTCCTGGTCGAGCAGCGCGAGCAGCAGGTGGTCGGGCGTGATCTCCGGGTTGCCTCGACGGCGCGCGAGCTCCTGGGCGGCGCCGATTGCCTCCTGGCTCTTGAGTGTCAAGCGGTTGAAGTCCATCAGTGCCCTCTACTGCCTCTCGGGGAGACGTTCCTCCGTCCAGACGACGACATCGCGCCGGTACTGCCTGTGCACGCGCTCGACCTCGTCGCGCAGCTGCTGCTCGAGCCGCGTGACGTGGGCGCGCAGCCTCTCCATCTCGTCCTCGAGCACGAGCACGCGTCGCACGCCGGCGAGGTTGAGCCCGAGCTCCGTCGTCAGCCGCTGGATCGCGCGCAGACGCTCGAGGTCGCGCTCCGAGTAGAGCCGCGTCCCGCCCGGCGTCCGGCCCGGCCGGACGAGCCCCTTCGACTCGTAGATGCGAAGCGTCTGCGGGTGCATGCCGACGATCTCGGCGGCGACGCTGATCATGTACCGCGGCCGGTCGTCGATCATCGGAATGCCTTCTCCCTCGGATCCTCGCCCGAGACCTCCTGGAGCTTCTCGATCGCCTCCTTCTCGGCCTTCGAGAGCTTCTTGGGGACGGTCACATGGACGCGCGCGATCAGGTTGCCGCGGCCGGAGCCCTTCAGCCTGGGCGCGCCGCGGCCTTTGATACGGAGCAGCTTGCCGTCTTCGGTGCCCGACGGGATCTTCAGCGACACGGGGCCGTCCGGCGTCGGCACGTCGACGGTCGCGCCGAGTGCCGCCTCCGCGAACGTGACCGGCACGTCGATCTCGAGATCGGCCTCGCCGCGGCGGCGGTAGAGCTTCGACGGCCCGACGCGGGTGACGACGTAGAGATCGCCCGCCGGGCCGCCGCCGTAGCCGGCCTCGCCCTTGCCGCGCAGCTTGATGCGCGTGCCGTCCTTGACGCCGGCCGGGATCTTGACCTTGAACCGGCGCGTTCGCCGCTCGCGGCCGGAGCCGCGGCAGTTCGGGCACGGCTCCTCGATGATCGTCCCGTTCCCGCGGCAGCGGGGGCACGGCGACGAGAGGGCGAACAGACCCTGCGACTCGGCGATCACCCCGCGTCCGCCGCACTGCGGACAGACGACCGGCGCCGTCCCCGGCTTCGCGCCCGAGCCGCTGCAGACGTGGCAGCTCGACTCGAGACTCACCGGGAGCGTCGTCTCGACGCCCTTGAGCGAGTCCTCGAACGACAGGGAGACCTCGACCTCGACGTCCGCGCCCCGCTGGCCGCGCGGCTGCCTGGCCGGCCCGCCGCGCATGCGGCCGCCGAACAGCCCGCCGAGCAGGTCGCTCAGGTCGCCGAACTCGCCGAAGTCGAACGTGACGCCCTCGCCGCCCGGGCCGAAGCGCACACTGCCGTCCGGCGACCCGTGGTCGTCGTAGGCCTTGCGCTTCTCCGGGTCGGAGAGGACGTCGTAGGCGGCCTGGAGCTCCTTGAAACGGTCCTCCGCGTCCTTGTCGCCCGGGTTCTTGTCGGGGTGGTACTCCCGGGCGAGCTTGCGGTACGCCTTCTTGATCTCCGCATCCGACGCCCCCTTGGCGACGCCGAGGATCTCGTAGAGATTCCTAGCTGCACTCATTTTGCGACGACGCTTCGCTGCCGGGGCGTGATGGTCGAGTGCGAGGCAAGGACGCAGGGAGCGCTCGTACCCGGAGGGCACGGGTGCGACTGAGGACGCGGCATCGCGCCGTCCAGCGCGGCTCGGCAGGACAAGACTTCGTCGCGAAAGGAGTGCTTAACAGTGCCCGTCGCCACCCGGGGCAGCCTCTCTCGGCCCTGCGATCACGACCCGCGCGGGGCGCAGGACGCGGTCTCCGAGCCGGTAGCCCTTCTGGACGACGTCGATCACGCTGCCCTCGTCCGCCTCGGACGGCTGCGCGACGAGCGCCTCGTGCACGTGCGGATCGAACTTCCCGTCCGTCTCGATCTCGACGAGGCCCTCCCTGGCCAGCGTGTCGCGAAGCGCGCGGTGCACGAGGCGGACACCGTCCTCGAGCTTCGCCTCCTCGTGCTTCGCAGCGGCCTCGAGCGCCCGCTCGAGGTCGTCGACGACGGGCAGGAGCTCCTTGACGAGCCGCTCGGTCGAACGCGCGACCAGGCTTTCCTGGTCGCGCGCCGCCCGCTTGCGGTAGTTGTCGAACTCGGCCTTCAGCCGCTGCAGCCGGTCGAGGTAGTCGTCGCGCTCCTGCGTCAGCGCAGCGAGCTCGTCGACCTCCTGGACCTCCTGCTCGGTGCGCTCGTCGGTCACGACTTCCCTTCGTCGACGACCTCGTAGTCGGCGTCCTCGACCACCTCGTCCTGGTCCGGCGCGGCCGCGCCGTCGGTCTGCGGCGGCGCCTGCTCCGCGGTCGCCTGGGCGTAGACCGCCTCGGCCAGCTTGTGCGAGGCCTCGCCCAGCGCGTCCGTCTTGGCCTTGATCTCGCCGAGGTCGCCCGTGTCGAGCACGCCCTTCAGCTCCATGATCCGGCCCTCGATCGTCGAGGCGTCGGCCTCGGAGAGCGTCTCGCGGTGCTCCTTGAGGCTCTTCTCGGTCTGGTAGACGAGGTTCTCGGCCTGGTTCCGCGCCTCGGCCAGCTCGCGCAGCTTGTGCGCCTCTCCGGCGTGGGCCTCGGCGTCCTTCATCATCCGCTCGACCTCGTCGGACTGCAGCCCCGAGCCGCCCTCGATCCGGACCTGCTGCTCGTTGCCCGTGCCGAGGTCCTTCGCGGAGACGTTGATGATCCCGTTCGCGTCGATGTCGAAGGCGACCTCGACCTGGGGCATCCCCCGCGGCGCGGGCGGGATGCCGACGAGCTGGAACTTGCCGAGCGTCTTGTTGTAGGCGGCCATCTCGGACTCGCCCTGCAGGACGTGGATCTCGACCGACGGCTGGTTGTCCTCGGCGGTCGAGAAGATCTCCGACTTCTTGGTCGGGATCGTCGTGTTCCGCTCGATCAGCTTGGTGAAGATGCCGCCCTTGGTCTCGATGCCGAGCGAGAGCGGCGTCACGTCGAGGAGCAGGACGTCCTTGACCTCGCCGCGCAGCACGCCTGCCTGGATGGCGGCGCCGACTGCGACGACCTCGTCCGGGTTCACGCCCTTGTGCGGGTCCTTGCCGATCAGCTCCTTGACCTTCTCCTGCACCGCCGGCATGCGGGTCATGCCCGCCGACGAGCACGACGTGCTCGATCGCCGACGCGTCGAGGCCGGCGTCGGCGAGCACCTGCCGCGTCGGGCCGACCGTGCGCTCGAGGAGCGGCGCGGTCAGCTCGTCGAGCTTCGCCCGCGTGAGCTGCAGGTCGAGGTGCTTCGGGCCTTCCGGGGTCGCGGTGACGAACGGCAGGTTGATCTGCGTCGTCATCGTCGAGGAGAGCTCGATCTTCGCCTTCTCGGCCGCTTCGTAGAGGCGCTGGAGCGCCATCCTGTCCGCGGCCAGGTCGATGCCCTGGTCGCGCTTGAACTCGGCCACCATCCAGTCGACGATCGCCTTGTCGAAGTTGTCGCCGCCGAGGTGGTTGTCGCCCGCGGTCGCCTTGACCTGGAACAGGCCCTCGCCGAGCTCGAGCACGGACACGTCGAACGTGCCGCCGCCGAGGTCGAAGACGAGGATCGTCTGGTCGGTCTCCTTCTCGAGCCCGTACGCGAGCGAGGCCGCGGTCGGCTCGTTGATGATCCGCAGGACGTTGAGCCCGGCGATCTTGCCGGCGTCCTTCGTCGCCTCGCGCTGGGCGTTGTTGAAGTAGGCGGGGACGGTGATGACCGCGTCGTCGACCTGCTCGCCGAGGTACGACTCGGCGTCCGCCTTCAGCTTCTGCAGGATCATCGCGCTCAGCTCCGGCGGCGCGTACTCCTTGTCGCCCGCCTTGACCCGGACGTCGTCGTTCGGGCCCTTCACGACCTCGTAGGGGACGATCTTCATCTCCTCCGAGACCTCGTCGAACTTCCGGCCCATGAAGCGCTTGATCGAGAACACGGTGTTCTCGGGGTTCGTGACCTGCTGGCGTTTCGCGGGCGCGCCGACGAGCCGCTGACCGTCCTTCGTGAACGCGACGACGGACGGGGTCGTGCGCCCGCCCTCGGCGTTCGGGATGACGGTTGGCTCGCCGCCCTCGATCACGGCCATGCACGAGTTGGTCGTCCCGAGGTCGATTCCGATGACCTTTGACATAGGTTCGCTCCCTTGCTTAGTAGAAAATCTAAGCGTCAGACTAGCAAGCTTGCCTCAGGCCGGCGAGCCGAACGTCATCGCCAATTGTCACGCTGTGGCCGGAAAGCCGCAACGCCGCTATACACTGCCCCGGCCGTGGTCGATCCCCGCATCGAGAAGCTCGCGGGCCTGCTCGTCGAGCGCTGCATCGACGTGCAGCCTGGCTGGCAGGTGCTCGTGCACGGGAATCCCGCAGCGCGGCCGCTGCTCGAGGAGGTCTGCCGCCGGATCGGCCGCCGCGGCGCCTACGCGCTCCTGCGGGTGCGGATCGACAGCCCGCCGCTCCGCGCCTGGATACTCGAGGTCGACGAGGCGGCGCTCGCGAAGCTGACCGAGATCGAGGCGCACGAGTTCGACGCCATGGACACGTACATCGTCGTCGAGGCGCCCGAGAACACACGCGACGGCTCGGAGGTGCCGGCCGAGAAGCTGGCACTCCGCAACAAGGCGACGCGGCCGAAAATGATGCCGATCTTCAGGGGTGAGAAGCCATGGGTCGGGCTCGACTTCCCGACGCAGGCGCTTGCGCAGGACGCGGGCATGACGCTCGCCCAGTTCGAGGACTTCTACTGGGGTGCGATGCTGGTCGACTGGGAGGCGCTCGCCGCCGAGATGCGCCGGATCGCAGATCGCTTCGACGCCGCCGACGAGGTACGGATCATCGGCGACGGGACCGATCTCCGCTTCAGCCTCGCCGGCCGGCACGGGCTTGTCGACGCCCTCAGCGCGAACATGCCGGGCGGCGAGGTCTTCTACTCGCCCGTCGAGGACTCGGCCGAGGGCGTCATCGCCTACTCCGAGTATCCGGCTTGCTACCTGAACCACGAGGTCGGGAACGTCCGCTTCCGCTTCGAGGGCGGCAGGATCGTCGAGGCGAGCGCGTCGTCCGACGAGGAGTTCCTACTCGGCATGCTCGACGCAGACGAAGGCGCCCGCCGGCTCGGCGAGTTCGGGATCGGCTGCAATCCCGGCATCCAGAGCCACATGCGGAACACGCTCTTCGACGAGAAGATCGAGGGCACGGTGCACTTCGCGATCGGCCAGGGCTTCCCGTATCTCGGCGGCTCCAACGAGAGCGCCGTGCACTGGGACATGGTCAAGGAGCTCCGCCCAGGGCCTGAGCCGCACCATCGGGCCGAGCCCGATGGTGCTGGTGGCCAACGTCGGGGCGGCCGGATCGAGCTCGACGGCGAGCTCGTCCAGGAAAACGGGAAGTGGCTCCTGTGATCTCGTCCGATCCCCGCGTCGACGCCTACGCCAAGCTGCTCGTCGAACGCTGTTTAGACGTCCAGCCCGGAATGCAGGTGCTGATCCGGACGACGCCGCTCGCGAGACCGGCGATCCTGGCATTGCAGCGCGAGATCGCGCGCCGCGGCGCGTATCCGATCCTCCGGATCGGCTTCGTGATGTGGCCGTCGAATCCGGCCTGGGCGACCGATGCGCCGGAGGAGCTGCTCGGCGAGCTGTCCGAGATCGACCGCTTCGCCTCCGACCACATGGACGCCCGGGTCACGATGGACGCGCCCGAGAACAGCCGCGACGGCTCCGACATCCCTTCCGACCGCTTCCAGCTCACGAAGCAGGCCGAGCACTACTTCTTTCGGCGCACGATGGCGAGCGAGATCCCGTGGGTCAGCTGTGCGTTCCCGACCGAGGCGCTGGCCCAGGACGCGGGCCTGACGCTCGGCCAGTTCGAGGACGTGCTCTACGGCGCGTGCCTGATCGACTGGGACAAGGAAACCGAGCGGATGACGCGGTTCGCCGAGCGCTTCGACGCTGCCGACGAGGTGCACATCACCGGCACGGGCACCGACCTCACGCTGAGCCTGGCCGGCCGCGAGGGGAACGTCGACGACGGCCACGACAACATGCCCGGCGGGGAGTTCTTCTACTCGCCGCTCGAGGATTCCGCCAACGGCGTGATCGAGTTCTGCGAGTTCGCCGCGAATTACCAGGGGCACGAGTTCGCAGGCATCCGCCTCGAGTTCCGGGACGGCGCGGTCGTCGAGGCCTCCGCGACGAAGGGGGAAGCGACGCTCCACGCGCTGCTCGACCGCGACGAGGGCGCCCGCCGGATCGGCGAGCTCGGGATCGGCTGCAATCGGGGCATCACGAAGCCGATGAAGCACGTCCTCTTCGACGAGAAGATCGACGGCTCCGTCCACCTCGCGCTCGGTCAGAGCTACGAGAAGGTGGGCGGGACGAACACGAGCTCGATCCACTGGGACATCGTCAAGGACCTCCGTCCCGGAGGACGCATCGAGCTGGACGGAAGACCCGTCCAAGAGAACGGCACCTGGCTCGCCTGATCGGACTCGCCACGTGTGCGGAGCTTCCCGAGGGCGAGGAGGCGCCGTTGCTCGACGGGGCGCTGCGTTCCCGGGGGCTCGAGCCCGTTTGGGCGGTGTGGGACGACCCGTCCGTCGACTGGAGCCGCTTCGACCTCGTCGTCGTGCGGTCGGCGTGGGACTACGCCGAGCGGTGGGCGGGGTTCCTGCGCTGGGCCGAGGCCGTGCCTCGGATCGAGAACCCGCTCACGGTGCTCCGCTTCGGCGTCGACAAGGAGTGCTACCTGAGCGCGCTCGCGGGGGCCGGCGTGCCGGTGGTGCCGACGGCGTTCGTGCACCCGGGAGAGCCGCTCGCCGCGCCGGAAGAGCCGTTCGTGGTCAAGCCGGCGATCTCCGCGGGCGGCAGGCGCTCGGCGCGCTTCGCACCGGGGGACTCGGCGGGTGAGCTCGTCGCCGAGATCACGGGCGCCGGCGAGACGGCGATGGTCCAGCCGCTGCTTTCGGGCGTCCCCGAGAGCTCGCTCGTCTACGTCGACGGCGCCTACTCGCACTCCCTGAGCCGCCGGGCGGGGCTTCCCGCCGGCCGTGCCGAGGAGGTGCTCTACCTGGAGGAGGAGCTCGGCCCGTACGACGCGACGGCGGACGAGCGCCAGGTGGCGGAGGCGGCGCTGGCCCTAGTTCCCGGACCGACGCTGTATGCGCGCGTCGACCTGCTGGGCGGTCTCGTC
Organism: uncultured Actinomycetes bacterium; assembly: GCA_963846915.1. Taxonomy (GTDB): domain Bacteria; phylum Actinomycetota; class Thermoleophilia; order Gaiellales; family Gaiellaceae; genus PALSA-612. The sequence continues at coordinate 618,528 of CAWJXV010000004.1, read as the reverse complement.
CTCGAGCTCGAGGTCGTCGAGCCGTCGCTCTACCTCGCCTACGGCGAAGGCGCTGCGGACAGGCTCGCCGCGGCCGTCGCCGGCAGGCTCGAGTTAGCCTGACCCCGGGACGCCCGACGGCGCGGAAGCCGCCGGGCGTCCCGGGCGAACACCGGGCTAGTCGTCGCTGTTGATCTGGCCGCGAATTTCGCCGGCCGGCCAGCGCGTCGTGTGGATGTTCGCGTAGGCCCTGCCAGCCTGCATCGCCCGTACGATCTCGTCGAACGACCCGGGCTCGATCCCCTGTCCGTTCGGCCCGATTACGTTGGCCGCGGTGATGTCACCCTCGACCGTGCCGGACCCCGCATTGTCGGGACACGCCTGCGCGGCGGGACTCGCGCTGTTGTCGCAGAGGAAGTAGGACACGCCCCCGGCTACTGCGGTCTGGCCGAAGTGAACGTGGGCGAAGAGGATCTTGCCGCCGGCGACCGTCTGACCTTCCAGGTTCGAGTACGTGAAGACGAAGTGGATCGTCGGCGTGGCGGCCTTGTCGTCGAGCTTCGCTCTGAACTCCCCGAATCCGGTCGTGGAGACGGCAGGCGTCTCCTGGTACCCGCTGAGCTTGGCACGGAAGTCCTTCGAGTTCGGGACTTTTTCCGGCCCGCCGCTGCTACCTGCGAGCGCGTAGGACGCCGCTCCGGCGGCCACGAGAATCGCGACCGCGAACGCCAATAGCGGTCTCTTGTGCACGGTTCCTCCTTCCCGTCGGTTGACCGGGCGCAGCTGCGCCCGCACGCCGACAACCTGCCCGGCAACCAGCGGTACGCGGTGGGCCGGGGTTCGGTTTCCCCAGCAGGGGCGCGCGCCGTCCGGGCGGCCCGATGCCTCTCGTTGCCTTCCCGGGGTACGCTGCGTCCGTGGCACCGACCGACACATTCGACCGCCCGGTCCGCGACCTGCGCATCTCCGTCACCGACCGCTGCAACTTCCGGTGCGTCTACTGCATGCCGAAGGAGGTCTTCGGGCGCGACCACCGGTTCCTCGACCGGCGCGAGCTCCTGACGTTCGAGGAGATCGAGCGGCTCGCCCGCGCGTTCGTCCGCCAGGGCGTCGAGAAGATCCGGATCACGGGCGGGGAACCGCTCGTCCGGCGCGACCTCGAGCGCCTGATCGAGATGCTGGCCGCGATCGACGGCCTCGACCTGACGCTGACGACGAACGGCTCATTGCTCGCGCAGAAGGCCGAGGCCCTGCGCGCCGCCGGGCTCGGGCGCGTGACCGTCAGCCTCGACTCGCTCGACGACGAGGTCTTCCGGGCAATGAACGACGTCGACTTCCCCGTCGCGCGCGTGCTCGAGGGGATCGACGCCGCCGCCCGGGCGGGCCTGACGCCCGTCAAGGTCAACATGGTCGTCAAGCGCGGCGACAACGAGGGGAGCGTGCTCGCGATGGCACGCCGTTTTCACGGCACCGGCCACATCCTGCGCTTCATCGAGTACATGGACGTCGGCCACACGAACGGCTGGCGAATGGACGACGTCGTGCCGGCGGCCGAGATCGTCGAGACGATCGACGCGGAGCTGCCGATCGAGCCGATCGAGCCGAACTACCCCGGCGAGGTCGCCCGCCGCTGGCGCTACCGCGACGGCGGAGGCGAGATCGGCGTGATCTCGTCGGTCACGCAGCCCTTCTGCGGCGGCTGCACGCGGGCCCGGCTCTCCGCCGAGGGCCGCCTGTTCACGTGCCTCTTCGCCGTCCGCGGACACGACCTGCGTGCGCCGGTGCGCGGAGGTGCGTCCGACGTGGAGCTCGACGACGCGATCGCCGTCATCTGGCGCGCACGCACCGACCGCTACTCGGAGCTCCGCACCGCCGAGACCTCGTCGAAGCCGAAGATCGAGATGAGCTACATCGGCGGCTGAGCGCGGGGCTAGCGCACGCCCAGCCGGACGCGATAGCTGTAGACGAAGGGGACGGTGCGGTCGCCGAGCACCCGCTCTGCCACCTCGCGGAGCCGCGTCAGGCCGATCGCGTCCTCCGTCCACTCGCCGGATTCGAGCCGCTTCGCGACCGGGCCGAGCGTCCAGGCGCTCTGGACCACTCGCTCGGCTCCGCCTTGCTCCTCGGAGTGGAGCAGCACCTCCCTGACGTACCGGAACCGGCCGCTCGCGCGCATCCGCTCGAGATGCTCCGCCTTGCGCACGCGACCGTGGTTGTCGACGGTGCGCATCACGCGCTCCCACGCCTCGTCGACGTTCGGGTGGACGGCCGGCGGCCACTCGTAGTCGTAGACGGCGAAGACGCCGCCCGGCCTGAGGATCCGCGCGACCTCGGCGAGCGTCGGCCCCGGCGCCATCCAGTGGAACGACTGCGAGGCGGTGACGACGTCGGCGGCGCCGGAGTCGATCCCCGTCTCCGCCGCGTGCGTGCCGACGTAGGAGACGTTGTCCGGCGCGCGGGCCGCAGCGACCTCGCGCATGGCCGGATTCGGCTCCACACCGACGACTCGCTGCGCGCGGTCCGCCCAGAGCTCGGCCGAGAACCCCGTGCCGCTGCCCAGGTCGACCACCAGGGCGGGCCGCTCAACCCCCGCGTAGCGGGTCAAGAGCGCGAGCAGTGCGACGGGAGGACGCGGGCGGTGCGAGTCGTAGCAGTCAGCGAAGCCGTGTCGGAGATACCCGGAGCCCTCCACCCGAAGGTCGGCCACGAGCCCGCCGACGCGACGACCGATCTCGTCGCGAATCGCTCTCGTCTCCTCGGTTCCCTTCCCGGCCGGATCCTCGATCGGCCAGTCGAGGTATGTTCGGCCCGGCACATCGGGACAGCCGTCGCCGCAGTCCATCCGAACGACGAGGTCCGCCCACTCGACGTCCTCGAGCGTGACCCGACGCTGCGTGGTACCGCCGAGGTCGAGCCCGACCTCGCGCATCGCCTCGACCGCGTTCGGATCGAGCCCCGTCGCGGGATGCGTGCCCGCCGCCCGAACCGGCCAGCCCAGATCCGCGAAGAACGCGCGTGCCATCTGCGATCGGCCCGCGTTTCCGACGCAGACGAAAAGGACATTGGTCATGACGAGGAGTATGCGCGTGCCCGAAAGACGTCCAGCGGGATTGCTTCGGCTGCCCGTCTCGTTAGAATCCCGCAGTTGTGCTGACGAGGGGCGGACAAGCGGCATGACGGCAGTGGCAGCGCTGGGGCGGCGCTTCCTGCCGCGCGGCTGGAAGGACTTCGGTCTCCAGTTGGGGATCTGGTTCGGCTTCCTGGCCGTCTATCAGGTCGCCCGCGGCCTGGCCGGCCACGATCGGCCGCTGGCGATCGCCCACGGCCACTGGGTGATCAGCACCGAGAACCGGATCGGCAATCTCTTCGAGATCACGTTCCAGAAGGCCGCGGAGTCGTCGCACTGGCTCGAGCTCGCGGTTTCCTGGACGTACTGGATGTCCGAGTTCACCGTTCTCGGCTTCACGCTCCTCTGGGTCTACCTCCGCCGCAACGAGCACTTCCGCAACTTCCGGAACTGGGTGTTGCTCGCCGGCGTGATCGGCTTCATCGGCTACGTCGTCTACCCGACCGCGCCGCCGCGGATGTTCCCCGGGGACGGCTTCGTCGACATGCTCGGCCAGTTCGCGTCGCTGAACCACGGGAGCGGCGTGATCGAGCTCGCGTCGAACCAGTACGCGGCGATGCCGAGCCTGCACGCGGCCGACTCGCTCATCGTCGGCATCACGCTCGCCTACGTCGTCAAGCACTGGTGGGCAAAAGCGCTGTGGCTGCTCTGGCCGGCCTGGGTGTGCTTCTCCGTCATGGCGACGGCGAACCACTTCTGGCTCGACTGCCTCGCCGGCGCGTTCGTCGCCGTCCTCGCCGGCGCGATCATCCACCGCCGCCGCCTCGCCGCGCTCGTGACCGGCCGCCGGGCCGAGGCAGCCGAATCGGCCGCCTCCTAGCGCCGGAACCCGCCCGGTAGTGGTGCTAGCGTGGCCCGCGTGAGCCGAGCCGCGACGCCGCAGCGACTCAAGCAGACGTACACCGACGAGGCGCGCCGCATCGCGTCCCGCTCGATGAGCGGGCTCGCACAGACGCGGCTGACCCCGACGGCGCTCACGGTCTCGGGCGTCCTGATCTGCATCGCGGGCGGTGTCGCCGTCCATTTCCAGTACCGAAGCCACCTGCTCTTCTACTGGCTCGGCGCCACGCTCTTCGTCTTCGGCTCCGTGCTCGACATCCTCGACGGGGCGCTCGCACGCGCCGGCGGCAAAGCGACGCCGTTCGGAGCCTTCATCGACTCGACGACCGACCGGATCGGAGAGGCGTTCATGCTCGGCTCGATCGGGCTCGTCTTCGCAAGCGAAGGAAACGAGACGGCGCTCGCGTTCGCCTTCGCCGCCGTCGTCGGCTCCTTCCTCGTCAGCTACACGCGCGCAAAGGCCGAGGCGCTCTCGCTGCGCGGCGACGTCGGAGTCGGGAGCCGTGCGGAACGCGTGATCGTGATCACCGTCGGGCTCCTGATCGCGCCCTGGGGCGGTCTGCAGTGGGCGATCTACCTCCTGGCCGCGACCGCCTGGATCACCGTGTTCCAGCGCATCCTGAGCGTCCGCTCGCAGCTCCGCGACCGCGGCTGACCACATTCCCAGCTCAAGATCCCGTCGGGTTCTCCACCTGTCCCGACAACTCCGACAGCGGCTGGCACGCCTGTTATAGTGCTAGCACTTTGAGTGCTAGCACTTCATCGCGCAGAGGCGTCCTCGTCAGGGCGCCTCTGGCGTTGAAGAAGGCTCTCGTCCGCGAAACCGCACGCCGCGGCGTGTCGCTCAACGACGTCGCCGTCGGCCTCCTCGCCGAGGAGTTCGACGTCGCCTACCACCCCACCGGCCGCCGGAGCCCGCTTCCCGGCTCGAGCCTGGTGCTGCTCCTGCGCATGCCTTCCGACCTCAAGCACGAGATCGAGGCGCAGGCTCGCCGGACGGGCTCCAGCTCCAACGACGTCATCGTGCGGGCGCTCGCGGAGGCGCTCGCAGTCTCGCTCCCCTCATCCAGAAAGGACCCCATGGCCTCCCCCAACGGATCCAGCAACGGCCGCAACCGCTCGGGCGACAAGGTGCGCGTCGCGCTGATCGGCGTCGGCAACTGCGCCAACTCGCTCGTCCAGGGCGTCCAGTTCTACAAGGACGCCGACCCGGATGAGTTCGTTCCCGGGCTGATGCATGTCGACCTCGGCGGCTACCACGTCCACGACGTCGAGTTCACCGCCGCGTTCGACGTGACGACGGACAAGGTCGGCAAGGACCTCTCCGAGGCGATCTGGGCGCATCCCAACGACACCTACCGCTTCGCCGACGTGCCGAAGACGGGCATCACCGTCTCGCGCGGCATGACGCACGACGGGATCGGCAAGTACCTGTCCGAGGTGGTCACGAAGGCTCCGGGCGAGACCGACGACGTCGTCGGGATCCTCAGGGAGACGGGCACGGACGTCGTCGTCAACTTCCTCCCGGTCGGCTCCGAGGAGGCGACCAAGTGGTACGCCGAGCAGATCCTCGCCGCCGGCTGTGCGATGGTGAACTGCATGCCGGTCTTCCTCGCCCGCGAGCAGTACTGGCAGCGGCGCTTCGCGGAGGCGGGCGTGCCGATCATCGGCGACGACATCAAGTCCCAGGTCGGCGCCACGATCACGCACCGCGTGCTGACCACCCTGTTCCGCGACCGCGGGGTCCATCTCGACAAGACGATGCAGCTGAACGTCGGCGGCAACTCCGACTTCCTGAACATGCTCGAGCGCGACCGGCTCGAGTCGAAGAAGATCTCGAAGACGAACGCCGTCACGTCGATGCTCGACTACGACATCGGCGCAGCCAACGTCCACGTCGGGCCGTCGGACTACGTGCCGTGGCTGACCGACCGCAAGTGGGCCTATATCCGCATGGAGGGCACGACTTTCGGCAACGTTCCGCTGAACGTCGAGCTCAAGCTCGAGGTCTGGGACTCGCCGAACTCGGCCGGGATCGTCATCGATGCCGTCCGGATGGCCAAGCTGGCGCTGAACAACGGCGTCGCGGGCGCGCTCGAGGCGCCGAGCTCGTACCTGATGAAGTCGCCGCCGAAGCAGATCCGCGACGACGAGGCCCGCGAGCGGACCGAGCGCTTCATCAAGGACAACAGGCGGACGAAGACCAAGGTCGCGGCGAAAGCCTGACCCGCCGTCGAGATCGCAGCTCCGAACGGGCCCGTTTCCGCGGGCCCGTTCTATGCTGACGGCATGCAGCTCCGCGTCTGCCTCGTCACGCCCTTCTCCTGGTCGCAGCCGCACGAGGTCAACGAGCACGTCGACGCCGTCGCCGGGGAGCTGCGCGGCCTCGGGCACCAGGTGACCGTGCTCGCGCCCTCGAACCGTGCCGTCGACCTCCGCGAGGGCCGTCGCGCGCTCCAGCGCGAGCTGCTGCCGGACGTGGTCGCGCTCGGCCCGGCGCTCCCGATCTCGCGCCGGTCGAGGATGGGCGTGCCGGTCGGTGTCCGTGCCAACCTGACGCTCGCGCTGTCCGTCGGCGGGTTCGACGTCGTCCACGGGTTCGAGCCCGGCCTGCCGAGCCTCTCCTACCTGGCGTTGCGGGAGGCTTCCGCGCTCTCCGTGGCGACGTTCTTCTCGCCGGACCGCCTTGCCTACCCGCTCGGCAAGGCGCAGCGGGACAAACTGCTCGCCCGCGTCGACGCGCTGCTCGCGACGACGACGGAGGTGGCCGAGGCGGCGAAGCTCCGGTTTCCCGGCGACTTCCGCGTACTCTCGCGCGGCGTCGACACGAGCCTGTTCAGGCCGGGCCGCAAGACGCGCCGCATCGTGGTCGAGTGGGACCCGACGGATCGCCCGGCGATCCGCGCCGCCATCCGTGCGCTCGACGAGCTTCCCGGCTGGGAACTGATCCTCCTGCGCACGCGTCCGCTCTCCGGTCGCCCGACGATCCCACGCCGCCTGCGCGACCGCGTGCACATCCGGACGGCACTCGATCCCGCCGCCCGCGCGGCCGTGCTCTCCCCAGCCCGCGTCTACGTCCCATCGCCCGAGGGCAGCCCCGGCCTGGCGCTCGAGGCGGCCGCGAGCGGCGCGACGAGCGCCGCCGGCCCGGAGGAGCTGCGAGCGCTCGCGACCGGCGACCGGCCGCCGCCCGAGCCCGCCGGTGTCGAGAGCTACGCCGAGGTCGCGGCCGAGCTCGACCGGCTCTACCGGAGGCTGGCGAGCCGGCGCCGCGCGACCGGGGCCGAGCCCGCGCTCGCCGAGCGCGACTGGATCCTCTGCGACCTGCACATGCACACGTCGTGGTCGCACGACTGCTCGGTCGAGGTCGACGAGCTGCTCGACTACGCCGAAGCGCAGAGCCTCGGCGCGATCGCAGTCACCGATCACAACGCCTTCGGCGGCGCGCTCGAGGCCGTGGAGAGGGCACGTGGCCGCAACCTCGTCGTCATCCCCGGCGAGGAGATCAAGACGGACGGGCAGGGCGAGGTCATCGGCCTCTTCCTGACGGAGGAGATCCCCCGCGGCATGTCGTTCGCGGACACGCTGGCGGCGATCCGCGCGCAGAACGGCCTCGTCTACCTCCCCCACCCCTTCGACCGCCGCCACGCGATCCCCGACCCGGCGACGCTCCACCGGCACCTGGCGGAGATCGACGTGTTCGAGGTCTACAACGCCCGGCTCCTGTTCGAGACGTACAACGACGAGGCGCTCCGCTTCGCCCGCAAGTACAACCTGACGATGGGTGCCGGCTCGGACGCTCACGTGCTCCCAGGAGTGGGCACGGGGGCGATGAGCATGCGCGCCTTCCGCAACGCCGAGGAGTTCATGATCAGCCTGCACAGCGCCCAGGTGCTGCGCCGTCCGAAGTCCCTCGCCTACCTCCAGAGCCTCAAGTGGATGGCCCAGGTCAAGGAAAAGGTCCTCTAGAGGAGAACAAGGACCGGCTCCCCGTGGCGGTGCCGACCGACGAGATCTACGAGAAGTATCTGCAGAAGGCGATCTCCGAGATCAACGATCTCGCAGACGAGATCGGCCGGGCTGCGGGTGACCACGCGTTCGTGCTCGGGTCCGGGCACCCCCTCGCGGACGCCATGCTGCTCAAGTACTCGCCGCAGGAGTCCGAGTTCCTCGAGGGCGTCGCGTTCTACGGCCGGGCCGGCCAGGCGATCCTCAAGTCGCTGCAGCGCCTGCGGGTCGACCCGCTGGCCGTCTACGGCACGAACTGCCTGAAGTTCGCCGGGGCGGAGCCGGACGAGCGCGCGCGAGAGTGGCTGACGCGCGAGCTCCACATCGTCCAGCCGAAGCTCGTCGTCGTCATGGGCGAGCACGCGGTCGAGTTCCTGAACACGATCGAGTTCCCGCTCTCTGCGCCGGTCGAGGTGAAGCCGGGCGAGCTGCGGCGCTTCACTCCGACCGTGGACGCCCTCTACGTGCCCGACGTGGACACGTCGCTCGACGAGCAGGCTGCGAAGACGCAGTTCTGGAACGCCTTCAAGTCGCTCGGCGACTGGTGGGCCGCGCTCCCACCCTATTGAGTTCGCGTCACCGCGCCCTGCTGGTCGCCGCCCTCGGCGTCCTCGTGGGCTCGTACTACGCCTGGTCGAGCTCGCTCTGGAACGCCTCGACCTGGTGGGACGTGGCCTGGCTCTCGTTCGTCCTCGTCCCGGCGGTCTTCTCGTTCGTCTACCTGGCGCTGCCGCTGCGGACCTGGCGCGGCGCGCTGCCCGTGGGCCTCGCGCTCATCCTGGTCACGTGGGGGCTCGAGGAGGCGAACCTCCATGCGCTCGCCGACTTCTGCAAGCTCGGCGCGGCGACGCTGCTCGGGTTCTGGTTCGTCTCGCTCTTCGAGACGCTCGGCCTCGTCGTCTTCGTGGCGCTTCTGATCCCGTGGATCGACGCCTACTCGGTCTGGCGCGGCCCGACGTCCAACATCGTCGCGCACCACGAGGAGGTGTTCACGTCGCTCTCGTTCGCGCTGCCGATCCCGGGCGAGCACGACGCGGCGCGCCTCGGTCCGCCCGACCTGCTGTTCTTCGCCCTCTTCGTCGCCGCGGCCGACCGCTTCGGGCTCCGTGTCTTCTGGACCTGGCTCGCGCTCGCGCTCTCCTTCGGCGCCACGCTCGCGATCGCGGTCGGCGCCGACATCAGCGGCCTGCCGGCGCTGCCCGGGCTCTCGATCGCCTTCCTGGCCGTGAACATCGACCTGCTCTGGCCGACCTTCCGCCGCGGCTGGTCGGCGATCACGGGCGGCAGCCGAGCCTCTCCCTAAGCTGACGCGGGATGACCGTGGAGCGCGCCGTCGTGGGGATCCGTCGGCGTGCGGAGACCTACAGCTCGATCGCGACGATGGGCGCCGCGTGCGCGCTCGCCGCCTATTCCTACGCCACGCTCCCCACCAAGCTGGTCTCCGTCCACTCGAACACGTTCACGGCGGTGCGCTGGGCGGCCCCGGTGCTCTGGACGCTCTTCTTCATCTCGATCGTGATCGTCGTGCCGCCGAAAGGAGTCGAGCCGCTGGTCAGCCCGCTCGCGGCCAGGCCGGCCTACCGCAGGGCAGGGACCTTCATGATCTGGTTCTTCGGCATCGCCCAGCTATGGGTGATCAGCCTGCTCGTCCACTTCCTGCTCCACAACAAGGTCACGAACAACGGCACCGACCTGATCCACATCGCCGCCCGCGTCGAAGGGACGACGATCGTGGTCGCGTCGTTCGCGTTCTGGTTGCTGGACAAGGGCGGGCCGATCGCCCGTCAGGAAGGGCTCACGCACGAGTCCGACTTCCTCTGGCCGCAGACGGAAAACCCTGCGCTCGCCCCGAAGCACTGGGCGGCGAGCTACCTCGACTACCTGTACGTCTCGTTCACGAACGGCGTCGCCTTCAGTCCCACGGACGTGATGCCGCTCTCGGCGCGGATGAAGATGGTGATGATGGTCGAGGCAGGCGCGAGCGCGATCACGCTGATTCTCGTCGCCGCACGCGCCGTGAACATCCTCAACGCCTAACCACGCGGGAAACAGCCGTTTCCCCCGTGCGCCCCCTTCCCCTTCGCAGCGCCTGAATAGCGGCACGAGCTACGCCCGGGCCAAGCCCGGACTCCGCCGCACGTGTGAGCGCGTGCCGACACGACTGACAGATGCAGTGGGAGGTGGAGCGGGCCGCGACCGACGGTCCCGGCTAGGGCCGGGTGAGCAACGCGACCGCCTCGACATGCGGCGTGTGCGGGAACATGTCCACCGGCCGGACGCGCTCGAGGCGATAGCCCCACTCGCCGGTCAGCTCCTTCACGTTGCCGGCGAGCGTCGTCGGGTTGCACGAGACGTAGACGATGCGCTCCGGCGCGAGCTTGCCGAGCTGGCGAACTGCCCGGCCGGAGAGCCCTGCGCGGGGCGGGTCGACGACCACGACGTCGGGGTCGCCCGAGCGCGCGTGGAGATCCTCGAGCGAGCGGCCCACGTCGCCGGCGAAGAAGGCGGCGTTCCCGATCGCGTTCAGCGCCGCATTGTCGATCGCGCAGGAGACCGCCTCCTCGGACGCCTCGACGCCCCACACGGTCAGCGCTTTTCCGGCCAGGGTCAGCCCGATCGTGCCGGTGCCGCAGTAGAGGTCGTAGACCGTCTCGCCGCCCTGGAGATCGCGCGAACTCGCCCACGAGCCGATACAGCTGCTCGGCCATCGCCGTGTTCGTCTGCAGGAACGCGTTCGGGCTCACCCGGAAGCGCAGGCCGCAGAGCTCCTCCTCGATCGCGTCCTCGCCGTACAGGAGTCGCGTCGGCAGGTCGCGCGTGACCTCGGCCGGGCGGTCGTTGATCGCCCAGTGGATCGAGCGCACCTCCGGGAAGCGGCGAAGGACGTCGACGAAGTGCTCCTCGTCCGGCAGCTCGCCCGGCGCCGTGACCAGCACGACGAGCGCCTGGCCGGTGTTGCGCCCCTCCCGCACGACGAGGTGGCGCAGGAAGCCTTCATGCGTCTTCTGGTCGTGGGCGCGGAGCCGCTCCTCTCGGGCCCAGTCACGAACCGCGTTGCGAATGGCGTTCCCGAGGTCGGTCGTCAGCCAGCAGCGCTCGATCGGCAGCACCTCGTCCCAGCGGCCGGCCCGATGCAGGCCGAGCGTCGGCCCGTCGTCCTCCTGCGTGAACGAGTACTCGAGCTTGTTGCGGTAGTGGAAGATCGACTCGGCCGGGAGGATCGGCTCGAGCGGTGGTTCGGCGATGCCGCCGATTCGCTGGAGCGCGTCGCGGACCTGGCTCTCCTTCTCGGCGATCTGCGCCTCGTAGGCCAGATCCTGGAAGCGACAGCCGCCGCAGGCGGGGTAGTGGGCGCAGGGCGCGTCGACGCGGACCGGCCCCGGCTCGAGCACGTCGACGGTGACGGCCTCTGCGTGGTTCCGCTTCACCTTCGTGACGCGCGCCCGGACGAGGTCGCCGGGCAGGCCACGGCGCACGAAGAGCACGAAGCCGTCGAGTCGCGCGACGCCGTTCCCGCCGAAGGCGAGCGAGTCGATGCGGAGCTCGAGCTCCTGGTCGAGCGCGACGGGAGCGGCCACGGCTACGCGAGCGTAGCCAGATAGACCTTGCGGTCGCGCGGACCGTCGAACTCGCAGAAGAAGATGCCCTGGTACGTGCCGAGCGCGAGCTCGCCGTCGCGAAGCGGGACGAGCACCTGCGGGCCGATCAGCGAGCCGCGCACGTGCGAGGGGGCGTTCGGGCCGTCCTGGTCCTCGTGCCGCCACGTCCAGCCGTCGTCCACGATTTTCTGGAGCGCGTCCTCGAAGTCGTCGACGAGATCGGGATCGATGCGCTCGTTGATCGTCACACCGGCGGTCGTGTGCGGGATGTACACGAGCGCCGCAGAGGCGCCGTTCGCCCCGCCGAGGGCCCCTCGCACGTGGTCCGTGATCTCGACGAGCTGCGTCCGCCGCTCGGTCCTGAGGGTGATCTCGCGCACGCCGGATATCCTAGTCCGGTGGCCGACACATCCGTTCAGGCCATCAACCTCGCCGAGTATCGGGAACGGGCCGACCGGTTCGAGGCGGACATGCTCGAGGAGTACTACCTCCACTTCGCGGGCTACAAGGACGACCTCGACATCGATGCGATCTACGGGCGCTACGAGGACCTGACGACGCTCGACGCGGCTCTGGGCCTCGCCGGGCCGGCCGAAAACGACCGCGGCGCGAAAGAGCTCTGGCAGTTCGCCTGCGGCGGCTACCTCGGAAACCTCATGAAGACCCAGGAGGCAAGGGCAAGCGAGCTGGAGGCGACGCTCGAGGCCACCGTCGACGGGCAGACGATCCCGTACCGCATGCTGCGCCCGTCGATCGCGAACGAGCCCGACCGCGACAAGCGGCGGGCGCTCGAGGAGGCGCGCTGCGAGCTTGGCGGGGAGCACCTGAACCCCTTGCACCTCGAAGCCGCAGCGATCCTGCACGATGCGGTGCCCACGCTCGGCTCGGAGAACTACGTCGAGCTCTACCGCCGCTTCGGCTTCCGGCTCGACGAGCTCGCGGAGCAGTGCCGGCAGCTGCTCGACGACACCGAGCGCATGTTCGAAGACCACATCGACCGGCTGTTCCGAGAGCGCGTCGGCGTCTCGCTCGACGAGGCCGAGCGCTGGGACACGCCGCGGCTGATCCGCGCCGTCGAATGGGACCAGGCCTTCCCGTCCGAGCGGATGGTGCCGGCGCTCGAGGGAACGCTCGAGGGACTCGGTATCGACATGCGCGCGCAGCCGAACGTCGAGCTGGACATCGAGGCACGCGAGAAGAAGTCGCCGCGCGCCTTCTGCGCGCCGATCGAGGTGCCGGGCCGCGTCGTCCTCGTGATGAAGCCGATGGGCGGCTCCGACGACTGGCGCGCTCTCTTCCACGAGGCGGGGCACACCGAGCACTTCGCGAACACGTCAGCCGATCTCCCGATGGAGAGCAAGCGGCTCGGCGACAACGCGGTCACCGAGGGCTGGGCGTTCCTCTTCGAACACCTCGTCGACAACCCGGCCTGGCTGACGCGGCGGCTCGACTTCCCGCGGCCGCAGGAGTTCGCGGCCGAGGGCGCGGCGATGCTCCTCTGGGGCGTGCGTCGCTACTGCGCCAAGCTGCTCTACGAGCTCGAGCTCTTCCGCGCCGACGACCCGCTGCCGCTCAGGGAGCGTTACGTCGAGCTGCTCGGGAGCGCGCTGAAGATCGAGCCGAGCCCGACCGACTGGCTCGCTGACGTCGACGGCGGGTTCTACGTGAGCAAGTACCTCCGCGCCTGGGCCTTCGACGCCCAGCTCACGTTCCACCTACGGGAGCAGTCGGGCAACGACTGGTTCGCGCACCGCGAGTCGGGGTCGCTGCTCCGGGAGCTGTGGGCGCTCGGACAGGCGCCGACCGCGGACGAGCTCCTCGCCGACGTCACCGGCACCGAGATCGACATGGCCGCCGTCACCGAGCGCGTCCGGGAGCGGCTCTCCTAGCCCGGCACCGCCGCCGCGAACTCCTGGAACCACTCGCGGCCGGCCTGGGAGAACTCCCCCGGATCCGGGACGTTCGACGCTACCCGCCACCACGACCACGCCCGGCTGAGCATCCCGGGCGGCTCCCGCGAGCGCCGCCGCCCGTCGCAGCTCCAAAGGATGACGCCGAACATCTGCCGCCCACGCGGGCCCGAGAGCTCAGGGAAGGGGGCTCACGGGGGAAACCGGCCGTTTCACCCGTGTCAAAGCGCGCCGCCGGCGGCTGCCGGGGCGTCCGCTTCGGGGGCGCCCTGGTCGCCGACCGCGTTTCGCGACAGGAAGTCCTCGACGAGCAGGAGCGAGTCGCCCGCCCGCTTCACGACCGCGAGGAGCGCCGACATGCTCGAGACCTCCTCGCGCTGCTCCTTCAGGAACCAGTGCAGGAACTGCTCGCCGACGAAGTCGTTCTCCTCGCGCGCGAGCTCGACGAGCGCCGCGATCTGCTGCGTGACCGTCTTCTCCTGCGAAAGCGCGAGCTCGACCGGCTCGGCCGCGTTCTTGAACGACGTCTTCGGCTCGGTCACACCGGGGATGACCACATCCTCGCCTGCGTCGAGGAGGTACTGGACGAGCATCATCGCGTGGTTTCGCTCCTCGACCGCCTGCCGGTAGAAGTGAGCAGCGAGCTGCGGGAGCGTCTCGGCGTCGTAGTAGACGGCGATCGCCACGTACTGCTGCGACGCGGCGAACTCGTTCGCGATCTGCTCGTTGACGGCGGAGGGAAACCGGCCCATTAGCCGAGACTCTACTTCTCAACGCCCGCCACTCGCGACGGTTCTCCGCCGAAGCCGGGCTTGGCCCGGCGAGAGGCTCACCGACGAGAAGCAACGTCGGAACCGCCCTCCGATCCGCCGGCTCCGCTCCGATCCGCCGAACCAGGCCCGCCGTGAAGGAGGGGGCTCACGGGGGAACCAGGGGTTCACCCGTCCAAAAGCGGAGAGGCGGCGTGCTGCCGCCTCTCCGTGCCGTTAGCTGCCCGGTCGGGCAGCACTCCAAGGGTAGGGGTTTCGCGCTTGTCCGCCTAGAGGGTCCGAACCGGTCCAGCGGGGCCGGCGAATGAGGCGCGACGACGGCCACGGAATCCACCCGGAAAGCAAGCGACCCGGCCGTCGACGAGAAAGGAGCAAACGCGAGATGAAGAAGTACGCGCTGTTCCTCCTGGTCGCCGCAGCCGCCGGTCTCACTGCGCTGTTCGTCGGGCGTCTCGCCCCGAGCGCGAGCACGGCGTCGAGCCATCGGGAGGCACCGCTGATCTCGGAGGATCCGACCGCGGACAACACGGACCTGTACGCGTTCCGCAGCCCGGACAAGCCGAGCACGTTCACCATCGTGTCCAACTGGGTCCCCGGTGAGGACCCGGCCGCCGGCCCGAACTACTACACGTTCTCGCAGACGGCCCGCTACAACATCTACATCGACCGGAACGGCGACGGCCGGCCGGACATCACGTACACGTTCCGGTTCAAGACCCCGACCGGCCCGTACTTCCTCGGCAACACCCAGCAGACGTGGGTCGCGACGAAGAACGGGAAGGCCTGGGCGACCGGCACGACGCCGATCGACAACATCGGCCCGCGCTTCAACGGGTTCGTCGGCGTCAAGAACTACGAGCAGACGGCCGAGAAGACCATCGTCCACCGTGGCGGCGTCTCGATCTTCGCCGGCCAGCGTGACGATCCGTTCTTCGCCGACGTCGGCGCCATCTTCGACCTGGTCGCCATCCGCAAGGCCGGGACCACGGGCAACATGGGCGGCGGCAAGGACTTCCTGTCCGGCTACAACGTCCACACGATCGCCCTGCAGGTCCCGATCGCGCAGGTGGACACCACGTCGCACGTGATCGGCGTCTGGTCGTCGACCGACCGCCAGAACGTCACGGTCAACGGCGTCGTGCACCGCGGCTGGACGCAGGTGTCCCGCCTCGGCAACCCGCTGATCAACGAGGTCGTCATCCCGACCGGTCTGAAGGACTACTGGAACCGCACCAAGCCGGCCAACGATGCGCAGTTCAAGAAGTACTACACCAACCCGATCCTGGCCGCCGTGCTCAACAAGCTGTACAAGCTCGGCGTCCCGGAGACCGGGCGCAGCGACCTCGTCGCTGTCCTCGGCACGGGGATCCCGAAGGTGACCTTCACGGGCACCACCTTCGCGGACGAGCTCCGGCTCAACGTGTCCATCCCGCCGACCGCGCACCCGAACCGCATGGGCGTGCTGGCGGGCGACAACGCCGGCTTCCCGAACGGGCGCCGGCTCGGTGACGACGTCGTCGACATCGAGGAGCAGGCTGTCGCCGGCTTCCTCGTCGGGAAGAAGATCCCGCTGGGCGACGGCGTCAACGGCAACGACGTTGCCTACCTGTCGCACTTCCCGTACGTCAGCACCCCCTGGCAGGGATACGCGAACACGAAGGCGACGAACTAGGGCCCCATGCAACCGGAGGGCCCGGGCGAGGATCCCGGGCCCTCCGACTCTCACACCGAAGAGCCAAAGCGAAGGAGCCATGAGCAACAGAATCCTGATCGGACTCGCCGCCCTCGTCGGAGCGGGCTTCGTCGCCTTCTTCGGCGGCGCGTTCTCCTCCTCGCCGTCCACCCCGGCCACGGCGCTCGCAGGCTCCCAGTCGGCCGAGGACTTCAAGGCCGGCTTCGCCCTCAACGCCTCGACGGCGCAGCTCGTCGCCAGCCTCCAGTCGACGCTCGCGACCAAGCCGAAGGACGAGCACTCCTGGGCGCTCCTCGGGCTCGCGTACCAGCAGCGCGCCCGCGAGACCGGCGACCCGTCCTACTACACGAAGGCCGACGGCGCGCTCGAGCAGGCGCTCGCGCTCGACTCGAAGGATTACCTCGTCTACAGCGGCCTCGGCTCGCTCGCGCTCTCGCGACACCGCTTCCGCCAGGCGCTGACGCTCGGCGAGCGGGCGCACGCGATCGCGCCGAAGATCGCCATGAACTACGGCGTCGTCGGCGACGCGCTGATCGAGCTCGGCCGTTACCCGCAAGCCTTCAGGACGTTCGACGAGATGGTGCACATCCAGCCCAGCCTCACGTCCTACTCCCGCATCTCCTACGCCCGCGAGCTCCTCGGCCGCACCGGCACGGCGATCAAGGCGATGAAGCTCGCCGTCGATGCCGCCACCGACACGAAGGAGCCACTCGCCTGGACGCACGTCCAGCTCGGCAAGCTCTATTTCGGGCACGGCCGCTACGTCGACGCCGCGCGCGAAGAGACGCTGGCGCTCGGGATCTTCCCCGGCTACGCCTACGGCCTCGACGCGCTCGCGCAGACCCGCGCCGCCGAGAGCCGCTACGCGACGGCGGTCTCGCTCGAGCGGCAGGCCGTGAACGCGATCCCGCTCCCGCAGTACGTCTCGTTCCTCGGCGACCTCTACCGCGTCACCGGCCGGCCGGTGCTCGCGCAGCGGCAGTACGCGCTGATCGGCGCCATCGACCGGCTGCTGCAGGCGAACGGCGTCCGCACCGACGTCGACATCGCGCTCTTCCAGGCCGATCACGGCATCCGTCTCGGGCAGGCGCTCTCCCGTGCACGCGTCGGCCGCGCCGAGCGCCCGTCGATCGACGGTGACGACGTGCTGGCCTGGACGCTCGCGCGGAACGGCCTCTGCGGCGAGGCGCTCCGCTACTCGAAGCTGGCCCTGCATCTCGGCACGCAGGACGCGCTCAAGTTCTTCCACCGCGGCATGATCGAGCGCTGCCTCGGCCACACCGCCTCGGCGCGCGCCTGGTTCAGCCGCGCGCTCGAGCTCAACCCGCACTTCTCGCTCCTCTGGGCGCCCGTCGCGAAGGAGTACGCACGATGAAGAAGCTGCTCGTCGTTCTCGCGGCGCTCGTCGCGTTCCTCTCGTTCGTCGCCGCCGCGGACGCCCATCCGCTCGGGAACTTCACGATCAACCGCTACAGCCGCGTCGAGCCGTCGGGGAACCGCCTCTACGTCCTCTACGTCCTCGACATGGCCGAGATCCCCACCTTCCAGGCCAAGCCCGACGTCGACGCGAAGGGTGAGGCGGCCTACGCCACCGCCCTGGCCGCGTCACTCGCCGGGCACGTCGAGGCGACGATCGGCGGCCGCCCGGTCGAGCTCAGGCCAGTCGAGCACGTTCTCGCCTTCCCTCCGGGCCAGGCGGGCCTGCGCACGACCCGGCTCGAGGTGCTGCTGTCCTCCCCGCCGCTCGGACGCGGCGGCGCGCTCATCTACGCCGATCACAACTACGCCGGTCGCATCGGCTGGAAGGAGATCGTCGTCCAGTCCAGCTCGGGCGCGCACGTGACCGGCTCGAGCGCACCCACGAGCTCGATCTCCCACGAGCTCCTCTCGTACCCCAAGAACCTGCTGCAGAGCCCGCTCGATGTCACGGAGGCGCACGCCCAGCTCTCGCCCGGCACCGGCGACGGATCGCCGCCGACGCTGATCCCCCGCAGCGTGCTCGACCAGCGCGTCGGCGTGCGGGCGGTCTCGGATGGCGGCTTCGCCAGCCTGATCACGAAAGACCACCTGAGCGTAGGCGTGATCCTGATCTCGCTCGCGGTCGCGCTCTTCTGGGGCGCGGCGCACGCCCTCAGTCCCGGGCACGGCAAGTCGATCGTCGCCGCCTACCTCGTCGGCCAGCGCGGCACGCCGCGGCACGCCGTTCTGCTCGGGCTGACCGTCACCGTCACGCACACGCTGGGGGTGTTCGGCCTCGGGCTCGTCACCCTGCTCCTGTCGCAGTTCATCGTCCCGGACACGCTCTATCCGTGGCTGAACCTGATCGCCGGCCTGATGGTGGTCGCGATCGGCGCCTCGGTCATGCGCTCGCGCCTGCGACGCCGCCGCGCCCGCCCGCACGTCGATCACCACCACGACCACGATCATGGCCACGCGCACGACCATCCGCACACGCATGACCACGGTCACGAGCACGGCCACTCGCACGCGCCGCCGGACGGGCTCTCGATGCGCTCGCTGCTCGCGGTCGGCGTCTCGGGCGGGCTGCTCCCGTGCCCGTCGGCGCTCGTGGTGCTGCTGGCGGCGATCTCGCTCCACCGCGTCGCGTTCGGCCTCGTCCTGATCGTCGCCTTCAGCCTCGGTCTGGCGCTGACGATCACGGGCATCGGCATGGTCGCCGTGCTCGCCAAGCGCGTCTTCGGGCGCATGCGCATGGACAGCGCGCCGATCCGCCTCCTTCCCGCCGCGAGCGCGCTCGTGATCGTCGTCGCAGGAGCCCTCATGACCGCCCGCGCGATCCCCCAGCTGACGTGAATGAGGCTCCAAATGTCCCTGCAAACCGGCTCTGCTACGCTCGGACCGGTTTCGTCGTCCCGTCCGGGGAACCTCTAGGAGTCCGGTGGAGCAAGAGCTCATCCACGACCAGGTAGCGGCGTACGTCTTGGACGCACTCGACGATTCCGAGCGGCGCGAGTTCGAGGAGCACCTCGCGGGCTGCGAGCAATGCTCGAGCGAGCTCGAGGGCCTGCACGAGGCCGCGACCGCCCTCGCCTACGTGCCCGAAGGCCCTGCGCCCTCGCCTGGGTTGCGCGAGCGTCTGCTCGAGCGCGTCCACGAGGAGACGACGCGCGCGCAAGAGGCGCCCGCGGCCGCGGCGGTGCCGAGACGCCGGCGGTTCTTCGCCCCCGTCCTGGCGGGCCTCGCGGTCGGAGCCGTCGCCGCTGCAATCGTGCTCGGCCTCTGGGCGTCGAGCCTGTCGAACTCGGTCGACACGAAGAACGCCGCCCTCGGCGTCCTCGCCAACCACGCGTCGAGGCACGTCGCGCTCGGCACGGCGAGCGAGGTCGTCGTGGCGCCGAACGGCCAGGCCGTTCTCGTCTCGGGCCTCTCGCGCGCGCCGTCCGGCAAGACGTACGAGCTCTGGGTGATCGACGGCAAGAACGCCAAGCCGGCCGGCATCTTCAGCCGGGGAACGCGCGGGACGCCGGTGCTGCTGGCGCGTCGCGTGCCGAGAGGAGCCCAGGTCGGCCTCTCGCTCGAGCGCGCGGGAGGCGTCACCGATCACCCCACCACGATCATCGGCGTGTCCCGGCCGCTGTGAGCGCCGAACTCAGGGTCAAGACGGGCGGCGCCCGACGACTCGCGTCCGGCGACTACTCGGGCTTCCCCGACGAGGCGCTGCTCGCGCTCGCGGCGCACGAGGACGAGGGCGCGCTCGCCGAGCTGTACGACCGCTACGGCCGGCCCGCGTACGGCCTCGCCCTCCGCATCGTGCGCGATCCGGCCCTGGCCGAGGACGCCGTGCAGGAGGCGTTCCTGACCCTCTGGCGCACCGCGACGAGCTTCCGCTCCGACCGCGCCAAGCCGAGCACGTGGATCCTCACGCTCGTCCACCGCCGCGCCGTCGACGTCGTGCGGCGCGAGGAGCGCCGGCGCGCGGCGCCGCTCGAGACGTCCGAGGAGCCCGAGGCATACGGCCCGGCGACGGACGAGGAGATCGAGCTCACCGACCGCCGGCGGATCGTCCAGGAGGCGCTCCGGCAGCTCCCCGACGACCAGCGAGAGGCGCTCGAGCTCGCGTACTACGGCGGTCTGACGCAGTCGGAGCTCGCCGAACGGCTGAGCGTGCCGCTGGGCACGATCAAGAGCCGCATGTTCACGGGGTTACGCCGCCTGCGCGACCTGCTCGCCGAAGCGGGCCTCGACGAGCCGCTGGCCGAGCTCTAGCGGCCACTAGGATCAGCGCGATGATCGACGTCGCGCAACGCCTCAAGGGCAGGGACTTCACGTCGATCCGGCCATGGTCGCGCGACGACCTCGAGCAGGTGCTGGACCTCGCCGACGACCTGAAAGCCCGGCGCGCGCGGCGCGAGACGACCCATCTCCTACCCGGCCGGAGCGTCGGGCTCATCTTCCGGAAGCATTCGACGCGGACACGGGTCTCGTTCGAGGTCGGCGTGGCGGAGCTCGGCGGGACCGCCCTCCACCTCACCGACGACCTGCAGCTCGGCCGGGGCGAGTCGCTCCGCGACACCGCGTACGTGCTCTCGCGCTACCTGGACGCGATCATGATCCGGACGTTCTCGCAGGCGGACGTCGAGGAGCTCGCCGGGCACGCCTCGATCCCCGTGGTCAACGGTCTGACCGACGAGGAGCACCCGTGTCAGGCGCTCGCCGACCTGATGACGGTCCGCGAGCGGTTGGGCGCGCTCGACGGAGTCCATGTCGCATACGTGGGCGACGGCAACAACGTCTGCGTCTCGCTGATGCACGCCTGCGCCCGGTTCGGCGTGCGCTTCACCGCGGCGACGCCCGGCGACTACCAGCCTCCGTCAGGCGAGGTCGACGAGGCCCGCGCGACGGCGGCGGAGGCGCGCGGGTCGGTCGACGTCGTCCCCGATCCGGCCGAGGCGGCCAGGGGCGCCGACGTCCTGTACACGGATGTCTGGACGAGCATGGGGCAGGAGGCGGAGCGGGCGGCGCGAGCCTACGCGTTCCGCCCCTACGCGATCACGCCTGCCCTGGTCGACCTGGCCGCGCCCGAGGCGATCGTGATGCACTGCCTGCCCGCCCATCCCGGCGAGGAGATCGCGGAAGACGTGCTGTACGGCCCCCGCTCCGCGGTCTGGGACCAGGCGGAGAACCGCCTGCACGCGCAGAAGGCGCTGCTGGCGCTGATCGTCCCGTAGGGTCGAGCCCGTGCTCGAAGCGCTCGAGATCGCGGCAGGCGTCGTCGCGGCGCTGACGCTGCTCGCCTACCTCTTCGGGCCCTGGCGGGACTAGCGAGCGCTATTCGTGGTGCTCGTTGTCGGAGCCTGCTGCGACGCCGGCGACGACCGTCTCCTGGGACCGCTCGTGGAGCCGCTCACGGCCGCGCCGCACGGCGGTCAGGAACTTCTCGAGGTTGACCTCGAGCGTCGAGAGGATGCTGTCTGCCCAGTCCTCCATCTCGAGCTTGGTCTCGCGGGCCTGGCGGCGGGCGTCGTCGATGACCTCCTGGGCCTGCCGCTCGGCGAGCTTGACGATCTCGGTCTGCGACGCCTCCCGGATCGCCTGCTCCCGTGCCTCGCCCAGCATGCGATCGCACTCCCGCTTGGCCTCGGCGAGCATCTCCTGCCGCTCCTTGACGATCCAGCGAGCCTGCTTGATCTCGTCGGGGATCGTGGCGCGCATCTGATCGAGGATGTCGTAGATCTCGTCCCGATCGATACGAACCTGGTCGGTGAGCGGCACGGCCTTGGCGTTGTGCACCAGGTCGTCCAGCTTGTCGATGAATACGAGTACGTCCATCGTTTCAGTCTACTCACGCGGGCTGACAGGAGCTCCGGGCTTCGCCTCGGGGTAGAGCTCCTGGAAGCGCTTCGCGACCGCCGGCGGGACGAGCTGGTCGACGTTGCCGCCGAACGAGGCGATCTCCTTGACGCCGCTCGAGGAGACGAAGCTGTACTGCGGGTTGGCCATCACGTACATGGTCTCGATCTCGGGGGCGAGCAGCCGGTTCAGGTGGTTCATCTGGAACTCCCACTCGAAGTCCGAGATCACGCGCAGGCCCTTGACCATGGTCTTCGCGCCCCAGCGGCGCGCGAAGTCGACTACGAGCTCGGCGAAGACGTCCACCTCCACGTTCTCCGCCCCGCCGTCGTCGCGGAGCGCCGTGCGGATGAAGTCCACACGCTCCTCGACGGTGAACGTCGTCGCCTTGTGCTGCGGGTCGCGGACGACGCCGACGACGACGCGGTCGAAGATCTCGGCCGTCCGGCGGATCACGTCGAGATGCCCGTAGGTGACGGGGTCGTACGCCCCCGGGCAGATCGCCGTGACCGGGTTCGACGAGCTCATGCTGGCGCCTCGAACAGGCTCACGCGCGCCGAGCCGTAGCGCCGGCTCGTGCGCAGCGCCAGCGGAGGGAGCTCCGGCTCGAGGCGTGACGAGGATTCGAGCACGACGAGGCCGCTCTCGGCGATAACGGCGGCGAGGTACGTGGCGAGTCGCACGGCGACGGATTCAACCACGTCGTACGGCGGATCGACCAGGATCAGGTCGAAACGGCGCCGCTCGGCGGCGAGGAACCGCAGGACATCACGACACGCCACCTCGGCGCCGCGAAGGCTCAGCTTCTCGAGGTTGCGCACGATCGTCCGACACGCGTCCCGGTCGGACTCGACGAAGACGGCGCTCGCAGCGCCGCGCGAGAGCGCCTCGAGGCCCATCGCTCCCGAGCCGGCGTAGAGGTCGAGCACGGAGGCGCCGTCGACAGGGCCGACCAGGTTGAACGCCGCCTCGCGGACGCGATCCGAGGTGGGCCGCGTGTCGAGACCTTTCGGCGCAAAGATCTTCGCGCCCCGGCAGCTGCCGGCGACGATCCTCACGCGCCGAGGCCGGCGAGAGTCTCCTCGGCCTCCTGCACGAGCTCGCGCACGATCTCGGCGGCCGGCTGCACGCGGTCTGCGAGGCCGATGCCCTGGCCCGACCACATCGACAGCGCCTCGATGTCGCCGTCGACGCCCGAGACCGGCATCGCGGAGGAGTAGCGCGCGATCGGTGCCCCGTCGGCACGGTGGGCGACCTCGTCCCCCTCCCCGGGCCGCTCGCCCGGCGGCGGCGAGCCCGCCTGCTCCCAGCCCTCGCGGGTCGAGTTCCGGAGCGCGCGGTGCGGTGCCCGTTCCCAGCCGACGTCGAAGAGATCGGCGGCCCAGACGGCGTCCTCGGCCCGCGCAGCCAGGAGCCGGTCCCGGTAGTAGGCGTGGATCGGCGCCTCCTCGGCGAGCAGGAAGCGCGTACCGAGCCAGACGCCCTGCGCCCCGAGCGCGAGCGCCGCCGCGAGACCGCGCCCGTCCGTGATGCCGCCGGCGGCGATCACGGGCACCGGCGAGATCGCGTCGACCACGGCGGGAACGAGCGCCATCGTCGTCACCTCGCCCCACACGTGCCCGCCGGCCTCCCAGCCCTGCGCGCAGACGGCGTCGACGCCGGCATCGGCGAGGCGCTTCGCCTCCTCCGCCGTGCCCGCGGTCCCGATCAGGAGCGCCCCGGCGGCGTGAACGCGGTCGACGTAGCGGCTCGAATCCCCCCAGGCCAGCGAGACGATGTGCACGCCGGCCTCGAGTACGGCCTCGAGACGCCCCTCGGGCGGCCATTCGAGCAGGATGTTGGCGTGGAACGGCCTCGCGGTGCGGGCGCGGACGTCGTCCACGAGCGGCGCGACGCGCTCGGGCTTCGTCCAGCTCAGCGCGATCGTCCCGAGCGCGCCCGCCTCGGAGACGGCGGCTGCGAGCGCCGGCACCGACGCGGACCCGATCGGAGCCTGGACGATCGGGACGTCGATCCCGAGCAGGTCGCAGAGCGGGGTCCGCACGCCGCTCAGGCTATCGCGGCCGCATCGGCGAACGCCCGGTCGGCCTCGTCCGCGAGCGGCCCCTCGAGCTCCACGAGGCTCTCGGCGTCCTCGCGGGCCTGCTCGAGTAGCGACCGGTCGCCGACGAGCCGCGCGAAGAGGAAGTCGGTGAGTCCGGACTGCCGCTTGCCGAGAAGCTCCCCCGCTCCGCGCAGCTCGAGGTCGCGCTCGGCGAGGACGAAGCCGTCCGTCGTGTCGACGAGCGCCTGCAGCCGCTCCCGGGCGATCTCGGTCAGCTCCTCGCGCGGTCGCGACACGAGCAGGCAGTACGACTGTTCGCCGCCACGGCCGACCCGGCCCCGGAGCTGGTGTAGCTGGGCGAGCCCGAAGCGGTCGGCCTCCTGGACGATCATGATCGTCGCGTTCGGGACGTCGACGCCGACCTCGATCACCGTGGTCGCCACGAGCACGTCGAGCTCGCGGGCCTTGAACGAGGCCATCAGCTCGCGACGCTCGGCGGGCCGGAGCCGTCCGTGCAGGAGCCCGACGCGGTAGCCGCGCAGCTCGGCGCGGCGCAGGCGCTCGGCCTCGACTTCGGCCGCGCGCGCGACCGACGTCTCCGACTCCTCGATCAGCGGGCAGACGACATACGCCTGCCGGCCCTCGTCGAGGTGCCTGCACAGGCGCCGGTAGGCCTCTCCCGACCGCTCGGCTCCGACCCAGGCGGTGACGATCGGCTTCCGGTCGGCGGGCGGCCGTGTGATCTCGGTCACGTTCAGGTCGCCGTAGACGGTCAGAGCCAGCGTCCTCGGGATCGGCGTCGCCGTCATGTGCAGGACGTGCGGCGTTCCGCCCGCGACGAGTGCCTGCCGCTGCTCGACCCCGAAGCGGTGCTGCTCGTCGACGACTGCGACGGCGAGGCTGCCGAGATCGACGCCCTCCTGGATCAGCGCGTGCGTGCCGACGAGGATGCTCGCGCCCGCAGCCCGCGCGCGGTCGCGCTTGGCGACGGAGCTCGTGAGCAGGCCGACCGAGACGCCGAGCTGGGCGCAGTAGCTCTCGAGGGTCAGGAAGTGCTGCTCGGCGAGCGTCTCGGTCGGCGCCATCAAGGCTCCGAGCCGCCCGGACTCGACGGCCCGGAGCAGGGCGTAGAGCGCGACGACGGTCTTTCCGGATCCGACGTCGCCCTGCAGCAGCCGCTCCATCGGCACCGTTTGCACGAGGTCGGCGTCGATCGCGGCGATCGCCTGCTCCTGGTCGGGCGTCAGCTCGAACGGGAGGATCGAGCGGTAGCGCGAGGCGAGCTCGCCCGGCGGGTCGAGCGCCGGCGCAACGTCCGCCTCACGGCCCGCCCGGCGTCGCGCGAGCCCGAGCTGGAGCACGAGGAGCTCCTCGAACGCGAGGCGCGAGCGCGCCCGTTCGGCCTCGTCCAGCGAGCGCGGCCGATGCAGCGTGTGCAGTGCGTCCGCCTTGAGCGGCAGCGCGCGGCGCGCCTTCAGCCCGGCCGGGAGCGGATCGGGCACGTCGCGCACCGAGTCGAGTGCCGCACTGACGAGCTCACGGAGCTTCTTCGGCGTGACGTCCTCGGTCACCCGGTAGACGGGCACGAGCGCCTCGCCCGTGCCGCCCGCGACCTCGTGCGAGCGCACGGCGAACGAGCCGCGCCGGACGGTGCCGATCAGCCGGACGCGGAGGCCTGGTTCGAGCTGGTCGGCGACCCAGGGCTGGTTGAACCAGGTGGCGCGGATCGAGCCCGACTCGTCGGCGACCGTCGCCTCGACGATCGTCATTCGCGGCCGGGGCCGCCGTTTCGAGACGCGGAGCACCTCGACCTCGATCGCGACCTCGTCCCCGCCGAAGAGCTCGGAGACGCTCTCCGAGCCGACGTGGCGGAACGGCACGTTGCAGAGCAGGTCGCCGACGGTTCGCAGGCCGAGCCGCTCGAGCTTGCGGCGGATCGTCGCGCCCACCCCGGGCAGCGTGTCCACCGACCGTTCGAGCCGCTCGGGGCGCGGCGCCAGCCGCGGACGCTCCCACGCCGCCGGACGCTCGAGCGCGGAGAAGCGTCTCAGCGACCGAGAGGGAAGGGGGTGTGTCCTCGCCAGCGGCCGTTCACCTCGTGCATGAGCCAGATCTCGTCGGCGTCGCAGCGGATTGGCAGCGACCCGGCCACGCTAGCGGCGGCATCGGCTCTCGCGCGCGGGTCGCCCGTGTGCACGACCGTGACGTGCGGCACCACGTCGTCGTGGATCCCGCCGTACGGCGGGTAGTCCGGAAAGCGCGCGGCCAGACCAAGCGTGAGCTCGACGAAGGGCGCCGCCGGTCGTGGCTCGAGGTAGACGACGCCGTCCGGCCACTCGTGGACGGCGCGGAGCTCGTACGCAAACGGCTGGGCCGCCACGGCGATCTCGCGGACGGCGTCGATCTCCACTGCGCCGATGGGCGCGAACGGATAGAGCAGCGTGACGTGGGCCGGCATGCCGGCCGCCCCATCCTGCGTGTGCAACGTGCGCGAGGCGCCGATGACCGGCTCGGCCTCCGGCACGAGCACGACGAGCGCGGCCGCCTGGCCGGTCACGCCGACGTGTGGACGTCGACGATGTCCACGTCCACCGAGGCCACGTCCAGGCCGGTCTGGCGGCTGACCTCGTACGCGGTCCGCGAGCGGATCGTCGCCGCAACCTCGGCGAGGTTGAGGCCGTGCTCGACGACCACGTGCACGGTGACGACCAGGCCGCGATCGGACTGGACGACCTCGACGCCGCGCGTCGGCGCGTCGCCGAGCAGGAGCCGCCCGACGCGGCCGCCCCGACCCGCGAGCGAGACGACCCCGTAGCACTCGAACGCGACGAACGCCACGATCTGGGCGATCGCGGCCGTCGAGATCGAGATGCGCCCGAGCGACGCGTCGGCGCCCACGCCGCCCTCAGGCGGCCGGGCGCTGCGAGCCGGCCCGGCTAGACGGCCTTCTCGACCTTGCCGGACCTGAGGCAGCGTGTGCAGACGTAGGTGCGGGTCGGCGTGCCACCGAGCAGGATGCGAACGCGCTGGAGATTCGGGTCGAACCGGCGCTTCGTCGCCACCATCGAGTAGCTCCGGTTGTTGCCAAACCCCGGCTTCTTGCCGCAGATTGCGCAGACCTTGGACATCGACGGCCCAGTTTAGCCACTTCGGCTAGCCGGAGCGTAGCCAGTCGGGCTAGCCGGAGCGGGCGGCTCTGGTGCGAACCTGCGTGAACAGATCGGCCATCTCGAGCGCGGCGCGCGCCGCCTCGGCGCCCTTGCCGACGCGAGCTTCCGCCTGCGCTTTCGTCTCGCACGTCAGCAGGCCGAACGAGACGGGCACGCCGGTCTCGATCGCGGCCAGTTGCAGGCCGCTCGCGGCCTCGCCGGCGACGTAGTCGAAGTGCGGCGTCTCGCCGCGGATCACGCAGCCGAGCGCCACGACGCAGGAGAAGCGACGCGTCTTCGCGAGCGCCATCGCCGCCAGGGGCAGCTCGAAGGCACCGGGAACCGGCACGATCGTGATCGACTCTCGCGTCACGTGGGCCTCGACGAGCGCGTCCACCGCGCTCTCCAGCAGGCGGTTGGTCACGTCGGCATTGAAACGACTGACCACGATCGCGACGGTGCGGCGGAAGCCGTTCGGGCCTCCTTCGAGCACTTCCGGGCCTTCCGGGATCAGGAGGTCGCCTGGGGCATGCTCCGGGAGCGCCTCGGCGGCAAGCGCGACCTCCGCGACCGGCAGGGCGGGCTCGGACGGCTCGGGCTCGGCGAGCGGCTCGGGCTCCGAGGGCTCCTCGACAGGGACCGGGAGCACGGCTTGCGGCTCCTCCTCGGGCGCTTCCTCCGGTTCCGGCTCGGGCTCCGGCTCCGAGACACCCTCGGGCTCTGGCTCGGTCACCGCATCCGGGGCATAGACCGGGAACTCCTCCTCCGCCTCCGGCTCGAGGTCGGGCTCCGGCTCGGGCTCGACCGCCGCCGGGGCGATCTCGGGCTCGGGTTGGGGTTCGGGCTCCGGCTCCTGGGCCGGGTCGGGAGTGCGCGCCGCATCGTGTTCCTCGCGGTCGAAGGGGCGCTCCTGCTCGACCGGCGGCGCCTGCGACTCGCGAAAGGGCCAGTCTCCGGTGTCCTCGAAGGGGTTGTACGAGCCGGGGCGGTCAGTCATCCGTCTTCTCGAACTTCAGATCCTGGTGGTGGAGCCTGTGCCCAAGCTTGTCACGCTTGGCGGCTAGATAGCGCCTGTTCTCGTCATTCGGCTCTACCTCGATCGCCACCTGCTCGACGACGGTGAGGCCGAAGCCCTCGATGCCGGTGAGCTTCCGCGGGTTGTTGGTGAGGATGCGGAGCGTCGTCAGGCCGAGCTCGGAGAGGATCTGGTTGCCGATGGCGTAGTCGCGGGCGTCGGCAGGGAAGCCGAGCTCGAGGTTCGCCTCGACGGTGTCGCGACCCTGCTCCTGGAGCTCGTAGGCGCGCAGCTTGTTCAGGAGCCCGATCCCACGGCCCTCCTGGGCCATGTACAGGAGCACGCCCTGCTCCTCGGCGCCGATGCGTTGCAGCGCCAGCTCGAGCTGCTCGCCGCAGTCGCAGCGCAGCGAGTGGAAGACGTCCCCGGTCAGGCACTCGGAGTGGACGCGGACGAGGACGTTGTCCTTGCCCTCGACCTCGCCGCGGACGAGCGCCACGTGGGTCTTGCCGGTCAGCTTCTCGCGGAAGGCAACGGCCGTGAACTCCCCGTAATCCGTCGGCATGCGCACCCGGGCGGTTCGCTCGACGAGGAGCTCGTGGCGGCGGCGGTACTCGACGAGCTGCGCGACGGTGATCATCCGCAGCTCGTGGCGCTGGCAAAACCGCGTCAGGTCGGGCACGCGGGCCATCGTCCCGTCGTCGTTCATGATCTCGCAGACGACGCCTGAGGGAGTGAGACCCGCGAGGCGCGCGAGGTCCACGGCGGCCTCCGTCTGACCGATCCGCTCGAGGACGCCGCCGGGCTTGGCTCGCAGCGGGAAGACGTGGCCCGGCTGAACGAGGTGCTCGGGGCGGCTCTGGGCGTTGATTGCGACCTGGATCGTGTGCGAGCGGTCGGCGGCCGAGATGCCCGTCGTCACGCCTTCGCGCGCCTCGATCGAAACGGTGAATGCCGTGCCGAGCGGCGCCTCGTTGCGTTCGGTCATCGGGCGCAGGCCGAGCTCGTCTGCGCGCTCCTCCGTCAGCGAGAGGCAGATGAGCCCGCGCGCGTGCGTGGCCATGAAGTTGATCGCCTCGGGCGTCGCGAACTGGGCGGCGATGACGAGATCGCCCTCGTTCTCGCGATCGGGATCGTCGACGACGACCACGAACTTGCCCTGCCGCACGTCGTCGAGAGCCTCCTCGACCGGCGAGAACGGCGACGTCTCTGGCTCGGCGACGGCAGCCATCGCCTCGAATCGTAGCCCGACAGCCGCCGCGGGACTCGGAACGAGCCGCTCTCCCTACCTGGCCAGCAGTCGCTCGACGTATTTCGCCAGGACGTCGGCCTCGAGGTTCACCTCGTCGCCGGGCTCGAGGACGCCGAGCGTCGTGACGGAGAGCGTGTGCGGCACGAGCGCGACGCCGAATCCGCTCTCGTCGACGTCGGTGACTGTGAGCGAAACGCCCTCGACGGTGATTGAGCCCTTCTCGACGCAGTAGCGGAGCACCTCCGGCGGTGCCTCGAAGCGAACGAGGCGCCCGTCGCCCTCCCGCTCTATTGCCCGAACGTTCCCGATGCCGTCGACGTGCCCCTGGACGTAGTGGCCGCCGAGCGGCTCGCCGGCTCTGAGCGCAGGCTCCACGTTGACGTCTGCGCCGACCTCGAGGCGGCCGAGGGAGCTGCGGCGGAGTGTCTCCGCGACCGCGTCGAACTCGACCTCACCGTCCGTGGCCGCCACCACGGTCAGGCACACCCCGGCGATCGCGATCGAGTCGCCGGGCGCCGCCTCCGCGGCCGCCTCCGGCGCAGCGATTCTCAGCCGTGCGCCGTCCTCTCCGCCGTCGATCGAGACGACCCTCCCCCGCTCTCGCACGATGCCGGTGAACACGGGGAAAGCGTACTCAGCACACCCCCATCTGGACGCCTCCCCAGCCGGCACGTCCAAACTGCGGTGTGGGACACCAAATTTGTCAAGCGTCCGTGCCGACCATCGCTCGAGCAGTGTCCGACACCGCCCGGCCGTTAGCGACTAGCCGAGAGCGACGGCCTCGAGCGTCTCGCGGACGAGCATCTCGAGCCCGCCTCGCGTGCCCTCGGTCGCGTCTTCGAGCTCCGCCAGCAGCTCCTCCACGGCCTCTGCCTGGCCCGGCAGGAGACTGTCCGTGCCAATCGCGCGGAGTCGCGCGCGGAGCTCGCCGTTCCCGAGGTGGAAAGCGAGCCAGTGCGAGAGCAGGCTCACGACCTCGTCCTCCGGACGCTGATGGGAAAGAAGCTCAGGGCTCACGGATATAGGCACTCAGGAGCACATCTTCGCCTACTGGATCGGCTGTCAACCGGGTGAGCTTGACCGGCGCGGCGAGGTCGCCGAGCATCCGCGGCCCGCCGCCGGCAAGCGTGGGCGCGACGAAGACGAGCAGCCTGTCGACGAGCTCCTCCGCCAGGAATGCGCCGGCAAGGGTCGGCCCGCCTTCCAGCAGAAGCGACTGGACGCCGTCCGCGGCGAGCGACTGCAGCTCGTCGGCGAGCTGGCCCGTGCGAAGCTCGAGCTCGGAGCCGGCCGGAAGCGGGCCGCGGCCGAAGGCGAGCCGCCGCGGCTGGCGGGCAGCCTCGAGGCCGCGGGCGTCGAGCCCCGGATTGTCCGCTCGGACGGTTCCCATCCCCACCGCGACTGCGCCGGAACGCGCCCGCAGCTCGTGCACGCGCCGCCTGCTCTCGTCGCCGGAGACCCAGCGCGTTCCCGGAACGGCGACTCGCCCGTCGAGCGTCACAGCGACCTTCCAGGTCACGAACGGCCTGCCCAGCGTGACCCACGTGCGCCAGGCCTCGTTCTGCGCACGGGCCGCAAACGAGTCGTCGAGCTCGACCTCGACGCCGGCCGCGCGGAGCCGCTCGACCCCGCCCGCCGCCTCCGGGTTCGGATCGCGCGCGCCCACGACGACCTTCGCCACCCCCGCGACGACGATCGCCTCCGTGCACGGCGGCGTCGTTCCGTGGTGCGCGCAGGGCTCCATCGTTACGTACAGGGTCGAGCCGGTCGCCCGCTTGCCGGCCGCGTCGAGCGCGACGATCTCGCCGTGGCGACCATCGGCTTCGGTCGAGCCCTCGCCGACCACGGCCCCGTCCCGCACGAGCACCGCGCCGACATCGGGCTTCGGGTAGGCCCGGCCCAGGGTCGCGTCGGCGAGCGCGATCGCGCGCTCCAGGTAATCGGTCACGAAGTCACTTTAAGGCGGGCGACGAAGAAGCCCGACGTGCGGTGGACCTGCGGCAGCGTGAGCAGGAACTCCGGTCGCGTGGGGTGGCGGAAGGCAGGCCAGTCGGCGCCGAGGTCGTCCGTCAGGAGGCCGGAAGCGTCCACGACGGCCTCGTTTTCGTCGGCGTTCAGCGTGCAGACGGAGTAGACGACCGTGCCGCCGGGCTTGACGCGATCGGCCGCGGCGCGCAGGAGTGCGAGCTGGAGATCCGGGAGCGGCTCGGCGCGCCAGCGCAGGTCGGGCCGGCTGTTGAGGACGCCGAGCCCCGAGCACGGTGCGTCGACGAGCGCGCGATCGAAACCGCGCAGCTCGCCCGGCAGCGCCAGCGCGTCGGCGTTGACGACGCGGACGTTCGTCGCTGCGAGGCGCGCCGCGTTCGCGGACAGCTCGCGGGCCCTTCCCTCGTGCTTCTCGACCGCTACGACCTCACCGGCCAGCTGTGTGGCCTTGCCGCCCGGTGCCGCGCAGACATCGAGCGTGCGGTCGCCCGGCAGCGAGCCGACGGCGAACGCAGCGAGCTGCGAGCCGCGGCTCTGCGGCCAGATCCGGCCTTCGGCCAGCGCCTGCTCGTCCACGCGCTCGACGCGGTAGGCGCCGGGAACGTCGGTCGCTTCGCCGTCGATCTCGCCGCGAACGAGCCGGATGACGGTCTCGGGCGGCTCGTTCTGCGCGCGCATGAGCGCCAGCGCGTCGTCGCGGCCGAAGTCGCGCTCCCACACCTCCGCAACCCAGTCCGGGTACGAGAGCTTGAGCGGCCCCTCCGGCAGACCGGCAAGCAGGCCGCGGAGGCCTACCGCCAGCCGGCGCATGACCGCGTTCGTGAACGGGACCGCCCGCTCGAGCCTTGCCACGCGCACGAGCTCCACCGTTTCGTTGACCGCGGCGTGCCGCGCGACCCCGGACAGGTACGCGAGCTGATACGCGCCGGTCCGCAGCGCCGCCCGTACCGGCGGGTCGAGTCTCGCTACCGGCCTCCGCGCGAGCGCCTCGATGCCGTGGTCGAGCGCCCGCGCGCGCTGCACGGTGCCGTAGGCGATCTGCTGGGCGAGCGCGCGATCGCGAGGATCGAGTCTCTCCGCCGCGGTCGCGAGCGCTCGATCGGCGTAGGCGTCCTGCTCGAACACGCGCAGGACGACCTCGTACGCGGCCCGCCGTGCGGGCGACACCGCCATCAGCGAAGGCCGCGGAGCCAGGAGGCGTAGTCCATGCGCTTCCCTCCCTCCGGCTGGACCTCGAGCGGCTCGAACGAGCCGCCGGACCCGATCTGCGCGCGCCAGACGGTGACAGGCCTGCCGTTCAGCTCCGCGCGCGCGCCGACGTGCGGCGAGAGAGCGCGCGTGCGGCGCACGAGCTCCTCGGGCGGGCGATCGAGATCGAGCTGCCGATCGGCCGCCGCGATCTTGTCGGCGTAGGTCATGCCCTCGTCGGCCTGCGGCGAAAACAGCTCGGGCAGTGGATCGAGGAGCCGTGCCGCGACTTCGGCGGCGTGCTCGTAGACGGCCCCGGCGTCGTCGGCCGCCCCGATCGCAAACGCTTCCTGCGCGCCGATCGGCCCGGCGTCGAGCTCCTCGACGAGCCGGATGATCGTCACGCCGGTCTCCTCGTCGCCGGCCATGATCGCCCGTTCGACCGGCGCCGCTCCCCGCCAGCGTGGCAGCAGGGACGGATGGACGTTGAGCCACAGATGGCGCCCGAGCAGTTCGGCAGGGACGAGCAGCCCGTAGGCGACGGCGACGATCGTCTCGGCGGGCAGGTCGACGGCGGCGTCGAGGCGCTCGGGCTGGAGCACCGGCATGCCGAGGCGCTCCGCGACGACCTTCGCCGCCGGCGGCGCCACCGGCCTGCCGCGGCCGCGGCGGCTGTCCGGCCGCGTGAGCACGAAGGCGATCTCGTGCCGGTCGGCCAGCCGCTCGAGGACGTCCGCGCCGAACGGCGCAGTCGCCGCGACGCCGATGCGCGCCACGTCCTAGGCGCGGCCGGCGAGCGCCGGCTTGGGCCGGAGCGTCGCGAGCGCCCCGCGCCGCGCCTCGTCGGTCGTCCGGTCGATGATCAGGATGCCGTCGAGGTGGTCGACCTCGTGCTGCACGACGCGGGCGTCGAGCCCCTCGAGCTCCAGGCGCACCGAAGCGCCGTCGAGATCGGTCGCCTCGATCGCAATGCGCGTCGGCCGCTCGACCGGGACGAGGACCTCCTGCAGGGAGAGGCACCCCTCGTCGGCGCTCTCGCGCTCGTCGCCGAGCGGCGTCACGACCGGATTCACGAACGCGCGGAGATCGGGCTCGTCCTCGTCCTCGCCGAGCTGGCAGACGAACAGGCGCCGCAGCACGCCGACCTGGGTTGCGGCGAGGCCGATGCCGCTCGCCTCCTCCATCAGCGCGAGCATGCGGCCGACCAGGCTGCGCAGCTCGTCGTCGACGGTCTCGATCTCGGCCGCACGGAGGCGCAGCGACGGATCGGGGTACTGGCGGATCTGCGCCAGGGCCAGCCGCCGGCGCGCCTCGCGCTCGGGATCCCGCTTGCCGGTGGTTTCCTCTTTGACCTGTCCGTGCTCCTCGGCCACACCGTCAGTGTAATTCGGCCCGGACGCCCGAAGGCCCGCTCGCGGCGGGCCCTCGAAACCGGGTTGTGCACTGTCGGCGCTGCGAGCCGGTCAGCGCGATGCGACTGCTGCCGCTGCCTCGGCCAGGCGCTTGCTCGACGAGGAAAGTCCGACGCGGAACAGGCGGGCGCAGGCGACCGCTCCGGCCGCCGCCAGCGCGGCACCGATGATCGCGGCAGTGTGCATCCCCGAGACGTAGTCGGTCGGCGAGCCGCCCCCGAGCGCCGACGCGGCCGGGACGACCGCCCCGAACACCGCGACGCCGACGGCGATGCCGCCCTGCCGGAACGCGTCGTTCGTGCCCGCGGCGAGGCCGCTCTGCTCCTCCGACACCGAGCCGAGCGCGATCGCGACGACGGCCGGGTTGAAGAGCCCGGTGCCGACGCAACCGACGAGTAGGCCCGGCATCAGCGCCGTCCAGCTCGAGTCCGCCCCTGCGAGCAACATCAGCGCGAGTCCCCCTGCGACCAGCATCAGACCCGTGACGACGAGCACCGACGGCCCCACCTTGCTCGTCAGCGCGGCGCTCGCGCCGGAGACGATGAAGATCAGCATGGTGCCGGGCAGGTAGACGAGGCCGGCCTGGATCGCCGACAGGTGCAGAATCTCCTGCAGGTACAGCGTCGTGTACAGGAAGAGCGCGAAGAACGAGCCCGAGATCGCGAACGCGGCGATCTGCGCGCCGGTGAAATCAGGCCGCCGGAAGAGCTCGGGCGGCAGCATCGGCTCGCGCGAGCGGAGCTCGACGAGGACGAACAGGCCCATCAGCACCGCCGAGCCGACGAGCGAGGCCACGATCGAGGCGCTCGACCAGCCCTCGTCGTTTCCACGGAGCAGGGCGAAGACGAGCAGGAACAGGCCGCCGGTCAGCGTCAGCTGGCCGGGTAGGTCGAGCCTGCGCGCCTTCGTCTCGTGCGACTCGCGCACCCATGCGTACGTGGCAGCGATGGCCGCGATGCCGAGCGGAACGTTGATGTAGAAGACCGCGCGCCAGCTGACGTAGCTGGTCAGCGCGCCGCCGACGAGCGGGCCGATGGCGAAGGCGGCGCCGATCGTGGCGCCGTACATCGCGAACGCCTTCGCGCGCTCGGCTGCGGCCGGGAACGCGTCGGCGAGCACTGCCAGCGAGCTCGCGAACATCATCGCTGCGCCGATCCCCTGGATCGCGCGGGCGGCGTCGAGCTCGGCGATGCTCGTCGAGACCGCGCACCAGAGCGAGGTCACCGTGAAGACCGCCATCCCCCAGAGGAAGATGCGACGGCGGCCGAGTCGGTCGGCCAGCGATCCCGCCGTGAGGACGACGGTGGCGAGTGCGAGGGTGTACGCGTCGACGATCCACTGCAGGCCCGAGAGGCCCGAGTTGAGATCGGACGCGATGTGCGAAAGCGCGGTGTTGACGACCGCGATGTCGAGCATCAGCATCGCCGTCGCCAGGCAGACGACGGCGAGCGTGCCCCGTTGGTTGAACTTCATGGCTCGCTCCCTTTTCCGTGTCATGTCGAGGACAACTGTCGCCCGCGCGGGTACCGCTGGGCCAGGGAGCCACCCCGCGTCCCGGGGTGCGGCTAGCCGAACCTACAGGCTCTGCGGATCGACGTCCACGACCGCGTGGAGGCCGGCGCGCCGCATCGCCGGGGCCGCGGCGGCGAGCAGACGGGCGATCGTGGAGGCGACTCGCCGGGGCTCGGCGGTCTTGGCGATCAGCTGGGCGCGATGGCGGCCGCGGAGGCGCAGGAGCGGCGCCGGCCCGATCGCGTCGGCGTCGCCGAGCCCTGCGCGGATCTCCTCGAGCAGCCGGATCGGGTCCTCCGCATCCGGGCCGGAGACGAGCGCCCGCACGACGTGCCGGTACGGCGGATAGCCGAGCTCCTCGCGGCGGCGGAGCTCCTCGGCCAGGAAGCCGGCGACGTCGTGCCGCGCCGCGAAGAGAACCGCGCGCGAGTCCGGCTGGAACGTCTGGACGATGACCCGGCCCGGCGCGGTGCGGCCGCTCCGGCCGGCGAGCTGGGTGATCAGCTGGAACGTGCGTTCCTCGGCGCGGAAGTCCGGCATCGCGAGCCCCGTGTCGGCGTCGACGACGGCCGCGAGCGACACGTCTCCGAAGTGATGGCCCTTCGCCACCATCTGCGTTCCGAGGAGCACGGCGCGGTCGGCGGCGGCGAAGCGCTCGAGCGCCTTCTGAAGCGCCGCGGGGTGCGCGACGGTGTCCGAGTCGAGCCGGATGCGCTCCAGGCCCGGCACCTGCTGCTCGAGCTCGCGTTCGAGGCGCTGCGTGCCGGCGCCGACACGTACGAGCTCCGGCGAGCCGCAGGCGGGGCAGAGCTCGCTCGTGGCCTGGAGCGCGCCGCAGTGGTGGCAGCGGAGCGACCCGTCGCCGTGGAGCACGAGTGCGACGTCGCACTGCTCGCAGCGGCGGGTCTCGCCGCAGTCGCGGCAGTGGAGCGCAGGCACGAGCCCGCGGCGGTTCAGGAGCAGGATCGCCTTGCCGCCCTCCCGCTCCACGCGCGCGAGCTCCGAGAGCAGCGGCGCGGAGAGCGGATAGCCGCCCTCCCGGCGCATGTCCACGATGGTCACGGGCGGGAGGGCCGCGCCGAGCCGGGCGCCGAGCTCGATCCGCTCGAGCCGCGCCCAGCTCTCGGGGCGCGGCGTCGCCGAGCCGTAGAGGGCGACGGCGCCCTCGAGCGCCGCCCGCTTGGCGGCGACGGTGCGCGCGTCGTAACGCGGGTCCGACTCCTGCTTGTAGGAGGGATCGTGCTCCTCGTCCACGCAGACGAGCCCGAGCCGCGGCACGGGTGCGAAGACGGCCGAGCGCGCCCCGACGACGACGGGGGCTTGGCCGGACGCGATTCGCTCACGCTCGTCGCGACGCTCGGCCTCGCTGAGCCCTGAGTGCAGAACCGCGACGCGGTCGCCGAACCGGGCTCGAAAGCGACCGAGTGTCTGCGGCGTCATCGCGATCTCGGGGACGAGCACGATCGCGCCCAGGCCGCGCGCGATCGCCTGCGCGCACGCCTGGAGGTACACCTCCGTCTTGCCGCTCCCGGTCGCGCCGTAGAGCAGGAAGTGCCCACCGCCGGCGGAGACAGCGGCCTCGATCCGCTCGAGCGCGGCGCGCTGCGGGCCGCTCAGCTCGGGCGGCTCGGCCTCGCCGCCGAGCGCGTAGTCGTTGCTCGGGCGCTTCCGCTCGCCGCGGCGCGCCGGCTTCGGAGGCGCGACGAGCGCGAGCGCGCGGGCCGGCGTCGAGCCGTAGTAGTCGGCCGTCCAGAGCGCGAGGTCGACGAGGGCGGGCGGAAGCTCGTCGAGCACGCGCCCGGCCGCGATCGGGTCGACCCCGTCGGGAGGCTCCTGCTCCAGTGCGACCACGACGCCACGCCGCTTCGCAGCGCCGAACTGCACCGAGAGCACCGCCCCCTTCCCGATCTCGTCCCCCACCTCGTACGTGAACAGTCGCGCCAGCGATCGGGCCGAGACGAGCGGATAGACGGACGCGAAGCGCACCGGTCGAGCCTAGCCCTCGCGTCGGCCCTCGAAGAGCCCGCTAGCGGGGATGCACCCAGACGACCGCGTCGCCCGAGTCGGACAGGCTGACCGTTTCGGTAGGCCCGGCTCCGAGCCGCTCGGCCACCCGCTGCGACGCAAGGTTGTCGGGGACGATGAGCGAGATCAGATGACCGACGCCGCGTTCTGACCTCGCCCAGTCGCGCACCGCACGCGCCGCCTCGGTCGCGTAGCCGTTGCCCCAGGCGCCCCGCGCGAGCGCCCAGCCGAGCTCGGGCTGCGCGTGCTCTCCCGCGTCCGGCGAGGCGTGCACCCATGTGCGCGTGTCCCAGACGAGGATCCCGGTCCGACCGAGGAAGCGACCGTCCTTCCCGTGCTCGAGGACGAAGGGGCCGACACCGTGGCGCTCCCAGCGCTCGAGCCACTTCTCCACGACGGCGGGCGCGTCCTCAGCCGACACCGTGCTACCGCCGAGGAACTTCATCACGTCGGGGTCGCCGAGCATCTCGGCCGCGGCAGCTGCATCGTCGAGGCGGGGCACCCGCAAGATGAGCCGCTCCGTCTCGAGGCGTGGCTCGTTCACGTCAAGAGGCTAGTCCTACCTCCAAGTGCCACGCACTTCGATCCGCGGCGGAGCCCGGGCTTCGCCCGGGCGTAGCTCACAACGACGGCGACGCGACCACAAGGGGAAGGGGGCTCACGGGGGAAACCGGCCGTTTCCCCCGGTGCCTAGGTGCCGACTGCGGAGAGGATGAAGTCGGTGGCGAAGCCGAGCACGAGGCCGCCGAACATGCCCCACGCGACGAGCGTCTTGTGGCCGAGCCTGGCGTTCACCTGGATCAGCTGCATGACGACGTAGAGGATCGAGCCGGCCGCGAGGGCGAGGAAGCAGACCGAGACGGCGGTGCTCGTCCAGGCCTGGCCGACGAGCGTGCCGAAGAAGGTCGGGCCACCGCCGATGATCCCGAGCAGGATCAGGAACCGCCAGCTCGGCCGCTCGCTGTCGCCGGCGAGCGGAGCGACGATGCCGAAGCCCTCGGTGCCGTTGTGGAGCGCGAAGCCGATGATCAGCACGAGCGCGAGGCTCGTCTCGCCGAGTGCCGCCGACTGCCCGATGGCGAGACCCTCGGCGAAGTTGTGCAGCCCGATGCCGGTCGCGATCAGGACGGCGAGCCAGCTGGCGCTCGACATCCCGTGGATCCACGACGGCTCGAACTCGGCCGCGGAGGCCGCGCCCGGGCCGAGCAGGCTCTTGGCGCGCTCGCGCGCCATCCAGCGGTCGTAGTAGACGAGGCCGAGAAGGCCGACGCCGAAGCCGAGCGCGAGCAGGGCCGCGAGGCCGATGAAGTCGCCCCACGAGCCCCCGTCGTGTACGGCCGCCTTCAGCGAGTTGTCGACGGGCTCGACGCCGTTTGCGAGGACGTCGTAGAGCAGGAAGAGGAGGATGCCGGTGGCGGTCGCGCTGAGCGTCACCTTGAGCGCCATGCTGGCGTTCCGGACCCGGCCGATCGGAAGCCCGATGAAGATCGTCGACCCCGCGATCGCGCCCAGTAACAGGATTTGCGACGTGCTCACGTGTAAGGCGCACCTTACAGGGGTCGTCGGTGTAAGGCAAGCCTTACAGGCTCGAGGCGTCGTCTATAGTCGACCCGATGGCGGGTCATTCGGTCGACGACTATCTCGAGACGATCTACTTCCTCGCCTTCCCGATCGGCGAGTACCACCCCGCAACTGGCTCGGCCGCGATCGCGTCGCGCGTCGCCGAGATGCTCGGCGTCTCGCGCGCCTCGGCCGGCGAGATGCTGAAGCGCCTCGAGGCCGAGGGTCTCGTCGAGCGCGGCGAGCAGAAGGAGGCGATCCTCACCCCGCTCGGCATCGAGCGCGCGCAGAAGGTCGTCCGCAAGCACCGGATCATCGAGCGTTTCCTGACGGACTTCATGGGCTACACGGCCGCCGAGTCCCACGTGCAGGCCGACGAGCTCGGCGACACGTTCACGGACGAGATGATCGAGCGGATCGCCGAGCGCCTCGGCAACCCCGACCGCTGCCCGCACGGCTGGCCCGTCGACACCGACTTCGAGCAGGCCGAGAACCGGGAGCTCGTGGCGCTCTCCGATCTCGAGCCAGGCGACCGGGCGACCGTCGTCAGGCTCGCCGAGCACGACGGTGAGCTCCTGCACTGGTTCTATGACCAGGGCTTTGCACCGGGCACGTCAGTCGAGGTCTCCGGCTCGGACGGCGACACGATGAGCGTCCTCGCAGGCGGCGAGCCCCGCTCGATCGCCGACAAGCAGGCGTCAGGCCTGTTCGTTCGCCGCGCGGCCTGACTCAATCCTCGCGGCGAGCGCCCGGTAGGAAGGGTCGCTCCGCATGCGGGGAGATGTACAGGCCGAGAAAGGACGCGACCCGGTTGTAGTGGACGAGGTAGACGCAGCGCCCGATCGCGGACTCCGCCGACTGGGAGGGCGACCGGTTGACGTAGAAGAGCGCGACGTTGTCCTGTTTCTGCAGACGGGCCGCGATCTCGTCGGGCGAGGCTCCCCGATGGCCCATGGCGGCGGAGATCCGCGCCTCCTCCCTCGTCACGGACTCGGCCGAGAGCGAGTCGTCGAACAGCGCGACGGCACGCACCTGCCGCCAGCGGATGCCGAGCGCTTCCAGTCCGGCTGCCCGGTAGTGCGCGGCATCGGCGCGATCGCCCGCCAACGAAGGGTCGCGACGCAGGCATGCGGCTGACTTCGTGTACGCATCCGCACTGCCGCCCGACCGGCTGAAGGTGAGCGCGAGCACGATCCAAACGCCTCCCAGAACCACTGCGACCAGCAGCCCCGCGCCCAGATAGAGACGCACGGCTAGACGTTACCGCGGTCTGTCCGGGCTACGCGGAGGTCGTCGCGGCCGGAGCGGCGAGGCCGGCGGCGGTGCGGAGGACGTCCGCCTTGTCGGTCTTCTCCCACGTGAAGTCGTGGTCGTCGCGGCCGAAGTGGCCGTAGGCCGCCGTCTTCGCATAGATCGGGCGCCTGAGGTCGAGGTCGCGGATGATCGCGGCCGGGCGGAGGTCGATGTGCTCGCGGACGAGCGCCTCGATCTGCGTCACCGGCAGCGTCTCCGTCCCGAAGCACTCGACCTGGATCGACATCGGGCGGGCGACGCCGATCGCGTAGGCGATCTGGAGCTCGCAGCGCTCCGCCAGGCCCGCGGCGACCACGTTCTTGGCCGCGTAGCGGGCGGCATAGGCCGCCGAGCGGTCGACCTTCGTCGGATCCTTGCCCGAGAAGGCGCCTCCTCCGTGCCTGGCCGCGCCGCCGTAGGTGTCGACGATGATCTTCCGGCCGGTCACGCCCGTGTCACCCATCGGCCCGCCGCGGACGAAGCGGCCGGTCGGATTGACGAGGACGAAGTCGCGCTCCTCGAGCCTGCTCTCGTCGAAGAGGCCGTGCGGCATGATCGGGCGGATGACGTGCTCGACGATGTCGGGCTTGAGCAGCGTGTCGATGTCGAGGCCCTCGCGGTGCTGTGCGGAGACGAGCACGCGCTCGATCTCGACGGGGCGCTGCCGGCCGTGCTCGTCGACCTCGTAGCGGACCGTGACCTGAGCCTTGCCGTCGGGCCGCAGGTAGGGGAGCACGTTCGCTTTCCGGACCTCGGCGAGCCGCTTGCAGATCCGGTGCGCGAGCGTGATCGGCAGCGGCATCAGCTCGTCGGTCTCCCGGCACGCGTAGCCGAACATCATCCCCTGGTCGCCGGCGCCGGTGCGGTCGAGCGGATCGTCGTCGCCGGGGTCGTGCTGCACCTCGTAGGCCGTGTCGACGCCCTGCGCGATGTCGGACGACTGCTCGTCGATCGCGACGATGACGCCGCACGTCTCGGCGTCGAACCCGTACTTGGCACGGTCGTAGCCGATCTCGCGCACCTTCGTGCGCACGAGCGTCGGGATGTCCACGTAGGTCTGTGTCGAGATCTCGCCGGCGACGACGACGAGGCCGGTCGTGACGAGCGTCTCGCAGGCGACGCGGCCGTCGGGATCGTCGGTGAGGACGGCGTCGAGGACGGCGTCGGAGATCTGGTCGGCGACCTTGTCCGGATGGCCCTCGGTGACCGACTCGCTCGTGAACGAGAAGCTGTGCGCGCGCCATGTCGCCCGAAGGGTAGTCGAAGCCCGGGGGCTCGGCTACTCGCCCTTGGGGCGGCGGCCCATCAGCGACGCGGCGAGCTCGTTGCAGGCTCTGGCCCGTCGAGCACGCCGCAGACCGCCTCGGTGATCGGTAGCTCGATACCGAGGCGGCGCGAGAGGTCCCGCAGCACGGGCGCCGTCGTCGAGACCTTCGACGACCTGGCCGATCGTCGGCCGCCGCGTCCTGCGGCGTCGAGCCACGCGCGATCAGCTCGCCGGCGCGGCGGTTGCGCCCGAGCGCTGCTCCAGCAGGTGACCATCAGGTCGCCCATGCCGGCCAGGCCGGCGAACGTCTCCGGCTCGCGCGCCGCACGCCGAGCCGAGCCGCGTCATCTCGGCGACGCCGCGCGTGATCACGCCGGCC
The DNA here is from genome assembly GCA_963846915.1 of uncultured Actinomycetes bacterium. Taxonomy (GTDB): domain Bacteria; phylum Actinomycetota; class Thermoleophilia; order Gaiellales; family Gaiellaceae; genus PALSA-612. Next base: position 576,709 of record CAWJXV010000004.1, on the reverse strand, counting down.
TTGGCGTTGTCGCCCAGCCGAAGCCCGTCGACGCCTCCGGCGGCGAGCGCGATCACGTTCTTCGCCGCGCCGCAGAACTCGACGCCGGTCAGGTCGGTATTAACGTAGACGCGGAAGAGCGACGAGTTGATCTCCTGCTGCAGCCGCTCGGCGAGCCCCTCGTCGCGCTCGCGATCACCGCGGCGCACGGGAGGCCGGCGGCGATCTCCTCGGCGAAGGTCGGGCCGGAGAGGACGGCGACCGGGCGACCGGCGACGAGCGTGTGCAGGAGGTTGCCCGTGGCCGGGTCGAGCCCCTTGGTCAGAGTCAGGATCGGCGCGGTGCCGGGCAGCGCGGCGACGACCGTCGCCGAACGCGCGGCTCGGCACGCGAGACGGCGACGACGTCGGCGCCCGCCGACCGGCGCATCGCGGATCGGAGCCGCCGCGACCCCGCTCAGGTCGGCACTGAAGGCAGGTAGCGCGGGTTGCGGCCCGTCTCGGCGATCACGCGCGCCTGCTCGGGGTCGCGGCAGGCGAGGTGACGTCGTGGCCGCGGTCGCGGAGCACGCACGCGAACGCGCGTCCCCCACGACCCCGCCCCGACGACGACCGCGCTCACGCGTTAGGAGCGTCTCACGAAATCGATCGAGACGGGAACGCCCTGCATCTCGAACCGCTCCCGGAGCCGGTTCTCGACCCAGTAGCCGTAGTCGCGCGTGATCAGGCCGGGGTCGTTGACGAAGAAGCGGAAGCGCGGCGGGCGGACGCCGGTCTGCGTCGCGTAGAGGACGTTCAGTCGCTTGCCCGCGCGCGACGGCGGCTCCCGCGCGGCACGGAGCTCGGCCACGAAGCGGTTCAGCTCCGGCGTCGGGATGCGACGGGTGTGCTTCGCGAAGAGCGCCTCGACCCGGTCGAGCAGGCGGTCGACACCGCGGCCGCTCTTGGCCGACGTGACGACGATCGGCGGCCGCTGGCGAAGGCGCGTCTCGAGCCGGGGCCTGACGTCCTCGATCGTCACCGTCGACTCGTCCCACTTGGACAGGACGACGAGTGTCGAGCACTCCGGCCTTCCGGGCCACGTCGGCGATCGCCAGGTCCTGGTCGACGAGACCCTCGGACGCGTCCACGAGGACGAGCGCCGACGTCGGCCCGCTCCGCCGCCTCGAGCGCGCGCAGCTCCGAGTAGTACTCGATCCCCTGCCGCTGGTGGCGCTTGCGGCGGAGGCCCGCCGTGTCGACGAGGACGAACGTCTGCTCGCCGCGCTGTCAGCACGGTGTCGATCGCGTCGCGCGTCGTGCCGGGGACGTCCGAGACGATCACGCGCTCCTGCCCGAGGAGGGCGTTCAGCAGGCTCGACTTGCCCACGTTCGGCCGGCCGAGGATCGCGACGCGGATCGCCTCCTCGCCGATCTCGGGCGAGCCCCGTCGCCCGGCAGTCGGTCGACGATCTCGTCGAGCAGATCGCCCGTGCCGTGCCCGTGCATGGCCGAGATCGGCACCGGCTCGCCGAGGCCCGAGGCGGTGGAACTCGTGCGCGAACGCGTCCGCCGCCGGCTCGTCGAGCTTGTTCGCGAGCACGATCACGCTGCCGCTTCGAGCGCGCGCAGGATCTCGGCCAGCTCCTCGTCGCCCGGCGTGATGCCGGCCCGCGCGTCGACGACGAAGAGCACGAGGTCGGCCTCGCTCGATCGCCGCCTGTCGCCTGCTCGACGATCCCGCGCGCGATCGGCGACGGGTCGACGACGTCCACCCCGCCCGTGTCCACGATCGCGAACCGCTTGCCGTTCCACTCGCAGACGAGCTCCTTGCGGTCGCGCGTCACGCCCGGCGTCGCGTGGACGACCGCCGCCCGCGACTCGGTCAGCCGGTTGATCAGCGTCGACTTGCCGACGTTCGGGTAGCCGACGATCGCGACCTTGCCCAGCAGCTTCGTCGGGTTCCGCCATGGCACCAGTATCGCCTCGCGGGCCTTGCAACAAGTTGTTACAAGGTACTGGTGTCGTTCGAGGAGATGCTGAGGACGCGGTCTGCGGCGGAGTACGCCGACTTCTTACTGCCGCACCTGGCGGACGGGTTCCTCGTGCTCGACGTCGGCTGCGGCGCCGGCACGATCACGGTCGGCCTTGTCGAGTGCCTGACCGGCGGGCGAGTCGTCGCCGTCGATCCGAGCGGGGACGGGTTCTCGGAGGCGCTGCGGTACGCCGAGGAGCAACGGGATCGGAAACGTCGACTTCCGCGTCGGCGACGTCTACGCCCTGGACTTCCCGTCAGACCGCTTCGACGCCTGTCTCTGCCACTCGGTGCTCGAGACCCTCGAGGACCCGCTCGGCGGGGCTGGTCGAGATCAAGCGCACGTTGAAGCCGGCCGGCGTCCTCGGTGTCGCCTGCGTCGAGTACGGCGGCCTGATCCTTGCCGGCCCCGGTGAAGAGCTCCTGCTGGAGTTCTATGCCCTTCGCGAGCGGCTCTGGCTACGGACGGTCACGCCGATCCCTACCGCGGACGGCGGCTGCGCGGCCTGCTCGAGGTGGCCGGCTTCGAGTCCGTGCTCGCGACGTCCAAGTACTGGTCCTACGGCACGCCCGAGGCGGTGCGCTCGTTCGGGCGGGCGCGTGCCGAGGACTGCGGCGACGGCTGGTACCGGAGCGCCGCGGTCGCGCACGGGTTCGCCGGCGACCGCGAGATCGACGCGATGCGGGCGGCCTGGCTCGAGTGGTCGGAGTCACCGGGCGCGTACCTGTCCTTCGCCTGGTGCCGCGCGCTCGGCTGGAAGCCCCGCTGACGTCAGACCGGTTGACGAGGCGCGGACAGGGCCTCGATCCGCTCGACGACGTCCTCGACCCTGAGGTCCGTCGTGTCGATCTCTGACCGCGTCGTCGGCCGGCGTCATCCGCTCGGCGTCCTGCTTGTCACGACGGAGAGGATCGGTGTCGAGCGCCGCGTCGCCCACCTCGGGCCGCTCCGCACGGCGCCGCGCGGCGCGGATCTCGGCGTCGGCGACGAGGTAGACCTTCACGTCGGCGTTCGGCGCGACGACGGTGCCGATGTCGCGGCCCTCCATCACCGAGTCCGCGCTGTTCGGCGAGCCGCCGCTGTCGCTCGCGCATCACCTCGCGCACGCGCGGATGGCGCGCGACGACGGGCACCATCTTGTCGATCCTCGCCGTCCGGATCGACGTCGTCACGTCGGCGCCGGCAATGGAGACGCGCCCGGAGGGGTCGAGCTCGACCGGATGCTCGTTCGCGAGGACGCCGAGCTTGTCGCCGTCGCCGAGGTCGAGCCCCTCGCGCATGGCCAGCCAGGTGAGCGCGCGGTACATCGCGCCGGTGTCGAGGTAGCGGAAGCCGAGTCCGCTCCGCGAGCATCCGGGCGACGGTGCTCTTGCCCGCGCCTGCGGGTCCGTCGATGGCGATGATCATCGTTGCGCCAGGGAGTCGATCAGGTCGAAGAACCCGGGGAAGGATATCGCGACCGTCTCGGCGCCCTCGACCTCGACCCCGTCGCGCGACGCGAGGCCGCACACGGCGGCGAGCATGGCGATGCGATGGTCGCCCTCGGCGCTCATGCGTCCGCCGCGCGGACGCGCCGGGACGCCGCGGATCCGTGAACCCGTCCCGCGTGCCCGTGACGTGGGCGCCGAGCAGCGCGCAGGCCGGCGGCGACCGCCTCGATCCGGTCCGTCTCCTTCGCGCGCAGCTCGCCCGCGCCGCGCACGCGGCTGTCGCCGTGCGCCATCGACGCGGCCAGCGACGAACAGCGGCAATTCGTCGACGAGCCGCGGCACCTCCTCGGGCTCGATCTCGGTCGCCACGAGCTCGGCGTGAGTGATCTCGAGGTCGGCGACGGGCTCGCCGGCCGCCGTGCGGCGGTTGAAGATGGCGATGCGCGCGCCCATCCGCTCCAGCACGTCGAGAAAGCCCGTGCGGGTCGGGTTCACGCCGACACCGGTCACGATCAGCTCCGAGCCCGGCAGCAGCGTGGCCGCGAGGATGAGCGGCGCGGCGGACGAGATGTCACCCGGACACGCTCGACCTCGCCGAGCTCGAGCCGATCCGCCGGCTGGACGGAGACCCGTCCGGGCTTCATGCCGCAGCCGCGCGCCCGCGGCCCGCAGCATCCGCTCGGTGTGGTCGCGCGTCGGCACGGGCTCGACCACCGTCGTCTCGCCCTCCGCGAAGAGCCCGGCGAGGAGCAGGCACGACTTCACCTGGGCGCTCGCGACCGGGAGCTCGTACTCGATCCCGTGCAGCGGGCGCGCGTCGATCCCGAGCGGCAGGTGCCCGTCCGCGGTCTCGACGCCCGGCTCCCATCGCCGCGAGCGGGTCGGCGATCCGGCCCATCGGCCGCGAGGAGAGCGACTCGTCGCCGCTGAGCTCGAACTGCTGCCCGGTCTGCCCGGCGAGGATGCCGGCGATCAGGCGGACGAGCGTGCCGGCGTTGCCGCAGTCGATCGGACCCTCGGGCGCCTCGAGGCCGCGCAGGCCGACGCCGTGGACGCGGAGCGCGTCCGGCCCGTCCTCGTCGATCGCGGACGCCGAGTGCACGAACGGCGCGCACCGTCGACTCGGTGTCCTCCGAGCGCCCGAAGCCCGCGGACGACGGTCTCCCCCTCGCAGATCGCCCCGATCAGCAGCGCGCGATGCGACAGCGACTTGTCACCCGGCAGCGCCACCGCCCCGCGGAGGCTGACGGCAGGCGCGACGAACATCAGGTGATCGCCTTGTAGAGCGGGCCGAGTGGGCCTTCCGCCCAGTCCTCTGTCGGCCAGGCGGAGCGCCCGTCCGGCCGCTCGAAGTCGCGGAGGCGAACCTCGGGCTCGCGCGGCGTCCCGTCGCGGAGGCGGTCGGGCAGACCGTCCGCGACGGCCTGCGCAGAGAGCCGCCACAGCCGGTGGAGCTCCGTTTCGACGACGCTCGGCCGCCTCCTTGTAGCCGCGGCCGTTTCGTGGCAGGCCGCTGAGGTCGATCGGCTCGCCGAACGCGAGTGCGAACGGCCGCCGGTTGCGAAGCGACCAGCCGAACGTGTCGATACCGACCGGTACGACCGGCACGCCCTCCTGCATCGCCACCATCGCCGCGCCGGAGTGCGCCGGGCCGGGATAGCCGAACTTCTGCCGCGTGCCCTCGATGAACATGCCGACGACGTGTCCGTGCGCCGACGAGCCAGCGCGCGACGCGGAGCGAGTCGCGGTCGCCCTCGCCGCGGCGGACGGCGAACGTGCCGGCCATGCGCAGGAACTCGCCGGCGATCGGGACCTCGAGCAGCTCGACCTTCGTCATGTAGCGGATCGACCGCGTCGAGTAGACGCCGATGGCGGGCGGGTCGATCGCGCTCAGGTGGTTCGCGGCGAGAACGGCGCCGCCGGTCCGCGGCAGCCGCGAGACGCCGTAGCCCGCGTTCGGCGCCAGCACGCGGATGACCGCAGGCAGCCAGAGGCGCATGAACTGCCAGGCCACGGTCGGGTCCTTCCGGAGCACGTTGTAGGCGCCCAGCTCGAGCAGCACGGGCTACTCCTCGATCACGGGGGCGATGACGACGCCGTAGCCCTGCGCCTCGAGCAGGTCGGCCGCGCGGCGGGCCTCGCTCTCGCCGGAGACGAGCATGGTCAGCACGCCGCCCCGCTCGGGCGAGAAGTGGCGGAGCTCGAAGTCCTCGATGTTGATCCGCTCGGCGCCGAGCGCCTGCGTGATCCCCGCGAGCACGCCCGGCCGGTCCGGGATGTGCACGCGCAGGCGCTGTAGCTCGCCGGGCTCGGTGAACTCGCGCGCCAGCATGCGCCGCCGGTTGCCGGCAGCCTCGGCGATCCAGCGGGCGAGGAAGCCCGCGTCGCCTGCCGAGAGCGCGGCCTCGAGCTGCTCGACGCGGCGGCGGTGGTCGGCGAGCGCGGTGCTGCAGCTCGTCGGCGTTGTCGAGGAAGATGTCGACCCAGATCCGCGGGTTGGCGCCGGCGACGCGCGTCATGTCACGGAGCGAGCCCCCGGCGGCGGCGAGCGGCTCGTGGCCGTCGACTCGCGCTCGCCGCCCGCCTGGTTGACGAGCAGGTTGGCGAGCGCGTGCGGGAGGTGGCTCGTCAGCGAGACGAGCCGGTCGTGGGCGCGCGGGTCGACGGCGACGGGCGTCGCCCCGAGGCCGGCGACGAAGCCGTGGACGAGCCGGTAGCGCTCCGGGTCGGTCTCCGGCAGCGGCGAGAGGAACCACGTGGCGCCCTCGAAGAGGTTGGCGCTCGCGTGCTCGGCGCCGCGCGCCTCGGAGCCGCAGACGGGGTGCCCGCCGATGAAGCGCGGCGAGCCGGCCGCAGCCGCGCACACCGACGTCCTTCGTCGAGCCGACGTCCGTGACCGTGCACGACTCGGGCGCCGCGTCGAGTGCCGCCGCGACCTGCGCGGCGAGCTGCGCGACCGGAGCCGCGACGACGGCGAGGTCGGCACCGTCGAGCGCCTCCTCCGCCGATGCCGCCGGCGCGTCGACGGCACCCCGCTCGGCTGCGGTTTCGAGCATGGCCGGGATCGGTGTCGAAGCCGCGACGTGTGTTCCTGCGCCCCGCTTGGCGGCGAGGGCGACGGAGGCGCCGATCAGGCCGGTGCCGAGGATGGCGAGCCGCCGGACGGCCACGTCAGGCGGCAGCAGGGGCGTGCCAGGCGTCGCGCATCAGCTCGGCGACGTGGAAGGCGAGGTCGAGCGACTGCCGCGCGTTCAGCCGCGGGTCGCAGAGCGACATGTAGTTCGTCGTCAGCGCCTCCTCGAGCACGGTGTCCGAGCCGCCCAGGCACTCGGTGACGGCGTCGCCCGTGAACTCGAGGTGTACGCCGCCGGGCCAGACGCCCTCCTCGCGGCAGGCCGCGAAGAAGCCCTCGATCTCGTCGACGATCACCTCGAAGCGCCGCGTCTTGATGCCGCTCGCGGTCTTGAAGACGTTCGCGTGCATCGGGTCGCATGCCCAGACGACCGGCTGCTCCGCCTCGCGGACGGCGCGCAGGAGCGGCGGCAGGAGCTCGCGCACGCGGTCGGCGCCCATGCGGGAGATCAGCGTCAGCCGTCCCGGCTCGCGCTCGGGGTTGAGCCGCTCGGCGAGCTCGACGACCTCCTCCGGCGTCGCGGTCGGGCCGAGCTTGCATGCCGATCGGGTTGCGGACGCCCGAGAAGAACTCGACGTGCGCGCCGTCCACCTGCCGTGTGCGCTCGCCGATCCAGAGCATGTGCGCCGAGCAGTCGTACCAGTCGCCGGTCGTCGAGTCGCGCCGCGTCAGCCCCTCCTCGTAGTCGAGCACGAGCCCTTCGTGGCTCGTCCAGACGTCGACCTGGTGGAGCGACTGGGCGTCGGCGAGGTCGATCCCGATCGCGGCCATGAACCGGAGCGCGCGCTCGATCTCGGAGGCGATCCGCTCGTACCGCTGCCCCTCGGGCGACGAGGCGACGAACTCCTGGTTCCACATGTGCACGCGGTTGAGGTCGGCGAAGCCGCCCTTCGTGAACGCGCGCAGCAGGTTGAGCGTCGCCGCCGCCTGGTGGTAGGCCTGGATCATCCGGTCCGGGTCGGGCATCCGCGCCTCGGCGGTCGGCGCGTCGTCGTGCACCATGTGGCCCGCGGAACGACGGCAGCTCGACGCCGTCGACGGTCTCCGTCGGCGACGTGCGCGCCTTCGCGAACTGGCCGGCGATGCGGCCGACCTTCACCACCGGCGTCGTCGAGCCGTAGATCATCACGGCCGACATCTGCAGCATGATCTTCAGCTTCTCGCGGATCGTGATCGCCGAGAAGTCGTGGAACGACTCGGCGCAGTCGCCCGCCTGGAGCAGGAACGCGCGGCCCGCCGCCACCTCGGCGAGCGTCGCCTGGAGCTGCCGCGCCTCGCCTGCGAAGACGAGCGGCGGCATCGCCTGCAGCCGGGCACGCGCGGCTTCGGCGGCGCCCTCCTCGGGCCATTCAGGCTGGTGGCGCGGCGGGATGCCCTCGCCACGAGGACGGGAGACCAGGTCGGGCGATACGGTCATTGCACGTCCCAGTCTAGATGCCGTTTTCCCTGCTACCCTCGGGCAGATGGCTCCCGTCTTCGCACCGGGTCGTGGTTCGGCAGGGCGCCGGTGGTTCTGGCGCCGCGGGCGAGGCGGGAGCGTGCGCGCTCGGTAGAGACGCGCCTGCAGCCCTCCTCGTCCGCGTTCCAGCCCCGTCATGCGGATACTAGGGAGGACCCATGCGCATCTTCTCCGGCATCCAGCCCACAGGGCAGAAGCATCTCGGCAACTACATCGGCGGTTTCCGCCAGTACGCGGCGACGCAGGAGCTCGGCGAGGGCTTCTTCTGCATCGTCGACCTGCACTCGATCACGGTCGACTACGACCCCGAGGAGCTGCGGGCGGCGACGATCGACCTCGCGGCGATGCTGTTCGCGAGCGGCCTCGACCCCGCGCGCTCGACGACATTCGCCCAGAGCCACGTGAAGGCGCACGCGGAGGCGGCGTGGCTGCTCGGCTCGGTCACGAGCTTCGGCGAGTTGCGCCGGATGACGCAGTTCAAGGACAAGGGCGACAAGCAGGAGTTCGTCTCGTCCGGCCTGTTCACGTACCCGGTGCTGATGGCCGGCGACATCCTCCTCTACCAGACCGACCTCGTCCCGATCGGCGACGACCAGCGCCAGCACCTCGAGCTGACGCGGGACATCGCGACGCGCTTCAACCAGCGCTTCGGAGAGACGTTCCGGATCCCGGACGGCCGCTACCCGGAGGTCGGCGCGCGGGTCATGGACCTCCAGGAGCCGGACGAACAAGATGTCGACGACCGGCGGCACGCCAGATGGGGACGGTACTCGTCGCCGACGCACCCGACATGATCCGCAAGAAGTTCAAGGTCGCCGTCACCGACTCCGGCCGCGACGTGCGCCGCGCGCCGGACAAACCCGGCGTCACGAACCTCGTCGACATCATGTCGGTCGCCGAGCGGCGTGCCGCCCGAGGCGATCGAGGATCGCTACGACGGCCAGGGCTACGGCCAGTTCAAGTCGGACGTCGCCGAGGCGGTGATCGCGTTCCTGGAGCCGGTGCGGCAGCGCTACGAGGAGCTGTCGGCGGATCCCGGCGAGCTGGAGCGGCTCCTGCGCCAGGGTGCCGAGCAGGCCGCCGCCGCCGCCGACGCCGACGCTCCAGGCCATGTACGACCGCATGGGCTTCGTCCGGCCCTGACGGCGACGTGAGACGCAACGCCCTGATCGCCGTCACCTTCGTGCTGACGGCGATCAGCGGCGTGCTCCACTACGCGACCGACCAGTCGGTCGCGACCTTCGTGGTGTGCGCCGTCTCCCTCGCCGGGCTCGCCTGGCTCGTCGCGCTCGGCACGGAGTCGCTCGGCGGACACTTCGGGCCTGCCGTGACCGGCGTCCTCCAGTCGACGCTCGGCAACCTTCCCGAGCTCTTCGTCGTCCTGTTCGCGCTCTCCGCGGGCGAGATCGTCGTCGCCCAGACGTCGATCCTCGGCTCGCTGTTCGCGAACGCGCTGCTCGTCCTCGGCCTCTCGATCGTGGCCGGGACGCGCGCGGCGAACGACGGCTGCATGCGCTTCGGCTCCCGCCTGCCGAACGACACGGCCGTGCTGACCCTCCTGGCCGTGTTCCTGATCGTCGTCCTCGGCGTCTCAGACCGGATCGGCGACCGCGCCAGCCATCACGAGGTCGCGATCTCGGTCGTCGGCGCGGTCGTCCTGCTCGCTGATCTACGCCTCCTGGCTTCCCGGCTACATCCGGAGCGACGCCGCGGCCGTCGCGCACGAGGACGGCGCCGACCTGATCCCGCTCCGGACCGGCGTCGTCCTGCTCGCCGCCGCAGGCGTCGGCGCCGCGCTCGTCTCCGACTGGTTCATCGCCGCGCTCGACCCGGCGGTCGAGTCGCTCGGGATCTCGAAGGCGTTCACCGGCCTCGTGATCGTCGGCATCGCCGGCAACGCCGTCGAGAACATGGTCGGGATCACGCTCGCCGCCAAGGGCAAGAGCGACCTCGCGTTGTCCGTGATCAAGAACTCGGTCGCGCAGATCGCCGTCTTCCTCTACCCCGTGCTCGTCCTGGTCTCGCTCGCGTTCTCGACACCGGCTGACGTTCGTCGTCAACCCCGTGCTCACCGTCGCGCTCGCGCTGACGGCGATCGCGGTGTGGGCGATCACCGGCGACGGGAAGGCGACGGCGTTCGAGGGCTGGTCCCTCGTCGGGCTCTACGTCATCCTCGCTGCGCTCGTCTGGTACGAGTAGCCACGGCGGCCCGCAGCGCCTCGACCTCCTCGGCGGTCAGCTCGCGCCAGCCGCCCGGCTCGAGCCCGTCGAGGGTCAGGCCTGCGTACTCGCGCCGGTGGAGCGACTGGACCGGATGGCCGACTGCCTCGCACATCCGCTTCACCTGGTGCTTGCGGCCCTCGTGCAGCGTGAGCTCGATCTGCGACGGGCCGAGGCGGCGGGCCTGAGCGGGGGCGGTGCGGCCGTCGTCGAGCTCGATGCCCTCGGCCAGAGCCCGGAGCGCGGCGTCGGACGGCTCGCCCTCGACCTCGGCAACATAGACCTTGGCGACCTCGTAGCGCGGATGCGCGAGCCGGTGCGCGAGCTCGCCGTCGTTCGTGAGCAGGATTGCGCCGGTGGTGTCGGCGTCGAGACGTCCGACCGGCACGACGCGAGGCTCGTGCGGGACGAGCTCGACGACGGTCGGGCGGCCGCGGGGATCTCTCGCCGTGGTGACGACACCGGCGGGCTTGTGCAGCAGCAGGTAGGCGAGGCGCTGCTTCGCGACAGCCCGCCCGTCGACCTCGACGCGGTCGCCGCTCGCGACGAACGTGTTCAGCTCGCCCGGCGCACCGTTGACGCGCACGCGGCCCGCCTTGATCAGCTCGTCTGCTTTGCGCCGCGAAGCGACGCCGGCCCGGGCGAGGTACGCGTTCAGGCGCATGGTTGTGCCAGTTTTGTGGCGATCGCGTCACCCATCGGAGCGGGAATTCCTCGATATGCTCGCAGTGGGGAGGAGGTTGGGCTACCTGGCGCCGGGCCGAAGAGGACAGGGCCTCAAAGGGCAGGGTCGCGCTCAGTAGAGCGCGATCGCGAGCTTGCGGCGGTACGCCGTCGCGAGCGGGTCGTCCTGGCCGAGCTCGGTGAAGATCGCGACCATCAGCTCCCGGACGCGGTCGCGGCGCTCGGGCTCTGCCGTCTGCGCCTCCTCGAGCAGCCGTTCGAGCGCGCGTTCGTAGTCGCCAGCCTCGAGCGCCGCGAGCAGCTCGGGCTCGTCGCCGGACTCGCGTAGCTCCTCGACCAGCCGTTCGCCCGCGGTCGGGCCGGTCAGGCTCGTCCAGAAAGGTGGCCACGCTTTGCGGCGACAGCGCACCGACGAACTCGTCCACGACCTGTCCGTTCCGGAACGCCTTGACGGCCGGGATGCTGCTGGATCCCGTAGTGCTTCGCGATCTCCGGGTTGGCGTCGACGTCGAGCTTGGCGAGCGCGATCTGGCCGTCGCGCGCCGCCGCCTCGCGCTCGAGCACCGGCGCGAGCGCCTTGCACGGGCCGCACCAATCGGCCCAGAAGTCGACGACGACGGGCAGCTCGTGCGAGCGCTCGACGACGTCCGTATAGAAGGTCTCGTCGGTGACGTCCATCGCCACGCTCACGCTAGCGATCGAGGTGTCAGCTCAGGCGCCGCGCTGCGCGGCGACGGCCTCGAGCCGGCTCGCGGATCGCTCTCCGCCTCGTCGCCGAGATCGTCGAGCCGCGGCAGCGCGGACAGGCTCTCGAGCGCCGAAGACGCGCTCGAAGAGCTCGGTCGTCCTGTAGCGCGACGGCGCCGCCGACGCCCGGCTCGCGCCCCGCTTCCGTCAGCAGGCCTCGCTCGACCAGCCCGGCCACGACGTCTCGGCCGCGACGCCGCGCACGCGCGCCAGATCGGGCCGGGAGACCGGTCCGAGGTACGCCGCCACGGCCAGCGTCTCGAGCGCGGCCGGCGACAGCGCCCGGTCAACCGGCCGCTCGACGAGCCGCGCGCAGGCCGTCGCCTCCTCGCGCGAGGCGCGGAAGGCGTAGCCGCCCGCGACGTGCTCGAGGACGATGCCGCTCCGTCCCTCGCTGAACCGCTCGGCGACCAGCTCGAGCGCCGACTCGACGCGCGCCTCGTCGTCGTCCGCGGCCTCGGCCAGCTCGGACACGCCGAGCGGAGAGGAGGCGACGACGAGCAGCGCCTCGACTGTCCTCGCGAGCCCCTCGACGCGGGCTCGACGTGATCAGGCGGAACGGGCGGTTCTCCACGCAGTGCTCCTTTCGACGTCAGGGCGCGAAACCCTTATCGGTGCGAACGGTGCCGCCTGCTCGAGCCGAACCTCTCCCCCCTTGCACAGCTCGAGGACGGCGAGAAACGCGGCCGCCTGCTCCAGCCGGGAGAGGTCCTCGACCTCCGCGTCGAGCATGAACGCCCGGCGGCCGCGCAGCACCGTCCGGAAGCGGTCGAGGAAGCGCTCGATCGGCGGGAAGCGGAGGCCCATGTGCGCGAGCGAGAGCTGCGCCGGCTCCTGTGCGAGCACGCGCATGGCGTCGGCGAGCTGCGCCGGGTCGCCGGGCGCGAGGCGCCGCTCGGGCCGCTCCTGGAGCGGCGGCGGGCCGAGGCGGAAGTAGCGGTCGGACTCGTGCTCGAGCCGCTCGGCGAGCCACGTCGCCGCGACCTTGATGCGCCGGTACTCCTCGAGGCGCCGGGCGAGCTCCTCGGCCGCCTCCTCGGGGTCGAGCTCGGAGAGATCGACCTCCTCGTCGGGGAACAGGTCGCGCGCCTTCAGCTCGAGCAGCGACGCGACGAGGACGAGGAACTCGCCGCACCCCTCGAGGTCGAGCCGCTCCCGTGCCGCCAGCCGGTCGACGTACGCGAGGACGATGTCGGCGACGTCGACCTCGCCGAGGCGCGAGCTCCTCACGCAGGACGAGTGTCAGCAGCAGGTCGAACGGGCCCTCGAACGTGTCCAGATCGAGGTCGAGCTCGGGCGCGCGCACCGGCCTAACCTAGCGCCGTGGGCGGACGCGCCCCCACGGCGGGAGCCCGGCCGGCGGGCCGCGAGAACTGGATCCAGACGAACGCGGCCGACGCGGCGAGGAACACGATCAGCGAGACCCAGAAGTTGAGCCGCTCGCCGAGAAAATGGTGCGACGGGTCGACCCGCATCAGCTCCTCGAAGGTGCGGCCGAACGTGTACCAGGCGACGTAGAGACAGAAGAGCGCGGGCGGCCGGATCCGGAAGCGGCGGTCGACGAGGAGCAGCATCCCGACTCCGAGCAGGTTCCAGAGCGACTCGTACAGGAAGGTCGGGTGGAAGGTCGCCTGGTTCAGGTAGCGGTCGGGCCGGTGCTCCGGGTCGATCTCGAGCCCCCAGGGCAGGCTCGTCGGGCCGCCGAAGAGCTCCTGGTTCCAGTAGTTGCCCCAGCGGCCGATCGCCTGCGCGAGCAGGAGGCCCGGTGCGACGCAGTCCATCATCAGCGTCACGCTCGCGCCCGCGCGGTGGACGACGATCGCGCCGGCGAGGACGCCGAACGTGATCCCGCCCCAGATGCCGAGCCCGCCCTGCCAGACCGCGAACGGGCCCCACCACGTGTGCGGCACCTCGTCCCAGCTCGTGACGTCGTGGTAGAGCCGGGCGCCGACGATGCCGGCGGCCACACCCCAGACCGCCGCGCGGTAGACGAGGTCCCAGTCGCCTCCGCGGCGCGTCCAGCGGTAGCCCGTGAGCGCGGTCGCGGCCACGATGCCGAGCAGCAGCATCACGCCGTACATGTGGATCGTCAGCGGCCCCAGGTGGACATTGCCGTTGGCGGGCGAGGGGATCGACGCGGGGATCACGCCCGCGGATTGTGCCCCGAAGACGAGCGCTAGCTGCCGGGGAGCAGGCCGGGGCGGTACCGCGCCGGCTCGGACGGCGGGACGCGCGCGTACGCGACGCTGCCGTCCTGTGTCTCCTCATCGGAGCAGGCGTCATGGCGGCGTGCCGCCTCGTCGACCGTGTAGTAGCCCCACGGGCCCTCGGCCTGGAACTGCCGCGAGGACGCGGCGAGAATGACGCAAGGCCCGTCGCCGGCGCCGACGAACACATGCCGCGTCTCGGGCGGGCAATGCACGAAGTCCCACCGGCGCAGCGGCCGCTCCTGTCCCTCGACGATCAGGAGCGCTTCGCCCGAGAGCACGACGAAGTCCTCCTGCTCGGTCTCCCAGTGGTACATCGAGTTCGCCTCGCCCGGCTCGAGCACCTGGATCGACATCCCGAGCATGGGGAAGTAGGTCTCCGCCTCGAACTCGTCGTACCCCGTGAGCGGCAGGCTGTCGCGGCCCGGCCGGCGAAACCAGCGTGCGTCGCGCGCGTTGAGGACGAACCAGCCCTGGCCCGCGGGCACGAGCCCGGCTTCGGTCTCCTCGAGGGGGGCTTCGGGCACCATGGCCCGATCATAGGCAGAGCCGCTAGAGCAGGATCTGCATCGCGACGTCCTGCGGACAGCCGCGCCCGAGCAGCTCGACGGCGAGATGGAGGTCGACGCTCGACGAAGCAGCGAGCGCCGCAGCGGCGCTCAGGTCGTAACCGGCGCGCTCCAGCTCCTCGGCCCGCCAGCGCGAGACGCGCTCGGCCTCGGACTCCTGCAGCAGCTCTTGGACTTCGGTCGCGGACACTCCTACCTCCAATCTTGACACTCTCAGATTCGTCCGTCGACCCCCATCGGATGTCCCCCGAACGAGGGATCAGCTCGCTTAAGCGACGCTTAACCGGGTGCGCACCGGCCGTTCCTGGGCCGGCGGAAGCTCGAGGACCTCTCCGTTTGAGGCCGGTTCGCTGCTAACCGGCCGCTCGTCGCCGGCGACGAGGTAGGCAGTCCCCAGAGCGATCCCTGGTCTGTTCGCACGAGCTCCTCTTCGGGAAGTGGCCTGCCCACCACCGCCGTTCGTACACCGGAAGCTAGGCTCCCGTTCCATGCCGCGGCCCGTCGGCATCAACCATGTGGCGGTCGAGGTGAGCTCGATCGACGAGGGGCTGCGCTTCTTCGAGCAGCTCTTCGGGGAGGTGTCGCTGCGCGGACGGGGCAGGTCGATGGCGTTCGTCGACCTCGGCGACCAGTTCATCGCTCTGTCGGCCGGGCGCCGGCAGCCGCCCGACGAGGAACGCCATATCGGCCTCGTCGTGGACGGTCGGGAGGAGACGCTCGAGCGGGCACGCGCCGCGGGCCTCCAGATGCTCGGCGACAACGACTTCCTCGACCCCTTCGGGAACCACTGGCAGATCGTCGACTACCGCGACGTCCAGTTCACGAAGACACCCCGGATCCTCGAGGGCATGGGCCTGTCCGACCTGGACAAGTCCGAACGGGCGCTCGACGAACTGCGCGCAAAGGGCCTCGCCGACTAGGGTACGATCGTGTCGATCCGCGACCTGCTCAGCAAGTGGTCGAGGTTCCGCGACCAGGAGACGGTCGAGTTCGCCGAGGAGGGCGTCGCGCCCCCGGACGAGGTCGAGGCGGTCGAGGAGCGCGTCGAGCAGCATCGCCATCACGACGATCCGGCCGCAGAGAACACTCCGCCGCGCGATTCGACCACGGAGGCGTAGACGATCGCCACGCGCGTCCAGTCGGCGCGGAGCCGTGACTCGGTCGCGACCGCTTGTACGCTTCGGCGCCGTGGGTGTCGATGCCCGAGGTGGTCACGAGGAAACGATTCGGGGGTTTGGCCTCGGGGACGAGGATGTGGCGGCCTGGCGGACGAGCGGCCTGACGGAGGATGCGTTCGTCGATTGGCTCACAGACCGCGTGGCGCGTAGGCCGAGCGGCTTGCAGGCACGACAGGTCTATGGCGCTGACGACGTTCACGAGTTCGCCCGGCGGGCAATCCTCGACGCGTTGGCGCTCGGCTCAGGCGACCACGTGCTCGACGTGGGTTGTGGGGGCGGCCTTCTGCTTCGTGACGCTCTGGCGCAGGGCGCCCGCGCGACCGGTCTGGATCACAGCGAGGAGATGGTCACCCTCGCTCGCGAGCGGGCGCCTGGGTCGACGGTCGTGCTCGCCGAGGCCGGGAATCTGCCGTTCGAGGATGCGACCTTTAGCGCTGTTGCGATGTCGATCGTGTTCTTCTTCCTCGCCGACCCGGTCAGCGTGTTGCGCGAGTGCCGTCGTGTTCTGCGTCCAGATGGGCGGCTGGCGATCTTTACGACCGGGCCCGAACTGCGGGGCACACCGGCTGCGCCAGAACCGCTCGCAAGCAGAGGCCACTTCTACGCTGACACCGAACTCGCCGAACTCGCCCGCGATGCTCGTCTGAGCGCGGTGACGGTGCAACGCGTCAACGGGGGCCAACTGCTAACCGCGCGCGTCTGACCCCCCGCCGGGCCGGGGAAGGCGCGCCGTTTCCCCCGTGCTACGAGACGGCCGCTTCGCCGAGGAGCGCCTTGACCTCGGCGTAGAAGTCCGGCACCGGCGCGACGCGGTAGCCGGGGCCGAGCTCGAGCGTCTTCAGGCCGTCCGACGTCTCGAGCGAGAGCACGACCTTCGCGTCGCCGGGAAAGTCCTTCACGACGTGCGACAGATCGCGGACGATCCCGGCCGGCGCACGGCGGGCGTCGACCTTGAGCCGCACCTCGTCCGCCGGCCGCGTGGCCTCGAACTCGCCGACCTCGATCGCGATCAGCTTCGTCTCCCCCTCCTGCTTGTGGTCGACGCGGCCCTTGACGACGAGGATGCGATCGGTCTCCAGTAGCTCCCGCGACGCCGTGTAGACGGAGTTGAAGACGACGATCTCGGCGCCGCCGGTGAGATCGTCGAGACGTGCGAACACCATCGGGTCGCCCTTCTTCGTCGTCAGCTGCTTGAGCGCCGAGACGATGCCGCCGATGGTCACGACCTCGCCGTCGCGGCGGCGCTCGAGCTCGGCGAGGGGAAGGTCGACGCGGCGGCGGAGCTGGTCGCGGACGCGGTCGAGCGGGTGCTCGGACACGTACAGGCCGAGCGTCTCCTTCTCGAGCCGGAGCAGCTCGCCGTTGTCGTACTCCTCGGACGGGATCGCCGGATGGTGCCGCTCACGCGGCGCGTCGGGCTCGTCGGGACTGTCGAAGATCGACGCCTGGCCCGCGAGTCGGTCGGCCTGCTGGCGCCCGCCCCACGAGAGCGCGTGCTCGAGAACGTCGAGCATCCCCATCCGCGGCGAGCCGGAGGAGTCGAGCGCGCCGCACTTGACGAGGGACTCGAGCGCGCGCTTGTTCACGACCTGCGGGTCGACGCGGTCCGTGAAGTCCCAGATCGACGTGAAGGCGCCGCCCTCCTCGCGTGCGGACACGATCGCGCGGCAGGCCGACTCCCCCACGTTCTTGACCGCGTTCAGCCCGAAGCGGATCTTCGTGCCGACGACGGCGAAGTCGACCTGCGACTCGTTCACGTCCGGCGGCAGCACCTCGAGGCCCATCTCGTGGCACGCGTTGACGTAGAACGGCACGCGGTCCTTCGTGTTCATCACGGACGAGATCAGCGCCGCCATGTACTGCGCCGGGTAGTGCGCCTTCAGGTACGCCGTGCGGTAGGCGATCAGCGCGTAGCAGGCCGAGTGCGCCTTGTTGAACGAGTAGTCCTGCGACTGCTGCATGTCCTTCCAGAGCTGCTCGGCGACCGGGCGCGGCGTGTTCGTGGCCGCGCAGCCGTCCATGAACTTGCCCTCGAGCGAGGCCATCAGCTCGTGGATCTTCTTGCCGATCGCTTTCCGCAGCGTCTCCGCCTCGCCGGGTGTGAACCCGGCGATCTGCTTGGCGATCTGCATGTACTGCTCCTGGTAGACGCAGATGCCGTAGGTGAGGCGCGTGATCTCCTCGAGCCGCGGGTCGATGTACGAGACCTGCTCCTGCCCGTTCTTGCGGCGTGCGTAGACGGGGATGTACGCCATCGGCCCCGGCCGGTAGAGCGCGCTGAGCGCGATCAGGTCCTCGAACTCGGTCGGCTTCACCTGGCGCAGCGCCTCGCGCATGCCCGAGGACTCGAACTGGAAGACGCCGGTGGCGTCGCCGCGCGCGAGCATCTCGTAGGTCTTCTTGTCGTCGAGCGCGACCTCCTCGACGTCGAACCCGCCGCCGATCAGCTCGACGGTCTGGTCGATGACGTCGAGGTTGCGCAGGCCGAGGAAGTCGATCTTCAGCAGGCCGAGGTCGACGACGTCGCCCATCGCGAGCTGGGTGACGACCTCCTGGTCGGATCCTTTCTGCTGCAGCGGCACGACGTCGGTGAGCGGCCGGTCGGCGATCACCACGCCGGCGGCGTGGATCGAGTCGGCGCGGACGAGCCCTTCGAGCGGCCTTGCGAGGTCGACGATCTCGCGGACGATCGGGTCGGCGTCGTACGCGGCGCGGAGCTCCTGGCCGGGCTTGAGGCTCTCCTCCAGGTAGACCTTCGGCCCTTCCGGGATCAGCTTCGCGATCCGGTCGACCGTGCCGTACGGGATCTCGAGCACGCGCCCGGCGTCGCGGACGGCGGCGCGGGCCATCATCGTCGAGAAGGTGATGATCTGCGCGACGCGGTCGCGGCCGTACTTCTCGGCGACGTAGTTGATCACCCGGTCGCGCCCGGCCACCGCGAAGTCGATGTCCATGTCCGGCAAGTCCTTGCGGGCCGGGTTGAGGAAGCGTTCGAACAGGAGGCCGTAGCGCATCGGGTCGACGTCCGTGATCTGCAGGCAGTAGGCGGCGAGGCTGCCCGCCGCCGAGCCGCGGCCGGGGCCGACCGAGATGCCGTTCCGCTTCGCGTAGCGCACGAAGTCGGACACGATCAGGAAGTAGTCGGCGAAGCCCATCTCGCGGACGGTCTTCAGCTCGAACTGGAGCCGCTCGGTGAGCTCGGGGGTCTCCTTGCCGTACCGCTCGACGAGCCCGGCCTCGCAGAGCTCGACGAGCTCCTCGAAGGCGTCGCGGCCGTCGGGGAGCGGGAACTTCGGCAGCAGGATCTTGCCGAGCTCGATCTCGACCGAGCAGCGCTCCGCGATCTCGAGCGTCCGCGCGAGCGCCTCGGCGTAGTCGGGAAAATCGAGGGCCATCTCCTCGGCGGTCTTGAAGTAGAACTGGTCGGTGTCGAACTTCCAGTGGTTCGGGTTCTTCAGCGAGTCGCCCGACTGGATGCAGAGCAGCGCCTCGTGGGCGCGCGCGTCCTCGTGACGGAGGTAGTGGACGTCGCCGGTGGCGACGAGAGGCAGCCCGGTGCCGGCTGCGAGCTTCGCGAGCAGCGGGTTGATGCGCGCCTGCTCGTCGAGGCCGGCGTTCTGGATCTCGACGTAGGTCGAGCCGCGGCCGAAGATCTGGACGAGGCGGTCGAGGTCGGCCGCGGCGTCGGCGGGCCGGCTCTCCTCGAGCGCGCGCGAGACGCGGCCCGAGAGGCAGCCCGAGAGGCAGACGATTCCCTTGCCGTGCTGCTCGAGCAGCTCCCAGTCGACGCGCGGCTTGTAGTAGTAGCCCTCGAGGTAGCCGAGCGACGAGAGCTTGATCAGGTTGGCGTAGCCCTCGTTCGTCTCCGCCAGCAGCGTCAGGTGCGCGTAGCCCTTCGCCTGCGCGTGCCGGTCGTCCGCGAGATAGACCTCGCAGCCGACGATCGGCTTGACGCCCTGCTTGCCGGCCTCGCGATAGAGCTCGACCGCGCCCGCGAGCGAGCCGTGGTCCGTGAGCGCGACGGCGGGCATCTC
This sequence comes from uncultured Actinomycetes bacterium, assembly GCA_963846915.1. GTDB lineage: Bacteria > Actinomycetota > Thermoleophilia > Gaiellales > Gaiellaceae > PALSA-612. The sequence continues at coordinate 557,055 of CAWJXV010000004.1, read as the reverse complement.
GAGCTCGGCCGCCCGTGCCGCCAGCTCGGGGATACGGCAGGCGCCGTCGAGGATCGAGTACTCGGAATGGACGTGGAGATGGACGTACGGCGCGGCCACGGGGAGGGTCATTGTCGCACCCCCATCGGGCGGTGCCGAGCCCGGCTCAGGCGCGCGTGTCGCGCCCGCGGGCGGCGCGGGCGGCGGAGCGCGCAGCGCGCATCGGCTCGGGCGTCCGCATCTTCCCGGTCACCGAGAGCACGATCTCGACCGCCGTCTCGGGCATCGTCCGCCAGGCGGCGTGCACGCAGATGGGACGGGAGCCGGCCCTCGTGCGCAGCAGGTAGCCGACGCGCTCGTCGCCGATCGTGAGCGGAGAGGCGGCGCCGCGTTCGTCGGCCGGATCCCCGGCGGACGCGAGCAGCGGCCGGTTGGTCAGGCCGACGGTGGGGACCCCGAGCACGGCGCCGAGCTGGAGCGCGACCCCGGCACGGCGAGGATGGTCGCGGCCGGTGGCGTCGACGAGCAGCACGTCGGGAAGCTCCTGGAGCCCCCGCACCGCCCCCTCGAGCAGCGGCCCCTCGCGCAGGGCGAGCATGCCCGCCTCGTACCCCTCGGGGCTGACGGCGCTCGTGACCGCCACGCCCTCGCCGTGCACGGCGGCGGCCCAGCCGACGTCGTCCGGGCGGCCGCGGCCGGGCTCCGCCTGCATGAAGCATGCGTAGCACGCGCCCACGCTGAAGCGCCCGAGGGGGCGCCACGGTGTCCAGGCGGCGTCTGCAAGCGCCTCCTGCGCCTGGATCAGCTCGTCCGGAGTCGTCGGCCAGCCGGAAGCCGGCCCGTCGTCGTGCCTGCGGTCGTTCTTCAGTTCGGTCGGTTCAGAAGCCGGTGTCGTGCCCGGCGACGGCCGCCGAGCGAGAGCAAACTCGAGGGGGTTAGGGGGTCTCGCTTCCCTTGACGGGATCGCCTTCCTTGGTCTTCTTCTTCCGCCAGAAGAAGATGACGCCGATCAGCGCTGCGATGAACGCCGACTTCTTGTTCAGGAACTTCATCGAGACTCCTTTCGTCGGTACGAGGCTAACGCGGCAGAGAGCCTCGCGCTAGGCCGGCGCCGCGGCTTTTCGCTTCGGGGGCAGGTGGATGGCCCGGCCGAGCGCCACGAGGCCGGCCTCCTTGATCCCTTCCGAGAGGGTCGGATGGGCGGTCATGCCGTCGGCGACGGTCTCGACGGTCGCCTCCGCGTCGAGCGCGACGACGCCGGCCTCGATCAGGTCCGTGGCGTGCGGGCCGACGATGACGATGCCGAGCAGCTCGCCGTAGCGAGTCTCGTGAATCGACTTGACCCAGCCCACCGTCTCCGCCTGCATGACCGCGCGGGCGTTCGCGACCCAGGGGAACATGCCGGTGGCGACGGCGTCGCCGTACTGCTCGCGCGCCGCGGCCTCGGTCAGGCCGACGCCGGCGATCTCCGGATGCGTGTAGATCGGCCGGGGCACGGCGCGGTCACCCATGACGGCCTCGTGACCCGTCGCGTTCTCGGCCGCGACCTCGCCCTCGCGGAAGGCGGTGTGGGCGAGCTGCCAGTAGCCGACACAGTCGCCGACGGCGTAGATGTGCGGGACGGTCGTGCGCCGGTGCTCGTCGGCGGCGATGCCCTTGCGCGGGTCGAGCTGGACGCCGATCTCCTCGAGGCCGAGCCCCTGGACGAGCGGGCCGCGCCCGACGGAGACGAGCATCAGGTCGGCGTCCACGGTTTCTCGCTCTTCCGACTCGGGGGGGCCGAAGTGGACGGTCAGGTGCGAGCCGTGGTCGTCGACGCCGGTGCACTGCATACCGGTGTGGACGGTGATGCCGCGCCGCTTGAACTGCTTCGCGAGCTCCTTCGTCGCGTCCTCGTCCTCCTGCGGGATCAGGCTCGGGAGCATCTCGACGATCGTCACCTCGGAGCCGAAGCGCTGGAAGATCGAGGCGAACTCGCAGCCGATGATGCCGCCGCCGAGGACGACGAGCCGCGCAGGCACTTCCTGCTGTGCGAGCAGGCCGGTGGAGTCGACGCAGCGCGGCGAGTCGAGCCCCGGGATCGGCGGGCGCAGCGGGAACGAGCCCGTGGCGACGACGGCGCTCGAGAACGTCACGTCCTCGGCGCCCTCGACCGCGATCGTGTTCGCGTCCCTGAAGCGGCCGGTGCCCTTCACCCATTCGACGCCGTTCGCCTTGAACAGCGACGCGACGCCCGAGGTCATCTGCTTGACGACGCCGTCCTTCCACACGTTCGCCGTGGCCATGTCGAGCCGTGGCTCGCCGACCTGCACGCCGAACTTCGCGAAGTTCTCGGCCGCCTCGTGGATCGCATACGCCGTCTGCACCCACGCCTTGGTGGGGATGCAGCCGATGCGCAGGCACGTGCCGCCGAGCTCCGGCTCCTTCTCGATGCACACCGCCCTGGCGCCCAGCTGCGCCGCGCGAATCGCGGCCGTGTAGCCACCGGGCCCGCCGCCGAGGACGGCAACGTCACAGTCCATGTCGCTCTCCCGAGGTCGCGTTGATCCGGCTCGATCCTAGCGGCACGACACCCGTCGGCCGATGTCGCTCAGCCGCCGTGTGCGGCGGTCGACATCGCGACGAGGATCGCGGCCACGATCGGGGCGGCGGCTGCGAGGAGCGCGAGCATCTTGCGGGTGCGGCGGGAGACGTACATGACGGCAGGAGCATCGCTCTTGTCGGCCGCTCCTGCGGTGTGGCCCGCTGGCGTCTCGTGGTGCGGGTAGCCGCACCCAGCGGAGGAACGTGAGGGGCGGGCTCCCGGAGCTCGCCCCTCACGCCGGCCGCCGAACTAGGTCTTCGAGGCCGTCCAGGTCTGGTCGCCGGTGGTGCAGCTGTACTGCGTGTCGTTGTACGTGAACGAATCGTTCTCGTGGTACGTGCCGGAGGCGGTTCCTCCGGAGACCTTCCCGGTAATCGAGACCGTGGCCACGAGCGGATTACCGCTGATGGTTCCGTTCAGGACTGTGTCGATCGTGAAGCTCCCGTCGGTGGCGACCGGGAACGGCCCCGGGAACGAGAGGTTCCCGCCCGAGAGCGTGATGTCCGCCGGGTTACACGACTCGTTCATCTGCCCTGTCTTGAGGTTGAGCAGCGACAGGCCGTCAGGACCGATGTCGAAGGCCCAGAGCTCGTTGTCCGCCGTCGTGCCCTGATAGTGGCCGGGCGTCGCAGCCGGGGGCGGCGGCGGGGGCGGCGGCGGAGGCGGCGGCGGAGGCGGAGGCGGCGGAGGCGGCGGAGGCGGCGGTGGAGCCGCCTTCTTGAAGATGGCCCGGACCGCCTTCGAGGATGTGAGCTTGACGGCGCAGGAGCCTCTACCCCTGCACGCCCCGCTCCATCTCGAGAGCTTCCAGCCCGACGCAGGACGCGCGGTCAAGCGCACGCCGGCGCCGCTCTTGAAGCTGGCACGACACCTGGTCGGACAGCCGATACCGCCGGGGTTGCTCGTGACACGCCCCTTGCCCACGACCGTCACCGTCAGCGAGCTTCTGGCGATGACCGTGGAAGCCGGTGCCGTGGCGGCGAGCACGCTCGTGAGAGCGACCGCGGCGGCGACGAAGATGGTTCTGCGCCACTTCATCTCACGTACTCCTTTCTGAAGGTGGACTTGCCACGCAACGATCGGAGGCGCCGGTAACAGCCCGCTAATACGGACGAGGCCGCCTGCCGGCGGCCTCGTCGCTTCGCCCGCGGTCGCCGGCGAAGACCGTGGGCTCTCTCCCCCGCCCGCGAGCCTGCTGACGGCCGCTAACACGCCGCTCATACGCCCTCTTCCAATTGCGCCCCGCAGGGTGTAGAAACGCCTGGCACAGTGGAATTCCGAGTACTCGGCCCGCTCGAAGCGCTGGACGGCGGGCAGTCGGTCGACCTGCCGAGGCGCAAGCACCGCGCGCTCCTCGCGGCGCTGCTCCTGCACGCCCCCGAGCCGGTCTCGCCCGACCGCCTGATCGAGGAGCTCTGGGGCGAGAGCCCGCCGCGGACGGCCAGGGACGCGCTCCAGAACTACGTCTCGCTCCTGCGCAAGGCGCTGGGGGCGGACGTGCTCGTCACCCGGGAGGCCGGGTACGTGCTCGACGTCGCGCCGGACCAGATCGACCTCGGCCGCTTCGAGCGGCTCTGCGCCGAGGCGCGCGCGGCCGCCGACGTCGCCGAGCGCGCCGGGAGCCTCCGCGAGGCGCTCGGGCTCTGGCGCGGCCCGCCGCTCGCCGACATCGCCTACGAGCCGTTCGCGGCACTCGAGATCGCGCGGCTCGAGGAGCTCCGCCTCGCGGCGCGCGAGGAGCTGATCGACGCCGAGCTCGAGCTCGGGCGCCACGCCGACCTCGTCCCCGAGCTCGAGCTCCTCGTCCAGGAGCACCCCTTCGACGAGCGCCTGCGCGGGCAGCTGATGCTGGCGCTCTACCGCGCCGGACGGCAGGCGGAGGCGCTCGAGGCCTACCAGGAGGCGCGACGAGAGCTCGACGAGGAGCTCGGGCTCGAGCCCGGGACGCCGCTGCGCGAGCTCGAGCAGGCGATCCTCCGGCACGACCCGGCGCTCGGCATGCCGGCGACCGTGCCGGCGACGGCGATCTCCAGGCGCACGGTGACCGTCTTGTTCGCCGATCTCGTCGATTCGTCGGGTCTCGTCGAAAGACTCGATCCCGAGGCGGCCCATGCGCTGCTCGGCCGGTACTTCGCGGCGGCACGGGCGGCGATCGAGGCCCACGGCGGCACCGTGGAGAAGTTCATCGGCGACGCGGTCATGGCCGTCTTCGGCGTACCCCAGGCGCACGAGGACGATGCGCTCCGGGCGATACGGGCGGCGCTCGACCTGCACGGCTCGGCGCCGGAAGCCGACGAGCGGCTCTCGATCCGCATCGGCATCAGCACCGGCGAGGTCTTCGCAGGTGGAGGCGGCGACGCGCTCGTGACCGGCGCCGCCGTGACGCTCGCCAAGCGCCTGGAGCAGGCCGCCCGCGGCGGCGAGGTGCTCGTCTCGGCGGCGACGCAGCGGCTCGTCCGGGACGCCGTCCGCAGCCGCAGGGCGAAGCGGCGGGATCTGACGGCCTTCCGCGTCGAGGAGCTGATCGAGGGAGCTCCGGGCCTCGCACGCAGATTCGACACGCCGCTCGTCGGACGCGACGACGAGCTGGCGGCGTTGCGCGCCGCGTTCGAGACAGCCTGCGGGGAGAGCCGCTGCGTCCTCCTCACCGTCGCCGGCGAGGCGGGCATCGGCAAGACGCGGCTGGCGCGGGAGCTCCTGCACGAGCTGCGCGGGGAGGCGACCGTGCTCGTCGGCCGCTGCGTGTCCTACGGAGAGGGCGCCACGTTCCTGCCGCTCACGGAGATGATCGGCCGGGAGGTGCTCGACGCGGGCTCGACCGGCGAGATCTTCCTCGCCGCGCGCCGTCGGTTCGAGGAGCTCGCGGCCGAGCGGCCGCTGCTGCTCGTGTTCGAGGACGTCCACTGGGCCGAGCCGACGCTGCTCGACTTCGTCGACTACCTCGCCGCGCAGGCAACCGGCGCTCCGATCCTGGCGCTCTGCCTGGCGCGGCCGGATCTGATCGCCGAGCGCGGCGGCTGGGAGGCCTCGCTCACGCTCGAGCCGCTCACCGACGACCAGGCCCGCGAGCTGGCCGGGGACGAGCCGCACGCCGACCGCATCGCCGAGATCGCCGAGGGGAACCCGCTCTACGTCGAGCAGCTCGCTGGCCTACGTCGGCGAGGAGGGCGCGGCCGCGCTCGACACGGTGCCGGGCTCGATCGAGGCGCTGCTCGCGAGCCGCCTCGACCGGCTGGGAACGGAGGAGCGCGCGGTGGCGCAGCGCGCGGCGGTGGTCGGCCGGCGGTTCTCGGCGGCGGCCGTCGCGGCGCTCGGGCCGGTCGACGCGCTCCCGGCGCTCGAACGGGCGGGCTTCGTCCGCCGGGCGCGGGAGGTCTACCGCTTCCACCACGTGCTCGTCCGCGACGTCGTCTACGCCGGGACGCCGAAGGCGGAGCGCGCCGAGCTCCACCGCGAGCACGCCGACTGGCTCGCGGCACAGCCGGACGGCGCGGACGAGCTGATCGGCTACCACCTCGAGCAGGCGGCGAGCTATCTCGACGAGCTGGGCGCGCCCGGGCAGCAGGTGACGCGCATCGCGACGAACGCGGGCCGCCGCCTCGGCGCCGCAGGGATCGCGGCGTGGAAGCGCGGCGACGCGCGGGCAACGGTGAATCTCCTCGGCCGGGCGACGGCACTGCTGCCGGAGCAGGACGAGGAGCGGCTGTGGCTCATGTGCGAGCTCGGGGAAGCGATGCATACGGCGGGCGATCTGACGAGTGCCGAGGGAACGCTGAGCGAGGCAGATGAACGAGCGGAAGCGGCGGGCCTTCGCGCTCTCGAGCTTCGAGCGCGGCTTGCGCTCCTGAACGTCCAGGCCTTCGGCAACCGGACCGCAAGCGCCGACGATCTTCTGGAGGCCGCCCTGGCGGCAATCCCGACACTCAGCAGCCACGAGGACGACCGGGCGCTCGGGCGAGCGTGGCATTACGCGTCCTTGGTCCACGGCTACTACCACTGCCGCTACGCCGAGGCGGCGCGCGCTGCACGGCAGGCAATTCTCCACTACCAGAGAAGCGGCTGGCCCACTGCGGCGTGCCTCCACGTCCTCGCCGCATCGGTCTACTACGGGCCCACACCCGTCCCCGAGGCAGTCTCCGATTGCGTTGCTCTGCTCTCCGACGCCGACGTCAACGCTCGGACGAGCGTGCTCGCGTATCTGGCTGGACTCCGCGCGATGCAGGGGGACTTCGATCGTGCCCGTCAGGAGCTGCTGGAGGCGCGTTCGCTGTTCACGGAGATCGGTCAAGGTGCGCAAGCGGACATCGTTGGCGGGCAGATCGAAGCGGACGTCGAACTGCTCGCGGGGGACGAGAGCCGTGCGCAAGAGCTGCTCGAAGCGAATTGCTCGGCACTGGAGCTCCTGGGAAGCGTGGCCCAACTGGCGACCCGGAAGGCGGTCCTGGCAGACGTCCTGTACCGCCTGGGCCGAGTCGCCGAGGCAGACGAGCTCGCGCGGGATGCGCAGGCCCGCTCGTCCGCCCGACGACGTGCCGACCTACTGGATCGCGCTAACCGTGCAGGCGAGGGTGGTCGCGCGCAATGGTCAGTTCGCCGAGGCCGAGCGGCTCGCGGAGCAAGCCGTGGCTCTCCTCGACCCTACGGACATCCTGAACCGGAAAGCGGCTTGCCTGCTGGACTTCGCCGAGGTGCTCGCGTTGGCCGGCAGATCGGCCGAGGGCGCTGCTCTCATCGAGAGAGCCGTCGACCTGTACCGGTTGAAGGAGAACGACGTCGGGGCTGCCCGGGCGCAGGCGCTGTTGGCGGCTGCGATCTGACGAAAAGCTCTTGCAACAAGACGAAGAGCCCTCGTCGGGCTCTCCGTCTGCGTTGCATGAGCCTTGCGGGCTAGCGGGGACCCGCCGCCGCCGCTGCCGTCGGGCATGTTCGCCTCGAGCGTCATGGCTGCCACCTCCTTTCCGGAGGCAGCTCACGGCCGGCCGCCAACGGCGCCCCAAGGCGCGGCTCATCAACCGCTAATGGAGGCCCTCGACGCCGGCCTTTCGTGAGCTGCGGCCGGATGTCGTCGGGTCGCAGCCGACGCTAGAAAGCGGCCGTCCGCGCCGACCTCGGGCGCAGCCCTCGAGCTAGCTCAGAGAAAGGCTGTCGGCGGCCTCGGGGATTTCCCCGGGGCGAACGACGGCGCGCACGGCGCCGAGCGAGGAGACCGCGACGCTCGCGACCGCGATCACGCCGGCGCAGGCGAGGAGCGTCGAGCTCGCCCCGAGCGCGGCCACGAGCGGCCCGACGAACGCGTATCCGGCCGGCTTGAAGACGATCGAGCCCAGCCAGTCGTAGGCGCTGACGCGCGAGATCGACCCCTCGGGAATCCGCTCCTGCAGCGTCGTGAACCAGAGCGCATTTCCGAACGCACTCCCGGCGAAGCCGATCGCGGCGGCCGCCGCGACCACCGCCGTCGGGAACGGTCGCGCCAGCAGCGCCGGCTCGAGCGCGACGAGGCCGAAGAGGAGGAAGCCGGTCGCGAGCGGCCGCCTCGGCTTCAGACGAAGCGCGGCGGCCGCTCCGACCAGCGACCCGACGCCTGCACAGGTGACGATCGCCCCCCAGCTCGACGCGCCGCCGAGCGATTCCCCGGCCACGAACGGCCCGAGCACGAACATGGGCGCGAGCGCCAGGTTCCAGACGGCGAAGTAGGCGATGCCCGTCCACACCCAGGTCCGTCCCGTGACCTCGCGCCAGCCGGCACGGAGCTCGGCCACGAAGGGCTTCGGGTCCATCCGGGCGACCCGCGGCAGGCGCATGGCCGCGAGGAAGGCCGCGCTGACGGCGAAGGTCCCCGCGTCGACCGCGAACGCCCAGCCGGGACTCGCCGTGGACACGACGACGCCTGCGACCACGGGGCCCGCGAGCCAGCAGCCGTTCCGGGTCATGCTCAGAAGCGCGTTCGCCTGCTGGATGCGATCCGGCCGCACCGTCTCCGGCACGAGTCCCGTCACCGCCGGCTGGAAGAACGCGTCGCCCGCGCCGTAGAGCGCGGAGAGCACGATCAGCGGCCAGAGCTCGGTACGGCCGCTGAACAGGAACGCCGCCGTCAACGCCTGCATCACGCAGCGCAGCACGTCGGCGCCCGAGCATCACGCGCTGGCGCGGCAGCCGGTCGGCCCAGACGCCGCCCGCGAGCACGAGCACGACCCGCGGGATCAGCACGGCCATGAACACGAGCCCGAGATCCTCCGGCTCACCCGTCAGCTCGACGACCGCGAACGCGAGGGCGACCGGGTAGAGCCCGTCGCCGAATGCCGACACCGCCTGGCCCGCCCACAGGAGCCGGAACTGCCGCTCCTGGAGCGCCCCCAGACGGCTCGCGAGTCTCATCGACGGCGACGCGTACGGCGGGCCGCCAATAGCGCGGTAATGCGCCGCCGGTTGGACCCCGAAGACGCTCGAGACGCACGTGCACGCGATCTTCCGCAAGCTCGGGCTCGACGTGTCGGAGGACTACAACCGCCGCGTGCTGGCCGTGATCGCCTACCTCGGCCGCGACTGACAGCAGGGCCGGCGTGAGCCGGCCCCAACTGTCCCCTCGACGGTCGCGCCCAGCGCGACTGCTAGTTGAGCGCGACCGCTAGCTGCTACAGCCCATGCTCCCGCTCGTCGTGCCGAAGTAGCCTGGCTCCGAACGCCAGCGCAGATCGCAGCCTTCGCGGCGGAAGGCGTCGACGGCGGCCAGGTAGCGCCGGATCTCGTCCACCAGGACGTCGATCGCTGGCGTCCTCTCTGGATGGCTCGAACGGTTCATGCGGCCCAGGATCCCGGCGACCGCTAATACCGCGCTAACCGCCATGCGAAGATCGGGCCGGTGATCGACCCGCTCGCCCGCTGGCAGCCGCTCGGCGACAAGCCCGACTACGCAGGGCTGCTCTCGTTCGCCGGCGCGCCCTACACCGAGGACCCGGCAGAGCTCACGGGCGTGGACGTGGCGATCGTCGGCGCCCCGGTGGACGACCTCGTCTCCGACCGTCCCGGCGCCCGCTTCGGCCCCCGGGCGATCCGGGCCGCGAGCTGTCCGCCCGGCCGCCACCTCGAGGCCGGAATCGACGCGTTCGGCGAGCTGAGGATCGTCGACTTCGGCGACGCGCCGGTCATCCCCGCCGATCCGGCCGCGAGCCGTGCCGCGATCGCGGCGATCACGGGCCAGGTGGCCGACGCGGGCGCCCTGCCGGTCGTCCTCGGCGGCGACCACTCGATCACGGAGCCGGAGATCGAAGCCCTCTCCGCGCGCCACGGACCGCTCGGCCTCGTCCACTTCGACACGCACACCGATACGGGAACCGAGGTCTTCGGCGTCGAGCGCTCGCACGGGACGCCGATGTACCGCCTCGTCGAGGCAGGCCACGTCGATCCGCGCCGGTACGTCCAGATCGGGCTACGCGGCTACTGGCCGGGCGAGGCCGAGCTCGCCTGGCAGGCCGAGCGGGGGATCACGAGCTTCTTCATGCACGACGTCAGGGACGCTCGGGATCCGCACGGTGGTCGAGCGCGCGCTCGAGATCGTCGGGACCGGGCCCGGCGTTCCTGACGATCGACGTCGACGTCCTCGACCCGGCCTTCGCGCCCGGCACCGGGACGCCCGAGCCGGGAGGCATGACCTCTTCCGACCTGCTCCGGGCAGCGCGGAGCGTCGCCGCGGGCGCCCGGCTCGTCGGCGCCGACGTGGTCGAGGTGATCCCGACCGCCGTCGGCTCGGCCGACGTCACCGCGCTCGTCGCCGAGCGGATCGTCCGCGAGATCCTGACCGGGCTTGCGCTGCGTCGTCGCGGCTGACGCTCAGGCCGCGGCCGCGGTGAGGTCGGCCACCATCACCGAGGCCTCGCCGCGCTGGGCGACGGTCTCGAAGCCGTGCCGTTCGTAGAGCTTGACCGCCGGGCTGTCGGACTCGACGCTGAGGCTGATCTGGTCGTAGCCGTCGACGCGCGCGCGGTCGAGGAGCGCTTCCAGGAGACCGGCGCCGTAGCCCTTGCCGCGACAGCTGGGGACGACCGCGATCGTCAGCTCCGGGGTGTCCTCGTCCACGAACCCGTAGCCGGGCTCCGAGGCTTTGAACAGCCGGTACCAGGCGACGCCGACGGGCCGGAAGCGCTCGATCAGGACGACGGCCGTGTCGCCGGGCCGCCCCCAGCGGTCGACGTAGCGCCCGACCGGCAGGTCCTCGAGGTCGGGATCGACCCAGCGCCAGTAGTACGCGTGGCGCAGCATGTCGCGCATGAACGGGACGTCCTGCTGACCGCCCCTCCGGATCACGGGACGTGCTGGGTCACAGCGCCAGGCCGGGCAGCTCGAGCATGGTCTTCACCGTCCGCAGGAAGTCGGCCGCCGGGGCGCCGTCGACGGCCCGGTGGTCGACGGTCAGCGTCATCGTCATCGTCGGCCGCACGACCAGCTCGCCGTCGCGGGCGACCGGCCGGTCCTCGGTCGCGCCGACGGCGAGGATCGCCGCCTGCGGTGGGTTGAGCACGGCGGTGAACGACTCGACCCCGAACATGCCCAGGTTCGAGATCGTGAACGTCCCGCCGTCCATGTCCTCGGCGGTCAGCTTCTGGTTCCGCGCCCGGTCGACGAGATCGGCGCGGACGGCCGCGATCCCGGCCAGGGACAGGCGCTCTGCGCTCTTCACGACCGGCACGACGAGGCCCTGCGGCGCGGCGACCGCGATCCCGACGTTGGCCGACGGGTGGCGGAGCAGCGCGTCCTCGGTGAACGAGACGTTGACCTCCGGGTGGCGCACGAGCGCCGACGCACAGATCTTCGTGAGCAGGTCGGTGACGCTGACCTTCACCTCGGGGTGGAGCTCGCGCGCGCCGGCCACGACCGCGTTCGCGCGCTCCATGTCGGCCGAGACCTGGAGCTGGAAGACGGGCACCTGCCACGCCTCGGTCAGGCGCCGCGCGATCGTGCGCCGGATGCTCGTCAGCGGGATGCTCTCCGTCTCGCCGGCCGGGAAGGCCCGCGGCACGGCCCGGGACGGCCCGCCCGCGGCCGCGCGGTCGACGTCCTCCGCGATGATCCGGCCGTCAGGCCCGGTGCCGGCGATCGAGGCGAGCTCGATGCCGCGCTCGCCGGCGATCCGGCGCGCGAGCGGTGAGGCCTTGATCCGCTCGCCCTCCCGGCGGGCCACGGGCGCGGCGGGCTCGGGCTCCGGTGCCGGCTCGGCCGCTGCGGGCTCCTCGGCCTTCGGCTCCTCGGGCGCCGCGACCTTGCCGTTCCCGGAGACGTCCGGGACGGTCTCGCCCTGCTCGCCGATGAACGCGATCGTGGTCCCCACCGGCACCTCGCCCTCCGGCACGGCGATCTTCAGCAGCACGCCGGCCGCCTCGGCCTCGACCTCCTGCGTCACCTTGTCCGTGTCGAGCTCGTAGAGCGGCTCGCCCTTCTCGACCTTGTCGCCCTCGGCCTTCAGCCACTTGACGACCGTGCCGACCTCCATCCCCTGGCCGAGCCGGGGAAGCTTGACCTCAGCGGCCATTGCTCCGACCGACGGTGGCGCGGATCGCGTCGAGCACGTCGGACGCGTGCGGCACGACGAACTCCTCCATCACGGGCGCGAACGGGATCGGCGTGAACTTCGAGCCGACGCGCTCGATCGGCGCGTCGAGCCAGTCGAACGCCTGGTGCTGGACGACGGCCGCGACCTCGGCGCCGAAGCCCGCGCGTGTGACGGCCTCGTGCGCGACGACGCAGCGGTTCGTCTTCTTCACCGACTCGACGATCGTCTCCTCGTCGAGCGGTTGCAGCGTGCGCGGATCGACGACCTCGACCGAGACGCCTTCGCCCTCGGCCTCCTCGGCTGCCTTCAGCGCCTCGTGGACGAGCCGTCCGGTGGCGACGACGGTCACGTCCTCGCCCGGGCGGTGCACGCGCGCCTTGCCGAGCGGGATCGGCTCGATCTCGTCCGGCACCTCCTCCTTGAGGCCGTAGAGGATCCGGTGCTCGAAGAAGAGGACGGTGTTGTCGTCGTAGATCGACGACCAGAGCAGGCCGCGCGCGTCGCTCGGCCGTCGACGGGAACACGACCTTGAGGCCGGGCACGTGGACGAACCACGCCTCGACCTGCTGTGCGTGCTGTGCGCCCGGCGACCACCCGGCGCCGCCCTGCGTGCGGATCGTCAGCGGCACCTTGAGCTGGCCGCCCGACATGTACCGGTGCTTCGCGGCCTGGTTGACGATCTGCTCCATGGCGAGCGTCGTGAAGTCCTCGTACATGATCTCGACGACCGGGCGCATGCCCTGCATGGCGGCGCCGATGCCCGCGCCGACGATCGCCATCTCCGAGATCGGCGTGTTGCGCACCCGCTCGGGCCCGAACTCGGCCAGCATCCCCTGGGTCACCGCCATCGAGCCGCCCATCTCGGCGATGTCCTCGCCCATGATGAAGACGTCGTCGTCGGAGCGCATCGCCTGCGACAGGGCGTCGCGAACTGCCTCTCTGTAGGTCAATTCGGGCATTACGCGTAGATGTTCAGCAAGCGCGTCTTCGGGCTTCGGATCCGTTCCGGCCTTCGCGAACTCGACGGAGGCCTCGACGAGCTCCTCGACCTCGCGCTCGACGCCCTCGCGGTCCTCGTCGGAGAGGTCGAGCTTCGCGAGCACCCGGTCGAGCGGGTCCTGCGTCTCGCGCAGCTCCTTCAGCTCGTCCTTCGGCCGGTACACCTGCGGGTCGCCGACGTAGTGGCCGACGAGGCGATAGGTCTCGCAGAGGAGGAACACCGGCCCCTTGCCGGAGCGCGCGTGCTCGAGCGCCCGCCCCGCGGCGCGGAGCACCTCCTCGACGTCCTGCCCGTCGACCGTGATCGAGTGCATGCCGTACGCGACGGCGCGCTTGGCGAGATCGGCGATCGGAAGCTGCTGCGACGCCGGGGTCGACTCGGCGTAGTGGTTGTTCTCGCAGACGTAGACCGCCGGAACCTGCCACAGCTGCGCGAGGTTCAGCGACTCGTGGAAGGTGCCGATGTTCGTCGCCCCGTCACCGAAGAACGCGACGGCGACGCGAGGCTCGCCGCGGAGCTTGAACGCGAGCGCGGCGCCGGTGATCGCCGGCAGGCCTCCGCCGACGACCGCGTTGGCGCCGAGGAACCCGATGTCCACGTCGTACAGGTGCATCGAGCCGCCGTAGCCGCGCGAGCAGCCTTCGAGCTTCCCGTACAGCTCCGCCATGAGCGCGTTCGGGTGCATGCCCCGTGCGAGGGCGTGCGCGTGCGCGCGGTGCGTCGAGGCGAACACGTCTCCGTCCGCCATGGCCTGGCAGACGCCCACCGCCACCGCCTCCTGGCCGATCGCGACATGCAGGAAGCCCGAGAGCTCGCCGGCGCGGAAGCGCTCCTCGACCTTCTCCTCGAAGCGGCGGATGAGCAGCATCTCGCGGTAGAAACCGCGCACACGCTCCTGCGAGGCTCCGCCCCGTTTCTTCGACTCGACCTTCGCCACGGGGGTTCAGTCTATGCTCCGAATGTGGGTCTGGCGGAGCAGTGGGAACGGATCATGGCCTTGCTTCCGGAGGGCTGGGTGCAGGCCGAGCTTCGTCTGCGCGTCCCGGCTGCCGCGGAGCGTGCGCGCGCGACGACGCTTCTCGGGCCGCTGACTCCGGGACGGGTCGGCCAGGAGATCCACTTCCACGTCTCGCGCCGCAGCGGCGTCGGCCCGGAGGCGGCACGCAGGTTGTTCGCGAAGCTCGACGACGAGCGGATCCGCGGCACTCTCGTCCTCGCAGCGAGCCCCGCGCATCCGCGCGCCCTGGTCGGGATCGAGCGCGAGCGCCCGCCGCTCGTTGCCCAGTGGGACGCGCTCGCGAGCGCGCTGCCGGCCGACTGGAGCGACCTCCTCTGCCGGCTCGAGCTCGCTTCGAGCGACGACCTGCCTGGCGCGGCGCTGCTGGCGGCGCCGCTCAATCCCTCCCGCCCGGAGCGGGACGTCGGCTTCGAGTTCCGGGCCGCCCGCACGAGCGGCTACGGCGCCTCCGCGCAGATGGTGCGCCGCTGCCTCGGACGCCTGGACGAGTCCGGCATCCCCGGCAAGGTCGAGGTGCTGCGGGCGCTCTCCGACACGCACCACGTGTCGACCCAGGGGCCGGTCTGGTACGTCGGCGGCAAGGTGCTTTGAGCGTCGCTCGCCTAAGGCTCGCTCCCTCGAGGGAAACCATGTTTCCCCCGAGCGCCCCCTTCTTTCAGAAGCCGCTTTCGCCGGGGAACCTCCCGGTTCCCCTGGGACCCCACCCCGCTCATGGGCAAGAGGCGCACGCATGAGCACGCCCGACCCCGGCGAGCCGCAGGTCGCCTGGATCGCGATCGAGCTGGGGGCAGTCGTCGTCGCGGCGGACGGCAGCAAGCTGGGCACGATCAAGGAGATCGCGGGTGACGAGGAGCACGACATCTTCGACGGGCTCGTCCTCGACGGCGACCACTACATCGCCGCCGAGCGCGTGAAGGGCATCTGGCCCCGTCGCGTCGAGACCGACCTGACGGCGGCCGAGGCGGGGAGCCTGCCGCCGTACAAGGCGACGCCGACGACCGAGTGGCACGCCGACGAGGGCGGCGGCTTCGGCGCCCGCATGCGCCGCGCCTGGCACGACCTCTTCGGCCGGCATGGCTAGGAAAGGACGCCCGATCCCGCAGACCATGCGACGCGGCTGTGCTCGAACTTGATCTCAGACTCACGGCCAGGCAGGTCCTGGACGAATGCCGCCGTCGCGGACTCGTGGTGCGGAGCGAGCGTGAACTGGCCGGGCGCAGCGGCAGCCATCACTGGCATCTTCGGATCCCGGGCCGACCGGGCACGCTCGAGTTGAACGAATGGCAGAACCGAGTCTGGGTGAAAGTGCATCCGCTGCGCGACGGCGACTGGGCAACTGCCCTCGCCCACGAACTCTCGGCGCAGCGGGCCAAACCCTCCTAGTCGATCATCCGGGCGAGCTCGCGCGCCAGCGCGCGCGCGTCCGCGGCCGTCTTCGTGATCACCAGCACGGTGTCGTCGCCGGCGACGGTACCGACGACGAGATCGTGCTCGATCCGGTCGATCGCGCGCGCGATCGCGGGCGCGGTGCCGAGCTCGGAGAAGACGACGACGAGGTTCTGCGCCGCCGTCGCGCTCCGGGCGAACTGGGCAAGAACGCCCGCGAGACCCTCGCGCGGGTCGAGGCGGCGCTGCCG
Organism: uncultured Actinomycetes bacterium; assembly: GCA_963846915.1. Lineage (GTDB taxonomy): Bacteria > Actinomycetota > Thermoleophilia > Gaiellales > Gaiellaceae > PALSA-612. The sequence continues at coordinate 541,293 of CAWJXV010000004.1, read as the reverse complement.
GTGCGGCGCGACGTAGCGCGGCCGGCCGAGGTTGTCCTTCGCCTTCTCCAGGCCCAGCTCGCGGATGTCGCGTGAGATCGTCGCCTGCGTCACCTGGCAGCCGGCGGCGCCGAGCGCGTCCCGGAGCTCGAGTTGCGTTCCGATGCGCTTGCGTGTGACCAGGCTGCCGATCAGGCGCAGCCGCTCGCGCTTGCCCAGGTGTCCGTCGAGCTGCATATCCGGTGAATGGTATTCCGCTCACGGCGGCGGCCTGCAATCCGGTCCCGGGTGACGCCCGTAGGAACTGTCGGACGGCGCGCCCAGGAGGGAGATGAAGCATGAAAAAGCGTGTTCCGCGGTTCTCGTCCCGCGTCCTGTTCGTGATCGGGGGAGCGATTGTCCTGCTCGGGCTCGGCCTGAGCGCCTCGTTCGGCCTCGCGAGCTCCGGAGGCGGCCACGCCAGCCCGCAGTACACCTATCCGACGAACCCACCGCCGCCTCCGCCTCCGCCACCACCACCCCCGCCGCCTCCACCACCCCCGCCACCGCCACCACCCCCGCCGCCTCCGCCGGGGCCGCCGCCGCCACCCGGCCCGCCGCCCCCGCCGGCGCCTCCGCCTCCGCCCGCTCCGGCGCCTCCGCCGGCGCCGCCGCCCGCTCCACCGCCTGCGTCTCCGCCCGCAGCGCCGCCTCCGCCCGTGTTCAAGCAGGTCAAGCTCCGCGCGGCGCACAACGCCACGCTGAACGCGATGATCCTGATCAGCCCGAGTGGAAGGACGCTGTACCACTTCCTCGCGGACAAGGGGAAGAGGATCGCCTGTACGGGGCAGTGCGCGCAGTTCTGGCCGCCGCTCCTGATCAAGAAGGGCGCCAAGCCGACCGGCGCAGCCGGGCTCGTCCCGAAGAAGCTCGGGACGATCAAGCGCCCCAACGGGCGCTACCAGGTCACCTACGCGGGCTTCCCGCTGTACGTGTTCGCGAGCGACAAGAAAAAGGGCGACGTGCTCGGTGAGGGCTTCGAGAAGAGCTGGTTCGCCGTCGCGCCGTCGGGCAAGCTCGTCAAGCGGGCAAGCGTGGGTTGAGGCGGGACCGATCTCTCCTCGCCGTCGGCTGCCTGATCGCAGCGTTCGTCGCCGCCGCGCTCGTGGGCTCCGCAGGGCCTGCAGGCGCGGCGGTGACGTATTCGTGCTCGGGTAGCGCGCCCAACGACGAGGCCCACCTCCAGCCGCTGATCGACGCCGGCGGGACGATCGTCCTCCAGGGCCCGCTCGCCTGCGCCGGGAACTACACCGCCGAGGGCGTCACCGTGGCGATCGCGGGCACCGGGCCGGGCGTGACGATGGACGGGCGCGGCACCGGCTCGATCCTCCTGCTGGACGACGCGACCGTCACGCTCTCGAACCTGACGCTGACGCACGGGAACGGGAGCGGCCCGGACGAGCCGGACGACCCGGCCGGGGCCAACGGCGGCGCCGTCTCGATGGGCGACTCTACGCTGACCGTCGACCATTGCCGGATCGTGGGCAACCGCGCCGACGACCAGGGAGGCGGCATCCACGCGGCCGAGAGCACGGTCACAGTGGTCGACTCGACCGTCTCGAACAACACCTCCCGCGAGGGCGGGGGCGGGATCGACGCCGACGACGACGTCGACCTCTCCGTCACCCGCTCGACCTTCAACGGCAACTCCAGCGGCCCGCATGGAGGTGGCATCGAGCTCTTTGACGGCACGCTCACGGTGACCGACTCCACGATCAGCGGCAACAGGCTGACGGACATCTCGGACTTCCGCTCGGGCGGAGGCATCTGGACCGGGCTCTCCGTCGTCGACCTGACGCGCTCGACGGTGAGCGGCAACAGCTCGCCGGAGGTCGGGGGTGGGATCGGCTTCAGCGGCGGGCCGGGCTCGAGCATGACGCTGCGCGACTCGACAGTCTCGGGCAACCGGGCCACCGTCAGCGGGGGCGGGATCAGGAGCGACGCCTACTACGGCGACGCCGTGCTCGTCGTCGACGGCTCGACGATCGCGGGCAACACGACCGGCCAGAGCGGCGGTGGCGTCGACGCGGTCGGCATGCACGGCTTCACGTCGAGCGTCTCCGTCACCGGCTCGACGGTCGCGGCGAACGTCACGGCGGCGAGGGGCGTCGGCGGTGGGCTCGACGGCTACGTCGACCCGAGCGGGGGTGCGGTGACGATCACGGTCGCGTCGAGCAGGATCGGCTCCCGGCCCCTGCACGCGAACGACGGCAACCGGGCGGGCTTCGGAGGAGGCATCGCCGCGAACGGCGAGAACGGGCCTGCCTCGATCGTCCTCCAACCCGGAGCGGTCCTCGTCGCCAACGTGGCCACCTACGACGGCGGCGGGATCTTCACGAGGAGCGGCGCGAGCCTGACGATCGGGCCGGGCGTGCTGATGCTCCTCAACCGCCCGAACGACGTGGGGTGAGTGGGACGCTCTAGCTGCGCAGCTCGGCGCCGAAGCGCTCCCCGAGCACGGCGACGATGCGGCCGCGGAGCACGGCGGCGTCCTCGTCCGACAGCGTCCGCTCGGGCGACTGGAAGACCACCGAGAAGGCGAGCGACTTCTTCCCCGGTCCGACCTGCTCGCCGCGGTAGACGTCGAAGGCGCGCATCGCATGCAGCTCCGGCCCGGCGGCCTCCCGCGCGGACGCGATCAGCACACCCGCCGGGACGGCCTCGTCGACGACGAAGGCGAGGTCCTCCTTGACTGCCGGGAAGGTGATCACGTCCTCGTAGAGGATCCGCTCCGGCACCTGGGCGAACAGCTCGGCCAGGTCGAGCTCGAACGCCGACCACTCGCCCTCGAGCAGGCGCGGGTCGAGCTGCGCCACCCAGCCTCCCTGCACGGATGCGCACGCGGGCGAGGCCATGAACGGGTGCGTCGACGCCTCGAAGCGCGGCTCCTCCTGGAGCAGCGCGAAGATCTCCTCGATGACCCCTTTGGCGCGGAAGAACCCGCCGCGCACGATGCCGCCGAGCCGCCACGGTTCGCGCGCGAGCGGCCCGTCGGTCGGCAGGTAGACGTGCGCGACCTCGAACAGCGCCACGTCGGAGTTGCCGACGTTGACGTTGTGCTGTACCGCGCGCACGAGGCCGTAGAGCAGCGTCGTCCGCAGCACGCGCTGCTGCTCGGACAGCGGCACCGGCAGCGTCAGGGCGCCCGGATCCGGGTCGGACGGCTGCAGCGAGTACGTGTACGCCTCGACGAAGCCGCAGCCGACGAGGAGGTCGGAGACCGCCCGACGCAGTCGCTGCTCGTGCGAGAGCCGGCCGAACATCTCCGTCCGCTCCGGCATCGTCGGCGGCACCTCCTCGAGCCGGAAGCGCGCGACCTCCTCGACGAGGTCGATCTCGCGCCGGACGTCGCGGGCGCGCCACGCCGGCACCCGGACGGTCCAGTCGTCCGCGACCTCGAAGCCGAGGCGTTCGAGGCGGCGGCGCTGCTCGTCGGCCGCGATCGGGATCCCGACCACCTGCTCGGCCAGCTCGGGGCGGAGCCGAACGACGGGCCGCTCCGGGAACGGCCCCTTCACGTCCGCCTCCCCGACCCACTGCGCGCCGCAGAGCTCGACGAGGAGCTGCGTCGCGTAGACGGCGGCCGGCTCCGCGAGCTCGGGCGCGACACCCTTCTCCCAGCGCGTCTGCGCCTCCGAGCGCACGCGGAGTCGCTCGCCGGAGAGCAGCACGCCGAGCTGCTCGAAGTTCGCCGCCTCGAGGAGCACGCTCGTCGTCGCGGCCGAGACCTCGGTCTCCTCGCCGCCCATGATCCCGGCGACGGCGATCGGCCGCTCGGCGTCGGCGATCACGAGCTCCTCGGTCGTCAGCTCGCGCTCCGTGCCGTCGAGCGTGCGGATGCGCTCGCCCGGCGCCGCGCGGCGGACGACGATGCGGCCTTCGGCGAGCGTCGCGTGGTCGAACGCGTGCAGCGGGCTGCCGAACGCGAGCATGACGTAGTTGGTCACGTCGACGACGTTCGAGATCGGCCGCATGCCGGCGCCGAGGAGGCGCGCCTTGAGCCAGGGCGGCGACTCGCCGACCGTCACGTCGCGGAAGAGCCGGCCGATGTAGCGCGGGCAGCGCTGGAGGTCGTCGATGCGGATGTCGACGGACTCGTCGCCGACGCGCTCGGGATCGCGCCCGGGCGGCGGCGCCAGCTCGACGTCGAGCAGCGCGGACACCTCGCGTGCGATGCCGTACACGGAGGTCAGGTCCGGCCGGTTGTAGCCCGTCTCGATCTCGAGCACCGTGTCGGCGAGCGGGAGCACGTCGACGAGCGGCGTGCCCGGCCCGAGCGCCGCGTCGAGGAGCATGATCCCGGAGTGGTCGGTGCCGAGCTCGACCTCGTCCTCGGCCAGGATCATCCCGTCCGACAGCTCGCCGCGCACCTTGCGCTGCTCGAGCTCGAGCCCGTTCGGGAGCCGCGCCCCCGGCAGCGCGACCGCGACGGTCGCGCCGGCGCCGAAGTTCCACGCGCCGCAGACGATCTGGCGGGGCTCTCCCTCCCCCACGTCGACGCGGCAGAGCTGGAGCCTGTCGGCGTTCGGATGCTTCTCCGCCTCGAGCACGCGGCCGACGAGGAAACGGCCGAGGTTGCCGTCCTCCTCCGGCACGCCGCGGTGCACGATGCGGTCGACCTCGCAGCTCGTGAACACGAGCCGGCGGCCGAGCTCCTCGACGGGTAGGTCGAACGCGACGTAGTCGCGCAGCCAGGAGACGGGAACCTTCACTGCGCCACCTAGAACTGCCCCAGCACGCGCACGTCGTTCTCCCAGAACAGGCGCAGGTCGGGGAGCCCGTGCCGAAGCATGGCGATGCGCTCGATGCCGAGCCCGAACGCGAAGCCCGACCACTCGTCGGGGTCGTAGCCCACGTTCCGGAACACGTCCGGATCGACCCAGCCGGCGCCGCCCATCTCGATCCAGCCGGAGTGCTTGCACACGGGACAGCCCTGCGCGTCGCAGATGAAGCAGGTCACGTCGAACTCCACCGAGGGCTCGGTGAAGGGGAAAAAGCTCGTCCGCATGCGCACCTCGCGCGCGGGACCGAAGAGCTGCCGGAAGAAGTGCAGCACCGTCCCCTTCAGGTCGGCGAGGGTGATGCCGCGGTCGACGACGAGCGCCTCGACCTGCAGGAAGGTCGGCGAGTGGGTCGCGTCGGGCGTGTCCCGGCGGTAGACGCGGCCGGGCATGATCGCGTAGATCGGCGGCTTCCTCGCCTCCATCAGGCGGATCTGGTCGGGCGACGTGTGCGTGCGCAGGAGCACGTCGGCGGTGAGGTAGAAGGTGTCGCTCGGCGAGCGCGACGGGTGGCCACGGTCGGTCGTCAGCGCGTCGAAGTTGCTCCACGCGTCGACGACCTCGTCGCCCTCGTAGACCTCGTAGCCCATGCCGAGGAAGATGTCCTCGATCTCGCGCCGAATCTGCGTGAGCAGATGGAGACGCCCGCGCGGGACCGGGTCTCCGGGCAGCGTGACGTCGACGGCGCTCTCGGCGTACACGCGATCGAGCTCGGCGCGCTCGAGCTCGATCTGCCTTTGCTCGACGGCGGCTTCGAGTTGCTCACGACCCGCATTCAGCGTGATCCCGGTCTCGCGATCGCGAACCTCGCGCAGGGCCAGCTTGAGCTCGCTCTTGCGACCCAGGTACCGCACACGCTTTTCCTCGAGCTCCTCGAGGGTCGCCGAGGCGGCGATATCCGCCGCCAGAGTCTCGAACTGGTTCGCGTCCACGGCGGCGAATGTATCGGCTTTTCGGTCGTTCACAGGTGCTCCTCCGGGATGGTCGACGGGACGAGATCGCCCCGGCCCGGCCCTGCGAATCGGAGGACGCTACGCGCGCGAGCCCCGATCCCCGGACACGAGCCGGGGCCGGGGAAACAGGAACGCTGCACGCGTACTGCTCACGGCCTGAGGATAGCCGCCGTGCACCGTTCGGTGCCTGGCACTTCTCTGACACATCTCCGGCACGGTGTCTGACACCTTTCTGGCACCGTGTCTGGCACTGCTCCGGCGCCGTGCCCGACACCAACGCGGATCAGTGTCAGACACTGCCCCCGGCGAGAATCGCATGATCACGAGCGAACCGAGCCCCTACGACGCGATCGCCCGGCTGTACGACCCGTGGAGCCTGAGCGTCACCGAGGACGTGCCCTTCTACATCCAGGAGGCGCGCGCCGCGGGTGACGGGCCCGTCGTCGAGCTCGGTGTCGGGACCGGGAGGATCGCCGTCCCGATCGCGGCCGCCGGAATCCCGGTGATCGGCGTCGACTCGAGCGAGAGGATGCTCGAGGTGTGCCGCGAGCAGGCCGCGCTCGCGGGCGTCGGCGAGCTCGTCGACCTGCGCGTCGGCGACCTGCGCGCGCCGCCGGTGCAGGAGCACGTCTCGCTCGTGATCTGCCCGTTCCGCGCCTTCCTGCACCTCCCCGACGACCGCGAGCGCCTCCGCGGGCTCGAGGCGGCCCGCGACCTCCTGCTCCCCGGCGGGCGCCTCGTCTTCGACGTCTTCACGCCGAGCCAGGCGGACATCGTCGAGACGCACGACCGCTGGATCGAGCGCGAGCCGGGGATCTTCGAGCGGGCCGACTGGGACGAGCAGGCGCGCACGCTGACCCTTTCCGTGCGTGGGCCACAGGGCGAGTCGACGATGGCGCTCGCGTGGATCTCGCCGCCGGAGTGGGCCGACCTGATCCGGCGTTCGGGGCTCGGGATCGAGCACTGCTACGGCTGGTTCGACCGGCGCGTCTACGAGGGCGGCGAGGACACGATCTGGGTCGCAAGCCGCCCCACGCCGCTGTAGGGTTCGGCCGTGGTCCTCGCCGTCAGCTCCGGCCTGATCGTCGCGATCGTGATCATCGTGATCGTCGCCCTGTTCGCGTTCATCCTCGTCGGGATGTACAACGGGCTCGTCCAGAAGCGCAACCGCGCGCAGAACGCGTGGGCGCAGGTGGACGTCCAGCTGAAACGACGCCACGACCTGATCCCGAACCTGGTCGAGACGGTCAAGGGCTACGCCGCCCACGAGCGCGGGACCTTCGACGAGGTCACGCAGGCCCGCACTGCCGCCCAGCAAGCGCAGGGACCCGAGCAGCAGGGCGCGGCCGAGAACGTGCTCACTCAGGCGCTCGGGAGGCTGTTCGCCGTCGCCGAGAACTACCCGCAGCTGCGGGCGACCGAGAACTTCCAGCAGCTGCAGGCGCAGCTCTCCGAGACCGAGCAGAACATCGCAATCTCCCGCCAGGTCTACAACGACACGGTGCTGACCTACGACAACGCGCTGCAGACCGTGCCGACGAACATCATCGCCGGGATCTTCAACTTCCGGTCCCGCGAGTACTTCCAGACCGACGACGCAGCCGACCGCGAGGTCCCTCAGGTGTCGTTCGGCACCGACGCGGCACCGGCAGCACCTTCGGACCCGGCGCCGCCCGTAGCGCCGTCGCCGCCTCCGTCGTCCTGAACCGCGGCCGACTCATCCTGCTCGCCACGGCCGTTGCCGCCGTCGCGGCGCTCGTTCTCGCTCCCGTCGCGTCTGCGAAGTCGTACTCGCTCACGCAGGCGAACGTCAACGTGCGGATCGCGAAGGACGGCTCGCTGCTCGTCCGCGAGGACATCGGGTTCTCCTTCTCCGGCCCGTTCAGCGGCGCGTACCGCGACATCCCGCTCCGCAAGGGCGAGTCGATCGACCATGTGCTCGTGTCCGAGAACGGCCGGGCGGACGAGCCGGGCGGGAACACGAAGCTCGGCAGCAGCGACACTCCCGGCAAGTACGGCGTCGAGCACGACTCGAACAAGGTGCGCATCGTCTGGCACTACTCGGCGCTCGACGAGCAGCGCACCTTCACGATCACCTACCGCCTGCGCGGGCTCGCAGTCGCCTACAACGACGTCGTCGACGTGAACATGAAGGTCTGGGGAGACGAGTGGAAGACGTCGCTCGGGCGCCTCTCGGCGGTGATGGTGCTCCCCGGCCCGGCCAGGGGCCCGCGTTACCGCGTCTACGGCCATCCGCGCTGGGTCAAGGGCGTCACGGCCAGGTTCCCGACCCGGGCGACGCTGCAGGCGGTCAACGTCCCCGCGCACCAGTTCGTCGAGATGCGCGTCGTCTTCCCGCGCTCCCTGCTCACCTCCACCGCCGGCGCGAAGACGGTGGACGGGAACGGCCTCGCGAAGATCGTCCACGAGGAGATCGCGGACGAGCAGTCGTACGTCGACAACCAGGCGCAGATCGACGACGCCGAGCACCACTGGCTCCGCACAGCCGGCTACCTGGCGCTGATCGGCCTCGTCCCGGCGCTCGCGATCATCGGGCTGATCTGGCTCGTCTTCGGCCGCGAGCGGAAGGCCGACTACGACCGCGAGTACGAGCAGGCCCCGCCGACCGACAGCGCGCCCGCCCTCGTGCCGCCGCTCCTGCGACAGAGCACGGAGCCGGGCTCGCTCGAGCTCACGGCGACCCTGTTCGACCTGATCCGCCGCGGCTACTACACGTCCAAGCCGGTCACGACCGAGCACGACTCGTGGGGCGGCCTGAAGAAAGAGCAGGTCGCCGACCTCGAGCTCTCGCCGGGCGACCAGAGCATGGACCTCGAGCCGTGGGAGAGCTCCGTCGCCGCCGTCTTCAACGCCGTCCTCGCGAACGGGCCCGAACGCCTCTCGAACATGCGCGACCGGATCAAGGCCGAGCGCACGGAGAACGCGAAGCGGTTCGAGAGCTTCAAGGAGCGCGTCGGCACCGCGATCGGGGCGAAGCGCTGGTACGTCGGCGGCGGCGCGTGGGCGACCTGGATCGCGATCATCGGCTTCCTGATCGCGGGCGTGATCCTGATCGCGATCCCGGGCACGCGCTGGCGCGACGCCGCGCCCCGCTGGACGGACATCGTCCTGCTCGCGATCGGCATCTGCATGATCGTCAACGCGGCCGCGCTCTTCCTCGCGTTCCTCCACGCCAAGGTCTGGCGGCGGCGGACGAAGGCGGGGGAGCTCGAGGCCCAGCGCTGGCAGGCCTTCCGCCACTACCTGACCGACTTCCCCCGGCTCCAGGACGCACCGCCCGCGACGTTGCAGCTCTGGGAGAAGTACCTCGTCTACGGGATCGCGTTCGGCATCGCCGAGCGCGTCCTGCAGGGAGCCCAGCTGCGGATGCCGCAGGAGCTGCACGACCAGAGCCGGATCTACTGGATCACGCCGTACGGCGACCTCGGCTCCGGGCCGAGCGCCCTCGCAATCGGTGACCTCTCCGCGGGCTTCGGCTCGGCGCTCTCCCCTCCGAGCTCGAGCGGCTCGGGCGGCGGCTTCTCCGGGGGCGGCGGCGGAGGAGGCGGAGGCGGTGGCGGCGGGGCCTGGTAAGGAGCTCGCGGCGCTCCTCGGAGAGGGTGCCGTGCTCGACGGCAGCGACCCCGTCTACAGCCGGGACGCCACCGAGACGCGCGGGATCGAAGGTCGCGCGGACGCGGTCGTCTTCCCGGGCTCGGCCGAGGACGTCGCGCGTGTGCTCGAGTGGTGTTACGAGCACGACACCCCGCTGACGCCGCGCGGCGGCGGGACCGGGTTCGCGGGCGGCGCCGTGCCCGTCGAGGGGGGCGTCGTGCTCGCGCTCGACCGGATGGACCGCGTCCGCGCCTTCGAGCCGCTGCTCTGGCGCGCACACGTCGAGGCGGGCGTCCGCACGGGCCACGTCCACCGGTTGGCGCGCGAGAGTGGGCTCCTCTTTCCGCCCGACCCCGGCGCGTCCGAGCAGTCGCAGATCGGCGGCAACATCGCGACCAACGCCGGCGGGCCGCATGCGTTCAAGTACGGGGTCACCGGGCGCTGGGTGACCGGGCTCGAAGCCGTCGTGCCGCCCGGGGAAGTGATCGCGATCGGCGGTCCGATCCGGAAGGACGTCGCCGGCTACGACCTCCGGAGCCTCCTGATCGGCTCCGAGGGGACGCTCGGCATCGTGACCGCTGCGTGGCTGCGGCTGATCCCCACGCCCGAGGCGGCTTTCCCCGTCGTCGGGCTGTACCGCGACACGGCTGCCGGCTGCGCGGCGCTCGAGCGGGTCGTCGGCTCCGGGCTCGTCCCGGCCGCGCTCGAGTACCTCGACGCGGGCGCGCTCGCGGCCGCCGGCGGCGCGTTTCCGGGTGGCGTCCCTGCGGGCGCAGGCTTCATGGTCATCGCCGAAGCGGACGGGAGGCGGGCGGAGGCGGAAAACCTCCGCGACGAGCTCGTCGAGGTCCTCGGCGAGGGTGCCGTGGCCGTGCAGGCGCCTGACCCGGCCGACCTCTGGCGCTGGCGAGAGGGCGTCGCGTTCGCCGTCATCTCGCTTCGCGGCGGCAAGTCGGGCGAGGATGTCGTCGTCCCGCTCGACCGGCTCGCGGAGGCGATCGACGAGACGGTGGAGATCGGCCGCCGGCACGATCTCGCCGCCTGCAGCTGGGGCCACGCGGGGGACGGCAACGTGCACGCGAACTTCGTGATCGATCCGCGAGACGAGGCCGAGCTCGCCCGCGCCCGCGCCGGCGCCGAGGACCTCTTCGCCATGGCGATCCGGCTCGGGGGCTCGATCTCAGGCGAGCACGGCATCGGCTGGACGAAGCGCGGCTGGCTCGAGCGCCAGTGGGGCCCGCGCGCGGTCGAGCTTCACCGCGAGCTGAAGCGCGCGTTCGACCCGAAAGGCCTGCTCAACCCGGGGAAGAAGGACTAGCGATGGGCGAGCCTTCCGAAGTAACCGGCTGGCTGAGCCTGAGAAGCGAGGAGATGCAGGCCTTCATCGACCAGATCGAGGGCGACCTCTCGACCAAGATCGAGGACGCGTCCCACGGGGATGTCCATCCCCTGCCGACGCCGTCCGTCGCGTACGACATCGGCAGCGTGCTTTACGTCGCTCCGCCGGCGGCCGGGACCATGCTCGCCGCGCTCGATCCCGGCGACGAGCGACCGGACTTCGAGCGGCTGCTCGACGACTTCTACGCCCGTGCGCTCGAGGCGCTGCGCTCGCTCACCGGTCCCGACGAGCTCGTCTTCGCCCTCGACTGCGAGCATGAGGGCTATCTGTTCTGGCCGCACAAGGCCATTCCCGGCCAGCCCTGGCCGCTCCGGGTTCCCGGGCCCGAGGCGTACTTCAGCCTCTACGCCTCGCCGGACTATGCGTGGGGCTTCTTCTTCGGGTGGTACACCGCCGAGATCTGGGGGCAGCCGCTCATCGACGCGTTCGACCGGAACAAGCCCGAGATCCTCTCGAGGGTGACTGAGATCGACGGCGTCGAGGTCGAAAGGACGGAGCCGCCGACCGAGCAAGAGCTCGTGGAGGACAGGGTCTCCCGGATCATGTTCCTAACGGGGTTCAACTACTCGCTCTGCCCCGAGGGCCCGTGGACGCCCGAGCTCAAGCGCCTGCACGACGAGTTCGAGCGCACCAGTGAGCGGGCGGATCTCGCGAAGCTGATCACCAAGATCGAGCTGGTCCTGAACGAGCAGGGAATCGAGCACACGCCGTGCGTACCGCTCGACGATCTGGCCAGCGGGGCACGCTGGTGGCCGCGTGGCCTTCGGACGCACCGGACGGAAGAAGCTCTAGCTGGACTCGGTAGACATCCCTGGCGGACCGGCGGCGACTCGATGCTCCGCAGCTTCGTAGAGCGCGATCGCGGCCGCCGCCGCGACGTTCAGCGACTCGACCGCACTCGAGATCGGGATCGTCGCAACCGCCTCGCACCGCGCGACGACGTCGTCGGGCAGCCCCTCGCGCTCCGCACCGAACACGAAGGTCACCGGCTGGGCGAGGTCGATCTCCGCCAGCGGCGTCCCGCGGTGCGCAACGAGCGCGACAAGCCGCCCGGGCGCGTCGTCGAACGTGGCGAGCGGCACGCGGAAGAGCGCTCCCGCAGATGCCCGCAGCGCGCGCGGCGACGTCGGGTCGGCGCACCCGTCGGAGAGCGCCACCGAGGCTCCGAACGCGCCCGCCGTCCGCACGATCGCGCCGACGTTCCCGGGATCCACGACCCGCCACAGCGCCACACCAAGTAACAAGTTGTTGCTTGGGAGGTCGGCACGGCGATAGACGGCGACGACCCTGGGCGGATGTGGCAGGTCCGAGACCGACGCGAGCAGCTCCGGCGCCACCGTCTCACCTGCGACGAGCAACTCGACGGGCTCGACGCCTGCGGCGTGGGCAGCCTCGACGAGATCCTCCCCCTCGGCCACGAAGAGCCCGAGCTTCCGGCGCCAGCTCTCCGATTGCAGCTTGCGGACGAGCTTCAGCTTCTCGTTCGCAGGCGAGGTGATCACGGGTCGAGCGACTTCTGGTACTGGTCGAACCGGCGTGCAACGTGCATGCCCGCCTGCTCGTAGAGCCGCACGGCTCCCGTGGTGTTGAGACCGTCGACACCGAGGCCCGCACCCCGCTTGCCGCGTGTGCGGAACTCCGCAAACGCCTGCAGCAGGAGCGCGCGCGCGAGCCCCTGTCGGCGCCAGGGAGGCCGCACACCCAGGACGTTCACCCACCCCACCTCGGCGCCGGCACTCCCCTCGGCTCGGCAGAGACACACGCCGGCGATCTCAGCCCCGTCCTCCGCGACCAGCCAGAGCGCGGGATCGAACGACTCCGTGAACGCCCAGCGACGCCAGTTCTCGTAGGGCCACCTGGCGTGCTCGAAGTGATCGGCGAACGCGTTGTCCTGTGCCTCGTAGACGGCTTCGTCGTCCTGACCGGGCACGAACGCCCGGGCAGAGACTCCGTCCGGCCACTCCGGCGCCGCGAGCTCGCCGTCGAAGTCGATCCGCATCTGGAACGAGTGCCGGAACGGCTCGTAGCCGAGACTCTCGGCGAGGCGTCGACCCAGGTCGTACGTCGACGGCACGGACACCCTGACGCTCGCGCCGGGGACAGCCATCTGCTTCGCCCGCACCTCCATCGCCTCGAGCAGCGCCGCCCCGATCTCCCGGCCGCTCCCGGGAGGCACCCGCAAGTCGATCCAAAAACGCAGATGCTCCTCCGCCTGATCGGTGAGGTCCGCGTACCCGGCGATGCGGCCGTCGATCTCGGCGACGAGCATCACCAGGTCCGGCATCTCGAACCAGGACCGGATCTCGGCCACACTCGACTCGTCCTCGTCGTGGAGCGCCCGCGAAAGCTCGTTGACGACTGCCTCGATACCCTCAGCGTCCCCGGGACGCGCCGATCGGAGCTCGAAGCTCAGCTGGCCTCGAGCGCGGCCTTGGCCTTCTCGGCCACGGCCTTGAACGCTCCCGGATCGCTCACCGCGAGGTCGGCCAGCACCTTGCGGTCGAGCTCGATCTCGGCCTTCTTGCACCCGGCGACGAACTGGCTGTAGGAGAGTCCCTCCTGCCGGGCCGCCGCGTTGATGCGGATGATCCAGAGCGACCGCATCGTGCGCTTGCGGACCTTCCGGTCACGGTAGGCGTACACGAGCGAGCGGTCGACCTGCTCCTTCGCCCGGCGGTAGCTCGAATGCTTGAGCCCCCAGTAGCCCTTCGCCTGCTCGAGGACCTTACGCCGCTTCTTCTTGCCGTGGACGGACCGCTTGACGCGCGGCACTCAGGATCCCCTCCCCAGCAGCTTCTTCACCTCGCGCACGTCGCTGGGCGCGACGGGCTGCTCGTTCGCGAAATCACGCTTGCGCTTGGCGGACTTCTTCTCGAGGATGTGGCTCTTCATCCCGTGACGGCGCATCAGCTTGCCCGCTCCCGTCACCCGGAACCGCTTCTTCGCCGCGCTCTTCGTCTTCTGCTTTGGCATCGAGCTTCACTCCTGCGTTCTTGGTCGGCCCGAGCACCATGACCATGTTGCGGCCGTCGAGCTCGGGGGACGATTCGATCTGGCCGATCTCCTTCACGTCCTCGTAGAGGCGCATCAGCAGGTCGCGCCCCCGCTCCGGATGGAGGTTCTCCCTCCCCCGGAACATGATCGTGACCTTGACCTTCGCGCGCTGGTTGAGGAAGCGAACGACGTGGCCCTTCTTCGTCTCGTAATCGTGAATCGAGATCTTCGGCCTGAACTTGATCTCCTTGACGTGGATCTGTGACTGGTGCTTGCGTGCGAGCTTTGCCTTCTGCTCCTGCTCGTAGCGGTACTTCCCGTAGTCCATGACCTTGGCAACCGGCGGATCGGCCTGCGCCGCCACCTCGACCAGGTCGAGCCCCTTGGACTCGGCGTGGGCGAGAGCGTCCTTTGTCGCCTTGATCCCGAGTTGCGTCCCGTCGTCATCGATCAGCCGGACGCGGGGCACACGAATGTTCTCGTTGATCCTGGTCTGGGGGACCGGACGGACCGGCTCGACAAACCGTCTCGGCCTCAAAGAGCTGTCACCAAGCTGCGAATTCCTTTCCTAAAAACGACAAGACCGTCGCAAGCAAGCAACGGCCTTCGCCCTCGTCTCTCGACTCGGTTGAACCCCCACGGAGCTTCGGCTCGGGAGGTGAGGAGACTAGTGCCGCTCCTGCTTGCAGGGTCAAAGCGTACCAAGTTCGGCCAGGAAGTCCGCAAGCGACTTCGTGGACTGCTCCCCGCCACGCTCGCGGATGGCCAGCGCGTCGTCCGATTCCCTGTCGCCGTACACGACGACGTAGGGGATCTTCTCGACCTCGGCGTTGCGGATGCGCTTGCCGACGGTCTCGTCGGAGTCGTCCACCTCGACCCGATACGGAATCCGCCCGGCGAGCGCGGTTGCGGCCTCACGGTGGTCCTCGCCGACCGGGATCACGCGGACCTGTACAGGCGCGAGCCAGAACGGGAACGCGCCGGCGTAGTGCTCGATCAGGATGCCGATGAAGCGCTCGAGCGAGCCGAAGCTCGCCCTGTGGATCATGTACGGCGTGTGCTCGTGGTTGTCGGAGCCGACGTAGGTGACGCCGAAGCGCTGCGGCATGAGCGCATCGAGCTGGATCGTGCCCATCTGCCAGTCCCGCCCGAGGGAGTCGGTCATGTGGAGGTCGATCTTCGGCCCGTAGAAAGCGCCGTCTCCCTCGTTCAGCTCGTATTCGAGCCCCCGCCTGTCGAGCGCGGCCCTCAGCGCCCCTTCGGTGAAGTCCCATTCCTCGTCCGTGCCGAGCCTGTTCTCGGGCCGGGTCGAGAGCTCGAAGCGGAACGCGAGGTCGAAGAGCCCGTACAGGTAGACCGTGTAGTCGAGACAGCCGAAGACCTCTTCCTCGATCTGCTCGCGGGTGCAGAAGAGGTGTGAGTCGTCCTGCGTCAGGAGCCGGACCCTCGTCAAGCCGTGGAGCGTCCCGGCGAGCTCGTTGCGGTGGAGCGGCGCGGCCTCGGCGAGCCGCAGCGGAAGCTCGCGGTAGCTGCGCGTGCGATTGCCGAAGACGAGCACGTGCCCGGGGCAGTTCATCGGCTTCAGCCCGAAGGTGCGCTCGCCCTCGGGTATCAGGAACATGTGCTCGCGGAACTTCTCCCAGTGCCCGGAGGTTTCCCAGACCGACTTGTCGTAGATCAGGGGCGTCCTCACCTCGACGTAGCCACGGCGGAGGTTCTCCCGCCTGCGGAGGTCCTCCAGCTCGTTCCAGATCACCATTCCCTTCGGATGCCAGAACGGCGAGCCGGGCGAGCCCTCGTCGAGGTGGAAGAGGTCGAGCTGCGTGCCGAGACGGCGATGGTCGCGCTTGCGCGCCTCTTCGAGCCGCTCCAGGTAGGCATCGAGGTCGGCCTGCGAGTAGAACGCGGTGCCGTAGATCCGCGTCAGCTGCGGCTTCGTCGAGTCCCCGCGCCAGTACGCGCCGGCGAGGCCGGTGAGCTTCAGCGCCTTGATCGGCTTCGAGTCCTGCAGGTGCGGGCCGCGGCAGAGGTCGGTGAACTCGCCCCCATCCTTCGACAGCTGCGTGTAGAGGGAGATGTCGCCTTCCGCGGTGTCGACGAGCTCGACCTTGAACGGCTCCTGGTCCGCCTCGAAGCGGGTGCGCGCCTCGTCGCGGGAGATCTCCTCGCGCGTCCAGCTGCGGCCCTGGGCGAGCTCCTTGCCGATCTCCTCTTCGATGCGCGCGAGGTCGTCCTCCGAGATCGGCTCCGGGAACTCGAAGTCGTAGTAGAAGCCGTTCTCGATCGGCGGGCCGATCGCGACCTTCACGCCGGGGTAGAGCCGGCGCACCGCCTCGGCCAGCAGATGCGCCGACGAGTGGCGCAGGACTGACAGCGCGTCCGGGTCGGACGTGTCGCGCGTGGTCAGGATCTGGATCTCCTCGCCGTCCTCGAGCGGCAGCCTCAGGTCGCGCACGTGGCCGTTCGAGCGCACGAGCACGGCCTGCTCGGCGAGCTTCGGGCCGATCGCCTTCGCGGCGTCGAGGCCGGTGGCGCCGTCAGGAAGCTGGAGCTCGGTCCGATCGGGAAGAACGACCTTCATCGAGACCAAAGGATACTTCCGGTCCCGAAGCCGACTCGCACGGTCAGCCCGGACACGGCCGATTCTCGCATTGTCACTCGACAGGTCCGGGCGAGACATTTTCCCTGCACCTGGAGCTTCGGTGTCTGACAGCGAAGTTCGCCGCGGCGGCCATGTCCACCGTCCCTCAGGGGCACGGCCGGTTCGTGTGTGTCTTTGAGTTGCGCGAGGCCGCGAAGAGCACGAGCGGGGCGAGGACGAGGATCCACATGGTCGGCTGCAGGCCGGCCGACGACGCCACGACGCCGAGGACGAGCGGGACGGCAGCCCCGACCAGGCCGCCGATGCCGCCGACTGCGACGGCTGCGCCGCTCTGGCCCGGCAGTGCCTCGTACAGCCGCGCCTTCGGAATCGCGTACCAGCCCGAGTTGAGCAGGCCGAGCGCCGCTACGAGCGTCAGCTTCGCCCCCGGCGACGAGACGAGGAGGAACGCCGGATAGACCGCGAGCGACGCCGCTGCGCTCAGACGCAGGTAGCGAAGCCCGTCCATGCGCCGGACCACCGCGAGCAGCAGCCAGTCGCCGAGGAGCCCCGTGCCGGCCCAGACAGCGACGCCGATCGCGGCCGCGCCCGGGTCGAGCCGCGCGACGTCGACCAGGTAGAGGGCCAGGAACCCGTGGAAGACGTCCAGAAGCAGGTCGGCGGCCTCGAGCGTCGCCAGCCAGCGCAGCACCTCGGCGCGGCGGAGCGCGGCGAGCGACGAGCGGATGCTGGCCGCGAGCGCCTGCGGCTCCGAGGGCGCGATCTGCGGCGCGCGGCGGGCAGCAACCGCCAGCGGCACCGCGACGACGGCGAGCCCGGCCAGAGCCGCCCGCCAGCCGAAGCCCAGCCAGAGTGCTGTCGAGACGAGCAGCGGGCCGCCGACGTATCCGAACGCGCCCGCGAGCGTCCAGCGCGCCATGCTCCGCTCGCGCTCGCCGGGGAGCACGTCCATCAGGGTCGCCTGCGCGAGGCTGACGAAGGCGCCGCTTGCCGGGTTGGCGAGGACGAGCGCGACGAGCAGCGCCGCGAAGCCGGGAGCACCTGCGGCGATCGCGGCCGCGCACGCGAAGACCGCTCCCCCGGCCACGAGCACGGTGCGCCGGAAGCGCGTATCGCCGGCGGCACCGATCAGCGGATCGAGCACGCAACCGACGAACCCCGGGACCGCGAGCAACAGACCCACCTGCGCGTAGCCGAGCGAGAGGTCGTGGCGGATCAGCGGCCACGCCGCCCCGATCGTCCCGTAGACGAGCTCGTCGAGGAGCTCGATCGCGAGCAGCAGGACGACCGTGCGGCCAAGGCCGCTACGCCTGGCGGGTTAGCAGGGTGCGCGAGTCATGACAGCCGAATGCTACTCCGGCGGCAGACGGGCGAGCCTCTCGCGGACGCCGTCGACGTACAGCACCTCGACGTAGGCGATCTCGCCGCGGACGACGTCGACGGAGATCTCCCCCGGCCCGTCGTCGCGCAGCTCGACCTGGCGACCGCGGATGAACCAGCGCTTGATCGGACGTTTCAGCGTGTGGAAGCTGCCGCAGTACGGCTGATCGCACGGGCAGACCTCCGTGATCCGCGAGCGTCGGGACCTGCTCCGCCAGGCGCTCCTCCCCCTGTGCGCGCAGCGTCGCCTCGATCCGCCCGGCGAGCTGCGGCAGCACCGCCTCGACGAGCGGCGGCTCGGTCATTCGACGGCCTTGCGCAGATGCGCCGGAGCCTTGAGCCAGTAGCTCTCGCGAACCCACTCGAGCGCGGCGTCGAGCGAATCCTCGTCCGTCACCTCGGCCGTGATCCAGCCGTAGCGGCCGACGTAGCGCGCGACGCTCACGAACGGGAGCAGCATGGCGATCTCACGCTCCTCGGCCGTGAGCTTGACCGTCAGCCGAACGGGCAGTCCCGACGAGATCGCCGCGAACATCCGGTTGTCCGCGACCTTGAACACCGGATGGCCCCATGGCTCGTCCTCGTACGTCTCCGGGAAGGAGAGAGCGAGCGCCCTGATCCGGTCGGCGAAGCCGTCGGCCGCCAACGCGGAGCTAGATCGTGTCGAAGTCGCCGAAGTCGCCGTACTCGGCCTGCCAGGAAGCTTCGCGTGCCTCTGCATCGCGCTTCCAGCGTCGGTCGAAGAAGACCGCGAGCCAGATCGACGCCTCGAAGAGGATCATCAGCGGGATCATCTCGAGCGTGGTCGTGACCGGATCGACGCCGGGGAGCGCGACCGCGAGGGCCGCAACGATCACGTAGCCCATGCGCCGGTTCCGCCGCAGCCGGTCGGCAGGCAGGATGCCGATCCGGGCCATGGCCAGGATGAACACCGGGAGCTCGAACACGATCGCCGTCGCGACCATGATCAGCGTGACGAAGGAGTAGTAGCTCTTGGCGCGCGGCTTGAAGTCGAACTGGTTGTGGTCGTAGTTCGTGAGGAAGTGCACGGCCGGGTCGAGCACGATGAAGTAGCCGAAGGCGATGCCTGCGGCCATCAGGAAGGCGGCGAAGAGCGCGAAGCCGACGACCTTGCGCTGCATGCCCTTTTCGAACGCCGGCGCGAAGAAGCCCCAGACCTGCCAGAGGATGATCGGCAGCGCCAGCAGGACGCCCGCCCAGAGGCTGACCCAGAACGCGGTCAGGAACGGCTCGGTCACGTCGAACGCGATCGGCTTTTCGCCGTGCGGCAGCGGTCGATTCAGCCAGTCGAGGATCCGGTGGTGAAAGATGTAGGTGAACGTCGTCGTCGCGACGATCGCGATCAGACAGAAGAAGACGCGTGTGCGAAGCTCACCGAGGTGCTCGACAACGGTCGCCTCTTCCCCGTGCTGGAGGCGACGCGGCAGAAGGCGCATGGCCTAGATCGAGTCGTGTTCGCGCTTGCTGGTGCTGACGGATGCCCGAACAGGCTCCTCGACCGCCGGAGCCGTGGTGAGCTCAGCCGGTTGATGGTCGTCCTTCGTCACGGAGTTCTTGAACTCGCGCATGCCACGTCCGAGCGAGCGCCCCATCTCGGGAAGCCGCTTCGGACCGAAGACGAGAAGGACGACCAGGAGCAGGATCAGCAGTTCCCCCGCACCGATTGATCCGAATCCCATGGCGGACAGCCTACCAGCCTGTCCGGTGGCGTCGCTAGCGACCAGTCGGCCCGGTGGGGCCGGTGGTGCCGGTCGGACCGTTCGGGAGCGTCTTCTTGATGTCCGACGTCGTCCGCGTGCAGTAGGGCTTGCCTGCGCTCTTGATCTGCAGGCAGCTGTGCTGCACGACCTTCCCGTTCGTGAGCGTCCGGTTGAGCAGGAGGACGGTGCTCCCGACCTGTACGAAGTACGTCTTGTCGCCGCTCGAGTCGACCTGGATGTTGACGATGCTGTCGGTGAGGTCGGTGCCGATCTGCTTCTGGATCGGGATCAGGTCCGCCACGTGCCCGGTGTACGACCCGTGCTGCTTGAGGAATGTCGCCTCGGCGTCCATGACGCGGTTCAGCGCCTGGGACGTCCTCAGCGCCCGGTCGGAGTCGTTCACGCTCGTCGAGCTATGGCGGTTGACGATCGAGAGCACGATGAAGAGCAAGAAGAAGAGCGCGACGATGAGCAGGATCGGGCTGCGGCCGAAGTTCACGGGGCGACAGTAGTCGAAATCCGGAGAACGTCGCCGCGGGACCCGTCAGCGTCCGAAGCTGACGACGATCCGGACGACCTTCTTGCGGACGAGGTCGACGAGGAACGACGTCCCGCCGCCCTTGCCGGCGAAGCCGTGCTGGCAGACGGCGCCGAAACAGCGGACGCCGGCGATCGCCTTCACCGCCGCGAGGGCCGAGCCGACGTGGACGCCCTGCGGCGTGCGGAACGACGTCCAGGTCGTCTCGAGCACCATTGCCTTGCCGGCCGCGAGCTGGCGTGGAGCGGCACCGGCGGACGCGTAGGTGACGTACAGCCCGGCCGCGTCGTAGCCGATCCGCTCGACGTGGCTGGGGGGCGCGGTCGACGTGTCGGTGCGGATCGAGACGATGTACCCGGTGCCGATCCGCCGCTCGATGCTCCCTCGCGTCTCCCCCAGGTTGACCCCCGCGATCGACCGGTCGAGCACGATCGCGTGCGTGATCGTGACTGCCCGCGCGGTGGCCGCGATCGCGGCCGACGCCAGAACGACGGCAGCCACCGTGAGTGCCCGTTTTCGTCTTACCCCCCGCATTGCAGGGAGATTCTGCCCCAAAGCCGGAGACAGGCGGCGTGACAGGACCTAGAGCGGGAGCGCCCGCTGCTCGCCGTTCGCGATCGCGACGCGCTTGCGCAGCGTGATCCGCTGGCCGTCGCGGTGCCGTTCGAGCTCGACGGAGTCCATCAGCGCGCGCATGAGCGAGAGGCCGAGCGGCTCCTCCACGTCCCGTGCGTGTGTCTCGTGCCAGAGACCGTAGTCGCGTGTCGTCAGCACGAGATCGCCGTCGTCGATCGTCGCCTCGACGTCCACGACGAGCGCCCGCTTGGTCGGCTGCTCCTCGATCACGAGCGTGAGCGACTCGGAACAGGCGAGCACGATGTCGAAGACCTGGGCCGAGCTCACGTCGTGCTGCTCGAGCCAGCGCCGAAGCTGTTCGCGGAAGAGCCCTATCGAGGGCGGCGTCGCCGGGAGCCGCGCGCGGAACACATGGTCGGTATCGGCTGAATCGGCCATCTACCCGAGAAGACTCGCAAAACGCGAGTTTCTTGCGCGCCGTGACACCACCGGCGAGCCAGCTGGTAGAAGCCGGGCATGACCCGGCGCGGCCTGTTCCTCTTCGCAGCAATGTGCGTGATCTGGGGGATCCCGTACCTGTTCATCAAGATCGCTGTGCGGGACCTGTCGCCGGCGACGCTCGTCTGGGCCCGCG
Source organism: uncultured Actinomycetes bacterium (assembly GCA_963846915.1). Lineage (GTDB taxonomy): Bacteria > Actinomycetota > Thermoleophilia > Gaiellales > Gaiellaceae > PALSA-612. Next base: position 520,082 of record CAWJXV010000004.1, on the reverse strand, counting down.
CGGCGATCGCCGTCGCGCTCCTCCTGCCACTGGCCGCGTGGCGACACGAGCTGCGTCCGCTGCCGGCGCGCTGGCGGCCGCTCGTCGTCTTCACCGTCATCGAGGTGGCCGTGCCGTGGCTTCTGCTCGCGAGAGCCGAGCAGCATCTGTCGAGCTCGCTGACGGCGCTCCTGATCGCCGCGGTGCCGCTGATCGGCGTGGTGCTCGCCCTCTCCACCGGCAGCCGGGAGCGACTCGGGCCGCGCACGCTCGCCGGGCTGCTCGTCGGCCTCCTCGGCGTCGCGGCGCTCGTCGGCTTCGATACCGGCGGTGCGGACGCGCGCGCGATCGCGGAGGTCCTCGGCGTCGCCTTCTGCTACGCGCTCGGCCCGCTGATCCTCGACCGTTACCTGAGCGGCCTGCCCGCGCTCGGCGTGATCGCCGCTTCGCTGACGCTGACCGCACTCGCCTACACGCCGGTCGCGCTCCTCCACCTGCCGGCGTCGGTGCCGGGCCCCGAGGTCATCGTCTCGGTCTTCGTGCTGGCGATCGTCTGCACGGCGCTCGCGTTCGTCTTCTTCTTCGCGCTGATCAAGGAGGCGGGGCCGGTGCGCGCGACCGTGATCACCTACGTCAACCCGGCCGTGGCCGCCGTCGCCGGCGTCGCCTTCCTCGGGGAGTCGTTCACTACCGGGATGGGCGTCGGGCTCGTGCTGATCCTCGCCGGATCGGCCCTGGCGACGCAGGGCGGTCGCCGCGGCGAGCACGTCTCCGGACCGCTGCCCGAGCCGATGCCCGAGGTACCCGCCCCATAGCTTCTGCCCTGCCGGGCCTGGGGTAAGGTCCGGGCTCGTCCCCTCCGGAGGAGGCCCGATGAAAGCTATCCACTGTCCGTGCGGCGAGGTCGTCGAGGCGGACACGGACGACGAGCTGGTCAAGGGCGTCGAACAGCACATCCAGGAGAAGCACCCGGACATGGTCGGGCAGTACTCGAGAGAGCAGATCCTCTCGATGGCGCACGAGCACTGAGCCCAGCCGGCCAACGCTGCGAGGGGACGCCCCGGCGGCCCCTCGCATTCGCGGTCAGGCGGCTAGGCGCCGGAGCCGAGGACCCAGAAGCCGTCGCCTCGCTCCGCTTCCAGCTTCGCCAGCTGCTCGCGGTGGATCTCGCGGACCCGCGCGGGCGTGATCGCCTCGTCCGGGCTCACCTCTTCGATCGTCAGGCTCGTCTTGTCCTCGTAGAGATGCTCGCCGGCGAGGCGCGCCTGATCGTCGTAGGGCCAGATGAACGCCTGTCGGCTCGCCACGTGATAGAGCGTGTCCGAGTCGTCGACGTCGTAGCCGACGGCCCGCAGGTCGGCCCCGCGCGCGAGCTGGTGGAAGGTGATCTCGTCGCAGACCCCGAAGTCGCCGACCGCGAGGCGGTCGTCGGAGTGCCACAGCACGGACTCGCCCACGCTGTTGTAGAAGGCGAGCACCCCTTCCTTCCCGGTGATCACGGCGGGGTTGGCACCCCACGTGACCCGGTAGACGGGCTCGTCGACCATCATGTCCGGCGCGAGGATCCGCTCGTAGTCCCCGGCGCCTTCGAGGTGCACGTGGCGCCAGAAGTTGAGCAGGATCGCGCGATGCAGCGGCTTCGTCGTCTGGCCCAGGAGCTCGGCGGTCGGGATCATGCAGTCGTAGACGGCTTGCTCGAACCGGTTCATGGCGTGCGCTCCTTTGGTGGCTGGTGATCACGGATTCCGTCGAGTGCCGCCTGCGCGACGGTAGGCATGGCGTGCTCGGGGAAGGCGAAGGTCGAGCTGGCGTTGATCTCGCAGAGGACGTAGGTGTCGGTGCCGGAGGCGACCTTCGGCCCGAGGAGGAAGTCGGCGTCCCAGATCGCCGGCAGGGAACGACGGTCGAGCCCGACGATCTGCTGGAGCTCGGGCACCCACTCGGACTCCATCTGCGCCCGGAGGTCCCGGAAGCGCGCCGCGGACGCGACCTCGAACGTCTTCCCGGCCGGTGGCGGCACATCGCGGTCGGTCGGCGGCGGCATCAGCCCGCGAGGGTACTGGTGCGCGAAGCCGACCACCGAGTCGTGGCTCAGGTAGACGCGGATCATCCCTTCGGCCAGCCGGGTCTGGAACGGCTGCTCGACCATGAGGCCGCCGCCCGCGAAGTACGGCGCGCAGCGCTGGACGAACTCGTCCAGGCGCATCTCCTCGGGAAGGCTGTCTTTCGCCGCGTGCTGGACACGGACGAGCGAGGTACTCGCGTCGGCCGGCTCGATCTTCCAGACCCCCGTCCCGCCCATGCCGCGCTGCTGCTTCAGCACCAGCGGCCCCCGCGCGGCGAGTCGAGCGGGTAGCTCCTCGCCGAGCTGGTCGTGCGTGCGGTAGAGGTAGGTCTCGGCGCTCCAGCTCATCGCCGATGTCTCGACGAGCACCTCTTTGGTCGCCATCCTCGCGATCACGTCCGGGTGGGCGCTCACCCAGACCCCTGCGGCCGCAACCTCACGGAGCAGGGGGTCGAGCTGCGAGCGATCGAGGCCCTGTTCGATCGGGTTGACCCAGACGAGGACGCCGTCGAGGTCGAGGAGCTGCTCGCGCACTGCCGCGGCTGCCTCGTCGGTGTAGACGACGGGCTCGGCCGTCACGCCCAGGGCGTCGAAGGCAGCGAACATGCCGTGCAACCGGCAGCTCTCCGCGATCCGTGTCGCGTCGCGGACGGGATCCCACTCGGCGCGCCACAGGAGTCCGATCCTCACGGTGCCCAGGCTACGACGAGGCGGTGAGCGCCGCCGCCAGGTGCTGCTCGGTCTCGCCGAGCGCGCGCCTGTAGCCGAGCGGCGCGAACGCGTCGCGCGCCTCGCGCAGCAACAGCTCCGCCTCGGCGGCGCCGAGCGCGGCCAGGCAGCGGCCCCGGCCGAGCAGCGCATAGGCGCGTTCCGGGACGTTTCCGAACCCACGCCAGCGTTCGACCGCTTCGGCGTACAGCGGCGCAGCCTCGGCGTGATTGCCGGCGGCTTCGGCGAGCAGGGCGCGGGACGTGAGGAGAGCGTGAGCGAAGAGCGGCGTCAGCGGCTCGGCGCCTTCGACGAGTCGAGTCGCGAGCTCCGCGTCTCCGAGTGCGAGCGCGCAGCGCACGAGCTCGCCGAGGTACGAGGCGTAGTAGGGGTCGGCTCGGGTCTCCTGGAACCGGTCGACCTCACTCAGCAGCGCCTTCGCCTCCTCCGGCCGGCCCGTGCCGAGGAGCCGCTGCACGGCGCCGGTGAAGCCGACGATGACGGTCTCCGGGACACCTGTCCCGCGCACGCTGTCGGCCAGCTTCTCGACGTCCGTCGACCGTGAGCTCTCCTCTCGCTCGAAGAGCAGCTTGAACTCCAGCGAGCGGGCCGTGATCGCGACCACGACGCCGCCGGCCGCCTCGGCTCTCTCGGCGAGCGCCGCCGCCTGTTCCGCCACACCGTCAGGGCGGCCGCACTCGACCAGGTAGCGCAGGCTCTCGATGCTGTTGATGAGCGCGAGCTCCGCGATGCCGCGCCGCTCGGAGAACTCGGTGCCGTCGCGGCACAGGGCGAGAGCCGCCTCGGGACCGTCGTACTGGTGGGCGGCGACCGCGTAGTTCCCGTAGATCACCGCTGCCTCGCGGCTCAGGCTCTGCTCGATCGAGAGCTCGAGCGCCCGGCGCAGGTCCTCGATGCCCTGCCGGTCTCCGAGAAAGCTCCGCGACGCGCCGAGAAAGCCGACCGCACGGGCCGGCTCCGGCAGCCCGAGCTCCGACGCGAGACCGACCGCGCGCTGCGCCGCGGCGATCGCGTTCTCGTAGAGGCCGCTGATGAAGTGGACGCCCGCAAGCTGGGCGTAGGCTGCGACCAGCTCCGGGCCGGCTGGTTGCTGCTCGAGCAGATCGAGCGCCTCCGCGATCAGCTCCTTCCGCCGCGGATCGCCGAGAGCCCAGAGCACGGTGACGAGCACGGAGAGCGCCCTACCAGCACCGACCGTGTCGCCTCGCTCCAGGTAGAGGGCGTGCGCCTCCTCGAGCGCCGCCTTCGCCTCGAGCAGCTGGCCCTGCTGCTGGGCGGCCTGGGCCCAGCGCTCGAGGAGCAGCGCCCGCGCAGGATGTCCCGAGGGAGCGAGCGCGAGCGCCCGGGCGAGGCTCGCCTCGGCATGCCCCACGTCGAGCCCGATCGCCCGTTCCCCGGCCAGCGTCAGATGGCGGATCGCGCCCGCCTGCAGCTCCTGCGCCTGCTCCGTCTGGCCGGAGGCGCGGGCGAGCTCGAGCGCGGTCAGGAAGTGGTGGGCCAGCACGTCGGCCAGGTCCTCGACCCGCCCGCCCGCCTGACGCTCGACCCAGGCCGCCGCGGCACGGTGACGGGCCACACGAGCAACCCGGGGGATCTGCGCGTAGCAGACGTCCCTGACCAGGAGATGCCAGAAGCCGAACTCCTGCTCGTCCTCCACCGAGCTCGTCCGGATCGGGCGCACGAGCTCCTTGCGGGCCAGCTCGTGCAGCGCCTGCTCCACCTCGCGTGGGTTGCGACCGCCCATCTCCGCGAGCGCCCCGGCCCAGAACACCTTGCCCACGACCGACGCGTCCTGGAGCAGGCTCTTGCGGTCGGCCGAGAGCGTGTCGAGTCGGGCCGCGATCAGCGCCTGAACCGTGTCGGGCACCTCTTCGACCGCCTCCGCCAGCTCGCCACGGTCCGAGAGCAGGCGCGCGAACTCCTCGGCGAAGAGCGGGTTGCCGCCCGCCCGCTCGAGCAGCGCGTCGTGCGTCTCCGCCGGAAGCTCGAGGCGCTCCAGCAGCGAGGCGATGAGCTGCGAGGTCGCGTCGTCGGTCAGCGGGGGGAGGTTGATCATCGTCGCGTTGCGCAGCCCCGACGCCCAGGCCGCGTGCTGCTCGTACAGCTCCGGGCGGGCGGTGCACAGAACGAGCAGCGGGACCCCTTGCGCCCAGTCGGCGAGGTGCTCGAGAAAAGACAGGAACGCGGTGTCCGCCCAGTGCAGGTCCTCGAACACCAGCACCGTCTCCCGACCCTCCGCCCACGATTCGAGGCAGCGCCGCCAGGCCGCGAACGACTCCTCCTGCGACGCGGGCGCCGCCGGAGCGCCGACGAGCGGCGCCAGCCGCGCCTTCAACCAGCCACGGTCTCGATCGTCCTCGGGCAACGCCCGCTCGAGCTTCGCCGCTGCTTCTTCGGGCGAGTCCGACTCCAGGATGCCGCACTCCGCCTTCACGATCTCCCCGAGCGCCCAGAAGGCGATGCCTTCGCCGTACGGCAGGCAGCGGCCCTGGCGCCACCGCACGAGGCCGGGACGATCCTCGACGTATCCCAACAGCTCGGCGCACAGTCGGCTCTTCCCGACGCCGGGCTCGCCCACGACGGTCACGAGCTGGCACGAGCGTTGCTGCGCCGACCGTTCGAACGTCCCCACCAGCAGCGTCTTCTCTAGCTCACGCCCTACGAGCGGCGCCGCGTACGTGCGCATGACGTCGGCCCCGAGACGGGCGCGCGCCCGGAGCGGACGCCAGACGCCGAGCAGCTCCGCCTTGCCTTTCACCGATACGCGCTCGAGCTCCTCGTAGTCGAAGACCCGCTCGGTGGAGCGGTACGTCTGCTCGGAGACGGCGATGCCGTCCACCGGCGCGGCGCCCTGCAAGCGCGAGGCGGTGTTGACGACGTCGCCGGTGACGATCCCCTCGCCCTGCTCGGGACGGGCGCCGAGCGCTACCACCGCCTCACCCGTGCCGATCCCGACCCGCACCTGCAGGGAGAGCGAGGGGTCGGCCTGGTTGAGCTCGGAGATCCCCTCGAGAATCCTCAGCCCGGCACGCACAGCGCGCTCGGCATCGTCCTCGTGCGCGACCGGGGCGCCGAACACCGCCATCACGGCGTCGCCAACGAACTTCTCGACGGTGCCGCCGTACCGCTCGATCTCTTTGCGCAGGCGACCGTGGTAGGGACGGATCCGCGCTCTCACGTCCTCCGGGTCGACCGAGTCCGACGCAGCCGTGAACCCGACGAGATCGCAGAACAACACGGACACGATCTTCCGCTCCTCCGGCGCTTCGGCCCGCCCGTTGTCGGCCAGCGGCGCCGCACAGAACGGGCAGAACGGAAATTCGCCCTGGACCTCCTTGCCGCAGGCAGCGCACACGACCACGGTTCGAGTCTACGACCCGGATCGAGCGACGGATCTCACGCCTCGAGCCGCACTCCGACGAGACCATAACCTATTAGTAGAAAAGCAATACGATGTCTGTCTCAATACAAGACTTACAAGCCAGACGGCCGCAGGACCGAACGGCTTCAGGCTCCCGCCAGGGAGAGGCGCGTGTCCGCCTGCCGTTCGAAAGACTGCAAGGCCACGGCAGGCACGTCGTAGAGAACCTCTCCACACCAGTCCGCCTGGCCGAGTGCCGGTCTCGAGGGTCGCTTGCCGCCTATGCCCCGCGGCCGATCAGGTCCTGGAACGCGGGCTCGTCGCGGACCGGGTCGAAGTCGGAGTCCGCAGTCGCCATGTCGCGGCAGCCCTCCCACATGTCGATCGCCTGGCGGAGGTGCTCGAAGGCGTCGTCTGTCCGGCCCGCGAGGCTCTCGCAGCACGCCACGTTGTAGTAGAGGTACGCCTGGTCGGGGCGGGCCTCGATGAGCTCGCGCCCCCTGTCTGCCGCATCCGCGTAGTCGCCGGCTTCGTAGATCGGTCGAACCGGGTCCCACAGCTCGGGGGCATGCCGGTGGACCGAGTCGGGCAGCCCGACCCAGTGGTGACGGCGAGAGTCGTAGCCCGACTCCGTCGGCGGCGGGAACTCCGGGTCGGCGAATGCGCCGACCGAGACGACGACCAGGTCCGGCTCGGTCGGTTCGGTGTAGAAGACCTGGGAGCCGCAGCCGGGGCAGAAATGGAAGACGTGCTCCTTCCTGTCCGACTCGTCCGAGATGCGCGCGTAGTCGTCGAAGCGACCGGCGATCTGCACCTGATCGGCCTTGAAGCCCGCCTGGATCCCGAAGGCGCTTCCGGTGCGGCGCTGGCAGTCAAGGCAGTTGCAGATGGAGACGGCAAACGGATCGCCCGTGACCTCCAGACGAAGTTGCCCGCAGTGACAGGCGGCCTCCCGGCTAGCCATCGGCGCGAAGCTACCAAAAGCGTCGCGCTCGACCGTCCGCCCGTGCCCGATCACCCGGTGCCGGGATCGGCGGCGGGGATCGACCGGGCTGCCGCATGGCCGAGCAGCGCGGCGCTCGCGACGATCGAGGCAAAGGCGGCGATCTCGAGGATGCCGCCCGCCCCGCTCGGGAGCGCCTCGTCGAAGAGCACGAACCCGGCCGCGATCGGGACGGCATTGGTCACCAGTGTCGCCAGGCCGGCGGCGGTCAGCGCGCTGCCGTGCTGGAACGCCCCCTGCAGCACGCCCGTTCCTGCCGCGTAGGCGGCCACGAGCGACAGGAGCGCCAGCAGCCAGATGCCACCGAACGAGATCAGCTTCGCGGACACGTCCCCCGCGGCGAACAGAAGCCCGGCGGCGAGCCCGAGCTGCGCTGCCCGCGCGATGCCCAGACGCAGCACCACGAGCGCGGTCGCCGCGCCCGCGGACGCGGCCAGCCAGACGATCGTCGCCAGACCACGCGGTGGATGGGACACAGGGGTCGTCCCGACGAGTGAAAGCGCGAGCAGGACGAGACCGAGAACGGCGGCCGCGACCGCGAGCTGCTCGTGCCGGCGCAGGCGGCCCGGATGGCCGTGGACGCCGAGCATGGCCAGGACGGCGATTCCCGACGCGCTCACCGCCTGCACCAGGCTGAGCGGCGCCAGCCGAAGCGCGACGACGTAGAGCACCCACCCTCCGGACTCGGTCGCGAAGCCGATCACCCAGTCGCGGCTCCGCAGCAGCATGCTCACCGACCGGACCGGCTGCCGGAAGCTGAGCGTCGGCAGTGCCGCGGCCGCCGAGTGTTCCTTGGTATACGCCCAGTTGACGGCCAGCGCCGAGATCAGCGCAAGGCCCAGGCCTATCCAGACGTCGGTGATCTCCTACTCCAAGAGCGAGCGCGAGTCGCGCGCCCGAGCGTACAACGCAGAACGCGAACGCCGGCCAGACGCAGCAGCCCACCCTGAGCCCGAGCCGCGCCGCCGGACGCCCGCAAGACTGCCCATCGGCGCTAGACAAAACCCGCCGTTTCCAGCGGGTTCTGAAGTGGTCCTCACATGCCCCGTTTGCCGCATAGACGTCTAGGCACTCCTTGATGTGTTCAGGGCAACGGCGGCGCGAACGAGAGCCTCGAGAGCCTTCTCGTCGATCCTGTCGCCTTCGTGAAAATCGATGGCGCGCCTGACGTTGCCTTCCAGGCTCGAGTTGAACAGGCCCGAGGGGTCTTCCAGTGACGCGCCCTTGGCGAAGGTCATCTTCACGACGCTCTTGTAGGTCTCGCCCGTGCAGATGATCCCGTCGTGAGACCACACGGGAGTCCCCGGACTCGTCGCCTTCGCCCACTTCCACTCCTCGACCACCTCGGGGTCGGCCAGCTTGACGAGAGCGCGGAGCCGGGAGAGCATCTCACCCCGCCAGTCGCCCAGCTCCCTGATCCTCGCGTCGATCTGCTCGGACGCGGACTCGGGGTTCTGCGGAGCGCTCTCCTTCACGACATCCCTCTCATACCACATCGATCCTCGAGGACACGCCGGTCTTGGACTCCAGGTCGGCGACCCGAGGGCAGGCGCTCATGTGTTCCAGACCACCTCGATGGGCCGGTCGAGGCCTGGAAGGGGGAGGGCGCCGGCCTCGGCCTCGACGGCGTCGCGCCTCTGGCGCGACAGGCGTGCCCAGGCGTCGATCCGCACGGCGTGCTGCGACCGTCTCCAGGTTCCGCGGATCTCGCCCTCGACGAGGAGCGCACCCGGCCACACGCGAGACGTCCAGAGCCGCTCCCGCTGATCCGCCCGGGGGACGAGCAGCTCCCGCTCTGCTCCGTGGAGCAGGAAGTAGGCATCGCCGCTCGGCAGCAGCCGCGCGGGCGCAGCGGCCGTTTCGCCGGCGCGCATCGCCGGCTCGTCGTCTGCGAGCAGCCATTCGTCACCGAGTGGCGATCGGACCGCCAACAACGACCCCCCGAGCGAGGCGAACGCAGCCGCCGCCGAGCGCCGCGAGATCCCCGCCCAGCGGGCGAACCCGTCAGCCCTGGCCGGCCCGAAGACGTGGAGATAGCGCCGAGCGAGCTCGCGACACGCTTCCGCCGGATCGATGCTCGGCAGCGACGACCGTCCACACGATCGGCGCCCGCGCACCCTCCCAGCGGATCGCGACCGTCCCCGTCGTCGCCGCGTACCTGATCGCGTTGCCGACACCGAGCGCGCCCGCAACCTCCCTGTCCGTCATGCGCCGGCCATCGAGATACCCGCGCACCCGCTCCGCCATCCCCTCAGCCCGCAGGCGACCCTTCGCATCGTCCGGAAGCCTCCCCAGCGAGAACAACGCGAAGTCGCATTTGGCGACGACATAGGTGCTGTAACGGGGCCCCCACAGCTGGGCCAGCGAAGGATCCTCCCACGTCGACGCCTCGACCCCGTCGACCCGCGCGTGCAACGACAGCAGCGCGGCCCTCGGCATGCTGTCCTGCAGGCCCGCCCACGCCGCCCGCTGTAACGACTCCGAGCCCGCCGGCATCCGCTCCTCGAGCCCACCCACCCGCCGTCGGAACGCCAGGATCTGCGGCCGCGTGAGACGGAGTCGCGATTGCATCGAAACCTTGGGGCGGCGTAGTCGTGACAACGCGCGAATGGGCCTGACTGGCCTGATGCCGGCTGAGCCTCTTTCTAGGGTACGGCACGTTGGCTTCTGGGCCAAACAGCGGGGCAGCCGGTGAGTGAGCAGCTGTTCCTCCAGCTTCTGGCACTCGGGCTGCTGACGTCTGTCACCCCGTGGGGGATCGTGGCCGTGATCGTCTTGCTCAGCGCGAAGTCGGGTCCGCGTGGCGCGATCGCGTTCGTCGCCGGCTGGGTCGTCTCGATCCTTCTCGTTGGCGGCCTGATCATCGGGCTGTACAGGGGTGCGCACTCGAAGCCCGGCGCGTCGGCTGCGAACGCGATGCTCGGCGTCCAGTTCGCGCTCGGTGTCCTGCTCCTCGCCCTGGCTGCACGGAGATGGACTCGGCGGGTCGTGGCCGAGCCGAGCGCTTCCGAGCCGAAGTGGCTGAGAACGCTCGACCGGATGCGGCCGATCGTTGCGTTTGGCTTCGGGATGTTCTGGGTGAACCTCGTCTTCGTCGTCGCCGCTGCGATTGCCGTCGCCGATGCCAGCCTGAGCCGCTCCAGCGCGGTCCTCGCATATCTGTTCTATGCGCTGCTGGCCACGCTCGGCGTCGCGGCGATCCTCATCGTCTACTACACCAACCGGGCGCGGGCGCAAGAGCGCCTCGCCGGAATGCGCTCCTGGTTGACCCGAAACAACACGGGCGTCGTCTCGGCCGTCATCGCAGCGATCGGCCTCGTCTTCATCGTCCGAGGCCTGATCGGTGTAACGACCTAGGCGCTCGCCGGGGCCTTCACGAGTTCGGCGCTCTCCCGGTCGACCTCGTGCTTGATCACCTTGTCGGCCTGCGGCAGCGACTTCTCGAAGATGTCGGCCGCCCACCTCGCGTCGAACAACCCCACGATCGCGGAGCTACCGGGTGGAAGGTCGTCCTCGATCTCAGCCTTGATCTCCCGCTTTTCCGCGTGTGAGCGGAGCCCGCCCACTCCGGCACCGATGCCGGCACCGACCAGCCCCGCCGCAAGAAGCGAGGGTGGGAAGATCACGCCCACGAGCAGGCCGCCGACCGTACCGACCGCCGTCGCCCCGCCCGTCGAGTGGGCGTCGTCGTCGATGTCGATCTTCCCGTCCGTGTCTCGGCTGACCAGAACGAGCGCTTTGAACGCGAGCACTTTGTCCTTGGCCATGCGCTTGATATCGGCCCAATCGGCCTGGGCTCCTTCCCGGCCGGAGTAGGTCACGATGTAGAGGTCGACAGGTGTGTCGCTCTCGGATGCCATGGGTCTCCTCTCGGTTTCGCTCTCGACTCGGCAGGCGACGAACTGAGCTGTGGCCACGAAGAGCCACCGACGCATCGCCCCGTGCGGATGACGCTCTCGACGCAGCGCCCGGTCCCATACGAGCCGGCCGCGCACAATCGTAATCAGGAACAGGCTGGCGGGGATGCCGAGAGCAGGGTGTGGACGAGGCGATAGCTTCAGCAAGCGGCGCGTGGTACAAACCGCTCGTGGCCCCTGCTGGCAGGCTCCCGAGCGGCACGGTCACCTTCCTGTTCACCGACATGGAGGGGTCCACCGAGCTGCTCAAGCGGCTTGGCCGGGACCGGTACGAGAGCGTGTTGGCAGAGCAGGCGGGGGTGTTGCGCGCGGCGGTCGCGGCGCATGGCGGTCAGGTGGTGGATACGCAGGGCGATTCGTTGTTCTGCGCGTTCCGGTCGGCTCGGGAGGGTGTGTCGGCGGCGATCGAGGCACAGCGTGAGCTGGCATTGCACGAGTGGCCCGAGCAGGTGCGTGTGCGGGTTCGGATGGGGTTGCACAGCGGTGAGCCGAAGGCAGGCGAGGAGCGGTATGTGGGTATCGGCGTGCATCGGGCTGCTCGGATCGGTGCAGCGGCGCGCGGTGGCCAGGTCCTGGTGTCGGAGACGGCTCGTGCGCTCGTGTCGGACGACCTGCCGGCGGGGGTTTCGCTTCGTGACCTGGGTGTCCACCGGCTGAAGGACATCGACGAGCCGGTGCGCCTCTATCAGTTGGTCGCCGCGGGTCTCGACGACCGTTTTCCTCCACCGAAGACGCTGCCGCAGGGCCGTAACCGTCGCGCGCGTGTTGGGTTGCTCGTGGCTGCTCTGGCCGTCGCCGGCGCTGCGGCGGCGGGTGTGCTTCTGGCAACCGGTTCCGCTTCGGCGAAGCCGGTGCGGCTGGCCGCGAACTCGATCGCCGTAATCGACCCGAAATCGGGCAAAGCGGTCGGCGACGTGCCACTGTCGTTCAGCCCTACTGATGTCGACGCGGGAGGCGACAAGGTCTGGGTGCTGAACGGGTCAGCAAAAACGGCGACCGAGATCGATCCGAGCACGCTCCGGGTCCTCGAGACGGTAGGGGTCGACGGTAACCCTGACAGCCAGTACGCCTCCGGCGGCACGGAATGGGTGGGCACCCCCGGCGGCGTCGACGAGATCAGCAGCGACGGCGCCACGAAGATCGCGCTCTGGAAACCGCCCGTCGGGTACCAAGGGGCGTGTTTCACGTTCGTCACCGGCGACCGCAAGAGCGTCTGGGTATCCGAGGGGCAGGACGTCGCCGTGCTCGACGCCGCAAGCGGGAACGTTCTTCGCAAGCTGCGGCTGCCGGCGGCCACGGGATACCCGCCGGGCGTCACCTGCTACGGCCTCCGCTACGGCGGAGGCCAACTGCTCGCGATCCGCAACGTCGACTACTCGATCGGAACCGTCGACCTCGGCTCCCGGTCCTACACGCCGATCGCCACGGACGCAACCAGCATCTACACCCAGACGTTCGGGTCAGGAAACTGGGCCTCCGGTTTCGGCTATGACTGGCTCGGCACCTGGAGGACGGTGAGTACCACCAACATCCACCAGGTCTCGCTCCTGAAGCGGCTCGACCCCGTCAGCGGCCAGATCATGAGCCAGACGGTCCTCGGCGCCTCGGGAGGGGGGATCGCCGTCGACCCGGCAAGCGGCGTCTGGGTCTTCGTTGGTAAGGACCAGGCGACTCGACTCGCCCACGTCGACCCGACGACCGGCCAGATAGCCGGCACCATCCCGCTCCGCCACCAGGAGTGCTGCCCAAACGGAGCAGTCGGCAGCGGCGTCGCCGTCGGTCACGGCCGCGTCTGGGTCGCACTCGACTCCCCCTAGCCGCCGGGAACGAGGCGGTTCGATGCCCCGTTCCACCGACGGAGCGGTCGGTGCACCGTTACATGCCGGTTCGCAGACGTTTCGTTGGTACTTCGACATGAAGCGAATGGGCGGTACTGGGCTCGAACCAGTGACCCCCAGCTTGCGAACCAGTGACCCCCAGCTTGTCGAGCTGGTGCTCTCCCAACTGAGCTAACCGCCCCGGTCGGGACGATTCTAGCTAGCGGTCACCTAGAAGATCTCGGGACACCAGGGCTGGGTGTCCGTGTCGAAGACCGCATCGGCGCGGGCGATGCCGCCTCTTGCGACCTCCTCGATCCGGCCGCCGCGGGCGAGCTCCGCGAACGTGAAGCCGCCCAGGTAGACGGAGCCGAGGCCCTGGACGTCGAGGCGCACGTCGGGCCGGCGGCTCGAGCGGCGGGCGCGGCCGTCGGCGATCGTCCAGCAGCCGACGTTGTCCTCGAACAGCGGGTCGGAGACGATCTCGAGCGTCGCGCGGCCGTCGTGGTACGTGCGGCCGTTCAGCGTCGCGCCCACGTCGACCGGCCGGACCCAGAGCCCGTCCCAGACGTGCATCCCGAGCAACCGCGGCCGGGCGACGAGCTGCCAGATCGGGTGATCGAGCGGGAGCAGGCGAGCCTCGACGTCCTCCATCCAGTCGACGCCGAGCAGGAAACGCCAGAGCTCGCGAGTCGCTCGCGCGTCGAGGCCGAGCGCCTCTTGCACCCGCAGCGTGCGCTTGAACTCGGTCGGGTGCTGCGCGATCCGGTAGAGCGCGTAGCCGACGGGCCTGCCGTCGAGCTCGAGCAGCGCGCGGTTGAGCGGGCCGGCGCCTGCTCTCCGCCACTCCTGTGTGTCGTCGAGCGTCCGCTTCTCCCACCAGTCGCGTGTGCGCAGCACGAAGCCGGGCGTGGAGCGCCGCAGCCGTTCGTAGATGCGCGGGAACGTCTTCATCGCCTCGTCGTGGTCGACGAGGCGCACCTGCCCCTCGCGCGGAGGCGTGCCCGGACGCAGGTCGGCGTAGGCGCGCGGGAGGCGGATCTCGGCGCACCGCGACGCGGGACCGTACCCGTAGCGGCCGTAGATCGTGTCCTCGGAGGCCCAGAGCGCTGCGATCGGCTCGCCGCGCTCGCGAATGTCCGCGAGCTGCGTGGTCATCAGCCTGCGCAGGACCCCGCGCCGCCGGTGCGTCGGGTGGACGCCGACGACGGTCACGCCTGCGCACGTGATCGGACCGCCCGGCACGGTCAGCTCGAACGGGTAGGCGCCGGCGCCGGCGAAGATCTTGCCGTCGTCGAACGCCGCGTGCATGCGGTCGAGCGGCAGATAGGTCGTGAAGCTCTCGATCTGCTCGGCCGTCGGCACCCAGCCGAAGTAGTGGCCGATGGCGCCGAGGGCGGCGGCCATCTCCTCGTTGTCCCGGACCGTGCGAATGCGGATCGCCACGCGCCGTAGCCTAGTCAGACGCGCTCGAGCGGAGCGTACTCGAGCACCAGCCTCCGCTCGACGCCGTCGTCCGCGAAGCGCACGGTCACGATCCCGCCCGCCTCGATCGCGACGACGATGCCTTCGCCGAGCGTCCCGTGGCGAACGGAGTCGCCGGTCGAGAGCGAGGGCACGTCCGACCGCGGCTGGATCCCGGACGCGGCCGGGGCGCCGTAGTCCGACCATGACGACGGGCGCAGACGCTCCCGAGCGACCTCGGACGACGGCAGCTCGTCGATGAAGCGCGAGGGCAGGTTGTGCGCTCGCCGGCCCCAGAGCGAGCGGTTCGACGCGTGCGTCAGCGTCAGCCGCTCTTTCGCCCGCGTCATGCCCACGTACGCGAGCCGCCGCTCCTCCTCGATCCCCTGCTCCTCGATCGAGCGCATGTGCGGGAAGATCCCTTCCTCCATCCCGATCATGAACACGGCGCCGAACTCGAGGCCCTTCGCGTTGTGGAGCGTCATCAGCGTGACGAGGCTCTGCTCCTCCTGGATCGTGTCCTGGTCGGAGACGAGCGAGATCTCCTGCAGGAAGGTCGACAGGTTCGGCTCCTCCGATCGCTCGACGTACTCGAGCGCGACGCCGGCGAGCTCCTGCAGGTTCTCGATCCGGCCGCGCGCCTCGATCGTCCGCTCCGCCTCCAGCGACTCGAGGTAGCCGGACTGCTCGAGCACGCGCTGGACGAGCTCGGCGACCGAGAGCTCCTGCGACTGCGCCTCGAGCGACTGCAGCAGCGTGCGGAGCCCGCCCACGGCCCTGAGCGACGCGCCGCCGACGCCCGCCTCCTCCGCGTGGCCGAGCGCCTCGCGGAGCGTCGTGCCGTTCGCATCCGCCCACAGCTGGAGCCGTGTCAGCGTCGTATCGCCGATTCCGCGACGCGGGCGGTTGGCGATCCGCAGCAGCGAGACCGCGTCGGCCGGGTTGTCGATCGCCTGCAGGTAGGCGATCGCGTCCTTGACCTCGGCGCGCTCGTAGAAGCGCGGGCCGCCGATCACCTGGTACGGGACGCCCTGGCGGACGAGCACGTCCTCGAGCACGCGGGACTGCGCGTTCGTCCGGTAGAAGACGGCGATCTCGCGGCCGGTCGAGCCCTCCTCGATCAGCTGCGCGACCTCGGCCGCGACGAAGCGAGCCTCCGCGTGCTCGTCCTCGACCTCGAGCACGCGGACCGGGTCGCCGTCGCCGAGCTCGGACCACAGATTCTTCTCCTTGCGCTCGCGGTTGTTGGCGATGACCCCGTTCGCGGCGCGGAGGATCGTGTTCGTCGAGCGGTAGTTCTGCTCCAGCGCGATCGTCCGCGCCCCGGGAAAGTCGCGCTCGAACTCGAGGACGTTGCGGATGTCGGCGCCGCGGAACGCATAAATGCTCTGGTCCGGGTCCCCGACTGCGCAGACGTTCTCGTGCTCGGCCGCCAGCAGCTGCAGCAGGCGGTACTGGGCGTGGTTCGTGTCCTGGTACTCGTCGACGAGGACGTACCGGAAGGCCTTGCGCCAGCGCGCGGCGGCCTCCGGGAAGCGTTCGAGCACCTCGACGGTCAGCATCAGCAGGTCGTCGAAGTCGACCGCGTTCGAGCCGTGCAGGCGGCGCTGGTAGAGCTGGTAGACCTCGGCGACGGTCTGATCGTAGAACGACGAGACGCGCGCCATGTACTCGTCCGGGCCGACGAGCTGGTTCTTCGCGTTCGAGATCTGCGCGTGGATGCCGCGCGGGACGAAGCGCTTGGGGTCGCGCTCGAGCTCCTCGAGGCAAGCCTTGGTCAGGCGGATCTGGTCGGCCTGGTCGTAGATCGTGAAGTTCGACCGGTAGCCGAGCCGCTCGGCCTCGCGGCGGAGCATGCGCCCGCAGGCGGCGTGGAAGGTGAGGATCCAGATCGCGCGCGCGACGCCGCCGAGCAGGCCCTCGAGGCGCGTCCGCATCTCTCCCGCCGCCTTGTTCGTGAACGTGATCGCGAGGATCTCGTTCGGCTTCACGCCGCCGGAGGCGATCAGGTGCGCGACGCGATGGGTGAGGACGCGCGTCTTGCCCGAGCCCGCGCCGGCCACCACGAGGAGCGGGCCTTCGGTCTGGAGGACAGCGTCGCGCTGGGCCTCGTTCAGGCCTTCGAGGTAGCGATCCGGGCTGACGACGGCCATCGCCTCGATGCTACCCGGGCGTCCGGTGCCGAGCCGTCGGCCGGCAGCGACTCCGGCCGGGCGCCGCTGCTACAGCGGGGGAGAGAAGATGGGGCGGCGATCGAGAGGCGTCACCGCCCCACGCGTTGGTGTCATCGGCGGTCCGGCCGGGCCGGCAAACCCCCGAACGAGTGCCGGATCAGGCGAGCTCCGCAATGCGTGCGAGCTCGGTCTCAGTCCACGCGCGGGCGGCGGCGAGCTCCGCAGGATCGGAGGACTTGAGCACGACCTCGACGCGACTTCCTTCCGGCCGGAAGCTCGGGTAGGAGCCGACGCGGACTGACGGATGGCGGTGCTCCAGCTCACGGAGCACCCCGACGATCGTGCTCTCCCTCGTCGCGTACGCCTGCCGCCACGAGACGATCGGCGCGGCGCCCGGGAGCTCGGCCTCGAGCAGCTCGTACATCGCCTCCATCTCGGACGGCAGGCCGGGCAGGACGTACGTGTTCCCGACCGCGAAGCCGGGCGCGCCGCCAAACGGGTTGACGAGCGGCCGGCTGCCCTCGGGGAGATGCGCCCACGGCGTGACGTAGTCGGGGTCGCTGCTGAACCGCGCGCGGAGCTGCTCGGCGACCTCGGGGTACTCGAACTGCGGCACGCCGAAGGTGGCGGCCAGGGCCTCCCGCGTGACGTCGTCGGGAGTGCCGCCGAGGCCGCCCGTGACGATCACGACGTCGACCGCGGGCCCGTGCGCGCGCAGGAACGCCGCGATCGCGTCGACCTCGTCCGGCAGCACGGCGAGCAGCCGGACGTCGATGCCGACCCCCTCCAGCCGCCGGGCGAGCCAGGAGCCGTTCGTGTTCTCCACGTCGCCCGAGAGCAGCTCGTTTCCGATCGTGACGATGGCGGCGGTGGCCACGTCGGCCGAGTATAAGGAGGCCGTGCCGAGCCTCTCGGAGCTGCAGGAGCGCCGCGCGCACGAGTGCCGCCTCACCGCGGACCGTGCGCTCGACACCCTCGACGACGCGGCCGACTTCCTGCGCGACCGCGGCCTCCTCACGCGGACGACCGACTGCGCGCTGCCGAGCCTGCACGAGGCGTGCCACGAGGAGCCCTACCGCCCGGGCGCGGGCGGTTTCGGCGAGTGGCCGCGGACGAAGTGGTGGTGGGGCTTCGCGCTCGGACGGCGCGACGACGTCTATGCCGTGAAGATCCACCGCGGCAAGACGCTCTTCCTCTCCGCCGAGGCCGCGGCGCTCGCCGACCCGATCTGCCGCGCCGAGATCGCACGCATGGAGGCCGAGGACGAACGCTGGGCGCTGCTCCTGCGCCACCTCGGCAACACGGGCCCGTCGCTCGCCGAAGACGTCCAGAGGGAGCTGCAGCTGACGCCGAAGGAGCTCAAGGCGATTCGCTCGCCGCTCGAGCGGTGCGGCGCCGTCGTCGGCCGGCTCGTCCCCGTGCCGGGCAAGGAGGACGACTCGGTGACCGAGCTCGTGCGCTGGGATCACCTGCACCCCGACGAGTCGGCGCGGGGGGGCATCGACGAGCTCGTCGTCGCGGGCGTCCGCGCGGCCGTCGTCTGCCCGGAGCGCGAGCCGCGGCGCTGGTTCTCCTGGACCTGGCTCTGGCAGGATGGGCTGATCGACCGTCTCGTGGGCGAGCGGCGGCTGACCCGGCCGGAGCCCGGCTGGCTGGCGCTGCCGTGAGCGCCGAGGTCTAGATGTTCGCGACGTACCGTCGGACGTCGGCGGCCGACCGGAGCCGGTGCACGTCGACCCCTTGCAGACCATCGAGGAGCGAGAGCACGCGCGGGCGGTTCCGGGCCGGATAGCGCCAGACCCAGCGCATGAACGGAACGTCGAGCGTCTCGGAGCATCCTTCGGGGAGATCGCGCCGAGGGCGGCGCGCTTCCTGCACACGCCGCTTGGCGACGCGCCAGAGGCAGGTCGTCCGCGGCAGGTCGAGGAAGATCACCGTGTCCGCCCGGCCGAAGCGGGGGTCCGGCCCTCCATGGCGCAGGAAGTTGCCGTCCAGGATCCACCGCTCCTCGGCGACCGCGGCGTCGAGCGCGGCTGCGAACTCCTCCGGCGGAGGCTCCTTCCACCCCGGCTTCCAGTAGACGACGTCGAGGTGGACGACCGGAAGGCCCGTGCGCTCGGCCAGCGCGGCCGCGAGCGCGCTCTTGCCGGCCCCGCCGGAGCCGAGGATCGCCACCCGCTGCACGGCCGGACGTTAGCCGCGTCGCACGGGAAGCACCACGATCGAGCCGTCGTCGTCCCGGAGCACCCGCACCGAGGCACCGTAGTGGCGCGCGATCAGCTCGTCCTTGAGCACGTCGTCGACGAGACCGGCCGCGACGACGCGGCCGCCGTCGAGCAGCAGCAGCCGGTCGGCGTACTGTCCGGCGAGCGTCAGGTCGTGCATCGCCGCGAGCACGGTCAGCCCGGCCTCGCGGCGCAGGTCGTCGACGAGCTCGAGCGCCTGCTGGCCGCGGCCGATGTCGAGCGCGCTCGTCGGCTCGTCGAGGAGCAGGATCGGCGCCTGCTGCGCGAAGGCTCGCGCGAGCACGACGCGCTGGCGCTCGCCGCCGCTCAGCGTCCCGAGGCGGCGCGAGGCGAAGTCGACCAGGTCGAGGCGGACGAGTGCCGCGTCCGCGACCTCGAGGTCGTGGCCGCCCTCCCGCCCGAGATAGCCGAGGTGCGGCGTGCGGCCGAGGAGCACGTACTCGGCGACCGTCATCGACGGCGGCAGCTCCGGGAGCTGCGGGACGAGCGCGACCCGGCGCGCCAGCTCGCGGCGGCCGAGCACAGCGCCGTCGTCGCCGCCGATCTCGACCGCGCCACGGCGCTGGACGAGCCCCGCGACTGCCCGCAGGAGCGTGCTCTTGCCCGCCCCGTTCGGCCCGATCACCGTCACCCACTCCCCCGCCTCGACCGAGCCGCTGACGCCGTCGAGGATCCGGGAGCCGCCGAGATCGACCGACACGTCGCGCAGGGCCAGCGCAGGCCCCTCACCGGTGTCGCCTCCCGCCGGGCGAAGCCCGGCTCCGCCGACGCCTGAGGAACCCGCGATCTTTGCGGCGCGATCGCCACTCACGGGCCGACGCTCCTGCTCGTCCGCAGCACGACCGCGAAGAACGGCGCGCCGAAGAAGGCGGTGACGACGCCGATCGGCAGCTCGGCGGGCGACGCCACCGTTCTCGCCAGCACGTCGCAGAGGACGAGGAACCCGCCGCCGACGAGCAGCGAGAGCGGCACCACGATCCGGTAGCTCGAGCCCGCGACGAGCCGGATGAAGTGCGGGACGATGATGCCGATGAAGCCGATCAGGCCGGCCACCGCCACCGCGGCCGCCGTGCCGATCGTCGCCGCCACGACGAGCAGGAGCCGCGTTCTGCCGACGTTCATCCCCAGCGTCGAGGCCTCGTCGTCGCCCAGGGCCATGACGTCGAGCACGCGCCGGTGGAGCACGAGCACGACGGCGCTCAGGGCCGCGTAGGGCAGGATCAGGTAGACGTCGTGCCAGCCGGCCGTGTCCAGGCTGCCGAGGATCCACGAGTAGACGGCCTGCAGCGTGTCCGAATGCTGCTGCTGGACGAAGGTCTGGATCGACGTCAGGAACGCCGTCACGGTCACACCGGCGAGCACGAGCGTCGCCGAGGCGCGCGTCCTCGCCGAGCGGCCGATCGAGTACGCGATCACGACGGCCAGGGCGCCGCCGGCGAAGGCGGCGACCGGGAGCAGGTCGCCGTTGAACGCCTGCCCCGGTGCGTACGCGATCATCAGCGTCGCGCCGAGCCCGGCGCCGGCTGCGACGCCGAGCAGGTACGGGTCGACGAGCGGGTTCCGGAACACCCCCTGGTAGGTCGCGCCCGCGCACGAGAGCATGGCCCCGACGAGCAGGCCGAGGACGACGCGCGGCAGCCGCAGCTGCCAGACGATCGCCGAGTCCGACGCGGACAGGTGCGAGTGGATGTCGAGGAAGGGCAGGTGTGAGGCGGCGGACTCGACGATCGCGCCGATGCCGATCGGCGCCGGGCCGACCGTGATGCCGACCAGCACCGAGACGATCACGAACGCGACGCCGCCTCCCAGCCACAGCCACGAGCTGCCGTGGACCCTCAGCCGGCGGCGATCCGCCTTCGCAGCGTCGGTCAGCGGCAGCTTCGCGGCCTGCGCCATGTGCGTGCTTACTTGTTCGCCGTCGTCTTCAGCGCGCTCGCGACCGCGTTCACGAAGTTGACGAGCCGCGGCCCCCAGCGTGACGCGATCGAGTCGTCGATCACCGCGATCGCGCCCTTCTTCAGCGCCGCGACCGTCCCCCAGCCGGCCCGCTGCGACACCTTCGACCGGCTCTGCCCGCAGCAGCGCGTGTCGGCGAGGACGATCAGGTCGGGGCTCGACGAGACGATGTACTCGGCGGAGAGCTGAACGGCGCCCACCGATCCGGCGCCGGGCGCGGCGTCCGCGATGTTCTTCAGGCCGAAGAGCTTGAGGACCTGGCCGATGATCGACGCGGACGTGGCCGAGTAGTAGTCGGGGCTAAGCTCGTCGTAGACGGACAGCGCCTTCCTGGGCGCCCCCTTGACGAGCTTCGCGATGCGCGCCTTCATGCGCGACACGAGCGCCGTCGCCTCCGCGAGGTGGCCGGTCACACGCCCGAGCTGCGTCATCTGCGCGTACGCGTCCTTGAACGTGTTTGCGGGCTCCTGCAGGAGCACGCGGATGTGCGCCTTGGCAAGCGCTCCCGCGAAGTCCTTCGGCGAGTACGAGATGACGACGAGGTCGGGGTGATAGGCCGCGACTGCCTCGACGTTCGGGGTGAAGCCGGACAGGCTGGTCTTCGGAGCCGACTTCGGGTAGTCCGACTGGTCGTCGACGGCGATCACCTGCTTGCCGGCGCCGATCGCGAACAGGGTCTCGGTCGCCGTCGGCGAGAGCGAGATGATCCGCTTCGGGGCCGCTGCCGCTGTCCCGTGGACGTGCGCCGACACGGCCGACGCGGCGATCCCGACGGCAAGCGCCGCCAGGAGCGTTGCGAGAAGGTGCTTCACGACGAATCCTCCTTCCGCGAGGGGTTCGATTGTCGGCGGACGGCAGGTCTTCTGACTCGGGGCTCCCCCTCCGCCGCCTTCCCGGCCCCTACCGGCTTCGGCAGGCAGGGCCCAGTGGCGTCGTGGCGGAGGGCATCTCCCCTCACAGCGGCGGGACCGTCCCGGACTTGCACCGGGTTCCCTCACCGCTCGCCGGTATGTCGCGCGAGCCTATCATCGGTTCCGATGGAGCCCAAGGAAGTCGGCGACCGGCAGCTCGACGCCCTGCTCGAGCGGCTCGACGCGCTCACGGCCGAGCTGCGCGGCCTCAACCGTCGACTCGACGCGGGCGACAACCTCGCCCCGATCGTCCACGAGCTCCGGTCGGTGAGAGAGTCGCTCGAGGCGCTCGCCTACGCCGCGCTCGGCCAGCAGGGCCCGCAGGTCAGACGCCGCCGCAGCACTGGATGACGAACCGGCAGACGGCGGTCCTCGTCACGGTCGCCGTGGTCGCCGGGTCGATCGTCGCGGGTGTCGGCCTGGCCACGCAGGGCTCGACCAAGTCGCGCCAGGTGCTGCAGATCGACGAGGACAGCGGCCGGATCGGGAGCGTGGTGCTGGGCGAGACCAGGGAGAACGTGATCGGCGCGCTCGGCAGGCCTCGACCAGAGGTCGGGCCCGACACGCTCTCGTACAAGCACTACGAGGTAGGTCTCAGCCACGGCCGCGTCGTGTCGATCGAGACCGACGACCCGGCCGCGCGCACGCTCAAGATCGTGCGGATCGGCGACCCGATCTCGGCCGCCCGCGCCCTCTACCGCAAGGCCGCCCGCTGCGTGCCGAACTCGCCCGACAAGACTGCCACCGCATCCGCACTGCCGCATCACCGTGCCGGCTGGAGCGCTACTGATCGTGCGGCGACCCGATCCGGACGATGACGCTCGTACGCCG
Organism: uncultured Actinomycetes bacterium; assembly: GCA_963846915.1. Lineage (GTDB taxonomy): Bacteria > Actinomycetota > Thermoleophilia > Gaiellales > Gaiellaceae > PALSA-612. Next base: position 497,629 of record CAWJXV010000004.1, on the reverse strand, counting down.
CTAGAACTGAGCTGAGCTTGCGCGACCGGACGGCCAGATTGCCGATCGCCGGGCCGACGCTACGAGCGCTCACGAGGGCATGCGCCAGACGTCGAGCGTGCCGTGCACGTCGTGGTCGTTCGCGTTGCCGACCGGCAGCGCGATCCGGCCGTCGGTGACGATCGGGCTCGACCAGTGGCCGCCGCCCGCGTCGAGCGAGACGAGGAGCTTGCCGGTCGTCGGCACGTAGACGTCGAGGCTTCCGCCCGGGTCGTAGACGTACAGCAGGCCTCCTGCAACGACCGGGCTCGTGCCCGCATGCGACGAATGCCATGCCTCCACCAGGCGCCGTCCCTGGAGGACGTAGGCGGCGGTGGCCGAGAAGTCGGAGACGAACAGCCACGTCTTGCCGCCGGTCCGCCACACGGCCGGCGCCGAGAACAGGCCGCTGCCGCTCGGGGTCGAGATCGTCTGCAGCTCGCCGCCCGTGACCGGTCCGGCCCCGCCCTTCCCGTTCAGCTTCGTCAGGTCGAGGAGCCGCATCTTCCCGTCCTTGCCGCTCTGCACCGCGAGCCCGCTGCCGAGGAGCGCCGGCGCGGTCGAGCCGAGGTCGACGTCGCCCGAGTTGAGAGCTCCCTGGTCCTTCGGCGTCCAGTTCTGCAGGAGCGTGCCCGCGTCCGGCGAGAGCTCGAGCACGCTGTCGCCCCAGTAGCGCTTGCCGTCGAACGCGGCGTTGCCGGTGGCGACGAGGAGCTTGCCCGAGCCGGGCTCGACGACGACGCCGGCGCGGGCCCAGATCGCCGAGTCGCTCTCGGGGCAGGTGGACGGCTCGATCAGCCTGTGCTGGTCGCTGCAGAGCGAGTTCCAGACGTGGACGACCCGGCCCGAGTTCGCGTCGATCGCGACGACGTGGCCCTGGTACGGCGGCGCGTCGCCGATGTAGCCGCCGGTCCCGACCAGCACGAGCCCGCGCGAGTAGTTGAGCGGAGGGCCGATCTTCTCGCGGCCCGGCAGGAGCGTGACCGTGACCGGCCAGCCGCTCGCCTCGCGGCCCGTCGCGATCGCGAGCTTGTGGATCTTCCCGTCCGGCGAGGCCGAGTACAGGTAGCGGCGCGAGGGGGCGACGAGCGGCGAGGAGTGGGTGATCTGTGCGCTCCCGGCCCAGCCCGGGTATCCCGGCGGCGTGAACGTCCAGAGGACGCGGCCGCTCGAGGCGTCGACCGCGACCGCCTTGCCGTAGCTCGTCGTCAGGAAGAAGACGTCACGAACCTTCCCGGCGACGCGCACGCCGCGGAGGTAGACGGCGGACGAGTCGGCGGTGCCGCCGAGCGCGGTGCGCCCGCGGCGCAGGCGGCGGACGTTCGCAGCCGTGATCCCCGTCCGCGCAGGCCCGACGGACGAGCGGGCCGCGTTGTACCCGAACCGCGTCCAGTCGCCGCCGAGCTTCGCGGCGGTCGAGCCGGATCCCGCCTGAGCCGAGATCGCGGCGAACAGTCCGACCAGGACGAGACCGAGGAGCGCGACCCGACGCGAGTGCATGCGACCCAGGATATGGGCCTAGGCGACGGGTCGTCAGCCGCCATTCGCCGCACGAGGCGGGCCGAGGCGGCGCCACCGCGCCGTTCCCGACTACAGGCGCTCTTTGAGGAGGACGCGCCTGAGCTCGTCCGTCTTGCCGGGCTCGAGGATCGCGAGCACCTGGTCGCCGGGCTCGAGCGTCGTGTCGCCGTCGGCGATCTTCGCCTGGCCGTTGCGGACGACGGAGATCAGCTGCGAGCCGGCGGGCAGCACGATCTTCTCGACCGACTTCCCCACGCACGGAGAGCCCTCGTCGATCTGCACCTCGACGATCTCCAGGTTCTCCTTGCGCAGCTCGAGCAGATGGACGAGCTCGTGCTCGGGCACCTCGTGCTCGACGAGCGCCAGCAGGCTGAGTGTCGCGCAGACCGTCGGCGAGATGCCGAGCAGATCGAAGTGCGGCTGGTTGCGCGGGTCGTTGACGCGCGCGATCACCTTGGGCACCGCGTACTTCTCGCGCGCGAGCTGGCAGATGATGATGTTGTCCTCGTCGTCGCCGGTGGTCGCGATCATGATGTCGGGCGGCCGCGCGATGCCGGCCTGTTCGAGCACGAACACCTCGGTCGCGTCGCCGAGCTGCACCTGGTGCTCGAACTCCTCCTCGAGCGTCTCGAAGCGGTCGGCGCGCTGCTCGATCATCGTCACCTCGTGCTTGTGGCCGATCAGGCTGCGGGCGAGGTTGGCGCCCACCTTGCCACCGCCTGCCACGATCACGTACACCTAGACCGCCCCTTCCTGGACGACCGGAACCTCGCAGGCGCGGACCGAGTCGGTGAGGACGTCGATCGCGGTCGAGGTCGGGCAGACGGTGCGGAGGCCGCGGGCGGCGTAGAACTCGGCCCGGGCAGGGTCGAGCACGCGGACGACGACGCAGTCGATGCCGTAGCGCTTCTGGGCGACCTGCGCGACGACGAGGTTCGTGTTGTCCCCGTCGGTCGCGACGACGACCGCGTCGGTTTCGGCGACGCCGGCCTCGCGGAGCACGCGCTCGTCCATGCCGTGGCCGACGACGAAGCCGCCGCGCCAGTCGGCACCCAGCCGCGCGAGCGCCTCCTCCTTCTCGTCGATCGCGGTCACGTCCCAGCCCTCGCCGTCGAGACGCCTGGCGACGGCCGACCCGACGCGCCCACAGCCGATCACGATTGCTTTCACGTTCTCAGCCTAGCGCGGAAACGGGCGCTGAACGCGGGCGCCCGCCTTGCCCTCCCAGGCGTCCTCGAGCAGCCCCGACAGCAGCTCCTCGTCGGCGCTCCGGAGATCGACGCGGACGGCCGCGAGCCGTCTGCCCCACAACACTTCCTCGCACGTCTCGGGCTCGGCCTGAACGGCGGTCAGGATGCCGCCCTCGTCGAGCATCACGTTCATGTGGCTCTCGTCCCACAGGGTGGCGAAGATCTTGCCGCCGACGCGAAAGGACGGCCGGCCGTGGTGGTCCTGCTCGATCGCCTCGGGCAGAGCCAGCGCGAGCTGCCGCGCCTGCTCGGGCGAGACCACCGCTACTCGCCGTCCTCCTCGAGCACTCCGCGCGGGAACGCGACCACGAGCACCTCGCACGGCGCACGGCGGAGGACGTATTCGACCGTCGGCGAGAAGAAGCGCGACTGGCGGCGCCAGCGGGGAGCCGACCCGAGCACGATCAGGTCGGCGTCCCGCTTGCGGGCCTCGTGGACGATCGCCTCGCCGATCGAGCGTGCGCGCACGGTCTCGCCGACCACGTCGACGCCGTTCTCGGCCCCGAGCGCGCGCGCCTCCTCGAGCGACTCGGCCGCGCGTTCCTCGGCTCCCTCGACGGGGTAGTCGATCGGGGCTTCCAGCGGGACGCGGATCACGTGCAGCGCCTCCACGGACGACCCGCGCTCCTGGGCGAGCTTGATCGCCGTCGCCAGCATCTCCTCGCCGATCTGCCCGATCTTCATCGGCACGAGGATCCTGGAGAGCTCGGGCTCCGACAGCTCCTGCTCGTCGGGCGAGGCGACGGCCTGGAGCAGGCTCTCGCCGCGCGCTCGGCGAACGAGGTAGAAGACGACCAGGCCGCCGGCGAGCCAGGCCGGGCCGGCATAGCGGGCGCCGGGATGCGTGACCATCGAGATCACGAACACCGTCAGCGTCCCGGCGAGGCCGATCATCGTCGGCACCGGCAGCTTGCGGCCGCCGACGGTGACGTCGAGCGGCACCCGGTACGGCCGCGGGAGGTCGGGGGACTTGATCCGGAGCACGAGCACCGCGAGCTGCGCGGACACGAACGCGAGCAACACGCCGAAGCTGAACAGGCTGGCGAGGAAGATCACGGGGTTGTCCGCGGCCGCGTTGACGACCACGAGCAGCGTGACGGACATGGCCACGGCCGCCACGATCGACTCGGGAGCGATGTGCGTGCGCCGGCCGAGCCGCCCGAACGCTCGCGGGAGCATGCCGTGCTCGCCGAGCGAGTAGGCGAGGCGCCCGACGCCCGAGAGCGCGGTCGCGACGCTCGCGAGCAGAATCAGGGCGCCGGACACGCCGACGAAGCCGCGGATGGCCGCGACGAGCCACGAGGCGAGGTGGCCGTGGAGCGCCTCGGCGATCCCGATCAGCGGCGCTTTCAGCCACGTCGTGCCGAGCGCCGTCTGGCCGTTCTCGACCGGGAAGGCCGAGAGCCCGATGTACGAGATCGCCACGTAGACGACCACGACGACCGCGATGGCCGCGAACACGCTCCGCGGCAGGTCGACCCCGGGCCGGCGCGCTTCCTCGGCCATGTTGGCCACGGTCTCGAGGCCGGTGTAGGCGAGCATCGCGAGCGGAAGCGCGAACAGAAGCGAGTGCCACGTCGGGCTGGTGCCGAGGTCGAGTCCGTGAGAGAGCGCGTTCGGCGTCGCCAGCAGGACGAAGCCGAAGCCGAGGAGCAGGAGCTGCGTCAGCACGTCGAGGGCGGCGACGACGACTCCGATCGTGTAGAAGCCGGGCCGCCGCACGAGGCGGACGAGGCCGACGCCGGCGATCGCACAGACGGCGACGATCTCGTCCCACGGCTCGCGGTCGAGAGCGCCGATCTGGAAGGCGCCCGCGAGGTAGTGCGGCAGGAACAGCGCCGACAGCGCCATCACGATCAGGTAGTCGAGGAACAGCACCCAGCCGGTCATGAAGCCGGCCAGGTCGTTGAAGGCCTTGCGGGCGAACGTGGCGGCGCCGCCCGTCTCCGGGATCGCCGCCGTGCCCTCCGCATAGGACAGCGAGATGACGAGGAAGAGGATCCCGACCGCGACGAGGACGAGCGGCGTCAGGCCGAGCGCCTTGGCGGCGACGATCCCGAGCGCCACGTAGATCGAGGAGGCGACCTCGCCGTAGGCGACCGAGAAGAGCGCGGGCGCGCCGAGGACGCGCTCGAGAGCGGGCAGCTTCCTGGCCACGCGAGGAGACTAGATGGTTGATGCCACGAGATCGTGCTCCTCGGGGCGCAGGCTGGCTGCTCTGGGGCGCGACGACGTGGCGTTGCCGTACGAAGCGCGTGACGCCGGGCGGAGGCCGGCTCCGCCGGGCTCTGCCGGGCGGAAGCGGCCCAGACACGCCAGATCGCGCAGCCGAGCCGCGAGATCGTGGCATCAACCATCTAGCTCTGGCTGCGGCCGCGCTTGCTCTGGATGTAGAAGCGCCCGATGCCGAGCACGATGAACAGCACGCCGATCGCGTACCCGAGGCCGCCGCCGAGCCGGGCCGTCTGGACGATCAGCCCGATGCCGATCACGACGAACAGGCAGCTGAAGACGAGGACGGCGGTCCCGTACGTCCCTTTCACGCCGCGGCCCGGCGACCGGCGCCGACCATCACGCGGCACTCCGCGTTCTTCAGCACGTAGTCGACCGTCTTGCCGAAGATCGCGCTCCGGCGCGTCCGGTGCGGCAGCCTCGGCGCGCCCATGACGATGATCTCCGCGTTCCGGCGCGCGGCCTCCTCGACGATCTCGCGCCCCGCATGGCGCGCACGGGAGACCCGCTCGATCACGCGGACGCCGTACAGCTCGCCGATGTCGTGCGCCTCGTCGAGCAGCCTGTCTGCGAGCTTCTCCTGCTCCGGCAACTCCACGTCGAGCGGCAGGTCCATCGGCACGACGAGCACGCGCATGGCGACGATTGCCGAGCGGCGTTCCGCCGCGAGCCGGGCGGCGAGGTGGAGCGCCTCGCGCGACTGCGGGCTGTCGACGACCGGCGAGAGGATCATCCGGTACTCGAGCGCGAGCGCCGGTCCGAGGAGCGGCGGCGCCTTGACCGTCTCCGTCATCGAGACGTGGACGAAGCGGCGCCGGTAGATCGCGTAGCCGACGAAGCCGGTGGCGATCCAGCCGACGCCGACCCAGCGCGTGGTCGGGTTCTGGACGAGGATGACGAGGAAGGAGACGCCCGTCGCGACGCCGCCGAGGATGGCGAAGAGCGGCCAGTCGACGCCGCCGACGCGCAGGTTCGGCTTCGCGCGGTAGAGGATGTCCTCGTCCCCGTCCTTGGCCTTGCGCCGCAGCGCGACGATCGACGCGTGCGCGACCGTGAACGAGAGCGTGGCTCCGAACGAGTACAGCGTCCCGACGAACGTCACGCTCCCGGGCAGGATGACGCAGATCGGCGCGATCCCGGCGAAGATCACGATCGACAGCCACGGCGTCTTGAACGTCGGGTGCAGGCGCCGGAAGATCTCCGGGATCTGCCGGTAGGTCGCCATCGAGTAGGTGACGCGCGAGGCGCCGATCACGCCCGCGTTGGTGGCGATGAACAGGATCGTCGCCGCGAGCAGGCCGACGTAGATCTGCAGCAAATGCAGCGTCGATCCGTGCAGGCCGAGGTTGTCGACGATGCCGAGCACCGGGTCGTTCGCGTGGCCGCCCTCCTCCGGCCCACGGGCGAGCTCGGTCGACCAGCCGCCCTTGTAGCGGGTCACCGGCATCGCGGACAGCGCGACGAGCGGCAACGTGAAGTAGATGGCGAAGACGGCGCCTGCCACGAGCTTGTACGCAGCAGGCACGCTGCGCGACGGGTCGCGGGCCTCCTCGGCCAGGTTGGAGACGGTCTCCACCCCCGTGTAGGCGAGCATCGCCACCGGGATCGCGATCGCCAGGTTCGCCCATGTCGGCGCGACGCCCCAGTGCACGTTGGCGACGAGGACGTGCGGGCTGAGGACGAGGACGAAGCCGAGGATGACGAGGAAGATCTGCGTCGCGAAGTCGATGACCGCGAGCACGACGCTCACGCGTGTCGCCTCCTGGACTCCGACGATGTTCAGGACGACGAGCACGACGATGACGACGATCCCGCCGACGATGTCCCAGGGGTTCCGGTCGAGCGGGGCCCAGAAGATCGACAGGTAGTGGGGAACGAAGAACGCCGACGTGGCGACGGTGACGATGTAGACGAGCATCTGCGACCAGCCGGCGCCGAAGGAGACCACCTCGTTGAAGGCGTGCCGCGCGAAGCTGGAGGAGCCGCCGGCCTCCGGGTAGCGCACCGTTCCCTCGGCGTAGGTCGCGGCGGTGGCGGCGAAGATGACGCCGGCGACGACGAAGACGACCGGCGTCAGCCCGAGAGCGTAGACGGCGGTCAGGCCGAGCGCGTAGTAGATCGACGAGCCGACGTTGCCGTAGGCGGTGGCGAACAGCGCCGGTGTCCCGAGCACGCGCTCGAGGCTCTGCTCCCGCCTGCGCCGTCGCGGCATGGCGGGACTCTAGACCTCCCGACCGTTAGTGGATCGAGACGATGATCGGGATGATCAGGATGGCGACGATGTTCGCGATCTTGATCATCGGGTTGATCGCCGGCCCGGCCGTGTCCTTGTACGGGTCGCCGACCGTGTCCCCGGTGACCGCAGCGGCGTGGGCCTCGGAGCCCTTGCCGCCGTAGAGACCGTCCTCGATCAGCTTCTTCGCGTTGTCCCAGGCGCCGCCGCCCGAAGTCATCGCGATGGCGAGGAAGATCCCGGTCACGATCGTCCCGATCAGGAGTCCCCCGAGCGCCTTCTCGTTGATGATGCCGACGACGATCGGAATCAGAATCGGGATGGCTGCGGGGAGCATCATCCCCTTGATCGCCGAGCCGGTGACGATCCCGACCGCGCGCGAGTAGTCCGGCCGCGACGTGCCTGCCATGATCCCCGGGTCCTCCTGGAACTGGCGGCGCACCTCGACCACGACCTCGCCGCCCACGCGGCCGACCGCGATCATCGCGAGCGACGCGAACAGGAACGGCATCAGCCCGCCGATGAACAGGCCGCTGATCACCCAGGGGTCGGACAGGCTGAACGCGGCGTGCAGCCCCTTCGCGTTGAGCCGGGTCGTGTACTCGTGGAACAGGATCAGCGCGGCCAGGCCGGCCGAGCCGATCGCGTAGCCCTTCGTGACCGCCTTCGTCGTGTTCCCGACGGCGTCGAGCGGATCGGTGACGTTGCGCACCGATTCCGGCAGGTCGGCCATCTCGGCGATGCCGCCGGCGTTGTCCGTGACGGGGCCGTACGCGTCGAGGGCGACGATCAGGCCGGTCATGGAGAGCTGCGCCATGACGGCGACGCCCACGCCGTAGAGGCTCTGCCCGGCGGCGTAGTACGAGCCCATGATCCCGACCACGATCAGCACGACGGGCAGCGCCGTCGCCTGCATGCCGTAGGCGAGGCCGGCGATGATGTTGGTCGCGTGCCCGGTCTGGGAGGCCTCGGCGATCCGCTTCACCGGTGACCAGCGGCTCCCCGTGTAGTACTCGGTGATCGCGACGAGCCCGAACGTGACGCCGAGCCCGATCAGCGCCGAGCCGTACAGGTTCGCGAAGCTGAATTTTGCGGTGTCGAAGGCCATCGTCACCGGGATGAAGAGGAGCGCGGAGAGCCCGGTGGCGACGAGCACGGCCTTGTAGAGCGCGTTGATCACGGCGTTCGGCCCGCCTCCGAGCCGCGCGAAGAAGGTTCCGACCACGGAGGCGAGGATCGAGACGCCGCCGAGCGCGAGCGGATAGAGGTAGAGCCTGTCGCCGAGAGTTGCGAAGTCGGGGTTCGTCCCGAGCAGCATCACCGCGACCGCGGTGACTGCATAGGTCTCGAACAGGTCGGCGGCCATGCCGGCGCAGTCGCCGACGTTGTCGCCGACGTTGTCCGCGATCACGGCCGGGTTGCGAGGGTCGTCCTCGGGAATGCCCGCCTCGATCTTCCCGACCAGATCGGCACCGACGTCGGCGGCCTTCGTGTAGATGCCGCCGCCGAGTCGTGCGAAGACCGAGATCAGCGAACCGCCGAAGGCGAGTCCGATCAGGTCTCGGACGGCCGACTCGGGCGAGTGGTTGACCCAGTCGGTGAGCACCCAGTAGTAGCCGGCGACGCCGAACAGCGCCAGGCCGACGACGAGCAGCCCGGTGACCGATCCGGCACGGAAGGCGACGTTGAGCGCAGGCCCGAGCCCGCCGCGAGCCGCTTCGGCGGTGCGTGCGTTCGACCGGACTGCCACGTTCATGCCGATGAAGCCCGCGGCTGCCGACAGCGTGGCGCCGATCAGGAATCCGACCGCCGTCCCCCAGCCGAGCTCGTTGTAGAGGCCGATCAGGAGGAACGGCACGATCGCGACGACGGCGATGGTCGTGTACTGCTTCTTCAGGTACGCGGCCGCGCCCTCCTGGACGGCGCGCGAGATCTCCTGCATGCGCTCGTTGCCGGGAGACAGCTTCAGCAGCCAGAACGTCAGATAGATGCCGTATGCGATCGCCACGCACGAACAAACGAGCGCGATCAGAACCGCGTGTTCGTTGATCCAGTTCATCGCCCCTCCGGAGCCCTCACAAAGTCAGCGCCGAGAGCCCTCGGCGCGCGGGGAAAAGTATCACGATCTCCCCATCGCCCGCGGCTAACCACGTGCGTCCCGCAGGGCCGTGGCACACGCGTCCTGCGGCTGCGGACCGATCTTCGGGATGACCGCGAAAAGAAGCTCGCGCAGCCGCTCGTTGTTCTCCGTGAACACGCGGATCACGGCCTCGTGCGACACAGGCTCGGCGCTCTCGACGCCCACGTCGTGGTCGGTGACCATCGAGATGTTCGCGTAGCAGAGCTCGAGCTCGCGGGCCAGGAACCCCTCGGGATAAGCGGTCATGTTGATCATCTCCCAGCCCATCTGCTGGAACCACCGCGACTCGGCCCGGGTCGAGAAGCGCGGCCCCTGGATGACGACCACGGTGCCGCCGTCGCGGACGGGGATGTCGAGCTCGCCGGCCGTGTCGACGAGCAGCCGCCGCAGGTCGGGGCAGTACGGGTCGGCCGCCGACACGTGAGTGACGGGATCGCCCTCGTAGAACGTGTCCGCCCGGCCCGTCGTCCGGTCGACGAACTGGTCGCAGACGACGAACTCGCCGAGCCGGAGATCCGCCTGCAGCGCACCCGAGGCGCAGGGCCCGATGATCCGCCGCACGCCCACCTCGCGCATCGCCCAGACATTCGCGCGGTAGGGGATCTGCGCCGGCGGCAGCTCGTGACCTCGGCCGTGCCGCGGCAGGAAGGCGACCCGGCGGCCGCCGACCTCGCCGATCGTGAGCGGCGCCGACGGTTTGCCGAACGGCGTGTCGACCTCGACCTCCTCGACGTCCTCGAGGAACGAGTAGAAGCCCGAGCCTCCGAAGACTCCGATCTCCGCCTGCGTCATCCCGGCTGACCCTAACGGCGCTGGCAGAATCTGGGAATGAGCGACTACACGATCGTCAACATCCGCGAGAGCGAGGACTTCGCGCCGAAGTTCGGACTGCAGTCCGGGCTCGAGGCCCACTTCCCGAAGAAGGAGCTCGACTGCGAGATCGGAGCCGTCGGCCTGGAGCGGCTCGCGCCGGGCTTCCGGACACCGTTCGGCCACAGGCACTCCCGTCAGGAAGAGCTGTACGTGGTGGTCGCCGGCGGCGGCCGCGTGAAGCTCGACGACGACATCGTCGACGTCCGCCAGTGGGACGTGATCCGCGTCCCACCGCAGGTCATGCGCAACTTCGAGGCGGGACCCGACGGTCTCGAGGTGCTCGCGTTCGGCGCGCCGATCTCCGAGGAGAACGACGGAGAGACCGTGCCAGGATGGTGGGCCGACTGAGCCTGGTGGACCGACTGAGCTACCGCCCCGGGTAGTCGACCATCACGTAGAGCTCGTTCTGGAGCAGGTCGGTGCCCTTGAAGCCGTTGCCGAAGGAGAAGCTCCACTCCTGGTTCGGCACCGGCTCGCCCACGCACGGGCCCTGGACGGTTCTCGCCGCGCACGACCAGTAGAGATAGGGCTGGACGTCGCGGAGCCCGTGCAGGGTGGTGACCGGTGTCGGGACGACAGGCGTCCCCTTCGCGAGGCCCTCCGGGGTCGGCCGATGCTCACGGCGCGCCGACCAGCTCGCCGAACCGCGGATCGGAGCGGATCAGCTCGAAGTCCGGATCCTCGCGGGCGCTCTCCGCGTAGGCGGGGTGCCCCTCGAGGGCGGCCTTGAGGTGCTCGATCGCCTCGTCGGCGTTGCCCATCAGGGCCTCCGCGCACGCGAGGTTGTAGAGGATGCCGGAGTTGTCCTCGTACTTGCCGAGGGCCTTGGTGAGCACCTCCTTCGCCTTTTCGTGCTCGCCACTGTCGAAGAGCGCCGGCATCTGTGCGTTGACCTCCCACGCCCGCGGCTGGTAGACGTCGCCGGGTCGGCCGCCGACGGCGAGGACGGTCGTGCCGGCCTCGCGCGCGCTGGCGCCGCGCTGAACCTCGGGATCGCGGACGAAGACGACCGTCCCGGCGGGCGCGTCGACGTCCTCCCCGTTGACGGTGAACGAGGCGTGGCCGGCCGTGACCACGTAGAGCTCCTCGTGGCCGGACGGCGTTTCGTCGTGCTCCGGGATGATGCGATCACCGGCGGCGTGCGCCGTCCACGCGTTGACGCCGAACGACTCGACGCCGAGCCGCTTGCGAAGGGGCGCCCAGCCGGTCGGATCCTCGATCTCGGCGAGCGTGATCGCCTCGTAACGCTTTTCTGTCATGTCTCCTCCTCGGGGGCGTCGGCTGTGGTCTCACGCTGCTTGGCGACGTAATCGGCGTACGCGAGCTGCAGGTTGGCGGTCGCCTGGCGAAGATCGCGGATCGCATCCTCCGCGCCGGCCCCCTCGAGCACCGGCAGGAGCGCGCGCAGCGCCTCGATCGCGAGCCGCGCCTCATCGGCCTCCCCCTCGCCGAGCTTCGCGTAGCCGAGCTGGACGAGCGAGGCGAGCGTGCCGATCAGCAGGTCCGACACCCTGAGCTGCTTGATCAGCTGCTCGGCCTCGAGCTGCTCCTCGCGCACGGCGCCCTGGTCAGCCAACACGCTCCCCCGCGCCCACCTGCTCGGCGTAGATCTGCTCCATCGTCGCTCCCTCCGTGTGCCGCGCGATCTGCCGCTCGGCGGCGTTGGCCGACGGTACGGCCAGGAACGGCGCCGCACCGAGCTCCTCGGCCACCGGCAGCACCCATTCGACGAGCTCCTCGAGCGCAGCGCGCGCAGGCCGCACGCGCAGGGTCTGAAGGTCGATCAGCTCGCCCGAGAGCCCGTAGCGGATGGCCCGCCAGGTGTTCTCCTCGATCATCCGGTTCGGCGGCAGCGGCACGGGCTCGCCCTCGTCGAGCGCACGGGCGATCCGGGCGGCGAGCGAGTAGGAGAGCGCCGCCAGCGACTGCGCCTCGCCGAGGTCCGGCTGCGCGTCGCAGATGCGGATCTCCACGGTCGGGAAGGCGAGATGGGGCCGGACGCTCCACCAGATCTGCGTGTGCTCGTCGATTGAGCCCGTCTCGTACAGCACGCGCACGTACGCCTCGAAGCCGTCCCAGCCGTCGTATGCGTCAGGCACGCCGCAGCGCGGGAACATCCGCGTGAAGATCTGGGAGCGCGCCGAGTGCAGGTACGTGTAGACGCCCTCAACGAACGGCGAGCTGGCGGAGAGCGCGAGCAGCTCGGGCAGGTATGTGCGCAGCCCGTTGCAGACGGCGACGGCGCGGTCGGCCCGCCCGATCCCGACGTGCACGTGGAGGCCGAAGGTGTTGTTTCGCCAGACGACGTAGCGGAGGAGCTCGTCGTTTCGGCGGTAGTGCGGCGTGTCGATGATCCGCTGGTCGCGCCACGAGCTCCAGGGATGCGTACCGATCGAGCCGAGCGCGAAGCCGAGCGAGTCGGCCAGCTCGGCGACCTGCCGCCGCCGCTCGGCCATCCGCGCCGCGACCTCGGCGAACGACCCGCAGCGGCCGGTCCGCACCTCGACCTCGGAGGCGATCAGCTCGCCGACGAGATGAGGCTCGACGTCGGTGCCCCGAGCGGCGGCCTGGAGGTCCTCGAAGCCGTCGGCGAGCCCGAGCGTGACCGGGTCGAGGATGGCGAACTCCTCCTCGACCGCAACCGTGAAATCGGCGCCCTCGTCGAACTGCTGACGGGCCTTCACGAGCAGCTCCTGCCACGGAACGGTCTGCGCTTCACCCATTGAAGTAAAGGCTACGCCAAGAAGGGCGCGAGCAGGCCTTCGGCGACGCTCTTCCAGCTCCACCGCTCCTCCGCGACCCTGCGCGCGGCGGCTCCGAGCGCCGCGCGCTCGGCCGGCGAGAGCTGGAGGAGGTCGTGCAGCTTCTCGGCGAGCTCGATCGAGTCGCCGCTCGTGAAGGCCGCGAGCGACCGGTGGCGCTCCGGATACGCCTCCTCGAGACGGGCCGCGACCTCCGCCAGCCCCGAGTGGCGAGCGACGAGCGGGGGGACGCCCGCCGCCGCGGCTTCCGCGGCGACCATCCCGAACGCCTCCGGGAAGATCGACGGCACGACGACCGCGTCTGCGAGCGGAAGCAACTGCACGAGATGCCGATGCTCGAGCGGCCCGGTGAAGAGCGTGTGCCGCGGCGCGAGCTCTTCGAGGCGGCTCCGGTAGTCGCCGAAGCCGACGATCACGGCGCGGGCGGCGAGGCCGTGCAGCGCCTCGACGAGCAAGTGGACGCCCTTGTTGTAGAGGAGCTTCCCGAAGTAGACGACGGTCGGCAGGTCGCCCTCGAAGAAGCGCTCGAGCCGGCGGGCGTTACCCTCGTCCGGGAGCCGCTCCTCGCGGTTTCCGGGATTGGGCGAATCGCGGCGGCATTCGTCGAGCAGGGCCGCGAGCGCTTCGGTCCGTCCGCGCGGGCGGAACTCGTCCACGTCGACGCCGGGCGGCACCTGGTGGACGCGGTCGACGTGGCCGACGACCTCTTCGAGCACGCCGCGAATGTGGGCGGAGCCGACGAACACGGCGCCTGCCCCGGCGAGCGCCTCGAGCGCTTCCGCGACGAGCTCCTCGTTCCCCCGGATCGAGTACTCGAGCTCGGAGCCGTGTGCCTTGACGCCGTAGCGTGCGCCGGTAGCCGCCGCGACCGCGCCGCCCGGGAGGACGTGGTTCGCGAACACGAGGTCGGCGGGCAGGCGGCTCTCGAGCGCCCGCGCGTTCGCATCCACGTAGCGCGCGCGCTGAACCGTCGTCAGGTTCTGCAGGAGCTGCGGCTCGAAGCCCTCGTAGCGGTCGAGGACGAAGACCGGGAGCAGTCCGTCGGGCAGCTCCGGTCGGACGACCTCGGCGCCGCCGAGATCGAAGCGCCCGGGATTCGGTTCCTGACAGAAGACGACCACCTCGTGCCCTGCCCGAGCCCACGCACGTGCGATCTCGCGCGTGTAGACGTTCGACCCCGTGCCTTCGAGCAGATACCCGTGCCAGAAGAGAATGCGCACGCTAGCCGCCGAAAGTCCGGCCGCTTCGCGACCATGGTGACTTCCGGCGGCGGAGAGCGATCAACCTAGTCGCGTAGTGTGCCGCGCCCGCCGTGTCGGTCGCGGCGGCGGAGGTTCAAGCCAGGTGGAAATACAGGGCGTGCAGCAGCTCGACCGCGGGGTTCGACGTGTGGACCTGCACGTCGTGCGGCACGTCGAGGAGGGCTTCCGAATAGTTGAAGATGATCCGCACGCCGGAGTCGACGAGCTCGTCCGCCGCGCCCTGGGCGCTCGAGGCCGGGACGGCGATGACGCCGACGATGATGTTCTTGTCGCGGACGATCTCCGGGAGCGACTTCGCGTCGAGCACGGAGCCGGCATTCGGGCCGATCGGACGTCCGATCATGTCCGGGTCGCGATCGAAGACGGCGGCGATGTTGATGCCGTGCTCCGCGAAGATCGGCGAGCTCGCGATGGCCTGGCCGAGCCGGCCCGCGCCGACGAGCGCGATGTTGTGCTGGCCCTGGGTACGCAGGATCTTGCGGATCTCGGCGAGCAGGCTGTCGACGCTGTACCCGACCCCGCGCTTGCCGAACTTGCCGAACCCGGAGAGGTCGCGGCGGATCTGCGTCGCGTTGATGTTCGTGTAGTCCGAGATCTCCTGCGAGGAGATCCGCTCCTTGCCCATCTTCTTCGCCTGGCTCAGCACCTGGAGGTACCGACTCAGACGAGCTGCGACGCCTACGGTCACGCGATCCGCCACTCGAACTCCTTGTGTCGATGTTTGTAACAGACGGTTCCCATTCTGCCCTACGCGTTCATGCGTTCGTCGGGCCAACCGTCGCCTCGATCGTGATCGACTTTGTGCCGCATGGGGGAACCCATGGTTCCCCCATGAACCCCCTCCTCCGCCACAGCGTGTCCGTCAGGCACTCGGCAGACGCGAGCAAAGCCCGCATCTGCCCGCAAACACGCGCTCACTGGTCACGCCCGAGAGAGCCGACGCCTGAGGCCGGTTGGATCGACGTGGTAGACGAACGCGCGCTCCCCGTCGATCTCGACGACGGGCAGCCACTCGCGGTAGCGGGCCTCCAACTCTGGGTCGCCGGCGATGTCGACCTCGACGAGCCCGAAGCCGATCTCGTCACGCGCCTCCGCGAGCACGTCGCGCGCCCGGTCGCACAGATGGCAGCCGGGCGAGATGTAGAGCGTCACGATCGGCGGGCCACCCGAGCTCACGAAGCGTGCTCCGCGAGCCAGCGGCCGACGAGATCGACGACCTCGGGCCCGCCGTCGCTGAGGACGTCGTGCCCGACGCCCTCGACGCGGGCGATCTCGGCCTGAGGAACGTCGGCGGCAAACCGGTTCAAGTCCGCCTCGTCGGCGGCAGCGGCGGGGACGAGGAGCACCGGGACGCGACTCTCGGCGAGCGAACGCAGAGCCGCCGACGCCGGAGCGCGTGCCATCTCGAACTCGATCCCGGCGACCACGCGGGCCGAGAAGTTCGGGACGAGCCGTCCGCCTTCCTCGCTCCAGCCGGCCCGGTAGCTCTCCTCGATCGCCGCACTCCAGCGCCTGTGGTACTTCTTGAGCTGTTCGAAGAGCACCTCCCACGACGGCGCACACATCTGCTGCCAGCGAAGCTCGCTCTGCTCGGCGAGCTGCTCGTAGCTCAGCGTCGGATCGAAAGGAGGATCGCGGTAACCGGCGTCGAGAACGACGAGCGCCGTGAACTGCTCCGGCCGGCGAGCGGCGAAGTGGCAGCCGAGGTCGCCTCCCCAGGAGAAACCGAGAAAGGCGAAGCGATCGAGCCCGAGCGCGGACGCGAGAGGCGCAATCAGGTCGACAAGCGCACCTGGCGCATAACGCTCACGCTCGAGCGGCGGCGAACCGCCGAAGCCCGGTGGGTCGAGAGCGAGGATGCGGGCTCCGTGATCTCGTGCGAGCAGCGGGCCCGCCTCGCTCATGAACATGCTCCCGCGTGGGCCGGCACCAGGCCAGCACAGCAACGGTCGCCCGTCCGGCTCGCCCCAGCCGCGCACGAGGAACTCCGCGCCGTCGACCGAAACGGTGAGCTCGTCCACGTCGCCGTCCACAGGCCGCGGTCTATCTAGGGATAGAGCCCTCGCGTGGTCGTGGCCTCGGCGACACGCGTCACGGCGGCGCCGTAGGCCGCCATGCGCATGCTCGTCTGCCGCTGCTCGCGCAGTGCCCACGTCTCCTCGAAGGCCCGGCCGACGATGTCGCGCAGCTTCAGGTTGACCTCGTCCTCCTTCCAGAAGTACTCCTGGAGACCCTGCACCCACTCGAAGTAGGAGACGACGACGCCGCCCGCGTTCGCGAGGACGTCCGGCAGGATCAGCACGCCCAGGTCCTCGAGGATGTCGTCCGCGGCGGGCGTGGTCGGCCCGTTGGCGCCCTCGAGGACGATCTTCGCCTTCACCTTGGCGGCGTTGTCGGCGGTGATCACCTGCTCGAGCGCGCACGGAGCGAGCACATCGCAGTCGAGCAGGATCAGCTCGTCGTTCGTGATCGCGTCGGCCCCGCGGAAGCCGCGCAGCGCGCCGGTCTCCTGCTTGAAGGCGATCGCAGCCGGGACGTCGATCCCCTTCGGGTTGTAGATCCCGCCCCCCGAGTCCGAGATCGCAACGACGACCGCGCCTTCCTCGTGGAGGAACTGCGCCAGGAAGCTGCCGACGTTGCCGAAGCCCTGGATCGCGACACGCATGCCGACCGGTCTCTTGTCGAGCTTCTTCAGCGCTTCGAGCAGGCAGTAGAGACCGCCGCGGGAGGTCGCCTCGAGCCGCCCGAGCGAGCCGCCGACCGTCAGGGGCTTGCCGGTGACGACGCCGAGGACGGAATGGCCCTTGTTCATCGAGTACGTGTCGAAGAGCCAGGCCATCTCGCGCGGCCCCGTGCCGACGTCCGGCGCCGGGATGTCCTTCTCGGGGCCGATCAGGGTGATGATCTCGGTCGTGTAGCGGCGCGTCATGCGCTCGAGCTCGCGGACGGACATCTCCTTCGGGTCGCAGACGACGCCGCCCTTCGCGCCGCCGAACGGAATGCCCATGAGCGAGCACTTCCACGTCATCCACATCGAGAGGGCCTTGACCTCGTCGAGTGTGACGTCGGGGTGGTAGCGGATGCCGCCCTTGGAGGGGCCGCGCGCGATGTTGTGCTGGACGCGGAAACCCTTGAACGCGCGGATCGAGCCGTCGTCCAGGCTGATCGGGATCGAGACCTCCACCGACGTCTTGCACTCCTGGAGGACGTTGATCAGATTCGAGTTGATGTTGAACGTCTGGCCAACGAGCCGAAGCTGCTGGCGGGCGATCTCGAACGGGTTCTCGCGAAGGTGCGAGATCGCCGAATCGGTTGTCGTCACCGTCGTTCTCCTTGGTCGTCTGCTGCCTACCCGGGAATCCGGTGCTATAGCGCGAGTATACGCCCGTGTATAGACGGTATTCGATTGGGAGAAACCGTCAGCGGATGGTGAAATCCACGGATCTCGTCACGGGCGGCCCACCGGCGGCCGGGAAGGCCCTCAGCACCAGCGAGTAGCGGCCGGAGGGCAGCATGCCGCCGTTCGGGCCGCGCCCCGTGAGGCCGAACGCGTAGCGCCCGGGAAGCACGTCGCGGAGCCGCGAGAGCAGTCCGAGGTCCTTCCCTGCGCGGCTGCGGAGGCGGATGTCCAGCCGAACCACGGGCTCGAGCGAGACGCCGCCCTCGCCCGACCCGATGCGGCCGAGCTGGACGAGCACGATCGCGGGCACGAGATCCGACGGCTTGAAGGCGCGCGCCGACAATTGCACGGAGCCGATCAGCGGGCCGACCGGCGCGGTCACGACGGCCCAGGGAACTCGCAGGCGCGTGCCCGTGAGCGGCGCGACGGTCAGCGTTCCGGCCAGCACGCTCGCGCTCGTCTTGCGCACGAGCCTGGCCGTCACCCGGACGCCGATCGTCTCGCCCGGCGCCAGCGTGACCTTTCTCGGCGCGACGCCGACTGCGACCGCCGGGTCGTGAGCCGCCGCGCCGAGGTAGACCCTCAGCCAGCGGGTCGAGACGTTGTGGAGCGAGAAGGTGCGCGCCGCCTTCCAGCCGGGGCCGCTCGCCCGGCCGAACGCGAGCGTGGACGGCTCCGTGACCATCTCTGCACCCGCGGCGGACCCGATGTCGACGAGACCGTTCCCCTGCGCGGCGGCCGGCGCGCCGGGCAGACGGTCGGCCGTGCCCGTCAGGACGCTCCTGAGCTCGTCCGCCGTCAGCCCGGGTCTCGCCTGCGCGACGATCGCGGCTTCCCCGGCCGCGACCGCGGCGGCCGCGCTCGCGCCGTCCACGAGCACGAAATGCGACGAGTGGTCCCGCGCCGTGCCGGGGTCGACCGTGACGATGCCGACACCCGGGCCGGCGACGTCGGGCTTCGGGTGGCCCCCGAAGCCGAGCCCCCAGGACGAGAATCCAGCGATCCGCGGGTTGCCGTCCTTTCCGCTCCTGTGGGACGGACCAACCGAGAGCACCAGGTGCGCGCCCGCCTGCGAGAGCAGCGACCGCGGGACGCCGAGCACGGGGGTCCCGAGAGCCGCGCCGCGACCGAGCGCGCCTGCCGGGAGGCCGACGCCGCCGAGGAGGACGACCGAAGCGCCCGCTGAGGCGGCGGCGACCACGGATGCGTTCGGATCGGAGCCGGCCGCGAGCAGGACAGCCCTGTCGGCAACCTTGCTCACGCCCCCGCGGCCGAAGAGATGCGCGGCGGCGACGATGCTCAGCGACGTCGAGCGGCGCGGGCCGACCGCGCCCAGGACTGGCACGTCGCGGTTCAACAGCACGTGCAGTCCGTCGCGGACGACGACCCTGGCGACGAGCGTCTGCCGGCGGAGGTCGGCGGCCGCCACCGTGAGTGCCGCAGGCGCGCCGCCGGGCCCGGAGAGGCTCCCGAACGCCGGCCCCGCGGGTCCGTCGTTCCCGGCCGGCGCCACGACCAGGGTGCCGAGCGCCGCCGCGCCCGCGGCGCCGCGGGCCAGGGGTCCGTCCTCGAACGAGCCGAACGGCTCCGCGAGCGGCACGAGCGCGATACGCGCCGCGTCGTGGGCGTCCCCGTTGCCGTCGGGATCGACCACCCGGTCGAGGCCCGCGAGGATCTGGTCGGTCCGGGCGAAGAGCGCGTAGCGGCCGGAGGCATCCTGCTGCCAGCCGCCGACGCGGATCGGCAGCACCGTCGCGCCGGGCGCGACACCGGAGATGCCCGACCGTCCGGCCCCGACGACTATGCCCGCCATCTCCGTCCCGTGCCGCTCCGTGACACTGTGGGGACCCGTCCTCGGCCGCGCGTCGATGCTCCCGCCGGCGATGTCCAGGCCGGTCAGCACATGGCTGTGCAGGTAGGGGGAGCGGAAGTCGACGCCCGTGTCCAGCAGGCCGACGAGGATGCCGCTGCCGTCGAGCCCGACGAGCGATGAGCGGATCGACCCGAGCCCTGCCCCGACGGCGGCCGCCCGCAGCGGGGTCGACGTGACAGTCGCCGGGTATGCCGCACGCACTCGATAGACGCCGGCGATCTGCGGCATCCGCTCGAGCACCGGCACCGTGCTCGCCTCGAGGTTCGCCGAGAAGCCGTCGAGCACACGCGTGAAGCGGAGCTCGGGCTTGATGAAGATGCCCTTCGTGTCGAGCTGGAGCAGGACGTCCTGCTGTGCCGACAGCGCCTGAGCCGTCCAGCGGCGTTCCTGCTCGTCGCTCGCGATGCCGCCCGCGTCCTGGACGCGCTGGGCGAGGGACGGCGCCCGCATCACGACGATCATCCGCTGGCCGAGTGCGACCGGGGCGCGCGCGGCGCCGACGAGCCCCTGCCAGCTCGCGGCCGGAGTCGCCGGCGGGCGGCGCTTCGAGGCGTGGCCGCCCGAGGCGACGACCGCGGCAGCGACGATCGCGCCGGCGAGCAGCAGCGCGGCGGGAGCGAGGTTACGCCGCCGCATGCGCATCGAGGTCGAGGTAGGCAGACGGCGCGAGCGGTTCGACGAACCGCGCCGCCGAGGCGATCATCGCCGCGTTGTCCGTGCACAATGCGAGCGGCGCGAGCGTGGCCTCCGGGAGCGAGGCGCGGAGCTCGGAGTTCGCCGCGACGCCGCCGACGACGGCGATCCGGCCGTGGCCGAGCCCGTCCGCCGCCGCCCGTGTGCGGCTCACGAGCGCTCGGACGATTGCGCGCTGGTAGCTCGCCGCCAGGTCGGCGCGACGGCGCTCGAGCTCGTCGGCGGCCAGGTCGCGCACGACGTAGAGCAGCGCCGTCTTCACGCCGGAGAAAGAGAAGTCGAGGCCGTCGAGCCGGGCCACCGGGAAGTCGTACGCCTCCGCGTCGCCCTCCGCGGCGAGCCGGTCGAGGGCAGCGCCGCCCGGGTACCCGAGGCCGAGCAGGCGCGCGCCCTTGTCGAACGCCTCGCCGGCCGCGTCGTCGATCGTCGTCCCCACGGTGCGGTAGCCGCCCCGGTCGCGGACGTCGAGGAGCAGCGTGTGCCCGCCGGTCGCGAGCAGGCAGAGGAACGGGGGCGCGAGCGGATCCGGCTCGAGGTAGAGCGACGCGACGTGCCCGTGCAGATGGTCGACCGGCGCGAGCGGCAGGCCCCTCCCCCAAGCCAGCGCCTTGGCGGCCGAGACGCCGACGAGCAGCGCGCCGACGAGCCCGGGGCCGGCCGTGACCGCAACCAGCCCGACGTCGTCGAGCGTCGCATCCGCCTCGGCGAGCGCCGCGCGGACGACCGGGCCGACGAGCTCGAGGTGGCGGCGCGACGCGACCTCGGGCACGACACCGCCGAAGCGCGCGTGCAGCGCGGCCTGCGACGCGACGACGCTCGAGCGGATCTCGCCAACTCGCGTGATCAGCGCCGCAGCCGTCTCGTCGCACGAGGTCTCGAGCCCGAGGATCACGGCTCGAGCGGTTCCCTCCACATGATCAACGCGTCCTCACGGTTGTCGGTGTAGTAGCCGCGGCGAATGCCCTGGCCGCGGAAGCCGAGGCTCTCGTAGAGCTCGATCGCGGCGTCGTTCGAGACCCGCACCTCGAGCGTGAAGCCGCGGCGGTTCTCCTCACCGACCTCGTCGAACAGCGTTCCGAGCAAACGCGTCGCGATTCCCTGCCTCCGGTACTCCGGCGCGACGACGAGGTTCATCACGTGCCACGCGTCGACGTAGCGCGAGACGATCACGTAGGCGACCAGGGCGTCGTCGACGAACGCCCCCAGGCAGACCGACGTCGCCTTGACGATCTCGCTGACGAACATCACCCGTGACCAGGGCGCGGGCATCGAGCGCTGCTCGATCTCCTCGATGGCGCCGACGTCGTCGAGGTCGAGCCGCTGGATGTCGAGGCCGCGCGTCGTGCTCATGCGATCGCCTTCTCCGCATCGGGGAGCCGGACGTAGATCGGCTCGACGAGGTCGGCGTCGACGAAGTCGCGTGCGAGCGAGGCGTGCAGGCAGGCGCGCGGGACGTGGACGAGATCGCGGTCGGGCGGAACCTCGGCGCCGGCCGCCTCGAGCTCCGGCCGGTAGCGGATTGCGCCGTCGCCGACGAGTACGCTGCCCGGCTCGAAGTCGAGCTCGGCAGGCCGGCTGGCGACCGGCACGCCCTCCCGCAATGCGAACACCTCGCGGCGGCGAGCGTCGATCACCGGAAGAGCGCCCGGAAGGCCCGCGGCGAGCGCGTCGAGCGTCGAGACACCCGCGACGGGCAGGCCGAGCGAGAGCGCGAGGCCCCGGGCGGTCGCGAGGCCGATGCGGATGCCGGTGAAGCTGCCCGGCCCCGTGCCGACGACGAGCCCGCCGAGGTCGCCGGGGCCGAAGCCGGCCGTGCGGAGGAGCTCGTCGGCGTCGGCGAGCACCGCGGCGGCGCGGGACGTCCGCTCGCCGAGCACCTCGCCGTCGAGGACGAGGGCGGAGGTCGCGAGCGGTGTCGCCGTGTCGAAGGCGAGAACGAGCCCTCGGGACATGTGCCTCAGAGTAGCCCCGCGAGCAGGCCGGGCTCGCCGCTCTCGAGGCGGATCTCGCGTCGCTCGGCGTCCACGTGCGCGAGCTCGACGCTCACGCGCGGCGGCGGCAGGCGGCCTACCCCGCGCTCGGGCCACTCGACGAAGACGATCGCGTCCTCGAAATACGGCTCGAGAGCGCCCCAGTCGGCGTCCGTCAGCTGCTCGAAGCGATACAGGTCGAGGTGCGAGACGCCGTCGTAGCGGTGCCCGATCGTGTACGTCGGGCTCGTCACCGGTCCCTCGACGCCGAGCGCCCTGCACGCGCCGCGGACGAAGGTGGTCTTCCCCGAGCCGAGCTCGCCGCAGACGTAGACGACGTCGCCCCGGGCGAGCCGCGCCGCGAGCTTCGCGGCGATCTGCTCCGTCTCGCCCGGCGACGTGCTGACGATCGTCAACGCTCGACTACGCGCGGCGGCAGGTCGCCGAGTTCGCTCACGTCGCTGAGCTTAGGAGAGATCGGTCCGGCGCTAGAAGAGCCCGAGCTGGACGGCGGGCTCCGCCGCCACGGGCGCTGCGAGGGCGAGCTCGGGGTGGTCCGGCTTCGGCTCGGGCTCCGGAGCGAGCAGCACGCGGCTGATCAGCTTGGGGATGCGGCTGAAGTCCTCCTCGAGCACCTCGAGCATCCGGGGCGTGTACAGCGCCGCGGCCGGATGGTAGAGGGGGTAGAGCAGCACGTGATTGCCACCGAGCGTCACGTGCTGCTCCTGGCCGTGGACGCGGGTGATGCCCAGCGGCTTGCCGGAGAGGAGCTTGGTCGCGAAGTTGCCGAGCGTCGCGACGAGCTTGGGCTCGATCGCCTCGATCTGGCGGAACAGGTAGCCCTCGCACTGCTCGATCTCATCCGGCATCGGGTCGCGGTTGCCGGGCGGGCGGCATTTGAGAACGTTGGCGATGTAGACGTCCGCACGCGTGAGGCCGATGCCGCCGAGGAGCTTGTCGAGCAGCTTCCCCGCCTGGCCGACGAACGGGTAACCCTGCTTGTCCTCGTGGAAGCCGGGCGCCTCGCCGACGAACATCAGGTCGGCGTCCGGGTTCCCGACGCCGAAGACGACCTGCGTGCGACCCTCGGCGAGGCGGCAGCGGGTGCAGCCCGACGCCTCCTGCTGCAGCTCCTCGAGGCGCTCGTTCCGACCAGCCGCGTCGTCCATCCGCGGCCAGTTTAGGCGCCCTCGCGGACGGACGCGATCTACCCGTGTCCGGGCTCGGGAGCGTACTGCCCGAGGAATCCCCGACCAACGATCTGCTCGTCGACGGCGGCCTGTCCGAGGTAGCACTGCCACTCGAGACCGTCGGACGCGAGCGCCCGGCAGCCCCCGTTCACGTGCTTCGTCGCGTCGACGGTCGGCTCCACCGTCCCTTTCCAGTCCGGCACCTCCGGCGCCGGGGCTTTCGTCAGCACGCAGTGGTACTCGACGCCCTGCTCGACGACCGTGCAGGTCGGGTCGGTGCCGATCAGCGCCGCGGTTCCGGCAGGCAGGCTCCGGGCGACGTCGTCTGTCGAGAGCCGGACCGCCGCGACCGCGGCGGCGGCGCCCAGCACGGCCGCGACGACCGCGGCGACGAGCACCAGACGGCGGGTGAGGAGAGGGCGATGCCGTCCGCGCGCGAGATCGGCGGCGCAGGCGTGCTCGAGATCGTCGCCGAGCCGGTGGAGCCGGGGGTCGGGAGAGGTCGTCATGGGGTCTCCATTCGTTGTCGGAGGCGGAGGCGGAGCGTCTGCAGCCCACGATGGACCCGCACGCGGGCGGCTTCGGTGCTCGTGCCGAGCTCGCGGGCGACGTCGTCGTATGCGAGCTCGCCGACGACGCGGAGCCGGATCGCCTCGAGCTGCCCCGCGGGAAGCTCGTCGAGCGCCTCGTCGAGCCCGTCCAACCAGCTCCCGTCGGGCTCGGTCGCTGCCTCCACGGGAAGGCCGAGCCGCGCGCAGGCCGTGCGCTCGAGCCGGCCGCGCCGCACGGAGGAGACGAGGACGTTCCGCGCGATCGCGAACAGCCACGGACCGGCGGTGCCGTCCAGCCGGTCGCGGAAGCGCGTGCGGGCCACCCACGCCTGTGCGAACGTCTCGGCAGTCAGGTCGTGGGCGGCCTCGCGTTCGCGCGTTCGGCGGAGGTGGTAGCCGTAGACGCGGTCGGCGTACCGGTCGTAGAACCGGCGAAACGCGGCCGCGTCGGTGCGGGCGGCGGCGAGGAGCTCGGCGTCGGTGGGCTGCGTCATCTCCGTGTGATCGCGGCTCGGGCCGCGATCGTTACACGGCTAGACGAGACAGGTCACGACGGCCCACCCCTGCTCGGCGGCCTCGCCGAAGAAGCCCCGGAGGTCGCGGACGGAGACGAGCAGCCATTCGCGGTCGTCCTCCTCCCAGCCGAAGGGGTAGATCTGGAGCTCGGCCATCCGCACCGCGTCGAAGCGGCCGGACGCCTCGCGCTCGGTCTCGGGATCGGCGAGCGCCGCGGCCACACGCCCCACCTGCGCCGGGTCGAACACTCGCGCCTCGCCGTAGCCGGAGAAGTCCTGGCCGATCTCCGTGCCTCCGAGGACGACCTGGCCGAGCGGCGCCTCCGTCGGCTCGACGGCGCCGGTCAGGAGGTAGTGGACGCCGTGCCACGCCTTGTCGAGCGAGAGCTCGCCGTGCGTCCCCTGCGCCGCGCGCCGGCCCGGGCGCCTGTCGAGCTGCTCCTGCATGAGCTTGAAGACGGCGTCGCCGCCCTCGCCGCCGCGGAGCGCGTCGGTCGTCGTGCCGATCCGCTCCTCGATCTGCTGGCGCAGGGACGGGTGGAGGTCGATCGCGCCCGCGAGGAGCTGCGGCCCGCGTTCGAGGAGCACCGCGCGCATCTTCTCGGTGTCGAAGCCCGGCAGCTCGGGCATGAAGAGCTCCTCCACGAGGGAGGGGCCCCGGCGCATCCGATCGAGAAGCTTCGGCTCGACCTGCACGTACGTCGCGAGCATCGACATGCCCGCGTATCGGCAGACCGGGGGCCGTCTTGAACCCTCGGGCGAGCCTACTGGCGCTGTCTAGTGGCCGCAGCCGCAGGAGCCGCCGCAGCAGCCGCCTCCGCCGCCGCCGGTGGCGGAGCGGAAGCTCGGCTGTGGAGCCTCGGCCCTGGTGGCGAAGACGGAGAACTGCTTCGCGACCTTCGTCGCCCCGCAGTCGGGGCAGGCCGGCTCCTCGTCGCCGCGGACGAGCTCCTCGAAGTGCGACTCGCACCTCATGCAGACGTATTCGTAGATCGGCACGGTCGCAGTCTATCCGCGCGGCCGGGTCACTTCGCCCTGGCCCAGAGGGGCTTGACGCCGGCGGTCGTGAACGTGACCTTGCCGTGCGCCCCTCTGGCACCGGCGACGGTCACCGTCCCGGTCGGGACGAGCACCGCGCCCTTCTTCGGGGACTTGAGGGACAGGTCTCCGCTGACCGTGACGCCGGGAACGTCGCCGTAGCCGCTGAGCGTCAGCGTCCCGAGGCTCCCGGACACGGCACCGGCCGACAGGCCGCCGACAGCGGTACCGGCCGTCACCTCGGCCGCGAACGCGTCCTGCACCGTCGTCTCGACGGCAGACAGCGTGTGCCCGCGCAGGCCGGACGTGCCGGACACGAGCGGCGCCCTTCCGACGGAGAGCGGGATCCGCTGGACGTCGGCGATGTACGGACGGGTCGCCGAGCAGCGCGCCGGTACGGACCGGCCGTTCAGCCACGAGCGCACGGCGTTCGCCGTGCACGCCGACGGGTCGGTGGTCAGCACGCTGTGTCCGACACCCGGCACGACGAGGAGATGCCCTTGCGGGAACTGCGAGACGACCGCCGCGGCGTTCGACGTCGGCGTGCGCATGTCGTACGTGCCGGAGAGAGCGAGCACGGGCACGTTCGGCAGCGGCCCGGCCGCGATCGGCGCGTTCCCGTCCGGCGAGGGCCACGAGACGCAGTAGGTGGCCGATCCGATCGCAGTCGCCCAGCTCCCGAACGGCCCTGTCGAACCGGGCGGCAGGGTGGCGACCGCCGCGCTCAGCGCCTGCTGGCGCGTCGGGAGGTCGGCGTCCGGCTGCCAGGGAAAGCGGCCGTCGTTGCACATCGTGGCCAGGAAGAGCCCTTCGCTGAACGAGGCGTCCGCGGCCGCGAAGTGCACGCGGAAGCCTCCTCGTGCCAGCGCGGCGAGGCGGAGCAGCGCCTGCGGGCGGCCGGCCGTCGCGGCCGAGACGACCGACGGCAGCTCCGCCTGGAGCCCGGGGCTGAGGTCGGCACTGACGACGACCTCGAGCAGGGTCGGCCCGTCGAGCGACACGAGCTTCGAGCGGCCCGACGCGGTCCGAACGCGCTCCGCGATCGGCGTAACCGCAGCCCGGTTCGCGAGCGCGGCGACCTCCCCCGCCAGATTCGAGTCGATCCTCCGGCATGCCGCCGTTCCACACATGGCGGAGAGGCCGAGCGGGATGCCCTTCAGGGTGTCGAGCGAGAGCGGGTCGGGCCCGGTCGGGGTGACGACGGAGTCGAGCAGCATTCGCTCCACGTGGTCGCGATGGGCGAGCGCGTACGCGAGCTCGACCTTCGTCCCGTACGACGTGCCCCAGAGCCCGATCTTGTCGACCCCGAGCGCCTGCCGCACCGCATCGACGTCCTCGGCGTTCGCGGCCGTCGTGTAGAACGCTCGCGCCGGGCCGAGCGACTGCCCGCAGGCCGTCACCTGCTGCGGCACGGGAGTCGCGAGGGCGCAGTCCAGGAACCCGGAGCCGCCCGTGCCGCGCGGGTCGAAGGCGACGAGCGTATAGCCGGGGAAGATGGTCTGCCAGACGGATCCGAGACTCGACAGGTCGAAGGCCAGCGCGCTCGCCTGTCCCGGGCCGCCCGCGATCAGCATCATCACGCCGCGCGGCGTCCCTTTCGCCGGCAGCTCCTCGACTGCCAGCTGGAGCGATCCGGGCGCGACGCCGCTCCAGTCGAGCGGCACCGTCACGCTGGCGCAGAGAACGCCGGTCGAGCTGTGGCACGGCACGAACGAGAGCGTCGCGGCGCTCGCGGCAGACGTGCTTCCCAGCCAGGCGCCTGCCATGACGACGGCGACAGCCAGCGCCGTCGCGACCCCCCTGCTCACGGTCGCAGGGTAGCGGAGCCGCTCAGCGGGAGGCCGAGCGCCCCGCGAAGGCCCGGGCGCCGCTGGTCGTGCACGGGCCGACCCCGCCGCCGTGCAGGGACGCGATTGCTCGCTCGACGACCGACAGGCTGCGCTTCGGCGAGTCGTCCGCGTAGTAGAGGCCGGACTGCCAGCGGTCGAGCTTCGACTCGTCACTGACGTGGAAGATGAAGATCCCCGCGACGGTCGGCTGGCACGCAGCGATCGCGATGGCCTCGGCGTAGTACTCGCCCTGGGTGGTCTCGGCCACCGCGTGCGCGGTCGGTGACTCGGCTCCCTGGTACACGCGCGCTTTCCCTGCCGGAATCTGCGACTGCACCCCGAACTCGTCGTACACGATCGGGAGGCTCTGGCCGGCCTGCGCGGTACCGTCGAACGCCTTGCCGAGCAGCGCAACGAGCTTCGGGTAGTCGGCGATCGAGATCGTCGTCGAGCGCGGATGCCGGAAGCTCGGCGGGATGCTCGAGTTGTCCTCGTAGGGATGTAGCGCGAATGCGTCCATGATCGGGCGCGTGCGGCCGCTCTGGCGGTAGGCGCGGCCGAGATCGGCGACGAAGGTCGTCGGCGAGTGCTTCCTCGACACGACCGAGTCGTTCCCGCGCGGAGACAGCGCGCCGCCGATCACCGTCGACGCGGGTGCGACGGCCTTCAACGCGTCGTAGGTCTGCGCGAGCAGCGCCTCGTACGCGGGTGCGGCGGCGTCGCTGCCGTCGGCGGCGAACTGCGGCATCCAGAAGCGGTTGATGTTGGGCTCGTTGCCGACGATGAAGCGGTGCACGCTCGGCAGCGATCCCGCGAGCGAGGTCGCGAACGCGGTGAACTGGGCGCACGCCTGCGGCGTCAACGGCGTCACCGAGCTGCCGGCCGGATAGATCGAGAGGTAGACGGAGACCCCGTCCAGATCGGCGGCGCCGACGGCGTTCTGCAGGCCCGCGAGGATCCCGGGTGCAGGCGCGGTCTGCCCTGAGCGCCACTGCGCCGTGACGCGGATCGCGTTCAGGCCGGCCAGCTTCGCGAGATCCATCTTCGTCTTCGCGATCGCGAGGGACGGCGCCTTGGCCGCGTCCTCGGCGGCCCCGACCTGCATCCCGGGCGACGCCTGCGCCAGGCCCGGGAGCGCCAGGGCGAGGGCGGCCACTGCGGCAGCGATACGTCCCACTGAGCTCGTTCCTCGGCTGTCCGCAAAACAGGCTTGAGCACCTCCCCTCGAACGGGCGATCCCGGATTCGCGGCCACCCCGGACGGGCGCTGTAGACTCCCGTCAGCCCGGTATCCGCTACGGAACTGGAGCCGACCCGATGTTCGACAGCGTCACCGTGATCGGTGGGACCGGCCGCTCCGGCGCGGCCATCTGCGGCCGCCTGCGGGAGCGCGGCGTACGGCTGCTCGAGCAGGGCGGCGAGCTGATCGTCCTCTGCGTGCCCGACCGCGCGATCGCCGAGGTGGCGCAGCGAATCGAGCCCGGGCCCTGGATCTGCCACGTCAGCGGCGCGACGCGGCTCGCCGCGCTCGACCCTCACGAGCGGCGCTTCTCGATGCATCCGCTGCAGACGCTCGTCAGGTGGCGCGGCCCCGAGCAGCTCGACGGAGCCTTCGGTGCCGTCACCGCGGAGACGGACGACGCGCACGAACGAGGCCTTTGGCTCGCACGGACGCTGGGGCTCGAGCCGTTCGAGCTCGCCGACGCCGGCCGCGTCCTCTACCACGCGGGAGCGATGTTCGCGAGCGGCTATCTCGTCACGCTGCACCGCGCCGCGGAGGCGCTGCTCGAGCTCGCCGGCGCGCCGCCCGAGGCTCTTCTTCCGCTGATGCGGCGGACGATCGACAACGGCTTCGAGCTCACGGGCCCGATCTCGCGCGGCGACTGGTCGACGATGGATGCCCACCTGGCTGCGATCCGGGAGCGGAAGCCCGAGCTCGAGCCCCTGTACGTCGCGCTCGCGGAGGCGGCGTCCTCATGAGGACCGTCAGGACGATCGCGGAGATGCGCGCCGCCCTCGCCCCGCTCCGGGAGGCGGGCCGCGTCGGCCTCGTGCCGACGATGGGCGCGCTCCACGCGGGGCACGAGGCGCTGCTGGCCGCTGCCCGGGACGAGTGCGACACGGTCGTCGTCAGCCTGTTCGTGAACCCGGCCCAGTTCGGCGAGAGCGCCGACCTCGAGCGTTACCCGCGCGACGAGGCGCAAGACGCCGCGGTCGCGGCGGAGGCCGGCGCCGACCTCCTCTTCGCCCCCTCTGCAAGGGAGATCTACCCGGACGGGTTCCAGACCTGGATCGACGTGACCGAGCTGGGATCGGTGCTCGAGGGCGCGTTCCGGCCCGGGCACTTCCGGGCCGTCGCCACGGTCTGCTGCAAGCTCTTCAACATCGTCCGGCCGGACGCCGCCTACTTCGGCCAGAAGGACGCCCAGCAGGTCGAGGTCGTAAGGCGGCTCGTCCGCGACCTCGACCTCGAGCTCGAGATCCGCGTCGTCCCCACCGTCCGGGACGAGGACGGGCTCGCCCTCTCGTCGCGCAACGCTCTCCTGTCCCCCGCCGAGCGCGAGCAGGCGTCGCTCTTGCCACGCGCACTCGGCACCCTCGACCCCGACGCCGCTCGACGTGTGCTCGACGGGTTCGACATCGACTACCTCGAGGTGGCCCCGTTCGATCCGCCCGTCCTCGCCGCCGCCGTTCGCATCGGCGGTGTCCGTCTGATCGACAACGTCGTCCTGAAAGGAGCACCCTCGTGAGCACTCCTCCCGCCGGCAAGATGCCCCTCCCCGAGCTCGCGGCGATGAAGCGCCGCGGCGACAAGATCGTGATGGTGACCGCCTACGACGCTCCCGGCGCCCGCTTCGCAGAGGACGCCGGCATCGACGTCGTGCTCGTCGGAGACACGGCCGCCATGGTCGTGCTCGGCCACGAGGGGACGACGGTTCCGGTGACCGTCGACGAGATGCTGTTCCTGACGCGAACCGTCTCGCGGCAGATCCGGCGGCCACTCGTCGTCGGCGACCTGCCCTTCGGCTCCTACGAGGTGTCCGACGAGGACGCGGTGCGAACCGCCATTCGCTTCGTCAAGGAGGGCCGCGCGGACATCGTCAAGCTCGAGGGCGCCGGCCCGATGACCTCGCGTGCGAAGGCGATCGTCGCGGCGGGCATCCCGGTGATGGGCCACATCGGCCTGACGCCGCAATCGGCGACGATGCTCGGCGGCTTCAAGACGCAGGGGAAGACGGCGTCGGCCGCGATGCGGCTCGTCGCCGAGGCGCACGAGCTCGAGGAGGCGGGCTGCTGCACGCTCGTGCTGGAAGCCGTCCCGGCCCCGGTCGCGGCGCGCATCACCGCCGAGCTGACGATCCCGACGATCGGCATCGGCGCCGGGCCGGACTGCGACGGGCAGGTGCTCGTCTACCACGACCTGCTCGGCCTCACGGAAGGCCACCTGCCGCGCTTCGTCAAGCGGTACGCGAACCTCTCCCGCGAGATCCGCGACGCGCTCGAGGCCTATGCGGCCGACGTGCGCAGCGGCGCGTTCCCGGACGACGAGCACGCGTATGCCATGCCGGAGGGCGAGCTGGCCGCCTTCGAGCAGGGAAGCTAGGCCACGAGTCGCGAGCGCGTTGCTCACCCGTCGCGTTCCCAGCGACCGTGGACCGTCCGCGGCGAGCGCATCGGGCGCGAACCACTCGGCCGGGAAGTCCCCGCCCGGCTCGCCGTCCGCGTCGACGCGATAGCTGAAGACGACGTGCCAGCCGCGTCGGCCTCGAACGACTCGATCTCCCCCATCGTCGTCGCGTCGACCGTCAAGCCGGGAAAGCCGGCCAGGATCTCCCGCGCGCGTTCGTCGGGATGCTCGTACGGCTCGAGATCCCCGCCCGGGAGCCACCAGCGCTCGTCGTCCGGCCGGTAGCGGACGAGCAGCACGTGACCGTCGGGCCTGACCACGACCAGGTTCGCGATCAGCTGGATGTCGGGTCCGCGTTCATCCATCGGGGTTGCCTCCTTCTTCGTCGGTCAGGAACGCTTCCGCCCACTCGACCTCGGCCCGCGTCAGCGCCCGCTGCCGATCGACCATCGCCCGCGCAGGCGCCGACCGCTCGCGGGTGTCCAGCTGCTCGAGCCGCACCCGAAGAGCGTCGAGTCTGGCTCGGAGCAGAGCCGGCACGCGGCCCTCGTCCTCGAGATCCGAACGAGCCGCGAGTGCGAGCGCGAGCGGATCGCCGACCGCCGGGAGCTCCTGCCAGGCGCGTTCGAGGAGCTCCGCGAGATGTCTGCGACCTTCGGGCGTGATCGCGTATCGCGTCCGCTCCGGCCGCCGCCCCTCGCGCTCGACGGCGACGGTTTCCACGTAGCCCGCGCGGACGAGCGTGCGCAGCACCGCGTAGATGGACGCGTACTCGAGCGGGAACCAGAACCGAAGCGCCTCGTCGTCGAGGATCTTCTTGATCCGATACCCGTGTTGCGGCTGCTCGGAGAGCAGCCAGAGCACCAGCAGCCGGGTGAGCATGACCTTGATACTAAAGTTTTAGTATTCGTGAGTCAACTTACTGCGTGGCGGCGAAGGCGAGCGTTCCGAACAGGATCGCGAACAGCGCGACGATCCCGAGGGCCGCCCCTGCCCTGGTCCACGGCCAGCGCTGCGTCTGGCGGAGCCCGATCACGACGAGCGCGAGGGTCCACGCGAGCGCGAGCGCGTCGAGCGCGATGAACGCGTCGCTCCCGGCGCCGCTGTCGCTCCCGCCGGTCCGGAACAGGTCGAAGCCGTACAGGCCGAGGCGAAGAGGCCAGGCGACGACGAGGAGGACGACGAACGGGATCGTCGCCAGGCCGACGATGTGCCTGGCCAGGCGATAGCCGGACTCCGCACCCAGCCCCCGCGCGCCGAGGTAAACGAGTGCGCCGCCGAGCCAGAAGTTGGAGATGCCGACGAGTGCGCCGCCGATGATCGACTCGACGATCAACGTGAGCGCGCTCAGGTCGCGGTAGCGCTCGAACGGCGGCTCGAGCGCTACGAGCGACAGGAACATGGCGATCCCGGCCAGGAACGTGATCGCCACGAGCGGCTCCTGGCGCGCGTCGGCCGCATCGCGCGACTCGTCATGGAGCTCGGCGAACACGCCGGCAGGCGCGTAGAAGAGCCGCGGCAGGCGTGCCCACCACTCGCGCTCGAGCACCTCGACCGATGTCGGCGTGGGCACGCTCATCCCGAAGCCAGCTTAGTCCGGGGCGGACGCGTCGATTCCGGCAGGCCCGGTGTCAGACACCGATTCTGGCCGTTTCGGACAGAAAACGGGCCGAATTGCCTGCTCAGCTCATCTATAACATACTGCAGGCTTTGCAAGCGAGACGCGGCCGGTCGAGTCGGTCCGGACGCGACCTATGCGGCGGCGACGGCGCGCGCCCGGAGGAGATCCCGCAGGAACTGCCCCGTGTACGACTCCTCGACCTCGGCGACCTCCTCCGGGGTCCCGGATGCGATCAGCTCGCCGCCCGCGTCGCCGCCTTCGGGGCCGAGGTCGATGATCCAGTCCGCCTGCTTGATCACGTCGAGGTTGTGCTCGATCACGAGCACGGTGTTGCCGGCGTCGACGAGCCGCTGCAGCACCTCGAGCAGCTTCTCGATGTCGGCGAAGTGGAGACCCGTCGTCGGCTCGTCGAGGATGTACAGCGTCTTGCCGGTCGCGATCTTCCCGAGCTCCTTGGCGAGCTTGACGCGCTGCGCCTCGCCGCCGGAGAGCGTGGTCGCCGGCTGGCCGAGCTTGATGTAGTCGAGCCCGACGTCGTGGAGCGTCTGCAGCCGGCGGCGAAGCTTCGGGATCTTGGCGAAGAACTGCAGCGCCTCCTCGACCGACATCTCGAGCACGTCGGCGATCGACTTGCCCTTGAAGCGCACCTCCAGCGTCTCGCGGTTGTAGCGCCGCCCGTGGCACGTCTCGCACGGGACGTAGACGTCCGGAAGGAAGTGCATCTCGATCTTGATCTGTCCGTCGCCCTTGCACGTCTCGCAGCGCCCGCCGCGCACGTTGAACGAGAACCGGCCCGGCTTGTAGCCGCGCACCTTGGCCTCGGGCGTGAGCGAGTAGAGCTCCCGGATCGGCGTGAACAGATCGGTGTACGTGGCCGGGTTCGAGCGCGGCGTGCGGCCGATCGGCGACTGGTCGATGTCGATCACCTTGTCGAAGCAGTCGATGCCCTCGACCGAGTCGTGGTCGCCCGGCTTGGTCCGCATGCGGTGGAGGCGGTTCGCGAGCGCCTTGTAGACGATCTCGTTGACGAGCGTCGACTTGCCCGACCCCGACACGCCCGTGACGACCACGAAGCGCCCGACCGGGAACTCGACGTCGATGCCCTTGAGGTTGTGCATGCGCGCGCCGAGGACGCGGAACGCCCCGTTGTCGAGGGGCCGGCGCTCGGGGACGGCGATCGTCCGCGTCCGCGAGAGGAACTGCCCCGTGATCGACTTCGCGTTGCGCTCGACCTTCGCGGCCGGCCCCTCGGCGACGACGTAGCCGCCGTGCTCGCCCGCGCCCGGGCCCATGTCGACGAGCCAGTCGGCGGAGCGCATCATCTGCTCGTCGTGCTCGACGACGAGCACCGTGTTGCCGAGGTCGCGAAGCCGTTCGAGCGTGCCGATCAGCCGGTCGTTGTCGCGCTGGTGGAGGCCGATCGACGGCTCGTCGAGGATGTAGAGGACGCCTACGAGCTGCGAGCCGATCTGCGTCGCGAGGCGGAGTCGCTGCGCCTCGCCGCCGGAGAGCGTGAGTGCGGCGCGGTCGAGCGTCAGATACCCGACGCCGACGTTGTCGAGGAACGACAGGCGCTCGCGGATCTCCTTGATGATCCGCGCGCCGATCAGCTCCTCCACCTCCGTCAGCGCCAGCGCGTCGAGGAACTCGAGCGCCCGGGCGACGGACATCTGCGTGAACTGGTGGATGTTCTTCTCGCCGACCGTGACCGCGAGCACCTCGGGCTTGAGGCGCGCGCCGCTGCACGAGGGGCAGGCCCGGAAGGACATGTACTCCTCGATCCGCTCGCGCTGCTGCGAGGAGTCGGTCTCGCGGTAGCGCCGCTCGAGGCTTTTCACGATCCCCTCGAAGGCGAGCATGTACGAGCGCTTGCGACCCATGCGGTTCCGGTACTGGACGTAGACGCGGTCGCCGCCGGTGCCGAAGAGGAACAGGTTCTGCTGCTCGTCGGTCAGGTCCTGCCAGGGTCGTTCGAGGTCGATCTCGTACCGGTCGGCGATCGCCTGGATCACCGACTCGTAGAAGCTCGTCCCACCGACCGACCACGGCACGAGCGCGCCCTCGCCGATCGACAGCGTCGGGTCGGGGACGAGCAGGTCGGGGTCGATCTCGAGCATCGAGCCGAGCCCGGTGCAGCGCGGGCACGCGCCGTGCGGCGAGTTGAACGAGAAGATGCGCGGCTCGAGCTCGGGCAGCGAGACCCCGTGCTCGGGACAGGCGAAGTTCTCCGAGAAGAGCATCTGCTCGTCTGTGTCGATCACGTCGATCGCGACCAGCCCCTCGGCGAGCCCGGTCGCCGTCTCGATGGATTGCGACAGGCGCGGCCGTAGGTCCGGCTTCATCACGAGCCGGTCGACCACGACCTCGATCGTGTGCTTGAACTTCTTGTCGAGCTCGATCGGCTCCTCGAGCAGGCGCTGCTCGCCGTCGACCTTCACGCGCGTGAAGCCGTCGGCGCGGAGCTCCTCGAAGACGTCCTTGTACTCGCCCTTGCGGTCGCGGACGACCGGCGCGTTGACGGTGAACTTCGCGCCCTCGGGGAGCCGCAGAACCTGGTCGACGATCGCGTCGAGGCTCTGGCCGGCGATCGGGCGTCCGCAGATCGGGCAGTGCGGCCGACCGACCCGCGCGTACAGGAGTCGCAGGTAGTCATAGATCTCGGTGACCGTGCCCACGGTCGAGCGCGGGTTGCGCGAGGTGGTCTTCTGGTCGATCGAGATCGCCGGCGAGAGGCCGTCGATCGAGTCGACATCGGGCTTCTCCATCATCTGCAGGAACTGCCGCGCGTAGGCCGAGAGCGACTCGACATAGCGGCGCTGCCCCTCGGCGTAGATCGTGTCGAACGCGAGGCTCGACTTGCCCGAGCCGGAGAGGCCCGTGATGCAGACGAGGCTGTTGCGCGGCAGCCGGACGGTGATGTCCTTGAGGTTGTGCTCCCGGGCGCCGTGGACGACCAGCTCTTCGCGGCTCATGGGCCCAGTTTACCCCGGCCCGTCGGACGGGAACGTACGTTCGTCGTCGGCCGGTCTGACGCCTCCGGGAACGCGGCCTCGCAGCTCGATCAGGCGGCGCACGACGCGAACTCGCGCGGGGCGCCCGAGGCCGCAGCCGAGCTCGCCTGCCGGCTCAGGCCGCCGGACCCAGGCCTATGCCGCGAGGCGCTCGACGAGGTCGCGCACGTCGCGGGCATGCGGGACGTATTCGACCTCGAGCGGGCCGGCCTGCAAGGTGCCGTAGCCGAGCACGCGGCCCGGCAGCGTCTGCTCGAGCGCCACGATCCGGACCGACCGCAGCATCACCGCCGACGCGTGCTTTCGCGTGATCCCGCGCACGAGGAAGACCTTCTCCGTCGTCACGACAACGCGCGTCCGGTCCCAACCGACGACCGCGACGAGCGCCGTCACGGCCGCGACCGCCTGGACGAGCGCGCCGGCGACGGGAGCCGGCCAGGGGAGGACGAGCAGGACGATTCCCGCCACCGAGAACAGCACCGCACGCGCGAGCGGCCGGAAGAGCACCACGCTGTGCCTGCGCGCGTCGAGGCACACGTGCTCTTCGGGACGGATTCCCACGCGCCACCGCTTCGGCGAGGGCCGCGCTATTCCTGCGCTCGAGACCTTCGGCTATCGTCGGAAGATGGAGCGGCTCGATCTCCGCCGCAACTGGCCGGCCGCAGTGCTCGCGGTCGCCGCGGTCGTCCTGATCCCGTGGGCGATCGCGCTCGGCCAGATGCTCCCTTCGCGGCACGTGGCCAACCACTGGGACGCCGCCTGGACGGGGTTCGACGTGATCCTCGCGCTCTCGCTGCTCGCGACCGCCTGGGCGGCGATCCGCCGACAGGACCTCGTCCGCATGCTCGCAGCGATCAGCGGCACGCTGCTCGTGTGCGACGCGTGGTTCGACGTGCTGACGTCGTCGCCGGGCACCGACCTCGAGATCGCGATCCTGCTCGCCGTCTTCGGGGAGCTGCCGCTGGCCGTCGTCTGCTTCCTGCTCGCCACGGGCCGGACCGAATGGCTGCGGGCTAATGCACGGCTTGCCGTCCGCCGATTGAAGCTACTGTAGGCGCGCTCCGCGCCGCCCAGAACCCGGAAACAAGGTGATCCGACTCGAACGCCATCAGCTTGGCCCACGCGTGCGCGTGCTCGGACGGCGTGTCCACGAGTGGCAGCTTGGCGTCGCAGTCGTGGCCCTCGCCTGTGCGCTTCGGCTGACCGGAGTCGTCGAGAACCCGGGCCTGGCGCTGCTCACGCTGGTCGCGTGCTGGCTCGTCGTCAAAGACTGGCACGACCTCTTCCCCTCGCGCCGCGACACGGCCTCCTGGCGCCCGTTTCTGCACACGCGCGTCGCAGCGCTTCGCGACGTGCGCCGCGGCGACAGCCTCCCCGGCTTCGCGGCGGCGGCGGCGCTGATCACCGGCGTCGTCAACGTCTGCTCGGCGCTGACGCCCAACGTGTCCTGGCGCGGCCATCTGCTGCTGCAGGTCGAACCGGTGACGGCGCTTCCCGTTTTCCACGCCCTGGCGCTGCCGGCCAGCGCGGCGCTGATCGTCACCTCGTTCTACCTCGCGCGACGGCGGCGACGCGCTCTGCATGCGGCGCTCGCGTTCCTGCTCCTGCTCGGGGCGTTCGATGTGCTCAAGGGACTCGACCTCGAGGAGGCATCCTTGTCGTTCCTCGTCGCGGGTCTGCTCTGGTGGGGACGAGACGCGTTCTACGTGCGCCACGACCCGATTCGCCTGCGCGGCGCGGCCTGGCGCGTGCCGGCGATCGCCCTCGGCGCCTACGTCCTGACGGCGTTCGCCGCCTTCGCGGCCGCTCCGCACGCCGGGTTCTCGACCATTCGCCGCGAGGCCGCCGACCTGCTGCTGCTCGACAGCGGCCCGGTCCACTTCGGCGACGAGCTCTCCTGGGTCCCGCTCGGCGCCGGCCTGCTCGCCGTCCTCTCGCTGAGCGCGATCGCGTACGTCGTCTTCCGGCCGCTCGCAGCGCCGCGAAGCCTGCCGGACGCGAACGTCCGCCGGAGCGCCGCCGAGCTCGTGCGCCGTCACGGCTCGGACACGCTCTCGTACTTCAAGCTCCGCCGCGACGCGCACTACCTGTTCTCGCCCGACGGGCGCGCGTTCGTCGGCTACCGGATCGAGAACGGCGTGCTCCTCGTTTCCGGCGACCCGGTCGGGCCGGACGAGGCGCTGCCTGCGCTCGCGACCTCCGTCTGCCGCCATTCGGAGCAACACGGGCTCGAGCTCGCGGCGCTCGGCGCCAGCGAGCGGATGCTGCCGCTGTGGCGCGAAGCCGGGCTGCGCACCATGTACGTCGGCGACGAAGCGATCGTGGATACGAGCACGTTCTCGCTCGAGGGCCGGTCGATCCGCAAGGTGCGGCAGTCCGTCTCGCGGCTCGAAAGCGCCGGCTACGAAGCCGCGCTCGTGCAGGAGAGCGAGCTCGACGACGCGACCGCGGCCGAGCTCGAGCACGTCTCCGCCCTGTGGCGCGACGGAGCATCGGAGCGTGGCTTCTCGATGGCGATGGACACTCTCCGCTGCGAGGAGCGCGGCGACGGCAGCGTCCTGCTCGCGCGCGACGCCGACGGCACGATCCGCGGCTTCCTCCACTTCGTGCCCGCCTACGGCCGTCCGGCCATGTCCCTGGCGGCGATGCGCCGCGACCGGGAGACGCCGAACGGGCTGATGGAGTTCCTCGTCGTGCAGGCGATCGAATTGCTGCGCGCCGAAGGCGTCGAGGAGCTGTCGCTGAACTTCGCAGCCTTCGCGCGCTTCATGCACCGGCCGCGCAACCCCGCCGAGCGGTTCGTCGGCCGGCTGGCCCGGCTCGCCAACCCGTACTTCCAGATCGAGAGCCTGTACCGCTTCAACGCCAAGTTCCACCCGCGCTGGGAGCCGCGCTACCTGGTCTACGAGCGGGCGCGCCGGCTGCCGCGCGTCGGGCTCGCCGTGATGTGGGCCGAGGGCCAGCTCCCGAAGCCCGCGATTCGCTAGCCGTGAGCCGCCGGCGCCGGTCGTCCGCGTTCACCTGGTG
This sequence comes from uncultured Actinomycetes bacterium, assembly GCA_963846915.1. Classification (GTDB taxonomy): domain Bacteria; phylum Actinomycetota; class Thermoleophilia; order Gaiellales; family Gaiellaceae; genus PALSA-612. The sequence goes on along the minus strand of CAWJXV010000004.1, from coordinate 458,993 downwards.
GGTGGCGGTCGGCGTCGCCGAGCTCGCGATCGCGATCGTCCTCCTCGCCGCGGGCTACTGGTACTCGATTTTCGGCACCGCGCCTGCGACCGCGCTCTGCGCGTACTTCGCGCGCAAGGAGTGGGAGAAGCTAGGGTCGGACTCGGGATCGAGCCGATCGAGATCCAGCCGGTAGACGCCTAGACGGCTTCGCGCTTGCCGCGGCGGCTGAACACGATTCCGCCGAGCGTGAACCCGAGGCCGAAGGTGCCGACGACGAAGGCGCCGATCGCGATCGACTTCCGCCACTGGGAGAGCCGCTGCCAGCGGGTGAGCGCGGCCTCCTCTTCGGAGGTCAGCGACTCGCCCCGACGCTGCTTGCGAATTGCCCCACCCGCGCGCAACCCGAGGTAGAGATCGTCGAAGAGCTCGGTCGGCTCGGTCATGCGATGAGTGTATAGCGTGCTCCGGTGGTGCCAATCCGCCTCATCCACCTCTCCGACCTGCACGTGGGCGGGCGCGAAGGGGAGCCCGTCGAGCCGGCGCTCCGGGAGCTCGTCGCCCGGCTCGACCCGCAGCTCGTCGTGGCAACGGGCGACCTCACGCACCGCGGCCGCCCGGCCCAGCACGAGCGCGCGGCCGCATTCCTGCACGCGCTCGGCCCGCCGGTGCTCGCCGTGCCCGGGAACCACGACATCCCGCATGCGCTCCCGGCCCGGTTCACGCGGCCCTGGGCGGAGTTCGAGCGGCACTGGGGGACGACCGAGCCCGTGTTCGACTGGGACGGCCTGCGCGTCGTCGGGCTCAACTCGGCGCGGCCGTGGCGACACCAATCGGGCGGTCTGAGCGGCGACGCACTCGAACGGGCGGCGGCGCGGCTCGGCGAGGCGAAACCCGGTGCGGTCCGCGTCGTCTGCCTGCACCATCATCTGACCGGTGCGCCGTGGCGGTCGCACAAGCGGCCGGTGTCACGGCGGGCCCACGTCCTCGACTCGCTCTCCGCCGCCGGCGCCGAGGTGATCCTCTCCGGGCACATCCACCAGTCGGCCGCGAGCGAGCGGCGGGAGTTCGAGGTCGGTCTCGGCCCGGAGCGAAGCGTGGTCGTCGCTATCGCACCCGGCCTCGGCCAGCCACGCCCGAAGAGCCGGAGCGAGGCCCGCGGCCTGCACGTGATCGACGTCGATGCGGGCGAGATCTCGATCGAGGCGCTCGTCTTCGACGGCTCGGCGTTCACGCCCGTCGCGACGCGCCGCTTCCCGCGGCGGCCGCCCACGCTCGGTGCCGGCTGAGGCCGTCTCGAGGCGATCGCTCGGGTGCCCGGTACGGGCGCGGCCACCCGAGGCGCACGCTCGGTCGAGGCGCTACGCAGCCGGCGCGAAGCGCTTCTGCGCGCGAGCCCGGGCGCGTTCAGCCTCGACGTCGCGGTTCCGCGGCGGCGCCGCCGTCACGAGCTCGCGCAGCAAGCGCGTCGACGCCTCGGCGACCTCGTCGACTGCCCGCGCGAACGCCGCCTCGTTCGCCTTCGACGGCTTGGCCGCGCCGCTGAGCTTGCGCACGTACTGCGTCGCCGCGGCCCGGATCTCCTCGTCCGTCGCCGGAGGCTCGAAGTTGTGGAGCGTCTTGATGTTTCTGCACATGCGGTCAATCTAGCGTGCCCGCAGCAACTCAGACCTCGCCCTCGTAGGTGTCGAGCAGGTACGCCTGCCGCGCCGACGCGTCCCGAGCGGAGCGGAGATAGCGGCTCCAGGCGCGTTGCTCGTAGCAGACCGCGCCGAGCTCCCAGACGCAGAAGGTCGGGCGGTGCGATCCCTCGACAGGCCAGGGCTCGAACGTCTGCTGCTCGGCGCCGTCCTTCGCCCACACCGTCTCCCAGAGCTCGTTGTCGTTGCGCCAGGTCGCGACGATGAGGAAGTAGAAGCTCTCACCGCAGCGGTGCAGGATGACGAAGCCGAGATCGCCGGAGAGCTCGAGCTCGCCCGAGCGCGACCCGCGGCACAGCGCGTCGTATGCCCGCTCCCGTACGCCGAGCGGCACCGGCGCGCCCTCGCGCGCGATGTCGTACCACTTGAGCACGGCCTCCTCGAGGACGAGCATCGACCCGGGCCGCGCGATCTTCGGCACATGAGCGTATTCGGGCCGCACGTGCCCCTGGCGTTCCAGCACGCTGCTCATTCCTCCGCCCGAGTGAAGTTGGTGACGAAGTTCGTCTCCCAGGTCTCGCCGGCGTCCTCGGAGAACGCCTGCTCCCACCGCGGAGTCGGCGTCGTCACGCCCGACCAGGTGTAGCGGACGAGGATCGGCCGTCCCTCGAAGGTGTCCGGCCCCTCGAAGATCCCGACATCGCCGTCGAACGAGCCGACGACAGGCGGATCGAGCGTGCCGGAGTGCCGGCTGTCCGCCCAGTAGATCGACCAGAGCTTCGTCTCGGGATCGAAGAAGCGGAACGACATTCCGACGTACCCCCCGGCGTAGTCGGTCAGGAAGACGTCCTCGTTGCCCATCCCGCCGAGGATCGACCGAGCGATGCTCTTCGACTCGAACTCTTCCCACTCCTCGCAGCCTGCGAGGCGTTCCCGCAGGCGCCGGTTGCGGCCGTGCCAGCGTCCCATCCAGAAGTCGAAATCCCTCGCGGTGCTCTCTGCGACCACGGTCGCCTGGCTCATCGTCGACCTCCTCGTTCCGTCGTGACCTGTCTCCGGCACGCTATCGGTGAAATAGGGCAGATATCGCCCGCTATCTGTGCTTGACTTGCGCCGTGGTCGCACCGACGTCACGGCTGCTCGAGCTCCTCGAGCTCCTGCAGACGCAGCCGCTCGCGACGGGACGGGAGATCGCCGACCAGCTCGGGATCGACCGCCGCACGGTCAGGCGCTACATCGCCGCGCTCCAGGCGCTCGACATCCCGGTCGAGGGGCAACGAGGCGTCGGCGGCGGCTACCGGATCCGTCCGGGCTATCGCCTCCCGCCGCTGATGCTCACCGACGACGAGGCGGTCATCGTCGCGCTCGGCCTCGTCGCCGCGAGGCACCTGGGGCTCGACACCGCCTCCCAGCCCGTCGACGGAGCCGCAGCGAAGATCCATCGCGTCCTTCCGGATGCGCTCCGCCGCCAGGTCGAGGCGCTGGAGACGACGCTCGGCTTCACGTCGCCCCCGACCGCCGGCGCGCCCGTCGCCGGGACGACGGTGCTGCTGCTGGCCGACGCCGTCCGCCGGCGCCGCCGCGTCCGCGCCGGGTACCGCTCGTTCGAGGGCGCGGAGACCGACCGCGAGCTGAGCCCGTTCGGGCTCGTCATCCACAACGGGCGCTGGTACCTCGCAGCCTTCGACCACGTCCGGGACGACATGCGCACCTTCCGGATCGACCGGATGCGCGACGCGTCCTTGAGCGAAGGGCGTGCCGCCGCTCCGCCGGACGGCTTCGACGTCGTCGCGCACGTGTGCCGGTCGCTCGCGCGCGTGCCCTGGAGGTGGGAGGTCGAGGTGCTGCTCGAGCTGCCGTTCGAGAAGGCTGCAGTGCGCCTGCCGCCGACGCTCGCGGAGCTGATCGACCAGGGCGAGGAGACGCTGCTGCGGATGCGTGTCAGCTCGCTCGGGTGGACGGCGCGCGTGCTCGCCGGGCTCAACTGCAGGTTCGCAATCCACGGGCCGGACGAGCTGCGCGAGAGCGTGCGCGAGCTCTCGGACCGGCTCGCCGAATCTGCCTGAGCGGGCTCGCGCCCTCGACACGGCCGTCGTACGCTGTCAGCCGTGCAGGCGACGCACGCCGAGATCGTCGGGCGGGAGCAGGAGCTGGGCGCGATCCAGGCGTTCCTGGCCGACGGTGGAGAACGAGCCACGGCGCTCGTGCTCGACGGCGAGGGCGGGTTCGGCAAGACGACGATCTGGGAGCAGGGCGTTCGGATCGCGCGTGACCGCGGCCTGCGGGTGCTCGCGGCCAGACCGGCCCAGAGCGAGATGGAGCTCCCGTACGCGGCTCTGGCGGACCTGCTCGAGACGACGTCGGACGAGGAGCTCCGGCTGCTTGCGCCGCCGCAGCGCGTTGCGGTCGAGTGCGCGCTCGCCCGCACGCCTGCCGCCGGGCCCGTCGACCGGCACGCGCTCTCCCGAGGCGTCCTCGAGCTCCTGCGCGGCGGCGCTCGCGACGGCCGGCTGCTGGTCGCGGTCGACGACGTCCAGTGGCTCGACCGGCCGACGGCCTCGGTGCTCGCGTTCGCCCTCCGCCGCGTCCCTCCCGCGCCGATCCGCGTCCTCGTCGCAGCGCGAACCGAGCGCGGCTCGACCGCCGCGCCGCCGCTCGATCTGGACGAGTGGGACGCGACCGTCGATCGGATCGAGGTCGGCCCGCTCTCGACGACCGAGCTCGGTGCCGTCCTCGCATCCGTGCTCGGCGCGCGACTCTCCCGGCCTCACCTCGAGACCCTCGCGCGCACGGCGGGCGGCAGCCCGATGTTCGCGCTCGAGCTGGCTCGATCCGCCTCGCCCGCGGGCGAGGCGATGACGCCTCCGCCCACCCTCTCGCGCGCGCTCGCAAATCGGATCGAGGCGCTCGATCCGGCCGCCCGATCCGCTGTCGGAGCCGCCGCAGCCGCCCTTGACCCGTCCGTCGAGTTCCTCCTGCGCGCCGGCGTGCCGGAGGAGGGGCTGCGCTCCGCACGACGCGCAGGGATCATCGAGCTGGACGGGTCGCGCGTCTCGTTCACCCACCCCCTGCTCTCGACCGCGGCGTACGAGGGGCTCTTGCCGCACGAGCGCCGGGACACGCATACGCGACTCGCGGAGGCGAGCGAAGGCGCGATCGAGCGCGGGCACCACGTCGCCCGCGCCGCCACGGGGCCGAGCGCCTCCGCCACCCTCGCGCTGGACGAGGCGGCGGACGAGGCCGCGACCCTCGGCGACCACGCCGGCGCCGCCGCGTTTCTCCTGCGCGCCGCCGAGCTGTCGCCGGACCCTCACGGCGAGAAGACCAGCGCGCGCCGGGTCCGGGCGGCGTCGGAGCTGTGGACGGCCGGCGACCCCGACGGGGCGGCAAGGCTCGCCCGGACCCTCGCCGACGGGCTGCCTCCCGGGCCGGCTCGCGCCAGATCTCGCCTGACGCTCGCGTCGTGCACAGTCGGCTCGTCACTGTCGTTGAGCGGCTTCGTGGACGAGCTCGAGCTCGCGCTCGCCGACGCGCAAGGGTCAGACGAGCTCGGCGCCTCGCTTCACCTGTCGATGGCGGAGGCCCTGACGATCATGTTCCGACTGCGGGAGGCCCGCGAGCACGTCCAGGCCGCGATCGAGCTCGCCGAGCGGGCGGGAGCGACCCAGCTCGACGTCGCCGCGCTGGCAGAGGCGGGCTTCGAGGACTCGATGCTGGGCGTCGGTGTCTCGGAGAGCGCCCTGAGCGCATTCGAGCGCTGGGACGGAGCTCTCCTCTCGGCGAACGTCTACTCGCCGCGCCTGGTGCTCGGCTGCGCGCGACTCCACGTGGCCGAGTTCGACGAGGCGATCCGGCTCTTCGTCGAGGAGATCGAGACCGCGGAGAGGCGAGGTCTCGAGCCGATCGAGGCGGTGGCACGCGTGCATCTCGCCGAGGCCCAGCTACGGTCGGGCCAGAGCGCGGCCGCACTCGGCAACGCCAGACTCGCGTTCGAGCACGCCCACCAGGCGGCGAACGCCCAGTCGATCGCCGGTGCGGCCCACGGTCTCGCCTACGTCCAGGCGGTGCTCGGCGACCACGCCGCCGCGCGCTCGCTCTCGATCCCGTCGCTCGCGAGTACGGAAGCTGCGGGCGACACCTGGTACGCCACCTCGCACCGGGCCGTCCTCGGGCTCGTCGCGCTGGCCGAAAACGACCCGCAAGCGGCGATCGAGTCACTCGAGCCCGCCTGGGCTTCCATGCTCGGTGGCGGCCTCGGGAACCTGTCGATCTTTCCCGTCCCGCACGTACTCGGCGAGGCATACGTCGGCGCCGGCCGCGTCGACGAGGCGAGCGCCGTGGTCAGCGCGCTACGCGCGTCCCCGGCGGGTGCCCGCCCCTGGTCGGCGGCCATGGCGAGCAGATGCGAGGCGCTGATCGCCTCGTCCGATGGGGATGCGGACGCCGCACGGGGCGCGATCCATGCGGCGCTAGAGGCGCACGAGGAGCTGCCCGAGCCGTTCGAGCTCGCCCGCACGCGACTCGTCCAGGGGCAGATCGAACGGCGCGCCAAGGGGCGCGCCGCCGCCCGCGAGGCGCTTTCGGAGGCGCTGGAGCTCTTCGACACGCTCGGCGCGGCCGTCTGGGCCGAGCGGGCGGCGGCGGAGCTCGCCAGGATCTCGGGGCGGCGAGCGGCAGGAGACCTGACCGAGACCGAGCGCCGCGTCGCCGAGCTCGTCGCCGACGGCCTCTCCAACAAGGAGGTCGCTGCGCGGCTCTTCGTCAGCGTTCGCGCTGTGGAGGCGAACCTGTCGAAGGTGTACGCGAAGCTCGGCGTCCGCTCGCGAACGCAGCTCGCGGGCCGGCTCGGACCTCGCGCCGGCCTCTAGCGCCGCCAAAGCGTGTGGATCTCCACACTTTCGCGCCCGCGGCGCGAGACCTACGGTCGGACGCGTGCAGAAGCTCACGAGCTACACCGTCGAGCTCCGCCTCCCCGAGACGGGTTGGCGGGAGCTCCAGCAGGCGACGACCCGGGCCCGTCGTACGACCGAGGAGATGCGCCGCGAGGGGGAGCAGGTTCGTTTCCTCCGCTCCGTCTTCGTGCCCGAGAACGACACCTGCTTCTTCCTCTACGAGGGCACGTCGGCGCAGTCGGTGCGAGCCGCTGCAACACGGGCACACCTCGGCGTCGTGCGCGTCGACGAGCCGCTCCGCCTCGATCTCGAACGAAAGGAGACATCGTGACTCGGCAGGCATTGAGTGGATACCGCGCCGTGGGAGGTGCGTTCGCGTTCCTCGTCGCGGCGGTGCTGCTCGCCCTCGCCGTCGGGACCGGCAGTGCACGCGCCGCGGGCGGCACGTATCGCGTCACCGCCGGCGGCGACTCGAGCTGGTCCCCCGCGAGCGGAAACATCGACCAGACCTCGTCCGACCCGCTCGGTGCGACAGGAACGCTCGTCGGCACCGGCGGCGCCGTCGGGAACGCCGACTACGAGCTCCAGGCCGGCCCCGGCATCGTGCGCACCAAGCTCGGCGGCACGTTCGCGGTGCCGTCCGGCCTCGCCTATTCCTTCGACCCGCAGACGCAGGCGGTCTCGTCGACCGAGCTCACGGTCAGCGGGCCGCCGGGAGGCATCACGACCTCGGTGAGCATCCACGTCGACGGGGTGATCGGGATTCCGGCGTGCGGGACCAGCGATCCGTGCGGGGCGCTCGACGTCGAGATCCACGCCGGACTGGGAGGGATCGGGTCGGAGTTCAACACGTTCGGCGACGCGCGCAAGAACGAGCTCGGGCTCGCGCTCGACCCGATTCCGGGCGGGTACCGCGTTCACGGGGACGTGTCCAGCTCGCCGTTCGGAATGCCGACCAACACGCCTGTCCCGATCACGCTCACGATCGCCCTGGGGGGCGGCCTCAACGGTAGACCTGCCCCGTCGACGTTCGGCGGGACGTTCAACGACCCCGAGGCGCTGTACCAGGTCAGCTTCTCCCCGACCGGCCCGGTCCTCAACAACGTCCCCGCCGGCTACACGGTCTCGGGGCAGAACGTGGTCGACAACCACTGGACCGATCCGTTCGCGGAATCCGGACCCCCCGACTCGGTGCCGCCGACGGTGGTTGGGGTGCCGGATCGGCAGCCGAACGTCTTCGGTTGGTATCGGGCACCGGTGACGATCGACTGGCAGGCGAGCGACAACTCGAGCCAGGCCAGCGACCCCGCGGACACCGTCGCCGACCAGGACGGCAAGGACGTTCACTACACGAGCAACCCGAGCTGCGACCCATCGAACAACTGCGCAACAGGAACCGTAAACGTCTCGCTCGACCAGATCCCACCGGTGGTCACGTGCCGCGAGGCGCCGGTCTTCGAGGTCACGCAGAACAGCCTCGCCTTCGTCTCCGCCGACGAGAGCGACACCCTGTCAGGGTCGCCCGACGAAACCCCCGGCGTGGGCGTCGACATCTCGAGCGCCGGCCAGAAGACCGTCGACGTCACCGGAGAAGACTTCGCCGGCAACACCACCACCATCACCTGCCCCTACACCGTCGTCGATTCGGCATCACCGACGGTGGTTGGGGTGCCGGATCGGCAGCCGAACGTCTTCGGTTGGTATCGGGCACCGGTGACGATCGACTGGCAGGCGAGCGACAACTCGAGCCAGGCCAGCGACCCCGCGGACACCGTCGCCGACCAGGACGGCAAGGACGTTCACTACACGAGCAACCCGAGCTGCGACCCATCGAACAACTGCGCAACAGGAACCGTAAACGTCTCGCTCGACCAGATCCCACCGGTGGTCACGTGCCGCGAGGCGCCGGTCTTCGAGGTCACGCAGAACAGCCTCGCCTTCGTCTCCGCCGACGAGAGCGACACCCTGTCAGGGTCGCCCGACGAAACCCCCGGCGTGGGCGTCGACATCTCGAGCGCCGGCCAGAAGACCGTCGACGTCACCGGAGAAGACTTCGCCGGCAACACCACCACCATCACCTGCCCCTACACCGTTGTCGACACGAGGTCCGACACCCAACCGCCGGTCGTGGCCGTGCCCGCCGACTCGGCGATCGACGCGACGAGCCCGGCCGGAGCCAGGGCGAGCTACTCAGCCTCGGCGACGGACGACGTCGACTCCTCGCCGACGCTCGTCTGCATCCCGCCCTCTGGCAGCGTGATCCCGATCGGGACGACGACGGTCACCTGCAAGGCGACCGACGATGCCGGCAACTCGGCCGGCGCGAGCTTCAAGATCCGCGTCCGCGGCGCCGGCGAGCAGATCGCCAGCCTGACGGACAAGACGCTCGCATACCTCGACCAGCCCGCGCTCAAGCCGGTGCTCAAGGCGGCACTGCAGGCGGTTGCAGACGCGATCGCAGCCAAGCACCCGAAGGTGGCCTGCATCGCGCTCGACCTCTACGTCGTTGCCGTCAAGGTCGCACCGGCCAAGGCGTTCACGGCGGCGGAGAAGGCGGATCTGATCGCCGACGCGACCAGGATCAAGGCGGTGATCGGCTGCTGAGCACGCCGAACACGTCTCGCCTCGACGGCCCGCTCCGGCGGGCCGTCGACGTCTGGCGTTCGCCGAGGGCGTACATCGCGCCGCCGCGCGTTCCGATCCAGATCGTCCCGTCGAAGACCGCCGGCGTCGACTCGATGCAGCCGCCGGAGTTCGTCGCCGCGTAGCGGAGACGGCCGCAGTCCCGCCCCACGCGGCTCGACGAGGAGCGCACGAGCGCGAGCCGGCCTCGGGCCAGCGAGGTGCGGTAGACGGTCGCGTGCGGAGGCAGCACGGGATGCGGCTCGACGCCCGACCGGCGAACCCTCGGCGCGTGGGCGTTCTGCACGAGGTCCCCGGCGATCCGTATCCTGCGGGTTCCGCGGAAGGCAGCGATGACGAGATACGGGTTCGAGCACGAGAAGCCCGAGCGGCTGGCAGGCATCGAGGCAACGTGGGATCCGGGGACGCAAGAGCTCCTGGACTCCCTCGGGGTCGGTTCCGGCTGGCGTTGTCTTGAAGCCGGCGCGGGCGGGGGGTCGATCGCGGCGTGGCTGGCGGATCGAGTCGGCCCGGAGGGCTCGGTGCTGGCGGTGGACATCGACACGACCCACATCGACCACCTCTCGGGAGGAGTGCTGGAGGTCCGACGCCACGACCTCCTACGGGACGATCTCCCTGCAGGGACGTTCGACCTCGTCCATGAGCGGTCGGTGCTCTCCTGGCTGGGCGAGAGCGGCGCGCTGGAGCGGCTCGTCGCCTCTCTCGCCCCCGGCGGCTGGCTGCTGGCCGAGGACTTCGACTGGGCTATCCATGGCCCCGCGAACGGCGACCCGGTGGTCGCCAAGGGGTACGAAGCCATCCTCAGACTGCTCGAAGGCGTCGGCTACGACCGCCACTACGGCAGCACGCTGCTGCAGCGCCTCGAGCGGTCAGGGCTCGAGCACACCGAGTCGAAGGGACGCTCCGACGTCCTGCGTGGAGGATCGTCCGGCACCGCTTTCGACCGCTTCTCGATCCTGGCCCATCGCGACGCGCTCCTCGCGTCCGGCGGACTGACGGAGCCGGAGCTCGAGGAGATCCTTCGGTACGTCGACGACCCCTCGAAGCACGTTCTCACCCCCGTGCTGTTCGCCGCCTGGGGGCGGAAGCCGAGCTCCTGAGGGGCAGTGCGCCTGACGAGAAAGCGCGGCTCCGCACGCGCGGGCCGCGCTCTCGCATGGCCCGAAGACGGTCGAGTGCCACCTCACGAACGCGTACCGGAAGCTCGACATCCACTCGCGTGTCGAGCTGGTGCGGGTCGTTTCCCGCGACGGCTAGGCCGCAGTCACGGCCTGGAGCTCGCGGCGGAGCTCCTTGATCTCGTCCCGTAGCTTGGCCGCGTACTCGAAGCGGAGTTCCTCCGCGGCCGTATACATCTCCTCCTCCAGCGTGACGACGAGCTTCTCCAGCTCCTCCTGGCTCATGCCCTCGACGTCCCGCATGCCGCGGCGGCGCCGTGTCGGCACGTGCGGCTGCTCGAGCGCGAGCAGCTCCGCGATGTCGGACACGCCCTTGACGATCGACTCCGGCGTGATCCCGTGCTCCTCGTTGTACGCGAGCTGCTTGATGCGGCGGCGGTTCGTCTCGTCCATCGCGCCCGCGATCGCCTCGGTCACCTTGTCCGCGTAGAGCAGCACCTTGCCGTTGACGTTGCGGGCGGCACGGCCGATCGTCTGGATCAGCGCCGTCTTGCCGCGCAGGAACCCCTCCTTGTCGGCGTCGAGGATCGCGACGAGGGTCACCTCCGGCAGGTCGAGCCCCTCGCGGAGCAGGTTGACGCCGACGAGCACGTCGTACTCGCCCAGCCGCAGCTCGCGGATGATCTGGATGCGCTCCAGCGTGTCGACCTCGGAGTGGAGGTAGCGCGCCTTGACGCCGGCCTCGAGCAGGTAGTCGGTCAGGTCCTCGGCCATCTTCTTCGTGAGCGTCGTGATCAGGACGCGCTCGCCTGCCTCCTCGCGGCGGCGGATCTCGTTCAGCAGGTCGTCGATCTGGTTCTTCGTCGGCCGCAGCTCGACGTCGGGGTCGACGACGCCGGTCGGGCGGATCAGCTGCTCGGAGACGACGTCCGAGTGGCGGAGCTCGTAGGCGCCGGGCGTCGCCGAGACGAACACGAGCTGCGGCACCTTGGCCAGGAACTCGTCGAAGCGGAGCGGCCGGTTGTCGAGCGCCGACGGCAGCCTGAAGCCGTAGTCGACGAGCGTCTGCTTGCGCGAGCGATCGCCCTCGTACATGCCACCCAGCTGCGGGACGGTCTGGTGCGACTCGTCGACGAAGACGACCATGTCGTCCGGGAAGTAGTCGATCAGCGTGAACGGATGCGACCCCGGCGGGCGGCCCTCGAGGTGGCGCGAGTAGTTCTCGATCCCGTTGCAGAACCCGAGCTCCTTCAGCATCTCCAGGTCGTACTCGGTGCGCTGGCGGATCCTGTGCGCCTCCAGCATCTTCCCGTCCTGCTCGAACATGCGCACCTGGTCGGCCAGCTCGGTGCGGATGTCGCCGAGCGCGCGCTCGATCGACGGCGTCGAGGTGACGTACTCGGTCGCAGGCCAGATGACGAGGTTGTCGAGCTTCGCGAAGATCTCGCCGGTGAGCGGGTCGAAGTGCGTGATCGCCTCGACATCGTCGCCGAAGAACGAGATCCTGTAGGCGGTCTCGACGTTCGCCGGCTGCACCTCGACGATGTCGCCCTTGACCCGGAAGCGGCCGCGGCCGAGCACGGAGTCGTTGCGGACGTACTGGCTCTCGATCAGCTTGCGGAGCGCCTCGTCGCGGTCGTGCGTCTCGCCCACTTCCAGCACAAGCACCCGGTTGCGCCACTCCTCCGGCGAGCCGAGACCGTAGATGCACGAGACCGAGGCGACGATGACGACGTCGCGGCGCGTCAGGAGCGCGGTGGTGGCGGCGAGCCGCAGGCGCGAGATGTCGTCGTTCTGGGACGAGTCCTTCTCGATGTAGAGATCGGCCTGCGGAACGTACGCCTCGGGCTGGTAGTAGTCGTAATAGGAGACGAAGTACTCGACCGAGCTCTGCGGGAAGAACTCGCGGAACTCGTTGCAGAGCTGCGCGGCGAGCGTCTTGTTGTGGGCGATGACGAGCGCCGGCTTGCCGACCTGCTCGATGATCCACGCCATCGTCGCCGTCTTGCCGGTGCCGGTCGCGCCGAGCAGGGTCTGGTAGCGGTTGCCAGCCTCGATGCTGCGCGAGAGCTCCGCGATCGCCTGCGGCTGGTCGCCGGTCGGCGCGTAGGTGTCCGTGGTCCTGAAGCCGGCCATCGGCCAAGCGTATCCGGCGCGGTTGCGGTGACCGGAAGTCCCCGCAGTCGCCTCCTATCCGCCGAGATATCGCTTCCGCTGCTCCGGAGTGAGGTCACGCCCCAGGTCGGCAAGACGAGCCTTCGCCATGCCGATCAGCTGAGGGACGCCGCCACATAGCCGGCATTCGTACGTAGCGACCGTGCCATCCTTGCTGCCCGTGACGACACGCCATCCCTCCGGCGAGAACACGACGCTTGTTAGTTGGGCTCCCGAGCCGTGGAGGTACAGGAACGGTGGCGAGCCGGCGCTCGCGTCCGCCTGCCAGAGGCCGGCCGTCGTCGGGCCGGCGGTCACGATCCACCGGCCGTCGTAGCTGAAGGCGACATCGCTCACAACACCACTGTGGCCGCTGAGCACCCTCAGACGCTTGCCGTCCGGGACGTCCCAGACGATCGCGTCGTGATCGAAGCTCCCGGTGACAAGTCGGGTGCCGTCGGGGCTGAAGGCGAGCGACGTGAGAGCATCGGCATGCCGCAACACGGCCCGTGACGACGACTGCGGACCACCATGGACGTTCCAGATCCGCGCGGTCTTATCCGCGCTCGCCGTCGCCAGCCACTTCCCGTCTGGGCTGAATGCCAGAGCGACGATCGCCTTCGTGTGACCCCGGAGAGTCCGGACGAGACGACCTGTGTCCGTTGCCCAGAGCCGGGCCAGGCCGTCGTCACCGGCGGTTGCGACGAGTACACCGTCCGGGCTGAACGACGCAGCGTTCACGATTCCGCCGTGTTCGAGATTCTCGAGCTCTAGGCCGCCGGCCGTCGTCCAGATCCGCGCTACTCCGTCGGCCCCGGCCGTCACGATTCGCGTCCCGTCGAGGCTGAACGCGGCCGCTCGAATCGGCGCGCCGTGCCGCAGCGTCGCCACGACGCGTCCGTCCACGGCCCGCCACACCCGGGCGATCCCGGCATCGTTGCCGGCCAGAACCAGCTCCCCGTCCCGGCTCCACGAAGCGGTCGTCACCTGTCCGCCCAGCTGGAAGATTCTCGACGGCCCGCCGCCCACGGGCCAGAGCCGAACCGTGCCGTCGCCGCCCGCGCTGAGCGCAAGACGCCCGTCGGGGCTGACGGAGACCTTCGTCACGGCGGCAGAGTGCCTTCCGAGCTGCTGCAGCTCGGGGTTGGTCCCCGGATCCCAGATGCGTGCGGTTCCATCTTCGCTCGCGGTCACGACCGATCGTCCATCCGGGGTGAAGAACGCCGTCGTGAGAGTCTTGCGATGGCCTGCCAGCAGGAACCTCGGGAAGCCGGTCGCCGTCTCCCAGACGCGGGCCGTGCCGTCCTTGCTTGCGGTGACGATCCACTTGGAGTCGGGGCTGAAGCTCGCTGTCCTCACCTGGTTTCCGTGCGCGACGAGGTTGGCGACGAGGTTGCCGTCGGGCACTTTCCAGACGCGAGCCGTGTCGTCCGCGCTGGCCGTGACCAGGAGCTTGCCGTCGCGGCTGAACGACACGCTCAGGATGTCTCCCCCGTGCCCCGTAAGAGCCCCGCCGACAGGAGTGCCGTCGGGCACGGGCCACAGGTGAGCGGTCGCATGTGTTCCAGTGCCCCCTGTCGCAACGAGCGTCCCGTCCGGGCTGAACGCCGCCGTCCGGATCGAGTCTGGCTGGGTCATCGTCCTGACGATCCGTCCGCTCGCAACGTCGATCAACCTAGCGCTAACGGCGTCGACCGTAAGCAGAAGACGGTCGTCGGGGCTGAATGAGACTAGGGACACGGCACGGGGGTGGGCGATCGGGCTCACCGAAAGCCGACCCGTCGACACGTCCCAGATCCGCGCTCGTTTGTCGTTGCTCGCCGTGGCGAGCAGCTTGCCGTCATGGGAGAACGAGATGCTCCTCACGGGTCGACCGGCGTGGCTGAGCTGCTGCACGCGTCGGCCGCTCGACACCTCCCACACGTCGACATAGCCCGTCGGGCTCGCGGTTGCCACGAGCTTCCCGTCCGGCGAGAACGCAACTGCGGCGACCTTGGCACCGACCTTCAGCGTGCGAATGAGGCGTCCGGAGGGAAGGCGGTAGAGACGCAGTTCGGACGAGTCGCCGACCGCGAGCACGGACTCGTTCGCGTTTACGGCGGTCGTCCGGAACCCGCGGGTTGCCGGGGTTGAGACTCCCGGGCTGACGGCAGCGGCAGTTGCGGCGCCGTTCACGGGCAGGATGGCTTGTACGCGGGAAGAGAGGAGAGCGCTGCGAAGGACGCTCTCGGCTCCGGTCGCCTCGAGCTCGGCCGAATTCAGTGCGTCGGTGAGTGCCTGTTCGGGAGCGGTGGACAGCTCGGTGAGAGCTGTCGCTCCAAGCTCACCCGCTGTGGCTTCCTTCGTCTTCTGGTCGGCCCGTTTGGTAGCCGCGCTGAGCTGGGTGTTCGAGCTATGTAGCTCGGCGTTTTTCTGGTTCACCGTGGTATTCGCTTGGTTCAGCTGAGCGTTCTTGTGCTTCAACTGGGCGTTCTTCTGGTTCACCGTGGTATTCGCTTGGTTCAGCTGAGCGTTCTTGTGCTTCAACTGGGCGTTCTTCTGGTTCACCGTGGTATTCGCTTGGTTCAGCTGAGCGTTCTTGTGCTTCAACTGGGCGTTCTTCTGGTTCACCGTGGTATTCGCTTGGTTCAGCTGAGCGTTCTTGTGCTTCAACTGGGCGTTCTTCTGGTTCACCGTGGTATTCGCTTGGTTCAGCTGAGCGTTCTTCCGCTTCACTGTCTGATTTACGCGTCTCAGCTGAGCGTTCTTCCCGCTTACGGCGTCGTTCGCGCGTCGAGCGCGCTCGGCCTGCTTCTGCGCCTCGCTGCGCTGGCTGAATGCGAAGACCGTCGTGCCGGCCATTGCACCTGCGAGGAGCACGGCTGCGACGGCGATGACGAGGAGCCGACGATGGCGGCGGGCCGCTGCCTCCCTGACACGCTCGACCTCCCGTTCGGACTCGTGTCGCGTCCGCCAGGCGAGAACGGCGTCGGCCAGGATGTCGTGATAGATCTCATAGCGCGGCAACTCGGAACCGTCGACTCCGGGGACAGGCCTGAGGATGCGTTGAGTCGCCAGCAGCGCCAGTACCGGCTCAAGCTGTTGCGACGTCGTGCCCAGATAGCCGGCAAGGTCGGACGCGTCGTGCGCGATCTTGGTTCCCGATGGCGTCACGAGATGGTTGAAGACCGCGGCCGCGACGTCCTGCTGCTCGTCGTCGAGCGAGGCGAGCGCCTGCTCCAGGTGGTCGCTGACGATCTGCTCCGCTCCCCCGAGTTGTTCGAACGTCTCGAGCCGAAGCACAACAGAGCTCTGCTCCGCCTCGGCCGCCCACAGCCGGGCCATCACGAGCTGGAGAAACGGTGCCTCGATGCCGCCTGGGGCGCCGCTTGCCCTGGCTCCTCGTCCTGTCCCGCCTAGCTCGACTTTCCCGGCCGCGACCTGGTCGAGCACGGTCTCGACGAGCGCCGGCTCCACGTCCACCGACCCGTTTGTCGAGGTCTGGTTGTAACGGTCGACCGGGCCGAGGATCGCTTCGCGCCCCGCGACCCGGTCGAGACGCTCGAGTCGAAGATAGTTCCCGAACACGTTCGGAACACGGCTCTTGAACCGGTCGAGCTTGGCCAGCGAGTCCTCGCGCACGGCGAGGAGGAAGCTCGCGCGGATTCCCGGTCGGGTAGCCGCCTCGGAGAACTCATCCAGGAAGCTTCCCGGGCCGACGTCCAGCCCGTGGTAGAGGGACTCCTCCTCGAGCCCGTCCAGGATTACGAACACTTCGCCGCCCGCCAGCCCTGCCCCGAGCTCGAGCGTGTCGGCCAGCCGCCCCTGCGCCTCTGCGCCCGTCGCCTCTGCGATCCGAGACTCGAGCGCACGGGCCGGATCGTCCCGCCAGTCGGCGAACACGACGACCGTCATCGGCTCCGGGAGCGCGCGCAGGTCGCGGGCCACCCCAGCGCACAGCACAGAGCTCTTTCCGACCCCGCTCTCGCCGTAGAGCACCGTCAGGCGCGACGCGAGCAGGTTGGCGACGATGATCTCGCGCTCGCGCTCTCGACCGAAGAACAGGCGCGCGTCCGAGTCCGAATCCTCGAACGAGGCGAGGCCCTTGAACGGGCCGTTTTTGCCCGGCGCGCTCACCGCGCCACCTCCGTCAGGCTGCGCTCGAACGCGGCGGCGAAGTCGTCGAGCCCGATGTCGAGGGCATCGATGCCGCGCTGGCGCCACAGCTCCCGCTCGACTCGCCCCGCTCCCGGGACGATCGCCCACGACCGGTAGCTGACCTTGTCGCGCCCCCAGACGCGGTGCAGGAACACGCGCAGCGGCCAGTCCTCGAGGACGTAGCCGAGGAAGAGGAAGTGACTGCGGCGGAGCCTGGCGGCGACGGTCACGGGAACGACCCCGGCAATGTCCGATCCGGCGACGTAGTCGATGTGGTCGTCCTCGGCGACCACGAAGCTCTCCCATTCGCGTTCCGGGCCGCGATCCGCGTGGCCGTGGATCTTCAGCACGACAGTGCGCTCCCCGAGCGGGAGGCCCGTATACGCGTTCGGTAGGTCGATGAGGGTCGCGTTGCCGTTTTGGAGATGCACGAACCTGCCGCCGCTCCCGCCGAGAGCCACGTACGAGACGACGTCCGGCTCCTCGCCCGCATCGGCAAGTGCGTGCTCGAGAGCTCCGTCGAATGCGCTCGTCACGACCAGCGGGCGGGGCTGGCCCTGCTCGCGAAGGAATCGCGCCAGCCCGGCGACGAACACGTGGGCGGGGCCTGGCTCGTGTTCGGCGTCGAAAAGCGCGTGCAGCTCGTCGTAGAGCGGCCCAACTCCCTGCGTCAGGAGCGCGTACTCGGCCGCCTGCGCGAGCGTACGTGAGCTGCCAGGGGGACAGTCGAACCGCTCGGCGAGGCGTGCTGTCAGCTGCATAGCGTCCGGGGTGGAGCCGCCGATTGCCGTCCCGAGAACGGGCACGAGCCGCCCACCGAGCAGCGCCTTGATCATGTCCACGAGCTGGTCCTCGGGGTTCGCGACCGCGGCATCCGGCTCCAGCGAGCGCTCCTGACGGAGGATTGCCGTGTAGACCTCCTTGAGTGCCGGCCCGGGCTCGATCCCGAGCTCGTCCACGAGCTCGCGGCGGGCATGATGAAACGCCTGAATCGCGTCCGCCTGCCGACCCGAGCGGTAGAGCGCAAGCATCAGCTGCGCACGAAGCCGCTCTCGCAGCGGGAACTGAACGACGAGCGCCTCCAGCTCGCTGACGAGCTCGCCGCCCGCGCCGAGTTCCAGGTCGGCGTCGATGCGGCTCTCGACCGCCTCGAGCCGCAGCTCCTCGAGCCGTCGGATCTCGGACTGCGCAAAGGTCTCGTAAGCGAGATCTGCGAGCGGCGGTCCATGCCAGAGCGCAAGCGCTTCCCGCAGCAGCTTCGCGCGCTCCTTGGGCTCGGCGCGGCGGGCCTCCGCGCTGAGCGCTTCGAAGCGTGCCAGGTCGAACCGATCGCGGTCGACGCGCAGGATGTAGCCGGGCGCCTTCGTCTCCAGCGTCTCCGGACCGAGGAGCTTTCGCAGATGCGATACGAAATTCTGGAGCGACGTCGTCGCCGTCTTCGGGGGTCGTTCACCCCACAGCTCGTTGACGAGCCGCTCGGTGGCAACGACCTCGCCCGAGTGCACGAGGAGGAGCGCCAGCAGCGCTCGCTGCTTCTGGCCGCCCAACGCAACCGGGCCGTCATCTCCGACGACCTCGAGCGGACCCAGGATCCTGAACTCGATCACGGCTTCTTGTAGCACCTGTCACGCGAGTTGACCAGGGCCTCCGGACGATCGACGCGCGCACTAATACGCCGCTAACGCGGCGAATCGGGCCGTTAGCGACCCGTGAGATCGCCATGACCGAGCGATTTGGACCGCGCCCGACGGTGGGCGCATGTCCACCTTCAGCGCTCATACCAGTCGCGGCGCCTCGCGCCGCACCGTGCTCGCGGTCATCGCGCTTTCGATCGCAGCGCTTCAGCTCTCGTTCGTCACCCCCGGCCAGACCTTCGACCCCGAACAGCTCGAAGGCCGTGCCCCGACCGCGCAGGAGCTCGAGCCGGCCGTCCAGGCCGCCTTTCCGCAGCAGAGCTACGCCGCCGGAGACACGGCCTCGCTCGTCTTCTTCAACCCGGCGAGCGGCGTCACGCTGCAGATCCTGCGCTCCGGCCCGGAAGGCCAGCCGACCAGGACGTACGACGTCGCGCACGGCCTGGCCGTGACCAGGCGCGTCTGGGTCGGCAGCGTCCGCGCCGGCCGCCGCTTCGGCCTTCGTGTCGGAAACTGGCCCAGCGGCGTCTACTTCGCGCGTCTCGAGGGATCAAACGGACTGATCGGCTTCGCGCCGTTCGTGCTCCGCCCGCGCCGGCTCGGCGAGCACCGCATCGCCGTCGTCATGCCGACGCTTACCTGGCAGGCCTACAACCTCCGCGACGACAACGGCGACGGCGAGGGCGACTCCTGGTACGCGGACTGGTCCCACAAGACCGCTCGCCTCGGTCGGCCGTTCCTGAGCCGCGGAGTCCCCTACAACTTCCACGTCTACGACCTGCCGTTCCTGCACTGGCTCGCCTGGAACCACCACGACGTCGACGTTCTCTCGGACGCCGACCTCGAGCACGCCGCGAGCGGTGATGCACTCCGCCGCGCCTACCGCCTCGTCGTCTTCCCCGGCCACCACGAATACGTCACGACACACGAGTACGACGTCGTCCAGCGCTACCGCGATCTCGGGGGACATCTGGCGTTCCTGTCGGCGAACGACTTCTTCCGTCGGGTCGACGTCCACGGCAGCGTCATGCACCTGGTCGGCCTTTGGCGCGATCAGGGCCGACCCGAAGCGGCGCTGATCGGCGTCGAGTACCGCGCAAACGACGACGGAGAGCACCGTGGCGCCTGGATCGTCCGACATGCCGAGTCGGAGCCGTGGCTGTTCGCCGGCAGCGGCCTCCGCGACGGCATGCCCCTCGGGAACGCGGGGATCGAAATCGACAAGACCTGTCCCGACTCGCCCAGGGGCGTCGAGGTACTGGCAGAGATCCCGAACCTGCTCGGCCCGGGCCTGACCGCACAGATGACCTACTACCAGACGGCGCGCGGAGCCCGGGTGTTCGCCGCCGGGGCATTCACGCTCGCCGGCTCCGCGCTCCAGAGCAACGTCGGCCGGCTGCTCGAGAACCTCTGGCAGCACCTGGGCTAGCCGTATGACCGGCGTGTTAGCGGCCGGCGGGACGCTCGGGGCGGTGCAGGCATGCGCTCAACCGCCTCGACCAGGCCCGCCGGCTTCCGTCGGCGCTCGTTAGCCCGCGATGAGGGTGCGATTAGCGCTGCCTCCGAGGGTGGGCCCATGTCCACTCTCACAGCACACCTCAGCCGCGGCGCCACACGCCTGCTCGTCGGCACCGCCCTCGCGACCTGCGTGGTCGCGACCTCGCTTTCCCTCCCCGACTCTGTTGCGGCCCGCGCACGCGGCGCTGCGACTTCCGCGTACGGCTGGCCGGTCAAGCCGTTCGACCGCCAGCACCCGGTACGCGGCTTCTTCGGTGATCCCCGGATCGGGCTCAACCCGGACGGCAGCCACCAGCCGGCAGTTCCACTTCGGCGTCGACGTATCGGCGCCCAACGGCACGCCCGTCTACGCAACATTGAGCGGCCGCGTGTCGATCCATCCGGAGCACGACGACGTCGTGTTCATCGACGGCTCGACCGGCGTCGAGTTCAGCTACTGGCACGTCATTCCGGGCGTCCACTCCGGCGAGACCGCTGTTGCCTACAAGACGGTGATCGGCCGCGTCGAGTCCCCGTGGGCGCACGTCCACTTCTCGGAGATGCGCGACGGCCGCTACCTCAACCCACTCCGGCCCGGGGCGATGGGCCCGTACGCGGATCCGACCCGTCCCGCCGTCGCCGCAGTCGAGCTCGAGCGCACCGGCGATGCCGCACACGTCGCGCCGGACGCGGCCGCCGGCACGTTCGACATCATCGCCGAGGTGTCCGACGAGACGCCGCTGCCGGTCGCGGCGCCGTGGCGGAACATGCCGGTCATGCCTGCGCTCGTTCGCTGGCGGGTGGTCGGCTCGAAGGGCGTCGCCACGAGCTGGCAGACCGCCGTCGACTTCCGCGAGACCATTCCGGCCGCGTCCGCCTTCGGGAGCGTCTTCGCCAGGTGGACAAGGCAGAATCACCCGAACCGTCCGGGGCGCTACCGAATCTATCTGGCACACGCCTGGAACAGCGCGCAACTCCCTGCCGGCAATTACCGGATCGAGGTCTCCGCCTGTGATTCGCGAGGCAACACCGACGCGGTCGAGTTCCCCCTGACGCTCGCGACGGCACGATGAAGCTCGCCGCGCTCGCTGCCGCAGCCGCCGCGCTCGTCGGAGGGATCGTGCTCCTGCTCGTATCGAGAGGACACGAACAGCGGCGGCAGTCCCAGCCCGTCACCACGCATGTCACGACAGGCAGAGCCTCACCTGAGCCGCCGCCCGCCCGACCGGCTCCTGGCCGCGTCCATGACGCCCTGGCCGACATACGGCCGGAACGACACGCGCACCGCCTCGGCGGCCTTCACGCATGTGCACCCGCCGTATGCCGTGCGATGGGTGTTGCATGCGAAGAGTCTGATCGAGTTTCCGCCGGTGATCTCCGGCGGCGCGCTCTTCTTCGGGACGAACCACGGCCGGGTTTTCGCCGTCTCCGGAACCAGCGGCCGGACGCTCTGGACACGTGACTTCGGCCGCTGCATCGCCGCCTCGCCGGCAGCGGTCGGACGGACCGTCTATGTGTCCGTGATGGATCCATACCCCTGCACCGCCGACCATGACCCCGCTGACGGGTTCGTCGTGGCACTCGACTCGACCACGGGCAAGGAACGATGGCGGTCGCGAGTGGGCGTGACCGAGTCGTCGCCCCTCGTCGTCGGACGCACGCTTTACGTCGGCTCCTGGGACACGCGTCTTTACGCACTCGGCCTGCGCACGGGCAGCATTCGCTGGTCGGTCGGGACCGGCGCGAAGATCAAGGGTGCTGCTGCGTCGAACGGCGACACGGTGTTCGTCGGCTCGTATGACGGCCGTGTGTACGCGATCGACGCGGCGACCGGCCGGCAACTCTGGTCACGGGCGCTCGGCGGTCCGATCTATGCGAATCCAGCGATCGTCGGCAATCGCCTCGTCGTGGGTGACCTCGGCGGCACGATCTCGGCACTCGGCATCGAGGATGGACGACTCCTCTGGTCGACTCGGACAGGTGGCTACATCTACTCGTCCGCCGCCGTCTGGCGCGGCAGCGTCTATGTCGGCTCGTACGACGGACATCTCTATGCGCTCCGGGTGTCCGACGGGCATCGCCGCTGGTCGTTCGACGCCGGCAGCCCGATTTCCGGCACTCCAACGGTGATCGACGGGATCGTCTACTTCGCGCGCTGCAGCGCCTGCGTCGCCGGCCAGACGCACCTCGACCCGCGGGGGGCATTCGGGCTCGACGCAGAGAGCGGGCGGGTGCTCTGGCGTAACGCCGACGGCGAATACACGCCGGTCGTCAGCGACAGCAGGTATGCGTACCTGGTCGGCTACAGCCGGCTGTATGCGCTCGCCCCGGTTCGCTAGAGGCTTGATGTGAAATTGCGTCGACGTCGGGGGCGCTTCAGGCCAAGCCGGGCGGTGTGGCCGGTCCGCGCCGCGTAGCAGCGCTACGGGTCGCGACCGGACGCGCCGATCCGGCGCCGTGCGTGGGGCGTCATCCGATCCGGTGGAATTTCACATCAAGCCTCTAGTCGCACTAGCGGCGCTCGAGGAAGACGAGCGGGATCTCGCGGCTCGTCTTCGCGCGGTACTTCCCGTAGCCGGGCGCGCGCTCGAGGATCAGCGGCCAGAGGCGCGCTTCCTCGTCCGTGTTCGCGCGGCGGGCGCGCATCGGCCGGTGCTCGCGGCCGACCTGGATCTCGACCTCCGGGTCGGCCTCGAGGTTCAGATACCAGGCGGGATGCTTCGGCGAGCCGCCCTTCGAGCCGACCACGACCAGCGCATCGCCGTCCTCGTAGAAGCTGAGCGGGACGGTGCGCTGCTTGCCGCTCTTGCGCCCGGTCGTCGTCAGCAGCAGGACCGGAAGCCCGGCGGTATGGGCGCCGATGCGTCCTCCGGACAGCCGGTAGAGCCCTCCGTGCACGGTCTTGGCGATCAGGAAGACGAAGCGCACCGCCGCAATTCTTCCTGAAGCTCCCGCTGCGGCCTGTCCGGGAGCTCCGCCGCCGATCGGCTGCCCGTCGACTCCGATCACGGGCATCACCTCGCGCACCGCCGACGACGTGAAAGCTTCCTCCGCCTCCGTCACCGCAGTGAGCGGATAGACGCCGACCTCGACCTCGTAACCACGGTCGACGGCCAGCTCGATCAGGACTCCGCGTGTCACGCCCTGGAGGATGCCGAGTTCGACCGCCGGCGTGTAGAGAACCTTGCCGCGGCGCCACCAGATGTTCGTCGTCGGCCCTTCGAGGACGACACCCTGCGGGCCGAGGAAGAGCGCGTCGTCCGCGCCGCGACGCCTCGCTTCGTCGACGGCGACCATGTTCAGCGCGTAGCTCGTCGACTTGACGCCGCCGAGGAGCGACGGCTCCTGGCTCAGCGGCAGCGAGACGAGGCGGATCCCCCGCGCCCGCATCGCGTCGAGGTCGGGCGGCAGCGACTGGACGAGCACGAGCGCGACCGGCTCGGGGCGCTCCTCCCGTCCCGGCGTCAGGTAGAGCCGCACGAAGCACTCGGGCTCGGCCGCGGCCTCGAGCGCGGCGGCCGTCAGCTCGCGGAAGAGCCCGCGGTCGAACGGCGGCAGGTTGAGCCGGGCGGCGGAGTTGGCGAAGCGCTCGAGGTGCTCGTCGAGGCGGAACGGCACGCCGGCGTAGACGCGCGTCGTTTCGAACGCGGCGCGCCCGCGGAGGAAGCCCTCGTCGTCGGCGAAGACCGCGGGCTCACCGGGATCGACGACGCCGCGGCCAGAGACGGCGAGCGCGAGGAGCGTCATCGGAGCGCGGGCTCCTCGACCGGCGCGCCGATCGCAGCCAGGAGCGGCGCGGCCTTCGTCCACGACTCCTCGATCTCCTCGGCCGGGTCCGAGTCCCAGACGACGCCCCCGCCGACCCAGAGGTGGATGCGACCCTCGGCGACCGCGAAGGTCCGGATCGTCAGCGCGAGCTCGAGATCGCCGTTCGGCCAGATCGTGCCGTACGCGCCCATCGAGGCGCCGCGACCGACGGGCTCGAGCGCGGCGATCAGGTCGACGGCGGCGATCTTCGGCGCGCCGGTGATCGAGCCGCCGGGGAAGGTCGCCTCCAGGAGGTCGGTCAGCCCGGCGTCCTCGCGCAGTACGCCCTCGACCCGCGAGACGAGGTGCTCGACGCCCGCGAGTCCGCGCGGCACCATCAGCTCCGGCCAGCGCACCGACCCCGGCTCGCAGACGCGCGCGAGGTCGTTGCGCTCGAGGTCGACGATCATCACGTGCTCCGCAGCATCCTTTTCGGACTCGGTCAGTCCGGACACGCCCTGCGGACGCGTGCCCTTGATCGGCATCGTCCAGACCCGTCGGCCGCGGCGACGCAGGAAGAGCTCCGGCGAGGCCGAGACGATCGCCCAGTCGTCCCCGACGAGCGGCCGCGGCGCCAGCGGGCGCAGCGGCGCGAGTGCGCCCGCGAGCGCAGCCGGGTCGCCGCGGAACGGCGCCGAGAGGTGCTGGACGAGGTTCACCTGGTAGACGTCTCCGGCCGCGATCGCGTCGCGAACGGCCTCGACGGCGGCCGCGTAGTCCGCGTCCGACCAGCTCCGCTCCCAGCGCCCGACCGACCAAGCAACACTGTGTTGCAAGGACGGGCCTGGCTCATCCGCGGCGGGACGGATTCGGACCGCCGCCGGCGGGAGCGGGCACGGCTCGGGCGGCGGGGGTGTGCGGTCGCGGCGGATCGACTCCGAGAGGGCGTATCCGAGGAAGACGTCGGCGACGAGACCGTCGGCGCCGCCCTCGAAGAACCCCTCGCCGCGCAAGGTGCCCTCGACCTCCGCGAGCGAGCGAAGCTCCTTCACGACCCTACGCTAACGTCTGGCCGGTGCTGCGCGTGGCCGCCGTGCTGCTCGTCCTCCTCGCGGCGCATCACTCGACGCCTGCAGGCCGCGACACCGCCGCGCCGAGGCTGCTCGACTTCCGCGCGTCGAACGGCGGGCACCCGTTCGCGGGCGACGGACCGATGCTGACGACGCTCAGCCCGGAGCGCGGCGATACCGCCCGCATCGCCTTCACGCTGACGGAGGCGGCCCGCGTCGTCTTCCGCGTCGAGCAGACGCAGCGGCGCCGGACCATCGTCTCGACGCAGGTCGCCGCGTTCCCAGCCGGGCGGCGCGCGCTCTTCTGGACGCCTCCGCCCGACGCCCCGCCCCGCACCTACCTCCTGCTCCTGACCGCGATCGACGCGGCGGGGAACAGGCGCACGTACGGCGCCCAGACTGCCTACACCCGGCGCTACCTCCCCGCCCCGGTCATCCGTGTCCTCGGCGTCGAGGCGAGCTTCGCCAGCCAGAGCTACGCGCCCGGAGACGCTGCGCTCCTGCGGGTGGCCACCGATGCGCCGTCCTTCACGCTTCGGCTCTACCACGCGCCGGGCCCCAGGCCGTCGCCCGCGCCCGACGAGCTCGCAGGTACGCCGGTCACGGACGCCCAGCAGATCGACTGGGCGAGCCACGCGGACGCGCCGGCCTCGATCCGCCTGCCCATCGGCGACTGGCCGAGCGGCCTCTACTTCGCGGAGCTCGACGCCAGCGACGGCCGCGTCGGCTACGCGCCCTTCGTCGTCCGGCCGGCTGCGCTCGGGGCCTCGAGCCGCGTCGCGGTCGTGCTCCCGACGGACACGTGGCAGGCGTACAACTTCTACGACGCTGACGGCGACGGCTGGGGCGACACCTGGTACGCCGGACGCAGCGATCTCCGCGTCGCGCTCACCCGGCCGTTCACAAATCTCGGCGTGCCGCCGCGGATCAACCGCTACGAGCTTCCTTTCCTCGTCTGGATGGCGCGGGCGCGGCTGACGGCCGACGTCCTCTCCGAGCAGGATCTCGACGAGATCGGCTCGGGCCGCGACCTCGCCGCGCTCTACGACCTGATCGTCTTTCCGGGCCACACCGAATACGTGACGACACACGAGTACGACGTCGTCGAGCAGTACCGCGACGCCGGCGGCCACCTGATCTTCCTCTCGGCGAACAGCTTCTTCCGGCGCGTCGTCGAGCGCAACGGGATCCTGACGCGGACGCGAGCCGTGGCGCGACCTCGGCCGACCCGAGGCGGCGCTTCTCGGCGCGCAGTACCGCGCGAACGACGAGGGGGAGCACCAGGCGCCGTTCGTCGTCCGCGACACCGAGGCGACGCCGTGGCTCTGGAAGGGGCTCAGGCTCGACCCGGGCTCGCTGTTCGGGCAGGTCGTGGGCGGCTACGGGATCGAGATCGACGCGACGACGCCCGCGTCGCCGCCGGGAACGGTCGTGCTCGCCGAGATCCCGAACGTGCTCGGCCCGGGGTTGACCGCGCAGATGACGTACTACGAAACCGCGTACGGCGCCGAGGTCTTCGACGCGGGCGCGCTCGACTTCGTCGGCTCAGCCCTGACCTTCCCCGTGAACCACCTGCTGCTGAACCTCTGGAACCACCTGGCCGTCCCCTAGCTCGCGGACGTCCCGGATCGAGAGCGTGCCGACGGTGCCGGCGAGGAAGATCGCGACCGCGCCCCAGAGCGTCGCGTCGATCCCGATGCGGGCCGAGATCGGGCCGACCAGCACCTGCCCGATCGGAGCCAGGCCGAGCGACACGAGCCAGTCGTAGGCGCTGACGCGCGACAGCGCCCGGCGCGGGATGTGCCGCTGCAGGCTCGTCTCCCAGAGCGTGTTCCCGAGCGAGCCAGCGAGCCCGGCGAGCAGCGCACCGGCGGCGATGCCTCCCGCTGACACGCCCATCGCGAGCAGGGCCGGTGGGATCGCGAAGAAGGCGAAGCCGACGCACGCGGTGCGCAGCGGCCGCCGGAACCTGAGGTGGAGCACCGCGACGCCGCCGGCGATCGCCCCGATGCCGAACGCCGACGAGATCAGCGCCCAGGCGCCCGCGCCGCCGAGCTCGGTCTTGGCGACGTAGGCACCGAGGATGAAGAACACCTGGCCGGCCATGTTCGCGAGACCCGCGAAGACGAGGATCGACCACACCCAGGACCGCGACCTCACCTCGCGCCAGCCCTCGTGCAGCTCGTGGAAGAACGGCTTCGCGGTCGGTCGCTTGAGCACCGGCAACCGCAGGAGGGCGAGGAAGACCGCGCTGGCGCCGAAGCTGACGGCGTCGACGGCGAGCGCCCAGCCGGGGCTCGCCGCCGCGACCAGGATCCCGGCGAGCGCCGGCCCGGCCACGTTCCCGACGGCCATCGCCAGCGCCCGCAGAGCGTTCGCCTGCTGCAGGCGGCCGGGGCTGATCACCGCGGGGATGAGGCCGGTCGACGCCGGGTTGAAGAACGCCGTCGCGGCGCCGTAGACGGCCTGGGTGAGCGCCAGCTCCCAGATCGTCGCGTGGCCGGAGATGAGCAGCACGGCGATCACGCCCTGTGTCGTCAGGCGGACGAGATCCGCCGTCAGCATCACCGCGCGCCGCGGCAACCGGTCGGCAAGGACGCCGCCGACGAGCAGGAAGACGACGAGCGGAATCGTCTTCGCGGCGAAGACGAGACCGAGATCGGTGACCGACCCGGTCAGGTCGAGGACGGCGAACGCGAGCGCGACGCCGACCATCCCGTCGCCGAGCAGCGAGATCGCCTGCCCCGTGAACAGCAGCCGGAACTCGCGCTCGCGCAGTGCGCCGAGCGCCTCGGGCACGCGCATCCTCATCCGCCGCTGTCGTCGACGAACAAGCGGATCGTGCAGACGGTGCGGAAGCCGAGGCGCTCGAGGATCGGTTGCGACATCGTTCCTGCCTGGACGACGAGCGCCGGCGTTCCGCGCGCGACGGCGACATCCCAGCGCGCTCGCACGAGCGCCCGGTAGACCCCGCGACCCCGGGCTGCCTTCGCCACGTTCCCGCCACCGAGGTAGAGGCCGGCGTCCGTGTAGCTCGCTCCGGCCGAGCCGACGACGCGGCCGTCGACCAGCGCGACGAACGCATCGCCTCTCGGATCGTCCTTCACCCGCTCCCAGCGCTCGCGCATGGCTTCGCGTGCCACTGCGATCTCTTCCTCCGTCAGCTCGAACGAGTCGAAGCTGACCTCGTGCCCCGCGAGCTGGTCCTCGAACGTCTCGACGCGCCGTACCTCGATGCCCGGCATCCCGGGCGGCTCGTGCTCCAGCACCATGCCGGCGGCGACGGGGTCGTGCTCGTCGGGTCGCAGGCCGAGCCCGAGCAGGAGCTCGCCGAGGTCGGCCGGCGTCGCCGTGTCCGCGACGGCCCACGTGAACCGGGCGCGGATGCGCTCGCGGAACCACTGTCGCGCGTCGGCGACGGAGTCGGCAACGGACTCCGGCTCGAGCCGCTGCCGCAGGACGAGCCCGAGCAACGGGTGAGGGTTGAACGCGCTGTTCCGGAGCACATAGCCGTCCCGCTTCGCGATCTCGACGTCGAGCCCGGGGAGGTACGCGTTGGCGTCGGCGGCGAGATCGTCGATCGTCGGCGTCGCGATCATGCCCTGAGCCCGGTCCAGCCGTGCTCGTCGGCGATCGCGAGCACGGTCGCGAAGAACTCGGGCGACGCCCGGTCGGCCGTCATCGCCACCACCCCGCTTCCGCCCTCGAGCGAGCCGAAGAGGCCCGAGAAGAATCCGAACGCCCCGCCGAGGTTGATGAACCACCCGCTCTCCGACAGGAACAGTCCGAGCCCCGCGTGGTCGAGCGGCTCGAAGCCGAGGCTGCGCAGCATCGTCCACTCGCCGTCGGCCGGGAGCGCCCGGTGCGGGGCGATCATCGTCTCCGTCGCTTCGGCGCCGCGCTGGACGGCGATGACGAAGCGCGCCAGGTCGGACGGGGTCGTCCAGAGCCCGGCGGCAGCCTCCTCCGGATACCGGTGCCAGGCACCGCGGCGCTGGAAGAACGAGCTTGCATCCATCCCGAGCGGCTCGAGCACGAGCTCGGCGGCCACGTCCGCAAACGGCACGCCGGCGACGTCCCCGACGAGCAGCTGGACGAGCGCGTAGCCGCCGCCCGAATAGACGAACGCCGAGCCCGGCGGCGTCTCGACGCGGACGGGCGAGGTGCTCGCCGGCGGCTCGCCGTCGAGCACCTGCACGAGCGTGGGCAGTGCCTCCCCGTCCGCGTAGCCGGGGAAGAACGGAACGCCGATGCCGGCCGTGTGGCCGAGCAGACGGCGCAGCGTCACGCCCTCGCCGTCCGGGAGCTGCCAGGAGGTGAGCCGTTCGTTGACGTCGGCGTCGAGGCCGACGGCGCCGAGGGCGACGAGGCGCAGCGCCGTCAGCGCCGCGACCGACTTCGACACCGAGCCGGCCTGGAAGCGCTCGTCCGGCTCGCCCTCGACGCGGACGATCTCGAACCCGTCGATGACCGCGAGGTTCACTCGGCCGTCTCCGGCAGCTCGCGCATGCGCATGATCGGCGACGGCAGCAGCCAGAGCACGCCGAGGATCGCGCCGACGGTCGCGATCCACAGGGTCTCGCGCACGCCGATCGCGGCGCCGAGGAGACCGCCCGCGAGCGCGCCGAGCGGCCGCACGCCGTAGTTCACGACCATGTACGCGCCGGACACGCGGGCGCGCAGCCGGTCGGGGACGACGGCGGCCTTGATCGCTCCGCCGGTGATGTCGAGCAGCATCACGCCCATCCCGGAGAAGAACTCGGCGACGAGCACGCAGCCGACGACGAGCCAGTGCGGCCCGGCGGCGAGCGGCACGAGCACGAGCGGCGCCGGGAAGAGCAGGCAGCCGAACGCAAAGGCGGGCCCGATCCCGATCCGACGGCCGATCCGCCCGGTCACGAGCGATCCGATCACGCTCCCGATCGACGCGACGCCGATCACGATCCCGAGCGCGCCGGGTTGGATGTGCAGGTATCGGTTCGCGTACAGGATCACGAGTGCGAAGAAGACGAAGTTGAAGAAGTTGATCGTCGCGGTCGCGAGCAGCGAGGCGCGGATCACCGGCGAGTGCCGGATGTACGACGCGCCCGCGCGCAGGTGGCCGCTGCTCGGCGGGCTCGGTCGGCGGCTCGACCGGCGAGATCCGGCTCAGCGAGAAGGCCGAGACGAGGAAGGAGACCGCATCCGCCGCGAGGGCCGCCGGCGCGGACAGGATCTGCACGAGGATGCCGCCGAGGCTCGGGCCGCCGACGAACGACAGCGCCCGGCTCCCGTGCAAGAGCTGGTTGGCCTCGATGTAGCGCTCGCGCGGCACGAGGGCGACGAACAGCGTGCTGTAGGCGACGTAGAAGAACACGCTCAGCAGGCCCTCGAGGAAGCCGACGACGTAGAGCTGCTCGATCGTCAGCAGGTCGAACGCGTAGGCGATCGGGATCGACGCCAGCAGCGCCGCGCGCCCCAGGTCGGCGGCGAGCATGACCTCGCGGCGCCGGCCGCGCCGGTCGACCCAGGCTCCCGCGTGCAGCGAGAAGAGCAGGTTCGGCACCAGCGCGGCGGTCGTCAGGTAGCCCATCTGCGCCGCGCCCGCGTGCAGCACCAGGATGCCGACGAGCGGGAGCGCGATCAGGCTGACCTGGTCGCCGACGAGCGACACGGCCTGACCGGCGAAGAAGCGCCGGAAGGCCACGTTCTCGCGCAGGAGCGGCGGGGCGTAGCGCGCGGTGCGCGCGGCCCGGAACGGTGCGGCGACGTCGATCACGCTCGGCGGACCGTCACGTCGCCGCTCATCGTCCGGGCTCGGAAGTCGACGGCCGGGCCGTCCGACACGGGCGGCGCGTCGCTCACGTCCATCTCGGACGTCATGTCGCCGCTCATCGAGCTTGCGTCGATGTAGACCGACGACCCGCGGCGGATGCCGATGTGGACATCGCCGCTCGCCGACGTGATGTCGATCTTGCCCTTGAGGGCGGAGCGGATCTCGATGTCGCCCGAGGCCGTCCGGATCTTCGCGTCACTCTCGACCTCGCCGAGTTCAATGTCGCCCGAGGCCGAGTTGACGCGCAGCGCCTCGCCGACGAACTCGACCTGAATGTCGCCGCTCGCCGTGTTGGCCTCGAACCGCCCCTCGACCCGCTCGAGGCGGACGTCGCCCGAGGCCGAGTCGATCGAGACCTCGCCGAAGTTGCCGCGGCCCTCGACGTCGCCCGACGCCGTGTGGGCGTCGAGCTGGGAGCCGTTCGGCGCGTAGATCTCGAGCCGGTGGTCGCGGACGAAGTTGGCGCGGCCGAACAGCTTCTTCCACTCGATCTCGACGACGATCTCGTTGCGCCGGTACTCGATGCGTGCGTCGTCCTCGTTCGGCCCGGAGAGCTCGATGCGCGTCTCGGCCGTGTCGGACGTGTAGACGTTGATCGAGCCCGAGGGAAGGTTGAGGCGGAGGCTCGGCGGCTCCGGTGTCTCGAACGTCTCGCTTCTCATCGCCGGCGCCCCTTCCTCACGGCCATGCCTGCCTGCGCGCGGGCGCGGGCGTCGGGCTTCGGGTCACGGGGGTCGACACGCCAGTCGGCCAGGTGTCCGAACGGTGTCGGGAAATACGACATCTCGGCTCCTTTCAGCTCTCTGCGTACCCGGTCAAACGGCGACCGGAACGACGGACGGTTGTGGGCGCGGTCGACGCGCGGTTGAGCGCGCGCACGATCCACGTGTTGACGGACACGCCCTCGCGCGCCGCGGCCGCTTCGACGCTCAGCTTGAGCGCCTCCGACAGCCGGAGCGTGATGCGGGCGCTGGTGCCGTCCTCGGCCGTCGTGGGCGACGGCTCCGACGGCTCCTCGTCGACGTAGACGAGCGAGGGCTCCTGCCCGGCGAGCCGGACTTCGACATGGCCGGACGGGAGCTGTCCCGACACCTCGAGGGCGGCTTCCCCGAGCAGATCGAGGAGGCGGAGGCCCGCCGAGGCGCGGAGGGTCTGGCTCAGCCGCTGTGCGGCATCTGCGACGGCCTCGTCGCCGAGCGAGGCCATGGCCTCGAGATCGGCGAGGAGGGCATCGACGTACGGTGTCGTTTGCATCGTGATGTCATTATGACATCACTTCACCATCTGTCAAGTGTCAATTTCGCGGCAGATCGCTGCCATAAGCATGTCGGTAGACCTTCTTCGTGCTCTCGACCCCGTCCACGTAGGCCGCGACGCTCGCCGCGGCGATGCCCTTGCCGTCGTGCAGCCAGCCGTCGACCGTGGTCTCGCCCGCGTTGTACGCCGCCAGGGCGAGGCGTTCGTCGCCGTACTTGTCGATCAGCTCTCGCAGATACCAGGACCCGTAGCGGACGTTGATCTCCGGGTCGTAGAGATCGTCGACCCGGAAGCTCGTGCCGCCGGTCCTACGCGCGATCGTCTCCCCGGTCACCGGCTGGATCTGCATCAGCCCCATCGCGCCGACCTTGGACGTCGCGCGCGGGCGAAAGCGGCTCTCCTCGTAGATCACCGCGGCGACGAGGGCCGAGTCGAGGCGGTTCTCGGCGGCGTGGGCGCGGACGATGTCGCCGTAGTCGAGCGGGTATTCGATCCGGTCGATGAAAGCGGGCCGTTGGACGGGCGCGATCCCGAGCACGACGGCGGCGCCGGCCCCGATCGCGACGACCGCGGCCACGAGCAGGAGACGGCGCGGCGTCACCCTCACGCGCGCTCCCGGTCGAGCACTTCGGCGACGAACGCCTCCAGATCTGCGAGCGAGCCGTCGTTCACGTAGGCGTAGTCGGCGCGGCGGACCTTCTCGTCGTCCGGGATCAGCCTGGCGGAGCGCTCGATCCTCTCCCCCACCCTGGCCCGACGGGTCTCCTCGGGCGCGGTCACGACGACGACCGCGTCGAAGAGCGCCTCGCCGCCGGTCTCGTAGAGCAGCGGGATCTCGATCACCGCGACCTCGGCACGGCCGTCGAGGCCGTCGAGCCAGGCGAGGTATTCCCGCCGCACGCGCGGGTGGAGCAGCGCTTCGAGCCAGGCGAGCTGCTCGGGATGGCGGAAGACGATCGCGCCGATGCCTGCCCGGTCGGTCGTCCCGAACCGCTCGTCGAGGGCGGCGCGCACCTCGCAGTCCTCGGCGATCAGTCGATGGACGATCGCGTCGCTGGAGCAGACGGCTGCGCCGCCGCGCCGGAATGCCTCGAGGGCCTCGCTCTTCCCGGCGCCGATCCCGCCGGTCAGGGCGACCTTACGCGTCGGGCTCGGGCTCCTCGGATTCAGCGTCGGCGTCAGGCTCTTCGGTCGTTTCGGGCTCGGCCGCAGCAACCGGCTCCTCGGCCTCCGCCTCGGCGACGGGCTCCTCTTCGGCCTCGGCGACGGGCTCGGGCTCCTCTTCGGCCTCCGCGACAGGATCCGCTTCCACGACGGTCTCGGCCGGCTCCGCTTCTGCAACAGGCTCTGCTTCTGCAACAGACTCTGCCTCGGCCTCGAGCACTCCGGGCTCGACCTCCGCGGCCTCGAACTCGACCTGATCCTCCTCGAGCAGCGGCGGCCGGGCCTCCGAGAAGACCTCCTCGGAGAGCCGCAGCGGCGGCGCACCCTCGGGCCGCGGCCTCGGCTCCTCGCCCTCGACGCGCTTCAGTGAGAGCGACAGGCGCCGGCGCTCGGCGTCCATCTCGATGATCTTCACGCTGACGACGTCGCCCTGCGAGACGATCTCGCGCGGGTTCTCGACGTGGTGGGCCGCGAGCTCGGAGATGTGGACGAGCCCCTCGACGCCGGGCAGGATCTCGACGAAGGCGCCGAAGGTGACGACCTTCGTGACCTTGCCCTGGACGACGTCGTTGACCGAGTAGCTGTCGAGCACCTGCTGCCACGGGTCGGACTGCGTCTGCTTGAGGCCGAGCGAGATGCGCTGGCGCTCGCGGTCGATGTCGAGCACCTTGACCTGAACCTCCTGGCCGATCTCGAGCACCTCGGACGGATGGTTCACGTGGCTCCAGGAGAGCTCCGAGATGTGGATCAGGCCGTCCATGCCGTCGAGGTCGACGAAGGCGCCGAAGTCGACGATGTTGGAGATCACGCCCGGGACGACGTCGCCCGGGTTGAGCCGGTCGAGGATCGCCTGGCGCATCTCCTTGCGCTCGTCCTCGAGGACGGCGCGGCGCGAGAGCACGACGTTGTTGCGCGAGCGGTTGAGCTCGATCACCTTGCAGCGGAGCTCGGTGCCGAGGAACTCGTCGAGGTCCTGCACGCGGCGGATGTCGACGAGCGACGCCGGCAGGAACCCGCGGACGCCGAGGTCGAGGATCAGGCCGCCCTTGACGACCTCGATCACGCGGCCGGTGACCGGCTCGCCCGACTCGGCCGCCTTCTCGATCGACTTCCATGCAAGTTCGAAGCGGGCGCGCTTCTTGGACAGGATCAGGCGGCCCTCGGCGTCCTCCTTGGTGAGGACGAGCGCGTCGATCTCGTCGCCCAGCTTGACCTCGTCGGCCGGGTTGACCGACCGGCGGATCGAGAGCTCCGCAACCGGGATGACGCCTTCCGACTTGTAGCCGATGTCGACGAGGACCTCGTCCTTGTCGACGCGCACGACGGTGCCGTGCACGACCTCGCCCTCGTTGATCGTCGGGAAGGTCGACTCGTAGTCGGGCACGAGCTCGCCGTCCGGTCCGGCTACCCAGACGCCCGGCTCGGCGGCCATCTTCTCCTGCTGTTCCATCGTCTCGTTCGGCATGGCGAGCCGGTCAGTATAGCCCGCTACCCGAAGAACCCGGCCGAGACGAGAGCCTCGCCGGGGCGCGCTGGAACGAGCGCGACTAGCTGCCCGTGTAGTCGTCGTCGACGATTCTCGAGCCTCCGAGGTCGTCGGCGATGTCCTGGAAGATCGAGGTCAGGCTGGCCGGGTTCGGCGAGTAGAAGAACTTGGACGAGTCGGAGGCCATCGACTGCACGGTGCCATAGGCCGTCATGGCCGGCGACTCGTAACAGCCTGACAGGAACTGGATGCCCTTCGCCACGTTGCAGGAACCGCTTCCGCCGCCGAGCTTCGTGCCGGTTCCGCTCGCCTTCCACGCCCAGCACTGATCCGTCGTGTTGGTGTCGTAGAGCACGGTGTAGACCCACGTGCCTGCAGCCTTCGCCGCGCCGGCCGACTGGGTTCCCTGGTAACAGGGCCGGGAGCGGTAGGTCGAGGCGTTGTTGTCGCAGACGCTGTCGTTGTTCGCGTCCACGCACGGTCCGTACGTCGCCTCGCCGTCCGTGAAGAAGATGATCGCGTCCTGCGAGTTCGGGTCGTGATTGGCCGCGAGAACCGCCTGCGCCTTGTCGATCGCGGTCGCATAGGCAGTGGTGCCGCCGGCCTTCATGCAGTTGATGTCGGACACGAGCGTCGAGCTGGGGTTCAGAGGCGACGTCGACGAGGTCTTGTAGTCGTTGGACAGCCCGACGACGACGTAGTTGTTCGTGTACACGTCGTAGTCGTTCGGGGCGCCGTCGGACGTCTTCGGCTGCGCGCAGGCACCGCTGTTAGAGGCCGGCGGGAGAACGGCGAGACCGACCTTGTCGTACGTCGGGTCCATCCCGGAGAGGAACGCGTCCACTCCGTTCTTCGCGCACGTCAGCTTCGTGCCGCCCGCCGAGCAAGAAGTGCTCATCGATCCGGTCCGGTCGACGACGATCATCACGTGCGCCGGAAACGGCTTGCCGCCGCCCATCTTCGCCGTCGACGTCGCGGAGATCCCCGCCGAGCTGATGCCGACGACCTTCCCGAACACCGTGTTCACGGTCGCCGACTGCTTGACCTGGACCGCGTTCGGCTTGCTCGGCGTGCACCACGCCGGCACGCTCCCGTTGACGGTCAGGCACTTCGGCGTGAACGTCAACGACAGGCTGGTCAGGTCGGTGCCCTTGTTCTTCTGACTCGAGTCGGCGCCGTAGGTCGCCGCGTTCGCCTCCACGGCCGCCAGGGTCGTCGTGCCTGCTCTCACATCCGGGAGCTGGTTCGCGAGCGCCGTGGCAACCGCGTCAGACGAGGCCTGCAACTGCCGGTTCGCCAGGTAGAAACGACCGACGTCGACCACGAACGCCGCGACCCCCAAAACCGCGACCAGACCGACAGCGAAGAATGCGATGACCTGGCCGCCCTCCTGGTGCCCACAGACCGCACGGCAGCGTCTGCCGAGTCGACCGAGGAGAGTTCGTGGAGTCCGAACGGTTGCCATGCCCTGAACGACTCTTCGGCTGTTCGAGAGGCTAGCTCGCTCCCCCGGGAGAGTCATTGTCTCTGCCCCCAAGGAGGGATTCTGTGGAGTGATTCGGCGCCGGGAAGCGACGCGGAGCCTAGGTCCGGTCGTCGTCTACGAGCGCCGGCCCGGTGAGACTCGTCGCAATCTGCTGGAAGATCGTCGTCAGCTGGCCGGCAGTCGGCTGGTTGTAGTAGTTCGTCGCTGGGGAAGCGATCGACGACATCGTCGTGGTGCCGCTGATCGTCGGCGACTCTGTGCCCGAGAACGTGCTCGTCGTCTGCGGCGAATCCGTCCCTGACTTCCAGCCCTTGCAGTTGTTGCCGCCGCTCGTGTCGTACGCGATCGCGTAGATCCAGGTTCCGAGTGCCGCTGCGCTTCCGGCCGAGCTGATCGCCTGGTGGCACGGCTGCGTGCGGTACTTGCTGGTCTCGGGGTTCTTCGGGGGGTTGTCGTAGTAGACAGGCCCGTAGTTCGCCTCACCGTCGCTCAGGAAGATGATCACGTCCTGCGCCTTGGGGTCGTGCTGCGCCGTCAGGTACGACTGCACCTTGTCGATGCCGGTTGCGAACGAGCTGCCGTGACCGCCCGGTGCCTGCATGCAGTTGATCGTGGAGACGAGGCTCGAGCTGGTGTTCAGCGGGCCGGTGTCCGACGTGCGGTAGTCGGTGGAGAGCCCCACGACGACGTAGGGGTAGTTCGGGTCGGTCGTCTTCTGCGAGGGGTTGTCGTACGAGAGGTCGGACTGGCTGGAGCTGCACGTCTTCGAGGTGCTCGTCGGGGGCGGTAGCAGAGCAAGTCCGACCTTGTCCTGCGACGGCAGCAGCGAGCTGAGGAACGTCTTCATCGCAGTCTGCGAGCAGCTGAGCTTGGTGCCCCCCGCCGAGCAGGAGTTGTTCATCGAGGCGCTCCGGTCGAAGAGCAGCATGATGTGTAGCGGCTTGGGCTGACCGCCCGCCATCGCGGCCGTCGACTTGGCCGAGATCGCGATGTTGCCGATCCCGACGATCCCTCCGAAGATCGGCGAGACGCTCGCGGTCTCGGTCACGACGACCGTGTTGGCAGGGTTGCACGGGATCCCGCTGATGCATTTGGTCGTGACGGCGGTCGTCACGCCGGTGAGCGTGGAGCTCGCATTCTTCCCGCCGGTCGAGGCGCTGTACTGCTGTGCAGCCGTTGTGGCCGCCGAAGGGTCAGGCAACTGCTGGGCTGCTGCGAGCGCCGCGGCGTCGGCAGCCGCCTGCAGCTTGCGGTTCGCCAGGTAGTAGTTGCCCACGTCGACGACGAACGCCGTCACCGCGATGAGGGCCGGCAGGGCGAGCGCGGTGAGTGCGAGCACCTGGCCCCCTTCCTCGCGCACCAGCAGGGGGAGGAAGCGGAACTTGCGACGATTGAGATGACGAGGCTTCATGGCGTCTGTCTCATCTAGGCGAGGATGGATTCGGCCGTCATCCCTCGACCGAGGGGAAGACGAGCACTCGATCGAGTGAACGGTCGCCCACGGGCCGGTGACGATCGCGAAGGTCCAGGTGGATCGCGGCGGCCGTGAGCTCCCATCCTGGTGTCGGCCGCGGCCGTGGCGGTCGACGC
The DNA here is from genome assembly GCA_963846915.1 of uncultured Actinomycetes bacterium. Taxonomy (GTDB): domain Bacteria; phylum Actinomycetota; class Thermoleophilia; order Gaiellales; family Gaiellaceae; genus PALSA-612. The sequence continues at coordinate 421,684 of CAWJXV010000004.1, read as the reverse complement.
CGGACGTGGAGAGCGTGTGCGGCAATCCGCCCCTCAGGCGAGCTCAGATCAGGATTTGGCCTGGTTCCAGTCGTCGCCGACGCCGATGTCCACGGCGAGCGGCGGGTCGAGCGGGTAGGCGCCGCACATCTCCTCACGGAGTGCTTCGCGCGCCGCCGGCACCTCCGCGTCGGGTGCCTCGAGCAGCAGCTCGTCGTGCACCTGGAGGACGAGCCGGGAGGCACGTCCCTCTGCGCGTAGCCGCTCGTGCACCGAGACCATCGCCACCTTGATCACGTCCGCGGCCGTGCCCTGCATGACCGAGTTGACGGCGAGGCGCTCGCCGAGGGACCGCGTTTGCCGGTTCGAGGCTCGGATCTCGGGGACGGGCCGGCGGCGGCCGAGGAGCGTCGTCACGTACCCGTCGCGTGCGCACTGCTCGATCGTTCGGGCAATGAAGTCCTGGACGTGCGGGAAGCGGGCCAGGTACGCGTCGATGTAGGTCTGCGCTTCCTCGCGCGGGATCTCGAGGTTCTCCGAGAGGCCGAAGGCTGAAATGCCGTAGATGATCCCGAAATTGACCATCTTGGCGATGTTGCGCTCGTCCTTCGTCAGCTCGGCCTGCGGCCGGCCCAGCACCTCCGCGGCGGTGGCGGCGTGGATGTCCTCGCCGCGGGAGAACGCCTCGCGGAGCTTCGGCTCGCCGGAGACGTGCGCGAGGATGCGCAGCTCGACCTGCGAGTAGTCGGCGGAGACGAGCTTCCAGCCCTGCTCGGCGACGAAGGCCGAGCGGATCTCGCGCCCGAGCTCGGTGCGGATCGGGATCGCCTGCAGGTTCGGGTTCGACGTCGAGAGCCGGCCGGTGGCGGCCACAGCCTGGTTGAAGGTCGTGTGCAGGCGCCCGTCGTCGCCGATCATCGACGGGAGGGGCCCGAGATACGTGTTGATCAGCTTCGTCAGCTCGCGCCACTCCTCGAGCACCGCCACGATCTCGTGCTCGCCGCGGATCGTGCGCAGGACGCGCGTGTCCGTCGAGTAGCCCGTCTTGCCCTTACGACCGGGCGTCAGCTCGAGCTTCTCGAACAGGATCCGCGCCACCTGCTGCGTCGAGCCGAGCATGAACTCCTCGCCGGCGAGGTCGTACGCCCCTGCCTCGAGCTCCTCGGCCCGCTCCTGGAGGCGCGCGGTGATCTCGCCCATCCGGTACGTGTCGATGCGGACGCCGACGTCCTCCATTGCCGCCAGCACACGGGTCAGAGGCAGCTCGATGCGCTCGTACAGCTCGACGCTGCCACGCTCGGCGAGGCGCTCGCGCATGCGCGGCGCGAGGCGGAGCGGAATCGCCGCACGGCGGACGAGCGCTGCGGTCTCCTCCTCGGCCTCGGGCGTCGGCTGGATCTCGACGCCGTACTCGGCGGCCAGGTCGTCGAGCTCGTAGGCGGCGCGGCCCGGCTCGATCAGGTAGGCGGCGATCAGCGTGTCGTCGGACGCGTCGACGCGGAGCGCCTTCGCGTCGTGCACCACCAGCTCGGCGCCTTGCAACACAGTGTTGCTTGGTCGCTCGGCGAGGAGCACGACCTCCGCCTCGGTCGCGACGGCCGTCCGCTCGCCGTCCGTTGCGAACCCGACCCGACCTTGCAACACAGTGTTGCTTGGCTCCCCCTCGCGCCAGGGGAGCTCCTCGCCGACTGCGCGGACCGGCTCGGCCGCGGGGAGCGCCTCGTCGAGGAGGTCGACGCGGCTGAGCAACCCGCGGAACTCGAAGCGGCGGAAGATCTCGCGGAGCTCGGAGCGGTCGGGCGGGGCGAGAACGAGCGTCGCCGGGTCGCAGCCGAGCTCGAGGTCGCGGCGCATCGTCGCGAGCACCTTCGACGCGCGCGCCTGGTCGGCGTGCGCCGCGACGTTCTTCGCGCGGGCGGGCGAGAGCTCGGACGCGTGCTCGAGCACGCCTTCGAGCGATCCGTAGCGGATCATCAGCTCGGCGGCGGTCTTGTCGCCGATGCCGGGGATGCCGGGGATGTTGTCGGACGTATCCCCTTTGAGCCCGATCAGGTCGGGCACCTTCTCCGGGGGCACCCCCAGCCGGGCCTCGACGCGCGCGGGTGTGTACACGTTGACCTCCTGGACGCCGCGCGGCGTCATCATCAGGACGACGTTGTCGGTGACGAGCTGGAAGGCGTCGCGGTCGGTCGAGACGACGCACGTCCTCACCCCGGCCGCGTCGGCCTGCGTCGCGAGCGTGGCAATCACGTCGTCCGCCTCCCAGCCCTCGAACTCGAGGTTGCGGTAGCCGAACGCCTCGACGATCGGACGGAAGTGCGGGAACTGCTCGCGCAGCAGGTCGGGCATCGGGCGGCGCTCGGACTTGTACTCCTCGGAGATGGCCGCGCGGTGCACGGGGCGCGTGTCCCACGCCACCGCGACACCCTTCGGGCGGTAGTCCGAGAGCAGCTTGAAGAGCATGTTCGTGAACCCGAGCAGCGCGCCGGTCGGGAAACCCTCGCTCGTCGCGAGCTCCTCCGGGAGGGCGAAATAGGCCCGATAGGCGAGGTTGTTGCCGTCGACGAGGAAGAGCTCCGCCTCGCGCGCCGGGGCGTCGTCGAGGTCGAGCTCCTCTCCCGTCAGCGCCTTCGGCGACATGTCTGCGAGTCTACGGCCCGTGGACATCGTCGCCTTCACCGACGACCACGTGGACGGAGCCGCCGCCGTCCTGGCCGAACGACACGCGGCCCATCTCGCGGTCGAACGGCTGCTGCCGCGTCCGACGGACTTCCGCGAACAGGTCGAGAAGGCGCGGGAGGACGCGACAGGCGCGGCGGCGATCGAGGACGGCGAGGTCGTCGGCTACCTGCTCGGCCCGCGGCGCGAGGACGGCATCGGCGAGCACGTCTGGATCGCGTCTGCCGGTCACGCCGTCCGCGATCCGGAGGTCATCCGCGATCTTTACGCCGTCGCGGCCGAGCGGTGGGTGGAAGACGGCCTGACGCGCCACTTCGTCTACGTGCCGGCGATGCGAGAGCTCGTCGAGCCGTGGCTGCGGTTGTCGTTCGGCATCTCGGCGGCGCAAGCGGCGATGGAGACCCGCCCGGCGGCTCCGGCGGCGGCCGGCACGTCGATCACCGTCCGCCCGAGCACACCGGAGGACACACCGGTGGCGGCCGCCTACGACCGGCAGCTCCAGCTGCACCTTCGGGAATCGCCGAGCTTCGGCGGCCTGCCGGTGCAATCGGACCAGGACGTCCTTGACGAGTGGCGCGAGGACGAGGGGAACCCGAAGTACACGCACTTCGTCGCCGAACAGGACGGCCGCATCGTCGGACACCTACTGCTCTACCGCCGGCCGGGCGGCGACCTGCGCGTGCCGCCCGAGAGCATCGACCTCGCCAACGCGCTGACCGAGGCCCGCGCGCGCGGGTCGGGCGCCATGGTCGCGCTCACCGAGCACGCGATCGGCTGGGCGCACGAGCACGGCTACAAGATCCTGATCACGGACTGGCGGATGACGAACTTGCTCGCGTCGCGCTTCTGGCCCCGCCGCGGATTCCGCGAGACGTTCCTGCGGCTCTACCGCTCGATCCCGTAGTGCCGCGGATCCCGCTCCTCTCCGGCAGCCGGCTGCTGATCGTCAGCGCGCCCGACGACGCCGTCGTGATCTCGCCGCCTGCGCCACCGGCTGCGGCGATCGTCGACGTGCCCGCCGCCGTCCAGGAGGCGTTCCGGTTCCCGCTCGACGGGCCGACCCTGGATCACGTGGTGCCGCGCGGCGGGCGGGTCACCCTCGTCGTCGAGCAGCCGTCGCTGCCGCTCCCGGGCGCACCGATCGACCCGCGCCGGCAGGCGATCGAGGCGACCGTGAACGAGCTCCGCCGGGTCGGCGTGCCGGACGCGAAGCAGACGATCCTCGTCGCCTCGGGGCTCGCGCGCAGGCCGCAGCGAAAGGAGCTGGCGGCGCTCGTCTCCGCGCGGTTCGCACGGACGTTCCACGGCGAGATCGTCGTCCACGACGTCGAGGACGACGGGCTGGTGGACCTCGGCGTGGTCGACGGCGTGCCGTTGCGCGCGTCGCGCGCGCTCGTCGAGGCGGACGCCGTCGTCACCGTCACCGCTGCGGAGACGGTGCTGCACGGCGGCCCGGCGGCGCTGCTCGCCGCGGGCGGCGTCGAGGCCCTCCGGGCCGCGAACGCCGAATCGCTCCTGCAGACGAGCAGCTCGAGCGGCTGGCGGCTGGCGCTCGCGATGGAGCGCCGGCTGGCCGCGCGCGTGCCGATGATCGGCCTCTCGTTGACGCTCGACCGACTGCGCGTGGCCGAGACCGCCTACGGCTACCCCTACGACCCGGCCTCGCTGGAGCGAATCGTGCACTCCCCGTTCACGCACGTGTTCCGCGTGCTGCCGGGGCCGGTGCGCATGCGGCTGATCCGGTCGCTGCCGGTCGGGCTCGCCGCGTCGGCGGCGTTCGCGGGGCCGCCCTCGGTCGCGCACGCCGAGGCCCTGCTGCGTTCCGTCGAGCTTCGCTCGGCCCACCTCGACCGGCCGCTCGACGCGATCTGCCTGGGCATTCCCCGGTCGACGCCGCACCTGCCGCGCGAGCGGCCGAACCCGCTCCTCGCCGCCTACCTCGGCCTCGGGCTCGCGCTGCGGATGTGGCGGGACGAGCCGCCGGTGGCCGCGGGCGGTACGGCGATCCTCGTCCATCGCTTCCACCGGCACTTCACGCACCCGACGCAGCAGCCGTACCGCGCGTTCTTCGCGGCGACGCGGACCGGGCCCGATCCCGAGGCGATCGCGGCCGCCGAGCGCGACGCGCGCGCCGACACGCGGGCGCTCGGCGCCTACCGCGCCGGCCAGGGCTGCCACCCGGCCCTGCCGTTCGCCGACTGGGACGGCTGCCTGCCGCAGGTTCGCCACCTCGGCGCGGTGCTCGTTGCCGCGTGCCGGGACGCGGCGGCCGCGCGCCAGCTCGGGTTCGTGCCGACCCACGCGGTCGGCGCTGCGCTCGAGATGGCGACCGGCGTCGCGGGTGGCAGCCCGCGCATCGGCTTCCTGCTCGCGCCGCCGTACTTCCCACTTCGCGTGGGCCACTGAGGGCGCGACCGGCGCAGCCGACTGTGGACGAAGAGTTACAGGGACTGTCCCTACGACATGGCCCGGAACGACGTGGCGGTTAGGTCTCGCCGAGGTAGGTCTTGCGGACCTGCTCGTTCGAGCGGAGCGACTTCGCGTCATCCGCGAGCGCGACCTTGCCCGTCTCGAGGACGAAGCCTCGGTTCGCGACCTCGAGCGCCATCAGCGCGTTCTGCTCGACGAGCAGGATCGGCGTCCCCTGCTTGTTGATCTCGACCACGATCTCGAAGATCTTCTCCACGAAGATCGGCGCCAGGCCCATCGAGGGCTCGTCCAGCATCAGCAGCTTCGGCCTCGCCATCAAGGCCCGCCCCATGGCGACCATCTGCTGCTCGCCGCCGGAGAGCGTCCCCGCCTTCTGCGTCCGCCGCTCGGCGAGCCGCGGGAAGAGCGTGAACACCCGGTCGATGTCCTCCTTCATCGCCGCCCTGTCCGTCCGCTGGAAGGCTCCCATCTCCAGGTTCTCGAACACGGTCATGCGCGGGAACAACCGCCGACCCTCCGGTGACTGGGCCACCCCGCGCTTGACGATCGAGTGTGCCGACTCGTTCGTGATGTCGTCCCCCTGGAAGCTGATCCTCCCGCGCCGCGGATGGTTCAACCCGTTGATCGAACGCAGCGTCGTCGACTTGCCGGCCCCGTTCGCCCCCAGCAGCGTCACGATCTCCCCCTCCCGAACGTCGAGCGAAATCCCCTTCAACGCATGGATCGAGCCGTAGTACGTGTGGACGTCCTCGAGCTCGAGGATGTTCGAGACGCCCGACTTCGGGAGCGCGCTCACGTGGACACCGCCGCCGAGCCGAGGTACGCCTCGATCACCCGCGGGTCGCGCTGGACATCCTTCGGCGTCCCCTCGGCGATCCTCTCGCCGTAGTCGAGCACGGTCACCCGGTCGGATACGCCCATCACCACGCGCATGTCGTGCTCGATCAGCAGGATGGTCAGCTTTTGCTCGGCGCGGAGCTTGCCGACGAAAGCCGTGAACTCGGCCGTCTCCTGCGGGTTCATCCCGGCGGTGGGCTCGTCGAGCAGCAGCAGCTTGGGCTTCGTGGCGAGCGCGCGCGCCACCTCGAGCCGACGCTGGTCGCCGTACGGCAGGCTCCCGGCGTATGCGTCGTCCCGGCCCTTGAGGCCGCTGAAGACGAGCAGATGACGAGCGAACTCACGCGCCTCCCGCTCCTCGCGATTGAGGCCGCGCGTGCGCAGGATGGTGCGCACGATCCCGCCCTTCAGATGGCCGTGCATGCCGACGAGGACGTTCTCGAGCGAGGTCATCTCCTTGAACAGCCGGATGTTCTGGAACGTGCGACCGATCCCCCGGTTCGTGATCGCGTGCGGCGGCTTGCCGCCGACGTACTCGCCGTCGAAGATCACGTCGCCGCTGGTCGGCTTGTAGACGCCGGTCAGCATGTTGAAGAACGTGGTCTTGCCGGCACCATTCGGGCCGATCAGACTGACGATGGCACCCTGCGGGACAGTGAAGTCGACGTTGTTGACCGCGACGAGGCCGCCGAACTCCTTGCGCAGCGCCACGGCTTGCAGCAGCACGTCCATCAGACGGCGGCGTCGTGAGCTTCCACGTCGTAGAGATACTCCTCGGAGACTCCCAGCTCGAGCTCGAGCTTGTGGCGCTTCTCGGGGATCAGCCCGTTCGGGCGGAAGAGCATCACGACCAGCAGGATGACGCCGTAGATCCCGAACTCGTACTGGGGTACGTCGATGCTCACGTGCAGGTGCTCGTTGATCCAGGCGCCGGTATCGGCCAGGCCGGCCTGGTTGAGGTAGGCGAGCAAGGCAGCGCCCACCATCACGCCCCAGACGTTGCCGATCCCGCCGAGGATCACCATCACGAGCACGAAGACGGAGAAGTTGAACGAGAAGCTGTCCGGGTTGGCGCCGGTCGTGTACTCGGCAAAGTAGGCGCCGGCGACGCCGCCGAAGAAGGCGCCGATCGCGTACGCGAGCGTCTTCGTCCGCATCAGCGGCACGCCCATGGCGGCGGCGGCGGTCTCGTCCTCGCGAATGGCGATCCAGGCGCGGCCCAGCTTGCCGCCTCGCAGCCGCAGGCTGCAGAACAGCGTGATCAGAACGAGCACGATCGCCGTCCAGAAGAAGAGGCGGTCGCTGTTCGCCGCCGTCAGGTAGTTCGCTGGTAACCCGAGCGCCCTGCTGAGCGTGCTCCCGAAGCCGATCCCGTCGATCGGCGTGATCCCCTGGGGCCCGTTGGTGACGTTGATGCCGGTGTTGAAGAAGTTGTCGCCGTTCCGTGCGATCTGCGGCAGGATCTCACCGAAGCCCAGCGTGACGATGGCGAGATAGTCCCCTCGCAACCGCAAGGTCGGTAGCCCGATCAGCATGCCGATCAGCGCCGTGAAGATGCCGGCGACGACCAGCAGGAGCCAGATCGAGATGTGGACGCCGCCGATGGTCTTGTCGACGCCGATCGACCCGAACTGGATCGTGCTCCTTCCGAACTGCGGGGAGGCGAGCGCCGCGCACGTGTAGGCACCGAGCGCGTAGAAGGCGACGTAGCCGAGGTCGAGCAGGCCGGCGTAGCCCACCACGACATTGAGGCCGAGCGCCATCATGATGTAGATCAGCATCACCACGCCGGTCGAGGTGCTGGGGAACGCACCCAGGATCGGGATCGTGAACATGCTGTCCGCGTAGTACGGAAACGTGACCACGAGGGCGAGGAAGGCGAGCGGGACCACCCAGCGGCCGACCCGTCCGAACCGCCCCCAGCCGGGGACGTAGAGCGCGACGAAGAGCGCGTACGTGATGTACGCAGTCGTGTCGAATCCGAACAGGGGCGCAAGGACTAGGAGCAGGAGCACGCCGATGATCCCGGCGATAACCGCCCTCTGGCGGACCGGAGACCAGCTTCGCCACCGCTCCTCGGGCAGCCCCAGGCGCCCGAACAGCGCCCAGCGGTCACGCCAGGGGTGCACCTACCCGCCCTCCGGGGTGCGCTCGCCGAGGAGGCCCTCGGGACGGAAGACGAGGATCAGGATCAGGATCGCGAACACGATCGACTGCGTCCAGTCGCTTCCCGGCGCGTGCCAGGTGAGGGTGTTGTTGAACGCCTGGATCATCCCGATCAGGAGCGCGCCGAGAACAGCGCCCGGCAGGTTGCCGATTCCCCCGAGTACGGCGGCCGTGAACGCGATCAGCCCGAGCTGGAACCCCTGGTCGAACTTGACCGACGTGAAGTACATCGCATAGATGAGGCCCGCGGCGCCGGCCAGCCCACCGGCGATCAGGAACGTGAACGAGATGGTGCGGTTGACGTCGATGCCCATCATCGCCGCCGCATCCCGGTCCTGGGCGGTGGCCCGCATGGCCTTTCCCTGCCTGGTGCGCTGCACGAGCCACATGAGCGCGAACAGCACGGGGATGGTGAGCAGGACGACGATCAGGCTCGCCCACGTGTAGACGCCCCCCGAACCGAAGGTGAAGACGTTCCCCTGCGGCAGGAAGTCGGCCGCGCCGCTCGGTCCGGTGTTGAGCGGTACGAAGTTCGGGCCCTTCCAGGCCAGCGCGATGTTCTGGAGGATGAAGGACATCGCGATCGCGGTGATCAGCGGGACGAGCCGCGGCGCCCCTCGCAGGGGCTTGTACGCGATGCGCTCCACTGTCGTGTTGATCAGACCGCAGGCGGCCATCGTGATCGCGCCCGACGCCAGGATGGCGGGCCAGACAACGTAGGCGGCGGTGCTTCCGTCGAGACTGAAGACCTCAGAGAAGAGGGTGATCGCGATCATCCCGCCGAGCATGAACACGTCGCCGTGGGCGAAGTTGATCAGCTCGAGGATGCCGTAGACGAGGGTGTAGCCGAGCGCGACGAGCCCGTAGACGGAGCCGTTGGTGATGCCGATCAGGAACGCCGAGAGGAACTGATCCGGGGTCTTGACCAGGTTGACGACGAGCCAGACGATCAGGAGGGCGACGAGCGCGAGCCCGATCAGCGGGATCGGGTTGATTCGGACCGAGCCGCCTGACGGCGAGCTCTCCGGTGCGGGCTTGGGTCGCCATCGTGTCGTCAAGACCCGCCGGGGGAGGATCGGCTCCTCCCCCGGCGATGGTTCCTCGCTGTCCTACCCTCCTACGGCTTCGCCAGTGCGACGAGGCTGGTCGGCGGGGAGATCACCTTCAGGAAGGGGGCGTTGGCCCCCTTGACCATGGTAGAAGCTGATCACGCCGGCGTTGGTGTCGCCGTTGGCGTTGAGGGCGAAGTTGCCGATCGGGGTGCCCGCGAAGGCGTGCTTGTAGACGCCCTTCGAGACGCCCGAGCGGGTTCCGCCCGAGCCGGCGATCGCCTTGAGCATGACGAGCGCCGCGGTCGCGCCGTAGTTGGAGTACGGGTTGACCTTGGCTGCAGGCAGGCCGATCGACTTGCCGAAGGCCTTCGCGAACGCCTTGCCGGCCGCGTTCAGGAACTGGTACGGCTCGCCCGCGATCGAGATGTACATCCCGTTCGACGCCGAGCCCGCGTCCTTGATCGTGGACGGGAACGAGCTGAAGCCGTCCGGCGCCTCGATCAGGAAGTTCGCGCCGAGACCTGCGCGCAGGTCCTTGATCAGCTTGCCGCCGTTCTCGCACTCCAGGCCGCCGAGGAAGACCGGCTCCGCCCCCGAGGCCTTGATCTTGGTCGCGATGTCCTGGTAGCTGGAGGCCTTCGGATCCCAGGCCTGGAAGCCGGCGACCTTGAGGCCCAGGTTCGAGCCCTTGATCACGTTCTGGACGGCGGAGGCGATGCCGAAGCCGTACGCCTCCTTGTCGTTCAGGATGTAGACGTTCTTGGCCTTGAGCGCCCTGAGCTGCATCGAGTCGGCCGCGCCCTGGAAGTCGTCCGCCGCGACGACACGCGCGTACGTGCGCTTGCCGGTCGGGTAGTACTTCTGGGGCTCACCCGGGAGCGCCGGCTTGTGGGTCAGGCCGATGTACGTGTTGGCCGGGCTGACGTACTGCAGGCCCGCCCGGTTCGTGATCGGGACCTCGATCTCGGCACAGCCCGAGTTGAAGGTGCCGATGACGCCGATGACCGACTTGTCGCGGACGTAGTTGCCTGCGTTCGCCGAGCACTTGGCCGGATCCCACTTCCCGGCCTGGGCCGTCGAGTCGTCGCAGGACTGGTAGCCGACCGTGTACTTGCCGGCCTTGTAGCCCGCCTGCTTGAACGTGTAGGCGATTGCCTTCGTCATCTCGATCGTCTGCGCGCGGCTCGAGCCCTGGAGGGGCAGATCCGAGGCGACGATGAACTTCGGGCTGCCCGAGCCGCCGTACTGCAAGCTGCTGCAGGACGAGGCCGGGAGCACGGTGGCGGACTTCGACGAGCCCACCTTTGCCAGGCCGGCCGCTGCGATCACGAGGGCAGCAACCCCCGCGACGGCCACCCCGACGATGAGGTACCGCTTTCTCACTCCATTCCTCCTTTTGTTGCACGTTCCGCCCTGTGGAACGGGAAGTATGGGACGCAGCAGGGATCTCTGCAACTTGCATACGACTCGGGCCAGGCCGCAGGCCGCCTTCCCGAGCCGGGGCTACGATCCTCTGGCCGGCCGAAGTGGCGGAACTGGCAGACGCGCCGGACTCAAAATCCGGTTCCCTTCGGGGAGTGTGGGTTCAAGTCCCACCTTCGGCACTAGGGGAAAGCCGTTGCGGAAGCAGCAGGGTTCCCGCCCGCCCTCCTCGTCACGCCGTCACGGACGGTCGAGGCCAAACTTCAGCCACCACGCCTGGCAACCGCCTGTCGCTGGCGAGCCGCGTCCCGACTGCGGGACGTGCGGCTCAACACAAACGCAATGGACGGGTAACCAACGCTTCATCGGACTCTTCGCCTGGCTTTACACGTCCGTCGTCTTCATCAGCAAGAGAGAGACACCATCCCTCCCCTCTCTCCGGACGAGGAGGCAGTGAAGTGATCAACGCAGGCACCAAGACCCAGTCGACCAGGCGAGCGGCCGTTCGTGAGCTCGCCCACCGCACCGGCACGGGCATCGAGGTGTCCCTGCTCTGGCGGCGGAGCGACAACAACCTCACGCTGCAGCTGACCGAGGTCGAGAACAGCGTGGTCTTCGAGCTCAGCATCGCGCCCGAGGACGCGCTCGACGCTTTCTACCACCCGTACGCGTACCTCCCACGCCACGCGGTCGATCCCTGGCAGGAGCTCCTCGCCGCCTAGCCTCCTCGCCTACGCCTCTCTCCTCGAGAGCGCCGTAGGATCCGGGCATGGCCGACACGGTCCATGCCCGGGTCTTCGGCGGCCAGACGATGGTCGAGCCGTTGCGCCGCGTCCTCGTACGCCGTCCGCCCGCCGACACCTCGGACTGGCGGCGGTTCGGCTGGCGAGAACAACCCGATCCTGCGCGGCTGGCCGCCGAGCACGAGCGGTTCGCGGAGCTCCTCGAAGAGACCGGCGCCGAGGTGGTCGTCGCGCCTCCGACCACGCTCGACGCGATCTACACCTTCGATCCGGCAATCGTCTCCGACGCGGGCGCCGTGTTGCTCCGGCCGGGGAAGCCCGAGCGCGCCGACGAGGTCGACGCGCTCGCAGAGGAGCTCGAGAGCGCCGGCGTGGCAGTGGCCGCGCAGCTCGAGGCGCCCACGTTCGCGGAGGGCGGAGACACGGCGTGGCTCGACGAGCGCACGTTCCTCGTCGGACGGGGCTATCGCACGAACCAGGCCGGAATCGAGGCGCTCGAGCGGATCCTCGCCGTCGAGACGCTCGCCTTCGACCTGCCCCACTTCCACGGGTCCGGCGAGGTCATGCACCTGCTCTCGCTCTTCAGCCCGCTCGACCGCGACCTCGTCGTCGCCTATCCGCCGCTGATGCCGGTCCGGCTCGTCCAGCTCTTCGAGGAGCGCGGGATCGAGATCGTCGAGGTGCCGGACGACGAGTTCGCGACCATGGGCTCGAACGTGCTCGCCCTCGGCCCGCGGCGCGCGCTGATGCTCGAGCACGACGTCGAGACGCGGCGCCGCCTCGAGCGCGCCGGCGTCGACGTGACGGTCTACCGCGGCGTCGAGCTCTCGAAGGGCGACGGCGGCCCGACCTGCCTGACACGGCCGCTGCTGCGCGCGCAGTAGCCAGAGCCGATCAGGACATCGGTGTCAGACACCGAGGTCGCCGCGGCCCGTAGAGCCACGGCTCGTTTGGGAGCGAACGATCGTTCGAGAGGCCCCGCGACCCCGCGTGAACAGGGCGATCTTCCTGTGGACGAGAAGTCGCACATTTGACACACCTGGCGCTTGACAAATTCGGTGTCTGACACCGCATTTAGGCGCTGGCCCGAGTAGGCGCGCCGCAAAGCGGTCAGCCGGGTCGGGTGGCGACGATCGCCGCGGTGGTCGGCGTAGTCATGATCTCGACCCCTACGAGGCGCGGGTCGCCGAGCAGGAACTCGCGCACAGGGTCGACGTCGACCGCCCGTTCCGGTGTCAGGTCGTCCTTGACGAACATCCCGCCCGGCTCGACGAGCGGCAGCAGTGCCTCGTAGTCGCCGCGCGCACGGAGGCCGCCGTCGGCGAAGACGAGCTCGAACGGCGCGCGCGAAGGCAACACCTCGCGCCAGTCGCCGACGATCAGCTCGACGTTCGCAAAGCCCGCGAGCCGCTCACGCGCCACGGCCGCGCGCGCCGGATCGAGCTCGACGGTCACGAGCTCGCGCGCGGTCTCTGCGATCGCGGCCGCACCCTCGCCGAAGGCCGTCCCGATCTCGGCGACGCGCCTCCCGGCCGCGAGCACCCGTAGGAGCACCTGCACGGCCGGGATCGACGATCCGCCGTCCGTCACAGCAGCTCGGCGAGCGGAAACGAGCGATGTCGACGCGGCGGCACGAGGAAGTTCTGCCTGTGCGTCGTCTTGAGCACGGCGTTGATGCCCTGGCCACGACTCCCTGCGTCGAGCGGGAGCTTCGTGCCGTCCGGCATGACTCCGTCCATCGCCAGGCGGTTGCGGTGGAAGTCGTCGCTCGTCGGGTTGAAGACGACGAAGTGCACGCCCGCAGCGGCGCCCGCGGTCATGCCGTCCGCGTCCGGGTGCGCGCTCCAGAAGAAGGGGTTGTCGAGCGTGTTGAAGTCGGCCCGCTGCGGCACGGCCGTTCCCTTCGGATAGAGCGTCCCGTCCTTGCCGCGCGTGTCGGCGGCGAGCCGCGAGGTCGTCTGGATCGAGGCGCTGTGGCCGATTGCGTGGAAGCGCCGGTAGTCGCGCTCGTTGTCACGCGTCGTCGCCACGTCGCCCGGGCCCTGGCGCACGGTCAGCGTCCCGGACGGCGCGGTCACCGTCGGCCGGAAAACCGTCGCCACCCGTTCCGAGTGGCTGAACAGGGTGTACCACTGGAGCAGGTCCTCGAAGATGTGCGAGACATGCATGCACGTCCCGTGGCGGAAGTACCCGTTCAGGCCGCCGTCGGAGTAGCCGAGCGTCTCCAGGTTCGCGATCCGCGCCGGGCCGAGGTTCGCCTTCTGAGTCGAGGTGAAGCCGAGGAAGAGCTCGGACGACGCGGGAATGAACTCGGCGCCGGCAACGCCTGCAGCCGTCGCCATCCGCTTCGGCAGGCTCTTGCCACCCTCGAACCCGCCGCCCGCGAACCCCCGCCGAATGCTCGTAGGCCGCCAGAAGTCGAGCCTGTCGACGAGTGCGGTCGCAGCGGCGCTGATCGTGGCCAGGTGGTCCGAGCGCAGGAGCAGCACGGCGTCGTTTCGCTCGAGGAGCGTCGTCGACGGGTCGCTCGGGAACTTCACCGCGTCCTGCAGCACGCTCATCTTGCGACCCTTGACCTTCGACGCGCGCCGGTCGACCGGAAGGTAGCGCGCCGCCGGTTTCGCGACGTAGCGGCGGAAGTACGGGAGCCCCCAGGCGACGGTGATCCCGAGGCCGGACGGCGTGGGCGCGTACGTCGCCTCGAGCGACGCGATCGCGTGCTCGAGCTCCTTCCGCGCGCCGACGAGCGCTTTCTTGGCCGTTCCGGTCGCGAGCCGAAGCGTCACGAGCTGGTGGTGGAGCGGCGGCACGAGCACCGCGACGTGGTTGTCCTGAACGACGCGCACCCCTTGCAGCACGTGCTGCTCGGGCGGCAGCGGTGCGCGCTCGGCCGTGGCTCGCGCCGGCGGCGGCGTCATCCCGTCGACGAGCTCGTAGATCCCGGCGACACCGAGCGCGCCGGCCGCGCCGGCGACGAGCTCCTTCCTCGTCAGGCCCATGTCAGGTCGCGCGGCTGGACGAGCACGAGGCTCCGCAGCATGTGGTGCAGGTTCCTGACCACCATCGCGTAGGTGAGTGGCTCGGCGATGTGCTCGCTGACCGTGTAGAGCCCGCCGCGGTAGTGCCAGGCGTAGAGGACGTGCCAGAGGTCGGCGTCCTGGTTGACGGTGTAGACGGTCGCGGTGATGCCTCGCTCCGACACCTTTCCGCGCGCGTCCGAGAAGCACGGCACGTTCCGCTTCGTCAGCTTGCCGTTGTTGTAATCCTCGGAGATGCAGGTCGGCACCTTCGCGTGGCCGGGATAGCCGCGGAAGTTGACGTGCACCTCGCCGGTTCCCGGCTCCTGCCAGGCCATGCTGACGAGATAGCTCCTGTCTTTCGCGACGGAGACAGCGGGGCCGCCGCCGCCGTAGTAGTCGACGACACCGTTGATCTTCCCCGTCAATGGCGAGGGCACCCAGGAGGGGCAGTAGACGGCCGCATGGATCCTGTTCGCGAGCTGCTGCCAGCCGACCTTCCACGCGGCCGGACAGGTCGGCGCGGCGGGCGTGCGGTTCGCCGCCTTCGAACTCGTGGCGGTGTCTCCCCCGCAGCCTGACGCGGCCAGCACGACGACGGCGAGGAGCGGGAGCGATGCGAGTGTGAGCTTCTTCATCTACAGCCGGTAGACGGCAACCCAGGGGCCGGCAAGGCCGTCGTGCGCCTTCACATAGTAGAGACGTCTCGTTTCGCGCCGAAGTTGACCGTAGAAGCGCGCGTCTCGGGGATAGTGCGAGCGCGCGGCGAGCACGCGGTCGGCGACGGCGCCCGTGACGAGCACGTACTGGATGCCCTCGCTGCGGAGCCTGGCGACGTCACGGTTCGGGTCGGACGGCCTCCCGGGCCCGGGCAGGAGCAGCGGCAGCACGGTTCGTCCCGCAAGCGGCGGCGTCGAGGACTCTGCGGCGATCCGTGCCGACCCGGGCACGTGCGCCGCGATCCAGCGCGCGGCGACGACTCGCGTGTCGGTCTTCGTCAGCGTCACGTCGTTTCGGATCGAGTACGTCAGCGGGATCACGAGCAGGAGGAGCGTCACCGGCACGAGCGAGCGCAGCCGGCCAGCGAGCACACCCAGGACAGGAACGAGCGGCAGCAGGTAGCGGTCGAAGTGCGCTCGGATCGTGAGCAGATCGATCGCGTACACGGCGACGAAGGAGAGCAGGATCAGGTCCGGCTTCTTGCGCGTGACGGCCGCGACGACGACGCCGACGACACCCATGATCAGCGCGGGCCCGAGCGTGTGCCAGAACCGGCCGGTAAACGAGAACAGCGCGAAGCTGTCGTGCTCGAACCCGAGCCAGCCGTCGCGGGCGAGTCGCTGGACGCGCGACGCGTCGCTCCACGCCTGGCCCGGGTGGACGAGCAGGAACGGGCTCGTGGCGAGGAACGTCAAGGCGCCGAGGCCGATCGAGATCCCCAGGCGCCGCCACCTCCCCCAGCCCGCGACGACCAGCGGCACGAGCAGGAAGACGCCCGGATACTTGGCGCTCGTCGCCAGGCCGGCGACGACCCCCGCCCAGGCGAGCCGATCGGAAACCATCAGCGCGAGCGCGGCCGCCACGCCCGCCTCGAGCGGCACGTCCGTGACCGCGGTGTGCGAATACGCGACGCTGGTCGTCTGCACCGCGACGAACGCGCCGCCGACGACGCCGGCGAGTGTGCCGTACGCGCGTCGGCCGAGCCACCACGCGGCGGCGACCGCGGCGAGCCCGAACAGCACGATGACGATGCGCGCGGTGAGGATCGACGGCGCGCCGTTCCAGCTCTGGAACGGAGCCAGCACGTAGAGGACCAGCGTCGGGTAGTCGAACCAGTGCGGATCGAGCCCGAACCCGTGCACCATCCGCCACGCGCGCGGGACGATGCTCTGCTCGTCCGGGTCGAGGATGGTCGCGAACGGCAGCCCGTACTGGAGCCCGACGACGCGCAGCGCGAGCGCGATCCCGAGCAGCGCAGCGAGCGCCGTCTTCGGGCCGCCCCAGTTGCCCCGGTGAAGCGGGGCGGCAGAGGTCTCAGACTTCGGGGGCGGTGACACCGACGAGGTGAGCGACGTCGCCCCCGCCGACGAGCACCGCGTCGACGCCCGCTCGCTCGAGCGACGCGACGTCCTCGCGAGTCGAAGCCGGCAGCTCGGCGATCGCCAGCTTCCCCGCCGGGACGTCCGGGAGCAGCTCGAGCACTCGATCGAGCGCCTCTTCGCCGTCGTCTGCCTCCCGCGGCGAGAGCAGGAAGATCTCCGGATCGACGCGCTCGAGCGCGAGCTCGAGCTCCTCCTCGTTACGCACGTCGATCACGCACTCGAGCCCGAGTCCGAGCGCTCTGGCGTAGTTCTCCTCGAGCTCGGTGCCCTCGTCGTGGTGGTGCTCGGCGATGAGCACCCAGGCGTCCGCACCGGCAGCGCGCGCTGCATCCGGCGAATCGCCACGGAAGAGCACGGGCAGCTCGGTCGCGTCACGCACGCCCGGTGCCTCGCGGTCGAGGACGAGCCCCTCGGCGCCCTGTTCCTCGGCGGCGGCGGCCGACGTCGCGTCGGCGACGTTCACGAGGACGGAGATCCCGTCTCCCTCCGCCAGGGCCTGGCTCAGGCGTCGCGAGCCGGTCACGTGGACGGGAGACTATCGGCCGATCGGGTGCCAGACCGTCTTCAACTCCATGAAGTCGGCGATCGCCCACAGGCTCTGGCCATCCGCGTCGCCGTGCACGACCCGCTTCACGTTCTCCGCCGCCAGCCGCTCGAGCTCTTCGATCTGCCCGTCCGCACCGCCGACATCGATCGCGTTCACGTCCATGTGCCCCGCGAGCCAGGGCGCCAGCTCGTCCTTCGAGCCGGTGAGCACGTTGACGACCCCGCCCGGGAGATCGGACGTGGCGAGCGCCTCCGCAAGCTCGACCGCAGCGAGCGGCCGTGACTCGGACGCGACCGCGACGACCGTGTTGCCGCCGACGATCGCCGGCGCGATTTGCGAGACGATCCCCTGCAGCGACGGCGCTTCCGCGCAGAGCACGCCGACGACGCCCGTCGGCTCCGGAACCGTGAAGTTGAAGTACGGCCCGGCGACGGGGTTCGACGAGCCGAGGGCCTGCGCGATCTTGTCCGCCCAGCCCGCGTACCAGACCATCCTGTCGATCGCCGCGTCCACCTCCGCCGCACCGTCGCAGTGCCCTGCGAGCAGGTCGCGGCGCGCCTCCATCATCTCGGCCATGCGGTAGAGGATCTGGCCGCGGTTGTACGCGGTGCGGCTCGCCCACCCGGACTGCGCGGCCCGCGCCGCGCGAACCGAGTCGCGGACGTCCTTGCGCGAGGCCCGGGCGACGTTCGCCCCCTCGGCCTCGTACGAGCGGCCGGACTCCGACCGCGGGAACTCGCCGCCGATGTAGAGCTTGTACGTCTTTTTGACGCCAATCCTGGTCATCAGTTGCCGGCTGCCTGTGGACGAGAAGTCACGCTTCTGTCACACCCGCGTCGAAGACACGTCACATTTTTCGAATTACGATCGAGCGTGGGTGGTGGGCCGGGGTGCCCCGACCAAAGGCCGGGAAGAGCGGTCATTCGAACCTCAGGTACGGCTCGAGGCCGTGGAGCCCGCCCTCGCGGCCGAAGCCCGACTCCTTGTAGCCGCCGAAGGGCGAGGTCGGATCGAAGCGGTTGAACGTGTTCGCCCAGATCACGCCGGCGCGCAGGCGCTCGGCCATCCACAGGATCCGCGAGCCCTTCTCCGTCCAGATCCCCGCGGACAGCCCGTACGGCGTGTTGTTCGCCTTTTCCAGCGCCTCCTCTGGCGTCCGGAACGTCAGCACCGAGAGCACCGGGCCGAAGATCTCCTCCTGCGCGATCCGGTAGCTCTGCGCGACGTCCGTGAACACCGTCGGCGCGAACCAGTAGCCGCGCTCCGGCAGTCGGCACGGCGGCTGGTAGATCTGCGCGCCCTCCTCCTCCCCGCTCGCGACCAGCTCCTTGATCTTCTCGAGCTGCTGGCGCGAGTTGATCGCGCCGACGTCGGTGTTCTTGTCCAGCGGATCGCCGACGCGCAGCGTCCCCATCCGGCGCTTCAGCTTCGCGATCACGTCCTCGACCACGGACTCCTGCACGAACAGCCGCGAGCCGGCGCAGCAGACATGGCCCTGGTTGAAGTAGATCCCGTTCACGATCCCTTCGACGGCCTGGTCGAGCGCCGCGTCGTCGAAGATCACGTTCGCGGCCTTGCCGCCGAGCTCGAGCGTCAACCTCGTCGGCTTGCCCGCGAGCTCGCGCTGGATCGCCTTGCCGACGTCGGTCGAGCCCGTGAACGCGATTTTGTCGACGTCGGACGTGACGAGCGCGGCGCCGGCGCGGCCGTCTCCGGTGATGATGTTGACGACGCCGGGCGGAAGATCGGCCTGGCGCAGCACGTCGCAGAACAGCAGCGCGGAGAGCGGCGTCGTCTCGGCGGGCTTGAGCACGACGGTGTTCCCCGCCGCGAGGGCGGGCGCGATCTTCCACGCCAGCATCAGCAGCGGGAAGTTCCAGGGGATGATCTGGCCGGCGACGCCCAGTGGGTGCGGGCGGCGGTTCGGGAACGCGTACTCGAGCTTGTCGGCCCAACCCGCGTAGTAGAAGAAATGCGCCGCTGCGAGCGGGACGTCGACGTCGCGTGACTCCTTGATCGGCTTGCCGCCGTTGAGCGACTCGAGCACCGCGAACTCCCGGGCGCGCTCCTGGAGGATGCGCGCGATCCGGAAGAGGTACTTCGCGCGCTCGGAGCCTGGGAGCCCCGACCAGCCGTTCTCGAACGCATCGCGCGCCGCCGCGACCGCAGCCTGAACTTCCTCGGGCGTCGCCTGTGCGATCTCGGCCAGCGGCTCCTCGGTCGCCGGGCTGATCGTCGTGTACGTCTCGGTCGGCTCGAGCCAGGTGCCGCCCACGAACAGCCCGTATCGCTCGCGCAGCGAGATGATGTCTCGCGCCTCGGGCGCGGGCGCGTAGTCCCAGCCCGCCGGAGCGGGCGGCGCGGCCGGTCTCTTCTCGACGTCAGTCAACGGTGAAGTAGTCGGGGCTCTGGTAGCGGCCCGTCCGCTCCTTGCGGATCTGCATCAGCACGTCGTTGAGAAGCGACGAGGCGCCGAACCGGTAGAGGTCGGGCGTCAGCCACTCGGGGCCGAGCGTCTCGTGGAGCTGGACGAGGTACTGGACCGCCTGCTTCGAGTGGCGGATGCCGCCGGCGGGCTTCATTCCGACCTTGCGGCCGGTCTGCTCGTGCACGTCCCGGATCGCCTCGAGCATCACCAGGGTGACCGGCAGCGTCGCCGCACCGGAAAGCTTCCCCGTGGAAGTCTTGACGAAGTCGGCTCCGGCGGCCATGGCCAGGATCGACGCGCGGCGGACGTTGTCGTAGGTCCCGAGCTCGGCGACCTCGAGGATCACCTTCAGGTGCGCGTCGCCGCAGGCCTCCTTGACCCGGACGATCTCGTCGTAGACCTTCGCGTACCGCCCCGCGAGGAAGGCACCGCGGTCGATGACCATGTCGATCTCGTCCGCGCCCATCGCGACGGCGTCCTCCACGTCGCGCAGCTTGACGTCGAGCGGCGACTGCCCCGACGGGAAGGCCGTGGCGACCGAGGCGACCTTTACGCCGGTGCCTTGCAGGCGCTCGACGGCTATGGGGACGAGGTTCGGGTAGACGCAGACGGCTGCGACGGACGGGATGGCCGGATCGGAGGGGTCGGGCCGAACGGCCTTGGAGCAGAGCGCCGAGACCTTCCCGGGCGTGTCGGCTCCTTCGAGCGTCGTCAGGTCCATCATCCGGATCGCGAGGTCGAGGGCGAAGAGCTTGGCGTCCTTCTTGATCGAGCGCTTCGCGAGCGCCGCCGCCCGCTCCTCGACCCCGACCTCGTCGACGGAGCCGATTCGCGACAGCCGGGGCTCGAGCGGCAGCTCGAATCCGCCGGGGAGTACTGGCGCCTGCGCCATGACCTGAGTGTAGGGCCTGGCCGGTCTCCGGCGTACTCTGGCCACGGTGAGAGCCGCGCTCGCAGTTCTGGCTGTCTCCGGGGCGCTCGCGACCGGTCTCGCGGCCTGCGGCGACGGCGGCGGCCCGGTCTCGAAGAGTGAGTACGAGGCGAAGATGGGGGCGCTCGTCCGGGAGGCGTCGACGTCGCAGGTGCTCGGGTACGAGAGCGACGACTTCGCGAGCCTGCCCGCGTTCTTCCGGAGGCTCTCGACGAGCCTCGGCGATGTGGCGACGCGGACGAACGCGATCGATCCACCGCGCGAGGTCGCCGCCGACCACGCCCGCATCGTCGACGGCTTCATGAAGGAAGCGGCGATCGCCGGGCGCTTCGCCCACGAATTGCATGGCGCGAGCGTGGCGCGCACGAAGGTTCTGCTACGCCGGTTCGACTCGTCCGGCTTCCGAGCGGCGTACCAGGAGATCGACGCGGCCAGCCGGGCGATCGAGGCCCGCGGCTACCGGATCAGGACGAACGGAGGTACGTGAGCACCGCGAGCACGCGGCGGTGGTCGTCCGGGCTCGCGGGCAGCCGCAGCTTGCCGAAGATGCTGGTGACGTGCTTCTCGACGGCGCGCTCGGTGACGACGAGCGCATCCGCGATCGCCTGGTTCGATCGCCCTTCCGCCATCAGCTCGAGCACCTCGCGCTCCCGCGGCGTCAGCTCGGCGACCGGGTCGTCGCGGCGCTGCCGTCCGACGAGCTGCGACACGACTGCCGGGTCGAGCGCCGAGCCTCCGTCTCCGACGCGGCGGACGGCGGCGACGAAGGCGTCGATGTCCGCGACTCGGTCCTTGAGCAGGTAGCCGACGCCCTCGGCGCTGTCGGCGAGCAACTCGAGCGCGTACGCCGTCTCCAGGTACTGCGAGAGGACGAGCACACCCGTGCCCGGATACTTGGTGCGGATCTCGCGCGCCGCCTGCAAGCCCTCGTCCGTCTGCGTCGGCGGCATCCGGATGTCCACGATCGCCACGTCCGGGCTGTACGACCGCACCTTCAGCATCAGGTCGTCCGCGTCGCCGGCCTGGCCGACGACCTCGAAGCCCGCGTCCTCGAGCAGTCGGGCGATCCCCTCGCGGAGCAGCACTGAGTCCTCGGCCAGCACGACGCGCATCGACGGATCGGCAGCAGTGTTGCCGCTTTCGGTCCCGGGCGCCAGCGGCGCCTCGACGCGGCGAAGGGGCGGAAAGTCCGTCTGGAGCCCGTCGGCGACGAGCTGGAAGACTTCCTCGGGCGCGGCGAGACCGCGCAGGTGGAGCGCGCCGAGCGTACGGAACTCGTAGGGCGCATCCGGGGCCTGCTCGCAGGTCGCGCTCGACACGAGGATCTGGCAGCCGTGGCCGACCTCGGTGATGCGCGCGGCGCGGTGCACGTCCAGGCCGAAATAGCTTCGGCCACTGAGCGAGGGCTCGCCCGTATGGACGCCCATGCGCACGCGGAAGCCGTGCGAGCAGAGCGCGGACTGCGCCTCCACCGCCGCTTCCAGCGCCGCGACGGCCTCCACGAACACGTTCGACGTCTCGTCCCCGAGCGCATCGAGGACGATCCCGCCGCGGCTCTCGACCGCGTCCCGCAGCACGTCGCGGTGACTGCCCAACGACCGCCCGTACTCCGGGCCGAGCTTCTGCACGAGGGCGGTCGAGCCCTCGATGTCCGTGAACAGGAACGTGACGCGGCCGGTCGGCAGCTCGGTCATCGCGGGCACGGTATCTCCGCCCGGATCCGCGTCCCTCCTCCCTCGGGGCTGACCACCGCGAGGCTGCCGTCGAGGGCTTCGATGCGGTCGAGCAGGCCGCTGAGACCGGAGCCGCTGCCCGGATCGGCGCCGCCGACGCCGTCGTCGTCAACCTCGACGACCGCGTGGCCGTCGACCCTGGTGACGCTGACCCGCGCGGCGCTCGCGTGGGCGTACTTGCCGATGTTGGCGAGAGCCTCCGAGATGACGTAGAACGCTGCCGCCTCCACCGGAGCCGGCAGCCGTTCGTCAGGCATCGCCGCGAGCTCCACGGGCAGCGGCGCGCGCGTGGCCAGGCTCTCGACCGCCGCGCCGAGGCCGCGGTCGGTGAGCATCGCCGGATGGATGCCGCGGGCGAGCTCCCGCAGCTCTGCCAGCGCGAGCGCGAGCTCGTCGCCCGCGGCGGTCAGAATGTCGCCTGCTCCATCGGGGTCCGCGGAGAGCTTGGCCTGCGCGAGCCGCAGCGCCAGCGAGAGCGAGACGAGCCTCTGCTGCGCGCCGTCGTGGAGGTTCCGCTCGAGCCGGCGGCGCTCTGCGTCCTGCGCCTCGACGAGGCGTGCGCGCGAGGCGCGGATCTCGCGCCGGCTGCGCTCGCGCTCTGTGACGTCGAGCCCCGCGAGGATCCGCCGGGTCTGGCCCTGCCCGTCGACGATGTGGTTGAAGGTGCAGGCGACGATCAGCTCGGCGCCGCCCGTCGTCAGCCAGCGGCACTCGATCTCCTCCAGCTCCCGCCCGGGCGCGACGCGGCGGAACGCCTCCTCGACGGCGTGCCTGTCCTCGGGGTGGGCGAAGACCTCCCAGAACGGCCGCCCCCAGACCCGCTCGTCGTCCGGGCGCCCGGTCAGGCGCTCGGTCGTGTCGTTGAAGCGGATGATCCCGCCTTCGTCGTCGCAGAGCATGAGGACGATCGGCGCCGTGTTCACGACGGTGCGCGTGAACATCTGCTCGTGCTGGATCTCGGCGAACCGATCCGTGAGCTCGCGCTCGAGCCGCCGGGCGAGCGTCACCTCGCGCACGATCGAGACGATCTCGTCGTCGGCGCTCGGCACCATCCGGGCTTCGAAGACGCGCAGCTCGCCGTCGAGCTCCAGCTCGTACTCGGAGGTCTGCGTGGTGCGCGTCGCGAGCGCCGCCGCAGCGCAGTCCATCAGCTCGTCGACGACCGGTGACGGCAGGAACTCGCGGACATTGCGGCCGATCATCTCCTCGCGCGGCCGGACGAGGCCCTTCACGTCGCCGCGGATGTCGACGTACGTCCCGTCGCGCCTGAACCGGATCATCAGGTCGGGCATGGCGTCGAGGAGCGCGCGCATCCGCGTCTGGCTGCGCTCGAGCGCCTGGCGGCCGCGGTCCTTCTCCAGCGCAAAGCGGCAGGCGGTGACGACCTCGGACAGGAGCTCCGGCGCGTGGACGTCGACCGCCGCGTCGTGCTCGATGAAGCCGAGCGGCCCGTTGTCGGAGTCGATTCGCGCGAACGCGCGGTCCGGGCCGTCGGTGACCAGCGGGAACGAGTTGCCACGGAGGTCGACGTAGCCCTGCTCCTGCTCGATCCAGAGGCCGAGCCGTGCGGTCGGATCGCCGAGCGCCTTCCTGATCGCGTCCTGCGCGCCCTCCGACGTGGGGTCGTCGGCGTAGTCGAGCAGACGGCGCACACCGAGCATGAGGCTCGTCTGCAGGAGGCCGGCGAGGAGCGCGAACGGCAGCAGGACGACGCCGACGAGCGCAACGATCCAGAGGATCTCGCCGATCGTGGTGGACGCGAAGCCGACGGCAAAGCCGATGCCGATCGCAGCGACCGACACGCCGCCCGTGAGGTAGACGGGCTTGAGGACGCGCCGCATCGCGGGCGTCGCCCGGCGCCAGCGCAGGACGGCGAGGACGACGACGCCGAGGAAGAAGACGATCCCGACGAGGGCGAACGCGGCCTGGAGGACGTCGTAGACCTGCTTGTTGTCCGCGATCAGGAACCGGTTCGGCGGGCAACCTGTGCAGCCGAAGCTGAACTCCCCCTCGAAGAACGTCGGCAGCAGGCCGGAGAGGATCGCGACCGGGAAGAGGACGAGGGCCAAGCCGCGCTCGAGCGGGTTCGTTGGGCGCCCTTCCGGATAGAGCGCGACGATCAGGAGCAGGATGGCGATCGGGATGGTGCCGAAGGCGTTGCCACTCGTGTAGAGCAGCGAGTCGTTCGAAGTCCAGAGCGGCGCGAAGGCGAGCCAGGAGAGGCCGCCGAGGACGAGCAGCTTCCCCATCGCGTTCCCGGGCCGCCGGCTCCAGGCGACGAGGCCCGCGCCGACAAAGGCGATCCCGGCGAACGCGGTCACGAAGCCCCAGATCCCCGGGTGGCCGCCCTGGTGGCTGACGAACGCCGACAGCAGGTCGAGCGCGACGAGCACCGCCGTCACGGGTACGACGACGTGCCAGGGACGTAGCCGGCCGCTCACGGGATCAGCGCGGCGATGCGGTCACCCGACAGCTCCGCCTTCGGGACGAATCCGAGCGCCCCGCTCTCCTCGACGAGCGGCCCGTAGTCGGAGCCGTCGCGGCTGGAGACGAGGATGACCCCGACGCAGAGCCCGTCGCCCGTCAGTCTGGAGGCGACGTCGAACCCTGTCTGATCGGGCAGCTGCACGTCGAGAAGCACGATGTCGGGGCGGAGCTCCTCGGCGGCTTCGATCGCGGCCCTGCCGTCGCTCGCTTCTCCGAGCACGTCGAACCCCTCCGCCTCGAGCAGCGCCCGGGCCGTGGCCCGGAAGCTCGGGTGGTCGTCGACGATGAGGACAGTTGTCACGTATTCATGGTCGCATACGAGGCAGCCCGAACCCATACGGCTAGCCACACCCCTCCCGAGTGCCCAGCTAGATGCCGAGTGCCCAGCTAGATGCCGAGTGCCCAGCTAGATGCCGAGGCGCTGGAGCATGGCCTCGTCGCGCCGCCACCGGGGGCGGGACTTGACGCGCAACTCGAGATAGACGCGGCGGCCGAGGAGCGCCTCGACCTCGGGCCGTGCCCGTACTCCGATCTCGCGCACCACGGCGCCCGCACGACCGATCACGATCTGCTTCTGCGAGTCCGTCTCGACGTAGATGACCGCGCGCACCGTGCTCTCGACGATCTCCTCCACCTCGACGCTGATCGCGTGCGGAAGCTCGTCCCGCGTGAGTGCGAGCGCCTTCTCGCGCACGAGCTCGGCGATCTGGACGTCCTCGGCCTCGTCGGTGCGCACGTCCGACGGAAAGTAGAGCGGCCCCTCGGGCAGGAGCTCGACGAGCTCGGCCCGCAGCTCGTCGATGCCGTCGCCGGTCTTGGCGCTGATCGGGTGCACCGCTCTGAAGTCGCCGAGCGCGGCCGCCGTCTGCATCTGCGTCGCGATGTGCCCCGGCTTGAGCCGGTCGACCTTGTTGAGCGCGATCACGACCGGCACGCCGAGCCCGAAGACGCGCTGTGCGATGAAGCGGTCGCCGCCCCCGATGCGCTCGCGGCAGTCGAGCACGAAGAGCACGCCCTCGATCTCCTCGAAGGCCTGGTCGACCGTGCGCTGGAGGTGCTCGGTGAGCAGGTCGCGCGGCCGCTGGAACCCGGGCAGATCGGCAAGGACGAGCTGGTGGTCGGGCGCGTTCGCGATCCCGAAGATGCGCCGCCGCGTCGTCTGCGGCTTGTCCGAGACGATCGCGACCTTGCCGCCGCAGAGCGCGTTGACGAGCGTCGACTTGCCCACGTTCGGGCGGCCGGCTAACGCGATGAACCCCGACCTCATAGCTCGAACGTGTCGGGGAGGAGCGCGGCCGGCGTCATCGTCACGACCTCGCCGTTCGCCCGCGCGTAGATGACGCGGTCGAGGCCGAACTCGTACAGCCACTGGCGGCAGCCGCCACACGGCGAAGCGCTGATCGCGATCGCCTCCAGGTCGCCCGGGCGGCAGCCGTCCGTGACCGCCCGGGCGAGCGCCGTCTTCTCGGCGCAGACGCCGAGCGGGTACGCGGCGTTCTCGACGTTCACGCCGAGGAAGACGCGACCGTCGCGAGCGAGCACGGCAGCACCGACGTGGAATTTCGAATAGGGCGCGTACGCCTGGTCGGCGACCGCCAGTGCCTGCTCGTAGAGAGCCCGATCGTCCATCAGAAGAAGAGCTGGAAGACGGCGAGGGCGACCAACGCACCGAGCAGGCCGCCGTAGACGACCTCGAGCGTCGAGTGGACGCCGGCCTCGATCCTGGTCTGGGCCACGAGCAGAGCCATGATGAACATGATCGACGAGACGAGGAAACGGTGCTCCTTCGGGCCGAGGATGTATGTCACTGCGACCCAGCCGGCGAACGCGACCGCGGCATGGCCGGACGGCAACCCGCCCCGCAGCGGCGTGCCGCGGCCGAGCCAGGCCTTCGTCGCGATCACGACCAGCACGGTGAGCACGAGCGCGATCAGCGTCACCTCGGTCGGCAGGTCGCGCAGGCGGTCGAGGACGCTCGAGGCCGACGTCGAGAAGGCATGCGAAAAGACCAGGTAGCCGATCGCGATCGCGTTGATGGCCGCGATCAGCACGGCCCCGGCGGCGATGTCCTTGGCCAGCTTCGCCAGCGGGTCGAAGGAGGTCGTGGACAGGTCGATCGTCTGCTCGATCGCGGAGTTGATCATCTCGGCGACGAGCACGAACGTGATCGCGAGCAGGAGCGCGATCAGCTCGAACCGGTTGACGCCCTTCCACACCGCTGCCACCAGCACCGCGACTGCGACTGCGAAGTGGATGCGCATGTTGCGGTGCGTCCGCAGAACGTGGATCAACCCTTCGATCGCGTAGTTGAAGCTGTCGATCAGGGACAGGGGCCTGCGGCGGCTCACCGCTCGTAGACCTCCTCGAGCGCCTCCATCTCGTCGCCGTGGTCGTACCCGAGCAGGTGCAGGAGCCCGTGAACGAGCGGCCCGCGCCAGTCGTCGCCGGTCACCTGCGGGCAGAGCACGGCGTCGCCGAGCTGTCGCGGCACGCCGTCCGGGAGCGCGTCGCGCCCGTCGATCGGGAACGAGAGCACGTCGGTCGCCTCGTCGATGCCCAGGTGCTCGCGCTTCAGCTGCCTGATCTCGTCCGGCGCCACGAACGAGATGCCGAGCTCGCCGTCATCGACCCCCTCGCCCGCGAGGACTCGCCGTGCGAGCTCGACGGCTGCAGGCTCGTCGACCTCGACGCCGCTGCGGTTGGCGACCTCGATCTCGACCACCGCTCTAGCGCGCGCGGTCGGAGCCCGTCTCCTCGCTGTGGCGGCGGTACGCCTCCACGATGCGCTGGACGAGCTTGTGGCGGACGACGTCCTCGTGCCCGAAGCGGATGAAGGCGATCCCCTCGATCGGCCCCAGGATGTCCTGCACGGACACGAGCCCTGACGCCTGCTCTCGCGGCAGGTCGATCTGCGTCACGTCACCGGTGACGACGACCTTTGACCCGAAGCCGAGCCGGGTCAGGAACATCTGCATCTGCTCGGGGCTCGTGTTCTGCGCTTCGTCGAGGATGATGAACGAGTCGTTCAGCGTCCGGCCGCGCATGAACGCGAGCGGCGCCACCTCGATCGCGCCCTTGTCCATGTACGTGGACAGCCGGTCGGCGTCGAGCATGTCGTAGAGGGCGTCGAAGAGCGGGCGGAGATACGGGTCGACCTTGGCCAGGATGTCGCCGGGGAGGAACCCGAGCCGCTCGCCGGCCTCGACCGCGGGTCGCGTGAGGATGATCCGGCCCACCTCGCGCTCGGAGAGCGCCCTGACCGCGAGGGCCATGGCCAGGTAGGTCTTGCCCGTGCCGGCAGGGCCGATCGCGAACGTGACGGTGTGGTCGCGGATCGCGTCGACGTAGTGCTTCTGGTTCACCGTCTTCGGCGCGATCTTCTTGCCGCGGTGGCGCCAGATCACGTCCTCGAAGATCTCGCGGACGTCGTGCGCCTGATCGATGGCGCCGATGACGGCATCGACCGTGCCCGGCCCGATCTCGTGGCCGCCCTCGACCAGCTCGACGAGCTCGTCGACGACTGCCCTGGCCTCTGACACCTCCGCCTGGTCGCCCTCGATCGTGAGGCGATTGCCGCGGAGCAGGATCGTGCAGTCGAGCCGGTCGCGCAGCGCGTCGAGCACGCCGTCGCCCACGCCGGCGAGCTCGGCTGCGACGTCGTTCGAGACAGAGAGAACTTCCTGCACCGGACTCAGTGTAGGGCGGGCCCCCGTCGATCCCGCCCGCAGATTGCGACCGTTTCGTCACGGCTGCGTGACAGACACACGCGCCTTTCCTCGCTAGGCTCGCAGCGGGGAGAGAGTTTCCGTGGGCCGCGCGTGCACCCACGGAAGCGTGGCCGAAGCGACGCACGATCGGTGCGCCCGCTAGGACAAGGCCGGGACTACCTTGAAGCGGCCGTTTTGAACAAGGCCAGCGTGGACGTGCCCGACGCCGGTCAGGCGAGCTTCTCGCGGACGAGCTGGCTCACCGCCGAGCCGTCCGCGCGGCCGGCGACCTGCGGCATCACGTCGGCCATCACGCGGCCGAGGTCGCGCATGCTCGTCGCGCCGTTCTCCGCGATCGCGTCGTCGACGATCCCCTCGAGCTCGTCCTCCGACAGGGGCTCCGGCATGAACTCCTCGAGCACGTCGAGCTCGTCCTCCTCCTGCTCGGCCTGCTCCTCGCGCCCGGCCGTCCGGAAGGCCTCGATCGCCTCGAGCCTCCGTTTGCGCTCGCGCTGCAGCACCTGCAGCTCCTCGTCGTCGTGAAGCGGCCGTTGCAGCTCCTTCTCCGACGTGCGCAATGCGTTCAGGATCAGCCGCAGCGCGTCACGGCGCTCGCCGTCCCGCTCCTTCATCGCGTCCTTGAGCTCGTCCTCGAGACGGGCGATCAGCGTCATCCGGGCAACCCCCTGAACGTCCCGCCGAGCACGTGCCAGTGCAGGTGGAACACGGTCTGCCCGGCACCCGCGCCGACGAACACCATCAGCCGGTACTCGTCGAGACCGGCCGCCCGGGCCGTCTCCGCGACGAAATCCACCATCCGCTTCGCCTCCTCCTCCCCCATCACTGAGACGTCACGGAAGGTTTCCAGATGGTGCTCGGGGATGACGAGCAGATGCACGTCTGCCTTGGGTGCGATGTCCTCGATCGCGACGAAGCCCTCGGTGCGGTTGACCACGGTCGCCGGCAGCTCGCCGCGGACGATCTTGCAGAAGATGCAGTCGGGATCCGAGGCGAGCTCAGGCAGCGAGGATCCCTTCCTCCGTCACCGCGGCGCCGCGCACTGCGACGAGCTCGCCGACGGGCGCGTCGACGAGCCACGGCGAGTAGTCGTCGCCGTAGCCGAGCCCGGGGCGATCGACGAGAACGACGTCCTGGCGGCCGATCTTGTCGCGCCAGCGGCGGAGCGACTGCTCGCGCGACAGTGCACGAAGCCGGGCGCTCCGCTCCTTCTTGACCGCCTTCGGCACGGCGTCGTCGCCCGCCGTTCTCGTCCCCGGTCGCGGGGAGTACGGGAACACGTGCACCTTCGTGATCGGCCCGTCGGCGACGACCGAGAGTGTGCGCCCGAACGCGCGCTCGTCCTCGGCCGGGAAGCCGACGATGACGTCCGTCGTCACGTTGAAGTCCGGGACGAGCGCCAGCCGGCGGAGAAACGTCGTGGCCTGGTAGCGCCTGCCCATCGCGCGAAGGACCTCGTCGCAGCCCGACTGGAGCGGCACATGCAGGTGTTTCGCAACGGCCGGTGTCTCGCGCAGCGCGGCGGCGAGCTCCTCGTCGAGGTGGTTGACCTCGATCGACGAGAGCCGCAGGCGCGCGAGGCCAGGCACGGCGCCGACCTCGCGGACGAGGCGCGGGAGCTTGTAGCCGGCCGCACGGTCGCGATAGCAACCGAGGTTGATCCCGGTCAGCACGACCTCCTTGTGACCCTGCGCCACTCTCCGGCGCACCTCTGCGAGGACGGCGTCTGCCGCCCGGCTCCTGGACGCACCGCGCACGAGCGGGATCACGCAGAAGGAGCACGAGAAGCTGCAACCGTCCTGGACCTTCACGAAGGCACGGACGCGGTCGAGCCGGGCGTCGCCCTGGACGCAGGCGATGGCGCCGACGTCGCCGGCCACCGCCTCCGGTGTCTCCTCACTCCGTCTCGCGATCACGACGACGTTGTCGGGCAGGCCGGCGAACGCGCCACCGGCAAGGTTCGCGCCGCAGCCGGTGACGTACACGCGATCGTGCGTTCGCGCCAGCCGGGAGGCGGCCTTGCGCGACTTGGAGATCGCCTCGTGCGTGACGCAGCAGGTGTTGAGGACAGCGATGTCGGCGCCACTCTCCTGCTCCTCGTGCCCGTCGGCCAGCAGCCGCTCGCGCACCGCCTGCGCATCCGCGTGCGAGACCTTGCAGCCGAGGAAGCCCGCGGAGAACGTCGCCATCGCCCGCGGACCTTACTCGGTCACAGCCTCCCAGAGGTCGGCCGCCCAGCCCTCGTCGTCGAGCCTTCGCCGCGCCGAGAATCCCGGCAGCAGCAGCCGGTTCGAGACCAGGTAGCCGGACGTGACGAGCCGCTCGCAGTCGATCCTGGCCGCGATCTCCGGGCAGGCCTCGAAGGAGATGTTGGCGACAGCCGTGGCCGTGCATGGCAGCGTCCCGCCGATCGCATCCACGAGAGCCGTCTCGACGACGACACCGTTCGCCGCCGCGTTCTCGCGCGTCGCGTCGATCGCGAGCGGGTCGAGGTCGAGCGCGACGACCGGGGTGAACCCGAGCCGCGCGCCGGCGATCGCGAGCACGCCGGAGCCGCAGCCGACGTCGAGAAGGGAACCGCGCGGCAGGTCGACGAGCAGCTCGAGGCAGAGCCTCGTCGTCGCATGCGCGCCGGTGCCGAACGCCCGGGCCGGGTCGATGACGACCGGCAGCAGCCCGGCTGCGGGCTCCTCCCAGGGCGGGCCCACCCACAGCGGACCGACGGTGACCGGGCGGTGGAAGGTACGCCAACGCTCCTCCCAGCCCGCCTCGACGTCCGTGCGCCGCACGCCGCCGAAGGCGTGCCAGAGCCGCTCCTCGCCGGATGCGTCGGTGTACGCGGCGAGCTGGATGTCGTGGTCGTCCTCGACCTCCTCGAATCCCTCGGGGAAGAGCTCGATCATCGTCGCGCGCGCCTCCTCGGCGCGCCGGCGGGGAACGGTGATCGACACGCGCCGGAGCGGGCGCAGGTCGCTCACGTCAGCGGAAGGCGCTTCGCAGGCGCTGGAAGAAGCCCTCGCCCTGGGCGTACGTTTGGTCGTCCGCGCTGTCGGCGAAGTCCTCGAGCAGCTTCCGCTGCGCCTCGTCGAGCTTGCGGGGGACGACCACGTTGACGAGGATCCGGTGGTCGCCCCGCCCCGACCGGTGCAGGATCGGCATCCCGCGGCGGTCGAGGACATGCACTTCGCCCGGCTGTGTGCCCGGTTCGAACTCGAGCTCTGTGTCCCCGTCGAGCGTCGGGACCGTGATCCGCGCGCCGAGCGCGGCTTCGGTCATCGTCAGGTCGACCTGCGAGAAGATGTCGTCGCCCTCGCGCGCGAACCGCACGTCCTGCTTCACGTGGACGAGGACGTAGACGTCGCCCGCCTCGCCGCCGGGGAGCCCGGCATGGCCCTCGCCGGAGATGC
Organism: uncultured Actinomycetes bacterium; assembly: GCA_963846915.1. Classification (GTDB taxonomy): domain Bacteria; phylum Actinomycetota; class Thermoleophilia; order Gaiellales; family Gaiellaceae; genus PALSA-612. The sequence continues at coordinate 389,999 of CAWJXV010000004.1, read as the reverse complement.
GAATCTGCTGGCCGTCATGGATGCCCGCCGGCACGTCGACGTCGAGCCGCCGCTCCTCGAGGATCCGGCCGCCGCCGCGGCAGGCCTTGCACGGCGACTCGATCACGCGCCCGGAGCCGTTGCAGCGAGGGCATGACTGCGTGCGGATGAACTCGCCGAACACGCTCCTCGAGACCTGCTGGAGCCGGCCGCTGCCGCCGCAGCCGGAGCACTGGACGGGGCTCGTGCCCGGTTCGGCGCCGCTGCCGTCGCAGCCCTGGCACGGGACGGCGACCTCGAAGGGCACCTGCCGCTTCACGCCCTGAGAGGCCTCCACGAGCTCGATCTCGATCTCAGCGCCCACGTCGGCGCCGCGGCGGGAGCGCCGCGCGCCGGTGCCGAAGAGATCGTCACCGAAGAACGCCGAGAAGAGGTCGCTCAGGTTGCCGAGATCGAACGACGGCGTGAAGCCGCCGCTTCGGAGGCCATCGTGGCCGAAGCGATCGTAGATCTCGCGCCGTTCGGAGCTCGAGAGCACCTCGTAGGCCTCGACGACCTCCTTGAAGCGCGCCTCGGCGTCCGGAGCGTCCGAGACGTCGGGGTGCACCTCGCGTGCGAGCCCGCGGAACGCTCGCTTGATCTCGTCCTCGGACGCACCGCGGGAGACGCCGAGCACCTCGTAGTAGTCGCGTCGGGTCGTGGCCACAGCTCAAGGTTAACCCCGGCCCAGGCCGTGACACGCTCCTCTAGTTCTCGCCGAACAGCTCCTCGGAGAAGCGGCTCAGCTCGGACGCGGCCCCTCGGACCGACCGGATCGCCTTCTCGTAGTCCATCCGGATCGGCCCGACGAGCGAGACGGCACCGAGCATGCGGTTCGAAATGCCGTACGCGGCGCCGACGAGCGCGAGCTCGTGCAGGGCGGGATTGCTGATCTCGCCGCCGACACGGACGAACGGCCGGCGTGGGTCGAGCGACTCCGCCAGCACGTCGAGGAGCGCCCGGCGGCGCTCCAGGAGCTGCAGCAGCCCGCGATAGGCGACGACCTCGTCGCCACGAACGTCGTCGAGCAACCCGGCGGCACCGCCGACGTACAGGCGCTGCTCGTTGTGTCCGACGAGCTCGGTGAACACCGGGCGAAGGCGCTCGATGAACGCGCGTTCGACCGGATTGAGGCCCGGGTCGTCGAGTCGCCGGCGCAGGAGCTGCGTCCCGAGCTGGATGCCGACGAGCTGCTCGTTCAGGTACTGCCGCGCCCAGTTGGCGAGACCGGCGTCGACCGGCTCGTCGAAGCTCGCGAGCCGTTTCGTGACCGCTCCGGCGGAAGTGATCACGACCACCATGACCACGTTCGGCTGGAGCAACAGCACCTCGACGTGCCGCACCGTTTCCGTCTGCAGCGGCGGCGCCGACACCAGCGCGAGCAGGCGTGTCGCCTGCGCGAGCATCTCGGTCGTCGCCTGCAACGCCGCCTCGACCTCCCTGCGCGCCTCGGAGAGGTCGAGATCGAACGCCGCCGGTTGGGGCTCGAGCCGCTCGAGCAGCGTGCTCGCGTAGTAGCGGTACCCGCTGTCCGTCGGCACCCGTCCCGCGGAGGTGTGCGGGTGCGTCAGCAGCCCGACCTGCTCGAGCTCGGCGAGCTCGCTCCGCACCGTGGACGACGAGACGTGCATGCCCGACCGCTCGACCAGGCTCTTCGAGCCCACGGGCTGGCCTGTCGCCACGTACTCCTCGACGACCCGGACGATGATCTCCCGCTGGCGCTCGGTGAGCTCGATCTGCACGTATGCAGGCACTTTACGCCAGCAGCTCGGCTGTGACGCCGCCGCCGAGCAGGCGACCGCGCGGGGTCAGAGTCAGCGTCTCGCCGCCGCTGCGCGAGGCCAGGCCGAGGCGCTCGAGACGGTCGAGCGCGTGCCCGTCGAGCGCCGCCTCGACGCCCGCGAGCGCGAGCGGCTCGTCGAGACGCAGCCCGAGCATGACCCGCTCGCGTTGCTTGACGTCGTCGGCGAGAGGCTCGATCTCTCGCGGCGGACGCGTGCCGCTCGCCAGCGAGTCGAGATACGCCGGTAACCGCGCCGTGTTCTTCCACCTCACCGAGCCGACGGTCGACACTGCTCCGATCCCGAGCCCGAGGTAGTCCCGCCCGAGCCAGTAGGCGAGGTTATGCCGCGACCGCAGGTCGCGCCCACCGTCATCCTCGGGTCGTATGCAGAAGTTGGCCGTCTCGTACCAGCGGTAGCCGGCGGCGGTCAGGGTGGCGACGACCTGCTCGAAGTAGCCCTCCAGCGCCTCGCTCTGGCGAGCGAGCTCATCCCCGAAGGTATGGGTGAAGCGCGTCCCCGGCTTGGCCTCGAGCTCGTAACAGGACAGGTGCTGCGGCCCGAGGGCGAGCGCCTCGTCGAGGTCGCGTTCGAGATCGGAGGTGCTCTGGCCGGGGATCCCGTAGACGAGGTCGAGCGAAATGTTGTCAATCTTGGCATCGCGGAAAGTGTGCACTGCGCGGCGGACGTCGTCCGGCCTCGCGCGCCGCTCCAGCACGGAAAGCAGCCCGTGGTCGAAGCTCTGTGCGCCGATCGACACACGATTGACACCGTTTCGTGACAGAAGCTCCGCCAGTGGAGGCGTTACCGTTTCGGGGTTGGCCTCGACCGTCAGCTCGCCGGTGGGCGGAAGCGAGCAGATCAGGCGCTCGAGCGCGGCCGGCTCGGTGAAGGTCGGCGTGCCTCCGCCGAGGTAGACCGTCTCGAGCTCCGGGACGAGGACGTCCCTTTCGAGAGCGAGCTCGGCGAGGAGGGCGTCGACGTACGCCTCGTGCGATCCTCGCCGGCCGACGACCGTGACGAAGTCGCAGTAGCCGCAGCGATGTGCGCAGAACGGCAGGTGCACGTACAGATGACGGACGCCGCTCACGCCGTCGCCTTCCGCCGCGGCCGCCGGACGAGCTCGCCGTCGCAGTTCGGGCAGACCTGCCCCATCGTCACCGCGCACGGAACGCAGAACGTGCACTCGTACGAGCAGATCTGCGCGTCGCCGTCGGCCGCAAGGGCGGCACCGCAGCGCTCGCACGCGGGCTTCAGCTCCAGCGACACTATTTCCGCTCCAGGTTGAGCACGGCCAGGAATGCCTCCTGCGGGACCTCGACACCGCCGACCTGCTTCATCCGCTTCTTGCCCTTCTTCTGCTTCTCGAGCAGCTTGCGTTTGCGCGTGATGTCGCCGCCGTAGCACTTCGCCAGCACGTCCTTGCGCTTCGCCTTCACCGTCTCGCGCGCGATCACACGCGATCCGATCGCTGCCTGGATCGGGACGTCGAACATCTGGCGCGGGATCTCCTCGCGCAGCCGCTCGACCAGCTGGCGGCCGCGCTCGTACGCCGCGTCACGGTGCACGATCAGCGACAGCGCGTCGACGGGCTCGCCGCCCACGAGGACGTCCACGCGTGACAGGCTCCCCTCGCGGAAACCGATCAGGTCGTAGTCCAGGCTCGCATAACCGCGCGTACGCGACTTCAACTGGTCGTAGAAGTCGAGGACGATCTCGCCGAGCGGCAGCTCGTAGGAGAGCAGGACGCGCTGCTCGGACAGGTACTCCATGTGATCGAACTGCCCGCGACGCTCGTTGCAGAGCCCCATGACGTCGCCGACGAACTCCTTCGGGACGATCACCTGCGCCTTCACGTACGGCTCCTCGACCAACTCGTGCTCGCGCGGCATCTCGGCCGGGTTGTGCACCTCGACCTGCTCGCCGCCCGGGAGGGTGACTCGGTACGCGACGTTCGGGGCGGTCACGAGCAGGTCGAGGTCGAACTCCCGCTCGAGGCGCTCGCGGACGATCTCCATGTGCAAGAGGCCGAGGAAGCCGCACCGGAAGCCGAAGCCGAGGGCCTGCGACGTCTCCGGCTCGTAGAACAGGGCCGCGTCGTTCAGCTTCAGGCGTTCCAGCGCGTCACGTAGCTCGGGGTACTCGTCCGAGTCGGTCGGAAACAGACCCGCGAACACCATCGGCTTGACGTCCTTGTACCCGGGCAGCGGCGCCGCAGCAGGACGGCGAACCGAGGTGACGGTGTCGCCAACGCGCAGGCGGCTGACGTCCTTGAGGCCCGTGATCACGTAGCCGACCTCGCCGGCCCCGAGCGTCGCGCTCGCGATCATCGAAGGCGTCAGGAACCCCAGCTCCTCCGCCTCGAACTGTGTCCCCTGCGCCATCGCCTTCACGGGCTCACCACGGCGGAATGACCCGTCGACGACTCGGACGAACGCCACCACGCCCCGGTACTGATCGTAGGACGAGTCGAAGATCAGCGCGCGGCCGGGTGCGTCCGCGTCGCCGGCCGGGGCCGGGATCCGCTCGATAATGGCGTCGAGCACGTCCGCGACACCGTCGCCGGTCTTCGCCGAGAGGCGCAGCACGTGCGCCGCGTCGTCGCCGACGAGCTCCGCGACCTCGGCAGCGACCTCGTCCGGGCGCGCCTGCGCCAGGTCGAGCTTGTTGACGGCCGGGACGATCTCGAGGTCGTTCTCGATCGCCAGGTACGCGTTCGCGAGTGTCTGTGCCTCGATGCCCTGCGACGCGTCGACGAGGAGGAGGGCACCCTCGCAGGCGGCGAGCGACCGCGAGACCTCGTACGTGAAGTCGACGTGGCCGGGCGTGTCGATCAGGTTGAGCTCGTGGCCCTTCCACATCACGCGGACGGCCTGCGCCTTGATCGTGATCCCACGCTCGCGCTCGAGCTCCATCGAATCGAGAAGCTGGTCGCGCATCTCCCGGCCGGACACCGTCTCGGTCAGCTCGAGGATGCGGTCGGCCAGCGTCGACTTGCCGTGGTCGATGTGCGCGATGATCGAGAAGTTCCTGATCCTGCTCTGCTCCATGGTGCGCTCGACGTTACCGGTCGTCCCCGCCGATCGAGTGGAGCGGGTTGAGCTCGCGGACGCCGAGCAGGAGGCAGACGCCGAGGTAGGTCGCGAGCCCGGCGCCGAACGCTCCGAGCAGCGAGACGATCTGGGCGCCGGTCCCGCGGCCGAGCAGCGAGTCCAGCGCCGCCCAGACCTCGTGCGCGACGACGGCGAGCGCCGCCGACGCGACCAGCACCCGCGCGGTCGAGTGGATCGTCTCGGTCAGCTCGATCCGACCGATGCGCATGCGCAGGAACTGCATCAGCGCGACTGTCCCGGCGATGTTCACGACCGACGTCGCGAGCGGGATGCCCCACGTGCCGAGCCGGTAGAAGGCCCAGTCGAAGACAGCGTTCAGCCCCAGGTTGAGGAGCGCGACGGCGGTCGGCACCCACGGCGACTGCAGGCTGAAGAAGGACCGGTTCAGCATCAGCATCGCCCCGTTGAACGCGAGGCCGAGCGAGAACGCTGCGAGGCACTGGGCGACGACGGCGGTCTGGTCGGGCGTGAACGCGCCATGCTGGTACACGACGCGCACGATCGGCGTCGCCAGGGCGGCGAGCGCAGCGCTCGCGGGGATGAGCAGGAAGCCGATCTGGCGCAGCCCGATCGCGGAGGTCCGGCGGAAGCCGTCCATGTCGCCCCTGGCCGCGAGCCGGGCCAGCGTCGGGAACAGAATCGTCGCGACGGCGACGGAGAAGATCCCCTGCGGGAGCATGTAGAGGCGGAAAGCGAGGTCGATCGCCCGAGGGGCCTGCTCCGGGTCGATCAACCTGGACGCGAACAGCGTGTCGACGACGGCGTTGAAGTTGATCAGGCCGAGGCCGAGCGTGACCGGGAGCATGAGCACGAACACCTGCTTGACGGCCGGGTCGCGCCAGTCGAGCGCCACGCGTAACCGCCCGTCGAGCCCGCGTAACCACGGGACCGGGAGCAGTACCTGGATCACCGTCCCGATCAGGATCGAGACCGCGTAGACATAGAGCTTGGCGTCGAGCGAGCTCGCCGACGGCACGCCGATCACGAGCCCGACGATGATCGCGATGTTCCAGGCAACCGGGGCGAGCGCCGGCACCGTGAACTCGTCGTAGCTGTTCAGGATCCCGACGATCACGCCGGACACGCCGAGCAGCACGACCATCGGGAAGAGGATCCGCGTGAGCGTGACCGCGAGCTGCTCGTCGCCGCCCGGGTCGCCGAACGGTCTGATCAGAAGCGGTGCGAACACGATGCAGAGAGCAGTCAGAGCCCCGAGCCCGAGCAGCATCAGGAAGAAGACGCTCGAGGCCACGCGCCACGCGCGCTTGCGGTCGCCCTTCTCGAGCAGCTCGGTGAACACGGGCACGAACGCGGACGAGAGCGCCGCATCGGCGACCAGCGCCCGGATCAGGTTCGGCACCTGATAGGCGACCGTGAAGGCGTTGATCTTGCCGACGGATCCGAAGTAGTAGGCGGCGACGATTTCGCGGACGAGGCCGAGCACGCGGGAGACGCCGGTCGCGAAACCGAAGATCGCCGTCGAGCGCACGAGCCGCCGGCGATGGCCCTGAGCGTCCTCGCCGGTGGGCATTCCACCCCGTGATGCCTTCGATGTCACCACGGACGGGTCACCGCGGAAGAGCATAGGCGGAGGGCCGGTTTGCTACGATCGTGTCTGCCCGCCGGTGCGCGGGCCTTTTCACGCCGTACCTGTCACCGACCGATGCCGAACATTCACCAGCAGAAGAAGCGCGTACGCAGCGCCGCTCGCCAGCGGCTCGAGAACCTTCGCTACCGCTCGACCGTCAAGACGCTCACCCGCCGTCTGCGGGACGCGGTCGAGGACGGCGACGCCGAGAAGGTCGCCGCGGAGCACGCAGAGCTCGTCCGCTGCATCGACAAGGCGGCGACACGCGGTGCGCTCCACCGGAACACGGCTGCCCGCAAGAAGGCTCAGGCCTCGCGGTTGGCTTCCGGCAAGGCCGCGTAGCTAGCGCACAGCGGTCTCGCGGGCGGGCGCCGGGCGGCCCGCTCCGGCGCGCGTGCGCGTGATCTCGACAAGGATGCGCTCGAGCTCGAGGTCGTCGGGCAGCCTCGATCCTCCCTTGACCGCCGCGTCGAGATCGGCGAGCCGCGTCACGGCCGCGTCGAGCTCGGCGCCGCTGAACGCCTCGGCCTGGCCGTACGCCTTGCGCACGGGGTACTCCTTCTTGCGCAGGCGCTTCGCCGCCTCGGCCACGGGCACCCCGTCGCGCGCGAAGTCGGCGCAGGCGCGAACGAGCCCGACGTGGTCGGCGAGCTGCCAGACGAGTCCGCTCACCGTCTTGTCGCCTCGTGTGAGCACCCGCTCGCACGCTGCGAGCACGCCGGCTGTGTCCCGCCGCGCCCAGGCATCCGTGAGTGTCCACGGCGGGGTCTCGGCCCGCGGGGCGACGAGCGCTTCGACATCGGACTCGCGAATCTCGTCCCCGTCTGCCCAGGTCACGAGCTTGTCCACCTCGCTGGCGAGATCGAACAGGTCGTCGCCGACGAACTCGACCAGCAGCCGGCAAGCCTCGGGCTCGGCCTTCGCGCCCGCGCGCGAGAACTGCTCGGCGACCCACGCACCGAGGTTGCGCCGCGGCGTGTCGTAGACGAGCACGTCGCCTGCCTTGGCGCACGCCTTGACGAGCGATGATTCCTTCTTGAGTTCCTCTCCGGCCAGCGCGAGCACGGTGTCGGGTGTGGGAGAGCGCAGGTAGTCGGCGATCGCCTTCGCGTCCGCCGCCTTCCAGCGGTCGACGCCTTCGACGAGCACGAGCCGTGAGCCCCCGCCGAAGAGGCCAAGCGCGTTGCACGCCGCCACCGCCTCCTCCCCGCTCGCCTCGGCGGCGAAGAGGCGCTCGACCGCCTCGGGATCGAAGTGCGAGCGCAGGCGCTCGACTGCGCGCTCGACCTTGGGTCGATCGCTGCCGGAGAGCACGTAGACAGGCTTCAGGTTCTGTTCCGGCATCGCCTCCAAGCATAGGTTCCGGCCAGGGCGGCACCGAGGCCGATTGCCGTCGCTGCCCACCCCGAACGCACCTGGGCGAACGGCATGCCACCCATCAGACGCGCGCAGAACGCGAGGTAGGCGGCGCACCACCCCGCGAGCCAGGTGAGCGCCGCGGCGGCGGAAGGCGCCAACGGATGGACCGCGGCTGCGGTCAGTGCGAGGCCGAGGAGCGGGCCGACCACAGGCGCCGCGAGCGCATTCGCCGGCACAGCTAGCAGAGGAACGGCGTGGAACTGCAGCCAGAGGATCGGAGCCGTCGCGAGGCCGCACGCCGTCGAGATCGCGAGGAAGCCTGCGAGCTTCCGGTGCACCGGGTACCCCTCGAGCGCGCGTCCGATCCGGGGCGCGACGCGTGAAGATCGCCACCACGGCCGCGAACGAGAGCTGGAAGCCCGCGTCGAGCAGCGTGTACGGGTTCCACGCCAGCAGGACGAGGGCACCCACGAGCAGGAACCACCAGCGGTCGCGCTCGCGGGCGAGCAGCCACGAGATCGAGCCCAGCGCACCGGCGATCCCGGCCCGGACGACCGACGGCTGTGCGCCGACCGCGAGCACGTACGCCGCGATCGCCGCGAGCGCGCCGAACTCGCCGACGAGCCGTGGGATGCCCGCGAGCCAGGCGACGAGCAGGGCGCCGCCGGCGACGAGCGCGACGTTCTGACCTGAGACCGCCAGCAGGTGGTAGAGGCCCGAGGCACGGAACCGGTCGCGGAGGCCTTGCGACAACCCTTCGTCCGCGCCGAGCACGACGCCGAGCAGGACAGCCCGCTGCTCGCCCGCGCTGCCGCTCGACAGACCGCGGCTCACGAACGCGCGGATCCTGTCGGCGATCCCGCCGAGTCCGCCGCGCTGCCCGACGACGTGCCAGCGGTCTCCCCGGAGCACCACGTGGATCCCGTGTCGGCGGAGATAGGTCCGCTCGTCGAAGCCGTGCTCCGGCCCCTTCGGCGGCGCGAGCAGACCGAGCACGTCGAGGACGTCCCCTTGCGCAGGAGGGCGCCCGACGGGAAGCTCGAGCAGGACAGGCTCCGAGACCTGGAGCCTGCCGAAACGGTGCACCACGGCCTGCGCGCGAATCTCGAACCGGGACGTACGCGGTGGTGCCGTGACAACCACCTTGGCGTGCTCGGCCGTCCCCAGCAGCGGCGACAGTGGGCTGCGGTCGATCGCGTCGAGCCGGGTACTGCCCCAGCACCAGCCGGCGAGGAGGAATGCCAGCGCGCCGATCAGCAACCTCTGGTCGGGCAACACCGCCGCAGCCAGGAGCGACGAGCCGACCGCCACACCGGTGATTCCTGTCCAGTGCACACGTGCCACATTGGCGGCGGCGACGCCGCAGCACGCCGCGCCGACGAGGAGCTGGGGTGGAGCAAGGCCACGCAGCGCCCCGGTCACGGCACGACCAGGCCGCGGAGCTGGTCGAGCTTGGCGGGGCCGATGCCGGAGATCGCATCGAGCTCGTCGACGGAGTCGAACGCGCCGTGCTGTGCGCGGTAGTCCACGATCTTCTGCGCTGTCACCGGGCCGATGCCGGGCAGCGCATCGAGCTGCTCGGCCGTCGCGGTGCTCAGGCTGACCGGGCCGGCAGGCGCGCCTCCGGCCGTCGCCGGAACCGCCGCTGCGCCGCTCGGAGTGCGCGCCGGAACGACGACCTGCTCACCGTCTGCGATCGGCGCGGCGAGGTTGACGCCGTCGAGCGACGCCTTGCGAGTCGCGCCGCCGGCGCGCGCAACCGCGTCCGCGATCCGCGACCCTTGCGGCAGCCGATAGAGGCCGGGGCGACGGACGGCACCCGCGACGTCGACGACGAGACGCGGAGGCGGTGCGGGGGGCGCCGCCGCGACCGGGAGTCCCGGAGGCACATGCGCAGAGCTCGGCCCACCGCTCGCCAGCATGTTTCCCGCCACGACGAGGATGACGGCCAGCGCCCCCACGGCCACGAGCGCCTGGCGTCGAGAGAGCGGCAGCGCTGGCATGTCGTCCAGTGTGACAACGATCCCGTCACCGAACCGTGCCGGATGTGTGACTTCTTCTGCACGCAGACGGCGCGCCGGCCGAGGGCCGCTAGACCACGAGGTTCACGAGCTTGCCCGGGACGACGTGCACCGTGCGTACCGTCTTGCCGTCCATGTGGGCTTGCACGCGCGGAGACGCCTTGGCCCGCTCGACCAGCTCCTCTTCGGCCAGGTCGGACGGCACGTCGAAGCGGTCGCGCACCTTGCCGTTCACCTGGACGACGAGCTCGAACGTGTCGTGCACGAGCAGCGCCGGGTCGTGAACCGGCCAGGGCTGTTCCCACAGCCGCTCGTGGCCGAGCGTCGCCCACAGCTCCTCGGCCAGGTGCGGTGCGTAGGGCTGGATCAGGCTGACGGCGGACTCGGCCGCGAAGCGCGCGTCCGGGTCGTCCGGGCGCGGCGCCAACTCGTTCAGGAGCTCCATGACGGCGGCGATTGCCGTGTTGAAGGATTGCCGGCGGCCGATGTCGTCCGTGACGCGGGCGATCGTCTCATGCGCCTTCCGCGCGAGCGGCCCCGGGACTCCGTTGCCCGCGCGCCCGTGCTCGGCGACCTCGCCGACTGCGCGCCAGAGGCGGCGGACGAACCGGTTCATGCCCTCGATACCGCCTTCCGTCCACTCCATGTCCTGGTCGGCCGGCCCGATGAACAGGATGTAGAGCCGCAGCGGATCGGCGCCGTACGTGTCGATCAGCTCGTCCGGGCCGAGCACGTTGCCCTTCGACTTCGACATCTTCGAGCCTCCGAGCTGCACCCAGCCGTTCCCGAAGAACTTCGCGAACGGCTCGCGGAAGCCGACGAGGCCGATGTCGTTCAACGCCTTCATGAAGAAGCGCGCGTAGATCAGGTGCATCACGGCGTGGTCGACGCCGCCCGTGTAGTGGTCGACCGGGCACCAGTAGTCGACGATCCGCCGGTCGAACGCCGCGGTGTCGTTGTGCGGATCGCAATAGCGCAGGAAGTACCAGGACGAGTCGACGAAGGTATCCATCGTGTCGACCTCGCGCCGGCCCTCGCCGCCGCAGCGGGGGCACGGGACGCGCACCCAGTCCTCGGCCTGCGCGAGCGGTGCCTCTCCGCGCGGCCGGTAGTCGTCGATGTCCGGCAGCAGGACGGGCAATTCGTCCTCGGGGATGGGCACGATCCCGCACGAGTCGCAGTAGACGACCGGGATCGGGCATCCCCAGTAGCGCTGACGTGAGAAGCCCCAGTCGCGCAGGCGGTAGCTGATCGCGGGCTTCCCCTTGCCTTCGGACTCGAGCCACTCGACGATCGCGCGTGCGCCCTCGGGCGCGCTCATGCCGGTGAACCGATCCGAGTTGACGAGCCGCTCGCCCTCCGTGTGCTCCGAGAACGCGCCCTCTTCGGGCACGTCTCCGTCCGCTGGGGCGACGACCGTCCGGACGGGCAGGTCGAACGTGCGGGCAAAGGCGTAGTCCCGCTCGTCGTGGGCCGGAACGGCCATGACGGCGCCGGTGCCGTACTCCATCAGCACGTAGTCGGCGACCCAGATCGGCAGCTGCTCGCCGTTGACCGGATTCGTCACGTCGAAGCCGGTTGGAACACCTGTCTTCTCGACAGCCGCCGCCCGCTCTTCGCCACGCTTGGCCGCCGCCGTGCGTGCGTAATCGAGCATCTCGCCGCCGTGGGGCGAGCGCGCGGCCAGCTCTTCGACCAGCGGGTGCTCGGGCGCGATCACGAAGAACGTGGCCCCGAAGAGCGTGTCCGCGCGGGTCGTGAAGACGGGGATGTCGATCCCGAGCTCGTCGATGCGGAAGGTGATCTCGGCACCGTGGGAGCGGCCGATCCAGTGGCGCTGCATGGCGACGATCCGTTCCGGCCAGTCGAGCTCGGCGAGCGAGTCGATCAGCTCGTCCGCGTACGCCGTCGTCTTGAAGAACCACTGCTCCATCATCCGCGCCTCGACCTCGGCACCGCAGTACTCGCAGTGGCCGTCGCGGACCTGCTCGTTCGCGAGCACGACCTGGTCCTGCGGGCACCACTTGACCGGCGCCTCCTTGCGGTACGTGAGCCCGGCCTCCAGCAGCTTCAGGAACAGCCACTGCGTCCAGCGGTAGTACCGCGGGTCGGCCGTCGAGAGCTCGCGGGTCCAGTCGAATGCGTAACCGAGCCGCTTGAACTCCCAGCGGATGTGCTCGATGTTCCTGGCGACGATCTCGCGCGGATGGCCGCCCTCGCGGATGGCCGCGTTCTCGGCGGGCAGGCCGAAGGCGTCGTAGCCCATCGGCCGCAGCACGTGCATGCCGTTGCGGCGGCGGAAGTGCGTGAGGACGTCTCCGATCGTGTAGACGAGCAGGTGTCCCAGATGGAGGGTGCCGGAGGGGTACGGCAGCATCTCGAGCACGTAGCTCTTGCGGGGCGGCTCGGCCCCGGGCTCCGGATTGGCGACCTCGAACGCGCCGGTGTCGGCCCAGACCTTCTGCCACTTTGCCTCGACTGCCGCTGCGTCGTACCGATCCATCACTCTGCCCTAGCTGTCCGGGAACAAAAAAGCCTCTCGATCGAGAGGCCGTTGGAAGTCGTCGCGGCGTGGCCGCGATCGCCTCCTTCGCTATGCAAGCAGGCCCTGCACAGTCCTCCAAGTCTAGCGAGTGCTAGCGTCGCCGTCATGGGCGTCCTCGAGCTCCTGCCCGACTCCGTCGCGGTCGAGGACGGCGAGCTCGTGCTCGGCGGCATGCGGGCCTCGGCGCTCGCAAGCGAGTTCGGGACGCCGCTCGTCGCCTACTGCGAGGAGACCCTTCACGCGCGGGCGCGGGCCTACCGGGAGGCGGCGCCGGACGCGGTCACGCTCTACGGATCGAAGGCGTTCCCGAACGTCGCGCTGCTCGCCCTGTTCGCCGAGGAGGGGCTCGGCGCGGACGTGTCGACGCTGGGCGAGCTCGAGCTCGCGCTTCGTGCGGGCGTCCCGGCGGAACGGATCGTCGTCCACGGCAACAACAAGTCGGACGACGAGCTCCGGCGGGCGGCGGAGGCCGACGTCTGGCTGGTCGTGCTCGACGCAGAGGACGAGGTGGAGCGGGCCGCCGCGGCAGGCGTGCGGCGGGTGCTCGTCCGCGTCACGCCGGGAATCGATCCGGACACGCACGACGCAATCAAGACGGGCCACCGCGGCTCGAAGTTCGGCCTCCCGCCGGAGCAGGCCCTGGGCGCGATCGCCCGCGCGCGCCGACTCGGCCTCGACGTCCAGGGCCTGCACGTGCACCTCGGCTCTCAGCTCCTCGACGTCTCGCCTGCGCGGTTCTCGGTCGACTGGCTCGCCGGCTTCGCCGCCGAGTGCCGCTCGGAGCTCGACTGGACACCGCGGGTCGTCGACGGAGGCGGCGGGCTCGGCATCCGTTACGTCGAGACGGACGCGGCTCCCAAGATCCGGGACTTCGCCGGAACGATCGTCGACCGCGTCGAGCGGGCGTGGGCGTTGCACGGACTGCCGGTGCCGCGGCTCGTGTTCGAGCCGGGCCGCTCGCTCGTCGGGGAGGCGGGCGTGACGCTCTACCGCGTCGGGGTCGTGAAGCACTCGAGCGAGACGACGACCTACGTCGCGGTCGACGGCGGCATGTCGGACAACCCGCGACCGCAGCTCTACGAGGCGCGCTTCTCGTGCCTGCTCGCAAACCGCGCCGACGAAGCCACTGCCGGGACGTACACGGTGTGCGGCAAGCACTGCGAGTCGGGAGACGTGCTCGTCGAGCGCGCCCAACTGCCCGCCCCGGTGCGCGGAGACCTCTTGGCGGTTCCGGCCACGGGCGCATACACGTTGGCGATGGCCTCGAACTACAACGTGGTGCCGCGGCCGGCTGCCGTGCTCGTTTCCGCGGGCACGGCGCGGCTTATCCGCCGGCGCGAGACGCTGGACGACCTGCTCAGCCTCGAGACCTGAGCGCGCTCGTCGCGTCCTCGAGGTCCGCGTGGACCGCGGCTGCGACGTAGACAGTCCACGGGTGCGGGGGCGTCCCGCCCGTATAGGCGACGACCGGGATGCCGCGGGAGTGCGCGTACCAGGCCTCCATGGCCGTGCCTTCGTCGGGCCGGGTGAAGTCGGCGAGGACGGCGTCGCAAGAGTCGATGTCGGCGAGATCGCCCTCGACGATGTCCGGCTCCCTGCCCTCGGTGCGGCCCCGGAAGTCGCGGCGCATCGGGTCGACCGGCTCCCAGCCTGCGGCTTCGGCGAGCGTGGCGGCCCGGCGCCGGTACTCCTCGGCGTACGGAGGGCCTGCGAGATACACGCGGCGGCTCGGCATCGGCGCCTACAGTACGTCCGTGGCCGAGCTGGAGACGTTCCCGAACCCCGGCGCGCGCGAAGTGGAGCTGACGAGCGACGAGCTGACCGCCGTCTGCCCGCTCACGCATCAGCCCGACCTGTACGTGCTCGCGATCCATTACCGGCCCGGCAAGACCTGCCTCGAGACGCGGTCGCTGAAGCACTATCTGTGCGGCTTCCGGAACGAGGAGCACTTCTGCGAGGCGCTCGCCGTCCGGATCCGCGACGACATCGCGGGCGCTCTCGGGATCGCGACCGATGCCGTCGACGTGGCGCTGACGCAGAAGGCGCGCGGCGGGATCACGATCACCGCGTCCGCATAACCGTGGCCGCGCTCGACGTCCTCGTCTGGTCGGACTACATCTGACCGTTCTGCCGGCTCGGCCAGCCCACGGCCGAGTGGATCGCGCGCCGGTTCGGCGCCGAGGTGACGTGGCTCCCGTTCGACCTCCACCCGGAGTATCCGGCCGAGGGGATCCCGCGCGAGCAGCTTCGCGCGCGCTACGGCGACACGTTCCACGACCGGGTGCGCGCCCGCTTCGCCGAGGAGGGGCTCGCGTACAACCCGCCGCCCGAGGTCGTGCCGAACACGATGCGCGCGCTGCGCGTGACCGAGCTCGCGCGGGAGCGCGGGCTTCACGGCGCCGTCCACGACCGGCTGATGGACGCCTACTGGGCCGAGGCGCGGGACATCGGCGATCCGGGGGTGTTGCGCGACCTCGCGGTCGAGGTCGGCCTGGACGTGGCCGAGGTGGACGAGGTGCTGGCCGATGACGCGTACCGCGACCGGGTGCTCGGGCTGACGGCCCAGGCCGTGTCGATCGGCATCACGGGCGTTCCCGGCTTCCTGCTCGACCGGCGCCTTCTCGTACTCGGGGCGCAGCCGCAGGAGGTCTTCGAGCGAGCCTTCGAGCAGCTCGTCGCTACGGACGAAGAAGAGCCGGTTCCGTGACCGGAGCCCGGCAGGCGAAGCGCTCGCAGACGTAGACCGTCGGCGCACCGCCGACCGCGGTCTTGCCGTCGAGGAGCGGCACGCCCTCGCCGGGGCCGAAAGCAACCACAGTGTTCGGCTCGAAGCCCGCCAACGCGACGCGCGCGACCTCGTCCTGCGGCCGGCCGACGATCGCGATCTCGCGCGGCGGCGACAGGTACAGGTCGAGCGCGCAGAGCGCCCAGGCGAAGAACGACGGGCTCCGCGCAAGCGACGGGGCGACGAGGCGCAGGACGGAGACGGCGCGGCGCTCGAGCTCGTCGTCGCCGTAGATCCGCCCCAGCCGGAGCAGGACGTGTGCGAGCATCGAGTTGCCAGACGGGATCGGACTGTCGTCGAGGTCCTTCGTGCGTGCGACGAGCCGCTCGCCGTCCGAGGGTGTCATGAAGAAGCCGCCGCGATCGTCGTCGGCGAAGAGCTCGATCGCGAGCAGCGCCAGGCGCCGCGACTCCTCGAGGAACCGGAGCTCGCCGGTCGCGACGTGCAGCTCGTACAGGCCGTACGCGACGTTCGCGTAGTCGTCGAGGTAGCCCGTGCCGCTCGTCCGGCCGGCGCGGTAGCTGCGCCGCAGGCGTCCGTCCGTGGAGAGCGGCCCGAGCAGGAAGTCGGCAAGAGAGCGCGCAACGTCGATCCAGTCGGGCCGCTCGAGCCGACGGCCGGCTTCGGCCAGTGCCGCGAGCGCGAGCCCGTTCCAGGACGCGATCGCCTTGTCGTCACGCCCCGGCTGCGGCCGCTCGGCACGGACCGCGAGCAGGCGCGCTCGGGCGTCCGGTGAGAGCTCGCCGCGAATGATCGAGCGTCCGTGCTCGAACGGTTCGAGCAGCGGGGCGACCTCGGGACCCACTTCGCCCGCGGTCCACGTGTACGTGAGGCCCTCGACGCCATCGGTGTCGGCATCCTGCGAGGAGGCGAAGGCGTCCTCGGGAAGCCGGAGGTCGCGGAGCATGTACTCGACCGTCTCCTCCGCGATCTCGCGGTAGCGCACGTCCCCCGTCAACAGCCACGCGTGCAGGTATGCGGGGACGAGGAGCGCGTTGTCGTAGAGCATCTTCTCGAAGTGGGGGACGAGCCAGCGCTCGTCGACCGAGTAGCGGTGGAAGCCGCCGCCGACCAGGTCGTACATGCCCCCGGCGGCCATCGCGTCGAGCGTGCGCGTGACCATGTCGACGCCGTCCCGGCGCATGAGCAGCTCGAGCGCCGAGGCGGGCGGGAACTTCGGAGCGCCGCCGAAGCCGCCCTCAGCCGGGTCGAAGAGCCTCGAGAGCGCACGGACCGCATCCCCGAGGATCGACTCGGTGAGCGGCTCGTTCGACGGCCTCACCTCGGCGCCGCGCCGGATCGCGTCGACGAGCTCCTCGGCCGTCCGGGCCACGTCCGCGGGGCGCTCACGATACGCCTCGGCCACCGCCGCGAGGATCTGCCGGAAGCTCGGCAGGCCGTGCCGCGGCTCAGGCGGGAAGTACGTGCCGCCGTAGAACGGCTCCGCGGCGGGCGTCAGGAAGACGGTCATCGGCCATCCGCCCTGGCCGGTCAGCGCCGTCACGGCGTCCATGTAGAGCGCGTCGAGGTCGGGCCGCTCCTCGCGGTCGACCTTCACGTTCACGAACAGCTCGTTCATCGCGGCCGCCGTCTCGGCGTCCTCGAACGACTCGTGCGCCATGACGTGGCACCAGTGGCAGGCCGCATAGCCGATCGAGAGCAGGATCGGCCGGTTCTCCTCGCCGGCGCGGGTCAGCGCCTCCTCGCCCCACGGGTACCAGTCGACCGGGTTCTCGGCGTGCTGGAGGAGGTACGGGCTCGTCTCCTGCGCCAGGCGGTTCATCGCGACAGTCTGTCGGTTCGCCGACTCCTGCCGAAGTAGCATCGCCCGCGTGACGTTCGCCCCACTCCGCGGCATCCGCGTCGTCGACGTGACAACGTCGCTCGCCGGCCCCTACTGCACCGAGGTGCTGGCCGCGCTGGGCGCGGACGTCGTCAAGATCGAGCCGCCCGGAGTGGGAGACGAGGCGCGGACCTGGGGGCCGCCTTGGTGGGAGGGCGAGAGCACGCTCTTCCTGACCGTCAACGCGGGGAAGCGCTCGGTGTGCGTCGACCTCCGGCGCGGCAACGACGTCATGCTCAGGCTCGTCGACGACGCCGACGTGCTCGTGCAGAGTCTCCGCCCCGGCCTCGCCGAAGAGCGCGGACTCGGCGCGGAGGCACTCCGCGCACGCAACCCGCGACTCGTCTACTGCTCGATCCGCTCGTTCGGGCGCACCGGCCCATGGCGGGACCGGCCGGGGTACGACCCGCTCGCGCAGGCGGCGGGCGGGATCGTCAGCGTCACCGGCGAGCCCGGGCGCGACGGCGTCCGGGCGGGTGTCTCCGTGTCCGACCAGGGCACAGGGATGTGGGCGGCGATCGGGATCCTGGCCGCGCTCCACGAGCGCGAGCGGACCGGCGAGGGACGCGAGGTGGACGTGTCCCTGTACGAGACGGCGCTCGGGTTCATGGCCTACCACCTGACCGGCTTCCTCGGCGCGGGCGCCGTTCCCGCCCCGCACGGAACGGCCTTTCCGTCGATCGTCCCCTACCAGGCGTTCTCGGCGAGCGACGGCCGGCTGATGATCGCGGCCGGCAACGACCGGCTGTTCTCGGCCCTCGTCAACGCGCTCGGCCTGCCGGAGCTGGCGTCGGACGCGCGGTTCACGGCCAACGCCGATCGCGTGGCGAACCGCGAGGCGCTCGTTCCGCTGCTCGAGGCCAGCTTTGCCGCCGAGCCGCGGGAGCACTGGCTCGCGCGCCTCGCGGACGCGGGCGTCCCGGCGGCGCCGGTTCAGGACGTGTCCGAGGTCGCCTTGGCGGAGCAGACCGAGGCGCTCGAGATCCTGCAGGAGCTTCCACACCCCGCCGTCGGCGGCCTGCGCATTCCTGCGTTCCCGGTCTCGATCGACGGTGAACGTGTCCGTCACCCCTCTGCGCCGCCCGAGCTCGGCGCCCACACAGCCGAGGTGCTGGCGGAGGCGGGCTACTCCGAGCCGGAGATCGCCGAGCTCGTGGCGGCGGGCATCGTCGCGCTCGCCCGGGACTAACCGACGCCGAGACCTTCGAGCCGAGCCCGAGCGCGTTCGACCGAGGGCACGATGCCCTTCCGCTCGTAGAGTCCCAGGGCCTCCTCCGCGAGCGGAATCGACTCGACGCCGCGACCGCCAAGCGCGAGCACCTCTGCCAGGTCGAGCAGGCAGTCGCCGAGCGACCGAAGATCATCGGTCTCGCGCCCTCTGGCGACCGCCTCGCGGACGAGCGCCTCGCCCGCCTCGACGTCGCCTCGACGCGCGAAGATCTTGCCGCGCACTGCCCGCCACTCCATCTCCGAGGCGGCGTCGTCCGGCGATGACGTCTCTTCGCTCGTCTTCGTCCACGTCTCGGCCTCCTCGTACCGCGACTGCTCGTACAGGGCCGCGGCCAGCACCGCAGCGGTCGTCGAGAGATAGGCGGTCTCTCCCATCTCGATCAGCTGCTCGGCACCGGCACGGAGCACGTCCTCGGCGCGCCGCGGCTGCCGAGCCAGCAGCTCGATCCACCCGTCGATCATCGCGGTGCCGGCCATGTGCACCCTGTCGCCGAACTCCCGTGCCAGCTCGAGCGAGCGGCTCCGGAAGCGGCGCGCGTCGTCGAATCGACCCTCCATGGCGCGCAGGAGTCCGAGAAAGGTCAGCGCGCCCTCCTCGACGTGGAGATTGCCCGGTGCCTCCGCAAGGGCACGCTCGCACCGTTCGATTGCCGCGTCGACGGGCGTCGAACCGAAGGCTCGCAGCCCCATTAGCCAGAAGAGGATGTCCCCCTCCGCGCGGCGGTCACCGGCGCGACGAGCGTGAACGAGGCCGCGCTCCAGCGGTTCTTCCATCAGGTCGTACCGGCTGACAACCAGATAGGCGACACAGCGCGCCTGAAGCGCTCGTGCGACTGCCGCGTCGTCGCCCAGCTCCGC
Organism: uncultured Actinomycetes bacterium; assembly: GCA_963846915.1. Lineage (GTDB taxonomy): Bacteria > Actinomycetota > Thermoleophilia > Gaiellales > Gaiellaceae > PALSA-612. The sequence continues at coordinate 370,858 of CAWJXV010000004.1, read as the reverse complement.
CAGCAGGCCGACCGCCGTATCCACGCCGGCGACGAACTCGGCCATCTGAAAATCGGGTTCGCTCTCCATCCGGAGCACGAGCAACTCGACACGGGCTCGCTGCTCGTTCCGCACGTCCCCGGTTTCTCGCCCCAGCTCGACAGCCTCGTCGAGGATCGGGCGGGCGCGCTCGTAGTCGCCGGCGGTCTTGAGCGTCTGACCGAGGTCGGGAAGAATGGCCACGCGGGCAGGGTCGGTGCGCTCGAGCACACCGGCGGCACGATCGAGCAGGTTTCTCGCCGCCGGGATGTCGTTCCGGTCCAACGCCCGTCGCCCCGCCGCAGCGAGATGCCCGGCAGCGCGCCGCCCGAGCTCACTGCCGGCCCCGTCGACAGGCCCCAGCTCCGCTCGGAGGCAGTACGCCTGCTCGAGGTGATAGCCCAGGATCTCCTCGTACTCCTGAGCGCGGTCGGCCGTGACCCGCTCCAACCAGGATGCGAAGCGCTCGTGAAGGAACGCCCGCTCGTCCTTGGGCAGGCTCTGATACGCGGTGTCGCGTATGAGCAGGTGGCGGAAGCGGAAGGCGTCCTCGCCCGGCATGTCACGCTCGTCCGGGCGTATCAGCTCCTTGCGCACGAGAGCGAGCAGATGCGCAGACACGTCCGGCCGCGCGTCCTCGGGTGTCAGCTCGGCAACCGCTCCTCGATGGAACACCTTGCCCTCGACCGAAGCCCGCTGCACGACCTGCCGCTCCCGGGGTTGTAGTCGGTCGAGGCGCGCGGCGAGCAGGGCTTGAACGGTCGGCGGCACCTCCGTCATCTCGAGACCACCTCCGTCCTCCGCGACCATGGCCAGCATCTCCTCGACGAAGAGGGGGTTGCCCTCGGCGGCCTCGACGATCTGCCGGCGGGTCCGCTCGCCCACGGGCAGCTTCCCCACGAGGTTGGTCACGAGCTCTTCGCTCTCCGACTCGCTGAGCGGCTCGAGCAGCACCGTGGTCGCATTCAGCTTCCCACCACTCCAGGCCGGGCGAGCGTCGAGCAGCTCTGCACGGGCAATGCAGAGAAGGAGGATCGGCGCGCCGCGGCTCCAGTCGGCCACGTGCTCGATCATGTCGAGGAACGTCGGCTCTGCCCAGTGGAGGTCGTCGAGGACGAGAACGAGCGGTCGTACACGGGCCCGTTCCTCGAGCCACGTGCGGATCAACCAGAACGTCTCGTCTCTAGCGGGCTGGGAGAGCGCCTTTGCAAGCTCGTCCTCGGCGCCGACGTGACGGAAGACCTCGACGAGCGGCCAGTAGGTGATCCCTTCCCCGTACGACAGGCAGCGCCCCGAGAGCACCTCGGTGTCGTCGCCGAGGCCGCGGAGCAGCTCTGCGACGAGCCGCGACTTGCCGACGCCTGCCGGCCCGAGGATGGTGAAGAGGTGACACGCAGACTCGGAGGCGGCCCGCTCGAAGGCCTGGTTCAGCAGTGCCAGCTCACGGCTGCGGCCGACCATCGGTGCGTCCTGCCTCCGCTCGAAAGCCGGTACATCCTTCCGAACGGTCACGAGTCGAAAAGCGTCGACAGGCTCGCTCTTGCCCTTCGCGGTGAGCGGTTCCACCCTCTCGACGTCGACCGCGTCTCGCGCCAGCCGCAGTGTCTCCTGCCCGACCAGGATCTCTCCCGGCGCGGCAGCCTGCTCCAACCGAGCAGCGACGTTGACTGCGTCGCCCGTGGCCAGCCGCTCCTCGGTGCCGGTGACGACCTCGCCGGTGTTGACGCCGATCCGCACCTGCACCGACACGCCGTAGTCGCGCTCGAGGTCCAGGTTGAGCGCAGAGATCGAATCGCGGAGCTCCGCAGCGGCGCGTAGAGCCCGCAAGGCGTCGTCCTCGTGCACAGCCGGAACGCCGAAGACGGCCATGACCGCATCGCCGATGAATTTTTCGACGGTCCCGCCGTGGCGCTCCAGGCATCCACGCGCCGTTTCGAAGTAGCGCACCATCACGCGCCTGAGTGATTCGGGATCGAGCTTCTCACCGAGCGCTGTCGAGCCGGTCACGTCGCAGAACAGGACAGTGATCGTCTTACGGATCTCGCGGACAGGTTCCGGCGTCGCTGCCAGATCCGCACCGCACACGCCGCAGAAACGGAAGCCCTCGGGGCTCTCCTGACCACACGTCGGGCAGATCGCCACGCCGAAAGCCTAGGGGCGACGGCGTGCCCGAGCTAGGCGCGCGTCCGCCGGGCGCGGTAGGCGCTCGTTTTGCGGCGGTTGCCGCAGAGCTGCATCGAGCACCAGCTCGCCGAGCGGTTCTTCGAGTAGTCGTAGAACGCCCACCGGCAGTGATCGTTCCGGCAGCACTTGAGGCGCTCGAAGCTTCCGTCGGCCATGGCCGCGTAGACCATCGCCAGCATCTGGCCGACCGCACCGTCGACGCCGGGCGCACGGGCGACGAGCTGCGGCCACGAGAAGTCGATCGAGAGCTGCGCCGCATCAGCGGCCGCGGTGAGCACCGGCCAGGGATCGCCCTCGATCTCGTGCAGGTTGTTCGCGTGGAGGAGCTCCCGGAGGGCCTCACGGATGACGCGCGCGCGGTCGAGGTCGGCGGCCGGCGCCTTCACGCCCTCGCCCTCGAGCCAGGTGACCAGCCAGTCCTCGCCGCTCTCGCAGTTGACCGTGTTGACGAACAGCTGCACGCGCCGGAGGGGCTCGGGCGCGGCGTTGGGGATGTCGTACCGTGGTGCCTTGCGGCCTGCCATTCGCGACACCAGTATAGTTCGTTCACCGGTTTTGGCCAGGTTCCTCTATCCGCTGCGACTCGCCGGTGCCCGACTGCGCCATCGCTGGGGACTGGCGGTGCTAGTCGGGCTCGGCGTCGCGGTCGGGGCAGGGGCTCTGGCGGCAGTGCTGGGCGGGAGCCTCGTCGCGCAGGACCGGGCGCTCAGTCGCGACCTCCAGCAGCTCGACCCGGCGCAACGCGTCCTGCGGGCATCGTGGGGCGGCGTGCCCGGCCAGACCTCGGAGCGGTTCCCGATGCTCGACTCGGTCGCGACGCAGGCGCTCGGGAAGCTCGCCCACCGCCCGCCGTTCGCAACGGCCGTCTTTCGCGAGAGCACCATCGGCGGCGCGATCACCGACCTGACCGCGATCGAAGGCATCCGCAACTGGGTACGTCTCCGCTCGGGCCGGTATCCGCGACCGTGCACGCGCAGCCGCTGCGAGCTGATCGAGGTCGGCGGCCGCGGGGCGGTGCCCTCGGACCCCAAGCTGCACCTCGTCGTCGTCGGGAAGGGGACGCTCGTTTCCGACCTCGCGCTCGGGAGCGACGTCGGCCAGAAGCTGAATGCCGCCGTCGAGCAGGCCGCGACGTACCACGCCGCCAAGGCGGTCCCGATCCTGGTCGCGAACGGCGTCTCGGCGCTCGCAGCGGCCCCGTTCACGTCCGCCCTCTACCGCGCGTACAGCTGGATCGTTCCGCTCCAGCGCGGCGATGTCCACGCCTGGAGCGTCGGCAGCTTCCAGTCGCGCGTCACGCAGGCGCAGTCCGAGCTCGAGTCGGCGTCCGAGTTCTTCGGGCTCGAGGCCCCGACCGACGCCGTGCAGGCGGCGAGCGACTCGAGCACGGTCGCCGGCCGGCGCTTGCTCCTGATCGGCGGCGAGGCGGCGGCGCTGCTGCTCGCATTCGCGCTGCTCGCCGCCGCGAGTGGCAGCCGCCGCAACCAGGCGGCGATGCGGCGACTGACCTGGCTCGGCGCGAGCGGCAGCCAGCGGGGGCTCGTGTTCGCGGCCGAGGCCGTCGCGATCGCGCTCGCGGGGACGATCGTCGGCTGGGCCGTGGGAGCCGCGGTCGCCGCAGCGATCGCCGATGCGGCCGGCTCGCCGGCCGGCGCCGTGCTCCAGCACTCCGTGCTCTCGTGGGCAGGCATCGCGGCCGCCGCCGGGCTGGCCGCCGCCGCGACGCTCGTGCTGCTGCTCTCGCTCTGGCGGCCCCGTCGGCGCGTCGGGCCGTTCACGATCACCCCGATCGACGTCGCCGCGATCGGCGCGCTCGTCGCCGTCGTCCTCGCTCTCGTCCGCGGCAGCGCAGACTCGGCGTCGATCGCCCAGGAGCGGGGAACCGGCGTCTTCCTCCTGCTGCTCCCGGGCCTGGTCGCGTTCGTCGCCGCCGTCGTCGGCGTCCGGCTGCTCCCGCCGATCCTGCGCCTGCTCGAGCGCTCGACGCGCGGCTCGGTCGTCCCGCTGCGCCTGGCCGCGGTCTCGCTCGCGCGCAACCCGGGACGGAGTGCGATCGCGGTTTCCTTCCTCATCGTCTCGATCGGCCTCGCCGCCTTCGCGGGCGCGTACCGCTCGACGCTGACGCGCAACCAGGCGGACGAGGCGGCGTACACGGTGCCGCTCACCGCGACGCTGCAGGAGGACTTCACGCAGGGCGTCTACCCGCTCGACGCCGCACCGCTCGCCGCCTTCGGGAAGCTCGGCCGGGACGTCACGGGCTACCCGGTCACGCGCGTGCAGGGAGACGCTTCCGGGGGCGGGCAGCTGGGCACGACGGTGCTCGGGGTCCCGGCGGCGGCGCTCACGAAGCTGCGCTGGCGCGACGACTTCGCAGCGTCGAGTCCCGCCCGGCTCGCGAGCCTCGTGCGGCCACGGCGGCCGGTCGCCATTGCAGGCTTGCGCATCCCGCCGGGCACCGAGCGACTCGAGCTCCCGGTCCAGGTCAAGGGCGACGGTGTGGCGATCTCGGCGAGCATCCAGAACGACGAGGGCGACTTCGACCAGGTCGAGTTCGGCCCGGTGCGGAGCGGATACGCCGGCGCCTCCGGAAGCTCGCGCGTCCTGACGGCCCGACTGCCGCGCGACGCGGCCGGGGCCCTGTTGACGGGCTTCGCGCTCGACCTGCCGACGACGGGGACGCGCGTGTACGTGCCGCAGATCTCGGGGACGCTGGCGCTCGGCCGGCTTCGTGCCGTCGGCCCGGGCGTGACGAAGACGCTGGGCGGCTACGCGAAGCTGGATCGGCGTCAACGGAGCCCATCCGCTCGACGCGCGCTCGGGAGCAGCGCAGATCCGCTACGTGATCACACCGACGCTGCAGACGCGCTTCCGGCCGCGCGAGCCGAGCGACGGCGGCCCGATCCCGGTCATCGCCTCGCCGAACCTCGCGGCGTCCGCCGGACCGGGCGGCGTCGTGCCGGTGCAGATCGTCGACCAGCAGTTCCTCGTCAAGGTCGTCGGCGTCGCACAACGCTTTCCCACGCTGACCGGCAGCTTCGTCGTGGCGGACGAGTCCTGGCTCCTCGGGGTGCTCAACGGAGCCGTGCCGGGCTCGGGCCAGATCGAGGAGGTCTGGGTCGACGGCCGGCACGACCCGGGCGGCGTCGACCAGGCGCTGACCCAGGCGCCGTTCAACGTGCTCACGCTGCAGACGTACGGCGGCGCGGTCGCGGCGCTGGCGGCCGATCCGCTCGGCCACGGCACGCTCGTCACGCTCGCCGCCGCCGCCATCGTCGCGCTCGTCCTGGCCCTCGGCGGTCTCCTGCTCGCGGTGATCAGCGACCTCCGCGACGAGCGCGGCGAGCTGCACGAGCTCGAGGCGCAGGGCGCCTCGCCCGCGGATCTGCGACGTCTGCTGCGGCTGCGCGCGCTCGTCGTCGCGACTGTCGGCGTCGCGGGCGGGCTGGCCACCGGCGCCGTGCTGAGCACGCTCGTCGTCAGCGTCGTGCGCCTGACCGCTGGTGCAGACACGCCCGTGCCGCCGCTGCGCCTCGACGTCGACTGGACGGTGCTCGTGGTCGCGCTCGCCGCCTACGCCGTCGCAGCCGCGCTGCTCGTCGGCGTCGTCACCTGGGCGGCTTTCCGCTCGCCCGTCGCGACCACGGCGGAGGCGGCCGCGTGAGCCGCGCGACCGCGATCGAGGCCCGCGACCTGTTCCGCATCTACGAGTCGGCCGGCGGGAACGCGGCCGCGCTCCAGGGCCTGACGCTGTCCGTGCGGGACGGTGAGATCCTCGTCGTCCTCGGCCCGAGCGGTTCCGGCAAGACCACGCTGCTACGGATCCTGGCGGGGCTCGACCGGCCCTCGGCCGGGCGGGCGATCGTCCACGGCGCCGACCTCACCGGACTGTCGTCGCGCGCCCTCTCGCGCTACCGCTCCGAGCAGACCGGCTACGCCGACCAGCACTACTCGCGCGCGCTGGCTCCGGAGCTGACCGCCCGCGACCTCGTCGGACTCCGACTCGGGCTGAAGGGAGCGACGCGCGGCGAGCGGGGCCGCCGGGCCGACGAGCTGCTCGACCGCGTCGGCCTCGAGGCGAAGCGCAACTCGCGGCCGTACGAGCTCTCCGGCGGCGAGCAGCAGCGCGTCGTCGTATGTGCCGCCCTTGCGCACCGGCCAAAGCTGCTCTTCGCCGACGAGCCCACAGGCGAGCTCGACCACGCGAGCGCGGCCACGCTCTACGACGTGCTCGGCGAGCTCGCGCGGGCCGAGGGCTGCACGACGGTGATCGTCAGCCACGACCCCGAGTCGGCATCGATCGCCGACCGGATCGTCCACGTGCGCGACGGCCGGCTCTCTGCCGAATGGGCCCGCGAGGACGGCGAGGACGAGTCGATCGTCGTCGGCCGCGGAGGCTGGCTGCGCCTGCCGGAGGAGCTCCTGCGCCGTGCCGGTGTCGGCCGCCGCGCCGCGGCGAGGTTCGCGGGAGACGGCATCGTGATCGTCCCGGTGCAGCAGACGGCGGCCGCGGGGGACTCGTCCTCGGAGGCTCTGCTCCCCGGCTCGACGGGCGACACCGTCGCGTCCCTCCAGGGCGTGTCCAAGACGTTCGAGTCCGGCCCGCCGGTGCTCGACGGCTTCGACGCCGCGTTCCCCTCGGGACGCGTGACCGCCGCTGACCGGCCGCTCGGGCTCGGGCAAGACGACGCTGCTCCGGCTCCTGGCCGGGCTCGAGCTCCCCGATGCGGGAGAGGTGACGGTCCTCGGGATGCCGATCTCCTCGCTCGACCGGGCGCAGCGCGCCGCCTTCCGCCGCGACCACGTGGGCGTCGTCGGCCAGGACGCGCGGCTCGTCGAGTTCCTGAGTGCCGCGGAGAACGTCGAGCTCGGCCTGTCGCTGCGCGGCGTGTCGGCCGAAGCCGCCGCCGAGCCCGCGCGTTCGGCCCTGGCCGCGGTCGGACTGGTCGAGCTCGTCGACCGCCGCGCGAACGAGCTCTCGGCCGGCGAGCGCGAGCGGGTCGCGATCGCGCGCGCGATCGCCGTCCGCCCCGCCGTGCTGCTCGCCGACGAGCCGACGGCGCGTCTCGACGAGGCGAACGCCCGCGCGGTCGCCGAGCTCCTCGCACGGCTCGCGCGCGAGTCCGGCACGGCGGTCGTCTGCGCCACGCACGACGTGGCCGTGATCGACCAGGCCGACGTCGAGCTGGCCCTCGGCGCCACTGCCGTGCAGACGGTCCGCGCGTAGCCGCTCCGCTCGTTCCGTCGACACCCGCAGCGTTAGCCTCTGGCCGACCATGCTCTTCTCTCCGCAGAGTCATGAGCCCCTGACCGACCAAGTGTGGGACGAGGGCACGGCGCGGGCTGCGATCCGGCAGATAGGGGCGGACGCCGAGAGCACGTTCGATCCCCAGGACCTGTGGCGGATGCATCCGCTGGACGACCCGAACCCGGCCAAGCGATGGGAGGCGCTCGGCCTCTCGATCGGAGCCGCGGGTGTTGTCTGGGCTCTCGATCGCCTCCGGCGCGAAGGTCTCGTCGAGTCGACGCGGGACTGGGCCGAGGTGGCGTGCCGAGCATACGAGCGGTATCTGACCCACCCCGACCTCGACGAGCCGATACCGAGCCTGTGGCTCGGGGAGTCGGGGATGCTGCTCGTCGCGTATGTGCTGGGCGCCTCCGACGCGGTCGCCGACCGCCTCGAGCAGTGCGTCTCGGCGAACATCGGCGACGAGGCGAACGAGCTGGTGTGGGGTAGTCCGGGCACGATGCTGGCCGCGTTGGCGATGCTGGAGCGGACGGGGGAGCCGCGGTGGCGGGTGCTGTTGGAGCAGGCATCCGCCGACCTCTGGGAGCGGTGGCTTCCCGGCCCGGAGGGCTGCTGGCTGTGGACGCAGCGGTTCAGCGGCCGGGAGTGGCAGTTCATCGGGCCGGCGCACGGCATCGTCGGCAACGTCCGCGTGCTCGAACGCGTCTCTCGTTACCTGGGTGCGGAGATCGCAGTCATTCGCGAGCGCGCCAGGGCGACGATCGCCACGCTCGCCTTTCGCGAGAACGGCCTGGCCAACTGGGCGCCCGAGGTTGGCCCGGACGGCTTGCAGCAGGCCGGGGACGGGCTGATCCGCGTGCAGTGGTGCCACGGCGCACCCGGCGTCGTAATCTCGCTCGCGGGTCTTGCGCGCGACGATGCCGAACTGGCCGCGCTCCTGCTCTCCGCCGGAGAGCTGACCTGGACGGCAGGGCCGCTGGCGAAAGGAGCAGGCCTCTGCCACGGGACGGCGGGAAACGGCTTCGCGTTCCTGAAGTTGTTCGAGCTGACGCAGGACGAACGGTGGCTTGCACGGGCTCGCAGCTTCGCCAGGCACGCTCTTCTCCAGGTCGAGCGCTCGTGGAGCGAGTACGGGCACGGGCGCTACTCGCTCTGGACCGGAGACGTCGGCGTCGCCGTCTACGCCTCCCAGTGCATCAGCGCCACGGCAGACATGCCGACCATCGACTACTGGTAGTCCGACGCCGCGGCGGGCTAGACGATCGCCACGCGAGTCAAGGCACCGCCGTCGTCTACGCCACGCGAGTTCAGTCGCCGCGAAGCCCGGGCTTGGCCGGGTGTAGCTCAGGCCGCCGGGAACGCGATCACGAGGGGAAGGGGGCTCACGGGGGAAACCGGCCGTTTCCCCCGTGCTACTAGACGATCTCGACCATGCGCTCGATCGCGCTTCGAGCGCGGTCGGCGATCTCGGGCTCGACCGTGACGACGTACTTCCAGTCGCGCAGCGAGTCGCGCAGCTTCTCCAGCGTGATCATCTTCATGTAGCGGCAGATCGCCCGCTCGGACACGGCCTCGAAGCGCTTGCCCGGCACGTCTTTCTGCAGCCGGTGGATGATCCCCGTCTCGGTCGCGATCAGGAAACGCTCCTTCGGCGATTGCTCGGCGAACCTGACCATGCCCTCGGTGGAGAGGATGTGCGTGCGGCCGTTCGCGAACGCCATGCACTGGCTCGCGCAGCCGCACTCCGGGTGGACGAGGAGCTCGGCGTCGGGAGCCTCGGCCTGCCAGCGCTCGATGTCGGCCGGCCGGATGCCGGCGTGGACGTGGCACTCGCCGAGCCAGACGTTGAGCTTGCGGCCGGTCACCTTCTCGAGCCACATCCCGAGGAACATGTCCGGGCAGAAGAGGATCTCCTTGTCAGCAGGGATCGCCTCGATGATGGCCTTCGCGTTCCCGGACGTGCAGCAGTAGTCAGTCTCGGCCTTGACCTCGGCGGTCGTGTTCACGTAGGAGACGACGACCGCGCCGGGGTGCTCGGCCTTCCAGGCCCGGAGCTGGTCGCCGGTGATCGACGCGGCCAGCGAGCAGCCGGCGTCGGGGTCGGGGATCAGCACGGTCTTCTCGGGAGAGAGGATCGCCGCGGTCTCGGCCATGAAGTGGACGCCGCAGAAGACGATCGCCTCGGAGTCCGTGGCCGCTGCCTCGCGGGACAAGCCCAGCGAGTCGCCGACGTAGTCGGCCACGTCCTGGACTTCGGGCACCTGGTAGTTGTGGGCGAGGATCACTGCACCGCGCTCGCGCGCCAGCGCCTTGACCTCGTCCTGCATGCGGGTGATCTCGAGTGTCGTCACAGGACCTCCAGGGAGACGTCGAGGGCGCGCGCGGAATGAGTCAGCGCGCCCACGGAGATGAAGTCGACGCCGGTCTCGGCGATCGCGCGGACGGTCTCGAGCGACACGCCCCCGGACGCTTCGAGCTCGGTGCGGCCGGCGGCGAGCGACACGGCGGCGCGTAGCTCGTCCGGGCTCATGTTGTCGAGCAGGATCCGGTCGGCACCTGCCGCGAGCGCTTCGCCGACCTGGTCGAGCGTGTCGCACTCGACCTCCACGGGAAGGCCGGTCGAGCGCGCGCGGCGAACGGCGTCGGCGATCGACGGCGCGAGCCGCAGATGGTTGTCCTTGATCAGCACGCCGTCGTCGAGGCCGCGGCGATGGTTCGTCCCGCCGCCCGCGCGAACCGCCTCCTTCTCCAGCTCGCGCAGGCCCGGCGCCGTCTTGCGGGTGTCGAGGATCGTGGCACCGGTGCCGTCGACCGCGTCGACGTAGCGGCGGGTGAGCGTGGCGATGCCGCACAGGCGTCCGAGCAGGTTGAGTGCGAGCCGCTCGCCCGTCAGCACCGCGCGGGCCGGGCCTTCGACGCCGGCGATCGGCCCCGGGTCGACGCGGTCGCCGTCGGCGGCGAGCGGCTCCAGCCGGGCGCCGAGCGCCTCGAACACGGCCGCTGCGGCGCGGAGGCCGGAGACCACGCCGGGCTCCTTGACCAGGATGCGTGCCTCGCAGACCGCGTCCGCGTCGATCACGGCGTTGCTGGTCGCGTCGCCCGAACCGACGTCCTCGGCGAGCCAGGCGCGCACATCGACGGAGGTCAGCTCCATCGCTCCAGCTCCACGCGCTCGCCGGTGCCGGGACGGATCACGGTGTGCGCGGCGAATGCCTCGTCCTCGAAGGGGAAGTCGGTCCGGAAGTGGCCGCCGCGGCTCTCCTCGCGGGCGAGTCCGCCCTTCGCGATCAGGCGCGCCAGCGTGTGCGGGCTCGCGGCGAGCTCGCCGAGCCCCGCGGCGTCGCGCAGGAGCCCTGCGTCACGCCACATCTCGGCGCGCAGCTCCGGCCCGACGGTGTCGATCCCGGCCCTGTCGTTCCTTGCAACACCGTGTTGCAAGGAACGCGGCGGGTCGGACAGGGCGGCGAGCGCGGCTCGGCGGCCGAAGACGAGGCATTCGAGCAGCGAGTTCGATGCGAGGCGATTCGCGCCGTGAACCCCGGTGCACGCGCACTCGCCGGCGGCGTACACACCTTCGACGCCCGTCCGGCCGTCGAGGTCGGTGACGACGCCGCCCATCGAGTAATGCGCCGCCGGCGACACGGGAATCGGGTCGCGGCCGGGATCGAAGCCGTGCGAAACGAGCTCGTCCATCAACGTCGGGAAGCGCCCGCGGTCAATGCCGCGGAGATCGAGCAGCGCGGTTCCGCGCTCGTCGATCGCGCGTGCGACGACGTCCCGGGGCGCGAGCTCGTCGGTGAAGCGCTCGCCGTGCTCGTCGAGCAGCAGCGCGCCCTCGCCGCGCAGCGCCTCCGAGAGCAGCAGGCCGTTGCCGGCGACGACGGTCGGGTGGAACTGGACGAGCTCGAGATCGGCCAGCACGGCGCCTGCGCGATACGCGAGGACGATCCCGTCGCCGACGGAGCCGGACGGATTCGTCGTCCGCTCCCACAGCGCCGAGTACCCGCCGGTCGCGAGCAGCGTCGCCGGAGCGCAGAGCACCTCGGCCCCGGTCCGGACGCCGCCGGGAACCAGCTCGACGACGCGCTCGCCCTCGTGGACGTAGATGCGTGGATGCTCGAGCACCCGGGCTGCGAGCACGCGCGCGATCACTGCGCCGGTGGCCGCACCGCCGGCGTGGACGACGCGGCGCTGCGAATGACCGCCCTCGAGCCCGAGCTCGTCGTCGAACCGGACGCCGAGATCGACGAGATCGGCGACGCGCGCGGGCGCCTCGTCCGTCAGCACCTCGACCGCGCTCGGGCGGCAGAGGCCGCGACCGGCGCGCAGGGTGTCCACGGCGTGCTGCTCGGGCGAGTCGCCCTCCCCCACCGCCGCGGCGACACCGCCCTGCGCCAGGTAGCTCGCCGAGGTCAGCAGCGGCCCCTTGGTCAGAAGCACGACGTCGGTCTCGGCGGCGGCACAGAGAGCCGCGTACATCCCGGCGATCCCGCCGCCGACGACGATCATCCCTGTCCGTTCTTCGCTCATCGTGCTAGTTTTCGACCGTGAGTCTAAAACCCGAGCGACAGTCTAGCATGGTTTCCGCCCCTCAGGCGAAAACGTCCGGACCGACACATGCGGCGCTCGGGGTCGTGCTGCAGGTGAGGGACGGCGTGCTGCAGGTGCTGCTCTGGCAGCGGGCCAAGCAGCCGTACGAAGACTGCTGGGCCCTCCCGGGCGGCTACCTGGCGCAGGGTGAGCGGCTCGAGGACTCGGTCCGGCGCCACCTGGCCGCGAAGGTCGACGTCCGCGAGCTCTCCCATCTCGAGCAGCTCGAGACGCTGAGCGATCCCGACCGGCATCCCGCTGAATGGCAGCTCGCCACGGCCTATCTGGGCCTCGTCCCCACCGACGCCGACCCGTCGGTGCCCGCCGACACGTCGTGGCACCCGCTCGACGCGCTGCCGGCGATGGCGTTCGACCACGGCCGCATCGCGCTCGCGGGCCGCGAACGGCTCCGCGCCAAGCTCTCGTACACGAACCTCGGCTTCGCGCTCGCGCCCGCGGAGTTCAGCATGGCCGAGTTGCGCGACCTCTACACGGCTGCGCTCGGCCACGAGGTCTCCGCAACTAACCTGAAGCGCGTGCTCCTGCGCCGCGGCGTGCTCGAGCCCACGGGGGACCGGCGCCCATCGGGGCGCTCCGGCGGGCGGCCGGCCGAGCTCTATCGCTTCCGCACGCGTGCCCTCGCGATCACCGACCAGTTCGCGGTGCTTCGCCCGCCCGGCACCTGACATCGGACCCGCCGCGGCGGGGTATCGTCACCGGAGCAGGAACGCAGCCCAGTGACGAGAGGAGATCGATGAAGAAGCGTTTGGTCGGGCTCGCGGTGGTGGTCGCCTCCGCGCTCGCCGCAGTGTCGCTCGCGTTCGCAGGGAGCACGACGCTGAAACTGGACGCGGCGAAGACCTCGCTCGCCTACAACAAGAAGGTGCTGAAGGCTAAGGCCGGCAAGGTCACGATCGTCATGACCAACATGTCGGCGATTTTCCAGCACGACGTCGCCGTCAAGGGGAAGGGCGTCTCGAAGAAGGGCAAGACCGTCGGCAAGGGCGGCAAGTCGACGGTGTCCCTGACCCTCAAGCCCGGCACGTACACGTTCTACTGCACCGTCCCCGGCCACGAGGCCGCGGGGATGAAGGGGAAGTTGGTCGTCACCAAGTAGGACTTGACTCGGATCGACGGACGTCGATATATTGACGCCCGTCGATCCGGTGACCGTAGAGCTCTCACTCATCGCCTGTTGCGGCCCGCTCGCGGGGCCGAGCCTCTCGGACGAGGAGGCGGAGTCGACGGCGACGCTCTTCAAGGCGCTCGGCGATCCTGCCCGCGTCAGGATCGTGAACCTGCTCGCGGCGCGCGGCGGCTCGGTGTGCGCGTGCGAGTTCGAGCCGTCGCTCGGGCTCTCACAGCCGACCGTCAGCCACCACCTGAAGAAGCTGACCGATGCCGGCCTGCTCGACCGCGAGCAGCGTGGCAAGTGGGCGTACTTCTCGATCAACTCCGAGGCTGCCGCGCGGCTCGCATGCCTCGTCGACCTCGCGGAGGTGTCCGATGACGACAGGTGCTGCTGAGGACCTCAGGGAGGAAGTGCGCCGGCGCTACGCCGAGGCCGCGCGCTCGGTGAGCGAAGGCTCGAGCGGGTGCTGCGGTAGCGGGTCGTGCTGCGCAGACGGTTCCGAGATCGACTTCGGCGAGGCGCTATACAGCGTCGAGCAGCGCGGCGAGCTCCCCGATGCGGCGACGCTCGCCAGCCTCGGCTGCGGCAACCCCGTCGCCGTCGCGGAGCTGCGCGAGGGCGAGACCGTCCTCGACCTCGGCTCCGGCGGGGGGATCGACGTGATCCTGTCCGCGAAGCGCGTCGGTGAGACCGGGCTCGCGTACGGCCTCGACATGACCGACGAGATGCTGGCGCTCGCGCGCCGCAACGCCGAGGAGGCGGGCATCCGCAACGCGATCTTCCTCAAGGGCGTGATCGAGGAAGTGCCTCTGCCGGCCGAGTCGGTCGACGTCGTCATCTCGAACTGCGTCGTCAATCTGTCGACCGACAAGGCGGCGGTGCTGACCGAGATCGCCCGCGTCCTGAGGCCGGGCGGGCGCGTCGGCATCTCGGACGTGGTCGCCGAAGACCGGCTCGGCCCGGACGAGCGCGCCGCGCGCGGAAGCTACGTCGGCTGCATCGCAGGGGCACTCTCGGTCTCGGAGTACGCGGCCGGGCTCGAGGCGGCAGGGTTCTCCGGCATCGGCGTCGAGCTCACGCACGAGGTCGCGAACGGGATGCACGGCGCGATCGTCAGGGCCGTCAAGCGCTGAGGCACCCGTGCCCGAGGTTCTGTTCGTCTGCGTCCACAACGCCGGCAGGAGCCAGATGGCGGCTGCGCTCGTGACGCTCCGCTCGAACGATCGCATCGGGGTCCTGTCCGCCGGGAGCGAGCCGGCTTCGGAGCTGAACCCGACGGTGGTCGAGGCGATGCGCGAGGTTGGCGTCGATCTCGGCGGCGCCCTCCCGAAGGAGCTGACGGACGACGCTGTCCATGCGGCCGATGTCGTGATCACGATGGGCTGCGGCGACGCCTGCCCGATCTATCCGGGCAAGCGCTACGAGGACTGGCAGCTCGACGACCCGGCGGGGCAGGACCTGGAGACGGTGCGCAGGATCCGGGACGAGATCGACGAGAGGGTGCAGCGGCTCGTCGGTGAGCTGCTCGCGGAGTGACCTCCCCTCCCCTCGCCCGGGCGCTCGTCGCCGAGGCGATCGGAACCTTCGCGCTCGTGTTCGCCGGGGCGGGCGCTGTGATGGTCGACGCGAAGACGCACGAGCTCGGCCACGTCGGCGTGGCGATCACGTTCGGGCTCGTGATCATGGCGATGATCTACGCGGTCGGGCACATCTCGGGCGCCCACTTCAACGGTGCCGTCACCCTCGCGTTCGCGCTCACGCGCCACTTCCCCTGGCCGCGGGCGGCGGGCTACTGGGCCGCGCAGCTCACCGGCGCCGTCGCGGCCGCGGCGCTGCTGCGCGCGTCGCTCGGGAACATCGCCCACGTAGGCGCCACGCTGCCGTCCGGCTCGGAGCGCCAGTCGTTCCTCTGGGAGCTGGTGCTGACCGCGATCCTGATGTTCGTGATCATGGCGGTCGCCACCGACACGAGGGCGGTCGGAGAGGCTGCAGCGATCGCCATCGGCGGCACGATCGGGCTCGACGCGATGTTCGGCGGTCCGATCTCCGGCGCGTCGATGAACCCGATGCGCTCGATGGGGCCTGCGTTCGTGTCGGGCGACCTGTACGCGCTCTGGCTCTACATCGTTGCGCCGGTGATCGGCGCCTCGCTCGGCGCACTGCTCTACCAGTTCGTCCGCGGCGAGGCTACGCAGGCGACGGCGCGCGGCTAGCAACACTGTGTCACTTGGCCAAGAGCCGCGGAGCTCGGGCTTTGCCCGGGCGTAGCTCGAGCCGCGTGGTGCGCGCCTACGTGAAGAAGGGGGCCACATGGGGAAACATGGTTTCCCCCTGATCAGGTCATGGGGATCTCGCGCAGCACGTTCGGCTCGATCCGATCGAGGATCTCCGTCAGATCGGGGCCGGTGACCGTGATGCCGTGGTTGCGCAGGCCGACGATCGCGTGGTCGGGATCGGGTGCCTGGCGCACGAGCTCGGCGACCGACCGTGCGAGCTCCTCGGTGCCGCACGGGTAGTTCACGTCCGTCGCGTCGATGCCCTCCACCCACGCGTGGACGTGGACGATGGCTCCGACGTTCGGGTGCTCCTGGTAGATCATCCAGTGCTCGATCGCGTCCACCGAGACGCGGCGCGGCTCGACGTTCGGGGGCACGCTCAGCACCATGCGGCCGTTCTGCGAGTCGTAGTCCGAGACGAGCAGGATGTCGCGGCCCGGGATCTCCAGGCGCGACTTGTCCACACCGCTCGCGCTCATCCAGAAGCGGCGCTCGTCCTTGCGCGCAGACAGGTTGCCGTACGACAGCCCGCCGATCCCGTAGAGGCGCTTGACGTGGCGGAGCTCGCGCTCGGTGAGCAGGTCCTCGATCGGGAACGGGTTCGGGAGCAGGTCGAGCTCCTGTAGCCGCACACCGGCGGCGCGGATCGAGTCCGTGATCTCGTCGCCGTTCCAGAGCTCCTGCTCGAGGTCGGTCAGGAACTCGTTGTCGATCACGAGCCGCGAGCTCGCGAGCGGGACGAGGCGCTCGACCACCTTTTCGGCCAGGCGGGCGTCGTCCTCGGCCTTGATCCCGTAGTGGCCGCGCTCCATCGTCGTGAACCACGCGCCCTGGCCGGGCACGTAGTCGAGCACGAGGTTCGCCAGGCCCCGCAGGAGCTGCGGGTAGTCGGCACGGAGCGACTCCTCGATCGGCTCCGGGTGCTCGGGCCGCTCGAAGACGCCGACGACGTAGGTGCCCTTGCCGCGGCGGCGGAAGGGCTTCGGATCGTCGAGATCGAGCAGGCTGATGACGAGGTTCGCGTCCTGCTCGTCGCCGTTCGAGGCGTCGAAGCCGACACCCTCGAGCGCCGACCCGATCAGGTGCGCGAAGCGGTCGAGCCCTTCCGATGTGGGCGTGCCGAAGAACGCGTACTTCATGCGGGTACGAGCCTAACCGAGATGCGCCAGCACGGTCCCGAGCACGGGCACGATCAAGGTCAGCGCGAAGTTCGTCCAGCCGACGACGACGAGCGGCCGCCTGAGCGTCTGCTGCTGTCCGGCCCGGATCTGCCGCGCGAGGCCGGGGCCGAGCACGAAGTCGTGAACGAAGGCGCCTGCGACGAGCATCGCGACGAGCGCGATCTTGACCGCGAACACGGCGTAGAACTCCGCCGACGCGGTGCCCGAGAAGACGCCGTCGTCGCCCGCGAGGACGAGCCCCGTGCCGCCGAGGACCGCCAGCATGCTCCACCCGAGCGGCCGCCAGCCCTGGCCGAGCCGGCGCAGCGCTCGGGCGCGGTCCTCGCCCTCGAAGCTCCGCGCCATCGGCACGGCGATGAAGACGAGCGCGACCGTGCCGCCGACCCAGACGGCGGCTGCGAGCAGGTGCAGTGCGGCGACGGCTGTCTCCACCCGCAGGACAATACGGATGGGGAATGCGCGCTACTTGAGCTGCGGATCGAGCTTGTACCCGACGCCGTAGCGCGTCTGGATGAAGGTGTGCTTCGCGGCCCGCTTGTCGATCTTGTCGCGCAGCCGGCGCACGAAGACGTCGACCGTGCGGTCGCGATGCGTCTGGCGGCGGCCCCAGATCCGCTGCAGCAGCTCGTCGCGCGTGACGACGCGGCCGCGCTCGAGGGCGAGCGTGTACAGGAGCTTGAACTCGGTCGGCGTCAGGTCGGCGCTCGCGCCGTCCACGAACGCCTGCACCTCGCGCGGGTCGATGCGAAGCTCCTCGATCTCGATCGCGTCGCCGCGCGGCGTGTCCTGTGCCCGAACGCCGCGGCGCACGGCCGCCTTCACGCGGGCGACGAGCTCCTTCATCGAGAACGGCTTGACGAGGTAGTCGTCGGCGCCGATCTCGAGCGCGTGCACCCGGTCGTGCTCGGTTCCGCGGGCGCTGACGACGAGGATCGGCGTGCCGATCCCTTCGCTGCGCGCCGCCTCGATCAGCCGCCAGCCGTCGAGGCCGGGCAGCATCAGGTCGAGGACGCAGACATCGGGGTTCTCGTAGCGGAGCCGCGCGAGGCCGACCTCGCCCGCCCCGACGGCGATCGGATCGAAGCCGGCAGCCTTGAGATGCTCGGACATGCCGCGGGCGATCACCTCGTCGTCCTCGACGATCAGGATCTTTGCCACGAGGCCTACGATAGACAGGTTGTCGGCTCCGATCCGGTGAACGGAAGGTGAACATCTCGTGACACGGCTCTTCGGGCGCAAGGAGGACGACAGCACGCCGCGGAACAGCGTGCCGACGGAGATGCGCCTTGCCGCCGAACGCGCCACGCTGCTGATCGAGGAGAGCCGCGAGATCGTGCTCGTGCTCGACGACCGGCGGCGCGTGCTGGCCGCTAGCAGACGCGCCCGCGAGGCGCTCGAGGGGCTCCGCGAGGGCTCGACCCTCCCGGAGGGGCTCGTCCGCTCGCGGGACGGGCGCGCACCGCTCGAGATCCCGTACGAGGTCGACGGCAGGCGCGAGACGCTGCTCTACGTCAGCGCGCCCGGCGACCTGGCCGCCTACGAGGAGCTGCGGGCGGGCTTCACCGCGGCCGTCTCGCACGAGCTGCGGACGCCGTTGACGCGCCTGATGATCCTGCTCGACAGCGTCTCGCTTCCCGGCTCGAACCCGGACGAGCTCGTCGCCCGGGCGCGCAGCGAAGTCCAGCAGATCGGCGAGCTGATCGACGACGTCCTCTTCCTCTCGGAGCTGGACACGGGACGCGCGGTCGTCTCGCTCGGCTCGACGCCGGCGCTGACCGTCCTCGAAGGCGTCGTCGACCAGCTGCGCGGCCGTGCCGACGACGCCGGCATCGAGATCGTCCTCGAGTGCGCGGCGACCGTGGAGATTCCGCTTCGCCAGCGCATGCTCGAGATCGTCGCGACCAACCTCGTCGAGAACGCAATTCGCTATGGCGGCCCCGGCGCGACGTTCACGCTGTCCGTTCGGGAGGAGGGCGAGTCGGTCGTGGTGACCGGCGCCGACGACGGTCCCGGCGTCTCGGACGAGGACCTGCCGCGGCTCTTCGAGCGCTTCTACCGCTCCGACCGCGCGCGTGCCTCGCGCGGCACCGGCCTCGGCCTCGCGATCGTCAAGCACGTGATCGCCTCGGCCGGCGGCTCCGCCGAGGCGATGAACCGTCCCGGCGGGGGGCTCGAAGTCCGCTGCACGATGCCGCGCGTGCCCTAGAAACGGACCGGAGCCGGGCTAGGCTCCCGGCTCCGGTCGATCTCGCTGCGGCGCTCGATTACGTGTGGACCTTGGTCAGCGTCTTCTCCGAGTAGACGAGCACGACCTTCGGGATCGGCACGAAGCGGAGCTTGACGCCGAACGCCTGGCCCTGTGTCAGCGAGTAGAAGATGAACTTCTTCAGCAGCGGGGCCTTCGACGTCTGCAGCGGCACGATCACGTACGTGAACGTCGAGATCGGATACGCCTTCGGCTCGGTCTTCGGCGGGTTGACGATGTGCATCTCGCCGTTGGCAGGCACGGACTTGACCGCCTTGGCCGCCGCCCCGATCGACACGAGGCCCGGCGTCAGGAACTTGCCGGCCGCGTTCTTGACCGCCATGACCGGGATCTTGTTCGTGATCGCGAAAGCGATGTCTGCATACCCGATCGCTCCCTCCGTTTTGGAGACGACACCGGCGACGCCGGACGAACCCTTCGCGCCGACGCCGACCGGGAAGGCGGGCTGGGTCGAGACGCCGATCTTCGACTTCCAAGCCGGGCTTACCGCGGCGAGGTAGTCCGCCCAGGCGTACGACGTCCCCGATCCGTCGGAGCGGTAGACGGGCACGATCGGCTCGCTCGGGAGCGTGACCTTCGGGTTGAGCGCCTTGATCGCCGGCGCGTCCCACGTCTTGATCGTGCCGAGGAAGATCTGCGCGAGCACCGGCCCGGTGATCTTCAGTGGAGCGCGCGCGTTCGTCTTGACGTGGACCATCGCGGCCACGCCCCCGAGCGCCCACGGAATCTGCGCACAGCCCTTGCACGCGCTGAACTGGTCGGGCGAGAGCGGCGCGTCGGAGGCCCCGAAGTCGACCGTCCGCCCCTGGATCGCCGCGATCCCGCCGCCCGAGCCGATCGGCTGGTAGACGATGTTGACGCCGGTCTTCGAGGGGTAGTCCTTCTGCCACTGCGAGACGAGCGGCGAGACGAACGTGCTGCCTGCGCCGATGAGCTGGTCGCCCTGGCTGCTCGCTCCCGCCGTCGCTGCCGCGAAGGCAGATACCGCCGCGAGCAGCGCAAGACTCCCCGCAAACACACGCTTTTTCACGATCTCTCTCCCTTGTAGGATGGGTCGGGTCCAGCTTGACGAGACGCCGGTTGCGAGTGGGCTGAGTTCGGGTGACGGTCTGGTGACGAGCCGGTGAACGCCCTGCCGCCTATTGGCCTCTGATCTTGCGCTCGCTGCGGTAGAGGAGATAACGAGCCGTCAGGCTGGAGACCAGCACGAACGCCATCAGGATGAACGCGGCCGCCCACGCCTGGTCGTTCAGCGTCTTGTCGGGCGCCTCCGAGTACGTGAAGATCGTGAACGGCAGGGTGGCCATGGCTTGCCTCGGGTCGGTGACGACCGCGTTCAGGAAGATCGACGTGGTGAACAGGAGCGGCGCTGTCTCGCCGGCAGCGCGGGCGACTGCCAGCGTCGAGCCTGTCAGCATGCCGCCGCGAACAGTCGGGAGGATGACGAACAGTACGGTTCGCCACTTGGCCACTCCGAGTGCGAAACTCGCCTCGCGCAGCGAGCTGGGGACGAGGCCCAGCACCTCGATCGTGGCGCGCGAGACCAGGGGAAGCATGACGATGGCGAGCGCGAACGACGCCTTCCACGCCGCCTGGCCCGACCCGACGACGAGCAGCGCGTAGACGAAGATGCCGATCACGATCGAGGGGACACCGTTCAGGACGTCGAGCGCGAGGCGCACGTAACGCTTGATCTGGTCGTGTGCGAACTCCGACACGTAGATCGCCACGAGCACACCGGTCGGGAGCGCGAACAGCGTGGCGAGCGCGACGATGATGATCGAGCCGACGATGGCGTTTTTGATGCCGCCGCCCGACTCGCCGAACGTGGCCTGCACCTGCGTGAACAGGTCGATGTTGAGGGCGGGAATCGCGCGCTGGACGACGTTGATCACGACGATCGCGAGCACGGCGACCGCACCGAAGGCAGCGGCAGTCGCGACGAGCTGTGCGACCCTGTTCGTGACGAGGCGACGCTTGGCGCGGCCTGTCGCCTTCAGCGAGGGGCGGATGCCCGCGGCCTCCATCTAGCTCGACCTCTGGATCGCGTAACGGCGGACGATGATCTGGGCGGTGAAGTTCGTGATCAGGGACATCACGAGCAGGATCACGCCGAGGTAGAACAGCGACGCGACCTGGATGTTCGACACCGCTCCCTGATACTGCGAGGCGATCCGGCTCGCGAGCGTGTCCCCGGTCTGGAACAGGTTGAGGTTGATCCCGTGCGTGGTGATCCCGATCACCTGCGTGACGGCGATCGCCTCGCCGACGGCGCGCCCTCCTCCGAGCAGCACCGCCGCGATCAAGCCGCCGCGCGTGTACGGCAGCATGACTCCCCTCATCATCTCCCAGCGCGTCAGTCCGAGCCCGTAGGCGCCCTCTTTGATGTCCGCCGGGACCTGGGCGAAGAGGTCTCGGCTGATCGCTGCCGTGATCGGGATGATCATGATCGTCAGCACGAGAACCGCGGTGAACACCGTGCTTCCCGAGGCCGGGAGGCTTGAGAAGAACGGTGTCCAGCCGAACACGTCGTTCAGCCAGGGCCCCAGGGTGTCGTGGACGACCGGGCCGAGCACGAGGATGCCCCAGAGCCCGAGGACGACGCTCGGGATCGCCGCGAGCATCTCGACGAGCGACCCGACGACGCCGCGCACGCCCCGCGGCGCGAGTTCGCTCAGGTAGAGCCCGATGGCGATCGCGATCGGCCCGCCGAAGAGGACGGCCCAGACGGTCGTATAGAGCGTCCCGAAGATGAAGTCGAGCGCGCCGAACTGGCCCGTGACCGCGTCCCAGGTCTGGTTCCAGATGAACGAGAGACCGAACTCGCTGATCGCCGGACGTGCGCCATCGACGACCTTGTAGATGATCAGGCCGATGAGCGCGACAGATCCGAGCGCAGCGGCCGCCGTGATCCAGCGGAGCGCGGTATCGCCGATGCGATCGCGCAGCCGCCTCGATTCGAGGGCGTGCTGTGGCGGCGTCGCGGACGAGGCTTCCACGGTCGGTTAGCATCGCGGCCAGCCCTCGATGCCGCCACCACCGTCACCGCTTCGTCACCAGAACTTCACAAGCTCTCGACCCTCCCGCGCGGAGACGCGGGCGACACTCGAACGACGATGACGGTGATGCAGTCGGTCGAGGTCGCTCAGGGCGGCGAGAAGGCACCGCTCGCCGCGCGCGAAGTCGTCTTCGACATCGACGACCTGGCAGTCCATTACGGCAAGACGACCGCGTTCAGCGGCGTCACGCTCGACATCTATAAGAACCAGATCACCGCCGTGATCGGCCCGTCCGGCTGCGGCAAGAGCACGTTCATCCGCTGCCTGAACCGGATGAACGACCTCGTCGGCGGCGCGCGGGTCGACGGCAAGATCCTCTACCACGGCGAAGAGATCTACGACGGCGGGGTCGACCCGATCGAGGTGCGTCGGCGGATCGGCATGGTCTTCCAGCGGCCGAACCCGTTCCCGAAGTCGATCTACGAGAACGTGGCGTTCGCGCCGAAGGCGCTCGGGATGAAGTCCGGGCTCGCCGAGCGCGTCGAGCGCGCCCTCCGTGGCGCGGCGCTGTGGGACGAGGTCAAGGACCGTCTGAAGTCGAGCGCGCTCGCCATGTCGGGCGGGCAGCAGCAGCGGCTCTGCATCGCGCGTGCGCTCGCCGTCGAGCCCGACGTGATCCTGCTCGACGAGCCGGCCTCGGCGCTCGACCCGATCTCCACGCAGGCGATCGAGGACCTGATGCAGGACCTGAAGCGCGACTACACGCTCGTCATCGTCACGCACAACATGCAGCAGGCGGCGCGCGTCGCCGACATGACCGCTTTCTTCAGTCTCCTCGTCGAGGACGGCAAGCGCACCGGCGTCCTCGTCGAGTACGCCGACACCCCCACGATCTTCACCCACCCGGCCGACAAGCGGACGGAGGATTACGTCACGGGAAGGTTCGGGTAGTCGATGCCTACCATGCGGGTCAGCTTCCACGACGAGCTCGACCAGCTCTCTGCGGCGGTCCAGGAAGAGGGGGCGCTCGTACTCCGGTCGCTGCGAGCCGCGCTGAACGCCCTGGCGCAGCACGACGTCGAGCTCGCGGACGAGGTGATCAGCTTCGACGACGAGATCGACACCTCGTACTCGAATGTCCAGCGCGGCATCGAGTCGCTGCTCGCGCGCCAGACGCCCGTCGCCGTCGACCTGCGCCTCGTGCTCGCGATGCTGCACATCAACCTGCATCTCGAGCGGATGGGCGACTACTGCGTGACGATCGCAAAGCTGATCAAGCTCACGGACGGTCTGCCCGAGAAGCCGCCGCTGATCGACGGGCTCGGGGAGATGGGTGACCGCTGCGAGGAGATGATCCGCGTCGCGCTCGACTCCTTCGCGGAGCGCGACCTCGACGCGGCGACCTCGCTCGTCGACCGGGACGAGCTGGTCGACCGGGTCAACCGCCGTGCTGCCGAGCGCATCCTCGACCTCGCCGGCGATCCGTCCGCGCACGAGTGGGGCCTGCGCATGCTCCTGATCTCGCGTTGCCTGGAGCGGATCGGAGACCACGCGGTCGACATCGGCGAACAGACGGCGTATCTCATCTCAGGCGAGTTCCGCGAGTTCACCGACGCCTCGCGGCCCGAGAGCGCGCTCTCTTAGCACGGGGGAAACGGCCGATTTCCCCCGTAGGCCCCCTTCCCTTTGAACTCGCGTGTCACGCTGCCCGAGCTACGCCGCGGCAAAGCCAGGGCTTCGCCGCAACTGAAGACGCGTGGCGCCCGATCAGGCTTGTGCCTTCGCGCCGAGACCCAACCGGCGTGCGCGAAATGCTCGACAGGCTACGTCGAGGGGGCATCGATCCGGTTGCCGTCCAAAGGCTGATCGGTAGTCGGGCCGTGGACAGCTCGTGACTACCATCGTGGCGTGACCCGGCTCGTGACAGCGGCGGTGATCGTCGCCGTGGGGCTTCCTGCGCTCTTCGTCCAGGGCGGCGCCGGCGCCTCGCGGCGAACGGTCTCGCTCTCCTGGGTCGGGGACGTCGCCATGGTCGCCTCGTCCGACGGCGGCGCAGGTTTCTTCTCGTCGTCGATCCGACGCGACCTCCGCGCCGACGTCTCGATCGGCAACCTCGAGGGCACGCTGACGACGGGCGGCTCCTCGAAGTGCGGGACCGGGAGCTCGAACTGCTTCTCGTTCCACGCCCCGCCGTCGTACGCACGCCTGCTCAGCCAGGCCGGCTTCACGCTGATGAACGTCGCGAACAACCACGCGTACGACTACGGGCCCGACGGCCAGCGCCAGACGCTCGCGTCACTGCGTTCGGTGCACCTCCGCTGGACGGGGAGGCCCGGGCAGATCGCGCTCGTCACGGTGCACGGCGTCAAGGTGGCCGTGCTCGGCTTCGCGCCGTACTCGTGGGCGCAGAGCCTGACCGATCTGCCGGCGGCTCAGCGGCTCGTGCGCCGCGCGAAGCAGGAGGCCGACGTCGTCGTCGTCCTGATGCACGCGGGTGCCGAGGGCTCCGACAAGCAGCACGTTCGGCCCGGCACCGAGTGGTTCCTCGGCGAGAACCGGGGCGATCCGGAGTCGTTCTCGCGCGCGGTGATCGACGCCGGCGCCGACCTCGTCCTCGGCTCGGGACCGCATGTCCTGCGGGGGATGGAGTGGTACCACGGGCGGCTCGTCGCCTACAGCCTCGGCAACTTCCTGGGCGACGGCACGCTCTCGATCGGCGGCGTGCTCGGAGACAGCGGCATCCTCCACGTGACGCTGTCGGCGACCGGCGGCTGGGTGCGCGGCGACCTGACGCCGATCAGGCTCGTCTCGCCCGGCGTGCCGGCTCTCGATCCCGACGAGGCCTCGCACGGAATCGTCAGGACGCTGTCGCGAGACGACTTCGGCCGGAACGCGATTCGCGTGACGACGAAGGGCGCACTGCTGCCGCCGGCCTGGCGGACCGGCTAGGGCTTCGCCGTCGCGAGCTTCCAGCCGCGCTCGAACACGGCCAGCGAGCCCGCGCCGTAGAGCGACGCGACGATGCGATGGCGGCGGTCGAGGAAGTACGTCGTCGGCGTGCCGGTCGCCTTCAGGCGGTCGACGAGAAGGTCCTTCGGGTCGAAGATGCTCGGGAAGTGCACCTTGTAGCGCTGCTGGAAGCCACGCGCGCCCGGCATCGAGTCCTCGACGTCGATCCCGAGCACCGTGCCGGGGTGACGCGCCAGGAAGGCGCGGAGCTCCTTCGCCTCGTCGCGGCACGGATGGCACCACGAGCCCCACAGGTTCACGAGCAGAGGCTTGCCGGACCAGGCCGCGAGGGACACGCGCTTGCCAGAGATCGCGTCGACACCCGCGAGCGCCGGCGCAGGACGCTTGCCGCCGGGTACGAAGACACCGGCCGCCGCGCCGCCGCACGCGATCAGGGCAAACGCAGCCGTCACGACGAGGGCACGGCGCATCGCGGGACAGGCTAGCTCGAAAGCGCGTGCTCGAGGGCGCGCCGCGTCAGCACCCGCACGAGGTGGCGACGGTAGTCGGCGCTCCCCGCGACGTCGCTCGACGGCTCGGTGCCTTCGTCCGCCTTCTCGGCCGCGGCCGCGATGTCCGCACCGCCGGCGAGCGCCTCTTCCACCGCCTTTGCCCGGAGGGGCGTGCCGCCCATGCTGACGAGCCCGACCTTGGCGCCTCCGTTCGACGCGACCGCGGCGACCGCGACGGTCGCCCAGTCCTGCTTGCGCCGCGCGAACTTCTGGTAGTCCCAGCCGCCCGAGAGCTCGGGCACGCGGATCTCCGCCAGCACGTCCTGTTCGCCGAGCGCCGTCTCGAAGACGCCCGTGAAGAACTCCGCCGCCGGAACCGTCCGCCGGCCGCCCGGACCGACGATCACGAACTCCGCGTCGAGCGTCAGGAGCACGCCCGGCATGTCGGACGCCGGGTCGCCGTGCGAGACGGAGCCGCCGATCGTGCCCCGGTGACGGACCTGTGGGTCGCCGATCTCGGCCGCGGCGGACGCCACGATCGCGCACCGCTGCCGGAGCACGTCGCTCGTCGCCAGGTCGTGATGCCGCGTCAGCGCGCCGATCGCGATCGCGTCCCCGTCCTCGCGTACGTAGCTCAGCTCGCCGATCCGCCCGATATCCACGAGCGTGCCGGGCCTCGCGATCCGGAGCTTCATCGCCGGGATCAGCGAATGCCCGCCGGCGAGGAGCTTCGCGTCCTCGCGCGAGCCGAGCAGCTCGACGGCCTCCTCGACCGACCCTGCGATCTCGTACTCGAACTGTGCGGGAATCACGCCTCGCCTCCTTGGTCGGTGTCGGCCCCAGGCCGGCGAAGCCGGCCTCCGCCGCCCCCTGACGCCGCTGAGCGCGCGGTGCTCTGCGAGCCCGTATTGCTCATACTGTGCTCTCCGGCCCCGCGCCCTCAGCGGCGCCCCCAGAAGCCGAAGCCTCCTCGATGGCGCGCCAGACTCGCTCCGGCGTCGTGGGCATGTCGATGTCGGTGACGCCGAACGGCGCGAGCGCGTCGATGACGGCGTTGACCACGGCGGGCGTCGACGCGATCGCTCCCGTCTCCCCCACGCCCTTCACTCCCAGCGGATTCGTCGGGCTCGGCGTCACCGTCCGGTCGAGATCGAACGACGGCAGCTCGGCCGCGCTCGGGACGAGGTAGTTGAGCAGCGAGCCCGTGACGAGGTTGCCGCTCTCGTCGTAGACCGCCTCCTCCCAGAGCGCCTGTGCGACACCCTGCGCGACGCCGCCGTGCACCTGTCCGTCGACGATCATCGGGTTGATCACGTTGCCGACGTCGTCGATCGCGATGTAGCGGTCGAGCCGCACGTCGCCCGTCTCGACGTCGACCTCGACGACCGCGATGTGGCAGCCGGCCGGCCAGGAGAAGTTGGGCGGGTCGTAGATGAAGCTCGCCTCCAGCCCCGGCTCCATGCCGTCGGGGAGGTTGTGCGCCGCCCAGGCGGCGAAGGCCGTTTCCTTGACGTGCATCCCCCGGTCGGGACTGCCTTTTACGGAGAAGCGTCCGGCCTCGAACTCGAGGTCGTCCTCGGACACCTCGAGCTGGTGCGCC
Source organism: uncultured Actinomycetes bacterium (assembly GCA_963846915.1). GTDB lineage: Bacteria > Actinomycetota > Thermoleophilia > Gaiellales > Gaiellaceae > PALSA-612. Next base: position 343,906 of record CAWJXV010000004.1, on the reverse strand, counting down.
GCGATCTGCCGCGCCTTCTCGACGACCTTCTCGCTCGCGTGGTAGAGGGCAACGCCCCCGACGGGGAGGCTGCGGCTCCCGTATGTGTCCATCCCGGTCGGGACGATTGCCGTGTCGCCGGACAGGAACTCCACGTCGGCGACCTCGACGCCGAGCCGGTCGGCGACGATCTGGCTGAACGTCGTCGCGTGGCCCTGGCCGTGCGGGGTCGTGCCGGACATCACCTGCACCGTGCCGGTCGGGAGCACCTTGATCGTGATCGACTCCCAGCCGCCCGCCCCGTAGCGCAACGCGCCGAGGATCCGCGACGGCGCGAGCCCGCACATCTCCACGTACGTCGAGAACCCGATGCCGATCTGCTTCGCGTCCTTGGCCGCGCGGCGCTCCTCCTGCTCGGCGCGAACGGCGTCGTAGCCGAGCAGTTCGAGCCCCTTGTCGAGCGACGCGTGATAGTCGCCGGAGTCGATCTGCAGCCCGGCGGCGATGTCGGCAGGGAACGAGTCGATGAAGTTGAGCCGGCGGATCTCGACGGGGTCCTTGCCGAGCTTGCGGGCGAGCGCGTCGATGGCCCGCTCGATCGCGAATGTCGCCTCGGGCCGGCCGGCACCGCGGTAGGCATCGGTCGGCGTCGTGTTCGTGAACACGCCGGTGCAGTGGAAGTCGTAGGCCTCGACGTCGTAGCAGCCCGCGTAGAGCCACGCTCCGAGGAGCGGCACGCCGGGCGTGACCGCCTGGAGGTACGCGCCCATCGACGCGGTCAGGCGCGTGCGGACGCCGGTGATCTTGCCCTCCGCCGTTGCGGCGAGCTCGATCTCCTGGATCACGTCGCGGCCGTGGATCGTGGCCACATTCGCCTCGGATCGCTCCTCGGTCCACTTGACCGGACGGCCGAGCCGTTGCGCCAGCACGATCACGATCACGTCCTCGGCGTAGACATCGAGCTTGGAGCCGAACCCGCCGCCGACGTCGGGCGCGATCACGCGTACCTTCGCCTCGGGGATGCCGAGGACGAGCGTGTAGGCGGTGCGCATGATGTGCGGCCCCTGCGTCGACGTCCAGATCGTCACGTCGCCCGAAGCGTTGACCTCGCAGAGCGCGCCGCGCGGCTCCATGGCCGTCGGGATCAGGCGCTGCTGGCGGTAGCGCTCCTTGACCGTCACGGCCGCCTCCGCGAAGACCTTGTCCGGGTCGCCGGTCACGAGAGGCCACGTGTAGGCACGGTTCCCGGGCGCGTCCTCGTGGAGGACGGGCGCGCCGTCTGCGATCGCCGCCTCGACGTCCGTCACCGCCGGGAGCCGCTCGTAGTCGACGTCGACCAGTTCGGCGGCGTCCTTGGCGGCCGCGCGGCTCTCGGCTACGACCACCGCCACCCCGTCGCCGGCGAACCGCGCCTTGTCGGTCGCGAGCGGCAGGTGCTTGACCATCGTGATGTCGTCGGACACGGGCCAGAAGCACGGCAGCCCGCCGGGCCATGCGTCGGCGAGGTCGGCCCCCGTGAACGCTGCCACGACTCCGGGCGCCTCGCGCGCAGCCGAGACGTCGACGTTCTTCAGGACGGCGTGCGCATACGGGCTGCGGACGATGTGGGCGTACACCATCCCGGTCGAGGCGAGGTTGTCGACGTAGCGGCCCTCGCCGTGGAGCAGGCGCGCGTCCTCCTTGCGGAGAACGGCGGTGCCGACTGCAGTCATACCTCGGCCCCGGAGGCGGCGAGGATCGCCTTGACGATGTTGTGGTAGCCGGTGCAGCGGCAGAGGTTGCCTTCGAGCGCGAGTCTCACCTCCGCCTCCGTCGGCTTCGGGTTCTCCTCCAGATAGGACACGGCCGCCATGACCATGCCCGGCGTGCAGAAGCCGCACTGGAGCGCATGGTGCTCGTGGAAGGCCTGCTGGACGGGATGGAAGGTGCCGTTGTCGGCCAGGCCTTCGATCGTCGTCACCTCGCGCCCGTCGGCCTGGACGGCCAGCAGCGTGCACGACTTCACCGACTCGCCGTCGAGCAGCACGGTGCACGAGCCGCACGAGGACGTGTCGCACCCGACGTTGGTTCCGGTGAGCCGCAGCTGCTCGCGCAGGAAGTAGACGAGGAGCTGCCTGGGCTCGACCTCCGCCTCGCGGCGCTGGCCGTTGACGGTCACGGCGATCTGCTTCACGGTGGGCTCTCCTCCCGGCGTGGAGAGCCGAGGATAACTCCTAGCGACGCGCCGAGCGGAGGAGCGTCGCGGCGTGGACGCCGCGGATCGAGGCGTCCAGGACTTCGACCGGGTGGAGCGCCGGCCGCGCCTCCCCTGCGCGACGCAGCGCGGACGAGACCTGAACGAGGCAGCCGGGGTTCGCGCTCGCGTAAACGTCCGCCCCGGTGGCCGCGACGTGGCGGGCCTTGCGCTCGCCGAGCTCGGCCGCGGCCCGCGGCTGGACGACGTTGTAGATGCCGGCGCTGCCGCAGCAGATCGGCGCTTCCGCGGGCTCGGCGAGCTCGAGGCCGGGAATCGACCGGAGCAGCTCCCGCGGCTCGGCCTGCACGCGCTGGGCATGGAGGAGATGGCACGAGTCCTGGAAGGCCACGGTCAGCGCGAGCCCGTGCCGCTCGGCGCGCTGCCCGGCCTCGGCGAGCAGCTCGGACACGTCCTCGACCGGCAGGTCGAGCCCGGCGTCCTTGAGGTGCGAGCCGCAGCCGGCCGCGTTGACCACGATGCGCTCGGCGCCGGCCGCTCGCATGTCTCGCGCGAGCCGGTGGGCGCGTGCGTGCCCCTCGGCCCGCCTCCCCGCGTGCAGGTGGAGCGCGCCGCAGCATTGCTGCCCCGTCGGCGCGACGACGTCGTAGCCCTCGGCCGCGAGCACCCGCGCCGTGGCTGCGTTGACGTCGTCGAAGAGAACGCGCTGGACGCAGCCGAGCAGGAGCCCGACACGGCCGCGCGACTCGCCGTCGGCCGGGGTGAGCTTCGGCGGATGCTCTCGCGGGCGCCACGGCGGCGCGAGCTCGACGAGCGGCCGCAGGAACCCGGGCATCGGCAGGTGCCGCCCGAGCGGCGCGAGGGCGAGCGCAGCGCGCATCCGGCGCGGGTGTGGCAAGACCCCGAAGACGATCGCGCGAACGAGCCAGTCGGCCGGCTCGCGCTCGTGGCGCTCCTCGATCAGCTCCCGGGTCTGCTCGATCAGCCGGTCGTACTTCACGCCCGACGGGCACGAGGTGACGCAGGCCATGCAGCCGAGGCAGCGGTCGAAGTGCTCGACGACGGTGTCCGTGAGCTCGAGCGTGCCTTCGGCCAGGCCTTTCATCAGCCAGATCCGTCCGCGCGGGGAGTCCATCTCCTGCTGCCAGAGCGGCCCATAGGTCGGGCACGTCGGCAGGCAGAAGCCGCAGTGCACGCAGTCGTCGATCAGCGCCGAATCGATGGGCATGGGCTCGATCACCCAAGCACCCCCGCAGGGTCGAACATCGCGCGGATCCGCTCGACGAGCGCGATCTCGGCCGGATCGCGCGGGTCGGCGACCGGATGCGCCACGTAGGCGACGCCGGCTGCGACGCGAACGACCGCCTCGACCTCCGCGGCCAGCACGTCGGCGAGCGAGCCGGGCGCGAACGAGATCCTTCCCTCCGCGGCGGCCTGGCGCTCGGCGGCGTCGACCCAGACCTCCTCGCCGGCCGGCTTGCCACCGATCAGCTCTCGCGCCGCCTGCACCTGCGCTGCGACCGCCCGCGCCGACCCTTCGAAGAGCAGCGCGAGCCGGTCGGGCCAGTGGAGATCGACGGCGCTCGGTGTGAGGCCGGAACGCAGCACGGCGAGCGCCCGGTCCGGATCGGCCGGGGCGACGACCGTTGCAGTCGCCTCGGGAACAGGGTGAAGCCGGAGCGAGAGGCGCACGACCCGTCCGAGGCGCCCTTCCGAACCGCAAAGGAGCTTGGCCAGGTCGTAGCCGGCGACGTTCTTCACCACCTTCCCGCCCGAGCTCGCTACCGTGCCGTCGCCGAGCACCACCGTGGCGCCGATCACGAGATCGCGCATCGTCCCGTAGCGGTGCCGCCGCGGGCCGGACAGGTTCGCCGCCAGGCACGCGCCGACCGTCGGGTCGCCGGGCGGGTCGAGCGCCAGCATCTGCCCGTGCCGAGCGAGCGCCTGCCGAAGCGCAGACAGGCGGATCTCGGCCTCGACCGTGCAGGTGAGGTCGCCGGCCTCGTGCTCGAGGATCCGGTCGAGCGGGCCCTCGGACATGCTCGGCAAGCCGAGCGGGCCCTCAGAAACGCTCGACAAGACCTGCCCTCTCGAGCGGGTGCTGACGGTACGGGCCCGGCACCTCGCCGCACAGGCGCGGCGTCGGGAACAGCTTCCCCGGGTTCGCGAGCCCGGCCGGGTCGAACGCGCGCCGCAGCCGCTGCATCACCTCGAGATCGTCCTCGCCGAACATGAGCGGCATCGCACAGGCCTTGTCGGTGCCGACGCCGTGCTCCCCCGTCAGCGAGCCGCCCGCGTCGATGCAGGCGACGAGAATCGCCTCGGCCAGCTCGCGGGCGCGTTCGGCCTCGCCCGGCACGTGCTCGTCGTAGAGGACGAGCGGGTGCAGGTTGCCGTCACCGGCGTGGAAGACGTTGCCGACCCGCAGGCCGTACTCGCCCTCGAGCTCGGCGATCCGGCGCAGCACCTCGGGGAGCTTCGTCCGCGGGACGACGCCGTCCTGGACGTAGTAGCTCTGGCTGACGCGGCCCATGGCCCCGAAGGCCGACTTGCGGCCCTTCCAGAGGAGCGCGCGCTCGGCCGCGTCGGCGGCGGTGCGGATCTCGAAAGCACCGCATTCGCGCAGGATCCGATCGACCGCGGCGACGTCCTCCTCGACCTGCGCCGAGACGCCGTCGAGCTCGACGATCAGGATCGCTCCCGCCTCGGGGTAGCCCGCGTGGACCGCGGCCTCGGCGGCCTCGATCGTCAGCCGGTCCATCATCTCGATCGCGGCCGGGAGGATCCGGGCGGCGATGATGTCCGAGACGGCGGTGCCCGCATGGTCGGTCGAGTCGAAGGCCGCGAGCTGCGTGACGACCGCCTCCGGCCGCCGCAGGAGCCGCAGCGTGATCTCGGTGGCGATCCCGAGGGTCCCCTCCGAGCCGACGAAGACGCCGAGCACGTCGGGGCCGGGGGTGTCGAGCCCGCGGCCCCCGAGACGGACCGCCTCGCCGTCCGGGAGCACCACGGTCAGCCCGGTCACGTGGTTGACCGTGAACCCGTGCTTGAGGCAGTGCGCGCCGCCCGAGTTCTCGGCGACGTTGCCGCCGATCGTGCACACCTGCTGGCTGGAGGGATCGGGTGCGTAGTAGAGCCCGTCGGCAGCGACCGCCTCGGTCACCTCGAGGTTCGTCACGCCGGGCTGGACGACGATTCGCTGCGAGTCGAGGTCGACGTCGAGCACGCGGTTCATGCGCGCCAGCGAGATCACGACACCCTCGGCGACCGGGAGCGCGCCGCCGGAGAGGCCGGTGCCGGCGCCGCGCGCGACGAAGGGGATCCCGTGCTCGTTGCAGGCGCGGACGACCGCCTGGACGTGCTCCGTCGACTCGACCAGGCAGACCGCGGCCGGGACCACCCGCCTCCCGGTCAGCCCGTCGCACTCGTAGGTGCGGAGATCCTCGGGCTCGAACAGCAGCGCGTGCGCGGGCAACACGGCTTCGAGCGTCGCGACGAACTCGGGCTCGAGCGGCATGCCGGTGACTCTAAAGAAGCTGGCCGGTTTCGACCGGGCCCCCGCCGGGGTATTTACGAGCGTCGGTCAGGGAGCATGGCGGTCGTCGAGTTCCAACAGGTCAGCAAGGTCTTTCCCGATGGGACAAAGGCCGTCGCGGACCTGGAGCTTGACGTCGCCGACGGCGAGTTCATGGTGCTCGTCGGCCCGTCCGGCTGCGGGAAGACGACGGCGCTGCGCATGGTGGCCGGCCTCGAGGACGTGACGTCGGGCGTGATCAAGATCGGCGAGCGCGTCGTCAACTACGTGCCGTCGCGCGACCGGGATATCGCGATGGTGTTTCAGAGCTACGCGCTCTACCCGCACCTGAACGTGTACGAGAACATCGCCTTCGGCCTCCGGGTCAAGAAGCTGCCGAAGGCGGAGATCGACCGGCGGGTGAAGGAGGCGGCCAGGGTCCTCGACCTGGAGCCGTTCCTCAAGCGCAAGCCCCGGGCGCTCTCCGGCGGTCAGCGTCAGCGGGTGGCGATGGGGCGGGCGATCGTTCGCCAGCCCCAGGCGTTCCTGATGGACGAGCCGCTCTCGAACCTCGACGCGAAGCTGCGCGTGCAGATGCGGGCCGAGATCAGCGGCCTGCAGAAGCGGCTCGGGGTGACCACGATCTACGTCACACACGACCAGATCGAAGCCATGACGATGGGCGACCGCGTCGCCGTGATGCGGAAAGGCGAGCTGCAGCAGGTCGCGCATCCGCAGGTGCTCTACGACCGGCCGGTCAACCTGTTCGTCGGCGGGTTCATCGGCAGCCCGGCGATGAACATGCTCGAGGCGACGCTCGACCGGAAGGGCGACGAGTACGCCGTCCTGGCCGGCGCGCATTCGGTGAGCCTCGACCGGGCGACGGTTGTCGCCCACCCGGGCCTGGAGGAGTACGCAGGGAAGCAGGTGGTGCTCGGCATCCGGCCCGAAGACCTCGAGGACGTCGCCCTCGCGCCCGACACCCCGGCGGACAGGCGGCTCCGGGGAGTGGTCGAGCTGACCGAGGCGCTCGGCTCCGAGATCATCGTGCACTTCGCCGTCGACGCGAAGCTCGCGCTGACCGACGACGTGCGCGAACTCGCCGAGGACACGGATACCACGGTCCTCCGCGACCTGGAGGACGAGAGCTCCGACGCAACGGTCGTCGGCCGCTTCGGAGCCCGCTCGCGCGTGCGTGAGGGGGAGACGATCGAGGTGGCGGTCGACGAGCGCGCCCTCCATTTCTTCGACCCGGAGACGGGCGCCGGGATCTACAACGCAAGTAACGGGAAAGGAGCAACATGAGTCGCAAGCGCATGGCGGCCGTCGGCATGCTCGCCGGCCTCACGGCGATCGCGCTCGTTGCCGCCTCGTTCGCAGGCGCGGGGACGGACAGGCGCTCACAAGCATCCGCGGTGTCCGGCTCGATCTCGTTCGACGGGATCTGGACCTCGTCGACGGGGCAAAAGCAGTTCGCCAACGTGATCAAGGCATTCAACAAGCTCTACCCCAAGGTGCACGTCAACTACAAGCCGAACGGCAACAACAACCCGACCATCCTCACGACCGCGGTCGCCGGCGGCCATCCGCCCGACATGGCGGACATCGCGCAGCCGGGTCTGATCCAGCAGTTCGTGAATCAGAAGGTGCTGAAGCCGATGACGTACGCGACACCGGCGGTCCTGTCGAACTTCGGGCCTGCGTGGAAGAAGCTCGGCACGTTCAACGGCAAGCTGTACGCGATCGTCTTCAAGGCGGCCAACAAGTCGCTCGTCTGGTACAACGTGCCCGCCTTCAAGACGGCGGGCGTGACGCCGCCGAAGACGTTCGCAGGTCTGCTCACGAGCGCGCAGACGCTGAAGGCGTCGGGGACGCCCGCGTACTCGATCGGCGGCGCCGAGGGCTGGACCCTCACCGACCTGTTCGAGAACATCTACCTGCGCACGTTCGGGCCGGTGAAGTACGACCTGCTCACCACCCACAAGATCAAGTGGACCGACCCATCGGTGATCACGGCCTTGACGACGATGGGCAAGATCCTCGGCGACACGTCGAACATCGCCGGGGGCACGTCGGGCGCCCTGCAGTACAACTTCAACGACTCGGTCACGAACGCGTTCTCGACGCCGCCGAAGGCGGCGATGGTGTTCGAGGCCGACTTCGTCGGCGGCGTGATCGCCTCGTCGACGAAGGCGAAGCCGCGGACGGGCTTCAACACGTTCACGTTCCCGTCGATCACGCCGAAGTACTCGGACGCGGTCGAGATCGCCGGCGACCTGATCGTCACGTTCCGAGACAACCCGGCGATCAGGGCGTTCACCAAGTTCCTGACGACCCCCGTCGCCGCGGCTGCATGGGCCAAGTCGGGCGGCTTCGGGACGGGGAACCACAAGATGAGCCCGACCGTCTACCCCGATCCGATCACCAAGGCGACGGAGACGCCGCTCCTGACGGCGAAGTCGGTCGTCTTCGACATGTCGGACGAGCAGCCGGCGTCGTTCGGTTCCACCGCCGGCCAGGGTGAGTGGGGGATCTTCCAGACCTTCCTCAAGACCCCGAGCGACGTCACCGGCGTCGCACAGCAACTCGAGTCGGCGGCCGCCGCGGCGTACACGAAGAAGAAGTAGCGCAGTGACCGTGGGCGAGATCACGGCGGGGCCGCCCGTTCCGGCGGCTCCGCCCGTCCCCGGCGGGACGGGCAAGGCCCGCCGCTACCTGACCGCCGCCGTGTTTCTCGCCCCGGCGATCCTGATCCTCGTCGTGTGGATGGTCTATCCGGCCGTCTACACGATCCTGCGCAGCTTCTACGGCCAGTCCGGCTACCTCGGCAACTGGGTCGGCCTCGACAACTACAAGGCGCTGTTCACCACCTCGACGCTGACGACGGCGATCAAGAACAACGCCATCTGGGTCGCGGTCGTGCCGATGTTCGTGGCCGCGATCGGCCTGATCTTCGCGGTGCTCACCGAGCGCGTCAGCTGGTCGGTCGCGTTCAAGACGGTCGTGTTCCTGCCGATGGCGATCTCCGCGTTCGCGACCGGCGTCACCTGGCGGCTGATGTACCAGCAGGATCCGAACCAGGGCGCTATCAACGCGTTCGGCCGCGTGGTCTCGGACGCGATCAGCCCGCCGGGCGTCCTCTCGAGCGCCGCGCCGTCGACTCCCTCGCTGCAGACGACGGGAGGTGGGACGCTGGTGCTGAAGACGCCGCTCCATCCCGGCAGCGTCGCCAGGCTCGGCCTGACCGCGATCCCGCCGACGGACGTGCCGAAGGGCTCGGAGCAGGCCGTGCTGCCGGCGTCGAAGGCCGGCGGCGTCGTCGGCGTCGTCTGGCGCGACTTCAAGCCGGGCGGCGGCGTTCCCGGCAAGGTCGAGAAGGGCGAGCTCGGCCTGCCCGGCGTGACCGTGCAGCTCCGCGACGCGAGGGGGCACACGGTGCAGTCGGCGACGAGCGCCTCGGACGGGACCTTCGACTTCGCGGACGTGAAGCCCGGGCACCTACCAGGCCGCGATCGGCTCGCAGACGTTCGCCAGGCCGTGGGGCGGGATCTCCTGGCTCGGCCCGAGCCTGATCACGCCGGCTCTGCTGATCGCCTACGTCTGGATCTGGGCGGGGTTCTCGATGGTCGTGATCGCCGCCGGCCTGTCCGCGATGCCGCGCGACGTGCTCGAGGCCGCCCGCACCGACGGCGCCAGCGAGCTCCAGGTCTTCCGCCGCGTGACCGTGCCGCTGCTGGCGCCGGTCCTCGCCGTCGTCCTCATCACGATGGTGATCAACGTCCTCAAGGTCTTCGACCTCGTGATCGCGCTCGCGCCCGAGTCGACCCAGTCCGACGCGAACGTGATCGCGCTCGCGATGTGGCGCACCGCCTTCACCGCCGGCGACTTCGGGCTCGGCTCGGCGATCGCGGTCTTCCTGTTCATTCTCGTGATCCCGGTGCTGATCCTGAACGTGCGCCGCTTCAAGAGGGAGAGCTGATGGCAGCCGCCGCGCCCGCCGTCGAGGTCGCGAAGCCTCGCACGAGCGTCTCGGCGCGGGTCGTCCACGCGGCGACGAAAGGGCCCGTGAACATCATCCTGATCGTGATCGGCGCCCTGTGGCTGGTGCCGACGATCGGCCTCTTCCTCACCTCGATCCTGCCCGCATCCGCCCTGGCCTCGAAGGGCTGGTGGCAGATCTTCTCCCACCCCAGCCTCGCGACCTGGTCGAACTACGACGCACTCCTCCACGACAGCGGGCTGATCGACGCACTCAAGACCACGGCCTACATCGCAGTCGGGAACACCCTGCTCGTGATCGTGATCGGCGCGATGGCCGGCTACGCGTTCGCCTGGCTCGACTTCCCCGGCCGCGACTGGATCTTCGTCATCGTCGTCGGCCTGCTCGTCGTGCCGCTGCAGATGGCGCTGATCCCGATGTTCAGGCTCTACGACGCGCTCAGTCTCTACGACACGGTCATCGGGATCATCCTCTTCCACGTCGCCTTCGGCCTGCCCTTCGCGATCTTCCTGCTGCGGAACTTCTTCATCGGGATCCCCAAGGACATCCTCGAATCGGCGCGGATCGACGGCGCCAGCGAGATCCGCATCTTCCTGCGGCTGATCATGCCGCTCGGCCTGCCCGCGATCGCGTCGCTCGCCATCTTCCAGTTCCTCTGGACGTGGAACGACCTGCTCGTGGCGCTCGTCTTCGGGCAGAGCACACAGCCGATCACGGTCTGGATCTTCGGCCAGCTGCGCGAATTCGGGACCAGCATCGACATCATCGCCCCGGCCGCCTTCATCTCCCTCGTCGTCCCCCTGCTCGTCTTCCTCGCCTTCCAGCGCTACTTCGTGCAAGGGCTGCTCGCGGGGTCGGTGAAATGACGAGGGCGACAGGCCCGGTCGCGATCGTCGGCGGCGGGCTGGCCGGCTTCGTTGCCTTCCTGACGCTGCTTCGCGGCCGCGTCCAGCCCGAGGAGATCACCGTCTTCTCGCCCGAGCCCGACCCTGCGGCCGTCTGGCGGCGCAGGGCCGAGGCGATCCGGCAGACCCACATGCGCTCCGAGAGCGACGGCCACTGTCTTCCGACCTCGTTCCCCGGCCTCGCCGTCAGCGAGGCACGCCGACGCCGCTCGCTCGGCCCACTCGTCGACAGCGTCCGCGACCGATACCACCCGACCGTGTCGGCGTTCCTCGAACACGTCGAGGAGCAGCGGGCAGCGAGCGCCTGGGACGAGTGCGTCGTGCCGGTCCGGATCGGCCGGGTGTCGCCGGTCGCCGACGGGCTCGAGCTCGACGGCCACGGCCCGTTCCGCCACGTCCTGCTGGCGACAGGGCACCCGGCCCTCGCCGTGCCCGACGAGCTGCAGGACGATCCCCGTCGCGTCCACGCCTACGAGCCGCACGGGTACGCGGAGAGCGTCTGCGTCGTCGGTGCGGGGCTCGCGGCGGCGACCGAGTGGCTGAACGCGCTCGCCGCGGGGGCCACGGTGATCTCGGTGCGACGGCGCGAGCCGGTCCGGCGACCGCTGAACGTGCCTCGCCAGTACCTGACGAAGCGGGGCCTGGCGTCCTTCCACCGCCTGCCCTCGCCGCAGCGCGCCGAATTGCTCCGGCGGCTGCTCGTGCCTTCCTACCCGGCGGGTCGCGCCTTCGACGAGCCGATCGAGCGGGCGGCGGCCGAGAGGCGCTTCCGAACCGAGCGGTCGGTCAACGGCGCCGACCAGGTCGTCTGCGCGACCGGCTTCCGGCGTGGATACGAGCACGATCCGCTGTTCGCGCGCCTCGTGAGAGAGCACGGGGTCGAGACGGTCGACGGGCGGCTCGTGCTCGCACCGGACTCGACAGTTCCCGCCCTGACCGATCGCTCCCGCACGCTTGCCGTGGCCGGCGTCGCCGGCCAGTTCGCCTTTCCGGGCGCCGACACCCTGACTGGCGCCCGCTATGCCGCTCACGGCTTCCTCAGGCGATGTCGTACACGCTGAGGGGCCGGATCGAGTCGAGGCTGGCGGCGCTCTCGGCGCCGCTCGCTGGCCTCCTGCCTGATCGCCGCCGCGGCGCGAACCTGGTGGCCGCTCGAGCTCGCCGGCGCCATGATCGCGGTCCTGGTCGCGGTCGACCTCGGCTATCACCGGCTGCTTCCTTACCAGCCGGGCTGGGCGGCGCTGCCGCTCGGGCTGCTCGAGCTCGGCGCCGTGACAGCCGCCGCGCTCGCCCTCGGCCTGCAGGCGCCGATCGGCGCGGCGATCGCCCTTTTCGCCGGCGGGTGGATCGCCGCGCAGCTCCTCGGGCACGCGTTGCTGCCGCTCTGGCGGCTCTCCTACGCCGAAGACGGCGGCGAGCTCGGCCGCGCGGGCCTGCTCGTCGCGGTCGCCGTGGCCACGCCGTTCGTCGCCGCGGCGGGCCTGTGGTACTCGAACCTGCCCCCGGTCGTCCGCCTCGACGCCGGCGTCCATCGCGGCCCGCTCGTCATCGACCGCCGGGAGCACCTCGTCGGGGCTCCGGGAGCGGTCGTCGTCGGGGGCATCGTCGTCCGGCACTCGGACGTGACCGTGAGCCACATCCGGGTCGTCGGCGGCGAGAACGGCATCACCGTCCAGGGCTACCGCAACGTGGTGCTCGATCACGTCTCGATCTCCGGAGCGAAGCTCGACGGGATCCACGTGCGGAACGCCGCGATCACGATCAAGCACTGCTCGGTCGACATGACCGAGTGCCCGCTTCGGCCAGGGCATCGACATCTCCTTCGGCATGGGCTTCGGCGAGAGCCTCGTCGAGGGCTGCCGCATCGTCGGCGGCCAGCAGGGGATCCTCGTCGACTCGGCGTCGGGCATGGTTCGTGACAACGACGTCGTGCGCACGGAGCTGCGCGGCATCTCGATGGACGAGATGTCGATGGGCGGTCTCGAGGGAAACACCGTCCGCGATGCGAACGGCGTCGGGATCTACTGCAACGACCACTCGATGTGCATGGTCACGGGGAACCGCGTCACCGGCACCCGCCGCGACGACGCGGGCGGCGACCGGACCCGCGCGGGCTACGGGCTCGAGGTGGTGTACGGCGCCGAGGCGGAACTGGGCGACAACTACCTCGCCGGCAATCCGGCCCGGGTCGGCGTCTTCATGGATTCGACCGTGAAAGCGCTCGGCGAATAGCGCCTACGTCGCCGGCAAGGCGCGGCGCAGGAACCGCAGCAGATTCCCGTGGAGGAGCGCAGAGATCGTCTCCTCGTCGTGACCCCGGCGGCGGAGGCCGTCGGCGATCGCAGGGTAGTCCTGCTGGCCCTCGAGCCCCGTGACGGGCGTGCCGGGCTCGAAGCCGCTCGCCGCGCTTCGCCTCGTCGAGCCCGGAGACGGAGCTCACCTGGAACACGCTGTCGGGGCTCTGGCGCGGCGACCTCGAGCAGCAGGTCGGCGTGCGCGTCGGCGATCCAGGTCGAGCCGGCCACGGCGTAGGATGCTCGCACATGCAGGGGGTCGAGATCCTCGCCGCCCGGGACGACCGCGTGCTGACCGACGAGGCGCTCGCGTTCGTGGCCGGGCTCCATCGCGACTTCAACCCGGAGCGTGAGCGGCTGCTCGCGGCCCGCGGCGAGCGCATGGCGCGACTGGAAGCGGGCGAGCTACCCGACTTCCTGGCGGAGACCGCCTCGGTGCGCGACGACCGCGACTGGCGCGTCGCCGAGACGCCCGCCGACCTGCAGGATCGCCGCGTCGAGATCACCGGCCCCGTCGACCGCAAGATGGTGATCAACGCGCTCAACTCGGGCGCCCGGGTGTTCATGGCCGACTTCGAGGACGCGAACTCGCCGACGTGGGACAACTGCGTCGAGGGCCAGGGCAACCTGATGGACGCCGTCGAGCGGACGATCTCGCTCGAGACGCCGGACAAGACCTACTCGCTGAACGACGAGACCGCCACGCTGCTCGTCCGGCCGCGCGGCTGGCACCTGCACGAGAAGCACGTCCTCGTCGACGGTGCGCCGATCTCCGGCAGCCTGTTCGACTTCGGCCTCTACCTCTTCCACTGCGCCGAGCGCCTCGGCGAGCGCGGCTCGGGGCCGTACTTCTACCTGCCGAAGCTCGAGAGCCACCTGGAGGCGCGGCTCTGGAACGACGTCTTCGTCGCCGCCCAGGAGCGGCTCGGCATCGCGCGCGGGACGATCCGCGCGACCGTCCTGATCGAGACGATCCTGGCGGCCTTCGAGATGGAGGAGATCCTGTACGAGCTGCGGGAGCACTCGTCCGGTCTCAACGCCGGCCGCTGGGACTACATCTTCAGCGTGATCAAGAAGTTCCGCGACCGGGACGAGTTCGTGCTTCCCGACCGCAGCCAGGTGACGATGGCGGTGCCGTTCATGCGCGCCTACGCGCAGCTCCTCGTCCGCACGTGCCACCGCCGGGGCGCGCACGCGATCGGCGGCATGGCCGCGTTCATCCCGTCGCGGCGCGACCCGGAGATCAACGCCGTCGCGCTCGACCGGGTGACCGAGGACAAGACCCGCGAAGCGAACGACGGCTTCGACGGCACCTGGGTCGCTCACCCGGACCTCGTCCCCACGGCGAAGGCCGAGTTCGACCGCGTGCTCGGCGACCGGCCGAACCAGGTCGACAGGCAGCGCGAGGACGTGTCGGTGACCGCCGCGGAACTCCTCGACGTCGCCGCGACGCCCGGGGACGTGTCCGACCCAGGGGTGACGCTGAACGTCTCGGTCGGCATCCAGTACATCGGCGCCTGGCTCGCCGGTACAGGCGCGGCCGCGATCAACAACCTGATGGAGGACGCCGCCACCGCCGAGATCTCGCGCTCGCAGATCTGGCAGTGGGTGCGGCACGGCCGGGTCGACCGGGGTCGCGTCGAGCGCGAGGTGGCCGCCGAGGTCGAGCGGCTCGGGGACGCCTACCGGCCCGCGGCCGACCTGTTCCAGCGCGTGGCACTCGACCCGGAGTTCGTCGAGTTCCTGACGCTGCCGGCGTACGAGCTCCTGCCCTGAGCGGCGCGCGCGCAGCACGCCTCACGCGCCGCGGCTTCCTCGCCGGGGCGGCCGGCGCAGCCGTCGCCGTGCGCGCCGTGCCCGCGCGCGCCGCGTCCTCGAAGCTGGTCGACGTCGTCGTCGTCGGAGGCGGGCTCGCCGGGCTCGCCTGCGCCGACGCGCTGCAGCGCGCAGGCCGGACAGTGACCGTGCTCGAAGCGCGCAACAGGCCGGGCGGGCGCATCTACACGGTGCGCAAGGCGTTCGCCGGAAACCAGCACGCGGAGGGCGGCGGCGAGTTCATCGACACCGGCGACACGCTCGTGCGCGGATATGCCCACCGCTTCGGCCTGCCGCTCGAGGACCTGCGCGTCGAGCCCGATGCCCACCTCCACGGCGTCGTCTACCTCGACGACCGGCGCCGGCCGGCCGAGGACGTCTTCACCGATCCCGTGCGGGCGCAGATCGTGCGCTTCTGGCACCGCGTCGCGGCGCTGGCGGCGCCCGTCGATCCGTTCGACCCGCTCGCGCGAGGCGCGCCGCTCGACCGACACTCCGCGAGTTGGCTCCTCGACTCGCTCCGCATCGACGGCGTCGCGCGAACGCTGCTCGAACAGCAGCTCCGCGATCGGTTCACCGTCGAGCCGAGGAAGCTCTCCCTGCTCTTCCTCTGCCAGACGTTCAAGCGTGCGGGCGGCCGGCCGCCGACCGCGACCGGGCCGTTGCGCATCCGCGGCGGCAACGACCAGCTCCCGAACGCGCTCGCGAACGAGCTCCGCGACGTGCGGTTCTCCACCTGGGCGAGACGGGTCGAGCTCCACCCCAGCGGCGTCCGCGTCCACGCGGACGGCGGCGATGTGTTCGCGCGCTTCTGCGTCCTGACTGCGCCCTTCCCGGCCGTCAGCATGTCGATCGAGTTCGCGCCTGCGCTCCCGCACCTCCTCCGCGACGCCATCCGGCTCCTGCGCTACGGCGTCACGACCAAGATCATGATCCAGTACGCGAAGCGCTTCTGGCGCGCGCGCGACGAGAACGGCTCGATCGTCACGGACCTCACCTTCCAGCGCTCGTGGGAGACGACGAGCGGCCAGGCCGGCACGCGTGGGATCCTCACCGCCTCCGTCGCGGGCAGCAAGGGCGTCGTCTACGCCGGCCGGCACTCGACGACCCGCATCGCCCTGGCCTCCGACGAAATCGACGACGTCTATCCGGGCTCGCGCGCTCTCTACGCGCACGGCGCGACCGCGGTCTGGCTGAACGAGGCGCCGACGCTGGGTGCGATCGCCGCCTACGCACCCGGGCAGGTGGCGAGCTACTGGAACGTGGTCCGGCGCCGGTACGGACGGCTGCTTCTCGCGGGCGAGCACACGGACTCGCTCGGTGGGACGCTCGAGGGCGCGGCGCAGTCGGGGCGCCGCGCAGCCGTTGCGATCGACGGGTTGCTGTGACCGGGCGGCTGCTGTTCACCAGCGCCACAAAACCGGTGTCAGACACCAAAGGACGCGTCGTCCACACCGGACATCGACCCGGACAACCGAGGCTCGGGCTCGAGGTCGAGCTCGTGGGCCGAAATCCGGCTGAGCGGGCAAGAAGCCTGTGGACAAGAGGTCACACTCTCGTCACACGCGGACACTTGACAAATTCGGTGCCTGACACCGCCGTTTGGACGGCGCCCGCCGAGACGAGGCGTGACGGGACTAGAAGCTGGGCTTCGCCGTCATGTCGAGGACGATCAGGATCAGCAGTGCCGTGTCGAAGCGGAAGACCGTGAACAGCCGCTTCACCCGCTGACGCACCACCTCCGACTCCGGGCCGAGCTCCTGCGCCGCGCGGTCGATGCGCCCCAGCTCCGGGCCGACGAAGCCGACGCCCACGAGCGCGGCAATCGTCCAGCCGACGAGTGCGAAGTCGACCCAGAAGACGTCCCAGGGCCAGTCGCCCTTCTGCATGAGCGCGATGCCGAAGGCGAGCACGGCGAAGAGCGCCGGCGTGTAGACGTGGACGCCGATCCAGGCGCCGAGCTTGCCGAGCTGCGCGAGCGCCTCCCCGTCGCGGCGCCGCTCGAAGACGATGCCGAGCGTCGTGAGCGTGATGTCGCCGCCGACCCAGATCACGATCGAGATCACGTGCAGCGCCTTGTAGACGTTGTACGAGTCGGGCGCATACCAGAGCAGGACGACCGTGCCCGCGACGAGCAGCGCCGCCGCGAGCAGCGTCGACGTCGCCGTCCGCGCTCGCGGCGGCCGTGCTTCGGCGGCGCCTGCCTGCCCGCTGTCGTTCACAGCTCGTCGCGGACGATCTGCGCGCCCTCCGCGAGCGCCTTCAGCTTCATGCGCGCCACCGTTCGCGGCAGCGGCTTCATGCCGCAGTCCGTCGAGAGCGTGACCCGGTCGGCCGACACGTGCTCGAGCACCTTGCGCGCGCGCCCGGCGACCTGCTCGGGCGACTCGATCATCATCGAGCGGATGTCGACGACGCCGACCTGCACCTCCCTGTCCTCGGGCAGGTTGGCCAGGAAGTCGACGCCGTCCATGCCTCGGTTCGCGTAGTCGAGGACGAACTGGTCGATCCCCGGCGTGTCGAAGAAGTGCGGCAGCACGGTCTGGTAGCCCTGCGGGAAGTTGGCGCTGAGGATGTCGTTGCCCCACGCGTTGCCGAAGCAGAAGTGCCAGCCGATCTTCGCGTCGACGCCTTCGCAGCAGCGCCCGATCACGTCCTTGATCCAGTCGTAGTCCTTCTCGTCGCCGGTGAAGAGCGGCAGCCAGGCGCCGAGGTCTTCGAGCTGGAGATAGGTCGCGCCCGCGTCGACGAGGTCCTTCATCTCGGCGTTGAAGATCGGCGCGAGGGCGTAGCAGAGCTCCTGCGGGTCCTTGTAGTGCTGGAAGTACACGTGCCAGGCCAGGTTGACCGGGCCGGCGCCGACCGAGACCTTGATCGGCCTGTCCGTGTACTTCTTCGCGATCTCGTAGAGGTCGCGGAGGCGGATCGGGCCGTGCGTGACGGGGCCGCTGTTGATCACGCCGCCCCAGTCCGTCAGCAGAGCCGTGACGCGGTTCTCCTCCGTCTCCTCGGTCACGGACGGGTGCTCCTCGCGCGCGGGATCGAAGCCCCCGATCCGCTCGTACATGTACCAGCAGAACGAGCCGATCACGCCGACGTAGTCGTCGTACGACATCTGGCCGTCCGTGACGATGTCGAGGCCGGCCTCCTCCTGGTCGCGGATCACCGTCGCGGTCGCGTCGTGATAGGCCTCCTCGTAGCGGACCTCCTTGAACGCCACGCGGACGTCCCGGCCGAGCAACTGCTGCCGATACCACTGCGGCCGCGGGTACGACCCGACCATCGTGGTCGGGAGGATCGTGTCGACGATCTTCTTGGGCATCGAGTCCCCTTTCCTAGGACCTGGAGAGCACGTCGGCCGCGATTCTCTCCGGTCCGGGGAGGAATGCGTCCTCGAGTGGTGGGCTGTACGGGATGGGCGAGTTGTCGGTGGTGATCCGCCAGGCGTCGTCGAGCTCGCCCAGCGCCTCCTCGGTGACGCTCGCGAGGACCTCGCCGGCCCAGCCGCCGGTGCGTGGGCCTTCCTCGACGACGGCGAGGCGGTTCGTCTTGCCGACCGAGCGGACGATCGTCTCGACGTCCGGCGGTCGCACGGTCCTCAGATCGACGACCTCCGCGGACACGCCCTGCGCCGCCAGGTGATCGGCCGCCTCGAGGCAGTCGGGGACGCCCTTCATCGCGCTGACGAGCGTCACGTCCGACCCCTCGCGCACGACCGCGGCCTTCCCGAGCGCGTAGTCGGCGCCCTCGCCGACCGGGCCCTTCGTCGTATACAGGCGCTTGTGCTCGAAGAAGAGCACCGGGTTGTCGTCGCGGATCGAGGCCTTGAGCAGACCCTTCGCGTCGGCAGGTGTCGAGGGCGCGACGATCTTGAGACCGGTCACACCCATCAGCCACGAGATCGGCATCTGCGAGTGGATCGCGCCGAAGCGCCCACCCGCGCCGACGACGGAGCGGATCACGAGCGGCACGCTGTGCTCGCCCTGGGTCAGGAACCAGTACTTGGTCGCCTGGTTGATCAGGCTGTCCATCGACAGGGCCAGGAAGTCGCCGAACATGATCTCGAGCACGGGCCGTAGGCCGGTGATGGCCGCGCCGTATGCGGCGCCGGTCATCGCGAGCTCGGAGATGGGCGTGTCGAAGACGCGTGCCGGGCCGTACTTCTCATGCAGGCCGGGCGTGACCGCGAACACGCCGCCCGCGACCGCCACGTCCTCGCCGAACAGGATGACGCGCTCGTCGTGCGCGAGCTCCTCGTCGAGCGCGTCGTGGATCGCGTCGCGGAAGGTCAGCTCGCTCATTCGACGAGCCCTTCGGGGGCCTCGAGCAGCCCGCCCAGCCGGTGCAGGAACGCCGCGGCCTCGGCGCCGTAGACGACGCGGTGGTCGCAGGAAAGGGTCAGCTCGCATGACGCGGCCGGCGGCGAGCCCGCCGTCGGAGGTCACAACGGGACGGCGCTCGACCGCCCCGGCGGCCAGGATCGCGGCCTGCGGCGGGTTGATCACGGCTTCGAAGCGGCGGATTCCGAACATGCCCAGGTTGGACACCGTAAACGTCCCGTCGCGCAGGTCGTCGAGACCGACCGTCCGCGTCCGCGCTTTCTCGATCAGCGCGCGGGAGTCGACGGCGATCTCGAAGACCGACTTGCGGTCGGCGTCGAAGATCGTCGGCACGAGCAGCGCGTCGTCCGTGGCGACGGCGATGCCGACGTTCACGCGGCCGAAGCGGACCACCCGGCCGTCCTCGAAGCCGCCGTTCACGGCCGGGTACTCGCGCAACGCCAGCCCGGCGGCGTGGACGAGGAAGTCGTTCACGGACGGGAGCGGCGAGCAACCCTGCCCGCGCAGCCCGTCGCGGAGCGCGGCCACGCCCTCCATGTCGACCGCGATCTGGAGCGTGAACTCCGGGATCTCGGACCGCGACCTCGTCATCCGCTCGACGATCGTGCGCTGGGTCGGCGTCAGGTCGACGACGGTCTCCTCACCGCGTCCGCCCGGAGCGGCGGCGGTCGCCGGCGCCGCGGGTGCGCCCTCGGCGGCGCGGCGAACGTCCGCCTCGGAGATCCGACCGCCCGGACCGGTGCCCTCGAGTCTGTCCAGATCGACGTCGAGCTCGGCTGCGAGTCGCCGGGCGACGGGGGTCGCGCGCGGGCGCGTGCCTTCGCGGGGGGCAGCGGCCGCGGGAGGTGGAGCGGGCGCAGGCGTCGGGGGCGGCGCGGTCGAAGCGATCGGTGCCGGCACGGCCGCCGGCGCGGCGCCGTCGACCGACAGGCGCGCGATCACGTCGCCGAGCCGGGCCGTCTCGTTCTCACCGACCGAGATCTCGCTGAGCACGCCGTCGACCTCGGCCTCGTACACGACCGTGGCCTTGTCGGTCTCGACCTCGACGAGCGGCTCGCCCTTCGCGACCGCATCGCCCGGCTGCTTGAGCCAGCGCAGGACGACGGCCTCCTCCATCGAGTCCGAGAGCCGCGGCATCACGACGTCGACGACGCTCAGGACGTATCCGCCTCGAGCGTTGCCGTGCGAATGCCGCGGGCGCGCGAGTAGAGCCCGGCGCCGAACAGGATCAGGAAGCCGAGCAGCCAGTACGGCACGGCGACCGACGGGACGTCGCTGAACGGGTGCGTCGTCTGCTGCAGGAAGCCGCTTGCGGTGATGATCTCCTGGATCAGCAGCGCGCCGAGGAAGGCGCCGAAGAACGAGCCGCGGCCGCCGAAGATGCTGGCGCCGCCGAGCACGACCGCGCTGATCGCCTTGAGCGTGTACGGCTCGCTGCCCGAGGCGTCGCCCGTGCCGACGCCCACGAAGCCGGCGACGATGATCCCGGCGGCGACGGCGAAGAGCGCGCAGAGCACGTAGGCGCCGACGATCGTCCAGTCGATCCGGGCGCCGAGCCTGTGGGCACGCGTCTCGTCCGACCCGACGGCGCGCAGCTCGAGGCCGGCGCGCGAGCGCCTGAGCGCGAGCTCGCACACGACCGTGACGACCATCGCGGCGATGAACACCGCCGGGAGCGGCCCAAGGTTCGTCTTGATCGCCGACGTGATGCCGAGGCGGTAGAAGCCGGACGGCGTTGGCCGGGCAAGCAGCATGATCCCCTCGATGACGATGAAGGTCGCGAGCGTCGCGATCACCGGCGCGAGGCGGAAAGCACGGATGAGCGTCGCGTTGACGAGGCCGACGGCGACGGCGCAGCCGATCGCGGCCAGCACGCCGAGCGCGAGCACCCAGCCGCTCTGCCCCTCCGCGGCGAAGAACGAGAGCACGACGACGGTCAGCCCCATCAGCGGGCCGACCGACAGGTCGATGCCGGCCGTCAGCACCACGATCAGCTGGCCGAGGCTGACGAAGATGAGCGCGCTCGCGAGCAGGAGCATGCCGCCGGCGGGACCGGAGAAGTTGTAGTCCGACAGGAAGCGGTCGTTCGTCACGCCGGTGTAGCCGCCGAGCGCGAGGATGAGCAGGACCAGGACGACGCTCGGCAGGTAGTCGCCCGCGACGAACCGGCGGACCCGGAGCATCCGCCGCGCGCGCTCGGCGAGCTCGGCACGGCGGCTCGTCGCGGTCGTGATCGCGGCGCCCGTGATGTTCTCCTCGGTGATCTGATCGCCCTCGAGCGTCCTGACGACCCGACCGCGCGAGAAGACGAGCACGCGGTCGCAGAGCCCCTGGAGCTCGATCTGGTCGGAGGAGAGGACGACTACCGCCTTCCCCTCCGCGGCTGCGCTGCGCAGCACCTGGTACAGCTCGATGCGGGAGCCGGCGTCGACGCCGCGCGTGGGCTCGTCGGCGAGCAGCACGGCCGGGTGCGCGAGCGACGAGCGGGCGAACAGCACCTTCTGCTGGTTGCCGCCCGAGAGCGAGGAGATCGGCGTCTCCTGGGAGGGCGTCTTGATCGCGAGCTGCTCGATCTGAC
Source organism: uncultured Actinomycetes bacterium (assembly GCA_963846915.1). Taxonomy (GTDB): domain Bacteria; phylum Actinomycetota; class Thermoleophilia; order Gaiellales; family Gaiellaceae; genus PALSA-612. The sequence continues at coordinate 322,287 of CAWJXV010000004.1, read as the reverse complement.
CCGCGACTGCGTTGCCCTCGCGCCGCCGCGTGACGACGCCGAGGCGCGAGACCGCTTTCAGCGCGAGGAGCGACACGTTCTCACGCACGGAGAGCGACAGCAGCACGCCCTCCCGGTGGCGGTCACCCGGAAGGTAGACGATGTCCGACTGCCTGACCGCGCTCGGGCTGCCAAGCGCGACCGGGGCGCCTGCCAGCGTCACCTTCCCATGCGAGGGCTCGAGGCCGGCGAGCGCGCGCAGGAACTCGCGCTGCCCGTTGCCCTCGACGCCCGCGAGCCCGACGATCTCGCCCGGCCGGACGTCGAGCGCAACGTCGTGGAAGTTGCCGCCGCTCAGGCCCTCGACGTGGAGCAGCGGCGCGGCCTCCTCGACCTCGCCGCGCTTCGCCGGGAAGACCTGCTCGACGGAGCGCCCGATGATCAGGCGCAGGATCTCGTCCTCGGAGACGTCGGCCGCGGCAAACGTTCCCCGCACCTCGCCGTCGCGGAGCACGGTCACCCTGTCGGCGATCCCTTTCACCTCCGGCAGGCGGTGCGAGATGTAGACGACCGCGGTCCCGCTCTCGCAGATGGCGCGGATGCGCTCGAAGAGACGGTCGCTCTCGACCTGCGTCAGCGACTCGGTCGGCTCGTCGAGCACGAGCACCTTCGAGTCGAGCGCGAGCGCCTTGGCGATCTCGAGCAGCTGCCGGTCGGCCGTGCTCAGCTCGGCGACACGCGCAGCCGGGTCGATCGACGCGCCGACGACTGTGAGCTGCTCGCGCGTCCACACCGTCGCCCGCGCCATCGACGGCCGGCGATGTTTCGGCATGGCGAAGATCATGTTCTCGGCGACGGTCAGGTCTTCCAGGATCGACAGGTGCTGGTAGACGACGGCGAGGCCGAGCTCCTGTGCGGCGATCGGCGACGGATCGGCCATCGGGTGGCCGCCGATCTCGACCGTCCCCCTGTCCGGAATGGTCGAGCCGGCGGCCACCGCCATCAGGGTCGACTTGCCCGCACCGTTCTCGCCCACCAGGGCGTGCACCTCGCCCTCGGCGACCTCGAACGAGACGCCTTTGAGGGCGACGACTCCCGGGAACGTCTTGACGACGTCCGAGAGGCGGAGAACGGCGCGGGCAACCATGAATCGATCCCCTACGGCTTCCCGTACTTGGCCACGGCCGCCGGGGAGATGTTGTTCGAGAGGTAGAAGTCGGCCGGCAGCTTGGTGTTGCAGAACACCTTGGTCGGCTTGGTCAGCGTGTCCTCGTAGAAGGGCAGGGTGATGCGGGCCGGCTCCGAGTTCTTGGTGCCCTCGGCGGCGGCGATCGCCTTGCGGGCCGCAATCCGACCCAGCCAGTTGCGGTTCGAGATCGTCGCGATCTGGAACTTGGGCTGCGTCTTCCTCGTGGCCTTGTAGAGGCAGGAGAGCCCGTTTGCGTCCAGCCCGGCGGTGGGGACGAGCTTCCGCCCAGCCGCCTGGAAGGCACGGATGATCGCCAGCGCGTCCGTCCCGAAGTTCGTCAGGATGCCGTCGATCTTCGGGTACTTGGCGACGAACGCCGCGCCGAGCTTCTGCGCGGTCGCCGGATCCCAGTTCGTGACGCCGAACGACGTCTTGCCCGTCAGCAGGTGCATCTTTGGCCACTTCGCGAACACCTTGACGATGTTCTTGAGCTGACCGAGGCCGACCGGGTTGCCCGCCGGGCCGCCGGTGAAGACGACGTTGCCCTTGCCGTGCAGCGCCTTGACCATCCAGTTCGCCCACATCGTCCCGGCGACGGGGTCACGCCAGTCGACGTACTGGACGAAGTCCTTGCCGTCGACGCCGCTCGGATCGGCGCCCCACGGCACCACCTTCACGCCGGCTGCCGTCGCTGCCTGGATGGCGGCGAGCTCGGCCTTGCCGAAGTCCGGGATGATCGTCATGGCGTTCGCTCCCTGCGTGACCGCCGTGTTGACGTCGGCGATCATCTTGTTCAGGTCGCCGCCGCCCGCGATCGCGATCTGCTTGACGTTCGGGCACTTCGCAGCCTCGGAGCGCACGGCCGCGTACGACGCCTGTGACCACGTGTTGATGCCGAAGCCGTCGAGCACCGCGAGCGTGATCTGCTTCGTCCCGCAGAACGACTTGTCCGTCGAGATCGCCGTCGTGGCGATCTCCTGCTTCTCCGTCGTCGGCAGGCCTGCTGCCAGAGCGGAGACCGCGCCGGCGGCCACGGCCGCGAGCGCGACGACGATCACTGCTGCACGGCGAGAGCCTCGCAGCGAGAGATGCCTTCTGATCATGCTGAACCTCCTCGACCCCGGATTGGACTGACTCCGCGGAGGCGTCGCCCTCCCTGGCGGTTGAGCGGCCGCTGCAGACACGGCCGGCGCGGGGCCACGACGCCGGTCGAGCTGCTGCCCTCCAAGCAGCGAGCAGGGACGCTCATTGGTCGCTTCCCTCGGGAAGCTTCGAAGGCCCGGCTGCGGCCGACCGCGAGCCGGGCAGGACGGAACCCATGGAGCTGCTCATCTCGGCAGCCGTTCTGCCGACCTTCCGCCACGGGATCACCCGCAGCATCATCCCGAGGGCGATGATCGAGCCCTGGATGATCAACTTCGTCGACTCGTCCGCGCCCAGGCCGAGCACGACCTGTTCCAGCTGGGTGAGGAAGAGCGCGCCGATCGCGGTCGCGACCACGCTGCCCTGCCCGCCCGCGAGCGACGTGCCGCCGAGGACGACGGCCGCGATCGTCGGCAGCAGATACGAGTTGCCGGCGTTGATGTTCGGCGTCCGCAGGAAGCCGGCGAGCAGGACCCCGGCGGCGCCGTAGGAGAGGCTGGCGAGGATGTACGTCGCGACCTGGTAGTCGCGGACGCGGATCCCGGCGGCGTAGGCGGCGGGCGGGCTGGCGCCGACGGCGACGAAGCGTCTCCCGGCGATCGTCCAGCGCATCACCGCGGCGACGGCGCCGACAGTCAGCACCGCGACGATCACGGTGTTGGGAATGCCGGCCGTCTTGTCCACGGCGAACGAGGCCAGGCCGGACGTCGCCGACCAGGTCGCCGCGCCGCCCGTGATCTGGTAGACGGCACCGAGAAGCAGCGCGTTGACGCCGAGCGTGGCGACGAGCGGCGTGATGCCGAAGCGGGTGATCGCGATGCCGCTCACGACCCCGGAGCAGACGCACGCGAGCACGACGAGCCCGATCGCGGCCGGCAGCTTGTCGCCGTTGCCGTTCGGGTACTTCGTGACGAGGACGGCGGTCAGCGTGATCATCCCGGGCACGGACAGGTCGAGGCCGCGCTGCTGGATCACGAGTGTCTGCCCGATGGCCGCGATCGCCAGGATCGCCGCATATGGCAGCATCGCGAGCAAGGCGGTGCTCGAGACGCTGCCGGAGACGAGCAGCGGGCTGACCGCGAACAGGACTCCGGTCGCGACCCAGATCGCGAGGTAGCCAGACGGACGGCCGCGGGACTCCGCGAGCGCCGCGAGGCGCATGCGAGCCGTCCCCAGCCGGTTCACGGACTCGACGGTTCGGAGGCCAAGGGCCCTATTGTGCGATCCAGCGACCATCGGCGACGAGCGTGCCTCCGTCGACATGCGTCGAGAGCTGCTGACAGGAGGTACACAGCCGTGGTCGCGAGCTCCTCGGGGCCGCGCTGCAGCATCGGCGTGCGGACGCAGCCTGGTCCGGCCTTCGCCGTTGCCGCACCGATGCCCGAGCCAGCGCCGGTGACGACGACCGTCTTCTCGGCGACAACCCAGTCGAGGCTTGATCCTGGCACGCTCTCCTCCGTCGCCCGACGCGACACGTAGCGGCGACGTTAAGGAATACCGGTCTAGCTGTCAAGCGATACTGAACGCCGCCGCAGACCGGTATGGCGGGGCTAGTGGTAGCGGCCGAGCGTGACCCAGATCGCCCGCACGGCCTCGTCGCCGTCGTTGTGAAGGCGGTGCGGGATCGTCGACTCGAACGAGATCGAGTCGCCCGGGGAGAGCACGTGCTCCTCGAAGCCGACGGTGACGCCCAGCGTGCCGCTGAGGACGAGGCCGAACTCGCGGCCCGCGTGGCGGACGAGCTTGCCGTCCGAGCTCGACGCGCCGCCGACCTCGTAGACCGCCTCCATGAACTCGATGTCCTCGTCGTTCCACGCGGTGAGCCGCTCCCAGCGAACGCCGGACTCGAGCTCGATCGCGCGGCGCTCGGCTGCTCGTTGCACCGGAGCGCCGGCGCGAGGTGCCCGGCCGGGAGCGGACGGTTGCGCGCCGCTCGCTCCTCCGAGCACGAAGATCTCGTCCAGCGACAGCCCGAGCTCGCTGACGATCGCGTAGAGCGTCCGCACGGACGGCTGGATCTTCCCCGTCTCGATCTGCGAGACGAGGCTCGGCGACACCTCGAGCCGGCGCGCGAGCTCCCGCAGGCTGAGCCCGAGCTGCTCGCGCTGCTCCCGGAGCCGTGCCCCGACGGACGACGTCGACTCTTTCGCCTCCGCCCGCGCGGACGTCTTGCCCGCGTCCTCTTCCGACTGTGCCCGCGAGCTCATCGTGCCGAGGATACGCGCGCTGTCAGCTCTTGAACTCCGGGAAGTCCTCGGGCTCCGGGAACGGCGCCGCGAGCGCGGACTGCTCGACCGCCTGGAGCTCACGCTCGACGTCGTCCGCGACCGCCGTCAGCTCGTCGTCGGTGACGCCGAGCTCGCTCTGGAGGCGCTCTCGCGCGAGCACGAGCGGATCGCGCGCCTGCCACTCCTCGAGCTCGCCCTCGGGCCGGTACTTGCCCGGATCGCTGCGGGAGTGGCCGACGAACCGGTACGTGCGGGCCTCGACGAAGGTCGGGCCCTCGCCGGCGCGGACGGGCGCGATCACCTCCAGCGCCGCGGCACGCGTGGCCCAGACGTCCATGCCGTCGACGACGGTCGCCGGGATCTCCATCGTCTTCGCCCGGTCGATGATCGTCCCCGCGGTCACGTCCGCCATCGGCGTGTACTCGCCGTAGCCGTTGTTCTCGCAGACGAAGACGAGCGGGAGGGTGAGCACCTTGGCGAAGTTCAGGCACTCGAAGAAGTACGCCTGGTTCGCCGTGCCGTCGCCGAAGTACGCGACCGCCACGGAGCCGGTGCCCTTGAGCGCGAGCGCCGCCCCGGTCGCTGCCGCGATCGAGCCGCCGACGATGCCGTAGCAGCCGAGCAGCCCGTGCTCGCGGTCGACGATGTTCATCGACCCCGCGCGGCCGCCGTTGACGCCGGTCGTGCGACCGAGCAACTCGGCGACGAGGGGCTCCGGCTCGAGCCCGAGCGCCATGGCGTGCCCGTGGCCACGGTAGGTGCAGGCGACGCGGTCGCCGTCCTCGAGCGCGCTCGCGAAGCCGACGGCGACTGCCTCCTGGCCCGAGTAGAGGTGCGTCGTCCCGTACACCTCGCCGCGCAGGAACAGCGTCTGGACGAGATCCTCGACGCGCCGGATCAGGAGCATCCGGCGATAGAGCGCCCGGTAGAAGGCGACGTCCTCGCTGCCGGCGACCGGCCTGCGCACCGAGACCGCCACCTAGACTTCGACCGCCTCGTACGCCTGCGGAATCCAGTCGCCGCCGATCCGCGCGCCGCGCGTGGCCGTCCGCGCGGCGCATGATGTCGTCGCGCGACTCGATCGCCAGCCGCCGGACTCGCGCCGCGTCCGAGGCCGAGGAGCTTGCCGTCGCGCTTCACGACCTTGCCGTCGACGAGGATCGTGTCGACGAGGCCCGGGTGCGCGTTGTAGACGAAGGCACCGACCGGGTTGTTCATCGGCGTCATACCGAAGCTGTCGGCGCGGACGACGATCACATCGGCGCGCTTGCCCGGCGTCAGGCTGCCGATCTTGTGGTCGAGCCCGCAGGCGCGGGCGCCCTTCGATCGTCGCGAACTCGAGGACGTCGCGGCAGGTGAGCTCCATCTCGGCGACCGAGACCTCGCCGCGCTCGCAGGCGTGCTCGTTGTCGAACCCGCGCTCGGTGCCGATCGTCGCGCGCATCGTCCCGAACATGTGGCCGCCGTTCGAGCAGCAGACGTCGATCGAGAGGCTGGGCCGGATGCCTGCTTCCAGCAGCCGCCCGGTCGCGGGCCAGCCGTGCCCCATCTGCAGCTCGATGTCCGGCGAGATCGAGGCGGTGCAGCCGGCGTCGGCCATCATCCGGAGCTCGTCGTCGGCGAGCGTGTTGCAGTGCACGAACGTCATCGTCGGTCCGAGCAGCCCGTGCTCGGCCAGCTGCGCGATCGGACGGTTCTTGCCCCACTCGCCGTCGCCGAAGTGGCAGCTGATGCGGATGCCGAGCTCGTCGGCGAGCGCCCAGTCGTCGGCGGTCACCTCCATCGTGGCGAACTGGTTGCCGCGCGGCGCCAGGCAGAGTGTGACGAGCGCGTCGTCCGAGGAGAGGCGCCCCTCGCGCAGCCTGCGCACGTCGTCGGCCGGGTGCGGCAGCGAGCTGACGGGCTGCCAGTGCCGGTGCCCGCCGCCGTGGCCGAAGACGACGCGCGCTCCGGACTCGACGACCGCGTCGACGGCGGCGTCCGTGTGCTCCGGCGTGTTCAGGTTGTGCGACCAGTCGAGGAGCGTCGTGATCCCGACGTCGAGCGCCTCGAGCGTCCCGATCAGGTTGCCGCTGTAGGTGTCCTCCGGGCGGTAGAGCCCGCTCAGCGTCCCGTGCAGCCCGGTGAAGTAGTGCGCGAGCGTCCAGTCGGAGGCGATGTTCCGGAAGAGCGCCTGCCAGGTGTGCCGGTGCGTGTCGACGAGGCCCGGCAGGACGAGGCAGTCGGTCGCGTCGACCACCTCGGCGTCGGTCGCCTCGATCGCGCGAGCGACGTCGACGATCGCGCCGTCCTCGACCAGCACGTCTCCCTGCTGGAGGTCGCCGATCGCCGGGTCGACCGTGACGACGGTGCCGCCCTTGATCAGCGTGCGCGCGTTCACGTCCCGGTGGGGAGCGGCGGCGGCGCGGCGCCGGTGAAGAGCTGCGCGGACCCGTTTCCCTCGACGAGCTTGCCCTCGACGAGGTCGGCGCCGCGGACGTAGGTTTTGCCGCAGACGAGGAGTTCTTCGGCGGGGAAGCGGGTGAGGATCTGTGGGCCGTCGGGGGTGACGACGACCTCTTCTTCGATGCGGGCGGCGGAGCGGCGGTCGGGGGTGGGGCAGTAGGTTTCGAGGGCGAAGACCATGCCGACCTCGAGCTCGACGGGGGAGTCGAGGGAGTGCAGGCGCGAGATCATCGGTGGTTCGTAGAGGCCGACGCCGATGCCGTGCCCGAACTGGAGCCCGAACGCGTCGCGCTCGTTGTCGATGCCGAGGTCTCCGGCGGTCGGCCAGGCCTCCGCGATCCTGTCCGTCGTCATGCCCGGCCGCACGAGCTCGATCGCGGCGTCCAGCCACTCGCGGCAGCGCTTGTAGGCGTCGAGCTGCGCCGGGGTCGCGTAGCCGACGTTGAACGTGCGGTAGTAGCACGTCCGGTAGCCGTTGAACGCGTGGATGATGTCGAAGAACGCCTGGTCGCCGGGGCGCAAGAGCCGGTCGGAGAACGTATGCGGATGCGGATAGCAGCGATCACCCGAGATCGCGTTGATCGCCTCCACGTGCTCGGAGCCGAGCTCGAACAGGATCCTCATCGCCTGCGCGACGACCTGGTTCTCGGTCACCCCCGGCCGCAGCATGCGGTAGATCTCCTCGTAGACCGCGTCGACGATCGCGGCCGCGTGATCGAGCAGCGCCAGCTCGTCCTCGCTCTTCAGCCGCCTCGCCTTCATCATCACCGGCTGCGAGTCGGCCGCCCGGATGCCCTTTCGCTGCAGCGCCAGAAGCGTCGTCATGTCCGGAACGTCGATCCCCAGCGGCTCCCCTTCCAATCCCCGCTCCCGCAACTCGCCGAAGACCAGTTCCGCGAGCGAGTCAGGCACGCCGGTCGAGTCCGGCATCGCGCCGCGCATCGGCGGCACCCACGAGCGCCAGCTCGTCTCCGGCAACCACGGGCAATACAGCTGGTGATGCCTGGCAGCCGAACCGAAATCCCACAGAACGGGATCGTCATCACGGAACAACAAGGCAGAACCGGATGTTCTTGTCACGCTCCCACGTGCCGATCGCCGTACTCGTCACGTACCGGAGATTGTTCGGGTCGAACAGCAGCAGCGCTCCCAGATCCGACTCCCCGAGCATCGCCTTCGCACGCTCGAGACGATGCGCGCGAAGCCGGCTGAAATCGACCCGCTGCTCCCAGTCGACCGCCATCGACGCACCCCGCGACGCAATGGTCATCTCAGTCCTCCGCTCGTCCGAGTGTTCAGCGATTCTGCACAACCTGGGGGGATGCGTCAACATGTGGGACATGGCGAGCGTCGGCTTCGTCGGCCTCGGGGTAATGGGCGGCGGCATCGCGGGCCGCCTGCTCGCCGCCGGTCACGACGTGCACGGCTGGAACCGCACGCGGTCGAAGGCGGCGCCGCTCGAAGAGCGCGGCCTCGTCTGGTGCGACACCCCACGCGAGGTCGCCGAGCGCTCGGACGTCGTCTTCACGATGGTCACGAACGTCGGCGCCGTCGACGCCGTCCTCGACGGCGACGACGGGCTCCTCGCCGGGCTCTGCCCCGGGAAGGTCTACGTCGACATGAGCACCGTCAGCCCCGCGGCCAGCCGGCGGGTCGCGGAGCGAGTCCGCGAGCTCGGGGCCGAGATGCTGGACGCGCCGGTGTCGGGGAGCGTCGCGACGCTCGAGGCGGGGCAGCTCTCGGTGATGGTCGGCGGTAGCGACGAGGCGTTCGCGCGCGTCGAGCCGATCCTCCGCGACGTCGGGCCGAAGGTGACGCACGTCGGCACGAACGGCCAGGCGGCGCTCCTCAAGATCGCGCACAACCTCAGCCTCGCCGTCCAGATGCTCGCGTTCTCCGAGGGAGTGCTGCTCGCCGAGAAGGCCGGGATCGACCGCGCGCGGGCGGTCGAGGTGCTGACGACGAGCGCGATTGCCTCGCCGATGGTCAAGTACCGCGGGCCATTCGTCCTCGAGCAGCCGGACGAGGCGTGGTTCGACGTCAACATGATGCAGAAGGACCTCGTCTACGCCCTCGAGGCGGGCCGCGAGCTCGACGTCCCGCTGCCGACGACGGCCGTCGCGAACGAGTACCTCACTGCGGCGCGGGCGCTCGGGCTGGAGCAGAAGGACTTTGCGGTGCTGTTCGACGTACTCGCCCGGCTCGCAGGGGTCGAACCCTAGGCCGTTAGGCCGGGCAGGGAGGAACGGGGCCGCCGGGCGGGCCCGGGCCTGGAGGCGGGAAGGGGTTACAGCCGCGAAGGCCAGGGCGAACGGACTCCACGCCGCCGAGTCGAGCCTCTGCGCTCGTCCATGCCACCCCTTGCGCATCGTCGACCTCGAGATACGTCCCCTCGTACCGGGACGTCTGCGGCCGCACGCTGAGCACGAACGCGCGGAGGCGCTGATGCATGAACCGCGCAGCGTCGTCGACCTTCAACCTGACGGCGACTGCGAGGGCATACGGCCTGGAGACGGACACTTCGGCGACACGTGCACCCGCGGTGGTCGCCGCCCGGAGGATCGCGGCGCGTGCTCCAGTCACGCTTGCGCCGGTTGCACGCTTCGGCTGTGCTCCGCTCACGTTGCTGCTCGGCCATCCGGCCGATCCTGCGTCGACCTCGAGCAGCGACGGCAGCCCCAACGCGGCCGAGCGCTCGAGGTACGTCCCACCCACGACCAGGGCCTCCCATGCCGGCCGGGGCGCCCCCTGCGACGTCCGGAGCTTCACGCCGCCGGCCGCGGACACGATCTGCAGCTTCGAGAGCTGCGAGGAGCCGAGGGCGGACAGGATTCCGCGCACGAGAGCGCGCTCCGCGGACGTGCCGCCGACGATGCGCGTCGTGGGCGAGGCCCCGGCAGAGGCAGCGACACAGGCGAGGACGACGGCGACAAGCACGGCCGATGCAGGCGCTCGCACACGCCCGAGTGTACTCCCGTCGGCCCGGGACGTCAGGCCGGGTGCTTCATCCAGAGGTTGGGCTCGACGTAGCGGCCCGATGTCGCGTTCGCGGTCGATCTCGACCGGGACGAGGGCGCCCTCGACGACGTACTGTCCGCTCTCGGGGAAGCCCATCCCCGTCCACTCCTCCCACTCCGCCACCGTGCCGGTGACGACGAGCGAGCCGGGGCAGATCTGGAGGATCTTGGCGCCCATCCGCTCGTGGACGCGGAGCCAGGGGTCGAAGAACTCGCCGTCGGGCCGGCGCCAGCTCACGTACCGCTCGAACGGCGTCAGCGGGTAGCGCGCCTTCAGCGTCGGTCGCACCGGCGCGACGAGTGCCTGCAGCCCGTAGCGTCCGGCCACGTCGCGCATCGCTCCGAGGATCAGCGGACTGAGCCGGCGCCCCTGGTGGCGGGGATCGACGATGGCGACGAGGGCCGACAGCGTGTTCGGCTCGCCTCGGTCCTGCTCGAACACCTGCTGCATGACGCCCTCGACGCCGTCGGGGAGGTCGTTCCGGCGGCCGTTCCAGCGGAAGGGGACCGTCTGGCAGCGGCCGAGCACCGTGTCCGTCTCGTCGTCGTAGAGGATCAGCTGGAAGTCGGGGAACTCCTCGCGGAGCCGCGGCCAGTGGCGGTTCGCCTCCGCATGGTGGATGAACTCGGCCCAGACGTCCTCGATCTCCCCGATCCGCGCCACGAGGTCGGGACGCTCCGTGTACGGGGCGACGATCACGCGCCTCAGCCTACGCGTGTCGCAGCGCTGCGAGCACCTCCACCTTCGCCGCGCGGATGCCCTCGGCGGCAGACGACCGCCCTGGCGAACGGCAGCCGACTAGGGTTGGTCGGTGCGACGAGTCGTCCTCCTGGCCAGCGCGATCGTGTTCGTCGACACGCTGTTCTTCGCGATGCTGACGCCGCTGCTGCCGCACTACGCTCATCGCTTCGAGCTTTCCAAGGCAGGCGTCGGCGTCCTCGCCGCGGCCTACCCGGCGGGCGTGCTCGTCGGGGCGATTCCGAGCGGGCTCTTGGCGGTCAAGGTCGGCGTCAGGGCGACGGCGGTCGTGGGGCTGGCCACGGTCGCGGCGACGTCGATCGTCTTCGGCTTCGGTGGATCGATCCTGCTGCTCGACTCCGCCCGCTTCGTCCAGGGGATCGGGAGCGCTTGCGCGTGGACGGCGGCGCTGAGCTGGCTCGTCGCGGTGGCACCGAGCGATCGGAGCGGCGCCCTGATCGGACAGACGATCGGCATCGCGATCGTCGGGGCGCTGTTCGGCCCGGGGCTCGGCGGCATCGCCTCGCTCGTCGGCACCGGGAGCACGTTCGCGGCCGTTGCGGCGGTCGCGCTCGGAGTCGCCGCCTTCGCGGTCGGAACCGAACAGCCGCCCCTGCGGCGCGTGCAGTCGCTCGCCGATCTCTGGCGCGCCTCGCACGACCGCTCGCTGCTCGGCGGGCTCTGGCTGGTCGCGTTGCCCGCGCTCCTCTTCGGAACGACGGTCGTGCTCGTACCCCTGCGGCTCTCGGACCTCGGCGTCGGCGCCGTTGCGATCGGCGCCGTCTTCGTCACCGCGGCGGCGGTCGAGGCGGTCGCCTCGCCGTTCTCGGGGCGGCTTGCCGATCGCCGGGGCCGGCGGCGGGCGGTCTCGGTCAGCCTCACCGCTTCGGCGGTCGGAGCCGCCGTGCTTCCCTGGCCGAACCAGGCCTGGCTGCTCGGTGTCGCCGCCGTTCTCGCCTCGGCTGCGTTCGGCCTCTCCTGGGCACCGGCGATGGCGGTACTCGCGGACGCCGCCCAGCGGATCGACCTCCATCTTGCCTGGGCGTTCGCGCTCATGAACCTCGCCTGGGCGCCGGGTCAGGCGCTCGGCTCGGCGGCCGGAGGCGCGATCGCCAAGGCGACGAGCGACGCCGTGCCGTTCCTCCTGCTCAGCGGAGCCTGCGTGGCGACGCTGCTCGCCCTCCGGCGACACCGCGGCGGTGCGCGCGAGCTAGCAGACGTCTAGTGAAAGATTTGCACCGCGAGGAGGAGGAGCGCAGACAACACCGCGACGAACGCGGCACCTTTGATCGCGACACTGACCGACTCGTTAATCGCGTAGGCGAGTATCGAGACGACGAGCGGCGGATCGAGTCCCTCGGGGGCGTTCCCGTCGATGACGACGTCGTCCTCGGACGGCTCGACGAGTCGCAGTCGCGGACGGAGACAATCCGGACGACCCTCGGGAAGTTGTTGCAATGCGAGTTCGCGGAGATCGGGGCAGACCAGGACGAGCTCGGGCGACAGGACAGTCATGTCGTCTCGGCCGTGGTCGGCCGCCGAGGATCCGCGCTGAACGGTCAAACGCTCGCGGAACCCTCCTCCGAAGAACGGCTCCGCTCCGACCGGCGACGTCCCGTGGTCGACAACCGGCAAGGCGCACATGACAACCCCGTATCGACGCCCGGCAGACGAAACATGAGCCTCCCACCGAACGCCGGGCTTGCGGTTCCTCGGCAGGCTTCCCTCACGGCGCCAAGACAACGGCCCGGAACCGGGGCACCTCCGACCCCGCTGTGCGGGTCGCCGGTCAGCCACCCAAGTCGGGTTTTGACATAGTGAGCGGACTCGACTGAGGAGGTTGGGCATGGCTGGTGTCGAGAAGCGCAGCTTCGACTCTCCGGACGAGAGTCGAACTCCCGACAGGACACGGGCGGACGTCGTGCACATGGCCGGCACGACCGCTGCACGCCTCACGATGGAGCCTGGGTGGACGTGGTCGGAGTGCATCAAGCCGATTGTCGGAACGGACAGCTGCCAGTTGCGGCACCTGGGCGTCGTGCAGTCGGGAAGGCTGCGGATCGTCCACGAGGACGGCACCGACGTCGAGCTGGGGCCCGGTGATACGTATGTGATCGAGCCCGGACACCAGGCGGAGGTCGTCGGCGACGAGCCGTTCGTCGGCTTCGAGTTTCAGCCGCAGTCGGCTGAGGCATACGCGCGCCCGTAGAGGCTTTCGAGGGAGGGACGGCTCGAAGCCGGTGCGTGCCGTCCCTCTGCCGCGGGGCATCCACGGCTGACCAAACCTCTGCGCCCTCAGCTACACGAGTGCATGCTCGAGGAGCGATGCCCCGAGTGCGATGCGGACGATCTAGACGACCTTTACCGCAAAGGAACGGCTGACCTTCACGCCTTTATAGGTGGCGGCGATGGTGCCGGTGAACTTCTTACCGTGCGCTGTATTGGGTAGCTGCCAGGTGCAGCTGGTCTTGCCGTTCGTGCGGCTCGACCGATGGGCTGTCGCGAGCGGCTTGCCGTTCAGCTTGCCTGTGCAAGAGACCTGTCCCTTGAGGGTGCGGCCGGTCCTCGAGTTCTTCACGGTGGTCGAGACCGTGAATGCCTTTCCGGCTACTGCTTTCCCGACGATCAATTTGCTCGCCGTCAACCTGGGCTTGGCCGGTGGCGGCGGAGGCGGCGGCGGCGGGGCGCTGGCGGTGATCGCTCTGGTCGTCGAAGCAGTGGCGCCTGAGTCATCGGTGACGGTCAGCGTGGCCGTGAACGTCCCGGCCTTCGTGTACTGGTGGCTGACGGTCGCACCGCTCGACGTACCGCCGTCGCCGAACTGCCAGGCATAGGCCGTGATCTGCCCGTCCGGATCGCTCGACTGAGAGCCGTCGAACTTGACCGTCAGCGGCGCCTGACCGCTGGATGGGCTGGCGTTGATCGACGCGACCGGCAGCTTGTTCTCGATTCTGCGCACCCGCTGGTTGCCCTGGTCGACGATGTAGAGGCTGCCCTGCGCGTCAACGGCCACCCCGGCCGGGCCGTTGAGCTGTGCCGAGGTCGCCTGGCCGCCGTCCCCCGAATACCCGGCCGTGCCCGTGCCGGCGATCGACGTGATGGTCCCCCCGCTCACCTTCCGCACCCGATGGTTAGCGTCGTCGGCGATGTACAGGCCGTCCTGCGCATCGACCGCCACACCGACCGGCTGGTTGAGCTGCGCCGACGTCGCCTGCCCGCCGTCACCCGAGAACCCGGCCGTGCCCGTGCCGGCCACGGTCGTGATGATCCCACCACTCACCTTGCGAACGCGATGGTTGAGTTGGTCGGCGATGTACAGGTTGCCCTGCGCGTCGACCGCCACACCGAAGGGGACGTTGAGCTGCGCGGACGTCGCCTGGCCGCCGTCACCCGAATACCCGGCCGTGCCCGTGCCGGCCACGGTCGTGATGACCCCACCACTCACCTTGCGAACGCGAAAATTGCCGGAGTCGGCGATGTACACGCTGCCCTGCGCATCGACCGCGACCCCGACCGGGAAGTTGAGCTGCGCGGAGGTCGCCTGCCCGCCGTCACCCGAATACCCCGCCGTGCCCGTGCCGGCCACGGTCGTGATGATCCCACCACTCACCTTGCGAACCCGATGGTTGGCGTAGTCGGCGATGTACACGCTGCCCTGCGCGTCGACCGCCACACCGACCGGGTTGTTGAGCTGCGCGGAGGTCGCCTGTCCGCCGTCACCCGAATACCCCGCCGTGCCCGTGCCGGCCACGGTCGTGATGATCCCACCACTCACCTTGCGAACGCGATTGTTGAGGTAGTCGGCGATGTACGCGCCGCCCTGCTGGTCGACCGCCACACCGATCGGGTAGCTGAGCTGCGCCGACGTCGCCTGCCCGCCCTCACCCGAGAAACCGGCAGTCCCGGTGCCGGCGATCGTCGTGATCGTATCGCCCCCCGACACCCCGAACGCATTCGTCGTCGCCAGGAACAAAACCACGACCACCAACAGCCCGCCGATACCCGACAATCGCACCTACACCCTCCCGTCCCCTCGGTCGGACGCAGTATTACAGGCCCCGGGCGTCCCGGTTTGCGACAACGCGACAGTCGACCCACCGCCTACCATCCCAGACTATGGACGCCTTCCTCGCCATCGCCAGCAAACGGGACACTCGGCGCTATGCCGATCGTCCGATCCCCGAGGACGTCCAGTACCGCATCCTGGACGCCGGGCGGCTCGCCGGAAGTGCTCGGAACAGGCAGCCGTGGCGGTTCCTGGTCGTCGAGAGCGCCGATCGCCGCGAGCACATCGCCGAGGCGGTCTACGCGGCCGAGAACGTGCGGGGGGCGCAGCTCGTGGTCGCGATCGTCGGCCCGGGCGGTCTCGACGCCGGTCGCTGCCTGCAGAACATGATGCTCGCGGCCTGGAACGACGGGGTCGCCTCGTGCCCGAACGGGGTCGCCGATGCCGACAAGGCCCGGGCCGCGCTCGGCCTCGGCGATGACGACGTGATCGCGGTCGTCCTCACCTTCGGCTTCCCGGAGCACGATCGCAGCCCGGAACGTCGATCACCCTCCGAATGGAGCGCCCGGGCGGATCGGAAGCCGCTCGACGAGCTCGTCGAGCGCCTCTAGCGCCTGTCCGTCTATCGCCGGACTCCCGAGGGCGCTATTTTCCGCCTGGTGCAGGACATCGACCACGCGATGGAGGTCCGCGAGCTCGAGCAGTCGGTGGCTGCGATGCGCGAGGCCCTGGAGCTCAAGGAGCAGGACGCTGCCGAGCGGACACAGCGGGCCGTCGCCGACGCGGCCTCGGAGTGCTCCGAGCTGAAGTCGACCGTGAAGGCGCTCCGACAGCAGCTCGAATCGGAGCGGGCGGAGCACTCGGCGATGCTGCACGAGACCGAGCGCCGTTTCCGCGGCGAGCTGCGGGAGCTCCAGGACACGATCCAGGCGCTGCGCGTGCAGCTCGAGAGGCGCGGTGTCTGAGGCGCCGAGCGTCGAGCGGACCGAGCAGCTCCGCCAGCTCAGGCTCCTGCTCGACCTCTCCCACCAGGTCGCAGCCCTCGATTCGCTGGAAGAGGTGCTCGCCGCGATGGTCGGCACCGCGATCCTCGAGCTCGGCGCCGAGACCGGTTCGCTGTTCGTCCACGACGACGAGACCGGCGAGCTGTACACGCAGAAGTCGGGAGACCTCGGCGCGCGGCAGATCCGGGTGATGGACGACCGGGGGATCGCCGGGGCCGTCTACCAGAGCGGGACCGGCGAGATCGTGTCCGACGCCTACGCCGACCCGCGCTTCGCCCGGGAGGTCGACCAGGAGACCGGCTTCACCACGCGGTCGATCCTGTGCGCCCCGGTCAGGAATGCGAAGGGCGAGACGATCGGGATCGTCGAGATCCTCAACAAGCTGAACGGGGAGTTCGACGAGCGCGACCTGGGGCTGCTCGAGGAGATGACGTCCCAGTGCGCGATCACGCTCCAGTCGCTACAGCTGATCGAGCGGATGACGCAGTCGCGGCGGCGCGAGATCGAGTTCCTCAATCTCGTGTCGGAGCTGACGTCGGAGCTCGAGCTCGGCCGGCTGCTCGGCAAGGCGATGTCGGAGGCGACACGCATGCTCGACGCCGAGCGCTCGACGCTCTTCCTCAACGACGCCAAGACCGGCGAGCTGTTCAGCTATGTCGGCGACAAGCTCGAGACCGAGATCAGGTTCCCGAACCACGCGGGCATCGCCGGGGCCGTGTTCACGAGCGGCGAGTCGATCCGGATCCCCTATGCCTACGCCGATCTCCGCTTCAACCCGGCGTTCGACCGTCAGACCGGCTATTTCACCCGCTCGATCCTCTGCGTGCCCGTGTTCAACAAGGCCGGCACGGCCATCGGCGTCACGCAGGCGCTGAACAAGCGCGGCGGCCCCTTCACGGTCGACGACGAGAGCCGCCTGCGTGCGTTCACGGCACAGATCGCGGGTGGCCTCGAGAACGCGAAGCTGTTCGCCGACGTGCAGGCGATGCGGAACTACAACGAGTCGATGCTCGAGAGCATGTCGAACGGCGTGATCACGTTCGACGAGGAGGGCGTGGCGCAGACGTGCAATGCCGCGGCGAGCCGGACGCTCCGGCGCGAGGAGTCCGACGTGGTCGGGATGTCGTCCGCAGAGCTGCTCGGCGACGAGAACGGCTGGCTGCGCGAGCGCATGGCGCGCGTGGCCGAGACGCTCGGCACCGAGTCGGTCGTGGACGCCGAGCTGCTCGTGGGCGACGAGTCCGTGTCCGCGAACGTGACCGTCCTCCCCCTGCTCGACGGCGACGGCACGCACCTGGGCACGATGGTGATGATCGAGGACATCTCGAACGAGAAGCGCGTCCGCTCGACGCTCGCCCGCTACATGGATCCCGACCTCGCCGACCGGCTGCTCTCGGCCGACGCACGCGAGGAGATCCTCGGCGGCACGGAGTCCGTGGCAACCGTGCTCTTCTCGGACGTCCGCGGCTTCACGACGATCTCGGAGCAGCTCGGGCCCCACGGGACAGTCACGATGCTCAACGAGTACTTCGAGCGCATGGTCGAGTGCATCTCCGCGCATGCGGGCATGCTCGACAAGTTCATCGGCGACGCGATCATGGCCGTCTTCGGCCTCCCGGTCGCGAGCGAGGACGACGAGGACCGCGCCCTGCGCGCCTCCGTCGCGATGCTCCGGAGCCTGCGCGAGTGGAACGGGGAGCGCGAGCGGCGGGACGAGCCCGTGGTCGACATGGGCGTCGGCCTCAACACCGACCTCGTCGTGGCCGGGAACATCGGCAGCCCGAAGCGGATGGACTACACGATCATCGGCGACGGCGTCAACCTGGCCTCGCGGCTGGAGGGCGCCTGCAAGCAGTACGGCGCCAAGATCCTCCTCTCGGAGCTGACGAAGTCGAAGCTCAGGGGCGTCTATCGCCTCCGCGAGGTGGACAGGGTGATCGTCAAGGGCAAGACGATGCCGGTGTCGGTCTTCGAGTGCCTCGACCACCACGACGACCGGTCGTTCCCGAACCTGATGGAGACGGTCGGGGCGTTCACGGAGGGCCTCGCACGGTACCGGGACGGGGACTTCGCGCGCGCGTCGGAGTGGTTCGGCAAGGCGCTCGAGGCGAACCCGGACGACAAGCTGTCGTCGATCTACGTGGAGCGCTGCCGCGTGCTGCTCGAGACACCGCCCGAGGACGCCTGGGACGGCGTCTGGGTCATGTCCGAGAAGTAACCGCGGTCATTGCTCGACTGCGTCGATCCAGCGATCGATCGTCGCGAAGCCGTCGTTCCAGATGTCCGGCCCGGCGAGGTCGACGCCGAGGATGGCCAGCAGCTCGTCGGGGGAGCCGGAGCCGCCGCGCGCGAGGAACTCCTCGTAGCGCTCACCGAATCCGGGCTCACGCGCGCGGCGGACGAGGCCGGCGGCGACCAGGAGGGCGAAGACGTAGGCGTAGATGTAGAAGCGCTCGTGGACGAAGTGCGGCATCAGGGCCCAGGTCGTCGGGCGCAGCCCCTGCTCGTCGGAGACGGCATCCGCCTCGACCTTCGCGAACTCGGCCCCGCAGAGCTCGTCGAGTCGTTCCGGCGTGAGCGCCTGTCCCGCGGCCCTGGCGGCGTAGGCCGCCTGCTCGTATCGCGCGAGCGCGGTCCCGTACAGCGCCACGAGGACGATCTGGTCGAGCTCGCGCGCGAGCGCCGCCCGCCCGAGCTCGGGATCGACCTCGAGCAGGTGGTCGACGAGCCACAGCTCGGCGAACGTCGAGGGAATCTCCGCGACGGCCAGCCCCGGCTCGAACGAGTTGTCGGTCTGCGCACCGGCTGCGAGGGCGTAGTGCGTCCCGTGGCCGAGCTCGTGGGCGAGCGCGACGAGGTCGCTGAGCTGACCCGACCAGTTGACGAGCGCGAAGCCTGGCACACGCGTGCTGGGCCAGATGCAGAAGGCGCCGTAGGGCTTGCCGCGGCGCATCTCGGCGTCGACCCGCTGTTCCGTGAAGAAGCGGTCGGCCTCGGCCCCCAGCACCGTCGACAGGCTGTCGAACACCTCGACTGTCAGCCGCCGACCCTGGTCCCACGGGAGCGGCGGCGCCTCGATGGCCGCTGCAGACAGGTCGATCGAGTCCAGGCGCTCCAGGCCGAGCAGGCGCGCTTTCGTCGCGAACCAGCGACGGCCCGTTTCCAGATGCGCCTCGGCCGCGGCGAGCAGCTCCTCGACCACCCGCGCGTCGATCTCGTTCTCCAGGTTCCGCGCCGCCATCGGATCGTCGTGGCCGCGCAGCCTGTCGACGGAGAGCCTGTCGGCGACGACGGCGTCGTAGCACTGCGCGAGCACCGGCAGTGCCGGCTGGACCAGCTCCTTCGTCGCCGCGGTCGCCTTGCGGCGCACCTCGCGGTCCGGGTTCGAGCGGCGCGCCGCCTCCAGCTCCGACAGTGTCCACTCGCGCTCCCCGGTGCCGTCGTCGAAGGGCGTGGCCAGGCTGCCGAGCGCGCGGTCCCGGAGCGATTTCCACGCCGTGCCCGCGCCCGCCTCGCGCGCGGACAGCGCCCGCTCCTCCCCCGGCGAGAGCATGAACGGCGTGAAACGCCGCACGGAGCGAAGGTAGTGGCGGTCGGCCGCGACCCTCTCGTCACCGGCGAGAGCCTCGGCGCGGTCGTCCGGAATCGCCATCCACGCGAGCTCGAAGTGCCGGATCGCCTCGTCCAGACGAGGCAGGCGCTCGTCGACCCACGCGGAGATATCGGCGACGGCGGGGTTCTCGCTGTCCGACCACTGGAGCACCAGGGCCCACTGCTCTCCCTCGCGTCGGGCCGCCCGCAGAGCCGCCAGCTCTCGAAGCACTTCGGCGAGGGCCGGCGGCTCGATCGCGGCGATCGCATCGACCGGCCGACTCTCGACGAACGCCGCGGCGTCCGCGACGGCCGCATCGAGCCGCTCCTTCATCGCCTGCTCGGAGGGCGCGAGCGGAGTCAGGTCCCAGCGGACACCTTCTGCGCCGGTGCCGCCGGTCACGGTGAGATCCCCAGCACGACCTTGCCGTAATGGTCCGCCGCCAGCGCCTCGTAGCCGGCCGCCGCTTCTGCCAGCGGGCGCACACTGTCGATCACAGGCTGCCACGAGCCCGCCCGGACGGCCGCCAGGAAGTCGCCGAACTGCCGCGGCGATGCCCCCGCTGTGCCGAGAATCGAGAGGTAGTTGAGGTACAGGTAGCGGACGTCGAGCTCGACCGTGGCGCCGCCGGTGCCGCCGAACACGACGAGCCGGCCACCGCGCCGGAGCGCGCGCAGTGAGTCGGGCCAGGTCGACCCGACCGAGTCGACGACGAGGTCGACGCCGTCCGGCACGAGCTCGCGCACGGCGGCTGCGCAGTCTCCCTCCGTGTAGAGCACGCCACCCTCGGCGCCGAGCTCCTTCGAGCGCTCGATCTTCCGGGCGCTCGAGGACGTGACGAGCACGCGCGCTCCCGCCTGCGCGGCGAGTGCGATCGCGAACGTGGAGGCGCCGCTCCCCGCTCCGAGCACGAGTACCGTCTCGCCCGCGGCGAGCCCGCCGATCGGATGCAGCGCGCGGTACGCCGTCATGCCCGCGACCGGCAGCGAGGCGGCCTCCTCGAAGGAGAGGCGCGCCGGCTTGGGGAAGATGTTCTCCTCCGGGACTGCGATCAGCTCGGCAAAGGTGCCGTCGAGCGGCCCACCGAGCCACTTCAGCGCACCGGGAAGGTCGTCGTTCGGGCCCCAGTCCACGCACGGATAGATCACGACCTCCTCGCCCGTATCGCGCCGCACGCCGGCGCCGTCGTGCCCGGCCACGAACGGCTTGGGGAAGTCGTATGCGGGCCCGGGCGGGTTGCGGACGAGGATGTCGCGCCGGTTCAACGCCGCCGCCCTGACCTCGACGAGCACTTCCCCCGGCCCCGCGACGGGATCAGGCGCCTCCTCGACGCGCAGGTCGCCGTCGTCGTGGATCCGCACCGCCTGCACGGCGGCGATCCTACGTGCTTCGGCCCTCCGGTCGGAATTCGACCACGCGATGCTTGGTGTTGGTTCGCGCAATCGAGCTTACGGACTCGACCCCGGAGTCACGGCGCCGTCAGGAGCGTGAACTCGACGCCGTGACGGTGGGCCAGGGCGTCGATGACCGCGGCGATCGACGTCAAGGAGATTCGCCTCTCAGAGACCGCCACGGCTCCACGTCGGCGAGCTCCTCGACCTCGTAGCCGGCGTCGCCCACGCACGGGGAGAGCACGGCGATGATCCGGACCGGCTCGGCGCCGACGTTGTACGAGGCGTGCACGACGGCGGCGGGAACGATCACGGCGTCGCCGGCACGGAGCAGGCGGCGCTCGTCCTCGACCCACTGCTCGAGCTCGCCCTCGAGCACGTAGATCACCTCTTCCTGGTTCGGGTGACGGTGGAAGGCGTGCGACTTGCCCGGGAGGAAGGTGGCCTCGACGGTCATGATCCGCTCGGCCCCGTCGGCCGGGGAGCTGACTGCGGCGAACGTACCCCAGTCGTGCTGGTCGCGCGCGATGTCGTCGGCGGACTTGAAGGTCACGACGACACCCCGATCGCCTTGAAGCGCTTCATGTTCTCGGTCATCGCCACCTCCGTTGGGAGCCGCTCCATCGACGACGCGCCGAAGAACCCGACCACGCCGTTCGTCCGCTCGAGCACGTAGGCCGCATCCTCCGGTTCGGCGATCGGGCCGCCGTGACAGAGGACGAGGACGTCCGGGTCTACCTCTCTGGCTGCGTCGTGCATCGCCTGGACGAGCTCGACCGCCTCGTCCAGCGTCTTCGCCGTCGTCGCACCGATCGTGCCCTTCGTCGTCAGGCCCATGTGCGGGACGAGCACGTCCGCGCCGGCCTCGGTCATGGCGCGCGCCTCGTCCGGTGTGAACACGTACGGACACGTCAGGAGGTCGAGCCCGCGCGCCGCGCGGATCATCTCCACCTCGAGCCCGTAGCCCATGCCCGTCTCCTCCAGCCCCTGCCGGATCGTCCCGTCGAAGAGGCCGACGGTGGGGAAGTTCTGGACGCCGGAGAAGCCGATCCGCTTCAGCTCCTCGAGGAAGACGGGCATCAGCCGGAACGGGTCGGTGCCGCAGACGCCCGCGAGCACGGGCGTCTCGCGCACGATCGGCAGCACCTCGCGGGCCATGTCGACGACGATCGCGTTCGCGTCGCCGTAGGGCAGCATCCCGGCGAGTGAGCCGCGGCCCGCCATCCGGTAGCGGCCCGAGTTGTAGATGATGATCAGGTCGCCGCCGCCGGCCTCGGCGCATTTGGCTGAGAGCCCCGTGCCGGCCCCGGCGCCGATGATCGGCTTGCCCGCCTCGACCTGCGCGCGCAGCCTGGCGAGAGCCTCGTCGCGGGTCACTTTCGCTCCCGCATCATCTCATCGAGCCGGTCGGCCATCCGGAGGGCGAAGGCCTCGTCGTTCACGTCCAGGTCGAGCTCGTGCACCTCGACGTTCTCGCCGAGCGTCTCGCGGATCCCCTCGAGCAGCGCCGCGTCGGCCTCGGCGTCGTGGAACGGCTGCCCTTCCGTGGAGATCATCGAGACGCCTCGGAGCGGGACGAAGAGTGCAGTCTGCCCTTTCGCGCCCGACAGCTTCCGCCCGATGCGGCGGCCGAGCTCGCGACACTCGTCCGGCGTCGTCCGCATCAGCGTGATCGTCGGGTTGTGGACGTAGAGGTTGCGGCCCTCGAAGCGCTCGGGGACGCTCTCGCGCGGCCCGAAGTTGACCATGTCGAGCGCGCCGAGCGAGACGACCTGCGGCAGGCCGAGCTCCCCCGCAGCCTCGAGCCGTCCCGGATACGCGGGCAGCACGCCGCCGACCAGCTCGTCGCAGAGCTCTGTCAGCGTGACGTCGAGCGAGCCGGCGATGAACCCCGCGCGCTGGAGCTCCTCCATCGACTCGCCGCCCGTGCCCGTCTGGTGGAAGACGAGCACCTCGTAGCCGAGCTCCTCGAGCCGCTCGCGCGCCCTCGTCACGCAGGGCGTCGTGACGCCGAACATCGAAGCCGTGACGAGCGGCCTGGTCTCGGCGAGCGGCGGCATCTGAGCGCTGACCATGCCCGCGATCGCGCCGGCCGCGTTGGTCAGGATCCGGGCCGAGATCTGGTTGATCCCGGCGATGTCGACGACCGAGTAGGTCATCGTCACGTCCGAGGCGCCCATGTACGGCCGCGTGTCGCCGGAGGCGACCGTCGAGACGATGAGCTTCGGGACACCGACCGGGAGGCCGCGCATCGCGATGCCGGCGATCGACGAGTTGCCGGAGCCGCCGACGGAGACGATCCCGTCCAGCCGGCCCTCCGCGTACAGCTTCCTGACGACCTCGGCCGCGCCGCGGGCCATGGCCTCGACGGCTGCGCCGCGGTCGCCCGCCTCCGCGAGCGCGCCTACGTCGACGCCGGCCGCCGCGGCCACCTCCTGCCTCGACACGTCTGGCGCGGTCTGCGGCTCGAACACGCCCGCATCGACGATCAGGCAGTCGACGCCCTGCTTGCGCAGCCGCTCGGCGAGATACGCGTACTCGTGACCCTTCGTGTCGAGCGTGCCGAGCAGGACGACGGTCGCCATCAGTACCCGCTCGACTTCGGCTGCACGGGGTTCCAGGCCGGGCTCGAGTCGTTGTTCTTGGAGTCGGTGAGCGTCGTCTCGAGCGTGCTACCGACAGGGATCACGACGATCGAACCGTCGCTCGAGAGCGCGACCGTCGTGCCCTGGGGCGACCAGGCGGGATCGATCTCTTCGGTGGTCGACGTCGTCAGGCGCCTCGCGCCCTTCCCGTTCACGCCGATCGCCCACAGCCTGGGACCGGCGACCTTGGCATCGTCGGAGAACGCGACCTGCTTGCCGTCCGGCGACCAGGCAGGCCCGGATGCGGACCCGCTGAGGGTCGTAAGCGTGTGCCCCCCAATGCCGTCCGGATGGACGAGCCAGATCTCGCGTACGGTCGAGTCGCTGACGCCCCGGGAGTACGCGATCCAGCGTCCGTCGGGCGACCAGGCGGGATCGCGTTCAGCCGCCGAATCGTGCGTGACCCGATGGGCACCGGTGCCGTCCGCCTTCATGACCCACAGATGGAGCGCGCTCTCGAAGGCGATCTCCTTGCCGTCGGGGGAGAAGCTCGGATGCACGTCGTCCGTGCCGGCTGTCGTCAGCTGCCTGACGTTCCTCCCCGAGGCATCCATGACGTAGATGTTGGAGATTCCGTTCCGCCGGCTTGCGAACGCGATCGACTTGCCGTCGGGCGACCACGCCGGGTCGAACTCGTAGTACAGCCCCTGCGGCGTCGAAGCGTCGCCGCTGTTCCCGCTCGACACCCGCCGCTGCCGGCTCCCGTCGGCGTTCATCTCGTAGATGTCGTACACGCCGCTCCGCGTCGAGACGAAGAGCAGATCGGGACGGGGCCTCGCAGACGAGCCGCCGCAGCCGGCCTGGGCAAATGCAGCGCACGCCACGAGAGCGCCGACAATGGATCTGCGCATCGAGAACGGGTTCCACACAGGCCGGCCGTCCTAGTGCGCCAGCGGCTCGACGCCGAGGAACCGGCGCTGCATGTCCGGGTCACCCGAGAGCTTGTCGGCGGTCGTCTCGGCCGCGATCTCTCCGCCGATCATGATCAGCTGCCGGTTGGCGAGGGCACAGGCGACGCCGAGGTTCTGCTCGATCAGCAGGATGCGCAGGCCGTCCTGATCGAGCTTCCGGAACACTTCGATCAGGTTCTCGATGATCGCAGGAGCCAGGCCTTCCGAGGGCTCGTCCATGATCAGGAGCTTGGGGTTGGTCAACAGGGCGCGTCCGATCGCCAGCATCTGCTGCTCGCCTCCCGAGAGCTGCGCGCCTCCGTTCTTACGGCGTTCTGCAAGACGGGGAAACAGGTCGTAAACCCCGTCCGGTGTCCATGCGTCGCTGCCCTTCTTGGCGATCATCCGTAGGTGCTCGTCAACGGAGAGCGACGGGAACAGCCGCCGCCCCTGCGGCACGTAGCCGATACCGAGCGAGGCGATCCGGTACGACGGCCGGCCGAGGATATCGTGCCCGAGGAAGCGGATCGAACCTCTTGCGGATCCTTTCAGGGACGGCATCATGCCCATGATCGCGGCGCAGAGCGTTGTCTTCCCCATTCCGTTGCGTCCCACGACGGCGACCGACTCGGCTCCCATCTCGAGGTCGACGCTCTGCAGGATGTGCGCCGAGCCGTAGTGGGCGTCGACGCCGTGGAGGGCGAGAAGCGGCTCGGATGCACTCACGAGCCGGCCGCCTGGTGGCCAGTGCCCAGATACAGATCGTGCACGAGCTGGTTGCCGCGGATCTCCTCGGGCGTGCCTTCGACGATGATCCGCCCGTCGTGCATCATCGTCACCCGCTCGGCGACGCGAAGCGCGACGTCCATGTCGTGCTCGATCAGGAGCAGGGTGATGTCGCGATCGAGCGCGAGCAGGAGCTCCGTCAGCAGCGCGCGCTCCCCGCGCGACAGGCCCGACGCCGGCTCGTCCAGCATCAGGACTTTCGGCTCGGCGGCGAGAGCCATGGCGAGAGCCACCTGACGGTGCTCGCCGTGTGAGAGGCCCCCCACTGTCGCGCCGAGCTTGTGGTCGATGGCCACGCGGCCGGCCGCAAGGCGTGCCTGGTCGCGCATCTCCCGGTCTCGCTTCCGGGCGACCACGGGGCGCAGGTGGCCGCCCTCGACGCCGACGATCGCCAGATAGATGTTGTCCTCGACGCTGAGCCCGGCGAAGAGCCGCGACTGCTGGTAGGTGCGGGCGAGCCCGAGCTTGGCCCGTAGCCGGGCAGGCGCGAACGTCACGTCGTGGCCGAAGATCGCAACGGCGCCCGAGGTGGCCGGGAAGTCGCCCGCGATGACGTTGAAGAGCGTGGTCTTGCCGGCTCCGTTCGGGCCGAGAACGGCGCGCCGCTCGCCCGGCATGATCTCGAGATCGACCTCGCGAACGGCGTGCAAGCCGCCGAAGCGCCGGCCGACCCCCCTGAGCAGGAGGGCCGGCTCGGCGCTTCCGACGTCGGTAGCAGCCTCGACCACTACCCCGTTACTTGACGACTCCGTTGACCACCGGACGTCCCTTGCCGGTCCAGGGGAGCGGCTTGTGGGCGCATGTCGGATAGGTCCGGCTCGGCGGATGGAGAACCGTGCCTCCGAAGGTCTGGTCAACGTATTGCACGACCTTCTGCACCGTCACGATCGCGATCGCGCCCGGGGCAGTGACGTCCATGCGATACGAGTACTGCTGCTGCAGCGCCTGGTTGTCTGGGCCAAGCCGGAGCGGTCCGTAGGCCGCGTCGGGAAGAGTCGTGACCCGGAGCGCCTTCTGCAGCGCCTTCTGGCCGCCGGAGATGTTGCCCTTGACCTTGTTCAGGGCCTTCATCAGCGCCCAGGCGTTGGCGTAGTAGTTGAACGTGAACCCGTCAGCCGCGTGGTCGGACGCCTTGCCGGCGAGCGGCGGGTACTTCTTGAACCACTTGTCCAGGATGTTCTTGTACTTCGTGACGAACGGGCCCTTGAGATCGGGGGACGTGCCGAAGCCGCCCACGTAGGCGCCATTGAAGTGCGAACCGATCGTCTTGTCCGCGCCCGAGGAGAAGAAGAACAGGTTCCCGATCACCTGGTTCGCCTTCAGCGGCCCGTACAGAGCCTCGAAGGCCTTGAGCGACGGGACGGTGCCCGTACCGCCGACGGCCCAGAAGTAGCCGTTCACCTTGCTCGGCGGCGGCAACTGCTGGACGAACGACGAGTAGTCGGTCGTATTGAGCGGCGGGAACACACGCTTCGTGATAGTCCCACCCGCTGCACAGAAGTCGGCGATGAAGCCCGCGCCAGACGCGTAGCCGAAGCTGTAGTCGTCCATGATGATCGCGGCCTTCTTCCAGTGGTCCTTCTTCACGGCGATGCTGCCGATGCCGGCCTGCCACTGGATACCGTTGCCGTTGAAGCGGAAGAAGTTCGGTGCCTTCACCGCCGCGGTCGTGTCCCATGCGCCGGCGGTTCCGTTCACGAACGTCTTCGTCGGGTGCTGCTTGGCGTAGTTGGCGACCGCAACGGACTCGTCACCGGACAGCGGGCCGATCATGATGTCGGCGCCGAGCTGCTCCATGAGCCGCTTGGTCTCCTTGATGGCCGAGTCCGCCGTGTCGTTCGCGCAGCCGATGCCGACCAGCTGGAGCGGATGGCCCCCGACCGAGCCGCCGTGCCAGCCTGCGGACGGCTTGTTCGGGTTGTTCGGCTTGGCGCCGCCGAACTGCGAGACCGCAGTGATCGCCCCGCCGATGTCCTGCTCGTAGTTCGCGGCGAACGCGCCACCGCAGTCAGACATGATCGCGAACTTGATCGGCGTCGCCGTCGACTTGCCGACGGCTGCCGTAGCCGTGATCGCAGCCCCGATTGCGACGACAACCACTGCGAGGCTCGCAGGAAGCCAGATCCGGCGACCCCGCCTCTTGACATACGTCATGTGGTGCCCTCCCTTGTACGACGTCTCGCCCGAGCGTGTCACGCCGGGCTTCTCCTTCAGCGTGTGACCCTACTTCAACTCACTGGTACGAATCGTTCCTTGCGCTCACCTCCTCGGATCTCCGGCTGCTGTCGTACCGGCGGCTGCGGCGTCCACTCCCGCTCCGGCAGCCGCCGGTGCAGCCGCGGGAGCGGCGTCTCCGCCGACATGGCTGATCAGCCAGTCCCAGATCCCCATCAGTCCACCAGGAGAGACGAGGACGATCAGGAGGAAGATCGCGCCGATCAGGGTGTGGAATGTCCCGCCGACCACCGGCAGGTAATCGGTCCTCACGTAGTTCTGGATCACGACGAAGGCGAGAGCGCCTGCCCATGCCCCCTCGAGGCGATAGAGGCCCCCGATGACGGCGATCACGAGCAGGTCGATCGCGGCCCCGATGTTGATCGAGGCCGGGTCGATGTGCCCGTTCCACCAGACGAAGATGACTCCGGCGAACGACGCGATGAATCCCGCGAAGCCGAACGCCATCATGCGGTGGAGCGGCACGTTGTAGCCGAGCGAGCTCATCCGCACCGGATCGTCCCTGACCCCCTGGAGCGTCAGGCCGAAGGGCGTCTGCGCGAGGTAGCGAATCACCGCGTACACGATTAGCGCGAGGACGAAAGCGGCGTAGTAGAGCCTGTTGGGGTTCGAGTCGACGTGGCCGATGAGGCCGGGTGCGCCGATCCCGCTGATGCCCCCGAACCCCGACAGGCTGAGGTCCGCGCCGAAGAAGAAATTCGCGATCACGGCAAAGGTCAGCGTGATCATCAGGAAGTAGATGCCGGCGCTCCGGCTCGCCAGCGCGCCGAACAGGAACGCCACGGCCGTCGCGATCACGATTCCGAGGACGACACCGAGCCATGGATTCCAGCCGAGGTTCAGGCCCTTCGTGTTCCCGTTCGTGACGGCGTTGCCGAGGACGAAGCCGGCGATGCCGAAGATCGAGATCTGGCACAGCGAGACCATGCCGCCGTACGCCGAAAGGAAGATCAGGCTCGCCGCGACGATGCCGAGGAAGAAGACCTGCGTGAGGATGAAGCTGATCCAGTAGGCGCTGAAGACCGCCGGCCCTAGTGCGGCCAGGACGAGGGCAACCACCCCGACCGTGCGTTCGATGATCTGGCGAATGGTCCACGACCTGGGGCTCATGCGGGTCTCCCGAACAGCCCCTGGGGGCGGAACGCGAGCACGAGCGCAAGCAACCCGAAGGTGAACATGATCGAGTAGTACGTGTAGTTCGCCGGGAGATAGACGGCCGAGAACGTGGAGACGAGGCCGAGCAACAGTGAGCCGACGGCTGCGCCCGTCAGCGAGCCCATGCCGCCGATGATCACCACGACGAGCGAATAGAGCAGCCAGTTCGCGTCCACCCCGGGCCCGAGGCTCGCGAACGACCCGCCGATCGCCCCGCCGAACCCGGCGAGGGCCGAGCCGACGAAGAAGGCGATCGCGAACGTCAGCTGGATGTTGACGCCCAGAGCTGAGACCATCTGGCGGTCGTCGACACCAGCACGGATGACCATTCCCGTCCGCGTCTTCTTGAGCCAGAGCCAGAGCCCCGCGCCCGCGGCGAGCGCGATTCCGAGGATGAAGAGGCGGGTCAGCGAATAGTCGACCCCCGCGAGGTGGATGGAGACGCGCGTGTCGAGTGCTCCCGGCCATGCGATGTCCTGGGTGAAGGCGCCGAAGTGGGCAATCATCTGGTCGGCGAGGATGATCGCGATCGCGATCGTGATCAGGGCCTGCCGCAACTCCTGGCCCTGGTTCCAGCGCAGGAACGCCTGCTGCATCCCGAGGCCTGCGATCCCGATGCAGACGGCGGCGATCAGGGACGGTACGAGCCACTGCCAGAAGCTCACCTGCGAGCTGAGCAAGCCGAAGGCCGAGTCCGCGCCGACGAACTCCTGTTGCAGCTTGAGCGCGATGTAGCCACCGAGCAGGAAGAACGCTCCGTGGGCCATGTTCACGACGCGCATGAGGCCGAAGATGAGCGTGAAGCCGCTCGCAACGACGAAATAGAGGCCCGCCGCGGTGATGCTGTTAAGCAGTGTGATGAGGAAGTCATGCGGGTCGTCCACGGCCGACCCGAACGCCGTTTGCGCGCCGGTGCAGTTCGAGCTCCCGCACGCGCTGGCTGCGAAGAGCACCCAGACGAGAGCAAAGACGACTGCAACGAGGGTGACTGCGAGGGGGATGTACCGGGCCGCCGCACGCGGGTTCCGGCTCGTTCTCCGGCTCGAGCTGGGAGCCGCGGCGACGTTACTCACGAGGCGGGGGCCGTGCGTGCGAACGTGAGATACAGCGTCGCGTCGTGCGACTCGCCTGTCTGCGGGACGTCGTCGTCGAGCTTCCGGATGTCGGTGACGACGGAGCGGTCGAGCGTCCTCACGTCGGGCCAGTCGATCTCGACGAGGTTCCCTGCCGGGTCCCGGATGTACATCTGCACCCATCCGGAGGTGTGCTCGTAGATGTGGGAGTACCACGAGCCGGGGTCGAACGCGCCGAGCTCCTTCGCCTTGACGTACACGGCCTCGAAATCCTCGACGTCGAGGCCGAGGTGGTGGTACGGCGGCGCGTCCGCGTCACGCTGGAAGAGATGGAGCTGCTGGTCGCCGAGGCGGAGCCAGATCACGGGATGGCGGAACTTCGGCGCGGGGATTCTCTCCATCCCGAAGACGTGCTCGTAGAACCGCGCCGACTCCTCGAGATCGACCGCGTGCACCGACACGTGGTTGATGCGAGTTGCTCCCACCCCGACACGTGATCTTAGGACC
The DNA here is from genome assembly GCA_963846915.1 of uncultured Actinomycetes bacterium. Lineage (GTDB taxonomy): Bacteria > Actinomycetota > Thermoleophilia > Gaiellales > Gaiellaceae > PALSA-612. The sequence continues at coordinate 292,263 of CAWJXV010000004.1, read as the reverse complement.
GGGCGAGCGATAGTGCAACGTGGGTTGCTCCTCTATCACCGATAGGCTCTGCCTATGGATCTGCGGCGGCTCACCTCGTTCCTGGCCGTCGTCCACGAGGGCTCGTTCACGCGCGCCGCACGGGTCCTCGGCATCACCCAGCCGTCGCTCTCCCAGCAGATCCGTGCGCTCGAGTCGGAGCTCGGCGGCCCGCTCCTCGAACGGCTTCCACGCGGCATCCGCCTGACCGCGGCGGGTCGCGCGCTGCTGCCGGAGGCGCAGGCGGCGGTGCGGGCGGCCGAGCGGGCCGGGAACGCCGCGCGCATGGCGCTCGGGCTCGAGGCGGGCGAGCTCGAGGTGGCGACGCTGCTCTCGATGGCGGTCGGGATCCTCCCGCGCACCGTCCCGCGGTGGATCGAGCGGCATCCCGGCATCGGGATCCGCATGCGCGAGTACACCCACCGCAACCTGCTCGAGGAGGACGTCCGCTCGGGCGTCGGAGACATCGCCCTCGGCCCGGTCCCGGAGGAGTGGGCCGGCCCGCTCGAGCGGCTCGGCTTCGAGGAGCTCGTCGTCGTCCTGCCCGCTTCCGACCCGCTCGCCGGTGCGCGCTCGACCTCGCTCGAGGCGCTTGCCGACCGCCAGTGGATCCTCTTCCAGCCCGGCCACGGGCTGACCGAGGTCGTCGAGGGCGCCTGCCGCCGCGCCGGCTTCCAGCCGCGGGTCGCGGTGCGGACGACGCAGGTGGAGGCGGCGACGCGCCTCGCCGCCGCCGGGCTCGGCCCGGCGATGGTGCCAGACAACGTCGTCTCCCCCGACCTCGACCGGACGGTCCTCAGGCTCGATCCCCCCGTCGTCCGCGAGCTGGCGGCGTACACGCGCAGCGAGTGGTCGCCGCTCGCGAGCGCCTTCCTCGAGGTGCTGAGAACGGCGGACTGGCAGCGCCGCGCGCCGTAGAATCGCCCGCGAGCCGTTCCGCCAGACAGAGGGGAAGACCGATGCCGAAGCTCACGATCCCGTACGAGTCCCTCGACCCGCTGACGATCGGAGCCGCAGACGACGAGAGTAAGGTCTCCCGCGAGTCGCTCGAGCTCGACGTCCCGGACGCAAACCTGCTCGCGGCGATCTACCCCGACGAGCCCGAGCCACTCGACAACGTGACCGAGGCCGCACGCGCGGCACTGGAGGCGCCGGTCTCAGGGCCGCGCTTCTCGGAGCTGCTGGCGTCCGCGGCGAAGGTCGCGATCGTCATCGACAACCAGTTCCGGCCGACGCCGGTGTCGAGGCTGCTGCCCGCACTGCTCGACGCGGTCGAGGCGGCCGGGAAGCCGGCGGTGCTCGCGTGCGCGAACGGCAAGGTGTTCCCGATGTCCGAGTCGGACATCGAGCAGAAGATCGGCCGCGAGAACCTGGCTCGGCTCGAGAGGCTCGGCATCCCGTTCCACCAGAACGAGCCGCGGAACGCTGACGCGTACACGTACGTCGGCGTCTCGTCCCGCGGCACCCCCGTCTGGCTGCTGACGGTCGTCGCTGAGTGCGACCTGAAGATCACGATCGGCCACGCACAGGCGAACCACTGGGGCGCGGGCGGCGGCGGCAAGCTCATCCTTCCGGGCGTCGTCTCCGACGAGACGATCGAATCGAACCACTGCGCGTTCGTGCCCTCGCCGCAGACGCACTACGGCGCCTATGCCGGCCCGATGCGCTCCGACATCGACGAGGTCGCGTCGATGTGCGGCCTCCAGTGCACGATGAACGTCCTCCTCGACACGCGCGGCCGCGTCGTCGACTGCAGCTTCGGCGCCCATCCCTCCGCTCATCGACAGGCGATCGAGCGCTTCAACGAGATCTATGCGTACGAGCACCCGGGCGAGCAGGCCGACATCGCCGTCTGCGGCGTCTTCGCACCGACCGACCACCTGTTCTTCCACACGGGCTGGGGCTGCATGTCCGCCGACTTCGTGCTGCGCGACGGCGGCACGCTGATCTACACGTCGCCGTCACCGGGCGTGTCGACAGCGGTCGGGGACTTCCCGGGCCTGGCTCTGATGGATCTGATGAAGCCGTACATGCCGCCGAGCCGCGAGAACTACGAGCGGGTGCTCAAGGACATCCACGGTCGCGCGATCCAGATGTGGGCGGGCTGCATCTGGGTGCCGATCTACGAGGTGATGACGCGCAAGCACCTGAAGCTCGTCACGCTCGAGGAGAACCTGGAGATGGCCGCCGACATCGGCATCGACGCGACGACGTCGCTCGACGAGGCGTTCGCCGAGGCGATGGAGCGCCACGGCCCGGACGCGAAGGTGATCGTGCTCCCGTTCGCCCGCTACCAGCTGCCGGCGAACATGGTGCGCATGGACGCGGAGCCCCTCCGCTTCCCGCACGAGGTGCCCGCCTAGGGCTCGGGGCCGGCGAGCTCGAGCGCGCGCGGCCATTCCTCGGTCGCGACGCGGCGGATCGTGTCGACGTCGAACGGTGCCTGCGTGGTGACGACGAACAACTGGACGCCGGCGCGCAGCCGCTCTGCGATGACCTGCGCCGTCGCCGTCACGATCGGGCCGCCGGCGGCGCGCACGACCTCGCCCGGATCGCGCCCCTCGAGCTCGCAGGCCTCGAGGAACTCTCCGTACAGGCTCGTGAACGCCTCCGCATCCGGGGCATAGCCGTGCCAGATGTCGGCGTGCCGCGCGGCGACGCGCAGCATCTTCGGCCCGGTGGAGCCGACGAGCAGCGGCAGCTGCTCCTGCACGGGCTTCGGCTCGGCGATCGCTTCGTCGAGCCGATAGAAGCGCCCCTCGAAGGACGTGCGTTCCTCGGAGAGCAGCGTCCGGATCATCGCGAGCGCCTCGTCCAGGCGGGCGATCCGCTCGCGGACGGGCGGGAACTCCAGCCCGTACTGGGCCTGCTCGGGCGCGAGCTGTCCGGCGCCCAGGCCCAGGATCGCGCGGCCGTTCGTGACGTGGTCGAGCGTCACGGCCATCTTGGCCACGAGCCCCGGGTGGCGCAGCGTGTTCCCGGTCACGAGCATGCCCACGCGGACGCGCGTCGTCAGCGCGCCCCACGCGGCGAGCAGCTGCCAGCCCTCGAAGTTCGGGAGTGCCGGATCGATGTCGGCGACCGGCAGGAGGTGGTCCCACGTGTAGATCGAGTCGAAGCCGACCTCCTCGGCGAGCAATGCGACCTCGCGCAGGTCGGGCCAGGTGGTGTTCGCCGGCCGGATCTGGATTCCGAGCTGCGCCCCACCCCCCATTCCGGCGACCCTACACTTGGCCAGTGGCGCAGCAGCGGGTCCTCGGAGTGCACGCGCGAGGGATCGAAGCGGAGCCCGAGCAGGGCGAGATCAGGGGCTCGACGACGATCGTCGAGCTGCTGCGCATGTTCCCGGACGGCAAGGCGGGGCGGCTCATGGCCACGCTCTCCCTCCCGTGCGCGCACTGCGGCGGCGCGTTCCACGAGCCGCTGACGCTCGCGGCCAAGCGCCACCGCCGTGACCCTCGCGCCCTCATCGAGGCGTTCCGGGCACTCGCCGACGGCGGGCCGAGCGACGAGCAGATCGCGGCAGCCTGCGAGCGCCTGTCGTCCTAGACTCACCGGGATGGCCCCGCTGCCCGAGCGCGTGCGCGCGCTGATCGAGACCGGCCCGCTCGCGCATCTCGTGACGATGAACGCCGACGGCAGCCCGCAGGTGACGGTTGTCTGGATCGGCGTCGAGGGAGACGAGATCGTCTCGGGCCACCTCTCCCGGCATCGCAAGGTTCGGAACGTGGAGCGCGACCCCACCGTCGCGCTCTCGCTGGAGGCACCGGGCGCCAACGAGCTCGGAATGCGGAACTACGTCGTCCTCTACGGCCGTGGACGGATCACGGAGGGAGGCGCGCCGGAGCTGTTGCAGCGGCTGGCGCGCGTGTACGTCGGGCCCGACGTGCTCTTTCCGCCCATGCCGGACCCGCCGCCTGGATTCGTCACGCGGATCACGGTCGACCGCGTCGCCGGCCTCGGCCCCTGGAGCGACGACGCCTAGATGGTTGATGCCACGAGATCGTGCTCCTCGGGGAGTGGGCTGGTTGCTCTGGGGCACGGCGACGTGGCGTTGCCGATACGCGGGCGTATCGGTGACGACTCGGCCGCGTGAAGCGCACGCCCGGCGTGGCCCGGCTCCGCCGGGCTCTGCCGGGCGAAAGCGGCCCAGACACGCCAGACCGCGCAGCCGAGCCACGAGAACGTGGCATCAACCATCGAGCAGCAGAGGGTGAGCGCCGCGCCCGTCCGCTTCCTTGCGATCGGCGACCTGATGATCGACGTGGTCGTCGCCGGGCGCGGTCACGACGCCGTCGCGCGCTTCGGCCCGGGCGGCAGCGCCGCGAACGTCGCGGCCTGGGCGGCTGCGCTCGGGGCGCAGACCGTGGCCGTCGGCGCGGTCGGAGAGGACGCCGGCAGCCGCTTCCTCCGCTCGGAGCTCGAGCGTCGCGGCGTCGAGGTGCGCTTCGCCGTCGACCCGCTCGAGCGGACGGGGACGTTCGTCCTCGCCGACGGAGAGCTGCACGTCGACCCCGGCGCCAACGCCCGGCTCGAGCCCGAGGCGCTCCCGGAGCTGCCCGTTTCGGACGTGGCACTCGTCTCCGGCTATCTCCCCAGGCGGGCGCTCGATGCGGCGCTCAGCCGGGCCCGCGCCGAGTGGGTGCTCCTGGACGCAGCCGCGCTGGACGCGCTGCCGGAGGGCGGGAATGCCGTCGTCGCAAACGAGCAGCAGGCGCGGGCGTTGACCGGCCAGGACGCCGACCGCGCAGCCGGCGTGTTCGGCGAGCGCTACCGCCTCGCCTGTGTCACGCGCGGCGCGCGGGGCGCCGTCGGCGTGCTCGACGGGGAGCAGGCACACGCGGAGCCTCCGCACCGCGCCCTGCAGGAAGTGCCGGGAGCCGGCGACGCGTTCGCAGCCGGGCTCCTGGTCGCGCTCGCACGGGGCAGCGAACTGGTCGAGGCGCTGGACGAGGGCTGCCGTTGCGGCGCAGCCGCGGCACGCACACCCGGATGGCCTCCGGTGAGAGAATCCGCGGGAGTGGAGGAGCTTCGGAAGGAGGAGCCGTGAAGGTCATCGTCGTCGGCGCCGGTCTGTCGGGCCTGGTGTCCGCCATGCGGTTGCAGGAAGCGGGCCACGACGTCGTCGTCCTCGAGGCGCGCGACCGTGTCGGCGGCCGCGTCCTCACGATCCGCGACGGATTCGCGGACGGCCAGTACGCCGACGTCGGGGCGATGATCCTCTACGAGGGCCAGGAGAACATCCTCGAGCTCTGCCGCCGCTTCGAGCTCGAGCTGACCCCGCAGGTCACCTTCGGCGCGGAGCTTCCCTCGCTCCTGCTCGGCGGCAGCCTGCTCGGGGCGGACGAGGTCGGCGCAGCCTTCCAGGAGCTCGGCGGCGCGCACGAGCAGGTGCCGCCGGTGCCGTTCGAGACCGTCGCGGCCTGGAGCCGGCGTGCCGGCCTGTCGGCGACGCCCTACGCCTTCCTCGAGGCGCTGATCCAGATCCAGCCCTCGATCCCGCTCCGCTACGTCGATGCCCACACGCTCCACCTCGGCCCGGAGACCTTCATGCAGATCTCCGGCGGCAACGACCAGCTGCCGCGCCGGCTCGCAGAGGTGCTCGACGTGCGTCTCGGGCAACCGGTCCGGACGATCGGCTGGTCCGGGCCCGGCGTCTCCGTCGAGACGGAGACCGAGTCAGTCGAGGGCGACCTCCTCGTCGTCGCCGTCCCCGGGCCGCTGACGACCGAGCTCGGCTGGGACCCCCCGCTCCCGCCCGAGAAGGTCGGCGCGCTCGTGTCGCTGCGTTACGGCACCGGCGCCGCGGTGGGGATCCAGTACGCCGAGACCGACGTCGTCCGAGACGCGATCCGCACCGGCGTCTTCACCGATCGCCTTCCGAACTGGTTCCTCGACGTGTCGGCCGACCAGAAGGGTGCGCCGATCGTCGTCGTCAGCATCCTCAGCGGAGAGCGTCAGCCCCGCGGGCTCGACGACGGGGCTGTCCTCGCCGAGTCCGACCGGACGATGGAGATGGTGACGGGCAGCCCGGTGACGCGGACGTTCGGGACGGTGGTCAACTGGACGGACGATCCGTGGGCGCGGTGCATCGCCCGCGCGCCGATCGGCGACCAGCGCGACACGCTGCTGCCGCTGATCAGGGCGCCGCTCGGAAGCACCGTCTTCTTCGCCGGCGAGCACACGGACGACCGGATGGGACCGGGCGGGCAGGAGGGAGCGATCAAGTCCGCCCACCGGGTCGTCGGCGAGATCCTCGGCTCGGCGTAGCCGCATGGGCGTCGCCACCGAGCGCGAGACCTGGGTCGGGAAGGCCGTCCCGCGGTTCGAGGACGAGACGCTCCTCCGTGGCGAGGGGCAGTTCATGGACGACATCGACCCAGCGCGGAACGCCGGGCACGCGGCGATCCTCCGCTCGCCGTTCGCGCACGCGCGCATCGTCAGGCTCGACGCGTCCGCCGCGCTCGAGCATCCGGGAGTCATCGGCGTCCTCACCGGCGCGGACGTCGCGGCCATGTCGAACCCGTTTCCGGTCGGCGTCGAGAACCCGCCGCCCTACTACGCCGCCGCGCCCGAGGTAGCGCGCTACGCGGGAGAGCCGCTCGCCGTGGTCGTCGCTCACGACCGCTACACGGCGGAGGACGCCGCCGAGCTGATCGAGGTCGAGTACGAGCCGCTCGCGCCGGTGCTCGACCCCGAGGCCGGCGAGGTCGTCTCCGACCGCTCCTTCTCGTACGGCGACCCCGACGCGGCGTTCGCCGCCGCCGACCTCGTCGTCGAGGGACGCTACGCGTTCCCGCGCTGGACGTCGTGCCCGATCGAGTGCTACGGCGTCGTCGCGGACTGGAACGACGCGACGGGCGTGCTGACGGCGTGGGCGAACTTCCAGGGCCCCTTCACGCTGCACTCGGTGGCAGCCGGGGCGCTCGGGCTGAAGGGCTCGAAGCTGCGCCTGATCACACCGCCGAACTCGGGCGGGAGCTTCGGGATCAAGGCCACCGTCTACGTCTACGTGGTCCTGATCGGCCTCGCGTCGCGCAAGCTCGGCGTGCCCGTGCGCTGGACCGAGGACCGGCTCGAGCACCTGGCCTCGAGCACGACGTCGACCGGCCGCGTCACCGGCCTCGAGGCCGCGTTCACCTCCGACGGCGAGCTGCTCGCGCTTCGCTACGACGCGCTCGAGGATGTGGGCGCGTACATCCGCGCGCCCGAGCCGGCCAGCCTCTACCGGATGCACGGCGCGCTGACGGGCGCCTACCGCGTGCCCCACGTGGCCGTGCGCAACCGCGTCGCGCTCACGAACCGTTGCCCGACCGGGCTCAACCGCGGCTTCGGCGGCCCGCAGCTGTACATGGCGCTCGAGCGGACGATGGCGCTCGCAGCGGGACGGCTCGGGCTCGACCCCGCCGAGCTCGCGCGCCGCAACCTGATCCCCGCGGACGAGTTCCCCTACCGCACCCCGTCGGGCGGGCTCTACGACTCCGGTGACTACGAGGGCTGCCTCGACGACGCGCTCGAGCTCGTCGACTACGAGGCGCGGCGCGAGGAGCAGCGCGCGGCGCGGAAAGACGGGCGGCTCTACGGGATCGGGCTCGCCTGCTGCGTCGAGCCGTCGATCTCGAACATGGGCTATGTCACCCTGGCGCTGACTCCCGAGGAGCGCGCGGCCGGATTGCCCAAGTCCGGGAACGCCGAGGGGGCAACGGTCGCGATCTCCCCGCTCGGCGGGATCACCGTCCTGGTCGGGACGACACCGCAGGGGCAGGGCCACGCGACGGTCGCGGCACAGGTGGCCGCGGACGCGCTCGGCGTCACGCCCGAGGAGATCGAGGTGCTGACCGCGGTCGACACGTCGACCAGCGCGTGGACCGTCTCGTCCGGCAACTACTCGTCGCGCTTCTCCGGGGTCGGTGCGGGCGCCGTCCATCTGGCGGCGCAGAAGCTCGCAGCGAAGATCGCGGCCGTCCGCGAGCACGCCGGGGACGAGTCGCTCTCGCTCCGCCGGGTCGCCGGGATCGCGCACTGGCACACGGAGGCGCTGCCGCCGGGGATGGAGCCGGGCCTGCACGAAACCGCGTTCTGCGCCGCGCCGAACCTGGCTGCCCCCGACGAGGACGACCGCGTCGCCGCGTCGGCCGCCCACGGGTTCATCGCCGACGTCGCCGTCGTCGAGGTCGACCGCGCGACCGGCGAGGTGCACGTCCTCGACTACGCGACCGTCCACGACGCCGGACGGTTGCTCAACCCGCTGATCGCCGGCGGTCAGATTCGCGGCGACTTCGCGCACGGGGCCGGTGCGGCGCTCTTCGAGCGCGTCGTCTACGACGAGGACGGGAACCTGCTCACGGGCACCTTCATGGACTACCTCTGCCCGACGGCGGCCGACCTGCCGCCGCTCAAGACCGGCCACCGCGAGACACCGTCGCCGTTCACGCCGCTGGGCGCGAAGGGTCTGGGCGAGGGCGGCACGATGAGCGTGCCGTGCGCGATCGCGAACGCCGTCGCGGACGCGCTCGGCGTCGATGACGTCGAGGTCCCGCTGACGCCGGGCCGGGTCTGGGAGCTCCTGCGATGAAGCCCGTCGCGTTCCGCTACGAACTTCCCGAGTCGGTCGAGGAGGCTGTCGCGCTGCTCGCGGAGAACGGCGACGAGGCGAAGGTGCTCGCCGGCGGGCAGAGCCTCGTGCCGATGCTGAACATGCGCCTCGCCCGGCCCTCGGTGATCGTCGACGTCAATCGCCTGCCGCTCGGAGAGATCGCGCGCGACAACGGCTCCTGGCGCGTCGGCGCGACCGTACGTCAGGCCGACCCGCGGCTCCTCGAGATCCCGCTGCTCGTGGAGTGCCTGCCGTTCGTCGGCCACTTCGTCACGCGCAACCGCGGCACCGTCGGCGGCTCGGTCGCCCACGCGGACGCTGCGGCCGAATTGCCGCTCGCGCTCACCGCCCTCGGCGGCTCGGTCGTGACGAGCGCGGGCCGGACGGTCTCGGCAGAGGAGTTCTTCGTCACGCACTTCACGACGGCGCTCGAGCCTGCCGAGCTCGTCGTCGAGACGATCTGGCCGGCGACGGAGCCGCACACGCGGTACGCGTTCGAGGAGTTCGCGCTCCGCCGCGGCGACTTCGCGCTCTGCATGACGGCGGCGGTCTCCAGGCCCGCCGGCCTGCGGGTCGTTCTCGGCTCGGTCGTCGACCGGCCGACGGTGATCGAGATCGACCCGTCGCAGCCCGGAGCGTCTGCGGCCGAGCAGGTCGAGGCCTGGGGGACGCTGCACGCGTCCGCGGACTACCAGCGCCAACTGGTGCGCGTGCTGGTCGATCGCGCCGTGGGGCGGGTGACGTGATCGACGTCACGGTCAACGGGCGGCGCTACCGCGAAGAGGTCGAGCCGCGGCTCCTGCTCTCCGACTTCCTGCGCCACACACTCGGATTGACCGGGACGCACGTCGGGTGCGAGCACGGCGTCTGCGGCGCGTGCACCGTTCGGCTCGACGGCGTGGCCGCGCGCTCCTGCCTGCTGCTCGCCGTGCAGGCGGACGGCGCCGAGATCCAGACCGTCGAGGGCCTCGAGTGGGGTCCGCTGCAGGAGGCGTTCCGTGCGAACCATGCCCTTCAGTGCGGCTTCTGCACGCCGGGGATCCTGCTCGCCGCGTCAGACCTGCTGGAGCGCGGCGGCCCGCCGACGCGGGAAGAGATCGTGGACATGCTCTCCGGGCACCTGTGCCGGTGCACGGGCTACGAGCCGATCGTGGAGGCGATCGCGCAGGCGGCGGAGGCGCGGTGAACCTCGCGCTGTCGCTGCTCGCCGCCGCCGAGCGGAACCCCGGCGCAGAAGCGCTCCCCGGCATCACGTACGCGGAGCTGCGGGAACGGGCAGCGCGGATCGCCGGCGGTCTCGGGCTCGAGCGCGGCGAACGGCTCGCGACCGTGCTCGACAACCGCGTCGAGACGGCGCTCCTCTACTGGGCCGCGCAGTGGGCGGGGGCGGTGTTCGTCCCGCTCTCGTGGCGGGCGTCGCAGGCCGATCTCGACTACTGCATCCACGATTGCGGCGCCAGGGTCGTGATCGGCGAGGACACGCCGCTTCCGGACGGGCCCGAGCATCCCGGCGCGCTCGACCTGGACGAGCGCGAGCCGAGCCTGATGCTGTACACGTCGGGCACGACCGGCCGGCCGAAGGGCGTCCCGCGCTCGCACCGCGCGGACTACTACGGCTCGCTCTTCCAGGTCGTCCAGCAGGGCTACGGCTACGGCGATCGGACGCTCGGCGTCATGCCGCTCTACCACACGATGGGCATCCACTCGCTCATCGCGATGCACCTGATCGGCGGCTGCTTCGTCTCGCAGGCGCGCTGGGACGTCGAGGAGGGCCTCCGGCTGATCCAGGAGCAGCGGATCACGTCGCTCTACCTCGCTCCCACGCTCTTCTACGACCTCGTGCACCACCCGCGGGTCGGCGACTACGAACTGTCGTCGGTCGAAGCGCTCTGCTACGCCGGTGCCGCGATGACGAGCGCGCTGGTCGAACGCTGCGTCGAGGTGTTCCGGCCGCAACTCTTCGTCAACTACTACGGCTCGACCGAGATCTACACGTTCTCGATCGATCGCGACCAGGCGGCGAAGCCGGGGTGCGCGGGCCGCGCCTCGCTGGGCGCACGGCTTCGGCTCGACGAGAGCGGCGAGATCCTCTGCCACATGGACGCCGACTCGGCCTTCGCCGGGTACTGGCGGCGGCCCGACGCCGACGACCGCGCGATTCGCGACGGTTGGTACCACACGGGCGACGTCGGGCGCATCGACGCGGACGGCGATCTCTGGGTGCTCGGCCGCGTGGACGACATGATCATCTCGGCCGGCGAGAACGTCCATCCGCTCGAGGTCGAGGACGTGCTTGCGGCGCACCCGAAGGTGGCGGAGGTCGCGGTCGTCGCCGCGCCCGACGATCGGCTCGGGCAGCGCGTCGTCGCCGTCGTCGTTCCGGCCGGCGAGGTGAGCGCCGAGGAGCTCGACGCCTTTTGCCTCGAGTCGAGAGCGCTCGCCCGCTTCAAGCGGCCGCGCGAGTACCGCTTCGTCGAATCGCTTCCGAAGAGCCCCTCTGGGAAGATCCTGCGACGGCTTCTACGTGAGGAGGCACCTGCGGCATGACGGACTACGACGGGTTCCGGGTCGAGCGCGACGGCGAGCGCGGCGTCGCGACGATCACGCTCGACGTCCCCGGCAAGCTCAACCGCGTCTCGCTCGCCGCGCGGCAGCAGCTCGTCTCGGCCTTCGGCGAGCTCGGCCGAGACGAGAGCGTGCGCGTGGTCGTGGTGACGGGAGCCGGCGGGACGTTCACGGCCGGCGGCGACATCGCCTCGTTCCTCACGGCGACGGTCGACGAGATGTCGTCGCTCGCCTTCAACGTCGCAGCCCCGGAGCGCTGCCCGAAGCCGGTGATCGCGCGGATCGAGGGCTACTGCCTCGGCGTCGGGTTCGAGCTCTCGCTCGCGTGCGACTTCCGGATCTGCTCCGACGACGCCAAGCTCGGCCTGCCGGAGATCGGGCTCGGGATGATCCCCGGCTCGGGTGGGACTCAGCGGCTCGCGAGGCTCGTCGGGCTCAGCCGCGCGAAGGACGTGATCATGCGACGGAAGCGGATCACGGCCGACGACGCGCTCGCCTGGGGGCTCGTGTCGGAGGTCGTGCCGGCAGCCGAGCTGGACGATGCGGTCGACCGCATGGTCGCCGAGCTGACGGCACTGTCCCCGGTCGCGCTGGCGATGGCCAAGCGGGTGCTCAACCAGGTGTACGACAGCCCGCTCCACGTCGGCCTCGAGCTCGAGGGCCTCGCCTACGGCGTGCTCAAGTCGACCGACGACTTCCGCGAGGGCGTCGAGTCCTTCGTCGAGAAACGCCCGCCGTCGTTCGAGGGACGCTAGCGCGGGAGGGACAGTCCCTGAACGCAGGAGTCACGCAAACCGCGCGGCTCTTGCGCAGGACGGAGGGCCCGGCGGGCGCCGCGCGAGGGACAGTCCCTGAACGCGGGAGTCACGACTTTCGCGCGAGAGCCGCGCCACGCGGCTTGCGTTTCAGCCGAGGACCCAGGCGAGGCCGGCGGCGAGCGCGGTCTCGTCGTGCGGCGCGATCAGCTGCAGGTTGCCGATCGCGAGGCCGGCCCAGCCGATCAGGTTGACCCAACGCAGGAACTCGGAGAAGCGCAGGCGCACCTCGAGCTCGTCCGCGTCCTCCGCCGGCAGCTCCTGCGTGTAGCAGGGCGCGACGTAGAGATCGACACCGGGCTCGAAGCGACGCCACTCCTCGAGCGCGCGGTACGCCGCCTCGACCTCGGCCGGCGTCGTCTTCTGGGCCGCCTCGAGTTTCGTCCGGCAGACGTCCGAGTACTCCGCGGCGCGCGCAGGGAACGTGGCGCGGTGCGACTCCAGCGCCTCGTGGTTGAAGACGGGCCAGGTGCTCGCGGACGGCTCGGGCACACGCGCCTCGACGACCCGCGCGCCGAGTCGCTCGAGGTCGGCCGCCCAGCCCTCGGCGAGGTCGCTCGGCTCGGTCTCCCGGCCGTCACCTACCATCGGCGGCTGCCGCAGAAGCCCGACCACAAGCCCCTCGAGCCGCGGCTCGGGCACCGGCTCGCCCTTGAGCACCGACCACACGAGCGCCACGTCCTCGACCGTCGTCGCCATCGGCCCGAGCGTGTCCAGCGTCGGGCACAGAGGGAACACGCCCTCCATCCCGATCGAGCCCCACCGCGGCTTCAGCCCGACGGTCTCGCAGCACGCCGACGGCAGCCGGATCGAGCAGCCCGTGTCCGTCCCGAGCGAGATGTCACAGAGGTCCGCGGCGAGCGCCGCGGCATTCCCGGAGCTCGAGCCGCCGGTCGTCTTCCCCGGCGCGACCGGGTTGTGCACCGTCCCGTAGAACGGGTTCTGGCCCATCACCGCCCACGCGAACTCGGGCAGGTTCGACTTCCCGACGAGCACGGCACCCGCGTCCAAGAGCTTCGTGACGGCCGGTGCCGTCCGCTCCGGCACGTGGTCGCCGTAGATCTGCGAACCGTAGGTCGTCCGGATCCCCGCCGTGTCGATCAGGTCCTTGACGAGGAGCCGCTTGCCGGACAGAGGCCCGGGCTTCGCCTCCCCGGGCTCGACGGCGGTGATCAGCGCGTTGTAGGGATCGACGCTCACGACGGAATCAGCGCGACCGCCTCGACCTCGATCAGGAACTCCGGCAGCACGAGTGCCGAGACCTCGACGAGCGTGCTCGCCGGCCGCGCGTCGCCGAAGAACTCCTGCCGCACCGGATTGATCCGCGCGCGGTCGCCGATGTCGGTGAGGAACGTCGTCACCTTGACCACGTCGCCGAACGATGCGCCCGCCGCGGCCAGGGCGAGCCCGATGTTCGAGAACACCTGCCGCGCCTGCGCGACCACGTCGCCGACACCCACGACCTGGCCCTCCGCGTCGACCGATACGCAGCCGGACACGAACAGGAGGTTGCCGGCGCGCACCGCATCGGTGTAGTGGGAGAATGGCTCGGGCAGCCCCTCGACCCGGTACTCCTGCCGGTCGCTCACGTCGCCACGTACGCCTTCAGGGCCTCGAGCGCGCCGGTGAACACCTGCGTCGCGTAGAAGCCCTCCCAGTGATCGATCTGGTCGGGCGCGCAGTCGAACGTCGTCGACCACTCGACGAAGGTCTGGTTCGTGTCGGTGATCGGGAGGAAGTGGATCGTGGCGTAGTAGTTCTCGACGCCCTCGAACGGATGCTGCTGGAAGTCGTAGGAGTACGTGCGGTCGCGGTCCGAGTGCTCGTGCAGCTTCTCCCGCAGGTGCGCGCCGTTCGCGAGCTTGAAGTTGCGGATCGCGCCGACCTGGTCACCCGACTTGCCGTCCTCGATCTCGCAGGACGGCACCATCTCCGCGTTCCACGTGCCGAGCCCGTTGAAGTCGCGGGCCGCCGCCCAGACCCTGTCCACGGGCGCGTCGATGATCGTCGAGTAGTACGCCTTCGCCATGTCGCTCCTCTCGTGCGGGACGTAAGCCTATTCGCCCGCGGCGGCGCGAATCTCCGAGATCGTCTGGCGCGGGTGGATCGCCTCCTGGTCGACGCGCAGGTGGATCACGGCCGGCTTGCCGGACGCGACGGCCCGGTCGAACGCGGCCTCGACCTCCTCCGTCCGCTCGACGGTCTCGGCGTGGCAGCCGAACGAGCGCGCGAAGGCGGCGAAGTCCGGGTTGACGAGGTCGGTGCCGACGACGCGACCGGGATAGAGCCGCTCCTGGTGCATGCGAATCGTCCCGTACATGCCGTTGTCGACGACGAGGACGATCACTTCGAGCCCGTACTGGACGGCCGTGGCCAGCTCGGCCGCGCTCATCATGAAGTCGCCGTCGCCCGCGATGCAGACGGCGGGCCGCGCGGGGTCGAGCACCTTCGCAGTGAGCGCCGCCGGGAGCCCGTAGCCCATTGCCCCCGCGCGCGGGGCGAGCTGCGTCGGAAAGCGCGAGAACTCGAAGTAGCGGTGCACCCAGACCGTGAAGTTGCCGGCGCCGCAGGCGAGCACCGCATCGTCGGGCAGTCGCCCGCGCAGGAACGCGATCACCTCGCCCAGATCGACGCCGCCGGGCAGCGGACGGCGCACGAGGCTCGCTTCGTAGTCGGCGCGGGCAGCTTCCGCCCAGCGGCACCAGCGCGAGGGATCGAGGACGCCGAGCCGCCCCAGCGCGGCGGCAAGCTCCGGTAGCGCGGCGACGATCGACAGGTCCGGCTCGTAGACGCGGCCGAGCTCGCCCGGGTCGGGATGCGCGTGGACGAGCGCCTGGCGAGGGCGCGGCGCTTCCAGCAGCGTGTAGCCGCGAGTCGTCACCTCGCCGAGCCTGCCGCCGAGCGCGAGGATCACGTCGGCCTCCTCGACGTGACGTGCGAGCTTCGCGTCCATCCCGAGGGTGAGATGCCCCGCGTAGACGTCGGAGCGGTTGTCGACGTAGTCCTGGCAGCGGAACGACGCGGCGACCGGGATCCGGTTCTGCTCGCAGAAGGCGAGCACGTCCGTGGCCGTCTCCGGCGTCCAGCCGCCCTCGCCGACGATCGCGAGCGGCCGCTCCGAGCCCGCCAGCAGGTCGCCGAGCCGGGCCAGGTCGTCCTCTCCCGGGGCGGGACGGGCGACGTTCGCCGGAGCGCCGTCCTCCACATCGGTCTCCTCGAAGAGCACGTCCTCCGGGAGCGCGAGCACGACAGGTCCGGGCCGACCGCCGGCTGCGGCCGAGAAGGCGTGCGCGACCAGCTCCGGCAGTCGTTCCGCCGCGTCGGCCTCCACGGCGAGCTTGGCGAGGCCGAGCCCGCCGAACGCGTGCGGGTAGTCGAGCTCCTGGAACGCGTCCCGCCCGAGGAAGGGACGCGGCGCCTGGCCGACGAGCAGGATCATCGGCGTCGAGTCCTGCGAGGCGATGTGGACGCCGACGCTCGCGTGCGTCGCCCCCGGGCCGCGCGTGACGAGACAGACTCCCGGCCGGCCGGTCAGCTTCCCGTACGCCTCGGCCATGTTCGCCGCAGCCGCCTCGTGGCGGCACGAGATCAACCGGATGTTCGCGTCGTGGAGCGCGTCGAGCACGGGCAGGTAGCTCTCGCCCGGCACGCAGAACGCGTGCTCGACGCCGTGCAGCTCGAGCTGATCGACCAGGACCTGGCCGCCGGTGCGACTCACGCCAGGGGATGCTCGAAGTAGATCCGCGCCCGCTGGAGCTTCGGCTTCTCGTCGTCGGTCGGATCGACATACCGGATCGTTCGCTGCCCCTCGAGCTCGCGCGGGACGAGCATCACGCGCACGAACGCCG
Source organism: uncultured Actinomycetes bacterium (assembly GCA_963846915.1). Taxonomy (GTDB): domain Bacteria; phylum Actinomycetota; class Thermoleophilia; order Gaiellales; family Gaiellaceae; genus PALSA-612. Next base: position 276,421 of record CAWJXV010000004.1, on the reverse strand, counting down.
TCTGCTCGTCCTCCGACGCTGCGGCGAACACAGGCTCCGGCCCGCTCTCGTACCACCACTCCCCCGGCCCGTACTCGTGCGACTCGCCCGCGGAGTCGATCCGGATGCTCCCTTCGAGCAGCACGCGGATCCCGGGGCCGGGATGGGTGTGCAGGTACGCGACACCGCCCGGCGGGAAATCGACGCGGTCGCAACGGACGAGCCACTCTCCCTCGGGACGCTCGTCGACCTCCCAGACGATCGCGTCGCCGTCGACGCTGGCGGCGCCGAAGTGCGCCTCGTCGCGAACGACGTCGTAGACGACGCGAGAGCCGGCGCCGGTGACCACGCCGTCGGGAAAGCGCGCGACCCTCAATGGAAGTACTGGCCGCCGTCGATGACCATTGTCTGGCCGGTCACGAACGAGGCGCCGGGACTGCAGAAGAAGACGACCGCTCCGACGACGTCCTCAGGCACCTGGTCGCGCTGGATCGTCCGCGCCGCGACAGAGGCGTCGCGCAGCTTCTCGACCACGTCGGGGTTGGCCAGGACCCCGTCGGTCATCGTGAAGCCGGGCGCGACGCAGTTCACGTGGATCGAGTCCTTGCCGAGCTCCCTCGCGAGCGCGCGCGTGAAGGCGACGATCGCACCCTTGCTCGTCACGTAGTGGAGCAGGAACGGCACCCCGCGGAACGGCGTCCCGGACGAGATGTTCACGATCTTGCCGCCGTCGCGCTCGCGCATGAGCGGCACGACCGCGCGGCACGTCAGGAACATCGAGGCGACGTTGACGTCCATCACCTGCCGCCACTCCTCGAGCGGGATCTGGTCGAACGGCCGCATCGGCAGCGACGCGTAGAGACCGGCGTTGTTGACGAGGATGTCGAGGCCGCCGTGGCGCTCGACGGTCTCGCGCACCATCGCCTCGACGTCGGCCTCGCTGGACACGTCCGCACGGATCCCGCCCTCGGGCGGGTCGAGGTCGGCGACCACCACCTTCGCGCCCTCGCGCTCGAGCCCCTCGGCGATCGCCCGGCCGATCCCCTGCGCGCCGCCGGTGACGATCGCGACCTTGTCATCGAGCGACCCGCTCACCCGAGCCGCCTTGTAACAACTTGTTGCAAGGTCGTCACCTGATCGGGGAGAACGAGGTCGGCACCAGGATCCGGTTCCACTGCGTGTGCAGGAGCGGCTGCAGCCGCGCGAGGAACGCCTGCCAGCGCTCGTCTTTCAGCAGCTCGGCGCGCCGGCGCTCGCGCTCGCCGTACCCCTCGTAGCCCCAGAGGCTGACGACAGAGGAGAGCTCACCGACGTCGACCGTGAACCAGCCGAGCAGATTCCCGAGGTACTCCTGCTGGAGCGCGATCCCCTCCTGCTCGTACAGCTCGACGACCTCGGGCAGCTTGCCCGTGATCACGTGGTAGGTGCGCTCCTCGACGATCACGTGCCGATTCTATGAATGCGCCATACTCCGCCGCATGGGCCTCGGCGACCATCTCGCCCCGTTCATGACCGACGTCTTCGGCGGCCAGTTCGAGAAGAAGCCGGTCGTGATCGAGCTCCGGCAGAAGCTCCTCGCGCCGGCGGAGGGCCGCGTGCTCGAGGTCGGCGCCGGCACCGGCTTCAATCTTCCCCACTACCCGCCGGGCGTGACCGAGCTGGTCGTCACCGACAGGCTCGACGGCATGCTCAAACGCGCGAAAAAACGCGCAGCCACGGTCGGGCGCGAGATCGTGACCGCCCGCACGCCAGGTGAGAAGCTGCCCTACGCGGACGACTCCTTCGACACGGTCGTCGCCTCGTTCGTCCTCTGCTCGGTCGACGAGCAGGACCCCGTGCTGGCCGAGATGCGGCGGGTGCTGAAGCCGGGGGGCAGGTACCTGTTCACGGAGCACGTGCGGTCGGACGATCCGAAGCTCGCGCGCAAGCAGGATCGATACGCAGGACTCTGGAAGGCCGTCTGCTTCGGCTGCCACTGCAACCGTGACACGCTGCCGCGGATCCAGGCGGCCTTCGACGTGGAGGACGTCGAGCACGGCGAGCTGGCGGACGGGTCGCCGAAGATCGTCAGGCCGTTCGTCCTCGGCCACGCGCTGAAGCCCGCGTAGCCTTCGGCGCGGTGACGCGCGCCGACCGCATCCAGTCCTACCTGCGCACGACCGCGCACGGCTTCTGGGAGGCCGTCCCGATCCCGCCGTTCACGGCGTTCTTCAACCCGCGCGACCGGTTGCGCTATCTCAACTACGCCATCCCGGACGAGCCGGCCGAAGGCGACCTGTCGGCGCCGCTGGAGGTGCTGCGGGAGGCGTTCCGGTCACGCGATCGGGTGCCCCGCTTCGAGTACGTGGAGGGGTTCGCGCCCGGGCTCGCGCGGCTCGCTCGAGGCGGTCGGCTTCGAGGTCGAGCTGCGCGCGCCGCTGATGACGTGCCCGGCCGGAGAGATCGCCGATCCGCCTGCCGCTCGGGGCCTCACCGTCGTTCCGGCCGTGGACGACCCGCGCGCGACGATCACCGTCGGCAGCCGGGCCTTCGGCGCGGGCGACGAGCCGGAGGCCTCCGACGAGGACGTGAGCGAGTGGCTCGTCCGGGCGGAGACTCGCGGGCCGTCGCTCCTCGGCCTGCTCGACGGCGAGCCCGTGGCGATCGCCTCGGCGACGCCGCCCCTCGACGGGCTGTCGGAGGTCGCGGGAGTCGGCGTCCTCGCGCACGCCCGCCGGCGAGGAATCGGCGCCGCGATGACGGCTGCCGCCGCCCGGGCCGCTGCCGCCAAGGGCGCCGAGCTCCTCTTCCTCTCGCCCGGCTCGGACGGCGCGCGGGCCGTTTACACGCGGGTGGGGTTCCGGCCCGCCGAGACGACGCTCTACTACGCCGACCCGGAGTGAGGTCGATTCCCGCGCGCCCGTTCGTTCTTAAGACGTGATCGAGGACGTCTTCCGGGAGCACTGGGGGCGGGCAGTGGCCGCGCTCGTCAGGGTGACCGGCGACGTCGACCTCGCCGAGGACTCCGTCCAGGACGCGTTCGCGATCGCGGTCGAGCGCTGGCCGCGGGACGGCCTGCCGGCGAGCCCGCTTGGCTGGATCGTGACGACGGCGCGAAACCGCGCGATCGACCGCCTGCGGCGCGAGCGAACGCTCCACACGAAGCTGCCGGAGGTCGAGCGGCTCGAGGCGGCGGCCCGCGAGGGCAAGGAGGAGGACGAGATGGAGAGCACGATCCCGGACGAGCGGCTGGCGTTGATCTTCACCTGCTGCCACCCGGCGCTGGCGCGCGAGGCGCAGGTGGCGCTGACGCTGCGGCTGCTCGGAGGCCTCACGACCGAGGAGATCGCGCGCGCGTTCCTGACGGGCGAGCAGACGATGGCCCAGCGGCTCGTGCGGGCGAAGCGGAAGATCCGTGCTGCCGGCATTCCTTTCCGTGTCCCGCCCGACCACCTGCTGCCCGACCGGCTCGCGGCCGTCCTCGCCGTCGTCTACCTCGTGTTCAACGAGGGCTACTCGCGGGCGCGGAACGACCTCGGCGCGGAGGCAATCCGCCTCGGGCGGATGCTGACCGGGCTGATGCCGGACGAGCCGGAAGCGCTCGGGCTGCTGGCACTGATGCTGCTGCACGATTCGCGGCGCGACGCGCGCGTCGCGGGCGACGGCTGCCTCGTCGTGCTCGAGCGCCAGGACCGGTCGCTCTGGGACACGGCCGAGATCGACGAGGGCCGCCAGCTCGTCGAGCGGGCGCTCCGTCTGCGGCGCGTCGGGCCGTACCAGCTGCAGGCGGCGATCGCCGCGCTGCACACCGAGGTCGGCGAGACCGACTGGCCGCAGATCGTCGCCCTCTACCGCGAACTCGAGCGGCTCGTGCCGTCGCCGGTCGTCGAGCTGAACCGCGCCGCGGCGGTCGCGATGGCGGACGGGCCAGAGCACGGACTGGAGCAGATCGACCGGATCGAGGGGCTCGACGACTACATCCAGTTCCACGCCGCCCGCGCCGATCTCCTGCGGCGGCTCGGCCGCGGCGACGAAGCGGCCACAGCGTACGAGCGCGCGCTCGCCGTCGCCCCGGCGGGTCCAGAGCGCCTCTATCTCGCGCGCCGGCTCACTGAGCTGCGCACGCCCTGATCGAATCGCGGCGAGGGACAGTCCCTGAACGCGGGCGTGACGTGTTCTGCGCACGAGACGCACCTGACCGATAATCACTGCATGGCAGAGCTGCAGTTCGTCAGGTTCGACGACGTCAAGGCCTTCGAGCTCGCCGCCGGGGTGACCGGACGACCGCTCTTCGGCGCCGGCGCGATGATCAACCTGATCGAGCTCCAGCCGGGCTCGGTCGTCTCGCTCCATAGCCACCCACACGAGCAACTCGGGATCGTTTTGCGCGGCATGCAGGCGCTCGTGATCGACGACGAGGCACACGAGCTCGGCCCGCTCGAGGGCTACGTCCTCCCCGGCGGCGTGGAGCACTCCGCCTACTGCGGTCCCGAGGGTGCACTCGTCGTCGACATCTTCCAGCCGATCCGCGAGGACTACCTCGAGCGCTGGAACGCCTTGCCTTGAGCTTCGGCTGGGACGTTCCCGAGCGGTTCAACTTCTCGCGGGACGTCGTCGACCGGCTGAGCGGGCCGGCGATCACCTTTCTCTCGGGCGAGGGCGAGCGTCGTGAGCTGAGCTTCGCCGAGGTCGGCGCCCGGGCTGCACAGTGGGCGAACCTGCTCGCCGGCGCTGGCGTCTCGGAGGGCGACCGTGTGCTCGTCCTCGTCGGCAAGACGACCGAGTGGCACCCGGTGATGATGGCGCTGCTCCGGCTCGGCGCCGTCTCGGTCCCGTGCTCGGAGATGCTGCGGCACAAGGACCTCGCCTTCCGCGTCGACCACTCGGGCTCGCGCGTCGTCGTGGCTGATCCGGCCGCCGAGGCCGAGGTGGCCGGGCTCGACGCGGACGTCATCTACACCGACACGCCGGGGCTCGACGCGCAGCCGCAGCGCGCGCCGTGCGCGGACACGGCCGCCTCGGACCCGGCCTTCATCCTCTACACGTCCGGAACGACCAAGGACCCGAAAGGCGTGGTCCACAGCCACGCCTACTGCTTCGCCAAGCGCATGCAGGCCGAACGCTGGCTGGCGGCGCGTCCCGGCGACCTGGTCTGGTGCACCGCCGGGACGGGCTGGGCGAAGTCGATCTGGAACGTGCTGCTGGGGCCGTGGAGTGCGGGCGCCGCGATCGTGCTGCACGAGGGCGCGTTCGATCCGGAGGAGCGCTTCCGGCTGCTCTCCGCGCTCGGCGTGACGGTGCTGTGCCAGGCGCCCACGGAGTACCGGCTGATGGCGAAGCAGGACGGGATCGATCGCTTCGGCCTCACGAACGTCCGGCACATGGTCTCGGCCGGCGAGCCGCTCAACCCCGAGGTGATCAAAGCGTTCCGGGACGCGTTCGGGCTGACGATCCACGACGGATACGGCCAGACGGAGAACACGCTGCTCGTCGGCAACATGCCGGGCGCCGAGATCCGGCCGGGGTCGATGGGGCTTCCGTCGCCGGGTCACGAGATCGCCGTGATCGACGAGGACGGGAGCGTCGTCCGGGACGGCGAGGAGGGCGACATCGCACTCGCCGGCCGGCCGCCGAGCCTGTTCCGCGAGTACTACCGCGCGCCGGACGAGACGGCGGCCGTGTTTCGCGGCGACTGGTACGTGACAGGTGACCGGGCCACACGCGACGAGGACGGCTACCTCTGGTTCACCGGCAGGGCTGACGACGTGATCCTCTCCGCCGCGTACCGGATCGGGCCGTTCGAGGTCGAGAGCGCGCTGCTCGAGCACGACGGCGTGGCCGAGAGCGCCGTGATCGGCAAGCCCGACCCCGACCGGGGCCAGATCGTCAAGGCGTTCGTCGTGCTGCGCCCGGGCGTCGACGGCTCGGACACCCTCGCCCGAGAGCTGCAGGACCACTGCAAGCGCGTGACGGCGCCGTACAAGTACCCGCGCGAGATCGAGTTCGTCGACGAGCTGCCGAAGACGCGGAGCGGCAAGATTCGCCGGGTCGAGCTGCGGCGCCGCGAGGAGGAGCGCGTCTCGCACGAAACCGTGCCGGGTTCGTAACGATTCGCCGCGGGACCTTGCGGCGGCACGGGGCCGTGCTCTACAAGCTTCCGAGTGCAGGAGTCGCGCGGCATCCCGACGGTCATCGTCGTCGCGCTGGCCGCAGTCGTGGCGGCCCTGCTGCTCGTGCATCTGCTCCACCGTAGCTCGAACGGGCCGGTGTTCTACGCAGCGAGGCCGTCGTTGACCCCCGGGGCGCTCAACCCGGACGTCACGCAGGCGACGATCCGAGAAACGATCTGCGCTCGCGGCTGGACGAAGACCGTTCGACCTCCGTCCTCGTTCACGTCGGCGCTCAAGCTCGCTCAGATCAAGCAGTACGGCTTCACCGGCGGTCCGGCCGACTACCAGGAGGACCACTTCATCTCGCTCGAGCTCGGCGGTGCGCCGAACGACGCCAAGAACCTCTGGCCGGAGCGCCGCCCGCACGCAAACCAGGTCGACGGCGTCGAGAACGACCTGAACGCGAAGGTCTGCTCGGGCGAGATCAGCCTCGCCGAAGGCCAGCGCCGCGAGGCGACGATGAAGTGGACGACCGGCTGAGCGTCAGCCGGCGAGGACCGCTCGTTCCTTCTTCGTGAGCGGCGACGGGACGCCGTCGACATCCACGTGCACGACCACGATCGAGCCCCGCACGCAGAGATCGTCGTCGCGGGTGATCTCGAACGCCCACGTGATCGAGGACGTGCCGAGCCGCTCGACCCGGATGCGCACCTCGATCTCGTCCTCGAACCGGAGCACTTTCAGGAATTCGGCCTCGACCTTCCGGCGCGGGTAGTCGCCCCAGCCCTCGACGAGTCCGAGCCTCCGGCGCAGCGCCACCTCGGCCATCTCGGCCCAGCGGAACGCGGCCGTGAAGTGGATCCGCCCGCCCGCATCCGTGTCGACCCACGCGACCCGCGTCCGCTCGACGTGCTCTATGGCCATGGCTCCCGCGAACAGGTCCGGGGGCCTGTCCCCCCAACATGGCTCGTCCCGACAGGTCCGAGGGCCTGTCCCTTCGACACGGCTCGAATCGTCACGGCAGCACGAGGACGCGACCTGGCACGCCGGAGAGCGATGCTTCGATCGCGTCGTTGATCCGGTCGAGCGGGTAGCTCGGGCCGAGCTGCGATGCGAGATCGAGTCGTCCCGCGCGCACGTGGTCGAGCAGCACGGGCAGCGCGACGGCAGGGTCCTCGGAGCCGTAGATCGTCCCGGTCAGGATGCGCTCGCGGCGCACGAACTCGACCGGGTCGAGGTCGAGCCGCTTGCCCGCCGCCGGCAGCCCGACGATCACGCAGGTCCCGCCGTTCCGCGTCCAGCGGAACGCGAGCTGGGTCGTCTCCGGATCGCCTACCGCGTCGAGCGCGTAGTCGACGCCGTCGGCGAAATCGGCCCTCATCAACGCCGCGAGCTCCTCGGGGTCGACGACGCGGGTCGCCCCGAGCCGCAATGACTGCTCGCGCCGTGCCTCCAGGGGATCGACGCAGACGATCTCGGCCGCGCCGGCGATGCGCGCCCCCTGGACGACGAACTGCCCGACCCCGCCCGCGCCGACGACGAGCACGGACGAGCCCGGCTCGACCCGAGCGGCGAACAGCGCCGCGCCGACACCCGTCAACGCGGCGCAGCCGAGCAGCGCTGCCTGCTCGAGCGGCACACCCTCGCCCACGGGCAGGGCCACGCGCTCCGACACGACGATCCGCTCTGCGAGCGCGCCGGTCGCTGTTCCGCGATGCACGGTCTCCCCGTCCAGCGACAGCCGCGTCGACCCGTCCGGCAGCGTGCTCGCCGCGATCGCGCGGTTCAGCGCCAGGCAGCGGGCCGGGCGCCCCCGGCTGCAGTCCGCGCACTCGCCGCACGAGGGCGCCCACGAGAGGACGACACGGTCGCCGACGTCCAGCGACGCAACGCCCTCCCCCACCGCCTCGATGATCCCTGCGCCCTCGTGCCCGAGAACCGTCGGCGTCGGGCGCGTCCACTCGCCTTTGACCGAGTGGAGATCGGTGCCGCAGATCCCGACCGCGGCCATGCGCACTAGTACCTCGCCAGCGCGCGGTTCCTCGAGGTCGAGGTCGCGGACCTCGAACGGCCGCCCGGCCTCGTAGAAGACGGCCGCGCGGATTTTCACCCGCCCAGCGCCTCGATCACGTCACCGGAGTTCGTCACCGTCGAGACGTTCTGCAACGCGTAGTTGATCGACGCGTTGTGCCAATCGGCGTTCATCGTCGAGCAGCAGTCCTCGGGGACGACCATGTTGTAGCCCTTGTCCGCGCCCGTCCGGGACGTGTGCTCGATGGACATGTTCGTCCACGCGCCGGTGACGATCACCGTGTCGATGCCGAGGCCGAGCAGGATCTGCTCGAGCTTCGTGCCCTCCCAGGCGCTCATCCGCATCTTCTCGACGACGTAGTCGCCTTGCCTGGGCTCGAGGCCGTCGGCCGGCGCGGCGCCCCACGAGCCGCGGACCATCGCGCCGGCCTCCTTCAGCCCCTGGAAGAGCGGTGCGTTCAGCTTCAGCCCGGGCGCACCCTCCTCGACGATGTAGTGGACATGGATGACGGGCACGCCCTTGCCGCGGCACGCGTCCGCGAGCTTCGCCGCGTTCTCGACGACGTTCTGCTCCTTCGCGTGCTGCGGCGATCCCGACTCTGCGAACGCGCCGCCCTCGATGATCACGTCGTTCTGCATGTCCTGGATGAGCAGCGCGGTACGCTTCGGGTCCAGCTTGAAGTCGGCCATGTGTCCTCCTACTGCATGAACGGCTCGCGCCGTCCTGCCACTTTGGTCTCGAAGCGGTAGAGCGAGCTCGACGCCGGTACGAACATCCACTTCCAGGCGGGGCCGCCCCAGTGGATGTTGCCGACGCCCTCCGGGATCTCCACGACCCCGAGGTGCTCGCCGTCGGGCGCGAACGCCCAGACGCCTCCCGGGCCGGTGACCCAGACGTTGCCGCGCTCGTCGCATTTCATCCCGTCGACGAGCCCGCCCTTGGAGATGTCGCCGTCGCCGATGTCGTTGGCGAACGGGCGTCCGTTCGCGATCGATCCGTCGCTCTTCACGTCGAAGACGCGGATCAGGGCGTTCGGCGTGTCGTTGATGTAGAGCAGCGACTCGTCGGGCGAGAAGCACAGCCCGTTCGGCTCGCCGAAGTCGTCGACGAGCAACTCGGGATCGCCGCCGCCCGGCGGCAGTCGGTAGACGCCCTGGAAGTCGAGATCCTGCTCCCGCTCGATCCCGAACCCCGGCCAGCGGCCGTAGGTCGGGTCGCTGAAGTAGATCGCACCGCTCGAGTGGACGATGATGTCGTTCGGGCTGTTCAGCTCCTTGCCCTGGTAGTGCGTGGCGAGCGTCTCGCGCGTTCCGTCGGGCCGTTCCCGGACGACGGAGCTCGTCGTGTGCTCGCACACGAGCAGGTTGAGGTCGGTGTCGTAGGTCATCCCGTTGCACTTGTTGCTCGGGTTCATCACCTCGCCGACGGTGCCGTCGGGCGTCCACTTGCGCCGGATGTCGGCGGGCATGTCGCTGAACAGGAGGTACTCGTCGCGAGGATGCCAGACCGGGCCCTCGGTGAAGGTGAAGCCCGTGCCGAGCTGCTCGACCTCGACGTTCTCGTCGACCAGTTGCGTGAGCTTCTCGGATCTGACGTCTACGGGCACGTCTCGCTCCTTTCTGGCTGCCGCTGAAACGGGCTCGAACCTAACAGACGCGCGGTCGCGCAGACGCCTCGTCGAGAAGGGCTCGTCCGAGGGACGGTCCCTGAACGCGGGTATCACACAACCGTCGCAAGAGCCGGGCGGCGGCTCGAATCGGTCTCCGCAGTTCGAGGGACAGTCCCTGAACGCGAGTGTGACGCGAACCGCGCAGCTTTCGCGCGGCGAGGCCGTCGGGCCCCGCCGCGCGGGAGTTTTCTACTCCTCCGGCTCGAACTCGAGCGCGAGCGAGTTGATGCAGTACCGCTGGCCGGTCGGCGCAGGCCCGTCCGGGAAGACATGGCCGAGGTGGGACTCGCAGGTCCCGCAGCGGACCTCGATCCGCCGCATGCCGTGCGAGATGTCCTCCTCGAGCTCGACCGCGTCTTCGGAGACGGGCTGGAAGAAGCTCGGCCACCCCGAGCCCGACTCGAACTTCGCGTCCGAGCGGAAGAGCTCGGCGTTGCACGCGCCGCAGCGATAGACGCCGTCCTCGTGGGCGACGAGCAGGTCGCCCGACCAGGGCGCCTCGGTCGCCGCCTGGCGCAGGATCGCGTAGCGGTCCGGGTCGAGCTCGGCCCGCCATTCCTCTTCGGTCTTGCGGATCTTCTCCATAGTGAATAGTCGCCGAAACCGGCCCGCCGTTACACGCGCCGAGCTACTCCGCGACCTCGACGTGGATGCGCTGCTTCGACTGCTGGAGCTTGCCTCCCTCGCGCCGGTTTCGGACGGCGATGATCTCGGCCAGGATCGAGATCGCCGTCTCCGGCTGCGACTCGGCGCCGAGGTCGAGGCCGCAAGGGCCCGAGATGCGGTCGAGCTCCGCCTCGTCGACACCGGCCTCGAGCAGCCGCTCTCGCCTGCGCTCCTGGTTTCGCCTGGAGCCGAGCGCGCCGACGTAGAACGCCTCGGTCGCGAGGGCGGCCTTGAGCGCTGGCACGTCGAACTTGTCGTCGTGCGTCAGGACGACGACGGCGGTCGCATGATCGGGCGCGACCTGTTCGATCGTCTCCTCGGGCCACGCGACGATGATCTCGGTCGCACTCGGGATGCGCTCGTGCGTTGCGAACTTCGTGCGCGCGTCGGCGACGATCGCCTGCCAGCCGAGCTGCCGCGCCAGCCTGGCGAGCGACTCGGCGGTGTCGACCGCGCCGTAGACGAGCAGGCGCGGAGGTGGCGCGAAGATCTCGGCAAACACGCGGGCGTCGCCGAGCTCGAGGATCCGGTTCGTGTGGTTCCGGATCAGCTCGCCCGCCTGCGCGGCCAGTTCCTGCGGCAGCTCGTCGCCCACGCGCTCGCCGTCCTCCAGGACGAGCATGTGCGCGCCGAGCGGCTCGCCCTCGATCACGGTGAAGAGGACGGCGCGCTCGTCGCGCTCGATCGCCTGCGTGAGCCGCTCGAAGGTCATGCCTACAACCTACTCTGCGACGCCTTCGAAGAGATGCCATCCGCTCGCGCTCGGCGTCGCCCCAACGAAGCGGAACCCTGCAGACGACATCAGCGACGCGAACTCGCCGGTCGTCCGCTCGCACCCTCCCGGGTTGACGAGCATGTTCAGGTCACCGAACTTGACCGCGGGATCGCTGTTCGGCTCGCCGAGCTCCCGTTCCACGATCAACACCGAAGCGCCAGGGCGTGCAGCCCGTCGGCAGCTCTCCAGGATGCGCACCGCCTCCGCGTCTTCCCAGTCGTGGATGACAGCCTTCAGGAGATAGGCGTCTCCGTGCTCGGGCACGCTTTCGAAGAAGCTTCCGCCCACGATCGCGAGCCGAGCGGCGACGTCGGGCTCGACATCGGCCGCCACGTCGTCGACGACGTGCGGCTGGTCGAACAGGACGCCGCGCATGTCCGGGTAGACCTCGAGCAGCCCCAACAGGAGCGCGCCCCGGCCTCCACCGACGTCGACGACCGTCGCGAAGCGGCTGAAGTCGTAGGCATCGAGAAGCGATCGGTTGAGGCCGCGGGTGACGCTGGTCATCGCACGGTCGAACGCGGCGTTCTCTTCCGGGTCGTGCACGCGGTGAGTCCAGACATCCGTCCCGTGGACGTGCCGGAACGCGTTCTCGCCCGTGCGCACGCTGTGAAGCAGGTCGCCCCACGCATCCCAGACCGGTCGACGACCCACGAACGCGGCCCAGCCGTGGAGGCTCCCGTCCGCGTCCGTCTGCAGGCGCTCCGAGAGCGGCGTCGACGAGAACCGCCTGCCGTCCTCCTCGTGGAACACGCCGACGCTTGCAAGCGCCCGGAGGACCCGGTAGAGCGAACGCTCGTCGGACCCCGAAGCGGCGGCGAGCTCCTCCGCCGTCCTGGGTCCAGCTGCAACGAGGTCGGGGATCCCGAGCGTCGCCGCGACATGGATCGCCTGGGTGAGCTGATAGCCGTCGGTCAGCCGGCGGAGGGGGTCGACGGGCAGGTCCTCCAGCGTCACTCGTCCAGCTTCTCGACGAAGACGTCGATCTCTCCGCCGCAGGGCAGGCCGACCGCCCAGCCCTCCTCGTCCGAGATGCCGTACGAGAGGAGCTGCGGCTCGCCCGTCTCCAGCACCTTGCGGGCGCACTCGTAGACGTCCGACTCGACGCAGCCGCCGGAGACGGAGCCGGCCAGCTCGCCCGCGTCCGAGACGGCCAGCTTCGACCCTACGGGGCGCGGAGCAGAGCGCCGCGTCGCGACCACGGTCGCGATCGCCACCTGCTTGCCCTCCGAGCGCCAGCGCTCGACGTCGTCCAGGATCTCCTTCACGCTGCATGCCTCCTCTCGATACCGCTCAGGATCGCGGCGAGCTCTTCCAGGCTCGCCAGGTTGTGTCCGGGGAGAAAACGATCGATCGACGGTAATGCTGCCCGCATTCCCGCTGCCAGCGGCTGGTAGTCGGGGTGGCCCTTGAGCGGGTTGACCCAGACGACGGCGTAGGCCTGCCGCGCCAGCCGAGCCATCTCCGAGCCGACGAGCGACGCGTCCTCGCGCTCCCAGCCGTCCGAGACGACGATCACGACGGCGCCGCGGGTCAGCGCCCGTCGCCCCCACTCGTCGTTGAACGCCTTCAGCGAGGCGCCGATCCTCGTCCCGCCCGACCAGTCGACGACGCGCTTTGCCGCCTCCGCCAGCGCGCGCTCGGGGTCGCGGCCCTCGAGATCGGGCGTCAGCCGGGTCAGGCGCGTCCCGAAGGCGAACGCCTCGACGCCGCGCCCGGTGCCGACGAGCGCGTGCAGGAAGAGGACGAGCGCCCGCGAGTACGCCTCCATCGACCCGGACACGTCGCAGATGACGATCAGCTTGCGAGGGACGTGGACCCGGTCGCGGAACGCGCGCTCGGCCGCGTCGCCGCCCGTGGCCAGCGAGGCGCGTACGAGCCGGCGCATGTCGAGCTGTCGCCCCTGGTTGTCACGCCGAAGCCGGCGCGAGCGGCGCCGCGGCCGGGCGGCGGCGAGCTCGGCCATCAGCTTCGAGACGAGCGCGAACTCCTCGGTCGAGAGCGTGGCGAAGTCCTTCTCGCGCAACAGCTCGTTCGGGCTGTAGCCCAGCGTCTGCTTCTCGCCGTCGCCGCCCTCGCCCGACCCCGGCTTGTCCTCGGATGCGCGCCGGACGAGGCGCACCGTCTCGCCGCCCGACTCGCGGTGCAGCGGCGCCGTCGGCGCGCGCAGGAACCAGGCGCGGAAGGCACGGTCGAACGCGTCGAGGTCGTCGTGGCGGGCGACCAGCGTCTGCCGTAGCGTCCAGTAGACGTCGTCCTGCCTGGCCAGCTCGACGGTGTCGAGCCCCGAGAGCGCGTCCGCGAGTCGTCCGGGCCCGACCTCGAGCCCGGCCTCGCGCAGGACGCGTCCGAACGTGACGACGTGACGGACGACCGCGTCCGCCATCAGCGTGCCGCCCTCGCCTCCTCGACGAGCTCCTGGAGCGCGACGTCGCGGACGGCGAGCAGGTCCTCGTGGTACTTGAGCACCGAGCCAAGCGTCTGCTCGACCACCTCGGCGTCGAGCTCCTGATGGCCCAGCGCCGTCAGCGCCCGCGCCCAGTCGATCGTCTCGGCCACACCCGGCGGCTTGGCCAGGTCGAGGCGGCGCAGTCCGCGGACGAATGCGGCCGCCTGCGCGGCGAGCCGGGCCGGGACGTCCGGGACGCGTACCTTGACGATCTCGATCTCCCGCTCGAGCGCCGGGTGCCCGATCCAGTGGTACAGGCAGCGGCGCTTGAGCGCGTCGTGGAGCTCGCGGGTCCGGTTCGACGTCAGCACGACTGCGGGCTTGTGCTCGGCGGCGCTGATCGTCCCGATCTCCGGGATGGTGATCTGGAAGTCGGAGAGCACCTCGAGCAGGAACGCCTCGAACTCCTCGTCGGCGCGATCGATCTCGTCGATCAGCAGCACGACCTGCTCCGGGCTCTCGACCGCCTCGAGCAGCGGCCGCCGGATCAGGAACTCCGGCCCGAATAGCTCCTCCTCGCTGACCGTGCCCTCCTGCGCCGCGCGGATGTGCAGGAGCTGGCGCGAGTAGTTCCACTCGTAGACGGCATGGGCGACGTCGAGGCCCTCGTAGCACTGGAGCCTGATCAGCCGCGAGCCGAGGACGCGGGAGAGCGCCTTCGCGGCCTCGGTCTTCCCCACGCCTGCCTCGCCTTCGAGCAGCACGGGCTTCTCGAGGCGCAGCGAGAGGAAGAGCGCCGTCGCGAGGCCGCGATCGGGCAGGTAGTCGGCATCCGCGAGCGCGGTTTCCAGCGCGTCGATCGACTCGAGCTCCACGAGTTGCAGTCTAGGCGCGGGCGTCCCTCGCACGGGGGAAAGCTTGAAGCGTCACTCCGACGGGGGATGGCAACGAACCCGTAACCGTCAAATGCTGAATCCAGACGACACACGATCACCGAGTCGTCACCCCGAGCCCGTGATCTCGATCGGAAACCACTGCGGATGACCTTCCCACACCCGTCTAGCCCGGCACTCCGTCGGGCAGCGCTCCTCGTCCTCGCCGGTGCGATCGCCGGCGCCGGGCTGGCGGCGTCCGTCGCCGGCTCCGGCTCCACGCGGGCGAGCGCGGCAGCCGACGGCGTGATCGTCCGCGCCCGGCCCGGCAGCGAGGCCGGTGCCGAAGCACTCGTCCGGAGGCTCGGCGGCTCGGTCCGCGCCCGCCTCCAGATCATCGGCGGCTTCTCGGCCACGCTCCCGGCGAACGCGCTCGGCGCGCTCCGCTCGAGCGGCGCCGTGCTCTCGGTCACGCCGAACACCAGGCTCGCGCCGCAGAGCTCGAGCTACTCCGCCGATTACGACCCCGCCTCGGACATCTACTCGATGGCTTCGATCACACAGCTGACCGGGGCCCGCTCCTGGTGGAGCGCCGGCTACACGGGAGCGGGCGTCGATGTCGCGATGGTCGACTCCGGCGTCGCCCCCGTGGAAGGACTCGATGGTGCAGGCAAGATCGTCGACGGCCCCGACCTCTCACTGGAGTCGCAGGCATCGAACCTCCGCTACCTCGACACCTACGGCCACGGGACGTTCATGGCCGGCCTGATCGCAGGACGTGGGGGCGAGCCGAGTAGCGACGCTCCCGCAGGGACCTACCTGGGGATGGCGCCGGACGCCCGCATCGTCTCGCTCAAAGTGGCGACGGCCGACGGCGGCACGGACGTCTCCGAGGTGATCGCAGCCATCGACTGGATCGTCCAGCATCGGACCGACGACGGCCTGGACATCCGGATCATCAACCTCTCCTATGCGACCGACGCAGTCCAGGACGCAGGCATCGACCCACTTGCCTACGCTGCCGAGCAAGCCTGGAAGCAGGGGCTCGTCGTCGTCGCCGCGGGCGGGAACTACGGCTTCCAGAGCCACATGAACAGCGCGCCCGCGCTCGGCGACCCGGCCCTCGACCGCTACGTCGTTGCCGTAGGCTCGTCAGACTCCCTGGGGACGCCCAGCCTCGCAGACGACGTGCTGCCGGCGTTCTCACCCTGGCCCAAGCGAGGAGCCACCCGCGGCGTCGACCTGGTCGCGCCGGGCGTCCATATCCAGGGATTGCGGGTCGCGAACTCCTTCATCGACGCCAACCACCCGGAGGGCCTGATCAACGGCCGCTACTTCCGCGGCAGCGGCACGTCCCAGTCGGCCGCGATCGTCTCGGGCGCCGCAGCGCTGATCCTGGAGAAGTACCCCGATGCAACGCCCGACCAGGTCAAGAAGCTGCTCACGACGTTCGCCTATCCGATCAAGGGCAAGTCACAAGCCGTCGGTGCGGGCGAACTTCAGCTGGGACCCGCCCTCGCATCCCCACTGCCGAGCTCGATGCAAACATGGGCGTCCTCGTCGGGAACAGGCTCCCTCGAGGGTTCTCGCGGCTCGAATCACATTGCGCGCGACGGCGTGGTGCTGAGCGGCGATCAGGACATCTTCGGGGCGCCGGTGGACACGACGGCTCTCGCGGCCGCCGAGGCCACGGGCAACTCGTGGTCGGGAGGGGTCTGGAACGGCAACAGCTGGAGTGGCGAGGGCTGGAGCGGCAACTCCTGGTCGGGGAACTCGTGGTCGTCGAGCGTCTGGTCCGGCAACTCCTGGTCGGGGAACTCGTGGTCGTCGAGCGTCTGGTCCGGCAACTCCTGGTCCGGGAGCTCCTGGTCAGACGGAAACTGGGCCGGCGCGGTTTGGGGCTAGGAGGTCCGGCTTCGCACTGCGGCAAATGACGGCGTCACTCCCCTCCACCGACGGTCCTCCTCCCCGCGCGCGCGCGGCCCCGATCTGGGTGCTCTCCGGCGCCATCGCCGCGGCCGCCGCGTTCGTCCTCCTGGCGGCCCACGACCTGCCGCCGCCCCTCCACCAACTGGCGATCCCCTGGTGGGCCCTCGCCACGGGCTTCTTCCTCGCCGAGTGCGCCGTGGTGCACGTCCACCTTCGCCGCGAGACGCATACGATGTCGCTGAGCGAGCTGCCGCTCGTGCTCGGCCTCTTCGCGGTATCGCCGCTGGGTCTCGTCACCGCTCAGCTCGCCGGGATGGCGGTGGCGCTCGTTTTCTACCGGCGCCAGCGTCCGCTCAAGATCGTCTTCAACCTCGCCCAGAGCGCACTGGGAACGGCGCTCGCGGCCGCCACCTTCCGGACACTCGTCGTGCACCACGACCCGCTAGGGCCGGTGGGTTGGCTGGGCGCGCTTGCTGCAGCCTCGCTGGCAGCCGTGATCGGTGTCGTCCTGGTCGCCGCTGCGATGTCGCTGGCGGAGGAACGTCCGACCATCGAGCGCGTGACAGCGACGGCAGCCCTCTCCTTCCTAGGCACGTTGACCGCCGCCAGCCTGGCGCTGGCCGCAGCGACCCTGGCCGGAACCAGTCCCGCCGCAGTCGTCTTGCTGCTGCTGCCCACTGCCGCCTGTGCCCTCGCTCTGCGCGCCCACGGAGTGCAAAGCCGTCGCCATGACCACGTCCAGTCGCTCTACGACTCGATTCTGCGCCGCGAGGAAACGTCGGAACTCGACACCGGCGTCCGCCAGTTGCTTGGCTCCGCGCGGCGACTGCTCCGCGCCGAGTACGCAGAGCTCCTGATGCTGCCACTCGATCCGCGTGAGCGGCCACTCCGCAGCTCGGTGGGGGCACACGGCGAGGCGCTGCTCGAGCCCGCCGACTTGTCTGTCGCGGAGCGTGGTGCGCTCGACGCGCTCGAGGCGAGCGGCGGGCTCGTCACGATAGCGCGGGATCGGCGACTTGTCGGCCTCGACCCCTACCTGGCCGAGCGCGGCCTCAAGGAGGCGATCCTGACCACCCTCGTGGGAGAGAATGGGCTCCTCGGCATCCTGCTCGTCGGCGACCGCGCCGACGAGGTGTCGACGTTCGGACAGGAGGACGAGAAGCTCCTCAGCACCTTCGCGGGCCACGCCGCGCTCCTGCTCGAGAACGAGCAGCTCGAGCAGTCGCTCGCCAAGCTCACCGATCTCGAGACGAAGCTCCGCCACCAGGCGCTCCACGACGCTCTCACGAGCCTGCCGAATCGGCGCCTCTTCCACGCGCGCGTCGAGGAAGCCTTCCTGCGGGCAGCCGCCGACGGCTCCGAGCCGGTCGTGCTCTTCATCGACCTGGACGGCTTCAAGGCGATCAACGACGATCTCGGGCACGCGGCCGGCGACGAGCTGCTCGTCGCCTTCGCCGAGCGCCTGCGCAGCAACGTCCGTCCCGAGGAGCTGCCGGCGCGGCTCGGCGGCGACGAGTTCGCCGTCCTGATCGAGTCCGGCGGCCCGGAGGTCTCCGAGGACGTCGCACGACGCCTGGTTGCAGCCGTCCACAACCCGTTCTCGATCCAGGGCCGGCGGCTCTCCGTCCGGCTCAGCATCGGCATCGCGGCCGCTCGTGGCGCGAGCGGCGTCGAGGAGCTGCTCGCGAACGCCGATCTGGCGATGTACGCGGCCAAGAGCGACGGCTCGTCGAGCTATGCCACCTACTCCGAGGGCATGCGCGGGTCGGCGCAGGCGCGCCGCAAGCTCGGCGCCGCGCTCGAGAACGCGCTCGACTGCGACCAGATCGACGTCCACTACCAGCCGATCGTCGACCTCAGGACCGGCGCGACGGTCGCGTTCGAGGCGCTCGCGCGCTGGCGGCGCGGCACGTCCGAGACTGTGGCGGCTGCCGACTTCCTGGTGGCCGCCGAGGAGGCCGAGCTGATGGCACGGATCGGCCAGGTCGTGCTCCGCGCTGCGTGCATTCAGACCCGGGAATGGCGGACGGAGCCCGATTCGGCCCGTGAGCTGTCGGTCTGCGTCAACCTGTCCCTGCTCGAGTTCGAGAGCGCGAGGCTCGGCGTCGACGTTGCCGCCGCACTGCTCGAGAGCGGGCTCGCCGCGAGCCGCCTGATCCTGGAGGTCACGGAGGAGGTGGCCACGGCCGACCTGGACTCGACCCTGGCGACGATGACCGAGCTCCGCCGGCTCGGCGTCCGGTTCGCGCTCGACGAGCTCGGGAGCGGCCGGTCGTCCCTCGACCAGCTCTGCCGGCTGCCGTTCGACGTCGTCAAGATCGCGCGGCCGCTGGTCGAGCGGATCGGCGCCGGCCAGTCGGAGGAGCGCGTCGCGCGCGCGATCGTCGGCCTCGCCAAGTCGCTCGGCATCAAGGTCGTCGCCGAGGGGATCGAGTCGCGCGAGCAGGCCGAACGCGTGCGGCAGCTCGGCTGCCAGCTCGGCCAGGGCTTCTACTTCGACCCCGCGCTCGCGGCTGCGCAGGCGACGCGCCGCCTGCGTACGCCGGCATCGGTCCCGCCCCGCCTGGTCGCCGTCGACTCGGCCTGATCAGCTCCGTTCGAGGGACAGTCCCTGAACACGGGTGTAACGCGACCCGCGCAGTTCGCGCGCAGCGGGCACCGGCCCGGGCAGGGGCACGGAAGAAGGGCCGTCGCCGCGCGACGCGCCCCGTATGCGATTGAATTGCCGTCCCGCGACAAGGAGGCGACATGGCTGAGCTCCCCGACAACGTCCGCGAGTCGTTCGAGGCGCCGAAGTTCTGGGCGCTGGCGACCATCAACCCGGACGGATCGCCGCAGTCGACGACCGTGTGGGCGCACGCCCGCGATGGCAAGATCATCGTCAACACCGCACTCGGGCGGAAGAAGCCCCGCAACCTGGAGAGCGAGCCGCGCGTTGCGCTCTCCACGCACTGGCACGACGACGCCGGCTACCACTCGGTCAGCATCCAGGGCCGCGTCGTCGACACGGTCACCGGCGACCAGGCGGAGAAAGACATCGACGACCTGGCCCAGAAGTACATCGGTCAGTCGCCGTACCCCTGGCGTGCACCGGGCGAGCAGCGCGTCACCTACGTGATCGAGCCGGTCCACGTCCACACGATGGGCTGAGCCGCCGTCAGCCCTGGGTTAGACTCGGCGCGCGATGACCCCGGTCACCGACGTCGTCCTTCCCGCCTCACCCGACGAGGCCGTCTTCGCGTTCGGGGACGGCTCCGGGGTGACCGTGATCGGCGGCGGCACGATCGTCATGCCGGACATCTCGGCCGGCCGCGTTCGGCCGTCGAGGACGGTCCTGCTCGCGCGGGCGGGCCTCGCGAAGGTTTCGCGGGACGGCTCCACGGTCACGCTCGGCTCGATGACACCGCTGCAGGAGCTCGTCGACCTCGCCGCACCCGTCGGCCCGTGCGCCGCCAACATCGCCGACCTGGAGATCCGCCTGCAGGCGACCGTCGGGGGCAACCTCTGCGCCGGGACGGGCGAGGCGCCGCGCGGCGATCTGCAGGGCGCGCTGCTCGCAGTCGACGCGCAGGTGCGATTCGCCAGCGGAGGCGCGACGACGACCGAGCCGCTCGCGGACTTCCTGGCCGACCGCGGCGGCAAGCTCGTCCTCGACGTGAGCTACGAGGAGCCGGCGGCGGGCGCCTTCGTCGCGCTCGACCGCCCGCACACGCACGAGTACACGGCGCTCGCCGTCTCGGCGGCGCGGCTCGGCGACGGGACGATCAGGCTCGCGGCGACGGGGGCAGGCTCGTCGGGCGTCAGGCTGCAGTCTGCCGAAGCCGCCGCCGCGGACCCCGAGGCTGCGGGTGCCGCCGCGCTCCAGGACGTCAACCTCCACGACGACGCGCTCGCGTCCGCCTGGTACCGGGAGCAGGCCCTCCCGGTGCTCGTCCGGCGGGCGCTCGCCCAACTCTGAGGAGAGCCGATGAGTCTGACGGTCAACGGTCGAACGCACCAGATCGAAAGCCCTCCGCTCACCACGTTGCTCGACGTGCTGCGCGAGGAGCTCAGGATGACGAGCCCGAAGGTGGGCTGCGAGCAGGGCGGCTGCGGCGCCTGCACCGTCCTCGTCGACGGCCAGCCGAGACGCTCCTGCTTGATTCCCGTCGGCGCGCTGAACGGCGTCGCGATCACGACCGTCGAGGGCCTCGGCCCGCCGGAAGACCTCCAGCCGATCCAGGCCGCGTTCGTCCACCACTACGCGGCCCAGTGCGGGTTCTGCACGTCCGGCTTGTTGATGGCGGCCACGGCGTACATCGCGAACGGCGGCACGGACGACCGCGAGGCGATCGCGCACGCACTCGGCGGCCACGTGTGCCGATGCACCGGCTACGTCAAGATCGTCGACGCCGTCGGCGCCGCGGCGCGAGGCGACGAGTTCGACCTCTCGACGACCGCCGAAGGCCGGTACACGACGATGCACACGGGAGGTGACTCGTGAAAGCCGTCGGCGCACGCGTGCCCCGCTACGACGGGGTCGCACACGTCACCGGCCGCACCGTCTTCGTCGAGGACTTCGAGGTCCCCGGCGCCGCCTGGGTCAAGGCGCTCCGTTCGCCGCATCCGCACGCAGGGATCGCGAAGCTCGACGCGAGCGCGGCCGAGAAGATGAAGGGCGTTCGCGCGGTCGTGACCGCGGCGGACGTGCCGCTCAACGTGTACGGCCACCTCTCTGCGCTCGGCATCCCCGGCGACGAACCGCTGCTCGCCGAGAAGGAGGTGCGCTACGTCGGCCAGCCGATCGCCGTCGTCGCAGCCGAGGACGACGAGGTCGCCCAGGCCGCCGTCGACGCCATCGAGGTCGACTACGAGGTGCGCGAGCCGCTGTTCGACGTCCGCAAGGCCTTCGACCCGGACGCGCCGCAGATCCACGAATGGGGGAACTGGTATCCGCACTTCGAGGGCGGCTTCGACCACCGGCAGATCCGCAAGGGCGACATCGACGCCGCCTTCGCGCAGGCCGACCTGATCGTCCAGGGCGTCTACCGGCCGGCCGCGATCGAGCAGCTGCCGATCGAGACCCAGGTCTGCCAGGTCGTGCCCGAGGCCAACGGCCGGCTGACGATCTACTCCTGCACGCAGGCGCTCTACTTCTCGATGGGCGTCGTCGCTGCCCACCTGCAGCAGCCGTTGAACAAGTTCAAGTTCGTCGGCGGAACCGTCGGCGGCGGCTTCGGCGGCAAGGTCGATACCGCGACCGAGACGCTTTGCTGTCTGCTCGCGCTCAAGTCCGGCAAGCCGACAAAGTGGCGCTGGACGCGCGAGGAGGAGTTCCTCTGCTCCTCGACGCGCGCCCCCTGGCACATGGAGGTCGCGGACGCGGTCACGAAGGACGGGTGGATCCTCGGCCGCCGGATGATCACGCTCCACGACTCGGGCGCCTACGCGCGCTTCTCACCGTACGGCGTCACGAAGCACTCGTTCCACCATACGGGCGCGTACACGATCCCGAACCTCCACTTCGACGGCTGGGTCGTGTTCACGAACCGGACGCCGACGAGCGCCATGCGCGGCTTCGGCGTCACCTCGGTGTCGTTCGCGACCGAGACGCACATGAGCCGGATCGCGAAGGAGCTCGACATCGATCCGTTCGAGCTCCGGCTGAAGAACGCGAACCGGATCGGCGACACGTCCCCGAACGGGGTCGTCTACACCGACCCCTCGACCGTGCCGACGATCCTCGCGATCGCCGACCACCTCGGCCACGAGCTTTCGGCCGACTACCGCACGATGACCACCGAGCCGCGCTCGGGCGACCTGCTTCCCGACCATCTCGTCGCCCAGCTCGGGAATCCGGAGGATCACTGATGGCAATTCACAAGGGCCGCGGGATTGCGGCGATCGAATATCCGACGGGCATGAACCAGAACGGCGATCCCTCGCAGGCCTGGATCAAGGTCAAGCCGGACGGCCGCGTCGACGTCTTCGCCGGCACGTCGGACATCGGCAACGGCTCGAAGACGATCCAGTCGCAGATCGTGGCCGAGACGATCGGAGTGCCGTACGAGTGGGTCACCTACGACAACTCGAACACCGACTCGTCACCGGTCTGCACCGGCACCTTCGCCTCGCGGGCCACGTTCGTCGCGGGCATGGCCGTCAAGAAGGCGGCCGAGCGCGTGCGCGAGCGGATCCTCGACATCGCCGGCAAGGAGCTCGAGATCGACCCGTCCGACCTCGACATCGTCGACGGCGAGGTCGTGGCCAAGGGCTCCCCGCAGACGAAGATCTCCGTCCCGGACGTGGCCGCGGCCGCCACATGGGGCCACGGCGAGCTGATCACGGGCACGGGCGTCCAGCTGAAGCCGTACGCCGCGATCGTCGAGCCCGACACGGGGAAGGTCGACCTGTCGCCGCACTCGGCGATCTCGTACGCGTCGTGCGCGGCCGAGGTCGAGGTCGACGACGAGACGGGCGAGGTGCGCGTGACGCGGCTCGTCCAGTGCTTCGACGTCGGCCTGGCGATCAACCCGACGCTCGTCGAGGGGCAGATCGACGGCGGCGCGATCCAGGGCCTCGGGCTCGGGGTGCTGGAGACGAGCTACCCCTACTACCCGGGCATCGAGCACCGCGGCGGCGAGTTCGGGTCGTACCTGGCCCCGTCGATGGACGACATGCCCGTCCTCGACACGGTGCTGATCGAGAACCCGTCGGCGGACGGGCCGTTCGGGGCGAAGGGCATCGGCGAGATGGCGAACAACCCGCAGCCGCCGGCGATCGCGAGCGCGGTTCACGACGCCGTCGGCGTCTGGATCACGGAGCTTCCGATCACGCCCGAGCGCGTGCTGCGTGCGCTCGCGGCGAAGGCCTCGGGGGAGAGCGAGCCGACGCGGAATGGGAAGGTCGTCGTCTACGACGAGGATCTGTCGCTCGCCGCCGTCGCCGGCCCCGACGCGCCGGTCAGGCTCGTCGTCGACGCGTGACACCCCTGTCCGCTCGAGCCATGTCGTTCCTTGCAACACAGTGTTGCTTGGTATGAGCTCGTCCCCGTTCGGCAGCTGGAACGGCATCGCCCTGCACCAGTTCGTGCCCGGCGTGAACATCAACGCGGTCGGCGGAGAGCAGGTGCTCGTGTGCCGCGTGAATTACGACCCCGGTTTCGGCGTGCCGACGCACTCGCACGAGTACACGGAGCAAGTGATGGTCGTGACAGAAGGCGAGCTGGAGCTGACCGTCGCCGGCCAGGGCACCCGGACGCTCGGCGTCGGCGACTGGGCCGTGATCAACCGCGGCGTCGAGCACTCGGTGCGAACGCGGGACGGCGCCCAGTTCATCGAGGCGCTCGCGCCCGTGCCGCTGGACCACGTGCCCGACCGTGACCGCGACCTGGTCCTCGGCCCGGACGGCGGCTCCGGACACGTCGAGCGCTGACACGTCGGAGGGACAGGCCCTCGGACGTGTCCGCCCGTGACACCGCGCAAAGAGTCGTCCTCGTCACCGGCGCCGGCCGCGGGATCGGCCGCGGGATCGCCGAACGCCTTCGCGCCGACGGCTGGCACGTCGAGACCGCGGAACGCTCGACCGGTGTCGACCTCGCCGATCCCGATCAGGCGCGCGGGGCCGTCGAACGGCTCGAGCGGATCGACGCGCTCGTCGCCAACGCCGGCGCGATCGTGCGCAAGCCGGCGCTCGAGCACACGGTCGAGGACTGGCGGCACGTCCTCGACGTGAACCTCGTCTCCGTCGCGATACTCGCACAGGCCGCGGCGAAGCGCATGATCGAGCAGGGCAAGGGCGCGATCGTCCTCACCGCTTCCCAGCTCTCGTTCTTCGGCGGAATGAACACCGCCGCCTACGCGGCATCGAAAGGCGGAGTCGCGCAGCTCACCAAGGCGCTCTCGAACGAGCTCGCCGGGCAGGGCGTCCGCGTGAACGCCGTGGCGCCGGGCTTCATCGAGACGGACATGACCTCCGACATCGAGGACTGGAAGCGCCGCCAGATCGACGCGCGGATTCCGATGGGCCGCTGGGGCACTCCCGAGGACGTTGCGGGCACGGTCGCCTGGCTGCTCTCCGACGGCGCGCGCTACGTGACCGGCGCCATCGTGCCCGTCGACGGCGGCTACCTCGCACGCTAGGTCGGACAGCGTCTAGGCTCAGCGCGTGATCGTTGCCCTCCACGTCGCGACGGGCGCCGCCGCCGGCGCACTGCTCGGCTCGAACGACCGCGCCGCGCTCGCCGGCCTGATGCTCCACGCCGCCGGCGACGCGGTCCCGCACGAGGACTTCGACTCGATCCGCTTCGAGACCACGACCGGCCTCGGGCTCCTCGCGGTGCTCGCGCTGCGGCGGGGCCTGTTCGACCCGGCCGTCGTCGGAGGCGCGCTCGCAGCCGCGCCCGACCTGGAGCACGTGATCCCGAGCCCGGGCCACGACGGCCCGAAGCTCTTCCCGTCCCACCGGCTCGACGGCTGGCACAAGGAAGGCGGGATCACCGCGCCGCTGCAGCTTCTGCTCGCGCTCGTTATCGTCGGCGCTCTCGTCCTGCAGAGGAAGGAGCGCTGACATGCCCTGGATCGACGTGAAGCTCTACGACACACGCGTCACCGAGGAGTCCGTCCCCAAGATCATCGAGAGCCTGACGAAGGCGCTCGCCGAGTCGAGCGGCGCCTCCCCCGACCACATCCAGGTGGTCGTGCAGGGCGTCTCGCCGAAGAACTGGGGCATCGCCGGGAAGCCCGGCGCCTAGAGCCGAGCCTCCCGACGGCAACCGACTAGCGCGGCTTGATGTTCGCGTTCAGGTGGAACAGGTTGTTCGGGTCGTACTGGGTCTTCAGCTCGACGAGCCGCTCGTAGTTCAGGCCGAACGCAGCCCGGAGCCCCGGGTCGTCCGCCTCCTCCGCCGGGAGGTAGTTGAGCCAGCGGCGTGAGACGGCAAACGGTGCCAGCGCGTCGTACGTCTCGCGCACCCAGGAGACGTTCGCCTCCGTCGTCTCGGGGTCCATCCAGACGCCCGTGATCACGAGGTTGTAGCCAGGCTCGCGGTGAGGGACGGCGGTCGCCTCGGAAGGCACGCGCGTCACCTCGCCGTGGAAGTGCTCGACGATCATGGCCGTCATCGGCGACGGGCAACTCGCGAACTGCTCGACCATCGTGTCGATCGCGCCGTCGGTCAACTCGCTCAGGAAGGTCGACTTCCAGTAGTTGAGCCCTCCGCGCGGGTAGGCCTCGTCGAGCATCTGGCACACGGCCTCGTACGGCATCGGCCCGATCATCGCCATCGCCGGCGAGCCGTACTCGAGCAGCGGCTTCAGATCGTTCGCGGCGTCCTCGAGCGTTCCGCTGTGACAGACGCCGACTGCCGCCAGCGGCATGCCCGACCCGTCGGGCGCGTGCACGCAGCCGGCAACGAACATCAGGTCGTCGGGAATGCCGTCCGCGAAGTCGCGCATGAAGCGGAGCAGGTCGCCGGCCGCGTCGAGCGGGTGCGCGATCAGGCCGCCGGTGATCATCGGGCCGATCGGGTGCAGCCGGTACTCGAGCGACGTGGCGACGCCGAAGTTGCCACCGCCGCCCTGGAGGCCCCAGAACAGGTCAGGATGCTCGTCCGCACTCACGGTCAGTACGCTCCCGTCGGCCGTCACGAGCTCGACCGAGAGCAGGTTGTCGGCGGCGAGGCCGAGCTTCGTCATCAACCAGCCGAGACCGCCGCCGAGAGTCAGGCCGGCGATTCCAGTCGTCGAGATCGCGCCGCCCGTGACGGCGAGGCCGTGGAGCTGCGTCTCGCGGTTGAGCTCCTTCCAGAGCACCCCGCCCTGCGCGCGCACCGTCCGTGCGGCGGGATCGACGTGGATGCCCTTCATCGTCGAGAGGTCGATCATCAGCCCGCCGTCGGTGACGGCGGTGCCGGCGACGTTGTGCCCGCCGCCGCGGACCGAGAGCTCCCAGCCCTCCTCGCGCGCGGCGTTGACGGCGCCGACGACGTCCGCCGTCCCGCTGCATCGGGCGATCAGCGCGGGCCGCCTGTCGATCAGCCCGTTGTGGACGCGACGCACCTCGTCGTAGGTCGGATCTCCCGGCTGGAGAATCTCTCCGGCGAAGCCCTCGATGAGGGCGACCGGCTCGGCAACTGCCATGGCGAACCTCCTTTTGGTCGAGCCGGAATCGTACGACGCCCTGTCCGGCCTGTGCGCGTTCCGTTACAGGGACTGTCCCTCCGACAGGGCCAGCTCCACAGCCGGTGCGCCGGGCACGATCGCGGCCGTCTCCCGTGCATGGAGAAGCGTCGTCTTCACGATCAGCTTGGTGCGCGCGTAGTTGTCCATCAGCGTCGGGACCGGCCCGACCGGGCGGCCGAGCCCGTAGCCGGCGGCGTTGCGGCCGATCGCGCGATAGGAGTCGAGCGAGTAGAGCGGCGACATGCCGAACAGCTCGAGGTTGTCGAGTGGCTCCAGGTCGGCGCGATGGATGACCGCGGTGCCCTTCGACTGCATGCCCACGGCGATGCCCGACCCGGAGAGCACTGCGCCGTCGTGCCCGATGAATGCGACGTCGGACGAGCGGCGCACGCGCACGAGCCGCGGCTCGGCGCCGCCGTCCCGGATCCCGGCACACACCGACTCGAGCACGTCCGCGTGCGCGAGTCCGTTGATCGTCGCGCGCAGTTCGTCGCCGAAGGCCGGCCCGACCGCGACCACGACCTCGTCCGGACGCGTTCCCGGAGCCGCCTCGCTCCCCTCGACGACGACCGGCTCGCCGTCCGCGGTCTCGTCGAGGAGCACGCCCGGATCGACGACGTACGGGAGCGACTGGAGAAGCTGCCAGCGCTCGCCCTCGAGCCGGTAGCCCGTGCCGGGTCCCGAGTAGACGTTCGGGTCGTTGACAGCAGAGCGCACGGTCGCGTCGGCGCCGATCACGGCAGAGGTCTGCAGATAGTCCGCCGACACGCGCTGGCGCTGCATCCCGACAATCGCCTCGGCGACGTCGACAAAGCCGCGCGCGTCGAGCGCGCGCACCACTTCGACGCCGCTCGTGCCGGCCGCGAGGAGCCGGTCGGCGGCGTCCGCGTCCGCGCCACGGTCGCGGTCCGGCAGGTCGCGGCTCGTCGAGCCGTAGATCGCCGCGTCGACCTCGGCCTCGGTGATCTCCGGCAGGCCGAGCTCCTCGAACACCGCCTGAAGGGCCCGGGCGGCGCGCTCGCGCGCGGCCACCACCTCGTCCTCCGCAGCCGGCTCGATCCCCGCGTCGACCTGCCAGTCGCGCTGGACGGTCATCCACTCATCGAGATCGTCCGCGTCATAGTTGCCGCCGCCGAACATGTTGTCGTAGCGGGGCATGACGGAGTAGCCCGAGGTGACGAAGTCGGTGCCCGGCAGCAATTGGCCCATCAGCTTCGCCGTCTTGCGGATCTCGGAGTGCGAGGCGATCGCGTCGTTCCCGGAGGCGACCTCGAGGTCGAGCCAGGCTGCGAGGAGGTTCTCGGCCAGGATCTCGCGCGTGCCGCCCGGCACGGCGAGCGCGAGCGCGACGCACGAGATCGAACCGTTCTGGACACCCTGCGAGCCGGCCGCGCGCACAGCCGCGAGGCAGCGTGCCTCGAGGTAGAGCATCGAATAGCCGAGCGAGCCGCCCATCAGGGCCTCGGAGCCGCCGCCCGAAGTGAAGCGGATCTTCACCCCGCGCGAGGCGTACGCCGATCCGAGGAACGCCTTCGACCACGGCGTGTCGTCTCCGTCCACGAAGACCGACTCCGTACCGTAGACCGAGAGCGTCTCCGCGTAGGTAACGAGGCCGCGGATCGCGAGGTCGAGGTTGCGCCGCTCCTCGACGGCGCACTGCGTCATGACGCCGGGACGGCCGGTCTGCGAGCCGACGAGGATCGCGATCGCGTTCAGCGGCGCATATCGCGAGACGCCGACCGTCGTCTCGACCTCGGCGAAGCCTCGCATCGCCGCCTCGGCCGCGTCGGCCGCGAGCAGCGCCGGGTTGTCCTTGAGATTCGTGACGTGCGCCTGGTTCGCCGGCGCTCGCCGGGCGCGCAGCTTCTTGAGCGCGAACATCATCTCGACGGGGTCGAGCCGGGCGGCGATGCGTGCCAGCCGCGCCGGGGACAGGCCCCGTGACAGCCGCACGAGCTCCTCGCGCGGGCAGTCGACGTCGACGAGCCGGCGTGCGAGCACGTCGTCCGTCAGCGCCTGCGCCTCGGCCGCTGCTCCGTTGTCGAAGCCGTGACGGGCCAGGAAGTGGTCGATCATGTCGAAGTCCGCCTCGCGGCGGCCGTCGATCTCGACGACCCTGCCGTCCTCGAGGACGAGGCTCGGCGCCGGGTCGTTGGGGCCGTCCATCGCGACCAGCCCGAGCTCGGGACACGGCGATACAAGCAGCTCGCGGCGGAGCTCGCGCTGCTCGCGCGACTCGAACCGCTTAGACCTGCGCCCGTTCTCCGGCAAGCAGCCCCCGCTCCGCGTACACGTCCTTCGCCTCGCGCACGAATGCCGCGGTCAGCGACGCCTCCCACTCCGACTCGAGCCGACGCGCCCACTCGTCGAGCTCCTCGGCAGACGAGCGATTCGGACGGAGCGCGGTGTAGACCTCGAGGATCGTCTCGGACGGGACGCTCGCGAGCTCGGCCGCGCGCGCGAGGTTGTCGGCGAGCTGAGGTCGCCCGGCAGCCAGCGCGATCGCCGCCTGGCGCCGGAGCGTCTCGGGAGTCGCGCGTAGGTCCTCCGCCTCGATGCGACCGTCGCGCACGGCGTCGAGCGTCACCTCGTCGAGCGCGTGGCCGCCAGGTGTCGACACGAGGTCGGGACGCTTCAGGCCGAGCGGATAGTCCGCGCCGGGGTCGAATGCCATCGCGTTAGAGCTTAAGGTAGTCGGGTGGCCGTCACGTACGACTTCTCGGGACGCTGTGCGCTCGTCACCGGCGGGGCGAGCGGCATCGGCCTGGCGGCCGCCGAGAGGTTGCGCGCGGGCGGTGCCGAGGTCGCGGTGTTCGACAGACTGGCCGCGGACGGCGACTGGCTTTCGCTCGAGGGAGACATCTCGAGCTCCTCCGACGTGGACGCCGCGGTGCAGCGTGCTGAGGCCGAGCTCGGGCGGATCGACATCCTCGTGAACTCGGCCGGCGTGCCGGGTGAGTCGATGCGCACCGCCGACACGCCCGACGAGGAGTGGCGCCACGTGATGGGCGTGAACGCCGACGGGACGTTCTACGCGTGCCGGGCGGTCGTCCCCCGGATGGTCGAGCGTGGCTACGGGCGGATCGTGCTCCTCTCGTCGATCGCCGGGAAGGAGGGCAACCCGATGGCCCCCGCCTACTCCGCGTCGAAGGCGGCGGTGATCGCGCTGACGAAGGCCCTCGGCAAGGATCTGGCGCAGACCGGCGTCCTCGTCAACTGCATCGCACCGGCCGTGATCGAGACGCCGATCCTCGACGGGTTGTCCTCGGAGCACGTGGGCTACATGGTCGAGCGGATCCCGCTCGGGCGAGTCGGCACGGCCGAGGAGGTCGCCGCCCTGATCTGCTGGCTGGCGAGCGACGACTGCACGTTCTCGACCGGCGCCACGTACGACATTTCCGGCGGCCGCGCGGTCTACTGACGGCGCGGGCGCCGCGCTTGTGCGTCCCTTGCCCGCGTCTCGTCACATCCGCGTACCAGGGACTGTCCCTCGCCTTGGAAGCGTCGGCCGGAGCGTGCGTCCGACTTCTGCGACGGGGGCGTGACACCTGCGTAGCAGGGACTGTCCCTCCAGCGCGGCGGCCTCGGCTCGAAGCTACGCCGGGACGCGGCGCGAGCGGAGCAGCGCGGCGATCTGCTCGTGGCCCGTCTCGACTTCGGCGCCGGTCTCGGTACCGTCGGGGAAGGACGCGCGAACCGAGACGAGCTCGGTGCCGTCGGCGAGAGGCGTCCGCGTGACCGAGATCTCGCCGCCGCGACGGCCGTGCTCGAGCGTGCCGACGAGCAACTCGACGCGTGCGACGAGCTCACCCTCGACGTCCTTGCCGACCCACCAGTCCGCGAGCTCGATCGCTGTCGAGCCCTCGAGATCCGGCTCGGACGGATTGGCGCCGAATTCGAGGAGCAGCCGAACGGTTGCGAGCGACCCGCGCCGTGCCGCATCGCCGATCGGCGCCCGAAGGTCGGGGTCGGCTCCGGCGGCGAGGAGCTCTCGCGCCACGCCGGCGTGGCCGTGCGCGGCAGCCCAGCGGAGCGGCGTCCACGCGTCGTCCTCGGGCAGGTTCGGGTTGGCCCCGTGCGCGAGTAGCGCCCTGACGATCCCCGCGAACCCCCAACAGGCCGCCGCGCAGAGCGGTGTGCCCTCGCTCTCGCCGCCACTCAGCAGGTTCGGGTCCGCGCCGGCGCGGAGCAGCAGCTCGGCGAGGTCCGTCTCGCCGGCCACGGCCGCGCGGTACAACGCGGTCGAGCCCTCGTGACGGCTGTCAGGAGGGAGGCCGTCATCGAGCATGGTCGCGACGGCGCCGGCATCACGGGCGACGACCGCTTCGACGAGCGATTCCACAGCGCCTGCCAGCATACGATTCGCATGTGATGAGACGAGTCCGTTTCCGCGCTCCCGACGGCGTGCACGAGGCCGCGGTCGAAGATCTGCCCGTCGAGCCGCTCGACCCGGACACGCTGGAGCTGCCCGCACCCTACGAGCTGCTGATGCCGGTCGAGCCGCCCGAGGTCTGGTGCGCGGGCGTCACGTACGAGCGGAGCCGCGACGCGCGCGTCGACGAGAGCACCGTCAAGGACGTGTACACGCTCGTCTACGGCGCGGAGCGACCGGAGCTGTTCCTGAAGGACGCGGCTTGCCGGCGCACCGTGGGGCCGGGCCGACCAATCGGCGTCCGTGCCGACTCGACCTGGGACGTCCCGGAGCCGGAGATCGGGCTCGTGCTCGGCAAGGACGGCGACGTCGCCGGCTACACGATCGGCAACGACGTCTCCTCGCGCGCGATCGAAGGCGAGAACCCGCTCTACCTGCCGCAGGCGAAGCTGTTCGCGGGCGCATGCGCACTCGGACCCGCGCTGCTGGTCGCGAACGGCGCGCCAGCGGCCTTCGAGATCCGGCTGCGCATCGTCGGGCCGGACGGCGCGGAGCTGTTCGCGGGCGAGACGTCGACGGCGCGCATGAAGCGCTCGTTCGAGGAGCTCGTCTCGTGGCTTCGTCGTGACAACCCCGTTCCCGCGGGTAGCGTCTTGCTGACGGGCACCGGCCTCGTCCCGCCCGACGACTTCACGCTGCAGGCGGGCCAGCGGGTCGAGATTCACGTGCCCGGGATCGGCACGCTCGTGAACCCCGTCGGCCGTGCGGCCGACCTGATGACAGAGGAGCGCTAGCGCGATGACAGACGTCCTGGAAGCCCCGGCCCGGCCCGCGTTCGCCAACTTCGTCGGCGGCGAGTGGCGGCCGAGCCGCTCGGGCAACACCTACGAGAAGCACGGGCCCTGGCGTCCAGGCGAGACGATCGGCGAGTTCCCCGCGTCGGACGCCGCGGACGTCGCCGACGCCGTCGCGGCCGCCGCCGACACGTTCCCCACCTGGTCGCGCACGCCGGCCGCTGCGCGCGGCGAAGCGCTCCGAAAGGCCGCCGACGCGGTCGACCATCGCGTCGAGCAGATCGCGCGGGACATGACGCTCGAGATGGGCAAGCCGATCCGCGAGGCGCGGATGGAGTCGGCGCGGATGGCGCAGATCCTTCGCTTCTACGCGGGCGAAGGGCTGCGTGACACCGGGCAGCGCTACGAGCAGGCGGCGACCGGAAGCGTCGCCTACACCCTCCGGCGTCCACTCGGCGTCGTCGCGCTGATCACGCCCTGGAACTTTCCGGCGGCGATTCCTGCGTGGAAGGCGGCGCCGGCGCTCGCCTACGGCAACACGGTCGTGATGAAGCTCGCTCAGGACGCGCCGCTCACAGGCCTCCACCTCGCCGCGTGCCTCGAGGAGGGCGGCATCCCGGCCGGCGCCTTCAACGTCGTCGTCGGGCGAGGCTCGGCGGTCGGCACACCGCTCGTCGAGCACGCGCTCGTTCGGGCGGTCTCGTTCACGGGCTCGGTCGCGGTCGGCCTCCAGGTGCGCGGGCAGGCGACGGCGCTCGGCAAGCGCGTCCAGCTCGAGCTCGGCGGCCACAACCCCCTGATCGTCATGGCCGACGCCGATCTCGGTCGTGCCGTTGAAGCGGCATACGCCGGGGCGTTCTGGTCGGCGGGGCAGAAATGCACGGCGACTCGCCGCATCCTCGTCGAGGAGCCCGTCTACGACGAGTTCCGCTCGCTGTTATTGGCCAGGATCGAGCGCGGCGTCGTCGGTGACCCGTCCGATCCCGCGACCGAGGTCGGCCCGATCGTGAACGAGTCGCAACTCGAGGAGGTGCTGGCCGGGATCGAGAAGGGCCTCGCCGACGGTGGCACGCTGCTCACAGGCGGCGAGCGCCTCGACGACGAGGCGTTCCTGCTCGCGCCCGCGCTGTTCGAGGGGCTCGCTGACGACGCCTTCCTCTCGTGCCGGGAGGTGTTCGGCCCGGTCACGTCCCTCTACCGGTTCGGCACGGTCGACGAGGCGCTCTCGCGCGCAAACGCGGTCGAATACGGCCTGTCGGCGTCGATGTTCACGTCGAGCCTCGCCTCGGCACGGACGTTCGTGCAAGAGATCGAAGCCGGGATCGTCCGCGTCAACGGCCAGACCGCCGGCGCGGACGTCCACGTCCCCTTCGGCGGCGTCAAGAGCTCGGGGTTCGGCCCGCACGAGCAAGGCCGTGCCGCCGTCGAGTTCTACACGGAGCTCGTGACCGTCTACGAGGACGTGTGACCACTCCGGCCGCGTCGATGCGAGCGCCGTTCGAGGGACAGTCCCTGTCAAGGAATCGTCGCAGTCCGTCCACAGGGCGCGGACAGGCGCAGGCGGGCGCCAGTTGAGCGGCGAGCGGTTCCTCGTCACCGGCGCCCTCGGGTGCATCGGCGCCTGGACGGCGACGCTGCTCGTCCGCGAGGGCGTGCCCGTCGTCGCCTACGACCTCGGCGACGACGATCACCGCCTGCGCCTCGTCGCCGAGCCAGCCGAGATCGCCGCGATCGACTTCGTCCGCGGCGACGTGACCGACCTCGAACAGCTCGAGCGGACGCTGAACGAGCTCGAGATCACGCATGTCGTCCACCTCGCCGCCCTGCAGGTGCCGTTCGTCAAGGCGAACCCGCCGCTCGGTGCGAGCGTCAACGTGGTCGGCACCGTGAACGTGTTCGAGGCGGCGCGCCGTCACCGGCTCCCGACCCCGATCGCGTACGCGAGCACGGCCGCTGTCTACGACGACCGCGGTGAGCGAGCCCCGCGCACCCTCTACGGCGTCTTCAAGATCGCCAACGAGGGCACGGGCAGCGTCTACTGGGCGGACGAGGGCGTGGCCAGCGTGGGCATCCGTCCCTACGTCGTCTTCGGGCCCGGTCGGGACCAGGGCGTCACCTCCGGCCCGTCCGTCGCGATGGAGGCGGCGGCGCGCGGCGAGCCGTACCGCATCGCCTTCGGCGGCCGCACCGAGATGCACTATGCGCCCGACGTCGCGCGCGGGTTCATCGCCGCCGCCCGCTCGAAGCCCATCGGTGCCGTCGCCTACGACTTTCCCGGCACGCCTGTCCACATGAACGAGGTCGTCGCCGCGATCGAGGCGGCCGCGCCCGACGCACGCGGCCTGATCGAGTTCGACGACGTTCCGCTCCCGTTCCCCGACGAGCTTCCCGGAGAACGGCTCGATGCATCCGTGACCCCACTCGATGTCGCCGTCCTCGAGACGATCGAGCTCTTCCGGGCAGCCGGCCGCGACGGCTGAGCAGCAACACGCACCGCGCATCGACCTGCGAGGCGTGCTCACGCGCTGGGGTCGGCTCGGGATCCTCGGCGTCGGCGGTCCGCAGGCGCACACGGCCCTGCTCCGCGAGCTGATGGTCGAGCAGGAGCAGTGGCTGACGGCGCGCGAGTTCCAGGACGCCGTCGCGGCCACGAGCCTCCTCCCCGGCCCCGCCTCCACGCAGCTCGCGATCTTTTGCGCACGCTCGGTGGCCGGGCGTTCGCGGAGCGATCGTGGGCGGGCTCGCGTTCATCGTCCCGGGCTTCGTTCTGATCGTCGCGCTGGCGGCGCTCTTTCTCGCCCACGGGCAGAACGACGTCGTCCGCGGCGCGTCGGCCGGCGCGGCGGCGGCCGTCGTGGTGGTCGTCGCGCTCGCCGGGATCGGCTTCGCGCGCGGGTTCGCCGAAGTCCGAGGTGCGCTGCTGGCCCGCACCCTCGTCTACGCGCTGGCCGCCTGCCTGACCACCGTTTTCGTCGGTCCGTGGGTGCTCGCCGTCCTGCTCGGAAGCGGAGCCGTCGAGCTCGCACTCCGGCTCCGCATGCCGGCGGCGCTGGTCTGGGCCGGCGGCGCGGCGAAGATCCCGGCGCTGGTCTGGACGGCGTTCAAGGTCGGCGGGCTGAGCTTCGGCGGCGGCCTCGTGATCATCCCGCTGATGCAGCACGACGTCGTGCACACGCACCACTGGCTGACGGAGGGCCAGTTCAGCGACGCCGTCGCGTTCGGGCAGCTGACGCCCGGGCCGGTCGTGCTGACCGTGAGCGTCGTCGGCTACGCCGTCTCGGGAGTCGCCGGAGCGGCGCTGGCGGCCGTGGTCGCGTTCGCTCCGTCGTTCGCGATGGTGCTCGCGGGAGCGCCGTTCTTCGACCAGTTGCGCACGCGCCCCGGCCCGAGGGCGTTCCTCGACGGAGCCGGTCCGGCCGCCGTCGGCGCGATCTTCGGCGCCGCCGTCCTCCTCGCCCCACAGGCGGGGAAGGAGTGGTGGCAGGGTCTCGTGATCGCCGCTGCCGTCGCCGCCGCGCTCCTTCGCCGCGGCTCGTTCACGATCCTGGTTCTCGGCCTCGCGCTCGGACTGCTGGCGGCGGCCGCCGGCCTGCCGCTTCCGCGCTGACTGCGAGGTGTGGGTTCCGACGGCGCGGGGAACGGATCGGACAACGACCCGGAGGTGAGGCTCGATGCGCAAGCAGGTGCAGGACGTGATGACAGGCAACCCGGCGACGGTCACCCGCTCGGACTCCGTCGTCGACGCGGCCCGGCTGATGGAGTCGGCCGACGTCGGTTCCCTGCCGGTCGTCGACGGCGGGACGCCGGTCGGGATCGTCACCGATCGCGACATCGCGATCCGCGTCGTCGCGCAGGCGAAAGATCCGAGCCGTACGACGGTCGGCGACATCGCGACCGGGCAGCCGTACTACGCGGCACCGGACCAGGATCTCGACGAGGCGCTCGAACTGATGGCCTATCGCAAGGTGCGCCGCGTCCCCGTGGTCGAGGACGGCCTGCTCGTCGGCATGCTCGCGCAGGCGGACGTCGTCCACGAGGTGAAGGAGAAGAAGGCGGCGCACGTCATCGACGAGATCTCGCAGCCGTAAGCCTGTCTCGAGCGGACAGGACCGAGGGACAGTCCCGGACCTGTCCGCGTTCGCCGCGGCGCTCGTGGACAGCGTTGCCGTGGAAGTCAGACATCCGCGGCTATAGAGTTGGCGGGCGGCCCGTCGGGGGCCGCGTGACGACTCGAAGGGGGAGCGCAGAATGGCCGAAATCCGCGGCTGTGACCTCGTCGTCGAGTACCTGATCAAGGAGAAGGTGCCGTACCTGTTCGGCTATGCCGGGCACGGCGCGGTCGGCCTCCTCGACGGCGTCTACAACCACCAGGACGAGATCAAGATCATCTTCCCGCGCATCGAGTCGGCTGCCGGGTACATGGCCGACGCGTATTACCGCGCGTCGGGCCAGGTGATCCCGGTCTACACGTCCACCGGCCCCGGGCCGATGCTGCTCACGGTCGCGATGGGGAATGCGTTCTACGACTCGTCCGCGTTCATCGCGATCACGGGCCAGGTGGCCACGAACCAGTACGACTCGGGCGCGCTGCAGGAGGAGTACCGGCACCACCAGGCCGACTTCCCTTCGATCGCCAGGGTGATCTCGAAGCGGAGCTTCGCAGCGCAGTCCGTCGAGGACCTGGGCAAGTTCCTGCCCAAGGCGTTCAAGCTCGCGCGGACGGGACGCCCGGGCCCGGTGCACATCGACGTCCCGTACGACCTCTGGATCCGCACCGCCGACACCGAGGTGCCCGAGCCCGAGGAGCGCTCCCAGATGCTGAACTGGCGGACGCCGGGCTCCCCGGAGGCCGTCGGCAGGGCGTTCGAGATGCTGACGAAGGCGCGACGGCCGCTGATCCTGGCGGGTGGCGGCGTCATCGCCTCCGACGCCACCCCCGAGCTCAGGACGTTCGCCGAGCACGTGAACGTGCCCGTCTACTCGA
This sequence comes from uncultured Actinomycetes bacterium, assembly GCA_963846915.1. GTDB lineage: Bacteria > Actinomycetota > Thermoleophilia > Gaiellales > Gaiellaceae > PALSA-612. The sequence goes on along the minus strand of CAWJXV010000004.1, from coordinate 239,711 downwards.
CGTTCATGGGCAAGGGCGTCCTCTCCGCGAAGGACCCGCTCTACCTCGGCATCGCCGGCTGCTGGGGCGAGTACCCGGCCCAGGAGGCGGCACGCAACGCCGACGTGATCCTCGCGATCGGGTGCCGCTTCTCGGACATCCACTGCTCCTCGTGGGTGCCCGGCTACACGTACAACATCCCGCCCACGAAGCTGATCCACGTCGACATCGATCCGACCGAGATCGGCCGCAACTATCCGACCGAGCTCGGCATCGTCGGCGACGCCCGCGAGGTGCTGAAGCAGCTGGGAGAGCTGGCCCGGCGCGAGCCCAAGCGCGAGCGGACGCCGTGGCACGACGATGTCGAGGCGTGGAAGCTCGAGTGGCAGAACTACATCGGGCCGGAGATGGCGTCCGACGCGACGCCGATCGACCCGCGGCGCGCGATCGGCGAGCTGCGCAAGGCGGCACCCGACGACACGCTGATGATCACCGACACCGGCAACCACCAGACCTGGGTCGAGCAGTACTGGGAGGCCTACGAGCCGCGCTCGGTCTTCACGCCGGGCGGCTTCGCCGGCATGGGCTTCGGCACGTGCGGCGTCCTCGGCATGAAGCTCGCCCGGCCCGACCGGCCCGCCGTCTGCGTGACGAGCGACGGCAGCTTCATGATGTTCCCGGGCGCAATCGCGACCGCGGTCGAGCACGACATCCCGGCCGTCTGGGTCGTGCTCAACAACTACTCGATCGGCGTCATCCGCGACCTGCAGCGGTTCTACATGGACAACCGCGAGATCGGGACGAGCTTCATGAAGCACTCGACCGGGGAGTTCTGGAACCCGGACTTCGCGGCCATGGCCGAGGCGATGGGTGCGGGTGCGATCTCGGTCGACCAGCCGGGCGACCTGTCGGATGCGTTCGACACGGCGCTCAAATCAGGCAAGCCGTACCTGATCGACGTCAAGGTCAACCGCGACACGGCCGTGCCGCTGATCGGAACCTGGCAGTTCCCACCGATCGTGCAGGCCGAGCCGACGTTCGGAAAGCGGCTCGTCATCACGTGAGCCTGCGCTACTTCCCCTTCACCGCGATCGTCGAGCAGGAGCGTCTGAAACGGGCGCTCCTGCTGAACGCGGTCAATCCGGCGGTCGGCGGTGTGCTGATCGTCGGGCCGGCGGGGACGGGGAAGTCGACGGCCGTGCGCGGGCTCGCGGAGCTCTTGCCCGAGATCGACGTCGTCGCGGACTGCCCGTTCTCGTGCTCGCCTGCCGATCCCTGTCCGGTCTGCCTCGGGCGCGACGACCTTCCCGTCTCGCGGCGGCGGCGGCGCATCGTCGACCTGCCGCTCAACGCCACGGAGGATCGCGTCGCAGGCACCGTCGACATCGCGCGGGCGCTCCGGGAAGGCGAGCGGGCGCTCGAGCCCGGCCTGCTCGCGGAGGCCAATCGCGGCATCCTCTACGTCGACGAGATCAACCTCCTCGACGACCATCTGACGGACATCCTGCTCGACGCTGCCGCTCTCGGGGTCAACGTCGTCGAGCGCGAGGGCGTCTCGATCTCGCACCCGGCGCGGTTCCTGCTCGTCGGGACGATGAACGAGGAAGAGGGCGAGCTGCGGCCGCAGATCGCCGATCGCATCGGGCTCCAGGTCGAGGTCCAGGCGATCGCCGAGCCGGACGCGCGCGCCGAGATCGTGCGGCGCCGCGAGGCGTTCACGGCCGATCCGGACTCGATGCTGGGCGCGTTCGCCTCGAGCCAGGCTGATCTCGCGGAGGAGCTCGCCGCTGCCGAGCGGCTCCTGCCGGAGGTGCGCGTGCCGGACCACCTCTACCCGGCCGTCGGCCGGGTGACGGTGAAGGCGGGCGTCACCAGCCATCGTGCGGACGTGACGATCATCGAGTGCGCAAAGGCGGGTGCTGCCCTGGCGGGCCGGGACGAGGTCGTTCCGGAGGATCTCGTCGACGCGGCCTCGCTCGCACTCGGGCACCGGTTGCCCGTCGATCCGTTCGCGCCGCCGCCGAGCATGGAGCCGCAGCTCGTCCGTCGCCTCCTGGACGAGGCACTGGAGGTCGAGCGCTCAAAAAAAGTCGAAGCGGGCCCGGTGACGTAGGCCTCGAGGTCGAGGCCTCGCCGAAGGGCGCGCCCGGAATCGACCGGCTCGACGTGAGCGCGGACGCCGTCTTCGCGCGCCGCCCCGCGCGTGACCGCGTCGAGCGCTCGCGGCCGGGGCGTCGCGCCCGCTCGCTCGCGAGCCACCGGAAGGGCAAGTACTCGCGCCACCGGCTGGCCGGCCGCGGCCCCGCCGACGTCGCGGTCGACGCGACGTTGCGGGCGGCGGCGATGCGTGGCGGTGCGCCGATCCGGGTCGAGCCGGCCGACCTGCGGCGGAAAGTGCGCGAGCACCGCTCGCCGTTCGCGGTCTGCTTCGTCCTCGACAACTCGTGGTCCGTCCATGCGGAGCGGATGGTCGAGAAGGCGAAAGGGGTCGTGTTCCGGCTGCTGGAGGACGCGACGGGCCGCGGTGACAAGGTCGCGCTCGTCGCGTTCCGCGGCGGAATCCCCGAGGCGACCGTCGCGCTGCCGTTCACGTCGTCGCTGGCCGCTGCGACGCGACGGCTCGAGCGGATCCCGCTCGCGGGCCAGACCCCGCTCGCCGACGCCCTTCGCCGCGCGCGGATCCTGCTCCGTCAGGAGCTCTCGAAGCACCCGAACGCCGTGCCGCTCGTCGTCTGCATCACGGACGGCGAGGCGACGGTACCGCTCCGGGCGGGCTCCGACCCGTCCGCGGACGCCGTGTCCGAGGGACAGTCCCTCGGACGTGCCCGGATCGGCCTCGTCGTCGCGGACACCTCCGACGGCTCGCGCGGCTGCGCCGCCGCGCTCGCCCGCGCCGCGGGCGGTACGCGTATCCCCGTCGCCGATCTCGCTCCGGAGCTCCTGCTCGCGCTGGCGGAGTCCGTATGAGCCGGCTGTGGACGGATTGCGACGATCGCGTATCAGGGACTGTCCCTCCGACGGCGCCCGCACCGCCACGGTGACCGCCCCGCGCGACCGCCGGATCGACTGGGCCGCGATGAGCGTCACCCAGGGAGAGATCCTCGACGCGTTCGCCGTCTACTGCCGCAACGCACTCGATGACGTCGACCTGCTCGCCGAGTCGTCGACGCGGATCGAACTCGCGTGGCGCCGCGAGCGAAGCTCGGTCGAGACCACGGACGTCCTTCCGGGGCGCGACGAGCCGACGCTCGTCCTGACCGGGTTGACGGGCAAACTCGTAACGCGTCTTCTCGACGACGCCGCCCTCCGTGCCCGCGTCGCCGTCTACGACCTCGCCCGCCTCGAGAAGGTCAACGCGGTGCGCTCGAGCGTCTTCGTGTACTTCGAGTGGTTCCTGCGCGACGTCTACGGCGTCAAGGTCGTGGCCTCGGACGAGTTCACACGCGGGCTCGTCGACCGCGGGATCATCTCGCTCGGGTTCGGCTAAAAGGGTTTGACGCCGTCCGCCCCGCGTGCTTGAGTCGGCCCGTCCATTCCACGGAGGGAGCACACCGTGAGCGAAACCGCGGGGAACGACGCAAGCTCAGAAGCACCTGCAGAGGCACCGGCAGCCGCGCCGGCAGAGACCCCCGCAGCACCGGCACCCGCGACCACGTCGGGACAGAACACGGGGCCACCCGGCAAGGAGCGGGGGGTTGGCTTCGTGATCGTCCTGTCGCTCGTCACGCTCGGGATCTACACGATCTATTGGTACTACGCGACCTACGCCGACCTGAAGAGACACCGCGGCGAAGGAGTCAACGGCATCGTCGGGCTTCTGCTCGTGCTCGTGATCTACGGCTTCTTCATGCTGCCGCAATACGTCGGCCGCATGTACCGCGCAGAAGGGAACGAGAACCCGCCAGTTAGCGGACTGACAGGTCTCTGGGGCTTCGTCCCGTACGTCGGCGGCTTCATCTATCTGGCCAAGGTGCAGGGCGCGCTCAACAACTATTGGAAAGCGAAAGGCTCCGGCTCGGTCGCCTCGGCCCCGGTCCAGAGCTTCTAGGCATCAGCGGCCGGCGGCTCCGTAAGGAGTCGCCGGCCGCTCTACCGCACGGCCGTGCAGCCGCTCGTGCGTCAGCCTCAGGCTCGAGACGAGCAGGCAAGCCTCGATGCCGACGATCAGCCACAGCGCCGCTGAGAACGAGCCCGTCGCATCCCGGACGTAGCCGAGGACGAGCGGCGCCGCTCCGGTGATCGTGTAGCCGACCCCGAGCATCATCCCCGTCACGGCGACCGCCGCGGCGGGGTCGTCGGAGAGGTCGAGCGGCAGCGTCATCGCGAGCGGGAAGAGCGTGCCGATACCGAGCCCGAGCACCACCGCCCACAGCCAACCTGCGTCGGGGAACAGCTGGACGCCGAGGAGCCCGACCATCTGCACCGCCGCCGCAGTCGCGAGGTAGAAGCGCCGCGATCCCCGGCGGTCGGCGAGCCACGGCAGGGCGAGCCCGGTCGGGACTGTCACCGCCTGCACGACCGCCAGCAGGGCGCCGGCGCGGCCCTCCGACCATCCGTGCTCGACATAGGCGTCCGGCAGCCAGGCCGAAAGGCCGTAGAAGCAGACGGCGATCATGGCGAACACGAGCGACACGGTCCATGCGGTCGGGTTCCTGAGCGGCAGCTTCGGCGGCCGAACACGGACACGGGGACGCTTCTCGCGACCCCCGAAGAGAAGCCAGGCGGCGCCCGAGATCGCCGCGGCAACCGAGAAGAGGGCGAGCGACGCGCGCCAGCCGCCGTGCAGATGGGCAAGCGGCACGGCGAGCGCCGCGGACACGGCCGCGCCCAGCTGGATGCCCGTCGCGTAGATCCCGGTGCCGAACGCGGGGCGGTGCGCGAGCCGTCCCTTCACGATCGCGGGCATCAGCGTGCCCGACACGGCGATCCCGACTCCGACAGGAAACGTGAACGCGATCAGCACCCCCGTGTCCGGAACGGCCACACGCAGGAGGCCTCCGGCGGCGATCAGGACGACGGAGCCGGCGATCGCCCAGCGGGCGCCGATCGCGCCCGACACGTAGGCGGCCGCCGGCGCGAAGACGCCCATGCAGAGCACGGGAATCGCGCTCAGCAGTCCGGCGACCACATGCGAGATGCCGAGGTCGGCCTGGATCGAAGGGATCAGCGGCGCCGTCGCGATGATCTGCGGCCGCAGCGCGAGCGAGACGAGGAAGAGCGCTGCGACGAACCGGGCGTACTGCCTCAAGCGACCGTCTCGTAGAAGGAGCGGTCGCGTCCCTCCAGGAGCGGCACTGCCCCGTCGAGCACGAGCCGCTGGAAGTGCTCCGACTCACCGTGCGCTCGAAAGGCAGCTTCGTCGGCGTAGACCTCGAAGATCAGGAATCGCCGCGGGTCTTCCCGGTCACGGCACGGCTGGTAGTGGAGGCAGCCCGGCTCGGCCCGCGACGCCGGGGCCAGCTGCTCCAGGAGCGCGAGCACGCGCTCATCCTCCCCTTCGCGCGCCACCCATCTCGCGACGAGCACGACCGCCATCTCTCTCCTCTCGCTCGAATGTCTTCCCGAACCTGATACCAGCGGCGTTTTACCGGTTTCTTACCTCGGGATCCCTCGTCTGCGGCACATGGGGCCGTCGTGACCGGCCCGATAGACACCGCATGAAGCAGTGCGGTGTCCTCGTCACGATCGCCTGCGCGCTCGCCGCCGTTCCTCTCTCGGCGTCGGCGGCCGGCGATCCGCTGGCCCAGCCGAAGGCGGATCTCGCGAAGCTGACCGCAGACGTCGTGGCCGCCAGGACGACCGTCGCCGCCGACGTGACGAAAGGCGACGTCGCCCAGCTGAAGCGTGACGCGAAGGCCGGGCTGACGACGCTCAAAGCCGACTCGAAGCTTCTGCTCGTCGATGTCACCGCAGCCCGCAAGGCCGGCGGCGACAAGACGGAGCTGCGGTCCCTCCTGCGGGTTGCACGAGCGCAGGTGAAAGGTTTCCGCTCCGCCGTACGGTCGTCATTCGCCCAAGCGAGGAAGACCGCAAAGCGAAACAGGGGGTCAAACCGCTCGGCACACAGCTCGTCGAGCCGGGCGTCGGACGAGAACGAGGCCGGCGGCTAGGCCGCAGACGCCGGGCTCGACCACTGGTGACGGGGCGGACGACGGCCGCCCCGTCGCCGCTCAGTCGGCTGCGACGGGATTCGTCAACGAGCCCAGGCCGTCGATCTCGATCGTGATCTCGTCGCCGGGCTGCAGCAGCACTTTCGGATTGCGAAAGACACCGACGCCTGCGGGCGTGCCGGTCAAGATCAGGTCGCCCGGCTCGAGCGTGATCGCCTGGCTCACGAACGAGACGATCTCTGCGACGCCGAAGACCATGTTCGCTGTCGTCGAGTCCTGCATCACCTGACCGTTCAGGATCGCCCGGATGCCGAGTGCCTGCGGGTCGGCGACATCGCTCGCCGGGACGAGGTCCGGCCCGACGGGGCAGAAGGTGTCGAAGGACTTGCCGCGTACCCACTGCTTGTCGGCGAACTGGACGTCCCGGCCTGACACGTCGTTCGCGCACAGGTAGCCGCCCACGGCCTCCAGGGCCGTGTCCGGAGACGCCTGTCTGACTCTCTCGCCGATGACGACGCCGAGCTCGGCCTCGTAGTCGACCTCGCTGGAGATCGCCGGCAGGCGGATCGGATCGCCGGGCCCGATCAGCGTGTTCGGCCACTTGGCGAAGAGCAGCGGCCGCTCGGGCAACGCCACACCCTGCTCCTCCGCGTGATCGCGGTAGTTGAGCCCGACGCAAATGATCTTCTGCGGCCGCTCGATCGGAAGCACGGCGTGACCCTATCCGACCAACCACGACGGGGACAGTCCCTGTTACAGGAGTGTGACCTGTGCGCAGCCGCTCGAGGGACAGTCCCTGTAACAAGAGTGTGACAAGTTGCTCGGGGCCGGGCCCGTGAGCCGTCGGTCGAGCTACCGTCGAAGCAGTGCCACGCAGACCTCGCTGCAGTCTTCCGGAGTACGGCTTCTTCCACGTGACGTCCCGCGGCGTCGGCGGCACGCACATCTACGTCGACGACGACGACCGGGAAGCATTCCGGATGCTGCTCGCCCAGGTCGTCGAGATGTTCGGCTGGCGACTTCACGCGTGGTGCCTGATGGGGACGCACTATCACCTCCTCGTCGAGGCGCCGCGCGAGCGCCTGTCGCTCGGCATGCACCGACTCAATGGCCTCTATGCGCAGCGCTTCAACCTCCGGCACGGACGGAAGGGTCACCTGTACGAAGAGCGGTTCGCCTCCTGGCTCGTGGACGCTGAGGAGCATCTCCGTGCAGCCGCCCGCTACATCGTCGAGAACCCGGTCCGGGCCAAGCTCTGCCGTGACTCCCGGGAATGGCGGTGGAGCTGGCCCCGATTCGGCCGATGCGCGCCGTCTCTCGCGGACGTGCCCTTAGCCGGCACGTCCGAGGGACTGTCCCTTGGACGGTGACGAACCGGGCGGCGTCAGCACGACGTGCACCTCTCCCGGGCCGTGCACGCCGACGACGAGCTGTTGCTCGATATCGGCGCTCCGGCTCGGCCCCGTCACGACCGCGAGCGCGCTCGGGAGATCGCCGCCGACTGCCTCGAACAGCTCGGCGATGCCAGGCAGGATCCTGTCCTCGGCGAGCAGCGTCACGTGCACGGCAGGTAACAGCGACCGAGCGCGTGGCTCCTCGGGCGACGCAGCAAGCACGACGCTTCCGGTGTCCGCCAGCCCGTACAGGGCACTCGACACTCCCGCTCCTTCGATCTCGGGCGCCGAGCCGTGATGCACGATCACACCGACCGCCTCGGCGTTGCGCACGAAGTCGTCGACGAGGCTCATCGCCCGTCCCGGTAGCGCCGCCCGAGCTGCGGCAGCGCCCTGCCCTTCGCCCACGTGCGGCCCGGCCCTGCCAGACCACCGAGCGGGGCCCCCAACCGGCCGAGCGCCGTCGTCAGCCGGTAGCCCAACGGCGATGACCAGGCGAGCGACCACAGGTCGAATGCCAACCGCTCCCAACGCGGTGCCACGCCTCGATCCACGAGATCGCTCCGCAGCTCGAGCAGGAGCTCGTGCAGCGGGATCTTCACCGGACAGGCATCGCTGCATGCGCCGCAGAGCGACGACGCATGAGGAAGGGACGGCGCGTCCTCGAGCCCGACGAGGAGGGGCAGCAGCACGGCCCCCATCGGGCCCGAGTACACCGGCCCGTACGCGGCGCCGCCTGACTTCCGGTACACCGGGCAGACGTTCAGGCAAGCGCCGCAACGGATGCACGCCAGCATCTCCCGGTAGTGCGTGCCGAGCAGGTTCGAACGCCCGTTGTCCAGGATCACGACATGGAGCTCCTCGGGCCCGTCCTCCTCGCCTGTCCGGCGCGGCCCGGTGAGCAGCGTCGTGTAGACGCTCAGGGGCTGGCCCGTTCCGCTCCGGGCGAGGAGACGGAGCAGCACGGCGAGATCAGAAAGATCGGCGACGAGCCGCTCCATTCCCATCATGGCGATGTGGATCCGCGGGAGCGAACTGACGAGCCGCCCGTTGCCCTCGTTCGTGACCAGGCAGACGGAGCCCGTCTCGCTGACGCCGAAGTTGGCCCCGGTGATGCCGACGTCCGCGTCGAGGAAGACCTGTCGGAGCTGGCGGCGCGCCGCCTGCATGAGCTCCGGGAGTTCTGCCGAGACGGGCTTGCCTTCCACCTTCGAGAGGAGTGCGGCCGCGTCCTCGGCCGTCTTCTCGATGGCGGGAGCGAGGATGTGGACGGGATGTTCACCGGCGAGCTGGACGATGTACTCGCCGAGATCGGTTTCGACGACACGCGTGCCGCCTCGCTCGAGCACGTGGTTGAGCCCGATCTCCTCGGTCAGCATCGACTTGGACTTGGCGACGAGCTTCGCGCCGGCGCGCGCGCACACGTCGGTGACATAGGCGTTGGCCTCGTCAGCCGTCCGCGCGAAGTACACGCGCCCACCGCGCGCCTCGAGCGCGGCGGTGAACCGAGCAATGTGCGTGTCGAGATCGTCGATCACGCGCATCCGTGCATCGTGGGCGCGTTGGCGCAGCGACTCGAGGTCGTCGACAGCCTCCCACGCCGCAGCCCGATTGCCGTAAAGCCGTGCAGTCGAGAAGTCGAGCGCACCCTGCGTGTGCGCGTCGGCGAGCTTGAGCCGCGCGATCTCCCGGAACCGCCCCGGAGGCTGCGCAAGCCCGCTCATCGCCGGTGCCTCCCCGCCAGTCGTAGCCTGTCGGGCCACGTCCGCGCACCCCCACCCACATCGAGGGTGGGGTACCACCCTCCACCCTCGTGCTCGACGATACCGCTCGAACGCGCACGTGTCTGTGCCCGAGCCGTGACGATCTGCCGCGGATCGGTGACAATTTGGCGCGCACCCCTGCCCGCATTCGTGCGGCTCTCGGCGTGACCTCCGCAACGCCGCCGGCTCACTCGGCACCGCCGGCGTCGATTCCACGCGCGAGCGCCGTCGCCAGATGGACGACGGGGACAGCCCCTCCCACCCGAGTGGCGCGACCGCGGAGATGCATCAGGCATCCCGGATCGGCGCTGACGAGCGCCTCTGCACCTGACGTGACCGCGCCGGCCAGCTTGTCGTCGGCCATCGCGACCGACACCTCGGGTTGACGCACCGAGAACGTGCCCCCGAAGCCGCAGCACAGATCCGGGCGAGGGAGCGCCACGAGCTCGGCTCCGGAGCGCTCGAGCAGCCGCCGCGGCGCATCGGCGATGCGAAGCTCGCGCAGCATGTGGCACGAGTCGTGATAGGCGACCCGCCGGCCTTCGTTCCGCCGTGCGGGCTCGATTCCCCGGGCGTCGAGGAACGCGGAGAGCTCCCAGACGTCGAACGGCTCACAGCCGACGAGCTCGGGCAGGAAGCGCGACGCCATCGTCACGCAGGAGCCGGAGGGCGCCACGATCGGCGCAGAGCGCGAGAATGCGCGGACGAACGTACGCCCGACGCGGCGCGCCGCGGAGCGGTGCCCGGAGTTGAACGCCGGCTGACCGCAGCAGACCTGTGCGCGCGGGAACTCGACTTCGAAGCCGGCCTCGCGAAGCAACGCCTCCGCGTCAGAGACGGCATCGGGGAACACGAGGTCGCCGAGACACGTGGCGAAGAGCTGGACGGTCACCATAGCGCGACAGCATCGCACGCGAGGCACTGCCCGAGCCGTAGAGTCCGGTCGTGGAGCCGGTCACGGGAACCTGTCTCTGCGGTGGGGTGCGCTTCGAGCTGACTCAGCCGTTCCGGCGCGCCAGCCATTGCCACTGCTCGCGCTGTCGCAAGCACTCGGGTGCCTTCGGCCTCACTCAGGGACGCGTACCTCGCGACGGGTTCCGCCTTCTCGAGGGCGGGGAGCTGATTCGCGTCTACCGGCCCTCCGGCGGTATGGCAAAGGCGTTCTGCTCCGCATGCGGGTCGAGCCTGTTCGGCGGTACCTGGCCCGACGGCCCGGAGCTCTCGATCCGCTTCGGCGCGCTCGACGACGACCCTGGGATCCGGCCTCAGTACCACTCGCACACCGCATCGGCAGCGCCGTGGGACGTGATCCCGGCGGACGGGTTGCCTCACCACGAGGGGCCTGCCCCCACAGCATGACGACGCCGCTCGAGCCGGCCCCTGCGGCACTGGGGAAGCGCCTCTGGCTCAAGCGCGAGGACGTGCACGAGCTCGGGGCCTTCAAGTGGAGAGCTGCGCTGCCCGTCGTCGAGCACTACGCCGGGACGGGCGCCCGCGGCGTCGTCACGGCGTCCACTGGAAACCACGGGGCCGCGACGAGCTGGGCGGCAGCCCGAGTCGGGTTGGACGCCGTCGTCTTCGCTCCTCTCGGGACGAGCCGAAGCAAGCTGGCTCATCTCGAGCGGCTCGGCGCCGACGTGCGGCTCGGCGGCGGCGACGTCGACGAGGCCAAGGACGCCGGCAAGACCTACGCGGACGAGTACGACTTGCCTTTCTTCGAGGATGGAGCGGAGCCGTTGCAATACGACGCCTACGGGTCGATCGCCGACGAGGTCCTCGACCAGCTCGACGAGGCCCCGGCAGCCGTCGTCGTCCCGACCGGGAACGGCGCGCTGCTCGGCGGCATCGGCCAGACGCTCGGCCGGCGTTCGCCCGACACGCTGCGCGTCGGAGTCGTCGCGAAGGACGCGCCCGTGATGGCGCTCTCGTGGGAGGCGCGCTCGGTCGTCGTGAGCGCGAGTTCCGCCACGATCGCAGACGGTCTCGCAGTTCGAGTCGCGATCCCGTACGCGGTCGAGGTGCTGAACGGCGCCGCCGACCGGATGCTGCTCGTGTCCGAGCGGGAGATCGCGCGTGGCGTCGGCGCGTTCGAGACGGCAGGCATCCGCGCCGAGGCCGCCGCCGGCGCCGGGCTCGCTGCAGTTCCGCAACTGGAAGATATCGACGGGCCGATCGTCCTCGTGGTGACCGGCGGCAACATCGACGAGCAGCTTCTCCGGCGATGCCGCGAGGAGCCCGACTCGTTCCCGGGTTGAGGTAAAGGACCGGGGCTATCCGGCCGAAGCGAGGATCATGCTGCCACAGGGGATGTATCCGAAGATCGAACTCCACGTGCACCTCGAGGGAACGGTGCAGCCGAAGACGCTGCTCGAGATCGGGCGGCGCAACGACGTCGCGATGCCTGTCGACACCGCCGAGGAGCTTCAGGAGCTCTTCCGCTTCGAGGACCTCGCGCACTTCATCGACATCTGGTTCCTCGTCACGGCCGCGCTCCAGACCGCCGACGACTTCCGGCGGATCACCGTCGACTACGCCGAGGAGGCCGCGCGTCACGGCGCCGTGTACATCGAGGGCATCTTCGCGCCGACCGTGCCGGCCAGGAACGGGATCGATCTGGACGTGCTCTTCGAGGGCTACTGCGACGGCGTCCAGGAAGCGCGAGAGCGGCTTGGCGTCGAGGTGCGGCTCACTCCCGACCTGAACCGAACGTCGCCGCCCGAGGAGGCGGCGGGAATCGTGCGCCAGGCGATCGCCCGCCGTGACCGCGGCGTCGTCGGCGTCGGGCTGGGCGGCGTCGAGGGACAGGCCCCGCCCGAGCAGTTCGCCGATGCCTTCCGGCTCGCGCGCGAGGGCGGGCTCGGATCGGTGCCGCACGCCGGCGAGGTAGTCGGGCCTCCGTCCGTCTGGGGGGCACTCGAGGCGCTGCACGCCGACCGGATCCGGCACGGCATCCGTGCAGTCGAGGACCCTGCGCTCGTGCGCGAGCTCGTCGACCGCGGCACCGTGCTCGACGTCTGTCCAACGGCCAACGTGCTCGTGGGGGCGGTGGCGTCGTACGATCGCCACCCGCTGCCGGAGATGGTCGCCGCCGGTCTCCGCTGCTCGCTCTCGACCGACGATCCCGCGATGTTCTCGATCGATCTGACGAGCGAGTACGCGGAGGCGGCATCGCGGGGACTGAGCCCGCGCGAGTTCTACGACGTCGGCGTCGAAGGTGCGCTCTGCGACGAGCCGACCCGCGGCGCGCTCGAGGCGATCGGCGAGGACTTCGACTGGTCGAGCATCGACACGCTGCCGGTTCCGGACTAGTCCGCGACGCTTTCGCGACGATTCCGTGACACCCGCGTTCAGGGACTGTCCCTCGAACGGGCGCCCGGACGGACAGAGGAGCTAGGCGCTCGTCTCCTCGTTCAGCACCGACACGACGCGGTCGTACAGCTCGTCTGCGCCTGACGAGTCGTCGGCGACCGCCGTCAGGCCCGTGCGACCGTGCTCGCCGAGGGCGCTCATCATGTGGAAGACGATGCCGGTCTGTCTCGATTGGTCGAAATGGAGACCGTGGCGCACCGCGATGTCGAAGAGGTCGTCCGGCGTAAGCGAGCGGTAGCTCGGGCTCTCGATGTGATCCGATGCGACGAAGTGCTTCTCGCGCCCGCTCGGCGCCGTGAATACGCCCGTCTCGGGGTCGTAGACCCCGTCGGTGAGGAACTGAAGCGTGAGGAACGGATGCGTCGTGCCGCCCTTGCGCAGGTTGAGCTCGATCGCGTAGGGATCCCAGCTGCTGCCCGACCTGACGACGACGAAGTCGACGGCGAACCGGCCGAGCACACCCTCGCTCGCGAGACGCTCGCCGACCTTCACCGCCTCGCGCGTGATCGCCGTCGAGTAGGCCGGATCGGCCGGGAAGCGGCAGCCGAGATACGACTGGCCGCTCGGCCCGCCGAGCACCTGGTCGTGCGTCGACAGAACCTCGAGGACACCGAGCGGCGTCACGCGCATCTGGACGCTCGGGCTGCGAACCTCGTCGCCCACGATGCGCTCCTCGACGATCCCCCCGCGCTGGGCAAAGTCGGCGGCGTAGCCGTCGAACGTGAGCATCGGGATCTCGAAGCTCATCGCCCGCACGCGCTCCTCGATCGCGTCGGCCTCCCCCGGTGACCCGGGCGCGGGCAGGCCGCGCAGGTCGATGCTCGCATTCCCCTCCCCGGACACGCCCTCGTTCAGCTTCACGATCGCGTGCTCCGTCTCGGGCCGGCCCGCGCGAAGTCGCCCCAGCGCCTCGATGACCTCGCCGATCCCCGTCAGGTTCTCTTCGCCGAGCGGGTGGCGGACGCCCTGCTCGACGAACAGCCGTCGGCAGCCCGTCTTCGTTCCGTGATGGAAGAAGCGCGGGTCGGCGCCGTACATCGGGATGCCGAGAGCGAGCGCAAGGTCGCGCTCGAGCTCGGTCGTGTTGAAAGGGACGAGGTGCGCCCGGTTCGGGTCGATGACGAGCTCGCGGATCTGACCGAGTAGGCGCGGCCGCTCGAGCAGCTTTTCGGACAGCGGCGCACCCGACCCGTCGAGCGGGGAGACCAGAAACAGCCGGCGGCGCGCGTGTGAGGGGATGACGCCGGGGAGCAGGTCGAGGTAGTAGTCGATGACACTCGGGTTCACGGCCTGCGAGGTCACGTACACGAGGCGGGCGCGCGGCTGGCGCAGGAGCAGTAGCAGGAAGAGGAAGCGCTCCTCGTACGCCTGGAGAACGGAGGCGGGCCAGCCCGGGTCGTCGAGCGTCATCGACGGCACGACGACGATCGTCTGCTCGTCCTGCGACATCGACTTCATCGACTGCCAGAGCGGCACCAGCTTGCGCTGGAGCTCGTCGAAGCCGACGGCCGTCCCGTCGCCTGCGGTCAAGGCCTCGGACATCACTGTCGATGCTAACGGGGACCTTGCGGAAGCTTCACCCAGTCTCAACATCAATGTCGCTTCGCTGACGTCATAACTCTTGTGACCAGTCGCCGTAACCGAATCACCGCCGGCGTGCGCCACGCGATGCTGCATCGTGGCCTCGTGGCGCTCCTGCTGCCGCTCGGGCTGCTCTTCCTGGCCTTCGTCAGCCACGGCTAGCTCGCGCGTTCCGCACGCCGGTTTCGCCTCGACCGCCGGGGACGCGTCCCGGGGCAAGACCGTGGTCGGACGACTCCGCCGGCGGCCTCGGCTACTGCGCCGGCGCGGGAGACGATCTCCCTACCCGCTAGCCACGATTCCCCGAGGGCGCCCCTGCTACGGAAGGCGCGGCGCCCAGACGACCGAAAGGAGCCCGGCGCCGACGAGGAGCGCGGCGGCGAGGAGCACCCACTCGTTCGTGATCTCGCTCTTCCCCGGCTTGCGGCCGAGACGTGAGCCGAGGTTGGCGTAGGAGTCGTTCAGCGTCTTCGCGTTCAGGGCGTTGGTGAACTTGCCCCCGGTCAGGTTCGCGATCGCGTGCAGCGTGGCGGGATCCGGCGGGACGGGGATCGTGCCGCCGAAGCCGCCGTTCGGCCCGCCGTACGGGTTGCCGCCGAAGCCGTTGTTCCCGAACGTGAGCGTGCCGTTCGGCGTCCCCAGCGCCACGGTGAAGACCGGGATCCCGGCCGCCTTCGCCTGGGCGGCGCCCTGGAGAGGCTGGAGCGCGCCGCGTGTCTGGTGGCCGTCCGAGAGGAATACGATCGAGACCGGCGACTGCGCTCCGTGCGGGTGGTAGGCGATCGTCTGGCCGCTCGACGAGCCGGTCGCCCCGACGGCCGCCTGCGCGACTTCGACGGCCAGGGCGAGCGCGTCTCCGATCGCGGTGCCCCCGTTGCCGGTGAAGTCGCCGAGCGTGTTGTCGGCCTGGCGGATCAGTTCATGGTCGGTCGTCGGCGGCGCGGCGATGTTCGCGTCGCCCGAGAACGCGATCAGGGCGACCCGAAGGTTCTTCGGCGCGTGGTCGAGGAAGATGCGGACGGCCTTCTGCGCGGCGCCGAGACGCGACGGCTTGACGTCGGTGGAGTGCATCGAGCCGGAGACGTCGACGACGAGGATCACGGTCGCCTGCTGGCTCGCGACGAGTGTCGACCGCTGCGGCCGGGCGAGCGCGACGCAGAGCGCGGAGAGCGCGAGCAGGAAGACGAGCGGGGCGACGTAGCGGCGCCACGAGCGGCGCTTCGAGACGACGCTCGCCAGCACGTCCATGTTCGTGAACTTGACCGCGTACCTGGCGCGTCGCCGCTGGGCGAGCAGGTAGAGGACGATCACGAGCGGCACGACGAGCAGCGAGAGCAGGAAGAGCGGCTGGGCGAAGGTCATGCGCCACCTCCGCAGGTGAGATCGACCTGGACGACCGCTCGGACGGCTCACGACCGCGCCGTCGCCGTGCACCGAGACGAACACCCGGCTGCCGCGGATGGTCTGCGACGACCGCACGCTCGAGACGAGACTTGTCGTCGGCGGCGCGGCCGTGAAGAAGCCGATCGCGTGCGTGGCGCTCACGAGCGTCTCACCGGCCGCGCAGGCCTTCGTGACCGTCTGCGGTCCCGGCAGGACGCGCACGGTCGTGACGCGGCGCGTGTCGGGGTGCCCGGGCGGGACGACCTGGTGGACGGTCGGGATCCTCGAGCCTCCGCCCGCGCTCGGCATGCAGCCGATGTGCGGCCGGAACGTGGCGCCGCGGGCGAGCGTGCGCGCCGACGTGGCGACGAAGAGGGCCGTTCTGCTCGTCGTGATGCCGGGGTTGACCGGCGCGCCGATCAGCCCCTGGAAGGTGACGTCGATCGCCCGGTCGGTCAACTCCGCGTCGAGGCCGCCGACGACGTAGCCCTTCGGGCAGGTGAGCTGGTACTCGACGCGGGGCCGCGGAGCGGCGGTCCCGGTCGGCACGACGACCCAGGGCCCGGCAACGTGAACGCAGACCTGGAGGCCACGGCACTCGTTGGTCGCGCCGGCGGGCGCGGCGAAGACGGCGACGGCGGACACGGCCGCAGCGGCGGCGACGAGCAGAGCCGGCAGCCTCACACGAGCCTCCGGAACCAGAACATCGACATGCCGCCGCCGACGAGCAGGAGCAGCGCGGCACTGCCGGCGAACACGTCAGTGATCTCGCGATCCTCCGACTTGTGGCCGAGGAGCGAGCCGAGCTTGCGGTAGACCTGCTTCAACTTCGATTGGCTCGCCACCGAGAACGACTGGCCGCCGCTCCCCTCGGCGATCCGCTGCAACGTCTGCGGGCTGGGCGGCACGTGGATCGTCACACGGTACCCGCCGGTGAGCGTTTGCTGGACGACGCCGTTCGGCGTGCCGAGGACGACGGTGTAGACGGGCATGTGCGCCGCCTTCGCCTGGCGTGCCGCGGCCTGCGGCGTCGTCCGGCCGCCGTCGCGCGCACCGTCCGAGAACATGAGCACGGCGGTCGGCGGGACCTTGCCGTCCGAGGTGCGCTGGCCCTTGGCGATCCGGACCGAGAGCGCGACCGCGTCCCCGATCGCCGTGCCCTCGCCGGGGTGAAGGTCGGCGAGCGCCGCCGTCACGAGGTCGCGGTTGGCGGTGGGCGGCAGCGCCACCCGGGCGTTGCTCGCGAACGAGACGATCCCCACGCGGTACTTCGTCGGGAGCTTGGCGACGAACTTGTTGGCGGCGTCGAGCGCCGCGGCGAGGCGCGTCGGCTTGACGTCGTTCGCCTTCATCGACCGGGAGGTGTCGATCGCGATCATGACCGTCGCCTCCTCGCGGGGAACGGTGATCGTGGCGTGCGGACGGGCGACCCCGACCACCATCGCGACGAGCCCGACGAGCAGCACGACGAGCGGCACGAACCGACGCCGGCCCGGCGAGCGGTCGACCACGGCCGGGACGAGCGCCGGGCTCGCGAAGTCGGCGCTCTGCCGCCGGCGCCGCCGCTCGAGGACGGCGAACGCGGCGACGATCGCCGGCACGGCGACGAGGAGCAGCAGCCAGAGGGGCGACTGGAAGCTCAGCGCCGCCCTCGCTTCAGGAAGAGCGCCAGAGAGCGGAGCCAGTCGCCGGAGGTCGAGAGCACGGTGTGGCGGACGCCGAGCGAGGCGAGCGTCCGGCTCAGGCCGGTCCGCTCCTCGGCCGCGGCGGCGGCGAAGCGGGCGCGGAGCTTGGCGTCGCGGGTGTCGACGCGCATCTGCTGCCCGGTCTCGGGGTCGACGAGCCAGAGGTCGCCCGCGTTCGGAAGCTCCTGCTCGCGCGGATCGCGGATCTCGACCGCGATCACGTCGTGGCGGCCGGCCAGCTCGAGCAGCGGGCGGCGCCAGTCGAACGGCCCGCGGAAGTCGGAGACGATGACGACGAGCGCGCGCTGTCGCGCGAGCGAGCTCGTCCGGCGCGCAGCGTCACCGAGCGACGTCGCGCCGATCCGCCCTCCACCGTCTTCGTCGTCGTGCTCGGCGCGGAGCGCGGAGAGAAGGCCGATCAGCCCGACCCGGCCCTGTCGGGCCGGGAGCGACTGCGGGTGCCTGTCCCCGAAGGTGACGACGCCGAGGCGGTTGCCGCGGCGGCTCGCGACATGGCCGATCGCGAGCGCGGCGCCCTCGGCCACGTCGGCCTTGCGGCGGTCGGCCGTGCCGAAGGTCATCGACGGCGACGTGTCGAGCATGAGCCAGGTGACGAGCACGCGCTCGGCGAGCTGGACGCGGACGTGCGGCTCGCCGGTACGGGCGGTGACGTTCCACTCGATCTGGCGCACGTCGTCCCCGGGGACGTAGGCGCGCACCTGCGCGAGCTCCGTGCCCTGCCCGAGGACCGCCGATCGGTAGTCGCCTGCGAGCATGCCCTCGATCCGCCGGCCGATGCTGATGTCGAGCGCCCGCAGGAGCAGCTCGGGCATCGGCCCCGGGCCGGGCGCATCGGCCCGCGCCGGCCGTGCCAGCGCGTGGGCCGTGGTCATGCGGCGCTCGTCCGGGCCAGGTCGACCTGGGGCACGGGCACGGCGGCGAGCACGGCGTCGAGGATCCGCTCCGCGTCCGTCTCCTCGGCCAGCGCCTGGTACGTGAGCACGAGGCGATGGCGGAAGGCGTCGCGCGCGAGCGCGTGGATGTCCTCGACGACGACGTAGTCGCGGCCGCGCAGCAGTGCGAGCGCCCGGGCGGCCTGGACGACGGCGATCGGCCCGCGGGGGCTGGCCCCGAAGGCGATGTAGTCGGAAAGCTCGACGAGGCCGTAGCTGGCAGGCGTCCGCGTTGCGGTCGCGAGCTCGACCGCGTAGCTGATCAGGGCCGGGTCGACGTAGACGGCGACTGTCGCGCGCTGCAGCTCGCGCAGCTCATCGAGCGTCAGCACCTGGCGCAGCTCTGGGTGCGGGACGAGCTGGCGCTGGACGATGGTCAGCTCTTCGTCGTGCGCCGGGTAGCCGATCACGATCTTGAGCAGGAACCGGTCGATCTGCGCCTCGGGCAGCGGGTAGGTGCCCTCCGACTCGATCGGGTTCTGCGTGGCCATGACGAGAAACGGATCGGGCACGGGGTGGGTCTCGTGGCCGATCGTCACCTGGTGCTCCTGCATCACCTCGAGCAGCGCCGACTGCACCTTCGCGGGGGCGCGGTTGATCTCGTCGGCGAGCAGGAAGTTGCAGAAGACCGGGCCGAGCTCGGTCTCGAACGAGCCCTCGCCCGCGCGGTAGATGCGCGTGCCGACGAGGTCGGACGGGACGAGGTCGGGCGTGAACTGCACCCGCGCGAACGAGCCGCCGAGCACGCCGGCCGCCGTCTTGATCGTCAGCGTCTTCGCCAGTCCGGGGACGCCCTCGATCAGCAGGTGCCCCTGCGCCAGCAGGCACACGAGCACACGCTCGAGCATCGCGTCCTGGCCTGCGATCACACGCCTGATCTCGAACAGCGTCTGCTCGAGCCGCTCCTTCGCCTCCTCCGGAGAGGGAGGCGGAGCGTCGTTCGCCTGCTTCACCACGTCAGCGCTCCTTCCGTCGGTGCCGAATGGCTATACGGAAGCAGATCCAGCTGAGTTTTCGCTAAGAGCGGCGTTAGCCGAGCAGGTACTTCAGCTTGGCCTCGACCTCGGCCTGCAGGCGATGCGCTTCCTGCTCACGCCGGATCGCGTCCTCGCGCTGGCGGCGGAGATCGGGCTCGATCTCCTCCGAGTAGATCCGGTTCGCCGCCGAGACGCGCTCCTTGAGGCTGCGAACGTGGTCCTCGAGCTCGGCGGCGGGGAGCGGGCCGAGCTGGAGCCCCCGCCCCTCGTCGAGTAGCGGCTCGACGAGCTGGGGCGGCCAGCTCAGCTGCGATTGGCGGAACGCGCGCAACCAGTGCTCGCTCGGCCAGCGGCCCGCGAACGGGACGAGGAAGCGAACCTGCCCCGAGTCGATCTCGATCTGCGTGGCCGCCGCCGAGCGTCACGTCCTCGACACCGGCCGGCCTGACGATCGAGACGGGACTCGGCTCGAAAGAGCTGTCCTCCCCGCGAATCCGCGCGGCGAGCAAGCCCCCGCCGAACGAATCCTCGTGCTCCTCGTGCGCCTCGGACACACTTGGTGAATCGACGGAGAACGCCTCCCGCTCGTTCACTCGTTCGAGGGAGCGCCGGTCGAGTCAGCTCGACGCGAGCTTGAGCGCGTCGACCCGTGCGGCCTCGATCCGGGCTGCCGTCGTCGCGTCGTGCGACCAGCGCGGCCACGCCTGCGGCGTCGAGCTCTTCAGGTCGCAGCCGACGACGCATGCGAGCTGGACACCCTTCGTGCCGGCGCTGAACAGCCCGTGCGCCCCGAGGATCTGCCGAACGCGGGCCGCGCCGAAGCGCCTGCGGACAACGGCGAAGACCTCCCAGTCCTCGATCCCGCCGCGGATCTGCTCGAGCCGCGCGCTGGCGATCGGCGCGCCGTTCCCGGGGTAGATGAGCACGCTCTCGCCGCGCCCGCCGATGTTGGCCGCGAGCGGATCCCCCGGCGTACCGTAGGTCGTGAGCCCCTGGCCGTAGAGGATGCCGTCGATCCCCTCCAGCGCCGTCCAGAGGACGAACATGCGCGGGTTCGACAGCGGCTCGGTGGCGGCGAAGGAC
Source organism: uncultured Actinomycetes bacterium (assembly GCA_963846915.1). GTDB lineage: Bacteria > Actinomycetota > Thermoleophilia > Gaiellales > Gaiellaceae > PALSA-612. The sequence continues at coordinate 219,434 of CAWJXV010000004.1, read as the reverse complement.
GGGAAGCCCGGGACGCCGTAGTACGTGTACGCGAGGATCTTCTTTCCGTGTGAGCGGGCCTTGTCGATGTCGTCCAGGTACCGGTGCTCGCGGCTGCCGTACTTCTGCTTCGCGGGCACGGTGAACACGCCGTAGTAGCGCCAGTCGACGGCGGCCCAGATATCGACGTCGTCCGGCCCCTTGCCGTCCCAGAGGCGCGACGTGGCCGCGTCCGGCGTGGCCGTGACCAGCATCTTGCCGCCCTGGAAGCAGCGGTGGACAGCGGCCGCCTGGCGCGCGAGCAGGCTCGTGTGTGAGGCACCCGGCTCGTCGTAGGGGTAGACGTACGGGATCTCGCCCTTCGCGAGCCACCCGTGCAGCGTCCAGAACTTCTGCACGTTGCCGAGGTAGGTGCACCACTTCTCGGGCTCGGCCGGGTTCAGCCCCGCGATGTAGCTGCCGGAGTTCGCGCGGTTGCTCGAGAGCGGGATCCACAGGTCGGGGAACTGCCCGGCCGCGAGCTGGCGGATCATGTTGCCGGCCGAGTCCTTCCACCAGGAGCTGCTCGACGTGTAGCCGGACACATCGTGCGGGATCCCGTAACCCCACGAGTCCGGGGCAATGCGGTAGGCGGACAGAAATGCGAACAGCGAGTCGTTGGCCGATCGGATCTGGTCGGCGGTCCGGTACTTGAAGAGGTCGATCACGCGGCCGACGTACGACTGCGGTCCGGCGCCGAAGACGGTCAGGAGGCTGTCCTTGACGTCGCCCGGCTTCGGCAGCGCGACTCCGTAGACATTGATCGTGAGCGGCAGCACCACGGGCTTCGTGTCGACGGTGACGGTCGCCGAGCCTTTGTACTTGCCGGGCTTGGTGCCGTAGGGGACCGAGACCTCGATCGAGAGCGGCTGGTTCCGCTGCTCGACGCGATGGATACTGCCGTCCCAGGGCAGCAGGGCGTCGGGGACGAGCAAGGAGCCGAAGCGGACGAAGTGGCGGAAACGAATCTGGACGCCGATCGGGCCGAGGCTCTTCGTGTCGACCGTCAGGCCGACCTGGCGCGCGTTCGAGACCACGACGAGAGCGGCGTCGTCGCCCCCGACCGGCTCGTTCAGCGTCAGCGCGCGACCGGCGCCGCTCGGGAGCCTGCCCGTCGGAGAGATCGTCTGCGCAGCCGGGTAGGTGACCACGGTGGCCGAGCCGGCCGCGGTGAGCGTGGCCGTGGCGCCGCCTGCCCCGGAGAGCGCGGCAGCAGCGGCAATGGCGAGTGCGAGCCTCCGAGACATCGAGCGATGAGTCGAACCCGCGCCCCCCGCAGCGCGGACGGCTCGAGGTTAGCGGAGGACGGCGCAGGCGGCCACGTCCGAGGGACAGCCCCTGTGACGAAAGTGTGACGCCGCGGGCGGGCGCAGGGCGAAGCGGGAGGGACAGTCCCTGTCACAGAAGTGTGACGCGGCGGGAGCGGGGCCGGCCGAAAGGGCCGCGGACTAGCCGAGCCGGGCTAGCCGAGCTGGGCTGGCCGAATTGGGCTAGCTGAGCTGGGCGATCTCGTCGCCGACGGAGATCGTGCCGTCCGTGAGGATGTCGGCGTTGATCCCGCCCCGATGGACGAGGTCGTCGATGATCCCGGCCCGCGTCAGCTCCTGCAGGTGGAGACAAGGCTCGCAGAGTTCGACGCCGTAGCACTCCACGTCGCCGACCCGGAAACGCTTGCCGATCAGGTCGTTCAGGCGTACGCCGCGCACGGTCACCTGGCGGCGCGTCTCGCCCGGCGCGAGGCCGACGTCGGCGACGACCTCGTCCTCGACGAGCGTCAGCGCCTGGCCGGGCCTGGCACCGTTCGGTCGGAAGTGACGGTCGCCGTCGAGTCCCTGGCCGGCGACCGCGCGCGCGGACTCGACCGGCCCGAGCCCGCCGGCCTCCACCGGCCCGAGATGAATTGCAACGACCGTCATGGGATCGGCAGCCTACCCGCTGCGACCGATCGAGCCGGCCACGCCCGAGCCCTAGAGGTACTTGTTCTTCTCCAGCCAGCGGAAGGCGAAGAAGCCCCAGATCGGCGGCAGGTAGAACGTCGCCAGGCGGTAGAGGATCACGGAGCAGAGCGCCGACTCCTCGGACATGCCCGCGGAGGTCAGCCCGATCGTGAGGCCGTACTCGACGACCCCGATCCCGCCCGGGACGGGGATGAAGCTCGAGAGGAGTGCGACGCTCTCGTTGATCAGCACGATCTGGCCGTAGGGGACGCTGTAGCCGAGCGCGTGGACGAACATCGCGAGCGCGGCCGAGAACAGGAGCTCGGTGGCGATGTTCCCGAGCGTGAGCATCCAGAGCTTGTCCGATGCCCGCAGCGCGACGACCGAGTCGCGCACCTCCGGCCACCACTTGCGCACGCGGGCCATGACGGGCCGGCGGACGCGGCCGACGAACACGAAGAGCAGCACCGTGGCAACGAGCAGTCCGACCAGGATCCAGAGCAACGTGGCCGAGCCGCCGGAGGGGGCGCTGAGGTTCAGGTCGACGTACGACTCGCCGAAGAGCAACAGCACGACGATGATCAGGACCTGGATGACGTTGTTGGCCAGCGAGTCGATCATCCCGGCAGAGACAGCCGTCACTCCCGGAAGGCCCTGGCACTGGAAGAAGCGGATGCTGAGCGCCATGCGCGCGATGCTCGAGGGCATGGCCAGGTTCAGGTAGCAGGTGGCGAGCTGCTTCATGTAGACGGGGAAGAACGGAAGGCGCGCCGCGATCGCACCGAGCATGGCGATCGCCTGGGTCAGGCGCGGCAACTGCGCGACGATGAACGCGGCCACGACCCAGCCCCACTCGGCGTTCTGCAGGTCCGTCCGGACCTGTGACCAGTCGATCTCGCTGAAGCCGGCGTAGATGGCCGCCGCCGCCAGGAACAGGAGCGCGACCTGGATGATCGTCCACCAGGTCATGCGCTTGAGCTTGATCAGCTCGGGGACGTCGGCTCCGACCGCCTCGGCGAGCTGTTTCCGGAGCTCGTCGATGCTGATCCCCGCGGCCTTCACGCCCTTGCGGAGCGGGGTCGCGAGCGCCGCCGACTGGAGGTACGGGAGCAGCGCCGCGCCGCCGTCGGTGCCGAGCGCGTCGACGGCGGCCGCGATCGCGCGGTCGGCGCCGGCGGCGGCCGCGGTGGCCGCCAGTAGCTGCACCTTGTCCGTCTCCAGCTGGTCGTGGCTCGGCGCCGCCGTCGCCTGCCCGAAGTCGAGCAGCCAGACCTCGCCGTCGGCGACCGCGACGGTCGAGGTGTCGATCTGCGAGTGCGCGATGTCTGCCTGGCCGAGCTGCGCCAGCGTGCGCCACGCTGCCTCGAGCAGCTCGTCGTCGAGCCCGTCCGCGCCCAGTTCCGCCAGCGGGCGCGCTTCCCCGCGCAGCACGAGCAGCGCGTCGTGCTCGACCGTCTCACCCGCCGTGACCACCTCGCGGCTCAGGACCCCGGCTCTGTTCGCGAGCAGCGTCAGCAACGCCTCGTGCTCGACCGCCTGCAGCCGGCTCAGCCCGAGCTCCGGGCCGCGGTCCCGGTACCAGATCAGCCGACTGAGCTTCGCGAGCAACTGGTTGTCGTAGGCGTCGCGCCCGTACACCTTGACCAGCAGCGGCCGGCCGGACGAGTCGCTGCCCTCGAAGAGGACGATGCCCGCGGTCTGGTGCTTGGCCAGCTCGAGCCGCTCGGCGTCGACTCCCAGCTCGTCGAGCGCGGCGGTGACCTCGGCGACCCCGGGCCGGCCCGCCGAGGTCCCGTGCGCGAGCCGCACTGCAGCCGCCGCCGTCAGCGCGACGAGGAAGCCCGCGATGGTGCCGCCCGGGGTAGCGCCGGCGATCAGCATCCCGCCCACGACGCCGAGGAAGAGAATCCAGTGGCCCGCGGTCCGGAACGGTCGTATCAGGTGTGGAGCCGCAACGAGGATCACCGCCGAGGTCTCCGCGACCCGGAAGGCGGGGAACGGGGGCGAGTCCGCCGCACCCTCGATCGCAGTGCCGATCGACGGCCAGGCTCCGAGCGCGAGCCGGGAGACGACGAGCGCGACGACGGCACCCAGCACCAGTGCCGCGAGCGCCTGCACCGCGACGACGCGCCGGCGGCTGATCGCGGCTGCGATGACGAGCAGGATCGCCCACAGCCAGAGGAGGTCGTAGCAGATGCCCCAGATCGGGTCGAGCCAGCCCGGGAAGGAGGCGAGGAAGTTCTCGAACGAGGTCTCGAAGCTCGAGGGCGGATAGGCGGCGGTCAGCAGCCAGAGGCCGAGCAGGCCGACGACGAGGAGGATGACGTCGGTCGCGCGGCGCGTTCGCCGGTCGTCGTTGCGCGACGAGGCGTAGATGCGAAAGCCTCTGCGGAGCCTCGCCGCGCGGGCAGGCATCCCCGAGTCGACCGCGCCTGTCCCTGCCGGGGCCTCAGCGCCGACGTCGCCTGCTGCCATCCTCGATCCTCGGCGCGTGCATGCGCCCGGCATTCTGACGGACGCTTCGGCCCGCCACGCTCACTGCACCGCTCGATCCCGATCCGCCTGGACGTCCCGCCGACGTTCAGGCGGGAGCAGGCGGTCCCGTTCCTCCCTCCGCGGGAAACTCGCGGATCGTCTGCCTGCGGAAGACCTCGACCCCGAAGACGAGCAGCGCCCACAGGATCAGCGCGGGGATCCATTCCGTCTGCGCGCGCGTGGGCGCCCAGAGGAGAAGCAGCAGGTAGAGGACGCCGACGACGGTGTAGGTGAGCGCGACGTGATCGCGGAACACCGGAGCGAGGGTGCGGCGCACCCAGGTCGCGGGCCGGGTCGGGCCGGCGAGGATCGCCGCGACGATGAGCAAGATCCCGTAGCCGATCAACGCCCAGGCGACGTCGGAGAGGAGGCTCGTCGCGATCAGCCAAACGCTGCGTGCCGGCGCGTGGCTCCCGCCTCCGGTGGCGAGCGTGTCGATGAGCATGTTCCCTGCCACCCGCCGGACGACGAGGAGCACGACTCCGACGACGGCGAGACAGACGCCGACGGTCCGCAGTGTCGATCGCCTGTAGCCGCGGGCGAGGAAGATCGCGACCGCGTACATCCCGAACACGGCGATGACGAGGAACACGCTGAGCGCCTTGATTGCCCTCGTGGCCGTCTTGATCGCGTCGAGCTGGTCCTCCTTCATGATCTCGATCTTGCCTGCGTTGGGCGGCAGTTTCGCCTCGAGCTTCTTGGCGATGCCGATCTGGTCGCCGAGCTGGCCGAGTAACGGCCGCAGGTCGAGGTAGACGACCCCTCCGTCGGCGGACACGCGGTGCGCCTTGTCGTCGATTACCCGGATGAAGGCCGCGTGGGCCGTGTGCACCGCCTTCGCGAACAGCTGCTGGACCCGCGGTCGCGAGAGGAGCGTGTTCGCCGCCTGCGTCGAGAGCTGCCGCAGCGCGCCCGCAAGGGGTGCCGCCACCGGCTGCAGCTGCTTGGGCAGCCGCTCGCTCAGCGACTGGGACACGTTCACGTTGTTGTAGAGCTGGTCGACGAGGTAGACGGACAGAGCCCCTCTGACCTGGTCGTTCTCGAGCATCTTCGAGCTCGCCTCTGTGACCGCGTTCGTGTCCAGCGCCTGGCGCTGGACCCAGACGGTCAGCGCCGACGCGAGCCCGAGCACCGTCGCGACGGCGATCAGCACCCAGACCGTGATCTTGCGCCCGCGCGACGGCGCCGCCCTGCCACCTTTACCCGTCTTGACCATCTCGCTTCCTCCTCCAGGCGCCTTGATTCGGCCGAGTATCGCACCCTGCCCGCCGTGCGTTGTCATCCGAAGTGGACGACTGGCCTCTCATGCTTTGGCCGCGCGCTTCGCCGCCTTCTTCTCGGCCTTCTTGCGCTTGCGCTCTTCCTTCATGTCGACCGCCTTCTCCTTCGCCTGCCCGTAGGACGACCCGACCAGCTCCTTCCCGCCGCTCCAGCCGAAGACCAGCACGACGAGGATCAGCGCGAAGATCACGTTCCAGGCCGTCGTGATCAGCTGCTGTGCCGTCGAGTAGGCGACCGCAGTGTTGTGGGGAACGCCGCAGCACGTCTTCAGCGCCAGCGCGTTCGTGGCCTGCATGACCCCGATGGCGCCGGGCGTGAACGAGGTCGTGCCCGCGAGCGACCCCGACCCGGATACCCACATGATCGAGTCGAACGTGACCGGGATCGCGAACGCGGCCAGGAAGATGCCGGTCACGATCAGCTTGCAGAGCCAGGAGAGGAACGAGGGCAGGAAGGCCCACTCCATGTACTTCTTCGGCTGCGAGAGGATGACGCCGCCCTGTTTCGCCTCCACCCAGAGCTTCTTCAGCTGGCGCCAGAAAATGCGGCCGAGGATGACCAGCAGGACTGCGAGCCCGGCCAGGATGGAGACGAAGAGAAGGGGGTGCGCCGTCAGGTTGCTGAAGGTCAGGTTGAACGAGTTCGGGACGGACAGGAACATGTAGAGGAAGACGAACGTCCCGGCGAGCGTGAAGAAGATCTTCTGGACGAGGAAGGCGGCGATCGACCCGGCGAGCGTCGCGGAGGGGATGATCGCGACGAACATGACCAGCGTCACGAACGTGCCGATGTTCGCGGGCAGGAAGCCGTTCATCGCCACCCCGACCGCGTACGCCGTGATGATCGGAGCCATGGGGACCTCGCCGGGATAGGCGTAGCGAAGGATCGAGTAGTACGAGTAGCCGGCCAGGGTCGTGTACGCGAGCTGGAAGATCAGCGCGGCCACGAGGTAGCCCGCCGGGATCGCCTGCACCTGGTCCCAGAAGCTCGAGATCCAGCCGGTGACGTCGACCCCGATCACCTCCAGGAGGACGAGGAAGAGTACGATGCCGGCGAGCCAGAGCGCGATGTGGGTCATGCGCTGTCGGCGCGATCGGGGGGCCCGTGGCAGCGGCGCGCTGTCTCCCGGGCCTTGCACGGCAATCCCTCGTGCGTCGCTCACTCCTGCTCTCCCTTCGCCGGCACGCGGAGGATACGCGCCCCGGTTGCCGGAGTCTCGTCCCGCGGCGGTCGCCCACGAACCGACGATTCTCGTCGTCGCCCGGGCTGCGAGCGGCTGCGAGCATCGGCGGCGTGGCCCGTCCGGGCGTCGGCGTAACGTCCTGCACGTGCGCCCCCGGAAACCGCACCTGATCGAGCGCCGCATGTCGAAGTTCCTCCGGGAGCCGCCGTCCGTCCGGGGAGCCGCGGCCACGATCGTCACCGCGACCGCTGCCGTGGTGATCGTCGGCGGCATCCTCATCCGCGTTCTCGACCACAGCGAGTACTCGAGCATCTGGGTCGGCATGTGGTGGGCACTGCAGACGGTGACGACCGTCGGCTACGGCGACGTCACGCCCGCGCACTCCTCCGGGAGGATCGTCGCGGCGTTCGTGATGCTCGAGGGGATCGCCTTCCTCGCCATCGTCACCGCCGCGATCACCTCGACGTTCGTGGCCCGCGCGACCGCCGAGCACGAAGCCGCCGAGGCGAAGGCGGGGCTCACCGAGCACCAGCAGACCCAGGCCCGCTTCGACGAGATCGACCGCAAGCTCGACCGCCTCGAGGCGGCGCTCCGGGGATCGCGAGACAAGTGACCGCGAGCGCCGGAGCTTCGCCCTCCTGGTCGTGGCCGTCCCAGCTCGCTCGTCTACGTGATCGTGATGCCCTACGCCGGCATCGCGATCGCGCTGCTCTTCTTCGACCTCAGGCGGCCGGAGGCGGGAGAGGAGCTGCGGCTGGACCCGGCTCAGGCTCCGGCTGTTCCCGCCGCACCTGTCGCTCCCACAGCGTCGCGTTGACGATCGCCGCGCCGACGATCAGCCGGCTGAAGAAGAAGAGCCCGAGCAGGAGCACGGCCGCGACCCCGAGCGCACCGTAGGTGCCCTGCTTCGCGAGCGAGTACGGCCCGATGAAGTACACGGCAACCACGTGGATCACCTCCGTGCCGACCCCGAACAGCAGGGCACCGGGTACGAGGGCTTGCCAGGGAGCGCCGCGATGCGGAAGCCGCTTCGAGATGAGGAGCCAGACGCCCGAGTACGGCAGGGTCATCACGAGCGTCACGATGACGCCGACGAGTCCGTCGGTGTGCTTGCCGACGGCGCGCGAGAGGCCGTAGGCGACGAACAGGGCGGCGAAGAGGCCCAGCAGCTCGAGCGACGCCGCGATCGTCGGCCTGGGCACGGCCGAGCGGAGATCGCGCCAGACGAGCCTGTGCGATCCGATCAGCACGCGCAGCACGCTCCGCGTGACGTAGATCAGGATCGGGATGCCGATCGCGAGGGCGTAGTACCGGTTCGAGCTCTTGGATGCGTCGGAAATCGAGCTCGTGACGAGGCCGAGCAGGCCGATCTGGCCGGCCGCCTGCTCGGGAGACTCCGAGCTGGCGTCGGCGGCGATCCCGAGGCCGGCGACCGCGACGAGACCGAGCGGTAGGAGCCAGATGAACAGCCGGTACGCGAGCGCGCCGGCGATGATCCCGCCCGCGACCTCGCCGTCTCGGTCGACCATCTCGAACACCGCGTCGACGGACGCGTGCCGGCTCCGCTCCATCTGAGCGCGGTCGCCGTACCGCCGGCCGCGCTCTTGCATGGCGGCGGCCCACAGCCGCGCCCGCTTCGCGCGCGAAGAGGGCCGGACGTCGCTCGGCTGTGTCTCGTCGACCGGTTCCACAGGTCTCGGTGTCCTGACCGGATCGTACGGCTGGCCGGAACGCTGCGGGGGCCGCGGCCCACCACGGTGTAGCGTCGTACCGTGACCACCGCCGACACTCCGAAGCGGGTCGAGGACGAGCTCGTCCAGCAGGAGCTCGATCGCGCGGAGAAGAAGAAGCGAACCGGTAGGACACGGATTGTCGGCGGCGTCGTCTCGGTCGTCATCATCGGCGTCGTCTTCGCGTACCTGCTACCGAAGATCGCCGACTACGCGCAGGTCTGGGACGTCGTCACAACGCTCTCCTGGGGATGGATCGTCGCCCTGATCGCCGTCACGATCGTCAATCTCCTCAGCAGCGCGCTCCCCTGGATGGCGGCGCTCCCGGGGCTCGGCTTCCTGAACGCGCTGCGCGTCACGTCGGCGTCCTCGGCTCTCTCGCTCGTCGCCCCCGGCGGCACGGCGGTGGCGATGGCGACGCAGTTCGGGATGCTGAGGAGCTGGGGCATCGAGGGACGGCCCGTCGGCCTCGCGGTAGCGTTGACGAACATCTGGGGGCAGCTCGTTACCTACGGCTTCCCGATCCTGGGGGTCGCAGCGCTGACCGCGGAAGGCGGGCGCAACACGACGCTCGACTGGGTGGCGCTGATCGGCCTCGCCGTCTTCGTCGCGATCGTTGCCGGCTTCGCCGTCGGACTCTCCAGCAAGCGCCTCGCGAAGAGAGTCGGCGACAAGACCGCCCGGATCGTCACCTGGCTCAAGCACCTGGTCCACAAGCGCCCGGTCCGCTGGACCGGGGACGAGTTCGTCCGCTTCCGCGCCGAGGCGATCGAGCTGCTCCGTCGCCGCTGGCACTGGCTGACGCTCTCGGTGCTCGCGAGCCAGATCGCCGTGTTCCTCGTCCTGGTCATGACGCTGCGCGCGGTCGGCGTCGGTCCGTCCGAGATCAGCATCGTGGAGGCGTTCGCCGCCTGGTCGCTGATCCGCGCACTCGGCTCGATCCCGATCACGCCGGGCGGGTTCGGCATCGAGGAGCTCGCCCTGACCGGGGCGCTCGTCGGTTTCGGGGCATCGAACCCGGAGGCGGTGGCCGTCACGCTGATCTACCGTTTCCTCACCGTCGTCCCCACGCTCGTGCTCGGACTGGCGGCGGCCGCGACGTACCGGCTGGGCAAGCCGAAGGCGGCCAAGGCGCCCACCGGCTAGCCTTGGCGCTCGATGAGCGGCGACCAGGCGACGGCGATCGACGCGGAGGCGGACGGCGACACCATCTTCGAGGCACCGGCGCTCCTGAAGGTCCTCTGGGCCGACCCTCAGAACATGTCGGAGCATCTCGCGCTCTGGTCGCTCAAGTACTTCGGCCCCCGCGCCGCCACGGCGACCGACAAGCGCCGGAGCGCCGATCCCGAGGCACCGGTGGAGGAGCTCGAGCGGAAGGCGATCGAGCACCAGACGCGCGTGAGCATGACCGAGGGCGCGTTCGTCGGCGGGCCGTTCATCGTCCTGATCCCGATCGCGTTCTGCGCGGCGCTCCTCGCCCAGGCTCAGATGGCGTTCGAGGTCGCCGCGATCAACGGCTATGCGCCCACGGACCAGATGCGCGCGGCCGACCTGCTCGTCCTCCAGGGCGCCTACGGCACGACCGAGGAGGCAGGCACGGCCCTGAACGCGCTCACGCAGGCACCCAGGCCGGACGAGCACAAGCGCCTCCCGCGCGGGACGCGCTGGAACATGATCAAGCGGATGGCCTATCTGCTCGGTGTCATCGGAGCCTCGGAAGATCCGAAGCCGAGCACGTTCGTCAGGACCCTGCGCTGGATCTGGCTCGGAGTGACGCTCGTATTCGGGCTCGTGCTGCCGTTGCTCTGGGTGCCGTACATGGCCGTCGCGATGCGACGGAGCGCGCTGCAGATGGGCAAGAAGGCCACGGCGTTCTACGCCGAGCGGACGAGCGAGGAGGCGGGCGTGACGGTTGCGCGGGCACCGGCGCCGGAGATCAGGATCGGCCTCTCCGCGGGCCTCCTGCGCATGGTGCTGCTGATCGCGATCCCGATCGTCGTCGCGGTGGTCGCGCTGCTGACCGGAACCGAGGTCGGCTCCGGCAAGTGGCTGACCGCGTTCTTCGCACTGCTCCTCTTCTCGGCGCTCCTGACGCTCGCCTGGATCGGCTTCCGCTGGCTTCGCCACCGGCACCGCGAGAAGGCTGCAAGCCCCGCGCCGGCGCCAGCCTGAGGTCTAGATGGCGGCCGTCTCGGGCACGCGGTCGGCGCGGTGCTGCTCGAAGGCGTCCTCGTCCGGCGCGCCCGTCCTCGCCGCGTACTCGGCCATCGTGTGCGGCCACTGCGTGACGATGCGACCGGTGGGAGAGAAGCCGGCGCGGTAGTACTTCGTGCCGACGGTCTGCAGCACCTCGACCGTGGACAGGTGGCGCTGGAGAGCCTCGTTGTAGTCGTCCATGACCTCGCGGCGGACGTCGAGCCAGGCGATGTCGTTGTCGCGCATGTGCTCGAGCTTGCGGACGATGTAGGCGACCTCGTGCTCGATCATGAGCAGGATGCTGCCCTGGTTCGTGTTCGGGCCGTAGAGCATGAACAGGTTCGGGAAGCCGGCGACCGTGATGCCGAGATACGCCTGCGCCCCGTCCGCCCAGACGTCCTCGATGCGGACTCCGCCGCGCCCGACGACCTCGATCACCGACAGGAACCTCGTCGTGTCGTATCCGGTCGCGAGCACGAGCACGTCGGCGGTGCGCTCGCGGCCGTCCGCCGTCACCACGCCGTCGGTCGTGACCCTCTCGATGTCCTCCGTGACGAGCTCGACGTTGTTCCGGTTGAACGTCGGATAGAAGTCGTTCGAGAACAGGATCCGCTGGGAGCCGAACGGCACCTTCGGCCGGAGCTTCTCGCGCGTCTCGGGATCCTCGACCACGGCCAGGTTCTCGAACGCGCTCGCCTCGAGCTCCTTCAGCAGGTCCGGCTTGTCGAACGTGAGCACGGCCTCGGCCCAGTCGAGGTACTCGTTCCGCTTGCCGATCCCGACCTCCGGGTCGGCGCGGAGCTCCTCGAGCTGCTCCTCCGTGTACGCGTCGTCCTCCTTGGGCACGACCCAGTTCGCGGTCCGCATGTACACGACGATGCTCTCGGCCTCCCTCGCGATCTCCGGGATCGCCTGCGTCGCGCTCGCAGCGCAGCCGATCACGACCGCGCGCTTTCCCCGGAAGTCGACGCCTCCGTCCGGCCAGTTCCCGGTGTGGATGACCTGGCGGCCGAAGTCCTCGAGACCGGGGATGTCCGGCCAGCGGAGCCGGTTGAACATCCCGAGCCCGCTGATGACCACGTCCGAGCTCGTCGTCCAGCCGTCGGCCGCGCGAAGCACCCACCGGTGCTCGTCCTCGTCCCAGCGGGCCTCGCGGAGCTCGGCGTTGAAGCGGATGTGCGGCGCGAGCCCGTACTTGTCGACCAGGTGCTCCATGTACCGCCTGATCTCCGGCTGCCGCGCGCAGGTGCGCGTCCAGTCGAGCTTCTGCTCGAACGTGAACGAGTAGAGGAGCGACGGCGTGTCGCAGCAGAGCCCGGGGTAGCGGCCGTTCGCCCACGTGCCGCCGACGTTGGTCGAGCGCTCGATGATGACGAAGTCGTCGAACCCGGCCTCCTTGAGCTTGATCCCGGCGCAGATCCCGCCAGGCCCGGCGCCGACGATCGTGACGTGTCGCCTCCCGCTCACGCGGCGACTCTAACGCAGTCCTGGTAGGACTATCCCTGCGATGACCGCGAGTCTGGAGGAGCTGGCGCGGAGCTACACGCAGGCCTGGTGCAGCGGAGATCCCGCGCGCGTCGCCGGGCACTACGCGCCCGACGGCTCGCTGACGATCAACGGCGGCGAGCCGGCCGAGGGGCGAGCGGCAGTCACCGAGGCCGCCCGCTCGTTCATGACCGCCTTCCCCGACATGCAGGTCCTGATGGAGGACGTGGCGGTACGAGACGACGGCGGCGCCGAGTACCGCTGGACGCTCGTCGGCACGAACTCCGGCCCGGGCGGCACCGGCCACCGCGTCCGCATCAGCGGCTTCGAGGAGTGGACGCTCGGAGCCGACGGCCTGATCGCCGGGTCGCGGGGCCATTTCGACGAGGGCGAGTACGACCGGCAGCTCCGAGAAGGCGTGGAGGATCGCCCCGAGGGGTCGTAACGTTCGCGGGACCTCCCGTGACTGTGGGGCAGTGCAATCACGAGAGGAGGATGGAATGGCAAGCTCTCCCACCGCCGAGGCGACGCTCGACGCGGAGGCCGTTCAGGCCTTCGCGATGGGTATTCGCGGGCCCGTCCTGCAGCCCGGCGATCCCGGTTACGACGATGCACGGGCGATCTGGAACGGGCTGATCGATCGCCGGCCTGCGCTGATCGTGCAGTGCACCGGCGCAGCCGACGTCGTCGACGCCGTCAACTTCGCACGCGACCACGGCCTCCTCCTCTCCGTCAGAGGCGGCGGTCACAACGTCGCAGGCAACGCCGTCAACGACGGCGGCCTCGTCGTCGACCTGTCGCAGATGAACGGCGTCCATGTCGATCCCGCCACGGGCATCGTCCGCGCCCAGGGCGGCGCGACCTGGGGCGACTGCGACCGCGAGTCGCAGCTCTTCGGGCTGGTCGTGCCCGGCGGCGTCGTGTCGACGACGGGGATCGGCGGCTTGACGCTGCACGGCGGTGTCGGGCACGTGCGGCGCAAGTACGGGCTCTCGATCGACAGCCTGCTGTCGGTCGACATCGTCACCGCGGACGGGCAGCTGCGCAGAGCCAGCGCGACGGAGAACGAGGACCTGTTCTGGGCGGTGCGCGGTGCCGGCAGCAACTTCGGCGCCGTGACCTCGTTCGAGTTCCAGGCTCATCCCGTCGGGCCGATGGTGACGGTCGGCGCGGTCTTCTATCCGCTGGAGCGGGCCAGGGAGCTCGTGCCTGCCTGGCGCGACTACATGGCTTCCGCACCCGACGAGCTGAGCTCGGTCACGATCCTGGTCAGCGTCCCGCCGGCGGAGCCCTTCCCGCCGGAGCTGCACGGAACGCCGGTCCAGATCGTCGTGGGCGTCTACTCCGGGCCGGTCGAGGAGGGCGAGGCGGTCGTGCAGCCGCTCCGCGAGCTCGCCGAGCCGCTGCTCGACCTGAGCGGGCCGTGGCCCTGGCTCGGGCTGCAGAGCGGATTCGACGCGCTCTTCCCGAAGGGCGGCCTCTACTACTGGAAGTCGCGCGCGCTCGACGAGCTGAGCCAGGACGCGATCGACGACATCGTCGACTTCGCCGAGCGCCGGCCCACTCCGCTGACCGACCTCGTGATCTGGCATCACGGCGGCGCGATGAGCGGCCCCGCAGAGGCGGACACCGCCTACGGCGGCCGCGACGCGGCCTTCCTCGTCACCGGCGAGGTGAACTGGACCGACTCGGAGCAGAGCGAGGAGGCAATCGCCTACGGCCGTGACTTCTGGGCCGCGATGGAGCGCCATTCGAACGGCGGCGTGTACCTCAACTTCCCCGGGCTGGGCGAGGAGAAGGAGGCGCTCGTCCGGGCCGGCTACGGCGAGAACTACGAGCGGCTGGCCGAGCTCAAGGCCAGGTACGACCCGGAGAACCTCTTCCGGATGAACCTGAACATCACGCCCGCAAGCTAGCTCTATCAAGGAGCCCGCGCCGCCCCGGCATTCGGGCGGCGCGGGCTCCCGGCGGCCCAGACGCTAGCTCGACTCCCCTCGGTACACTTTCTGTAGTTACTGCGAGAACACTACCGAAGGAGTGAGGTCGTCTTGAGCACGTTGCTGCTCGTTCCGCTGGAGGACACGGTCGTCTTCCCGAACATGAACATCACCCTGGCCGCCGAGATCGGCGACGACGAGCGCGTCCTGCTCGTGCCCAAGCACGAGAACGAATACGCGAAGGTCGGCACCGTTGCGGAGGTCGTCGAGCGCGTCCGCCTGCCCGGCGGCGCGGAGGCGGTCGCGGTGGCCGGCATCCACCGAGGGCTCGTGGGCTCGGCGCTCACCGATTCCGCCGGGAATCTGCGGGTCGAGGTCGAGGAGCGTCCGGACGAGACGCCGCCCGCCGTCAGGACCCGTGAGCTCGAGGTCGAGTACCGCGCCGTCGTCGAGGAGATCCTCGAGTTGCGCGGTGCAGACGAGCGCGTCTCGGCCTTCGTCCGTGCCGTGCGCGAGCCCGGCGCGCTGGCCGACACGGCCGGCTACGCGCCTGACCTGACCTTCGGCCAGAAGGTCGAGCTGCTCGAGGCGCTCGACGTCGTCGACCGGCTCGAGCTCGCCGTCCGCTTCCAGCGCGAGCGGCTGGCCGAGCAGCAGGTGCGCCGGCGCATCCGCGAGGACGTCGAGTCCGGCGCCCAGAAGCAGCAGCGCGAGTACTTCCTGCGCAAGCAGATGGACTCGATCCGGAAGGAGCTCGGAGACGACGAGGGTTCCGTCGTCGAGGAGTACCGCGCGAGGATCGCGGAGTCCGAGATGCCCGCCGACGTGCGCGAGCAGGCCGAGCGCGAGCTCGGCAGGCTCGAGCGCATGGGCGACGCGACCGGCGAGGCCGGGATGATCCGCACCTACCTCGACTGGCTGCTCGCGGTCCCGTGGGGCAAGCGCTCCGAGGAGCGACTCGACCCTGTCAACGCGCGCGAGGTGCTCGACGCGGACCACGCCGGGCTGGACGACGTCAAGGAACGGATCGTCGAGTACCTGGCCGTGCGGAAGCTGCGCCAGGAGCGCGGCATCGCCGAGGACAAGCGCTCCGGTGCGATCCTGACCCTGATCGGGCCGCCCGGCACGGGCAAGACGTCGATCGGCGAGTCGATCGCGCGCGCCCTCAACCGCGAGTTCGTCCGTATGTCGCTCGGCGGCGTCCGCGACGAGGCAGAGATCCGCGGTCACCGCCGCACGTACATCGGCGCGCTCCCCGGCCGCCTCGTCCGCGCGCTGCGCGACGCCGGGACGATGAACCCCGTGATCATGCTCGACGAGGTCGACAAGGTCGGCGCCGACTGGCGCGGCGATCCGTCGGCGGCGTTGCTCGAGGTGCTCGATCCGGCGCAGAACCACTCGTTCCGCGACCACTACCTCGACGTCGAGCTCGACCTGTCCGAGGTCGTCTTCATCGCCACCGGCAACATCGCCGACACGATCCCCGGCCCCCTCCTCGACCGCATGGAGGTGCTGCGCTTCGACGGCTACACGGTGGACGAGAAGGTCGCGATCGCACGCGGCTATCTCTGGCCGCGGCAGCGCGAGCGCAACGGCCTCCTCGCGGACGAGGTCGCGATCATCGGCGACCTGCTCGAGCTCGTCGTCTCCGACTACACGCGGGAGGCCGGCGTCCGCCAGCTCGAGCGCGAGCTCGGCAAGCTGCTCCGCAAGACCGCGACCAGGATTGCAAGCGGCTCTGCGACGGCGCCCGTCGAGCTCGGCGAGGCTGCGGTACGCGACGCGCTCGGCCGCCAGAGGTTCTACCGCGAGACGGCAGAGCGGACGGCCACGCCCGGCGTCGCGACCGGCCTGGCCGTGACCGGCACCGGCGGCGACGTCCTCTTCGTCGAGGCGTCGGCGATGACCGGCGCCGATCCGCTCGTCCTCACCGGACAGCTCGGCGACGTGATGAAGGAGTCGGCGCGCATCGCCCTTTCGTGGGTACGCGCGCACGCGGACGGGCTCGGCATCCCCGAGGAGAGCTTCGACGGCCGCTCGTTCCACGTCCACGTGCCCGCGGGCGCGATCCCGAAGGACGGTCCGAGCGCCGGCGTCACGATGACGACCGCGCTCGCGTCGCTCCTCACCGGGCGGCCGGTGAAGCACACGGTCGGGATGACCGGCGAGGTCACCCTGCAGGGACGGGTGCTGCCGATCGGCGGACTCAAGCAGAAGGTGCTCGCGGCCCACGCCGCCGGGATCACGGACGTGATCATCCCGGAGCGGAACCGGGCCGACCTCGACGACGTCCCGGAGGACGTCCGCGGCGAGATCGCCTTCCACCCGGTGATGTCGATCGTCGAGGTGCTCGACCTCGCGCTCGAGCCGGCCGCCGTCGCCGAGACGCCGCTCGCCGCCTAGGCGATGCGCTGCCGCAGCTGCCAGCCGCTGCCCGAGGAGGTCCGCCGCGCGGCCGACCTCCTCGGGCGGCGCCACGCCCTGGCCATCGTCTACGCGTCGCGCACCGGAGCGACCCGCTTCAACGAGTTCAAGCAGGTGCTCGGCCCGGTGCCGCCGACGACGCTGTCGGCACGCCTCGACGAGCTGGCCGAGGCGGGGGTCCTCACCCGGCGGGTGATCGACTCACGGCCGCCGCGAACCGAGTACACCCTGACCCACAAGGGCCGGTGCCTGGCGGAGCTCCTCGATACGCTCGCCCTCGTCGGCACCGGCCCCTAGCGGCAGGCCTTCCGTCCCTAGACGTTCTCCGTGGCCGGCTTCCTCGCCGGTTCCGGCGCGCGGACGCGAAGGACGCTCGCCGTCCACTTCGGCATCCACCAGTTCCAGTCGCCGAGCAGCTTCATCAGCGACGGGACGAGCAGAGTCCGGATCACCGTCGCGTCGAAGATGATCCCGGCCGCGAGCCCGATGGCGAACACCTTGATCTCGTAGCCGGGGCTCGAGGAGAGGACGAGGAACGCGAACATGAGGATCAGCGCCGCGCTCGTGACGAGCTTGCCGGTACGGGAGAGCCCGAGCTCGATCGCCTTGTCGGTCGATCCGGTCTCGTCGTACGCCTCGCGCATGCGGGTGAGCATGAACACCTCGTAGTCCATCGAGAGGCCGTACAGGAAGGCGAAGATCATCAGCGGGATCCAGGCTGTGATCGCCTGCGTCGCGCTGATGTTCCAGAGCGACGAGCCGTGTCCCTCCTGGAAGATGAAGACGATGATCCCGAACGCGGCGGCCAGCGAGAGCAGGTTGAGGATCACCGCCTTGACCGCCAGCACGATCGACCGGAACGCCCGCGTGAGCAGGATCAGCGTCAGGATCACCACGAACGCCAGCACGTAGGGGAACGTCCCGTAGATCGCGTGCACGAAGTCGCGGTCGACCGCGGCGACGCCGGTGACAGTCCCGTTGGTGCCCTTGATCGCGTTCTTCGCACGGTCGATGACCCCCTGGATCCCGGGGGCGGACCCGTCGATCGCCGGGAACGCCTCGACCAGCGCGTCCTGGCCACGGTGCCAGGCCGCAGGCGCGCTGGCGCCGACGATGCCCTTTGACGTTGCCGAGCTTCGCCGCGATCGCCTGCGCGTTGCCGCCGTTCTCGACGAGCACGTTGATCGGCTTCATCACGCCGGGGCTGATCCCGGCCGCGGCGAGCTGAGCGCGGCCGGCGATCGCCGTGCCCGTGCCCGGGAAGTTCTTCAGCTGCGCCTCGTTCGGGTTCATCTGCGTGCCCAGCCCGACGAGCACGCCGACCACCGCCAGACCGGCGATCGCCACCGGCCACGGGCGCCGGACGACGAAACGTGCCCAGCGACCCCAGGCGCCGTCCTCGGGATGGCCTTTGTCGACGAGCCGCTTCGGCAGCACGCGGACGCTGTTGATGCGCGTCCCCAGCGTCTTCAGCATCGCCGGGAGCAGCGTGATCGCAGCCAGCACGGAGACGAGCGGGATCAGCATGCCGCCGATCCCGATCGAGCGGATGAACGGCAGCGGCAGGATGACCATCGACAACAGGCCGACCGCCACCGTGGAGCCGGAGACGATCACCGACCGGCCGGCATGCGTCATCGTCTCGGCCAGCGCCGTCTCGACGTCCGATGCCCTCGCGGAGCTCGTCGCGGAAGCGGAAGATCATCAGCAGCGAGTAGTCGATCGCGACACCGAGCCCGACCAGCGCGATCAGGAACTGGACGATGATCGACACGTTCGTGATGTAGGTCAGGCCCCAGACGAGCGTGAACGTGTTCAGGATCGCCGCCACCGCGACCACGACCGGCATCAGGATGGCCGGCAGCGTGCCGAACACGAACAGCAGGATCACGAGCGCTCCGAGGCCTCCGATCAGGCGCCTCGAGCAGCACGCTGGAGCTGCCGCCGCCGCCGTGCGACGACGCTTCCTCCAATGGATCGTGGCCGGTCACGTTCACCGTGATCCCGGCCGGCAGCCCAGCGGCTGCGGCGGCGCGCAGCTGCTTGGCGCCGCTCTTGGTGTCGAACTTCGCCTTCCCGGCCGGATAGACCTCCATGAATCGCGGTGTGCCTGTCGCTTCGAGATGTACATCGGGTTGTGGTGCGTCGAGAAGTACGAGCTCGTGAAGCGCCCCGGGTATCGCCGCCGCCGCGCGCAGCATCGCCGGCACTGATCGCGGCGCTCTTGGTCGCGTCTCCTTGGTCGTGTGGAAGACGACGACGTTCGGCGGGCGCACCCCGACCCCGAATGCCTTCAACTCGCGCTGGCTCGCCTCGTAGGCCGGCTTGCCCGGGATCGAGAAGCTCTGGTACCAGCGGCTCGACAGCTTGCCGGCCGCGACGCCGCCGATCAGGGTCAGTACGATCCAGACCCCGATCACGGGCCAGCGATGACGCGCCGTGAAGTGGGCCAGGCTGCCGAGCCGGTTGCGCTTCGCTCCTGCGGTCCTCGAGCCTGCGGACTGGGTGCCTTCCATGGTCACTCCCCCCTGAGATCTACTTCGCTGTTCGAATGATTCATATCAGAACGGTTCCGGTCGGGGTAGTATCCACCCATGACCGACGAGGCCGACGGGGCAGCGACCGCCGAGCCGTTCCGCGGCCTCGCGTTCAACCTCTCCTCGCTCGGCTACTCGGTCTCGAAAGGATTCTCGCAGACGCTCGCCCCGTTCGACCTGCATCCGAGGGAGTTCGCGCTCCTGCGTGCGGTCGGCTTCCAGGAGGGTCTCTCCCAGCAGGCGCTGGGCGACCGGCTTCAGATCCCCAGGAGCCGCATGGTGGCGATCGTCGACGAGCTCGAGGAGCGCGGACTGCTCGAGCGGCGCCCGAACCTCACCGATCGCCGGGTTCGCGAGCTCCATCTCACAGAGGCCGGCCGGGAGCTGCTCGACCAGGCATTTCGCGAGGCGGCAGCCTACGAGCAGCAGGTCAGCTCGCCGCTCGACGCTGGGGAGCGCGAGCGCTTGCTCGACCTGCTCGAGCGCGTTTCGGCTGGCCTCGGCGTCGTGCCCGGGATCCACACGGCCCTCCGCGACGCTGCCGGCGAGAACGGCTGCCCTGCTGATCCGCCGTCGCCTGATTGACATCACGAGAGAACAGACCGCCGAACCGGCCGAAACTCATCTCTGGCCGGCTGAGGGGTCGCGATAACCGAGCGTGGTTGTTCCGCCAGCGCATACCATCGAGCCATGAGAGCTCCCCAAGGCGGGATCTTCGCCCTGGGAACGGCATCGCACGCCTACCTCGAGTTCGACGCCTCGGGCAGGCCGGCGGGAATCGATCTTGTCCGGGCCGTCGCCTCGTTGCGCGAGCCGCGGACGACGATGGGCGGCGTCAACCTCGTCGCCGGTTTCAGGCCGGAACTGTGGCGCGAGGCAGCCCCGGCCGATGCTCCGGCGGAGCTGACGGGCTTCGACGACGACCTCGTCGGCATCGACGGCTTCGTGATGCCGGCCACCCAGCACGACGCCGTGCTCTGGCTCTCGGGGAGCGCCTACGACGTGGTCTTCGA
The DNA here is from genome assembly GCA_963846915.1 of uncultured Actinomycetes bacterium. Classification (GTDB taxonomy): domain Bacteria; phylum Actinomycetota; class Thermoleophilia; order Gaiellales; family Gaiellaceae; genus PALSA-612. The sequence continues at coordinate 199,158 of CAWJXV010000004.1, read as the reverse complement.
CGTGGCCCGCAACGCAATCTCCGAGCTCGGTGAGCTGGCCTCCGTCGCGGAGGAGACGTCGAGCTGGCCCTACCGGCACGATCGCGACCTGACCGGCTTCATCGACGGCAGCGAGAACCCGACGCTGATCGAAGCCGCAGACGTCGCGGTCATCCCCGACGGTGGGCCCGGCGCGGGCGGGACGATCCTCCTCCTGCAGAAATGGTCCCACGATGCGACTGCATGGGAGTCGCTCTCGGATGCCGAGCAGGAGCGGGTGATCGGGCGAACGAAGCCCGCCAGCGTCGAGCTCGACGACAAGCCCGCAGACTCCCACGTCGCGAGCACCGACCAGGACACCTTCGGGAAGATCTTCCGACGCAACATGCCGTTCGGCACCGTCACCGACCACGGCACCATGTTCGTCGGCTTCTGCGCCGATCAGCGACCGCTCGTGGCGATGCTGGAGAGCATGGCCGGGCTGACGAGCGGTGCTCGCGACGCGCTGACCCGGTACACGAGGCCGCTCACCGGCGCGTACTACTTCATCCCGTCGACCGAGGCCCTGCGCCGGCTCGCGCCGGAGGACGAATGAGCCCGGCGTACCTGTTCCTGGTCACGTTCCTCGCCAGTGCGGTCGAGGCCGTCGAGGCGTTGACGATCGTGCTCGCCGTCGGGACGACGCGGGGGTGGCGTTCGACGCTGTACGGCGTCGGCTCGGCCGGGCTCGTGCTCGCGGTGCTCGTGGCCACGCTCGGCCCGGCGCTGGGCTCGATCCCGATCGACTCGCTGCGGATCGTCGTCGGGACGCTGCTCGTCCTCTTCGGCCTGCAGTGGCTCTACAAGGCGATCCTGCGCGCGGCCGGGCTGAAGGCGCAGCGCGACGAGGCCGCCGCGTTTGCCCGGGAGACCGAAGAGGCCAGGACAGCGGAGCGGGTGGGCGGAAGGGTCGACTGGTACTCGTTCACGCTGTCGTTCAAGGGCGTGCTGCTGGAAGGGCTCGAGGTCGTGTTCATCGTCATCGCCTTCGGAGCCGCGCAGAGCCGGATCGCGCTCGCCGCGCTCGCCGCCGCGGCGGCCGTGATCGTCGTCGTCGTGGCCGGCTTCGTCGTCCACGGACCGCTCGCCCGAGTCCCCGAGAACGCGCTCAAGTTCGCCGTCGGGATCATGCTCACCTCGTTCGGCATCTTCTGGGTCGGCGAGGGAGTCGGGGCCAGTTGGCCCGGCGGGGACAGCGCGCTGCTCGCGATCATCGCCTTCATGGCACTCGGTTCGGCTGCGATCGTCGTGGCCGTCAGACCCCGCAACGAGGCGACCGCGTGAGTTACCTGCGTCGCTTCGGCCGGTTCTGGTGGAGCTTCGTCGTCGGCGACAACCTCCCGCTCGCACTCGGCGCGGGCGCGACGATCGGGCTGGTCGCGCTGCTCGTCCACGAAGGCGTGAACGCCTGGTGGCTGCTCCCCATCGGGATCATGACTCTGCTCGCGGCAAGCGTCCTGCACGCCGGACGCAACGCCTAGGCGCCTGCCGCTCGCGGAGGGGTATCGGTTGCTCGACGGCCCGCCCAGGGTCGCCGCGCTACCGGGTCGGTGCGATGCCGCTCCAGAGCGTTTCGAGCAGGTCTTCGGGGTAGTGCTCCTCGGGGTCGGGGAGTCCGAATGCGAAGAGCAGGCGAAGCAGCAGTGGGCCGATGAGGAGGTCCGCGATCTGGTTGGGGTCGGTGCCGGGGCGTAGCTCTCCGCGGTGGAGTGCATCGTCGAGCGCGTCGATGATCGCCTGGCGGCGGGGACGGACGACGCGATCGGCGTAGAGAGTGGCGAACGCGGGGTTTCGGGAGAGCTCGCCGAGAAGGCTGGGAAGGATGCGGCCGGCGAGCGGGTCGGCAAGGACGCGGGCGACGTCGCGGACGTGCTCGCGCAGGAGCGAGTAGAGGTCGTCCTGCGGCTTGAGCTCGGCGTCGACGGTGAGCTCGCGCAGGGCGTCGGCGATCAACTCTTCCTTCGAGCACCAGCGGCGGTAGATCGTGTTCTTGCTGACCCGGGCGCGTTCGGCGATCGTGTCCATCGTCGCCGCCTGGAAGCCGCCCTCGGCCAGGAGCGCGAGGGTCGCGTCGATGATCGCCGATCGGGCGGCCGCGCGGCGTGGGCGCCCCCGGCCGCGGGGTGCCTCCGATGCGTTCTCCTCTGCCGTCGCCGGTCGCCTCCTCCCTCCAGGTTCGCGGTCGGTCCCTGCCCGCCCTTCCCGAGAATAACGATACTGCCAAGTCGCGTTATGCGCGGCCGCCGCGACTGGCAAGGTGAAGTGGCAGAAGGCGCTCCCGCATCCCGACTTCGGGGCAGCGACCGTCGCCAACGACGTCGTCTTCACCTCGGACTTCACCGGGAAGATCTACGCTTTCTCGACCACGACCGGCAAGCAGCTCTGGACCGCCTAGGCGCCCGCCGGCATCATGGCGTTCCCCGCGGTCACCGACCACATGCTCCTCGTCGGCGCCGGCACTCCCGGCCTCGGCACGAACCCGAAGCCCGTCTACTCGCTCGTCGCCTACGCCCTCAGCTGAAAGGAAACGCCCATGCGACCACTCGTTCTACTCGCGGCTGCAGCACTCGCAGCGCTCGCGTTCACAACGGCTTCGACCGCCGCTGCGGCACGAAAGCTGACGGCCACCGACGGCCCCGGCTTCACGATCACGATGAGCGCCAAGGCGGTCAAAGCCGGTACCTACACGATTACCGTCCGTGACCGCTCGCCGATCCACAACTTCCACCTGACGGGCCCCGGCTTGAACAAGAAGACCAGCGTCGCCAAGGTCGGGACGTACAAGTGGACCGTGAAGCTGAAGAAAGGCACCTACCGCTTCGTCTGCGACCCGCACGCCTCGATCATGCACGGCCTCCTCAAGGTCACCTAGATCGCCCGCGCCCCGGCAACCCGGGGCCGGAGCACTCGAAGAAAAGGCCCTGTTTCCAGGGCCTTTTCTTGTGGCTATCCGATTCGAACCGCTGACCCCCTGCGCGAGGTGCAGCGAGGGCCGCCGGCTGCGGCCCTCGTTTCCGAATTTCGGGCCTTCAGGCTCGATTGGCCGCGGCAAGCTCCCGCGGCGCCGGAGCGACCTGTTCGCCCTCGAGCACGACCTTGAGCGCGTTCGTCTCGGCGGGCGTGGCGAAGAGGTCATAGGCCGCTTCGGTTTCCGCGAGCGGGAAGCGATGCGTCGCGAACGGCCGCGGGTCGAGCCGGCCCTCTGCGATCAGGCGCATGAGCTGAGGCGTCGTGGTGGTGTCGACGAGGCCGGTCGTAATCGTCACGTCGCGAATCCAGAGCTTCTCCAGATGCAGCGTCGCCGAATGACCGTGGACGCCGACGTTCGCGACACGACCGCCGGGGCGGACCAAGTCGGCGCAGAGCTCGAACGTCGCCGGCACCCCGACTGCCTCGATCGCGACGTCCGCGCCGAGACCGCCGGTCAGCTCCTGAACCCTCGCGACCGCGTCCTCGAGCCCGTTGTTGACGACGACGTCGGCCCCGAACGCGAGCGCCTGGTCGAGCCGCGCGTCGACAAGGTCGATCGCGACGATCGTCCCCGGTGTGTACAGCTTCGCGGTCATGATCGCCGCGAGGCCGATCGGACCGGCTCCGACGATCGCGACGAGATCACCAGGCTGCACGCCGCCGTTGAGGACGCCCACTTCGTAGGCCGTCGGAAGGATGTCGGCGAGAAAGAGGACCTGCTCATCGGTCAGCGTTTCGGGGACCTTGTGCACGGAGGTGTCGGCGAACGGCACCCGGGCATACTCGGCCTGCAACCCGTCGATGAGGTGACCGAAGATCCAGCCGCCACCACCGCTGCAGAGGCCGTAGTGGCCCTCGCGGCAGAAGCGGCAGCGGCCACACGACGTGATGCAAGAGACAAGCACCCTCTCGCCGAGGTCCAGCGTCGAGACGCCGTCCCCTGTCTCGACGACCGTTCCCACAGCTTCGTGTCCGAGGATCGTCCCCGGCATCACCTCCGGCACGTCGCCCTTGAGGATGTGCAGGTCGGTCCCGCAGATCGTGGCAGAGTCGATCCGGACTACGACATCCGTCGGAACTTGGACAGTCGGATCGGGTACCTGCTCCTAGACCCGGCGGCCCGGCCCGTGGTATACGAGTGCCTTCATGGCGAGCTCCTTTCTGTCCTTGCCAGGATCGTCGCCCAGCGTCACTTCGAGCATCGGTGGTGGCGCTGACCTAATGTGCGGATACGCCGCAGTCCGTGTCGCGGAGACATGACGGCGAAGCGGCCCATGGCCACGATCGGCTGTCGATCGCCGCGGCAACGGCCGCAATCCTTCTGTAGAGATCCTCGGAACGGCCGAGGTGAACCAGCGCGGCGCGCACGGCTGTCCGGTACGCAAGCAGCTGCAGCTCGACTCGGTCGTTCGGTCGACGCGCGTTCATTCGTCGAATGGAAGCGTGACCCGGGTTCGACGTCGTCAGTGGCGGCACGAGTGCTGTTCCGTAGTTCTCCGCACGGTGCTCGCCGGCGACGCTGATGCTGCGATGCGGACGACCGCCGAAGATCGAGGCATGAAAAGCCACCTTCGGACGAGCGCTCTGGACCGTCCACACTCGGTCCTCGTCTGCGACGGTAAGGGAAGGGACACTGTGAGAAGCGCCGAGGCACTCGACCACCACTGACCCGAACGATCACGTGACGGTCACCCGGGACGCAACCCGTTGACGAGGCAAGACGCGGATGCCGCCAACCGCACGGTCGACCGTGACGAAGCGGCTCGCCATATCCAGGAGCATTCCCTTGGCGAGGCGGCACGGATCGGGCGACTCTCGCGGATCCGCGAGTTCGTACTCGGCGCCCAGGACGGACTGCTCGTTCCACTCGGCGTCGTCACCGGCATGGCAGCCGCGCAACCCGCCCGCTCGCTGATCATCGTCGCCGGCCTCGCCGAGGCAGTCGCGGGTGCGATCTCGATGGGCGGCGGCTCCTACCTCGCGAGCCAGGCGGAGGAGCAACTGTACGCCACCGAAATCGCCTCAGAGGGAAAGGAGATCGACGAGTTCCCCGAGCGCGAAACCGCCGAGCTCGCCATCGTCCTCGAGCGCGAAGGCCTCCCTCGCCACCAGGCCGAGACGGTCGCACTCGGACTCGCCTCGAATCCGAACGTCTTCCTCCGCACCAAGGTCCAGAAGGAACTCGGGCTCTCTCCCGACGCCGGCGGCGCCGCACTCGGCGACGCAGTCGTCGTCGGCGCCACCTACCTGTGCGCCGCCATCGTGCCCCTCTGGCCCTACTTCTTCTTCCCTCTCAACACCGCGCTGGCGATCAGCCTCGTCTGCACACTGCTCGCGCTCTTCGCGATCGGAGTGGCCAAAGGCCGGGTGACCCGCCTCTCCCTGATGCGCTCAGGCGTCCAGATAATGATCGTCGGCTCAATTAGCGCCGGCGTCGGATACGCAATTGGACACCTCGTCACCACGCTCGCCAACTAACGACCAACCCCGAGCCTTCGTCGATGGAGCTAAGCGGATTCGAACCGCTGACCTCCTGGGTGCGAGCTCCCCTCCGTTCCAGGTAGCCCTCGCGAACCGGCTCCCGTTTGGCGGCTTACACCAACGCCTGATAGCCCGCCGGATCGAATCTCGGAGAGCAAACGCAAAAGAACACGAGGTCGGAGTCGCCGGTGTTGGTGATTTGCTGTCGCGTTCCAGCGGGAATCACGACGAGGTCGCCAGGGTGAACGACAGTTGCGGGCAGGCTTCCGATTCGGGCGAGACCTCGGCCGAGCACGATGAGATACCGCTCGTCGACGTCGAGTTCATGAAGCTGCGTGGTCACACCAGGCTCAACGCGTGCCCGGGCAATCGAGACGGCGGGGTCGCTGCGGTCGTTCCATAGCTCGAGTATCGCGCAGCGCTCGGGAGTCATGAACTCTTTTCCGTCGTCCGACTGGATGATCGCGCTTTTCATCGCGTTGACCTCCTCACCACATCGCCTTTGAGTGTGCCGCATCGTCTCTCGCTCGTAGCTTGCAGTGCGGCCGCTCGTCGGAAGTCGAGTACGGGCAGGTTGGGGCCTTGTATCACCGTGTTGTGAGTTCCCTCTTAAGCGTGTCAGGGCAGTCCATCAGCGACCAGAGGAGGCACCATGCCCCGCACGCAGATCAAAGTCCGCCTCGCGATCGTGCTCAGCGCGGTGATCGCGGCCCTCGCAGTCGTCTCGAGCTCGCAGTCGCGGCCCATCGGAGATCCACCGTTCAACAGCAAGCGGACGCAGCCAGTCAGGCCGAAGCGCGTGAAGCCGCTCGCGAGCACGTGCTGCGGCGGCGGGTTCCCGTGGGGTTCCGGCGTCCATGTCAGAAGCGTGGCCGAGGAGAGGGCGGAGTAACGGACGGATCGGGCCGCAGCGTCCAGCGCCGGCCATGAATCCCTCCCTGATGAGGGCCCCGAAGCTGGGGCCCTCATCGTTCAGGGGGTCAACCGTCGCCGAGGCAGACGAAGCCTGCGAGCGATGCGGATCGACCCTGAAGAGCACCCTGAACACGCGCCAACGCGGCTGCGGGCCGGACGCCACGGCTGAGGTCACGATGGAACGCCAGCATGAGCCGGCGCGCGGCCGCATCCGGAACCGGGACAACGCTGGCGACGATCGAGCGCGTTCCCATCGCCAGAAGTACAGCAGCGAGACCGAGGAGCTCGTCGCCGGGATGGCGATCCGACAGAGCTAGGTCGCACGAAGAGAGAACCATGATCTCGGGCGCCCGACGCATGCGCTGCAGGTCGAGCATCGTCAGTGGTCCGTCGGCGAGCTCGAGAGAGGAGAAGAGCGGACTGTCGGCCCTGAAACGGCCGTGACAGGCCACGTGAGCGAGCCTGGCGCCGTCCAACGCCGCAAGCGCCGCCTCGGCGGTCGCCGCCTTTCCGTGCAGGAAGAGTGCGCCTTTATAAATGCCGGCGAGCTCCCTCGCCTCAGGGGTCGCGTGACGTAGGCCGGGACCGGCGACAAATGTCATCCGACGGCGGCGCGATCTGGGAAGAGCCGCGCGGTCGATCCAGAGCGAGAGTGAAGGGCTGACGACGACTGTTTGACCGCGAAGCGACGGTAGCGCGCTCCATGGAAGAGCATGGAGCGCGCCGGTCGGTACGACGACAAGCGGCGCGTGACCGAGCCGGAGCGGTCTGACGAGCATGTTGTCGAGTGCTTCCGCCGAATTGGCCGCGTTCGCGAGCAGAGCGGCACGCTGCGACGGGCTATTCCCGCCTCTCGCCAACCGTCCGAGCGCGAAGCGGAGCCACTCGAGCTCGGTGGCCGTCTCGGTCTCGCCGAGCTCATGGAGTGATAGCCGGCCGCCTGAGAGCGTGACGACCCACAGCACGCCGTCCACCTCGACGTACTCGACCAGGATGCGCTCGCCGAGCGAGCGAGACGCGTCCCGGCGGTCTGCCACTTCCATCTCGAAGCCACCATCCCCCCCGCGCGAACGCCGCGTCCGAGCCTTGATTGCAGTCTCGAGCTCGACCTGCCGTGCGACAAGCTCAGGTTTCGGCGTGCCGGCTGCCTCTGCTTCGCGAATCCGGCCCGCGACCCGCCGTAGCTCGGTCTGTTGCCGGCGGAGCGTCCGATCTGCGCTAGGGCGGACGGGCGGCAACCTCAGAGAGTTGGCGCGTAATTGCTCTGCCCAGGAGAGGACGCTCTCCGGCTCCCCGGAATCGAGCGCGATTCGCAGTCCGCCCTGCGAGAGCTCGCTCCCTATGCGGGACACCGTGGCGCGAAGTTCGACTGCGCCCAGAGCGGAGCGGTACTCGTCCAGCAGTCGCAACCCGGCCCGGAGTTCCCGCTCGGCGCGAATCGTGTCTCCCGCGCCGATCGCGATGAGGGCCTTCACGTACTTGAGCTCGATTCTGTCGGCGACCGTCCCACGGCGAGCGAGAGGTACCGCGAGAGCTTGCTCACGCTCTGCGATTTGCCAGGACCTGATGCGTGCGGCGGCGCGTGCGACGAGCAGCCGACCTCGGAGGGCGTCGAGCGTCCAACCGGCTGCTTCGAGATCGTGGGCCGCCTTCCTCGCGGCGCGAAGAGTTGAGACGTGAACCGAGCCGCCGCCGACAGCCGCTCTCAGCGAGAGCAGGGACGCCGTCGCGGCGAAAGCCGCTTGTCCCCGCGATGCGAACGAACGCCTCGCCGTCGCGGCGAGCGACGCCGCCCCCGCCGAGTCGGAAGCGAGCAGAGCCAGTCGCGCAGCGTCGAGCCTCGCCTTGTTGACCGAGTCGTCGGCTCTGGTGCGGACGGACATCTCGACGAAGCGGTCGAGGCTCGCCCTCGCCTCGGGCAGGAGACGCAGCCCAACAAACGCCGATGCCCGGGTCAAGGCGGCCCATGCCGCCGCCACATCGCGCAGATCTCCGGAATCGACTGCGTCGAGTTCGACCAGGCAACCGACGAAATCTCCCTCGACGAGCTTCAGGCGGGCGAGAACGAGCCGCGCATCAGCGACGGCGGAAACCGAGCCCAGCGATTCGTAGAGGTCGCGAGCGCGCTCGAGGTCTCGCCGGGCGGCCGAAACGTCGCCGATTTCGGCGAGGACTGCGCCGCGGTTGTAGCGAAGACGAGCCTCCCACACGCGGTCCCCGGCGCGCTGAAGCACTTTGAGCGCCCGGTTCGACTCGGCCCGCGGGACGTCTTCACCCGCGAGATGGAAGACGGCGATCCGGAACACTTCGCTCTGCGCGCGGTCGATTCCGTCGAGCACCGCGCACGCGGCATCAACCTCACGCTTCGCCAGCTTGATCCTGCCGCGGTACGCGAGGTGCAGCGCAAGGTGTCGGCGGGCGAGACCCGCCCGTCGCCCATAGCCACCCCGCTCGGCGACGCGAACCGCGGCGCGCATTGTCGAAAGCGCCCGGGGATCGCCGAGGACGTAACGCGCGAAACCGAGCGCGTGCAGGGCAGCGACCCGAGCTTCCTGGTCGTTTCGCTCGGCCGCGAGTTCGAGAGCGCGCTCCGCCAACGCGTGCGCGCGCGCCGGCTTTGCCTGTACGAGGGCATGGGCGCGCTCGGCAAGCTCAAGCGGGGTTCGGCCCGAGGCCCTAGACATTTAGTTCGGGTTGTATCAAGCTCCGCAGTTCCGGCTCTCACAGGCGACCGACCAATCGATCTTCGACGCTAAGGAGTGTCGCAATGTCGGGAAACAAGCCCACCGTGGCCTTCACGAGCCAGTTCAGCAAGCGTGCCGCCGCGCTGGACCGCGTGGCGTACTGCCCCTACCCCCACTCGAGCTCGACCTGCAAGCAGGTTGTCTGGATGGTCATAGACGAGCTCCTTGTCGGCCAGACGGCCCTGGAGAATGACGACGTCAGGAGATATTTGGACGAGAACGCTCACGACACAGAGGTAACTGTGTTCGAGGGCTTCACGCACAAGCCCGCCGAAGACGTCGCGATCTGGCGACTCAACCGCACTCCCGGCGTGAGCGCGAATCCCGATGTGGCCGAGGCAGTCTGGGCGATGCGCAGCTATCTCCCGTTTCACATCAAGGGACAGGTCGCGCCCAACCACGTGCTCATCCCGGCCCCCGACTTTCACGCGTGCCCGTGGGGTTCGCCCGCCGACAACGGAGACGAGAGGGAGATCGGAGCAGAGGAAGACGGCGGGCCGAAGATCACGGTCATCGATTCGGGCTACATGAGGTCCGGACCGATCGAATCTGAATCCCGCCTACGAGAGGTCGTGACCGGCGAATGGTTCACGGCCGATCCGCAGGGAGATGCCGGTTACACGTGGGCGAAAGAACCCGACCAGACCCTGAAAGCACCCGACAACTTCGATCAGGACCACGACGGGAAGTTGGACGCGCTCGCCGGGCACGCGAACTTCGTTGCCGGTGTCGTTGCTCAAGGTTGCCGCAATGCGGTCATCAGGGTCGTGAGTCACGACGGCGCGTTCATCGAGCGAACAGCTCTCGCCGACACCCCCGTGCCGACCGAGGCCTCCGTCGCTCGGTCGATGTGGCGCGCTCAAGGGGCACGCGAAGCCGAAAACGAAACCGACCAACCGATGCCCCAGGCGGACGTCATCAACGTCGGGTTCGCCTTCCCCACGTTGCCGAGCGACGATCTTTCCCGCAACCCCGTGGGCGACGGGCCGCCGAGCTGGACGCTCCAGCTCGTGCTCGACTCGACGGACACCGAAAAGCACGTCTTCGTGGCGCCGGCCGGAAACCAGGGCTGTACCACACAACACTACCCGGCGGCGTTCCCCGCAGTGATCGGCGTGGGTTCCTCACGCTACGCAGAAATCTCGGTCTTCTCGAATCGCGGTCCCTGGGTCAGCTTCTACTCAGACGGCGAGGCCGTGAACTCCACGTTCATCAAAGGGTGGGAGGGATATACCGAGGAATCGGAGCCGCCGGACACGCCTGACGGCGTGTGGCGCGAGAAGGATTTCAACTCAGGTTGGGCGACCTGGAGTGGAACATCCTTTGCTGCACCGCAGATCACCGCGCTCATCGCAACCGCATTCGCGAAAAATCCCGGAGTCACCCCCCGCGCGGCGTGGGAGGCTGTGAAGAACCTGTACGACGAGACTCGACTTGCTCCCCGGGCACGCATCCGCAGACCGTAGATTCCGGTGACGCTGGCGGAGTTGATACGGGCTGCCGCGGCGGGTGACCAAACGGCCTGGGAGACGATCGTCGATCGCTTCTCGGGCCTGGTCTGGTCGACGGCCCGCTCATACCGGCTCTCGCGTGATGATGCCGCCGACGTCGCGCAGACGACGTGGCTGCGGCTCGTCGAGCACCTGGACAGGATCCGTGACCCCGAGAGACTAGGCGCCTGGTTGGCGACGACCGCGAGGAACGAGTCGCTCCGCGTGATCCGAAGCGGTGCCCGGGAGCAGCCGAGCGACGAGCCGGACCTGTTCGAGGAACCGTCCGACGAGACGTTCGACCGGCTGCTGATCGACCGTGAGCGTTACGGCGCGCTGTGGCGCGCCTTCGCGACTCTCTCGGAGCGTTGCAAAACGCTTCTCCGGCTACTCGTCGCCGAAGAGGAGCCGAGCTACGAGGAGATCGGCGCTGCGCTCGGGATGCCGATCGGGGCGATCGGGCCAACACGAATGCGCTGCCTGGACAAGCTCCGCACGACGGTCGACGTAGCGGAGCTCGAGATCTGATGATGTATGAAGACACCATGTCCGCCGCTCCTCCTCGCACGGGCTTGGCGCAATGACCACCGACGACCGGTCGGAGGACACCCTCGCCGAGCTGAAATCGCTCGTCGACGAAGTCGACCCTTGCCCGGCCGAGGTCAGCTCGTTCGCGAAAGCCGCGCTCGGCTGGCGGCGCATCGACGCCGAACTGGCCGAGCTCCTTTCCGACTCGGCTCTAGACACGACGCCGGCGCTCGCCCGTTCCGGTGTCTTGCAGGCCCGCTCCGTGACTTTCAAGGGCGGCGGGCTGGAGATCGACGTCTCAATCCACGAGCAGGGGTCGGGTCGCCTCCTCCTCGGGCAACTCGCGCCGCCGTCACGCGCGACGATCGAGGTTCAACGCGACGACTCGACCACGGCCGCGACAACCGAGACCGACGCCCTCGGTCGCTTCAGGGTAGAGCTCTCGGCGTCCGGACGTATTCGCCTTCGAATCCTTCGCGATGCCCCGGCTCCTCACCTCGAGACGAGCTGGATCGCAATCTGATCACAGCGTGCACCGGACTTCGGCGGCACGCTGCGCAGTCAAAATTGGTAGCACGGTGGTAGCACGGATCGACTGCGCGTCGATTGCTACAAATAGAGAACCCCCGCTTTTGCAGGGGTTCTTGGTGTGGAGCTAAGCGGATTCGAACCGCTGACCTCCTGGGTGCGATCCAGGCGCTCTCCCAGCTGAGCTATAGCCCCGCGCCTGCAAAGTGTAGCTAGCCCGCCGCCGGCGCTCCCGCTCCCGCGCCGCGTTTTTCGTCCAGCTTGCCGGCCTTGATCGTCGCGGCCATGTCCTTCGACTCCTCGCGGTAGATCGAGCCGTCGTCGAACTCGATCACCGGGTAGGCGCGCTGGCCCGAGAGCGCGTTCAGCTCGTCGCGCTTGCCCCTGAAGAGCGGCCCCTTGACGATGACGTAGTCGACGCCGGCCTCGTCGAGGGCGCTCTGCACCTTCCAGCAGGGATGCCCTTGCACCTTGATCCAGACGTTGGAGCAACGGTGGAGCTTGATTGCCATCTCGTCCTCCTGATCGCGTGACGGCGACGGCCTACGATAGCGCCGCGTGAGAGCACTACGCGTCCATGCGGCGGGCGATCTCCGCGTCGACGAGGTGCCGTCGCCAGAGCCGGGCGAAGGCGACGTCGTCGTCGAGGTCGAGGTCGCTCTGACGGGGAGCGCCGAGCGGCGTGCGCTCGAGGCCGGCAGCGGCTCGCTGGACGGGTCGCCGGCGCCGCTCGGACGCGAGCTGGCCGGCGTCGACACACGCAACGGGCGCCGTGTCGTCGCAGCCGCCTCGGCGCCGTGCGGCCACTGTCCGCCCTGCCTGGCCGACCGCGAGGCGCTCTGCCGCCGGCCCGTGCGGCTCGTCGGGGCATTCGCCGAGCGCGTGCTCGTCCCGGCCCGGATCGCGGAGGTCAATCTTCACCCCGTCCCGCGGGACCTCCATCCGGCGGTCGCCGCGCTGGTCGACCCGCTCGCCTGCTGCCTGCACGCGAGCGAGCGCGCCGGCCTCGGGCCCGGGAACCTCGTCGCCGTGCTCGGCTCAGGGCCGATCGGGCTGATGCTCTGCGCCTGTGTGACCGACGCGGGCGGCTACGTGGCCGCCGTCGGCGGACGCACCTCACGGCACGCACTCGCGGCCGCGTTCGGCGCCCGGCCGGCTGACCCGCACGACGCCGATGTCGTGATCGAGGCCGCCGGCACGGCCGAGGCACGGCGGGAAGCGCTCGATCTCGTCCAGCCCGGCGGCACCGTGCTCCTCGTCGGGTCGACCGAGCCCGAGGAGCCGATCGCGGCCGACGCGGAGCGGATCCGCCGCGAGGAGCTGGACCTCCGCGGGACGTCGGGCCATGCGCCTCGCCACGTCCGGGCCGCGCTCGCTTTCCTCGCAAGCGGGGCGTATCCGTGGGAGCGGCTGGTCACGCACGAGGTCGGCCTCGACGGCGTCGCCTCGCTCCTCGCCGATCCTCCCGACGACTGCCTGAAAGCCGCCGTCCGGCCGTGACCGTCGCTCGCCAAGGGCTCGCTCCCGTGGGGGAAACCATGTTTCCCCCACGGACCCCCTTCTTCGAGGGGCCAACCTGGCCAGGGGAACCTCCCGGTTCCCCTCAGACCCCTCCCCACGCTCGCGGGCCGTCCGGCCCGTGAGCGAGCGTGTCCTGACCGTGCGCGAGCTGAACCGCGCTCTGCTCGCGCGGCAGCTGCTGCTCGAGCGCGCCCGCCTGCCGGTCACGCGCGCGCTCGATCGCGTCGGCCCGCTGCACGCGCAGGGCGTCGAGTCGACGTACGTCAACCTCTGGTCGCGCATCGAGGGCTTCCGTCGCGAGCAGCTCACGCGCGCGCTCGAACGCCGCACGGTCGTGCGCGGGAGCTTCCTCCGCGGCACACTCCACCTGCTCAGCGCACGTGAGCATCCGATCTACCACGGCGCGCTCCGCGACTCTCGCCTCGAGTGGCTCGCGCGCGCCTGGAAGCAGCGGTTCGACGAGCGGCAGCTCACCCGCGCCGAGCACGAGCTGCGGAAGGCGACCGCCGAGCCGCGCAGCTTCGCCGAGCTGGTCGAGGCAGTCGGCGGCAACCGCTGGCTGGCCACGGCGGCCGGCATGCGACTCGGCCTCGTGACGACGCCTCCGGCAGGCACCTGGGGCTACCACGGCGACTCGCCGGTCACGCTCGCCGAACGCTGGATCGGAACGGCGCCGGCCGACCGGGCCGAGGCGATGCGGCACGTCGTCCGCCACTACTTCGCAGCCTTCGGCCCGGCTTCTGTCGACGACCTCTGCTTCTGGTCGAGCCTGCGCAAACGCGAGGTCGCCGCCGTGCTCGACGACCTCGACCTGCGCTGCTTCCGCGACGAGAAGGGGCGTGAGCTCCACGATCTGCCGCGCGCCCGGCTGCCCTCGCCGGACACGGCTGCGCCCGCCCGCTTCCTGCTGCGCTGGGACAACCTCTACCTCGGCCACGCGTCCGGCGAGCGCGACCGGATCGTGCCGACCGGCCTCCGCAGCCACGTGTACACGGTCAACACGGTCATGCCAGCGACGTTCCTCGTCGACGGGTTCGTCGCCGGAACGTGGCGCCACGAGCGCGGCCGGATCGTGCTCGAGCCGTGGCGGCGGCTCGCGAAAGCGGAGCGCGCCGAGCTGGCCGACGAGGCCGGGCGCCTCGCGGCCTTCCTGGCCTAGAGCGTCTTCGGCCCGCGCTTGCCGGCGATCAGAACCGTGAGCGTCATGCCCCCGTGCTCACAGACTGGTGTCGGCGGGCTCATCGGCACGAGCAGCGTGCCGCCGCCGGTCGGCGTGACGCGGAGCTTGTACGCCGTCGCTTCGCACGGCCCCTTGTGTCCCTCGCCCGTGCCGGGGACATCCGGCGAGAACCGCGCCGTCGCAGCCGCGTAGCCGCCCGGCTGGAGCGTCACTTTGATCGCCGTCAGCGCACCGGGGTGAGTCGGCGAGACGTGGGTCGGCAGCAGCTTTCCCGTCTTTCCGACCAGGCGCAGTCCCGGGATGCCCGAGACGAAGCACGCCTCCGAGGAGCGGTTCTTGAGCTGCACCGTGTAGAGGACGTTGCCCGCCCCCTGGCTGTTGGGCACGAGCACGAACTTGCCGCTGAGGTTCTTGGCCGCGCACGCCGGCGCTGCCATCGAGGGGCCTGCCTGACTCGAGCCCGCGGTGACGAAAGCAGCGCCGAGGACGAGCGTCAGGGTGAGGACGCGATGAGGGCTCATGCGGCGCAGCGTAGCCGCAGCGTCAAAGCCCGGTCAGAGCGTCGAGACCCTCGCGCAGCCGCTCGAGATGCGCGTCGGAGCCGTCGAGGCTACCGCCGGTCGTGACCAGCGTCAGATGCGTTGCACCGAGGCCCACCCACTCCTCTGCGATCGCCCGCCAGGCGTCCGGGTCGCGCTCGGAGAGTGAGATGCGCTGGTCGATCCCGAAGGTCTTCCAGGTTTGTCCGGCCTCCTCGCGCCACTCGCGCATCTGCTCGAGCGTCCCGGCCCAGTCGCGCCCCTCGAGCGGCCGCTGCGGGAAGAGACCGTCCGCCGACACCGCTGCCCGCCGCAGCGCGCGCTCGGCAGAGCCGCCGATCCAGATCGGGATCGGCCGCTGCACCGGGAGCGGATTGATGCCGGCCGCCGTGACCGTGTGCCAGCGGCCCTCGAAGTCGAAGACCTCCTCGGTCCAGAGCTTGCGCAGCAGCTCGATCTGCTCCTCGAAGCGCCGCCCGCGGTTGGAGAAGTCCATGCCGAGCGCCTCGTACTCGACGTCGTTCCAGCCGATCCCGAGCCCGAGCCGGAAGCGGCCGCCGGTGAGCAGGTCGATCTCGGCCGCCTGCTTCGCGAGGAGCGCCGTCTGCCGCTGCGGCGCGATCACGACGCCGGTGACGAGCTCCATCCCCGGCAGGATCGCGGCGAGGTAGCCGAAGAGGACGAGGATCTCGTGGAACTGGTCCTCGGCGCGGTACGGGCCGGTCAGGTGATTGTGCGTGTCGCGATCGGCGCCGAGGACGTGGTCGTACGCCATCAGGTGGACGAAGCCGAGCTCCCGGACGCCCTCGGCGTACGCGCGCACATCCGCCGGGTCGGGGCCGATCTCGGTCTGCGGGAAGACCGCGCCCAGCTTCATGGCCACCAGAGCCGCACCGGCACTAGAGGCGCTCCACGCGCGAGCCGCCCACGATGGCGTCACGCCCGTCCGCGAAGCGCACCCACGCCTTGCCCTTGCCGTCGTAGTCCGGCGACCAGACGACGAGCGTGGCGTCCTCGCCGTTGACGCGGCAGGGCTCGGTGCCCTCGGGCACGGCGCCGCGCCAGACCGTTACGAACGGGTTGCGCTCCCACTCGCGGCCGATCGTCGTCTCGTCGGTGTGACCCGGGTAGACGGGCAGCTCGTGCGGCAGCGCCATCAGGACGTCCATCACCGAGGCGCGGATCCGCTCGTAGTCGCCGCCGCCGACCGCGTCCTTGAACAGCGTGTCCCCGGTGAACACGCCCTCGCCGTTCACGACGAAGGCGAGCATGTCGTCGGAGTGGCCCGGCGTGGGCAGCGCGTCGATCGACAGGCCGCCGGTCTGGAGGGCGCCCGTGACAATCGGAATGCCGAAGCGGGAGACCAGCTCGCCGTCACCGGCGACGTGGTCGGAGTGCGAGTGCGTCGTCAGCAGGTGCGTGACGGTCAGGCCCTCGCGCTCGACCGTCCCGAGCAGCGGCTCGAGCGGCGCGCCCGAGTCGATGAACACGGCCGTCCCGCCCGGCTCGTCGTAGACGAGGTAGGCGTTCGAGAGCCACCCCGGGTCCATGCTGCGTTCGACGATCACGCCGGGAGGCTACTTGTCGCGGGCGGGGTCGCGAGAGGCCAGCCGCCCCGTCGAAACTCTCCGCCGGGACGGTTCCTACACTCAGGCGGTGCCCGCGAGCCACCGCCTGCCCTGGTGGGTGTGGATGCTGCCCGCCACCGCAGCGGTGTGCGCCGTCCTCGCCTGGACGATCTGGGGCGGGACGCAGCGCGGCACCTGGGTCGGGGCGGTCCTGATCGCCGTCACCGGGCTCCTCGTCTACGCGCTGTCGCTCGAGGCGCTGCCCCACGACCGCCGCGGAGTCGTCGCCGCGACCGAGCGCGGCGTGGTCGCGATCTTCCTCGGTATCGCAGCCGGGGCCGCCACGTTCCTCGCCGCCGGTCTCGGCTACTACATCGAGTACCGCCCCTTCGGCTGACCCCTCGCGCGACGTCCGAGACGCGGTAGGATCGCCGCGCGGAGGCGAGCCCTCTGTGGGGAGCGTGGAATGACGTCGAGGAACCGAAGCCTGCCGTGATCGCGGCAGCGTTCGAATCGAGATGACGGACCGCCCGGAGAACGAGCGCGAGCCCGTCTGGGCGGTCGACGCCGAGGTCGGCGGCGACGGCGCCGTTGCCCTTCCACGCCCCGGCGGCATCGCCATCCCGTGGCGGGCGCCGCGCGAGCGGCGGCCGCCGACGCCCGAGGAGATCGAGCAGCGGCGACTGCGCAAGGAGCGCTGGGGTCCGCCCCGGCCCGACCTCGACCGCCGCATGCTCCTGATAACGCTGGGCGTACTCGCCTTGATGATGGCGGTCGCGATCTTCCTCTTCGGCCTCTCGATTACGACCGACCGCTATCTGCTGATCCTGCTCGTGCCCGCGCTCGTGCTGCGCCGCGGCCGCGTGTACCTGCGCGACTTCGGGATCTTTGCCGTGCTGATCCTGCTCTACTCCGAGGCGCGCGGCCTCGCCCACGTCATCCGGCCCGAGCCCTTCTACACACCGCAGCTCGACCTGGACAAGTGGCTGTTCGCGGGCCACGTTCCCACCGTCGAGCTGCAGAAGTGGTTCTGGACCGGATCCTTCCAGTGGTACGACCATCTGCTCGTCGACGTCGGAAAGCTGCACTTCGTCGTGCCGCCGCTCTTCGCCTTCGCGCTCTGGCTGAAGCGGCGGGCGCTCTTTTTCCGCTTCGCGTCGAGCATGCTCGTGCTCTCGTTCGCGTCCGCGCTGACGTTCCTGCTCTTCCCCGCGGCGCCGCCCTGGGCGGCCGGCAAGACACTGCTGACGCCGACGGTCACAGAGATCAACGACAACGTGTGGTCGGCGGTCTCGTCGAAATTCTCGTTCTCGAGCCTGATCCAGGGGAACCCGTACGCCGCCATCCCGTCGCTCCACGGCGGCTACGCGATGCTCTGCTTCCTGTTCGTCGCCGGCCTCGTCTGGCGGAAGCGGTGGCGATGGTTCGTGATCGTCCCCGCCGCGCTCTACCCGCTGGCGCTCTCCTTCGTGCGCGTCTACACGGGCGACCACTACGTCGTCGACCTGCTCGCAGGCTACGCGTTCGCAGCCGCCGCGTACTTCGGCGTCGGGTGGTACTGGCGCCGGAACGAGCTGCCCGAGTAGCGGCTCACTCCCGCGTGAGCAGTGCCCTCGTCATGGGCACGACGCGTTGATGGAGCTTTTTGATCCGCACGCACGCGATGATGAACCCGTAGGCGAAGAAGGTCGGTCGCGCGGAGCGGCACATCGGGCAGGGGCAGTTGGCGGCGCCAGAGGCCTGGTTCAGCTGGTCCGCGTACACCGCTTTCACCCAGTGGGGCCCGCCCCAGGAGAGGTCGAGCGGGAAGGCGTGCACGAGGTGTGCCCAGACCGTCCACGCGACCCAGCGGCAGGCACCGTAGAAAAAGGCGGCGCGGTACACGGCGATCAGCAGCCCGGCCGAGAGCGTCGCACCCGCCCACTTGTAGAACGGGTCAGCGACGAGGACAGTGTTCTGGAAGTAGTGCCGCGTCAGCACCCGCCAGCTGATGATCGCCCAGACGAGCCAGATCAGGTCCCAGATGAAGCCGAGCCCGCTGAAGTAGGCGCCGGCGTCGACCTGCCGGCCGAGCTGCCCCGCGTACGCCCACGCTCCGATCGAGAACAGGTGCGTCGTGAACGGGAAGAACAGCATCGTGCCGACGGTGTCGCCGGTGTCGGTCAGGGAGTGCGCCCACTGTCCGATCAGGAAGCTGTAGGCGATCACTGGCTTCCGCCAGACGGCGTAGATCGCGAGCGAGAGGAAGACGCCGAACACCATCGAGTGCGTGAACCCGAAGCCCGGCCAGCCGCGGTGGAACTGCGCCGGGTTGCTCGCCTTCACCTCGTGCCCGAAGAACCCGACGCCGTAGACGAACCACTTCGTGAACATGTCCGGCGCATACGAGCCGAGGAGCAGCGGCATGAACGCGACCTTCCTGCCGAGATGCTTCTGGACGACATACGGCTCGAGGTCATGGGCGGCCCAGCTCACGGACGGACCCTCCGCCAGAGCGCCGGGATGCCGACGACGAACAGGCACAGGTACGCCGCGCCCTCGAAGACCGAGTAGATGTAGTTCTGGTTGTAGATGCCGAGGAGCGTGTACGAGATGCCTGCCGCCAAGTAGAGGAGGAAGGTCCGCATCCGGTCGCGCGATCCTACTCGCCGCGGTTCGTCGCTCGCTCGTCGCCCGGGAGCGATAGCGTGCAGGCCGTGACAGCTCAGGGTGCGACCCTGCGCGGCTCCACGTTGACCCGGGAGGCGGTCGCCGCGAGCGGCGGCGCGGCGATCCTCTCGGCGCTCCTCGTCTGGATGGGGCCGCCCGGCAGCGACCTCGCGGCGCACCTCTACCAGCGGGCCGTCTACATCCAGCACGGCTTCGCGCTCTGGAACAACTTCTGGTACGCGGGCCGCTACAGCTTCATCACCTACAGCCTCATCTACTACCCGCTGGCCGCCTGGATCGGCATCCGCCTGCTGGCGGTGGCGACGATCTCGGCGGCGGCGCTCGCGTTCGCGATCGTCGTCCTGCGCCAGTGGGGCGTCAAGGCACGCTGGTCGAGCCGGACGTTCGCCGTGGCCTGGGCCGCGACCGTGCTGACTGCGGCGTTCCCGTTCGCGCTCGGCGCCGCGCTCGCACTGCTCGCGATCGTCGTGCTGCAGCGACGGCACCTCTGGTGGTTCGCCCTGCTGGCAGTCCTGACCGCGGCCGCGAGCCCGCTGGCGTTCCTGCTGCTGGCGCTGATCCTGTTCGGAATCGGAATCGCCAGGCGCACCGATCACCGGCTGGTGCTCGGCACCGGCCTCGCAATCGGCACGGTCGGGCTCGCGGAGGTGGCGCTCTGGCGGATGTTCCCGAACGACGGCCGATACCCGTTCTCGATCTGGGAGCTGCTCGGCGCGCTCGTCTTCTGCGGCTTCGGAATCGTCCTGTCGTGGCGGATCGAGGGCTCGAGCGTGCTCCGCTTCGTCTTCCCCGTCTACGCCGTCGGCTGCGTGATCGCGTTCTTCGTGCCCTCGGCGCTCGGCGACAACGTGCTCCGCGTGCGCTATCTCGCCGTACCGATCGCGGTGCTCCTGCTGACGCTCCGCGAATGGCGGCCGCGGCTGCTCGCGTTCGTCGCGTTCGGGCTCGCGCTGTCGTGGAACGTCTCGCCGCTCGTCGGCAGCGTCACCGCCAGCGCGAGCGACCCGTCGGCGAGCGCGACATACTGGGCGCCGGCGATCCAATACCTCCACCGCCATCTGACGCCGTCCTATCGCGTGGAGGCCGTGGACACGAGCAACCACTGGGCCGCCTACTACCTGCCGAAGTCGGGGATCCCGCTCGTCCGCGGCTGGTTCCGGCAGGACGACTTTCCGCAGAACGGGATCCTCTACGGGCCGTTCGGCCCGAAGGCCTACCTCGCCTGGCTGCGCAGTCTCGGCGTGCGGTACGTCGTCCTGGCGAACGCGCCGCCCGACTACAGCGCCGACGCGGAAAGCGACCTCCTCCAGAGCGGACGGCTCGCGCTGCCCATCGTCCTCGCCACGCCGACGCTGACCGTTTTCGCGGTGCCTTCTCCGCGTCCGATCGTGACCGGGCCTGGGTCTGCGCGCATCGTCGCGCTGCGCGAGGCCGGCCTGACGGTCAGCGTCGCGAAGCCCGGCACGTACCGGATCGCCATCCGGTACACGGACTTCTGGCACGCCTCGTCCGGGTGCGTCGCTGCGGGGAAGGACGAGATGATCCGCCTCCTGGCTCGACGCGCCGGGGTTGTGAAGATGACGTTCCGGATCTCTCCGGGCCAGGCGCTGGACGAACTGGCCGGCGGGAAGCCGAAAGCATGTTCCTAGGTTTCTTCTTCCGTCCGGCTGGATAGACTCGCGCCGATGCGACGTCGACCCGCCCTGATCGTCGTCTCCGGCCTGTGCCTGCTGGGGCTCGGCGTCGCGGCCGGCTGTGGCTCCCAGGGCGTCGCGGAGCCGGTGCCGAACACGGTCATCGGCACGCTGCCGAAGCCGACGACGGCGGTTCCGACGAAGGGCAACCCGGCCCTCGGGAAGCCCGTCTACATCGCGAACGGCTGCGGCGGCTGCCACACCTTCACCCCCGCCGGCTCGAACGGCAAGGTCGGCCCTGACCTCGACCAGCTCCCCGAGTACGCGAAGAAGGCCGGCGAGCCGCTCGACGAGTTCACCTCCGGCGCGATCACGAACCCGCCGCCCAAATACGTGCCGCCGGGGTATCCGACGAACGTGATGCCGACGACCTTCGGCCAGTCGATCAAGCCCCAGCAGCTCGCCGACCTGGTCGCGTTCCTGACCCAGAAGTCCTGACGGCGACGCCGCTCTCGCTTCCGCCGGATTTCCCGCGCGGCGTCCGCGCGTTCGCGTGTGACCTCGACCGGACGCTGATCGGCGAGGACGCGGTGCTGCGCCCGCGCACCGTAGCCGCGATCGGCGCGGCGCGCGAGGCCGGAATCCACGTCCTGCTCGTCACCGGCCGCATGTTCCGGTCAGTTCGCCGCTACGCGCTCGCGGCCGGCATCACCGATCCGGTCGTCTGCTACCAGGGCGCCGTCGTCGCCGACCCGACGACGGGCGAGTTCCTGCGCCACGTCCCGATGCCCGAGCCCGAGGCGCGCGAGGTGATCGCGGCAGTCGAGGCGCTCGGCCACACGATCCTCGTCTACGTCGACGACGAGCTCTACGTCGCCCACGAGACGCCCGAGTCGGACGCGTACGCGGGCTTCCAGCACCTCGTCGCGCATCCGGTGGGCGACCTGCTCGGCTGGCTACCGAAGGCGCCGACGAAGCTGGTCGTCGTCGGCGACCCGCGCGAGCTGGACGGCCTCGAGATCGAGATGAAGGCGCGCTTCGGCGCGCGGCTGTACGTCTCGAAGTCCCTCCCCCACTTCCTCGAGTTCGCGAGCCCGTCGGTGCACAAGGGGTCCGGGCTCGACTTCGCCGCCGCCCGTGTCGGCTTCTCGCGTGAGGAGTCCGTGGCGTTCGGCGACGGCGAGAACGACGTCGAGCTCCTCGAGTGGGCCGGCTACGGCGTCGCGGTCGCCAACGCGCACGCCCGGGTTCTCGCGATCGCCGACTTCGTCTGCCCGTCCGTGGACGAGGAGGGCGTGGCGCAGGTGATCGAGGCCTACCTCTCCGAAACCACGTAACAAGTTGTTGCAAGGCCGAGCGGCTTAGACTCAACCGCGTGATCGACCTCAAGGCTGCACGCGCCCATCCCGACGTCGTCCGCGCCGCGCTCGCACGCAAAGGCGGCGAGGAGCTGTTCGACGAGCTGATCCGAGCCGACGAGCGCTGGCGGCAGCTGCAGACGCGGGTCGACGACCTCCGCGCCCGCACGAAGCTCAAGGGCAAGCCGACGCCCGAGCAGCTCGAGGAGCTGACGCGGATCAAGGGCGAGCTCAGGGCGCTCGAGGACGAGCTGGAGCAGGCGAAGACGAGCATGCAGGACGTCTGGGACCGCGTGCCAAACCCGCCGGACGCGTCCGCGCCGGACGGCTGGGACGAGGAGGACGCGGAGGTGCTGCGCGAGGTCGGCGAGCGCCGCGACCTCGGCTTCGAGCCGCGCGACCACCTCGACATCGGCGTCGAGCTCGGCTGGTTCGACCAGGAGCGCGGCGCCCGTCTCTCCGGCGCGCGCTTCGTCTACCGCCTGGGCGACGCAGCGCTCGTCGAGCTCGCGCTCTACCGCTTCGCGCTCGACCGGCTCGTCGCCAGGGGCTTCGTCCCCGTGCTGCCGCCGGTGCTCGTTCGCGAGCAGGCCATGTACGGCACGGGCTTCCTGCCGACCGACGACGTCAACATCTACCACGTCGAGCGCGACGACCTGTACCTGACAGGCACGTCCGAGGTGGCCCTCGCCGGGCTGCACATGGAGGAGATCCTGGCCGGGGACGACCTACCGCTCCGCTACGCCGGCTACTCGACGTGCTTCCGCCGCGAAGCGGGCGCCGCCGGCAAGGACACACGCGGGATCTTCCGCGTCCACCAGTTCGACAAGGTCGAGATGTACTCGTTCACGCGACCCGAGGACTCCCGCGACGAGCATGAGTACCTGCTCGCGGTCGAGGAGGAACTCGTGCAGGAGCTCGGCATCCCTTACCGCGTGGTCAACGTCGCGGCCGGCGACCTCGGCCCGTCGGCGGCCAAGAAGTACGACATCGAGGCCTGGTTCCCGGGCCAGCAGCGTTACCGGGAGATCACCTCGACCTCGAACACGACCGACTTCCAGGCGCGGCGGCTCGAGATCCGCTACCGCGCTGGGGACCGCGGTCCCGAGCACGTCCACACGCTGAACGGGACGGCGGTGACGGCGCGCTCGCTGGTCGCGATCATCGAGAACTTCCAGGACGAGAACGGATCGGTAGCCGTGCCGTCCGTGCTCGAGCGCTACGGCGCCCCCTCGCGCGTCGGGGCCGCCGGCTGAGCACCGCGCTGCGGCGTCTCGACGCGGCGAAGGTGCTCGCCGGCGCGGTCACGCTCGCCGTCGTCGGCGTCACGTACTGGCGGCTCTGGTACGGCGTCGACCTGACCGACGAGTCGTTCTACGTCGCCCTGCCGTACCGTTTCGCGCTCGGCGCGCGGCCGTTCGTGGACGAGACGACGGTCGCGCAGCAGGCCGGGCTGCTCGTCTTCCCGTTCGTCTGGCTCTACCACCTGGTCGCCGGCGTGGACGGCGTCGTGCTCTACGTCCGGCACCTCCAGTTCCTGCTCTCGCTGCTCGTCGGCGCGGCGATCTTCGTCTCGCTCCGCGGCGTCCTGCGGAGCGGCGCGGCCGCGCTCCTGCTCGCCTGTACGGCTGTTGCCTTCGCCCCGTTCGACATCCACAGCCTGAGCTACAACACGATCGGCGGGGGCCTGTTCACGGCCGGCTGCCTGCTCGGATACCTCTCGCTCCGGCCGGCGACGAGCGTCGCGTGGCTCGTGGTCGCGGGAGTCCTGTCAGGGCTGGCGGTTTTCGCCTACCCGTCGCTCGTCGTCGCGGTCGTCGTCTGCTTCGGCCTTCGCCTCGCGCTCGCGCCGTCCCGCTGGCGGAGAGAGATCGTCTGCTTCGGCGTCCCGGCCCTCGTCGTCGGCTGCGCGGCGATGGGCTCGGTCGTCGGCGTCGCCGGCCTGCACAACGTGGTCAGCGGATACCGGCGCTCGTCTGACTACCTCGGCCACTCGGGCGGAATCGACAAGATCGGCGACGTCTTCGACCACGGGTGGTCGACGCTCCACTTCTGGTACCTCGTGCTCCCCGCGCTCGTGCTGCTCGGCGCCCTCTGGCACTGGCAGCGCCGCCTGGCGCCGCTCGTGCTCGTCCCGCTGCCGCTCCTCGTCCTGCCGGGCTCGCTCTACCACTCCTTCGACTCACCCGCCTACACGGCGACGCTCGAGTACGTCGCCCACTACGGCGGGCTCGCGCTGCCGCTGCTCGTGCTCGTGTGGCCGCGGCCCGAGGCGAGGCGCCTGTTCGCGGCGGTGTGGGTGCCGGCACTCGTCGCCGGCTTCGCGACCGCGTACTCCAGCAACAACGGTGCCGTGAACTTCGGCATCGGCTTCTTCCCGGCGACGCTCGTCACGACGGCGTTCCTGCTCTGGGCGCTCGAGGACTCGCTCGCAGCCGCGCCGAAGCCGCTCGTCTGGCCCGCGGTGATCGTCCCGGCTCTCCTGGTCGTGCTCGGCGGAGCGGTCTACCGCGACGGCCCGATCTCGAACCTGACCACCGCCGCGTCGAGCGGCCCGTACGCCGGCATCAGGACGAGCCTGAACAAGGAGCTGTTCCTCGAGCAGTTCCGGCGCGACCTGGCGCGGATCGGGCCGCACTGCCGGATCGTGTTCTTCCGGGACTTCCCGGCCGGCTACCTGCTCGCCGCGAAACGCGGGGACACGAACAGCGCCTGGATCGCCACGATCGCGCCCGGGAAGACCGAGGCGTACCAGCGGACGCTCATCCGCTACTGGCAATCACACGTCTTCCCCGACGTGGCCGTCCTCGTCAAGCGCATCCCCTACGACGCCCGCAAGGCGGCCCGCAACGAGCACTACCGGACGAACACGCCGCTCTATGCACTCGTCCACTCGAGCGACTATCGCCTGCTCTCGGACCACTACAACTACACGGCCTACGCGAGACGCGGCACGGACTGCGGCATCGGCGCGGCACCGTCGGCAGGCTGACGCGTTCACCGCGCGTACACCGCGCACATCACCCAGACGAGGCGATGGCGGCGCGGCTGCGCTCGGCTTGACTGCGCAAGACGACTCCCGAGGAGGACCTGTCCGTGACGCTCAAGCACCCGAAGGCCCCCGGCCGGCCCAGCCACGATCTCTCGATCGCGCCGCTCTTCTCGCTCGAGGGGCGCCGCATCCCGAGGCACGAGCTGCCGGACTCCGTCATGGCCCCCGACCTCGCGTACCAGATCGTGCACGACGAGCTGATGCTCGACGGCAACGCGCGCATGAACCTGGCGACCTTCGTGACGACCTGGATGGAGCCGCAGGCCGAGAAGCTGATGGCGGAGTGCCTCGACAAGAACATGATCGACAAGGACGAGTACCCGCAGACCGCGGAGCTCGAGCTGCGCTGCGTCAACATCCTCAGCCGGCTCTGGCACTCCCCCGACGCCGAGCAGGCGACGGGCTGCTCGACGACCGGCTCGAGCGAGGCGGCGATGCTCGGCGGCCTCGCGCTCAAGCGCCGCTGGCAGCAGCGCCACCGGGCGGCCGGCCGGCCCGCGGACAAGCCGAATCTCGTCATGGGGATCAACGTCCAGGTCTGCTGGGAGAAGTTCGCGAACTACTGGGACGTCGAGATGCGCCTCGTCCCGATGGAAGGCGACCGCTTCAACCTCTCCGCCGAGGAGGCGGTCGAGCGGTGCGACGAGAACACGATCGGCGTCGTCGCGATCCTCGGCTCGACCTTCGACGGCTCGTACGAGCCGGTGCAGGAGATCTGCGCCGCGCTCGACGACCTGCAGGGGCGGACAGGGATCGACGTGCCCGTCCACGTCGACGGCGCCTCGGGCGGATTCGTGGCGCCGTTCGTCGACCCCGATCTCGTCTGGGACTTCCGGCTCCCCCGCGTCGCGTCGATCAACGCGTCGGGGCACAAGTACGGGCTCGTCTACCCGGGAGTCGGCTGGATCGTCTGGCGCGGCGCCGACGCGCTGCCCGAGGACCTGATCTTCTGGGTCAACTACCTCGGCGACAACATGCCGACCTTCGCGCTGAACTTCTCCCGGCCGGGCGCCCAGGTCGTCGCCCAGTACTACATGGCGCTGCGCCTCGGTTTCGAGGGCTACCGCAGTGTCCAGGGCTACGCCCGCGAGGTGGCGACGCGCCTCTCGGGGCTGATCGGCGAGCTCGGCCCCTTCGAGCTGATCACGAAGGGCGACGAGCTGCCGGTCTTCGCCTTCACGCTTGGCAAGGGCGTCGACAACTACACGGTCTTCGACGTCTCCAACGCGCTGCGCGAGCGCGGCTGGCTCGTCCCCGCCTACACCTTCCCGGCCAACCGCACCGACCTGGCGGCGCTTCGCGTCGTGGTCAGGCAGGGCTTCACCCACGACCTCGCCGACCTGCTCGTCCACGACCTGAAGCGGCAGCTCCCGCAGCTCGAGCGCCAGGCCGAGCCGGTTCGCGACGGTTCGAGCTCGGCCTTCCACCACTAGCGAAGGAGGACACCATGTGCCGCTGGCTCGCCTACTCGGGCTCCCCCGTCCGGATCGAGGAGCTGCTCTACAAGCCCACGCACTCGCTGATCGACCAGAGCCTGCACTCG
Source organism: uncultured Actinomycetes bacterium (assembly GCA_963846915.1). Classification (GTDB taxonomy): domain Bacteria; phylum Actinomycetota; class Thermoleophilia; order Gaiellales; family Gaiellaceae; genus PALSA-612. Next base: position 172,419 of record CAWJXV010000004.1, on the reverse strand, counting down.
CGGCTCGGCGCCGAGACGACGAACGGCGACGGCTTCGGCATCGGCTGGTACGGGGTCGGCGAGACGCCCGGCGTCTTCCACAGCATCGAGCCGGCCTGGAACGACCGGAACCTGCGCGACCTGGCGGCTCACGTCGAGTCGTCGATCGTCTTCGCCCACATCCGCGCCTCGTCCGGGTCGCCGATCCAGCAGACCAACTGCCACCCGTTTCGCCACGGCGGCTGGCTCTGGATGCACAACGGGCTGATCCGCGAGTTCCACCAGGTGAAGCGCGACCTGACGCTCGCCGTCGACCCGGACCTCTACCCGTCGATCGAAGGCTCGACCGACTCGGAGCTGTTCTTCTACCTCGCCCTGACGCTCGGGCTCGAGGACGACCCGCCGGCCGCCGTCGCGCGTGCGGTGAGGCTGATCGAGGAGACCGGCCGGAAGCACGGCGTCGAGCACCCGATCCAGATGACCGTCGCGACCACCGACGGCGACAGCGTGTGGGGGTTCCGCTATTCGAGCGAGGGCAAGTCGCGCTCGCTCTTCTACTCGACCGCGGTTTCCACGCTGCGCGACCAGTACCCGGACAACCCGCTGTTCCACGGGCTCTCGGACGCGACTCGCCTGATCGTTTCCGAGCCGCTCGGCGACCTCGCGGGCGCCTGGAACGAGGTGCCGGAGTCGAGCTACGGCATCATCCACCATGGCGCCGACGAGCTGCATCCGTTCACGCCGGTGAATTGAGTCGTGGGTGACGATTCGCACAGGCGGTAGGCTGTCGGAGCCGTGCCTCCGGCGCCAAAGCAGCGTGTGCCCCAGGCCGGGACCGCCTACTGCTGGCCGGTGAAGCGGTTCGACCGGCAGCATCCCGTGCGCGGGAGCTTCGGTGATCCGCGCATGGTGTTCAAGGTGCCGCCGACCCAGCGCGACCTGATCACCGCCGGCGGCGCGTTCTCGTTCCACTTCGGCGTCGACATCTCCGCCCTGGACGGCACGACCGTCTATCCGGTCGTCTCCGGCACGGTCAGCCAGGTGACGAAGGACTGGGTCGGGGTCGACACCGGCAGCGGACGAGCCTTCCAGTACTGGCACATCCGGGCTGCGGTCAAGAAAGGCGACGCCGTCAAGGCGCGCACGACCGAGCTCGGCACGATCCTGAAGGACTGCGGGCACGTCCACCTGACCGAGCTCCGGAGGGGTCGATCAACCCGCTCTCGGCCGGCCACCTGACGCCCTACGCGGACAAGACGGCACCGGGGGTCGAGGCGATCACGTTTCGCGCCGCGGGCGTCGGCGGCGACATGCTGCCGAACTTCCTCCGCGGCAAGGTCGAGTTGATCGCCGAGGCGTACGACACGGCCTCGATCGCGGTTCCGGGCGAGTGGGCGGGCACGCCGGTCGCGCCGGCCCTCCTCACCTGGCGGGTCCAGAACCTCGGCGGCAAGGTGGTGGTGAAGGAGCAGGTCGCCGTCGACTTCCGGCAGAATCCGCCAGCCAGGCTGTTTCCTGTTCAAGCTGACTCGCAAGTTCGTCGTTACGGCCACGGACATCCGGGGAACCAGGGCTCGCGCTCACGACGCTTCACGGTGCACAACCGCCCGGGCTGGGTCGGCTCCTGACGGAGCCGGGGCCGGTTCGGCTCTCGAGCGACAGTGCGCTCACCCGGCGGACTCCTGTCGCAGATCTTGACGCATGCCGATATCGGAATATAATTCCACCGTGGCCCGTTCGTCGACGACGTCGGACGTCTTCAACGCAATCGCCGAGGCGCACCGGCGGGACATCCTGGACGCTCTGATCGCAGGCGAAAAGGCGGTCGGGGCGATCGTGAACGACCTCTCGATGTCCCAGCCCCAGGTTTCAAAGCACCTACGCGTGCTCAGTGAGGTCGGACTCGTCAGCTGCCGGGCGGAGGGGCGTCGCCGGCTGTACCGCCTGGAACCCGAGCACCTTCGGCCGTTCCACGAGTGGCTGGCCAAATACGAGCAGGCCCGGAACGACCGACTGGATCGGATGGACGATTACCTCAAAGAACTCCAACGCAAGGAGAGCCGCAGTGATAGCTAATCGGCATGGATCGGCAGTCATCGAATTTCCGAATGAACTCGAGATTGTCACCACTCGAGAGTTCGACGCCCCGATCGACCTCGTCTTCGACGTCTTCACGAAGCCCGAGCATGTGCGCAAATGGTTCGCTCCATTTACGTCTGAGGTGACGGAATGCTCGATCGACCTGCGCGTCGGAGGCAACTACCACATCGTCTTCGTGAACGACGACGGAAGCGAGTGCTCGTTCCGTGGAACCTACTTGGAGATCGAGCCGCCCACCCGGACTGTCGCAACGTGGCTGTTCGAAGGGTGGCCAGAAGCCGACGCCGTCGAGTCCGTGGATCTGCACGAAACTGACGGAGTGACGAAGCTGACGATGACGCTGGCGTTCCGCGACAAGGCCGGCCGTGACCACATGACGAAGTCCGACGGCCAGGAAGACAGCTTCGACAAACTGGAGGATTACTTGAAGTCACTGCTCGATCAAAAGACAACTGCCTCCGTGTAGCTGAGCTTGGGCGACGCTCGCCACGCCGGCTTTCAGCTCCGCACGAGTACGCCCGGCTGGGACGGGTCGTCGTTCTCGAGTACGACACCGGCGAGTTCGCCCGGCCGGACTGTGCGGCGGTAGTGCCGCTGGGCGGGCAGGTACCGGGCCTGGTACCGTCGCTCAGCCTCATCAGGCGATCCGTACAACTCAGCGTCGCGGATGCGCCCCCGGCGGATCACCTCTCGGGAGGCGACGGTGATGAAGACGCGGAAATCCCACAGTCGACCAACTCGGGCTGCAGCAGAAACACCCCGTCGAAGAGGAGGATCGAATCGGCGCTTGCCTCCACCTGCTCCGAGTGGACGAGCGGGTCGGTGCGTTCGTCGTAGACCCGTGAACGGTAGAGCCAGCTGCCGGAGTCTCCGAGCGGACGGAGCAGCTCGACCGAGGTCGCTCGTAGTCGAGCGAGTCCTCGTAACAACCCCGCGACGACTCAGGCCCCGCCGGTAGCGCTCGATCCGCGGGCGGAGGAACCCCTCGATCGAGGCACGGATCACATCTCTCCCACGGCCACGAAGCGCAACGGATGCGATTGACCTTCCTCCGCACGTGGCCTATCGTCGGCCCCGTGGCAAGCGGCGACTCCGAGGCGCAACGTCAGGAGTTCGAACGGCGAGTGCTCGCGCTCGTGCGCTGGAAACTCGACCACCTCGACGAGGAAAATCCCCAGGGCTGGGAGATCACAGACTTCATCATCATCGGCCGCACCTACTCGGCACCGGAGCCCGACGACGACCCGAAGCCGTGGTATGGCGGGCCCTTCCCCGGCTGGTGGCAAAACGGTTTCACCCTCGGAAGCAGCACCTCGTTTCACTTCGACGAGGAACTGCTCGAGGAGTCGCTCGAGTACGTCCGGAATCGACTGGCCGAAGTCGACGACGAGGAGGACAACTCCGCCGCCTCCTGAGGCGACCGTTGTCGTCGAACGTGAGCGTATCCTCCAAGCGCGAAGCACGAGCGCGGCCACCCGGCCAGCACCTACCACGAGCTCAGGCATACGTCGGCGTCGACGATGCTCGTCGCCGGCGTGCCCGCCGCGATCGTCGCCCGGCAGCTCGGACACTCCAGCCCGGCGGTGACCACGACCGTCTACGAGCACCTGCTCGACGACGGCCTACTCGACGTCGCCCTTGACGTCCTCGCCCGCGTCCACAGGGAGCGTCACTCGGGCCAGTCGAGCTGCGCCTCTGGCACGCCGAGCGAGCGGCCATGCGCCTCCGCCTCGGCGCGTCCGGTCACGTCGCCGCGCGCGTAGCGGAAGACTTGCCGAGCGAACACGACAAACGTCTCCTGATCTGAGCGGAAGTCGACGTACCAACCGATGTCATCGAGGACGTCGGCGAGTGCGTTCGCCAGCGGAAGGGCGTCGCTGTCATCGACCTCGAACTCGATCAGCGTCCACTGGAGCGGGATACCGGCCGCCTCCTGCTTCGCTGAGAGGCGTTCCGGTCCCCCGCGCCGGATCTGCCGCACGCTCAGCGCGACGTCGAGCGTCGCCCCTGGCCGGATGCTCTCGGCGATGATCGTGCCACTGACCACTGCTACGGCCTCTCTCCCGTCGGCTGCTCGACGATAACGCGCGTCCTCGCCCTGGACGTGTTCGTCCGCGTTCGGGCAACGCAAACCGGCCGGTACGTTGCCCAGGACCGAGCCGGGGAGGCGGACATCACCCGCAACCCCGCATAAACTCACGGCTCGGCGGGGTGCCGGAGCGGTCGAACGGGGCGGTCTTGAAAACCGTTGTGCCTTCACGGGCACCCTGGGTTCGAATCCCAGCCCCGCCGCCTCTCGCAGAGCCAAAAACGGCTTGGTTAAGGCGTTTGACCGACCTCTGCTCGACTCCGCACTCACCCCGATCTCCGCTCAATCGTCTCAAGGCCGCCCCGCTGGCGCTGCTCGACTGAAGCATGCTCGTGCTTCCCGTGCCCACGCCGCGCGTAGGCGCGCGAGGGGCCGGGCGGGGAGGGTGAAACGAACACGGGACTCGCCGCTCGGCCTCGCCGTTTTCCTGTGTTCGTGACTGTGTTCCCTAGGATCTTTGGATGAGCGTGGCTTCCGAGGCGGGCTCGCCGACGGCGGCTTCCGTGCGGGTGGGGCCAGTGTTCGGCGCGTTGATGCTGGTGATGTTGATGGCGTCGCTGGATTCGACGATTGTGTCGACGGCGCTGCCAACGATCGCGGGCGATCTCGGGGGAATCGCGAAGCTGTCGTGGGTCGTGACGGCCTATTTGTTGGCGTCGACGATCACGACTCCGGTCGCAGGGAAGCTCGGCGACATGTACGGGCGCAAGCTCGTTCTGCAGGTCGCGCTCGTTGTGTTTCTGCTCGGTTCGGTGCTGTGCGGGCTGAGCCAGAACATGGGCGAGCTGATCGCGTTCCGCGGCCTGCAGGGTCTTGGTGGCGGCGCGCTGATGGTGAGCACGCAGGCGGTGATCGGCGACGTGGTCTCGCCGCGCGAGCGGGGCCGCTATTCGGGTCTGATGGGCGCGGTGTTCGGGATCTCGACCGTGGTCGGGCCGCTGCTGGGTGGTTTGTTCGTCGACCATCTGTCGTGGCGGTGGATCTTCTACGTGAACGTGCCGATCGGGATCGCCGCGTTCGTCGTGCTGCAGCTCGTGCTGCACACACCGGCCGCGCGGGTCAAGCGGGCCATCGACTACCTGGGGATGGGGCTGCTCGCGGGCGGGCTGACGTCGATAGTGCTCTTCACGAGCCTGGGTGGCACGACCTATCCGTGGTTCTCGGGGGCGATGGTGGCGCTGCTCGTCCTCAGCATCGTCATGTCGGTCGGCTTCGTCGTGGCGGAGCGATTCGCCAAGGAGCCGATCCTGCCGCTGTCGCTCTTCCGCGACCGCGTCTTCACCGTGTCGAGCCTGATCGGCTTCGTCGTCGGGATGGCGCTGTTCGGGTCGGTCACTTACATCCCGCTCTATCTGCAGATCGTGAAGGGAGCGAGCCCGACTCAGTCGGGGCTGGAGATGCTGCCGCTGATGGCCGGGGTGCTGATCGCCTCGATCGGAAGCGGACAGCTGATCACGCGCTTCGGCCGCTACAAGATCTTCCCGATCCTCGGCACCGCCCTGATGGTGGTCGGGATGGTCCTTCTCTCCCGCCTCACAGCGACCACGACGACGCCGCTCGCGGATCTGTACATGCTCGTGCTCGGTCTTGGTCTCGGCTTCGTCATGCAGGTGCTGATCCTGGCGGTGCAAAACGCGGTCGATTACCGCGACCTCGGCGTCGCCACCGCAAGCGCCACCCTCTTCCGCTCGATGGGCGGCACGATCGGCGTACCGATCTTCGGCGCCATCTTCACCAACCAACTCACCAAGAACCTCGCCAGCCACCTCCCGCCCGGCGCCGGGACTCAACTCCCCGCCCACCTCGGCCCCGGTTCGATCGCTCGGTTGCCGGCGGCGGTCCGCGACCCTTACCGGGCCGCTTACGCCGAGTCGCTCCACCCCGTGTTCCTGATCGCGGCCGGCCTCGCACTGGCCGCATTCGCCGCGACCTGGTTCCTGCACGAGCGACCGCTCCGCCAGACCGTCGCCGATCAGGGCATAGGCGACAGCTTCGCCTCACCCCGCAAGGCCAGCTCTCTGGACGAGCTCGAGACCCGCCTCAGCACGCTCGCACGCCGCGAGAACCGCTACCGCATCTACCAGCACCTCGCCGACACCGCTCGGCTCGACATCACACCCGCCGAAGCCTGGCTCCTCCTGCGCCGCCACCAACACGACCCATTCACCACCCACGAAGTCGCGACCACCTGGAACATCTCAGACGAGGCGCTCTTGCCGCTCCTCGTCGGCCTCCAGGCCCATCACCTGGTCGAACGCGTGCCAGCCTCACCAGATCAACCGATTCGCCTCACAAACGCTGGACATACGGCCGCCGACCAGATGGAAGAAGCACGCCGCCTCGAACTCCAAGCTCTCCTCGACGACTGGCAACCCGAACAACACCCAGAGGTCATCAAACTCCTCGAAACCTTCAGCCAATCCCTTCGCGCCAACCCGCCCGCCGGCGAACCCGCACCCGCCTAGACACGAGATAGCGAGGATCCCGCTGGCGGTTGCGGTCCCGGACCCCCCGGATGCCTACACGGCGACTTCCGCGGACGGGAGCAGCAGCCTTATGCGGTCGGCGGCCTCTCGGCGGTGCTCCTCGCCGGAGTAGTCGTGGAGCGGGTGTGACGGCAGCTCGTGCTCGGTAACGACACCTCGGCGGCGGACGTAGAGCACGGGTCGGATCGTCCCTCGCGAATCGTGCTCGATCGTCATCGCGACCCCATCGGCGGGCCAGTCGTCCACGAAGTAGGTGAGCGGCAGGATGCCCTCGTCGCGAACGCCGGCGGCCGGGTCGACTCCGAGGACGCGGGCGAGGTAGCCCTTCTGGATCCAGAGCTCTGGACCGTGTGAGGCCTCCTCGAGCAGGTAGGACACGGCCTCGGCCGTCGGCAGCGGTGGCTGCACGATCTCGACCCCGAAGACGCGAGAGGCGAGGTGCTCGGCCAGGATCCGCGCGTTGTAGCGGAAGCCGCTCACGCCCGTGGAGCTGGCGAAGGCACCGTGTTTCTCGAGGCCGCGTTCCGCCTGGGTGACGGTTCCGGCGAAGAAGATCCCCGGGAGCGACACGCTTTCCCAGAAGGTCTTCAGCACCGGCAGGCGACCGCTCGCCTTGGTGGCGAGGCCGAGCGCGGGGAGATCGCCGAGCGGCGTCTGGAAGCCGGTCGTGGCGATGACCTCGTCCACCTCGAAGACGAAGCTCGCCTGCGACTCGGCGCTGTGCGTCACGATGCGGTAGCCCTCCCCGTGCCTCTCGATCCGCTCGATCGCCGCGTCGAGGATGAACGTGCCGTACCCGCCGCGCACGAACTCGTCGTAGGGCTGCAAGTAACGGACGCGCAACGGCGAAAGCGCGCCCAGGTCGCTCTTCACACGGCCCGGCCCGGCGAGCACGAGCTGCTGGGCCCAGGGCAACAACGCCTGAGCGATCTCGAAGGCTGAGTTCTGCTTGCCGACGATGAACAGACGCCTGCCCGCGTAGTCACTCGGCGAGCGCGTGTCCACATAGTGCGGGACGGCCTCGATCCCGGGTAGCTCCGGTCGCCACGGCTCGGCCATGCCCACAGCGAGGACGACGGCCCGGCAGCGGTAGTCGCCGTCGGGCGTCTCGAGGACCCAGCGATCGTCCTCGCGGCGCGTCCCGGCCCAGCGACAGCGATAGCGCACCTCGAGGCCCGCACGTCCGGCGAACGCGGCCAGCGCCTGCTCCATCTCCGCCCGTGACGGGAGGTCGAAGCTGCGGTCCATGAACTCCGCCGCGGTGGCCTGGAGTTCAGGCTCGACGGCGATCAGGCTGTTGTGGTCGTAGCGTTCGTACTCGCGCGTACCGCGCTCCACCGGCGCGTCGGGCTTCGTCCAGCTGAGCATGCGCTGGAAGACGGGCAGCTTGCGGAACATGCCTCCAGGTGCGTCGTCGGCCGAGAGGACGGCGTGACGGATCCCGAGTCTGCGCAGCCAGTAGCTCATCTGTAGGCCGCCGGGCCCGCTGCCGACGACGACCACGTCGTAGTCGCCCGGCGGGAAGGGGCGGTCGATCATTGCTGGGTCAGCTCGGCCTGCCGAAGGCGGCGCACCTCGACCTTCAGCATCCGCAGCAGCACCGTGGGGTGCTCGAGCAGGAATTCCTCCAGCTCGGGGGCCGGAACGACGAGGCACCGCAAGAAGGCCGCTGCGACGACATCCGCGTTCGGCGCCTCGTCCGTCAGCGCCGAGATCTCGCCGAAGAACTCGCCGCGTCCGAGGCGGGTGAGCTCCTCACCGTCCAGCACGACGGCCACCTCGCCTTCCAGGATCACGAACACTCCACCGCCGCTGAGGTTCTGGCGCAACACGCGCTGCCCCTCGGCGAAGGCTTGCTCGCCGAAGGCATCGGCGACCGCCTCGACCTGCGAGGGAGACAGGTCGGCGAAGAGCGCCAACTGGGAGAGCATGTCAGCGACGCTCGACGACAGAGGCACGGCGCGACTATAACCCCGGCCCTAGGTTCGAATCCCAGCTCTGTCGGCTCCCAGCGGTTACGGTCTCTCCGGAACCGACCGAAAGGACGACGGTGATTGCAGCTCTCCTCGTCGCGAGCTGGATCTGGGGGATCGCGGCGCTCGGCATTCTCGGCTTCATCGGAATCGCGATCTATTCGGCCTTCCAGCTCCGGGACCCGGACAACTGGGAAGAGCGCCAGCCGAAGCGGCGCGACTAGAAGGCGCGCCAGGACTGGTGCGAGACGAAGAAGCCGTGGCCGGCCGGTTCCGGCAGGTCACGTCGGTCACGGCAGACGCACACCTTGCGAGCGATCGCCGCAAGCGCGCTCCTCTACCCTCCGAGGATGCCGTCTCGCACGCTCGTCTTCGTCCCCGCCTGGAACGAGGAGCAGAACCTCCCGGCCGTGCTCGGCGAGCTCCACCGCGAGCTTCCGGACGCGGATGTCCTCGTCGTCGACGACGGCTCGACCGACCGCACTGCCGACGTGGCGCGCGGGCACGGCGCGCAGGTCCTCTCGTTCGGCGAGAATCGCGGGCTGCGGGCCGGGATCGCCGCCGGCTACGAGTACGCCGCCGATCACGGCTACGACTACTGCGGCCGGGTCGACGCGGACGGACAGCATCCGCCGTCCGAGCTCCGCCGGCTGCTCGCGAAGGTCGAGGCCGGCGAGTGCGACGTGGCGGTCGGCTCGCGGTTCGCCTCCGGCGAGGGGTTCGAGGCCGAGCGCTACGAGCCGACGCCCGTCCGGCGGTTCGGGACCGCGCTGCTCCGGCGCTCGATGACCCTCGCCCTGGGCCGGCCGTTCCACGACGCGACGAGTGGCATGTACGCCGCGAACGCGAAGGCGCTGCCCGTGCTCGCCCGGCCGTACACGAGCGGGGCGCCGGAGGTCGAGGCGATCCTCCGCCTCGAGTCCGAGGGGCTCCGCGTCGAGGAGGTGCCGGTCGAGATGCGCCAGCGCGCGGGCGGAGAGTCGAAGCTCCAGGGGAAGAAGGCGGTCGTCCTCGTCCTCACCGTCATCGGCACGTTGCTCACGGCCGGGTACCTGCGCCACCGAAAGACGCGCAGTGGCTGAGCGCGTCGTGGCGGTGCTGGGCTACTCCGGGCGGGACACGGGTCGGCTGCACCCGATCTGCGCGAGCCGTCTCGCGTTCGCCCGGCAGCTGGCGCGCGAGGAGCAGCCCGTGATCCTCTCCGGCTGGGCCCGGAGGCCCGCGGGAAGGTCCGAGGCGGAGCTGATGCGCGAGGCGTGGCCGATCCCGCGCGGACAGCTCGTCTGCGACCGAACCGCGCGCTCGACAGCCGACAACGCCGCGAACGTGGTCGCGGCCGCGGACGCCCTCGGCGCGTCCGAGCTCGTCGTCGTCACGTCGGGCTGGCACCGGCCGCGCACCCGCATCCTGTTCCGGGCCGCCCTCCGCGGCCAGAGGGTCCGGCTCTCGGTCGAGGGCGCCCCGGGGCCGCGGCCTCCCGCCGTCGTCGCCCGCGAACTCGTCTGCCTCGCCTTCCTCCCGTTCCAGCTCTTGCGGCTCCGCCACGCAGCCCGCGCTAGAAGCGCGGCCCGATAGGACGTATGCTCGCGCGTGTCTGACCGCATCGATCCGCGCCCCTCGCGGGTCGAGGCACCGAAAGGAGGGAGTGTGGCAAGGAACAACAGCTGGGCCGGGTGGATCGGGTTCGCCGGCCTGCTCATGATCGTCATGGGCGTGATCGACTTCTTCGAAGGCCTGATCGCAATCATCCGGGGGCAGTACTACTTCGTGCTCCCGCAGCACATCATCGTCTTCGACTCCAAGACCTGGGGCTGGCTCACGCTGATCTGGGGCTGCGTGATCGTCCTCGCCGGCCTCGGACTCGTCGGCGGCGCGACCTGGGCGCGATGGTTCTCCATCGTCGTCGTGGTCGTGAGCATCATTGGCCAGCTCGGCTTCGTCGGATCCTCCGACTATCCGCTCTGGGCACTCATGGTGCTGACGCTGAGCATCATCATCCTGTACGCCCTCACGGCAAAGTGGGGCGAACGAGAGACAGGAGCGGTCTAGCCGCACGCCCTCGAGGTTGGAGGCGGCGTCCCGGTCGTCGGGGGCCGCCTCCAACCGGGTCGGGCCGACCGGTCTCTGGATCCAGGCGCAGCCGAGACCGAACCGGTCTGTGCCACGATGAGACGAGGCCGATGATGGAACGACTCGCACTCCGACGCGCGTGGTTGCCGGCACTCGCGGCGGGCGGCCTGGCCGCCCTGGCGCTCGCCGGCTGCGGCGGGAGCGCGCAGCAACGGTCGGAGGGCTCGCACCAGGGGTCGCGCTCCGGCGGGCTCGGCATCGATCGGCGGCTCGTCGCGACCCGCATCGTGCGCAGCTGCGCCGAGGCGGGCGTCACCCCATCCGCGTCGCGCGCGTACGGAGCATTTGTCCGCCGTACCGCCTCGGTCCGGACCTGGCCGGGCGCCCGGGCACACCTCGTCCGACGCTTCGGCGCCGAGGACCAGAACGGATTCCCTACCGTCTTCGGCGTGCTCGGCTCATTCGGCGACGGCTGCGGCCCGCTCTGGCTCCGGGTGCAGCTGCCAACCCGGCCGAACGGCAGCACCGGCTGGGTCCGCGCGTCCGAGGTGTCGGTGTACCCGGTGGGCGCGCGAATCGTGGTCGACCTCTCGAGCCGCCGCGTCCTGCTGTACCGGTGGGGAGAGCTCGCCTTCTCGGCGCGCGTGGCGGTCGGGGCGCGCGAGACGCCCACGCCGGTCGGCAGCTTCTACGTCGACGAGCGGTTCCTCCTCGACACCCCGGACGGGCCGTTCGGTGCCGCCGCGCTCGGCATCTCAGCCCACTCGGACGCCCTCCGGGACTGGGTTCAAGGCGGCCCGGTCGCTCTCCACGGAACGAACGAGCCCGCAGCGATCGGAGGCGCGGTGTCGCACGGCTGCGTGCGGCTCGCCAATCGGGACATGCTCCGCGTCTTCAAGTTCGCGCCGGCAGGAACGCCCGTCCTCGTCCGTCGCTAGCGGCGGACGCAGGGGCGGGCACGTCGCCGCCGAACAACGCACTCCGGACCCGCGCAGGGCGGGCCTGCGTAGTGCACTGGAGGCGTCGTGTCGTGGCCTGGCCGCAGAGAGGGACTTCCGACCCGGACAGTCCTGATGCCGGCCGAGCCGCGTCCCCGCCCACGGCGGGCGAGGCTCCGCCGCGCGATGATCGTGCTCGTCGCCGTGCTGGTGCTCGTGCCGGCCGGCGCCGTGATCTTCCAGGCAGTGCACGGCCGCGGCACGACTCCGGTCGCGGAGCAGCGCACCCCGCCGTCCCCGCAGGCGCCGCGGCCGCCTGCGCCACGGCCGGTCTCGGCGGCGTTCGTCATCGCCCGACAGCGCGAGCGCGCGATCACACGGCTCGAAGGCCTCGGCATCCCGGTGTTCTGCGGGGCGTCGCACGTACGCGAAGTCGCGCTGACCTTCGACGACGGGCCGGGCCCGTACACGGCGCGGATCCTCGCCATCCTCCGCCGTCACCACGCGCAGGCCACGTTCTTCCTCGTCGGCAACCGCATCCGCTACTGGCCCCGGCTCCCGGCGGCGGAGGCCACGATCGGCGCCGTCGGCGACCACACATGGAGCCACGCCGACCTCGGGCGCCTGCCGAGGAAGAACGCCAACGGCGAGATCGACCGGGCGCGCACAGCCATCGCTTCGGCCGCGAACACGGAGGTCCGCCTCTTCCGGACGCCGTACGGCCGCAACCCCACCTGGCTCGGGCACGCCCTCGCTGCGCGCGCAATGCTCGAGATCCGCTGGAGCGTCGACAGCGACGACTACGTGCCCGGGATCACCGCGACCGCGATCGTGCGGCGCGTCGCGCGCGACCTGCACCCCGGCGGGATCGTCCTCATGCACGACCTCCACGCCGTGACGGTGAAGGCCCTGCCGCGGCTGCTGGCGCTCCTGCAGGCAAGGCACCTGCGCCCGGTCACGGTGCCCGAGTTGCTGCGCACCGACCCACCTTCCTACCGGCAGCTCCGGGAGGACGACCGCGGCCGCGGCTGTGTCGACCTGGCCACCGCGGGGCCCGAGTAGCCGAATCGGCTCAGACCCGCCGCTTGCCGACAAAGGCCCCGATCCGAGGCCCGCGTTCAGCCGGCAAGCGTGCGCTCGAGGCCGGCGACGGCTTCGGCCTCGAGAGCGGGCTTGCCTTCGTGCCGGCCGTGGACGGCGAGCGCGCCGCAGAGGAAGAGCGACAGGAGGCGGGCACGCGCGAGCCTGTCCTCCGTGGCGGGATAGGCCGCGAGAAAGCCGGGCCGCGCGGCGGGCGGCAGAAAGCTCCAGTACAGGATCAGGTCGATCGCGGGATCGCCGACGCAGAGGTCGTCCCAGTCGATCACGGCGGACGGCGTGCCCTCGTCGGCGATCAGCAGATGCCGGAGGTGGAGGTCGCCGTGAGCTACGGCCCTCCCCGACGGCGGCGGGAGCGCAGCCGCGGCCGCCACGATGCCCTCGGCCTCGGGCGGCGCCTCCCAGATCCCGTCGGCGCGGAGTTCCGCGAGGCGTTCGCGCGCCATCGGAACGCGCTTGCCCATGTCCGCGCGGCCCATCGGGTCGACCGGCAACGCGTCGACCCCTTCGAGCTCGAGCAGCTCCGGCGCATGCAGCGCCCGCAGGAACTCGCCGAGCGGCCGGGCCGCCCGCGCCCGCTCGACGTCGGCCGGTGCGGCATGCGCGGCCTCCTTCCCGGGGAGGAACGGCGTGCCGAAGAACGGCCACGGGAAGGCGTCGCCGGGCCGGCCTGCGAACGCCGGCTCGGGAATCGGCAACGGCAGTCGCGGCGCGAGCCTCGGCAGCATGGCGAGCTGCCGGGCCACGGCCGGCACGGCGATCTCGCGGCGCGGGAAACGGAACGCCCACCGCCCGTCGACGAGCCAGACGGAGTTGTCCCAGCCCTCACCGAGCGGCTCGAGCGACGTGAGCTCGAGCTCGTCGAACTGATCGCGAAGCAGCCGCCGGACGAGACGGGCATCGATCATGACCTCGGCCTGCCACTCGCGCGCGGGCATTACGCAACGCCGGGCCGGTACGGGCGCGGCGGCACGGGCGTGAGGTGCCGCGCGAGCTCGGGGCCGATCTTCACGGCCAGTCGAAGCCACGCGGACGCACGCTCGGTCTCGATCATCCGACCGACGAGGTCACAGTCGCGCAACAGGCGCTCAGTGCCGCAGCTCGAGGCTGACCCGGAGCACACTCTGATTCCTGTATCGGCCATTCAGGCATCGGGCTACCCACGATAGAGGGTGAATCTGTCGAAAGAAATTCGTGCTCAACTCCGTCGCCCAGCCGCCGATAAGACTCCTGATGGACGAGACGAAAGACGCCTGGGTTCCGCTCGGCACGCTGCTCCTCAGAGTCGGCGCGATCGATTCGGAGCAGCTCGAGATTGCTCTGACCGAGAAGGAGCGCTCGCCCCGCCGCCTGGGCGAGATCCTCGTCGAGTGGGGCTGGGTCTCGAGCGTCGACATCGCGAAGGCGCTCGCCGAGCAGTACGACATCCCCTTCCTCGACCTGACGCAGACCGAGATCCAGCAGGAAGCCGCCATGCTCCTGCCAGAGGAAACGGCGCGTCGCATGCAGGCGCTGCCGATCAGGTTCCTCCCCGACCGTCTCCTGCTCGTCGGCGTCGCCGACCCGACCGATGTCCTCGCCGCCGAGGAGCTCCGCTCGCTGCTCGGCACCAGCACCGGCATCTGCCTCAACGTCGTCGACATCGACGCGCTCGAGGCTGCCTACTCGCGGCTCTACGACAGCCGCGTCCACGCCGAGTAGACCCGCCCGAAACGTCGAGGAACCGGACGAAGCCGCTCCCGAAGCGGCGACGCCGATCCCGGTGCAGTCGTGCTCACCGAACTCGTACGGAATGTGCTCTATGCCTCTAGTCGGCGTAGGAGCGACCAGAACGGGGCTTCCGGCACCGGCAGAACGGGCGGCCGGCGGCGGTACTGGCGGGCTTCTGCCCAGGTGACGTAGGAGCGGAGCCGCTTCCCGATTCGGCGGCGACAGGCATCTGTCGGCTCGACGAGCGCCGCGTCGAGCGCGAAGCGCCAGGCCGCGGCCTCCTTCTCCAGCCGTGTGCCCGACCGGCCGGGGCCGATCAGGTGCCCGATCTCGTGCAGCGCGACGAAGTAGGTGACCTGGCCGCGAACGGGCGGCACGCGAATCGCCACGGTCCGGCGGCCGTTTGTCCGGTGCACCTCCGCGCGGCCGCGCGACCCGTTCAGGCGGTCGATGCCGTGACGTGCGCAGAGCTCGTCGACGTGACGGTCGAGCGTCGCGACGGAAAGCTCTGTGCTCACGCCGCCATGCTGACGGCGGCGGCGGTCAGAGGTCGCGGAGCGCCGGCGCGAGCTGCCGGAGCTCGTGGAGCGGATCGCCGCCGATCGCCTGGACGCAGACGTGGTCTGCACCAGCGTCGAGATGCGCAGCGACGCGGTCGCGGACTGCATCGACGTCGCCCCAGGCGACGATCGCGTCGACGAGCCGGTCGCTGCCGCCGTCTTCGAAGTCGTCGTCCGCGAACCCGAGCCTGAGCAGGTTGCGCCGGTAATTGTCGAGCGCGAGGTAGTACGTCATGTGCTCGCGACCCGTCGCGCGCGCGGCGGTCGCGTCCGTCTCGAGCACGAACGCCTGCTCCGGCAGGAGCAGCGGCCCTGCCCCCATCGCCTCCCTGGCCACGGCGGTGTGCTCGGGCGGCGTGAAGTAGGGATGCGCCCCGCGCGTGCGCTCGGCGGCCAGCTGCAGCATCCTCGGGCCGAGCGCGGCCAGCACGCGCGGCGCGGGATCCGGGGGCTCGACGCCGCGGAACACGGCCTCGTCCATCGCGTCGAGATAGGCGTTCATCGTCGCGAGCGGCCTCGCGTATTCGTGGCCGCGCGTCGCGACGCTCGGCGCGTGGCTGACGCCGATCCCGAGCAGGAAGCGGCCGGGGTACGCGTCTGCCAGGGTGCGCGCACCGTTGGCCGTCGCCATCGGGTCGCGGGCGTAGAGGTTGGCGATGCCCGTCGCGACCACGGCGTTCTCGGTGAAGGCGAGGAGGGTCGCGGCCTGCGTGAAGCACTCCTTCGTGCCGACACCCTCTCCGAACCAGATCGCCGAGTAACCGAGCTCCTCGAGCTCGGGCGCGAACGCGCGCGTCTCCGCCGCACTCCGCAGGCTCAGCGGTCCGAGCCATACACCGATCCGTCCGAGCTCCATCAGCTGGTCTCCTCAACGAAGCACACGCCGTCCTTCGTCCCGGTCGCGGTCACCGCGCCCTCCCAGAAGGTGGGCAAGAGCAGGCTGCGGAAGAGCTGGTCGGGCACAATCGCGTGCAACCGCTCCGCCAGGTGCTCGCCGGGGACAGTGAGCGTCCAGTCGAGCGGCCAGCTCCGGCCGACGGCGCGGTAATCGCGCTTTCCGGGCTTGGCGCCGAAGCTCGTCACGAGCCGGCCGTGGCCGGCTCGGTCGACGGCGGTGCCGCTCGAGTGGCCGTCGCGGAAGCGGTAGAGCATCAGCTCGGTACGGTCGTCGAACCGGCAGGAGAACCAGTCCCAGTGGCTCGCGCTCGGGTTGTTCGTGAAGTTCCCCCACTGGTGGTCGAACCACGCGGTGCCCTGGTACTCGATCCTTCGCCGGCCGTTCACGATGATTCCACCCGCCTTCATCCTCGTCGACGAGTAGTAGTTGCTGGTGGCCGAGCCTTGCCGGATGAAGCCCGTGCCGCCGCCGTGCAGGACGTAGGGCTTCTCGGGAGTCGCGATCATCGACATCAGGTACGAGCCCTTCTTCGCCCCGAGAGCCCAGTTGCGTGAGCCTGCGACGTATGTAAGCCCGCCGTTGACCCCGTGGACGCTGAGCCCAGTCGATCCGGTGCGTGCGGTCATCACCTGCTCGCTGTGGCCGACCAGCTTGCCGGTGTCGAGGTTCACGACCTGGCTCACGGGCAGCACGAAGCCGCCGCGCTTGAACAGTGTGAAGAACACGGAGTAGCGATGACCGTCCGAGCCGTGGACGTAGGCGGTGAAGTACCACCACTCGATCCCCGCCCGGTGGGCGAAGTGGTCGCGCGGAAAGTGCATCGGAGGGACGGCCAGCGTCGCGACCGCCACGATCCCGGCGAGGAGGCGCACTCCCCGATACTACGGACGATGAGCAGCAACGAGATTCATGCGCAGCCGCTGCGGCGGAGCGACCTCGATCCCGATCCGCTGCGGCAGTTCCACGCCTGGTACGGGGCGGCCCGCGCGGCGGGCTCGGCCCGGCCCGACGCGGTCGCACTGGCCACCGCGACGACGGACGGTCTTCCGTCCGTCCGGTTCGTGCTCCTGAAGAGCGCGGACGAGCAGGGCTTCGTCTTCTACACGGGCTACGAGAGCCGCAAGGGCCGCGAGCTGCAGGAGAACCCACACGCGGCGCTCTGCTTCTACTGGCACGAGCTCGGCCGCCAGGTTCGCGTCGAGGGCCTCGTCGAGCGCGTGCCGATCGACGAGTCCGACCGCTACTTCGAATCGCGGCCGTCCGGCGCGCAGCTCTCGGCGAGCGCGTCGCGGCAGAGCGAGGTCGTGAGCGGGCGGCGCGAGCTCGAGGAGAGGGTCGAGCGGCTGGGAGCGCAGTACGGCGAAGGCGCGGTGCCGCGACCCGAGATCTGGGGGGGCTTCTCGATCGAACCGCTGGAATACGAGTTCTGGCAGCACCGCGACGACCGCCTTCACGACCGCTTCCGTTACCGGCAGGAGCGCGACGGCTGGGCGATCGAGCGCCTCTCGCCGTGACCGCGACCGCGGACGAACTGCGCGCGCTGGTGCGCCGCGCCCCGGCGAGCGTGGCCGTGTTGACGGTCGACGCCGGGCGCGATCGGCTAGGGCTGACCGTCTCGTCGCTCGTCTCACTCTCGCTCGAACCGCCACTCGTCGGCGTCTCGATCGCGCGCGACGCGGCGATGCACGAGCTGCTGCGCGAGGCCGGCGGCTTTGCCGCGAGCCTGCTCGCGGGCGGGCAGGAGTGGTTGGCGCAGCACTTCGCGCGCGGTGTTCCGCCGATCGGCATGTGGAGCGGCATCGCGACCGAGGAGGGAGCTCGCGGCGCGCCTCTGCTCGTGGGCGCGCTCGGCTGGCTCGAGTGCCGCCTTGCCTCGGAGCACGCGACAGGAGACCACACGTTCTTCGTCGGCGAGGTCGAGTCGGCGCGCCTAGGCGCGGCAGCTCCCCCACTCGTACACGTCGACGGCGGTTACCGCACGCTGTGATCCACGTAGTCGTCTTCGACCTGGACGGCATCATCCTCCAGACCGAGGAGGTCTGGGACGAGGTACGCGGCCGTTACATCGTCGAGCAGGGTGGGCGGTATGACGCAGCGGCGCAGCGGGCGATGATGGGCATGAGCGCGCCGGAGTGGTCGCGGTATCTCGCCGAGGATCGCGGCGTGCCCGGTACACCCGAGGAGATCAGCGCCGACATCGTCCGCCTGATGGAGGCGCGTTACCGGGAGGAGCTGCCGCTGATCCCGGGCGCGCGCGACGCTGTCGAGCGCCTGGCGGCGCATTGGCCGCTCGGGCTCGCCTCGTCGTCCAACCGCCCGCTGATCGACGCTGGGCTCGAATTGGCCGGGCTGGACGTGTTCTTCCAGGCCACGGTCTCGTCCGAGGAAGTCGCTCGCGGCAAGCCCGCCCCCGACGTGTATCTCGAGGCAGCACGACGGATGGGCGTTACGACCGAGCGCTGCGCGGCGGTCGAGGATTCGCACAGCGGCATCCGCTCGGCGAAGGAAGCCGGGATGCACACGATCGCGATCCCGAACCCGAACTTCCCGCCGGGTGAGGATGCGTTGGCACTTGCCGATCTGGTGCTCGACTCGATCGCCGACCTCACGGTCGACGCAGTCGAATCGCTCGACCCCGACTAGAGGCTTGATGTGAAATTGCGCCGACGTCGGGGGCGCTTCAGGCCAAGCCGGGCGGTGTGGCCGGTCCGCGTCGCGTACCAGCGCTACGTGTCGCGACCGGACGCGCCGATCCGGCGCCGTGCGTGGGGCGTCATCCGATCCGGTGGAATTTCACATCAAGCCTCTAGGTGGACGGCCGAACAAGCCGCGTCCCTGAACGCCGTGGCCGCGTGTCGCCCATATCCCCACCCTGGGTGGGGAGAAGACCACCCGCCACCCGCGGAAAGCGTACCGCCCGACGGCGCGGCCAGGGGATACGCAAACGCAACAAAGCCGTGACGATCTCTCCACAGCCCGCTGCGCTGACGAGACCGGAGGCGGGTCAGCCGGCGCGAGCGTCAGTCGACGCGGCCGACGAGCACACACGCGTTGTGGCCGCCGAGGCCCATAGCGTTCGAGAGGGCCACGTCGATGCGGGCCTCGCGCGCTTCGTTGGGGACGTAGTCGAGGTCGCAGTCCGGATCGGGGTTGTGCAGGTTGATGGTCGGCGGCAGCACGCCCTCGTGGATCGCGAGCACGCACATCGACGCCTCGATCGCGCCGGCGGCGCCGAAGCAATGGCCCATCACCGACTTCGTCGAGGACACGGCCAGCTCGTATGCGTGATCGCCGAACACGTCCTTGATCGCCTTCGTCTCGGCCGCGTCGCCGAGCGGCGTCGACGTCCCGTGCGCATTGATGTAGCCCACCCGCTCGGGCGCGACCCCGGTTCGCTCGAGCGCAACGCGCATCATGTTCGCGACCCCGGTCGCCTCCGGCTCGGGCTGCGCCATGTGGTGGGCGTCGTTCGACGCGCCGTAGCCGATGATCTCCGCGTAGATCCTTGCTCCCCGCCTCCGCGCCGCCTCGAACTCCTCGAGCACGAGGACGCACGCGCCCTCCCCCATGACGAAGCCGGCGCGCGTGGCATCGAACGGCCGCGACGCTCTGGTCGGGTCCTCCTCCTCGGCCACGAGGCCGCGCATGGCGCAGAAGCCGGCAAGGATCAGCGGGTGCATGCACGCCTCGGCGCCGCCCGCGAGGATCGCGTCCGCGTCGCCGCGCTTGATGATCTCGGCGCTCTCCCCCACGGCCGTCGACCCCGTCGCGCAGGCCGACACGGGCGCGAAATTCGGGCCGCGATAGCCGAGGGAGATCGCCAACTGGCCGGAGGCCGCGTCGGGGAGCACGCTCGGAAGGAAGGTCGGCAGCACACGGTCTGGCCCGCGCTCCCGCAGCACGTCGTGCTGCTCCATCATCCCGAGGAAACCGCCGATGGCGGTGCCGAAGAGGATGCCGACGCGCTCCGGCTCGTAGGCGCCGTCGAGGCCCGCGTCGCCGACGGCCTCCGTAGCCGCCGCGAGCGCGAGCAGGACGTTGCGGTCGAGCTTCCGCACCTCCTTGACGGAGGCGACCGTGGTCGGATCGAAGCCCTTGACCTCTGCTGCGATCCGGACGGGGAAGCCGGTCGTGTCGAACGTGCGGATGAAGTCGATGCCGCTTCTCCCCGCGACGGCCGACTCCCACGTCGTGCGCATGTCGTTGCCGACCGGCGTCACGGCTCCGAGCCCGGTCACGACGACGCGCCTCATGGAGAGGAGATTAGAGGGTCAGCCGGGCCTGGCCGCCGAAGTAGCCTTCGGATATGCCCGGCCCGAACGTGCCCTTTCCGCCGATGGAGGCGCAGCTCGTCTCGGAGCTGCCGCTCGGTAAGACGTGGCAGTACGAACCGAAGTGGGACGGGTTCCGCGGCGTGCTCGAGAACGACGGCGGCGAGCTCGCGCTCTGGAGCCGGAACGGACGGCCGCTGCTCCGCTACTTTCCCGAGCTGGCGGAGCTCGGCGGGCGCCTTCCGCCCCACTCCGCGCTCGACGGCGAGATCGTGATCGAGCAGGCCGGCCGCCTCGAGTTCGACCTCCTGCAGATGCGCCTCCACCCGGCCGAGAGCCGCGTGCGCAAGCTCGCGGCGGAGACGCCGGCGCGCTTCGTCTGCTTCGACGTCCTGCTTTGGAAGGGCGCGCCGGTGTGGCAGCAGCCGCTCACGAAGCGCCGGGCGCGGGTGGAGAAGCTGCCCTTCGACGTCTCACCGGCCTCTCGCGACCCCGGGCAGGCGCAGGAGTGGCTCGACCGCCTCGATGCGATCGGCCTCGACGGTGTCGTTGCCAAGCGGCTCGACTCCGCGTACCTGCCGGGGTCGCGCGACGCGGTGCAGAAGGTGAAGGAGCACCGCAGCGCGGACTGCGTCGTCGTCGGCGTCCGCTGGAAGGCGAAGCCGACCGCGCTCGCCACGCTCCTCCTCGGGCTCTATGAAGACGACGGCCGGCTCGACTACGTGGGCTCGTGCGCCGTCGCCGCGGGCCGTCAGAAGGAGATCCTCGCGCTCGTGAAGCCGCTCTTCGCCGGCGCCGCCGAGCGCGGCTTCTCCGAGCAGAACCGCTGGGGAAGCGGTGGGCTCGAGGAGTCGGCGGTACGACCTGAGCTCGTCGTCGAGGTGCGTTACGACAAGGTGCAGGGCAACCGCTTCCGGCACGGGACGCGACTGCTCCGCTTCCGGCCGGACAAGGACGCGGCCGACTGCACCTGGGCGCAGGTGCGCCCGGCGAAGCGCAAAGACGATCCCACGGTCGCCCGGCTGCTCGGCTCGTAGCTCGACGCGGAAACCGAGCTGCGATCGCGAATATGGACGGCGTGCGCGTCGGAAACCGCGAGGTCAAGCTCACCAACCTGGACAAGGTCTTCTTCCCTGAGCCGGGCCTGACGAAGGGAGACCTGATCCGCTACTACCTCGACGTCGCGCCGTGCGTGCTCCACCACGTTCGCAACCGGCCGATGCAGATGAAGCGCTACCCCAACGGTGTCGAGGGCGAGTTCTTCTACCAGAAGCGCGTGCCGGTTCCGCATCCGGACTGGCTCGAGACGACGCACATCAGATTCCCGTCCGGCCGCACGGCCGACTTCCCGGTCTGCCAGGACGCCGCCTCGCTCGCCTGGATCGTCAACCTCGGCTGCATCGAGCTGCACACCTGGCACTCGCGCATCACGGACGTCGAGCGGCCGGACTACCTGCTGATCGACCTCGACCCGAGCGAGGGCAACCCGTGGGAGTTCGTCCGCGAGATCGCGCTGGTCGTCAAGGAGGTGATGGACGAGCTCGGCCTGCACTCCTTTCCGAAGACCTCCGGGGCGACCGGGCTGCACATCCTGGCGCCGATCAAACCGGAGCTGCGCTTTTCCGCGGTGCGCGACCTCGCCAAGGCGCTCGCGCAGGAGGTCGTGCGGCGGATCGGCGACGAGGACGTCGCGACGACGACGTGGAAGGTCGCCGACCGGACCGGCGTGTTCGTCGACTACGGACAGAACGCGCGCGACCGGACGATCGCCTGCGCGTACTCGATCCGCCCGACGCCGGACGCCCGCGCCTCCGCGCCGATGCGCTGGGAGGAGGTCGGCAAGAGCGATCCCGCGCGCTTCACGCTGCAGACGATGCCCGCCCGGGTGGCCGAGGTCGGCGACCTGATGCAGGGCATGTGGAGGCGGAAAGTGAGCCTCGGGCCGCGGTTCGAGAAGCTCGGCCTCGAGCCGCCGAGTCGCGACTGAACTAGAGTCCCCGCGTGGGCACGGAGCCGGTGCTCCGGATCGCGACGGTGGCCGACGAGGCAGGCGTCCAGGCGTTGATGACCGAGTCGGCGGCCGTTCTCTTTCCGCGCTACTACGACGAGCAGCAGTCCGCGAGCGCCGTGAGATACGTGGCCGAGGTCGATCGCGCCCTCCTCGCGGACGGGACGTACTACGTGATCGAGGCAGGCGGCGAGCCGGTCGCCTGCGGCGGGTGGAGCAGGCGCGACAAGCTCTACACGGGCAGCGGCGAGGCGGCCGGCGACGAGCGCCTGCTCGATCCCGCGACCGAGCCGGCCCGCGTCCGGGCCATGTTCGTCCGGGCCGACTGGACGCGCCGCGGCCTCGGCCGCCGGATCCTGGAGGCGTGCGAGGAGGCCGCGCGAGCCGAGGGGTTCCGTCGGCTCGCGCTCGGGTCGACGCTGGCCGGGCTCCCGCTTTACGAGGCCTACGGCTTCCGTCGGATCGAGGACTTCGAGGTGACGCTGCCGGACGGCGTCATGGTCGAGGCCGTGTCGATGGAGAAGCCGATCTCCGGGTCGGGCTAGGCGCCGCCCGCCTCGCGCAGCACGGGCTCGAGGCGCGTCGCGAGCCCGGAGTCGGACTCGCGCACCTCCGCCAGGAACGCCCTGGTTGCGGCACGAAGCGCGCGGCGAAGCTCGCCGGCGTCGAGCGAGCGCACGAGCGTCTCCTCGAGCGGCGCCGTGACCTCGCGCGGCAGCAGGTGCGCTCCCCGCGCATGATCGGCTCGCTCGCCGAGGCGAACGGACGCGAGCGCCAGCGTCTGGTCGCGCACGCAGTCGATCCAGTGCGCCGCCTGCCACGTCCGGCCGCGCTCGATCGCGACCCGCGCGTGCAGGACGAAGAGCCAGCCGAGGCCGGTCAGTTCGTCGGTCGACGGTGGCTGCGCGAGCGGTTTCTGGGCCGGCTCGCCGAAGACGACGCGGAACGCCGGGCCGCTCGCGCCGAAGTTGCTCTCGGGCGTGAACGCGACGTCGACCTGCAAGCGGTTCGGGAGCAGGAAGACGCGGTAGATCGCGCGGCCGGAGGGCAGGTCCCAGTGATGGACGGCGCCGAGCTCGTCGGAGAGAAGGGCGGTCCAGTCGGCCATGACGACGGTCATGTCGGCGTCCTCGGCGAGGCCGAGGTAGACGTCGACGTCGGACCAGCGGTCCTCCTTACCCTCGGCGGCCGACCCAGTGATCGCCGCGCCCGTGACACGGTCGTCCTCGCGGGCAAGCTCGAGCAGCCGTGCGCGGACGCGCTCGCGATCCTCAGGCGTGAACACACTCGAATAGTGGAGGACGGCCTCGAGCCCGGGGTTCGAGCTCGAGGCCGTGATCCGAGCCGCTACGCCGTCGAGCCGGCCTCCACCGCCACGACCGGCCTGACCTCGATCGTCCCGTAGCGGGAGCCCGGGATTCGCGCGGCGATCGCGATCGCCTCGTCCGCGTCCGCGGCCTCGACGAGGTAGAAGCCGCCGAGCTGCTCCTTCGTCTCGGCGAACGGGCCGTCCGTGACCAGGGTCTCGCCGTCGCGAACGCGCACGGCCGTCGCCGTCGTGGTCGGATGGAGCGGCGCGCCGTCCACGAAGTTCCCGCTCTCGCGGATCTCGCCCGTGAAGGCGAAGTAGTCGCCGACGATCGCCTCGCGCTCGGCCTCCGAGAGGGCCGCCCACGCGCTCTCGTCGTTGTAGATGAGGAGCATGTACTGCACGGTTGTTCTCCTTTCGTTCGCTGACATCTTGTAGACGAACGAACACGCGGAAATCGACAGGAGGTTTCTACCCCGATCTTCTACCCCGAGGCGCGGCGATCGAACGCTCAGGTGTTGGGGCATACTTGGGGCTGCAAGGGGTAGGTGGCCGATCCGCCCAACCATGAGGTGGGCGCTAAATCGGGAGGAGAGGAATCTTGGGACGGAGACTTGCGGCTTTGGGCGTGCTTGCCGGCGCCCTGACGGTACTGGCGGCCGTTGGCGCTGGGGGTGCGTTGGCGGCGACGACGGTGAACTGTGCGCCGTTCGGAAGCGACAACCTGCAGACGGCGATCACCGCGGCTGCGCCGGGGAGCACCCTGTTGATCAAAGGCACGTGTGACGGCAACTTCACGGTGCCGAAGAACCTGACCTTGACGGGCTCGCCGGCGGCGACCCTGGACGGCCTGGGGTCGGGGCGTACGGTGACAGTGGCGGGCGGCGTTGTCGTCGCGATGAATAACCTGACGATTACGGGCGGCGACGTCAGCGGGCCCGGGCCGGCTGGGGCTGGCGGCGGGATCCTGAGTCTGACGGCGACGTTGACGCTGAACCACTGTCTGGTGACGCGCAACACGGCGAGCAGCGCCGGCGGCGGCATCGTCAGCGGCTCGCTTGGCCCGGTGCAGGCGGGACTGCTGACCTTGAACTCGACGCGCGTGACCAACAACGTCGCGGTCGGTAGTGGCGGCGGTGGTGGGGGCGGGATCCTGAACCACAATGGCACGGCGATCCTGAACAACAGCACCGTCAGCGGCAACAGCGGCCCTGGTGGCGGTGGGATCGCGAACGGGAACGGCAACGGTGGTGTCGGCGGCGGCGGCGTGCTGACGATCACCGGCAGCTCGATTTCCGGGAACACGGCCACGGCCGGCCCCGAGGGCGGCGCGGGCGGCATCGCGAACGGCGGCACGCTGACTTTGACGAACAGCTCGGTGACCGGGAACCAGGCCGTCGGTGGGGTCGGTGGCGGGATCTTCAACCACGGTGTGGCGACGATCTCGGGCAGCCAGATCAGCGGCAACGCGGCCCCCGACGACAGCTTCGGAGATCAGGGCATTGGCGGCGGCATCGCAAACGCCAACTTCGGCGTTGACGGCACCGGCGTCCTGTCGATCACCGGCGGCCAGATCACGAAGAACTCTTCCGACCTAGGCGGCGGAGTCGCCAACGTCGCTTTCGGGGGCGACACTTCGGCGACCATCTCGGGGACGATGGTCGCGTTCAACCGCGTCAGCGGCCAGCAGTCCGGGGGCGGAGGCATAGTCAATGCGAGTGGAAATGACGACAGCGGCGACGGCAACGCCGAGCTGACGATCACCGGCTCGGTGCTGGTCGGGAACCTGGCGCGGCAAGGCCTCGGCGGCGCGGTCGGGAACCTCAGCCTCGGCGGGTCGGCGGACGTCTCGATTGGCGGCACCGTGATCGGCTCGACCACCACGACCAAGCCGTACACGCTCAACCCCAACCAGGCGCTGTTCGGCGGCGGCATCTTCAACGGCCAGATGGGCGGCCCCGCAAGCGTCTCCCTCGGCCCGGGCTCGGCGGTGGTCGGAAACCAGGCGCTGGTCGGCGGCGGCGGCATCTTCAACGCCGACGACGCAACCTTCACCAACATCGGCGCCATCGTCATGCTCAACCACCCCGACAACATCGTCAACGACCCAACCTTCTTCTAGAAACACAGACACCACACTCCCCTGGACGCGGGAGAGCGGACTGAGCGGGCGGTTCGGTGACGGGCCGTCCGCTCCGACCTCCAGGTCAGGAGACGGCAGGCGGTCGACGTCAACCGCGTCCGCCGCAGCATCGGCATCGTCTTCCAGGCGTTCAACCTGTTCCCCCACATGACCGTGCTTCGCAACGCGACGCTCGGCCCGCGCAAGGTGCTGGGGTTGCCGAAGGAGCAGGCCGAGTCCGAGGCGATGGAGCTGCTCGCGCGCTTCGGGCTTGCCGACAAGCGCGACGCCTACCCGGATCGGCTCTCGGGCGGCCAGCAGCAGCGCGCCGCGATCGTGCGGGCGCTCGCGATGAAGCCGGAGCTGATGCTGCTCGACGAGGTGACGAGCGCGCTCGATCCGGAGCTCGTCGCCGAGGTTCTGGAGGTGATCCGCGAACTGGCCAGCGGCGGCATGACGATGGTGATCGCGACGCACGAGATGGGCTTCGCGCGCGACATCGCCAATCGCGTCTGCTTCCTCGACGGCGGCGTCATCCTCGAGTAGGGCGACCCGCAGCAGATCTTCACCGCGCCGCGCGAGGACCGCACGCGGCAGTTTCTCCAACGCATCATCGACGCCGGGCGCCTCTGAGTTCGGCGCTACGCTTCGACCATGCTCGACCAGCCGCACCAGCGCGTCGACCTCAGCCTCGAGCCGCTCGACGACTTCGTCGTCGTCCAGCCGTCGGAGGGCGAGGCGGAGACGCGCGGCGGGCTGATCATCCCGGCGAGCGCCGAGACGCCGTGCCGCTCGGGGATCGTCACCGCCGTCGGGCCGGACGTGAACGGCATCGAGCCGGGCGACAAGGTTCTGTACCCACGCGACGCCGGTTACGACATTCGCATGGCCGGCACATCGGTGCGCGTGATCAAGCGCGAAGAGCTCATCGCGCGCGTGCACGACTGAGCCCCCTGTATCCTGACGCGCTCGGAGAAGTGGCCGAGTGGCTGAAGGCGGCGCCCTGCTAAGGCGTTAGGTGGGGTAATCCCTGCCTCGAGGGTTCGAATCCCTCCTTCTCCGCTTCGCTCGGAAGCCCCCGCTAACCTAGGTCGACCGCGGAGGGGTGGCAGAGCGGTCGAATGCGGCGGTCTCGAAAACCGTTACGGGCGGTTCCGTCCGTCGAGGGTTCAAATCCCTCCCCCTCCGCCTCGCAGAGCCGAATCCCGCTACCCGAGCGGGATTCCGGCTGCCCAGGTGTGAGCGCAGGGCAGCTCGCCGCTTCCGCTCAGATCCGCTGGAAACCGCTCTACGCTGGCGCGCACTGGCGCACAACTGGCGCACCAGCAACCGCGTTATCTCCGCACGGCACTGGTTACCGTTGGCGTCGGCGTGAGCTATGTGGCGTTCTTGCTGCGGCTGTGTGAGTGGGTAGTGACGATGTCCTTGCTGGTGAAGACACCGAGTCAGTCGTGCAGACGGCCTAGAGCCCTGCCGTTCTTCTTCGTCGCAAGCTCTTCTTCCTCGCTGCCACCCGTCTCAGCCGTGCTGAGGCAGCGTTTCTGGAGGCGCTGCTCTGTTCGTGGTATAGGGCCACCTTTCCAGGGTGGACCGAGAGAAGGGGAGACAAGATGAAGAGATTCATCCTTTTGGGGTTTGCCGCGGTCGCGGCCGTCGGAGTGCTTGCGGGAACCGCAGCGGGCGGCGATCCCCGTGTTCCGGTCGGAAACACTCCGTTTACGGACACGACACACTGCGCGTTCCCCGTGAATGTGGTGCCCGTCAGCGACAACGAGTACTACACGAGCCAGACGACTCTGCCCGACGGCACCCTGATCCAGAAGATCAACGGCAAGCTCTTCGAGAGCTTTACCAACACGAACACCGGCAAAACGATCATCGAGAACCTCGGCGGACCGGGCACATTCACGACGTATCCCAGCCCGACCGTCAATCCCACCGTCTCGTTTCTCGAGGACGCAACGGGTCACAACCTGCTCGCTGTCGGCCCGATCAGCAGCGCGAACACCGGCCACCCGATCGGCCTCTTCGTGACCACGGGCCATCTCGTTGCCGCAGCGGACTGGTCCGGCGCGTGGGCGAGCATCACGCTCACCGGCAACGAAACAGACCTCTGCGCCCTGCTCGCCCCCTAAAACAACGCCCGAACGACAACGCACTGAACGCGAAGGCCCGCCCCCGGCGGGCCTTCGCAGTTCCCAGCCCCTCAGGGCTGAACGAACCCGGCGGCCCATTCTGAAACGAGTTCTAAAGAGAATCGCAGGGAGAAGCGAAACTGCGGGGTCAGCTGCTCCGTGCGCGCGTGTCCGATCCGCGCCCCGGCCTGGCCTGGCACATGCCGAACCCCGCGCCGCCGTACTACCCCCTCCTTACCCAGGGACCAAACACTCCGCCAAGCTGCAGCCCTCGACGTGTGGGGCGAGAGCGCCGCGCGTCGAGAGCGTTCGCTGACCCGCCGTCCTCCAAGGCGCTCAGCACTTACATGGGACACAGCAGCGTCACCATCACTTACGACCGATACGGACACCTCATGCCGGGCAACGAGGAGGAGGCGGCCCGACTGCTCGATGCCTACTTCGAGGGAGGCCGCTTAGCCTTTAGGTTCGGTGTCGAAGCGGTGCCTCGGTGGGGACTTGGAGCTTGACACCGGCCGGAATGCCGCCAAGACTCCTAGACGCATCCCAGCGGCAGGCCCCCTGGGAGTCAATCGATAGGGGAGGGAACATGCGTAGAGGTTTCAAGCTGCTCTTGGCGACGGTTGTTGTCGCTGGCGTGGTGGCTGGCGTTGCTTCAGCCGGGGTGACGCAGAACGACGTCAACCAGACGATCCCGTGGAGCGACTTCATCCCCTGTGCCAACGGTGGCGCAGGCGAGGACGTCTCCGGCACGATCGACCTGCACATCCTGATGACGACGACCGTCAACGGTAACAACGTCTCGGGCAAGTACCACTTTCAGCCTCAGGGCAGCGACTTGACGGGGAGCGTCACGGGCGACGCATACAAGGCGACCGGCGTGTCGCAAGGGACGTTCAAAGGCAGCCTCCAGAACGGCCAGTTCACGGCAACGGACGTGAACAACTATCGCCTCATCGGACACGGGCCGGGCAATAACCTCCTCATTCACGAGGTCGACCACATCACCGTCAACGCCAACGGCGACGTGACCGTGACGTTCGAGAAGCCCAGCGTCGACTGCAAGTAGTCGATCCCGCTTGTGCCTTGCTGACACGGAGAGCCGCCTTTCGGGCGGCTCTCCCGGTGATTGGCTGGACCGAACGTGACGAGAACCGGCCAGGACCCGCGAAACCCCAATGAAGTTCATTCTGAAACGAGTTCTTAGAGGACGAAATCCCGCACCAGCACAGGGATTGCGCCCTACCGACCTCCCCCGGTTGACGTCCGTGTTCGTCCGTGAACAGTCCGGCCTTTTCGTGGACCGGCGGACGACTGGCGGACGGGAACCGCCCGCGAAGGCGTGCATGACGCATCACGGTCGCCGCTGAGGCGCCGACCCATGCCCCTGGCGGCAGGTTTCTCACACTCCCGTCGTGCCGCAGCGGATCAGGCTACTCGTCCCTCGTCACCACGGCGGTGCGTCCCCTCTAGCTGCCAGGCGGTATCGTCGCGGTCCGGAGTGACGCGACCCGAACGAGTTGAGGCGGAGGAGGCGCAGCGCCGCTTCTTCGAGAAGCTGGCCGACCGCTACGACAGGCGCTTCCTGCGCTCGCAATGGCCCCGAAACCAGGAGCTGAAGGCGCGTGTGATCGCAGGCTCGCTCGGCTCCGCGCTCGACGACGGTCCGGTGGTCGAGCTCGGCTGCGGAACCGCGCAAGTCGCTGCTGAGCTCCTCCGAGCGCATCCAGGCACTCGCTACGTCGGTCTCGACCTCTCCGAGTCGATGCTCGAACTGGCCCGGGACCGCCTGGCGGAGTACGCCG
This sequence comes from uncultured Actinomycetes bacterium, assembly GCA_963846915.1. Taxonomy (GTDB): domain Bacteria; phylum Actinomycetota; class Thermoleophilia; order Gaiellales; family Gaiellaceae; genus PALSA-612. The sequence continues at coordinate 142,868 of CAWJXV010000004.1, read as the reverse complement.
ACCGAGTCGAGCTACGGGCCGTGCACGGAGCGCTGCCTCTCGAGCCGGGCTCGGTCGCGGGGGGATACGGGGTCGATGTTCTGCACCACATCGACGACCCCGGGCGGGTACTCGGCGAGTTGCGCGCCGCCCTCCAACCGGGCGCGCCGATCGTCTTCCTCGAAGCTAATCCACGCTTTCCGATCACGGCGCTCATGGGCCTGTTCCAGCGCGAGGAGCGCGGCGTGCTGCGGATCACCCCCTCGAACCTGCGGAACTGGCTCGCCGGCTCGGGCTTCGAGGCAGTCTCGGTCGAGTACGGACCCTTGTACACGCCTCCCGGCCCGCGCCGGGTGGAGCCGCTCCTCGACCGCGCCGACCGCGTAGCTGCCTCTGTTCCACTCGTCCGTGGGCTGGCGATCTTCTACCTCGCCCGCGCCTGCGCGCCGGCCCAATGACGAGGGAAGGAAGCATGCGGCTGCTCCTCGTCAGTGCCCATTACCGGCCTCACGTCGGCGGGATCGAGCGTTTCACCGAGACGCTCGCCGAAGGTCTGGCCGGCCGTGGGCACGACGTCACCGTTGTCTGTTGCCGCTCGACCAGGGCGGCGCACGTCGAGGACCGGAACGGCGTCTCGATCGAGCGCGTCCCGGCGACGTTCGTGGCCGAGCGTCGGCTGGGGGTTCCGTATCCCGTGCCCTTGCCCGGGGCTCTCTGGACTGTGCTTCGCAGCAGGCTGGCCAACGCCGACGTCGTCCACGTGCAGGACGCGATCTACGGGACGTCGGTGGCCGCGCTCGTGCTCGCCCGGCGGCGACGCGTGCCGAGCGTGCTCACGCAACACGTCGCCTTCGTACCGCAGAGGTCCCCGTTGCTGAACGCCGCCGAGCGTGCCGCGCTCGCGACCCTCGGCCGGGCCTCGCGGCTCGCGACCCTAGTCGCCACGTACAACCCAACCGTCGCCGCCTGGGCCGAACGCACGTGGAGCCTCGACGACGTCAGGGTTCTGCCGGTCGGCGTGCCCGGACCAGCCGGGGCAGACATCGACCGTGATCAGGTGCGCCGCTCCTTCGATCTACCGACGGATCGCTTCCTTGCGCTGTTCGCCGGCCGCGACGTCGCGAAGAAGGGTCTCGACGTGTTTCTGGCCGCAGGCGATCCCGCGTACGACCTGATCGCTGTTAGCGACCGGGCTGGTGGCGACGAGCGCGGCCGGCTGATCCCGTTTATGGAGCACGATCGCTTTGGCGAGCTGATCGCCTGTGCGGACGCGTTCGTGGCTCCGTCCTCGGCAGGCGAGGGCTTCCCGCTCGCCCTCCAGGAGGCGCTCGCGCTAGGACTCCCCGTCGTTACGACGCGCCATGAGGGGTACGAGCAGTACGTCTCGGAGCAGGACGTCTTGTACGTGGAGCGGACGCCTGAATCCCTGCGTCGGGCTCTGCGCCGCCTCGCCTCCGACGAGAGTCTGCGCACTCGGCTTGCCGAGAGGGCTCGGGCGGCCGGGGAACGCCACTTCCGCCCCGAGCGCTTCGTCTCGGCGTACGAGGATCTCTACCGAGAGGCGCTGGGTCGCGTCCCCCGCACACTCGCCGCGTGCGCATGGTAGGCCGGCGTTCCCGGTGCCTGACCTCGTCCTGCAGGAGGCACGCGTACTGATCGCCGACGACGTGGCCGACACCGGCCAGACCCTCGTCCTCGTCAAGGTGTTCCTCGAGGGCAAGGTCGGCGAGGTCAAGATCGCAGTGATCTAAGAAAAACCGCGCTGCGTCGTCCAGTGCGAGTACGTGTGGAACCGCACCGACCGCTGGGTCGTCTTCCCGTGGAGCGGGGACGACCCGGTCGAGACACCGCTCCCGGCCGGTACGACGTCCACCTGACGCCGCTCCGCGGCGCGGGCCGCGAGGAAGGCGTCGACGACGTAGAGCGCGAGCATCCACATCCCCAGGCGCCCGAACAGGCCGACCGGGAGGACGTGCCGCTCACGACCGAGCGCGTCGGCGTTCCAGATGAAGATGCCCATCGGGATCGTCGACGCGAGCACGAGGCCAGGCACGAGCCAGGCACGGCGGCCGTAGCCCTGCACCGCGGCCACGAGTGCAACGACACCGACGATGCACATCCAGCCGACCACGAGCCAGCCCGTCTGCGGGTAGACGAAGCTCGCGGCGAAGCCCGGCAGCGCGTTCGAGTAGCCGGCCGGCCGGAAGAAGTCGAGGCCGTCCGCCGGCGTCTTCGCCGGAGCGACTATGCGGTCGAGGTTCCGGAGCGGCTCTCCGAGCGAGGCGCCGGGATGCGTCGCGAGCCAGCCGAGGTAGACGCTGTTGCCTCGCGAGCTCGCCCAGCGCCGAAAACTTGCCAGCTCGGGCACCTCATAGAAGCGCGTCGGCGGGAAGCGGCTCGAGATCAGGACCGAGTACATGTCTGGGATGACCGGCATCCCGTGCTGCCGGAAGTAGCGCAGCGTCGCGGGATCGGGGAGCACGCGGATCGCCACGTTCTCCCCCACTCCGGCCTCGCTCCCGCGATGGTTGACCGCCACGGCCCCGCCGAGGAAGACGAGGACGGCGCCGCCCGCGAGCGCGAGTCCGAGGCTGCGCCGGTGATCGCGCCACGCGACGACGACCGCGACCGGGACGAGCAGCAGCAGCTCGAACACGCTGTTCTGGTCGCGGGCCAGCGCTCCGCACACCGTCGTCGCGAGCGCGAACGACACCGTCCACCAGCTCGGCCTGGTCAGGACGAGGATCAGCGCCGCCAGGAGCAGGACCGTGAGTGAGATCGCGATCGACTCGGTCAGCAGCACGCCGTCCCACTGTGCGACGAGCGGCGTGAGCGCGAACACGAGGATGACGGCGAACCCGACGACGCGGAACCGGCGGCCGCGCAGCGTCATCGCCACGACCGTCGCGAGGACGAGCCATGCTGCGGTCGAGAGGAGCCATTGCGCGTACGGAGCCGAGACTCCCGTCGATCCGGGCAGGAGCTTCCAGAAGAGCGGCAGGCCCGGGGTCTTCAGCGCGTGTCCGGCCCAGAAGTCGCCGTTCAGCACCGACATCGAGGTCATCTGCTCGTAGACCTGCGTGTCCGGGTAGACGACCCCCCGGCGGCCGAAGACGTCCCAGTACGACCAGACCCTCAGACCGAGGAAGACGAGTGCGACGACGAGATAGGGAACCCACCCCGCGCCGACGAGACGCCTGGCGTTCAGCTGCACGGGACCCGATTGTGGCCGACAGGCAGGCGGTCGCACTTCTAACCTCCACGGCGGTGGAGCGTGTCCGCGCACTTGCAGGCTCCCTCTGGGTACGTGCCCTCGTCAGCGCGGGGCTGCTCGCCGCGGTCGCGGTCACCATCGACTTCGGCGCCGCCCGCGACAGGCTGGCCGCGGGTAGCTGGGGATGGTTCGTCGGCGCGGTCGTCGCCCTCTTCGCCTCCTTCCTCCTCGCCGGCCTGCGCTGGCGTCTGTTCCTCGACGCGGCGGCGATCGCAACGACGACCTACCTCGCGATCCGCGCCTACCTGATCGGCGCGTTCACCAACAACTTCCTGCCCGGACAGGCCGGCGGCGACGTCACGCGGGCCTGGGTCGCCTCCCGCCCGGGGACGCGCACGAGCTCGATCACGACCGTCGTCGTTGATCGCGCCACCGCGCTCGCGTGCCTCGTCTTCGCCGCCTGGATCTCGTTCGCGGCCGACCCCGAGCCGGTCGCCGGCACGCTCGTCGCCGCGCTCGGAGCCGCGACCGGGGCGCTGGTCGTCCTCCTGGCCGTGGCGGCGCTGCTCGTCCGCGGCCGAACGGGCCTCGGGCGCCGGCTGCCGCCGCGGGCGCAGGTCTGGCTGGCAGAAGCTCGTTCGACGGTCCGCGCATGCGCACGGGTCAGGGTCCTGGCCAGGACGTCCGTGCTCGGACTCGCCTTCGAGGCGCTCGTGATCCTCGCCCTCTGGCTCGTTGCGAAGGCGATCGACCTCGACGTCTCCTACTCGGTGCTCGCGGTCGTGCTGCCGCCGGTGCTGATCGTCTCGGCGCTGCCGATCTCGATCGCGGGCTACGGCGTGCGCGAGGCGAGCTTCGTCGTCCTCCTCGGCCATGTCGGGATCGGGTCGACGGACGCGACGCTGCTTTCGCTCATCGGCGGCGTCGCCTTCGCCCTCGCGAGCCTCCCCGGCGGCGTCCTGCTCCTGCAGCGCGCTACGGTCGAGCCGGCCGAGCGCGTCAGCCGGCCCGGCGCCTCAGGCCCATGATCGAGAGCAGGAACGAGGTGAAGAAGATCTGCGTCCCCACGATCACGAGCGTGGCCGCGACGACCGCCAGCCGCTCCTCCGCGAGCGGCCCGAACCCCTCCGAGATCCAGCGGCCGACGACAAGGCCGCCCAGGGCGACGCCGGCGCAGACGACGAGCGCACCGAGCGCGAGCCCATGCTCGAGCTTGAGCCGCCGCTGTGCCGCTTCGAGCAGGCGGTCGTGGTCACCGAGCTGGAAGACGGCATAGGTGCGGGCGCACAGGCCGAAACCGACCAGTTGCGCGCCGACGACCACGAGCAGCGAGGCCCCGATCAGCGTGTGCACGAACAGCCCGCGGCCGGAGATGGTCACGTCGGCGAGCACGAGCAGCATCAGGATCGAGCCGGCGGCGAGCAGGACGAGCCCGGGGACGACGAACAGGAAGGTCGGGTTGTAGACGAGGATCAGCCGCAGGTGCCGCCAGCCGTCGCGAAACCGGGAGAGCTTCGACTCTCCGGCACGCGGGTGCAGAGCGATCGGTAGCTCGCGGACGACGAGGTGCTCGCGGCTCGCGCGAATGACCATCTCGGAGGCGAGCTCCATCCCGCCGCTCTGCAGGTCGAGCCGGCGCAGGGCGTCGCGCCGCACCGCCCGCAGGCCGCAGTGTGCGTCGGAGAGCGGCGTGCGGAAAAGCATGTTCAGGAAGCCCGACAGGAGCGCGTTGCCCGCCCGGTTCAGCCAGTGCATCGACCCGGGCTCGAGCCCCGCCAGCCGGTTGCCGACGACCAGCTCGGCGCCCTCGTCGAGGCAGCGGACGAAGTTGGGGATCTCCGCGAAGTCGTAGGTGAGGTCGGCATCGATCATCACCACGTATTCGCCGCGCGCGGCCGCGAATCCGGCCAGATACGCGTAGCCGTAGCCGCGCCGGGGCTCGTGCACGACGGTGGCACCGGCCGCGGCGGCGAGCTCGGCGCTGCGATCCTCCGAGGCGTTGTCGACGACGATCACCTCGCCGGCGATCCCGTTCTCGTCGAGGACATCGAGGGCCCGGCCGACGCACTCCTCGATATTTGTCTCCTCGTTCAGGCACGGGATGACGACCGAGACTCGAGGACGATGGGAGGACTGCCGTGGAAGCGCATCCCCCGCAGTGCGCTCGGTGGCCACGGCTACGGCTTACCATGCCTCCATCGCCGCCGCAACCGTCGCAAGCCGACGATCCGGGCACCTGGGCCGGGGTTATCATCAGCGCAATGAGCGGGGCTGCGACCGTTCCGCCCGAGATCCGTCGAGCGGTCGCGGGCACCGACACCGTCCAGGCACTCGATCTCTCGTTTCGGCTGCGTGCCGAGGTCGCCCTCACGTTGTTCGACTGCGAGCCCGACGCCCGAGTGCTGGACGTCGGCTGCGGGGTCGGCTCGTTTTCCGCGCTGCTCGCGGCGCGTTCGATGCGTGTCACGTGCGCAGACGTCAGCGAGAAGAACGTCGAGGCCGTTCTCCGTCGACACCCGGGGCTGGCGGCGGTGCGCGCGGACACGACCGCACTGCCGTTCGACGAGGATGCATTCGACGCTGCCGTCCTCATGGAGGTGCTCGAGCACGTCGAGGACGATCGAGTTGCTCTCTCGGAGATCCGCCGGGTCGTCCGCGACGACGGTCTGTTGATCCTCTCCGTTCCGAACCTCGCGGCCCCTGCCCCGCTGCTCGAGCGGCTACCCCTCCGCTCGGTCCATGCGCAGGAGGGGCCCGAGCATCACTTCCGTGACGGCTACAGCCCGCGGGAGCTGACCGGCCTCCTCGCGGAGAGCGGCTTCAGGATCGAGGCGATGCTGTCCGTAGGCGGAGCCGCATACCGGCTTACAGCCGACGTGGTCTCGCTCGTGCATCTCGCGTATCGCTCCCTGCGAAGACAGCCGTCATGGACCTGGGCGGACGTGGACGCGGATCAGGAGACTCCGCTGATGCGGATCTACGGATCGGTGTTTCCTGCACTACTCGTGATCGCGCGACTCGGCGCGCTGCCGCCGGGGGAGCAAGGCGCGACTCTGCTCGTGAAGGCCCGGGCCCTCCCCGTCGGCAACGGCGTGCCTTGACACGCTACGACGAGCCCGGGGCGAGTGTGCCGTGGCCTGGGACAGAGCCGGTGGGGCGGTCCCCTGTGAAGGTCTCCGTGATGGCCGCTGGCCTGGCAGTGGGCTCTTCATGACGCTGCCATCGGGCCTGCACATTGGATGCGACGGCCGCGCCGCGAGATGGCCCGGGCGCGGCCGTGCCGAGGTGACGGGCGTTAGCTTTCGAAGTTGACGGCGACGAGTCGTCTTGTCGAGATACCGGCGAGGGGGTCCTCGCCCGGCTTCGTCGCGCGGATGAAGAGCGTCAGCTGCTGTTGCAAGTTGCTCGCTGGGAAGTTCGCGTCGCGGCGGAAGACCAGGGTGGCGGTGCCGTCGTCCCCGGTGAGCTCTTCCGCTGGGATCGTGAACTGGTTGTACGGCACTGCGGTCACGTAAACGCTCGCGCCCTTGATATTGACGCTGCAGGTGCTCCCGACACGTACCTTCAGCGTGAAGGTGTCCGTGTTCGCGTTGATCGGCCCGGACAGCACGTCGAACGCGGCGATCTGCAGCCGGGCGGGCGGCGTGAGCTCTGCGATCGGGGCGGTCTTCGCGCTCTTGTTGGTCGGACAGCCGTTCGGTTGGGCCGACGTGGCGGCCATCCCCACCGCGGCCACGACAGCCAGCGTAACGGCGACGACGGCAAAGGCCACGAGACGTCTTGCGATCCCTGCCTGCCGCAACCGTGGATGCCAGGAAACCCGTTCCATGGTGTCCTCCTCAGTTGACTGGGCAACTTGCCCTTCGCCGCTCGGCGAGCAAGGCCTCCGCCAAACCACGTTAAGCGTTCGCGAACGTGGTGGTCCGCGGGATTGGTTAGGCGACGGCGGGGTGCTCGCTCAGCGCGAGCGCGGCGTCGAGGTTCGGGAGGATCGGTACGCGGCGGTTGGCGCGGACGATCTCGAACAGACGCATCACGTTCCCCGGCGGACAGACAAGCGCGATCCGGGCTTGCCGCTCACGTAGCAGCGAATGGATGCCTGCCGACGAGATGAAGGCGATGTTGCTCAGATCGACAATTACGGGCCACCCGTCGTCGCAGGCGTCGAGAGCGTCTTCCAACTCCGGTGCGGTCGACTCGTCCAGTTCACCTCTGACGACGATGACCTGAAGTCCCTCACAAACACCGGTGGAGAGCGAAAACGTCTCGTCCATCTTCACCGTCCCTCTGGCACTGTTCTGCGGTCTGTCCGGATGGCTTGAGTTTATCGCCGATGCTGTCTCCGTGCGGTGGAGGATTGGGTCACCGCCCCGGCGCTTTCGAACAGCGCCGCTCAGTCTCGTTCGCGCTTCCCGAACCGAAACCTTACGGGCGCTCAACAACCGCGAACCCGGGTTGCCGTCCCAGGAATGGAGATGTCAGCACAGCCAGGACTCCGAGATCACCCCTCGACCGGCCCGAGGGCCAACCCTTGTCCACGGGGGCACCAGATGCACCTGCAGCATGTGGAGGTCCCTCCCCGGCGCGTGATCTGCAGAGGCGGTATCGGAGGGGCAGCGCTTGGGGTCAGCTACAACCAGTGGGTGTGCGACACCTGCGGACATCGCGGCATTCCCCTCGCAGTCTCACGCTGACGCCCGCACGACGTCGCGGAACCGTTCGGAACCACTCAGGAGACTACGGACATCGGCGATGCACTACGCGGTCGCGGGCTACGGTGTCTTCGGGGGTGCAGTGCCGTGGTTCGGGATGCGTGAGTCGGCGCCCAGCCGGAAGCGTCCGCCGCACACCGGGCACACACCCGTTTCCCTCGTGGCTCCGTCCTGGCTGATGCTCGACGGCGCGGGAGAACTGCCGGTTCCGCCGCAGCTGCCTTCAGGGACGCTCACGCTACGTGAGGCTACCGGCCGCGGTGTGTCCTGAGCGGGGCAGTGGCGGTACAGCTATTGCCGCCAGGCGTCGGCGATGGTGACGAGTTCGAGGTGCTTGCTGGTGAAGGTGGAGGCGTACCAGATCGTCCACGTCGGGGTGGTGCGGTGGGTGAAGCCGACCAGCAGCCCGCCGCCCTCGCAGACATAGGTGATCCGTTGTCCGTTGATCTCGCCGGTCGCGGCCGAAGCGGCGCTGATGCAGTGCTTGCCGGCGATCGTGATGATCCCCCACGGCCACGCGGACGCCGAGATCGGCGGCTTGTAGGTGTGCCAGCGGGGGAGCGGCTTGGTCAGCCGCAGCAGCAGGACTCGGCTGCTCCAGGGCGCGTCGGGGCAGGCGACGAGGCTGCTCGTCGCGGTTGCGGAGAAGCAGGGGTCGTGGATGTAGTTGGTGTGCAGGCATCGCCACGTGTAGGGGCGGCTTTCGACCTCGGACAGCGTCCAGCAGGAACCCTGCACGCTCGCGCGCACGACCAGGCCGGGCGCGAGCTTTCCGTTCTCGAACGGCGTGTAGGTGTGCAGGACAGTCGGCCGCCCAGAGGCGGAGGAGAATGGCACCCAGACCACGCCGGCGGTCAGCGCGAGCGCGCCGAAGGTCACCCCGAGTGTTCGCCGCGAGATCATCCGCTGTCTCACGTTGACCTTCCACACTGACTCGCTCTGACCTGCCGCGCCCCCTTAAAGCCAGGACGTGCTCGACCCGGCCCCGTCGCCGGGCTCGGTGGAGCTGCGTTACGGGGGCAGGGTGGGAGCTTTGGTGAGACCTCACGGTCCGTGACACCGCAAAATGGACATCGGGCGCCGCTCGGCCGGTATATCGTCCTGTCGCATCGGCTCGGCGTGACGTCGGGCGAGAGGAGGTCGCAATGGCGGGCTACACCGTCGTTTCTGTGAGTGACGTTCCGGACCATTCAGCCGCGGCTGGCATGGACCCGGACCACTTCGAGATCCGGTTCATGCGCGAACCGCTCGAGCTGCGCAACTTCGCTGTCACATACGAGCGCTTCGGAGGCGGTTGGCGTGCGCCCGCGGGGCACGCTCACCGGCGAGGCCACAGGCACCGCGTGCAGGAGGAGGTTTATCTCCTCGTCTCGGGTTACGCGGAGGGGAGACTCGACGGCGACGTCGTCGAGCTCGAGCCATGGACTGCGATCCGGGTCGCGCCCGAGACGACGCGTTCGTTCCGGGCAGCAGGCGAGGAGGACGCGATCTTCGTCACCATCGCGGCACCGCAGGCGGGGCTGGACGACGTCGAGTTCGTTCCCGACTATTGGGAGGACTAGCTAGAGGCTTGATGTGAAATTCCGCCGGATCGGATGACGCCCCACGCACGGCGCCGGATCGGCGCGTCCGGTCGCGACACGTAGCGCTGCTGCGCGACGCGGACCGGCCACACCGCCCGGCTTGGCCTGGAGCGCCCCCGACGTCGGCTCAAGTTCACATCAAGCCTCTAGGTCGACTCCAGGAGCAGCCGCGTCTGTACCGCGTGCCACGGGAGGCCGAACGACTCGAAGTGTTCGACTGCTTCGCCGATCAAGCGCTGGTCCTTCCGAACCACGCCCTGCGCCCGCAACGCGAATGGTTCCAGGTAGGTGTCCGGCCTCGAGACCCGCTTCGCCTCTTGCTCGACTCGCTCCCGCTCGCCGAGTGCCGCGAGTCCATCCAGGTGTGCGGCCATGGCGCTGAGGTAGAACCAGTTGCTGGAGCGCACTGCCGGTTCGCCGAGCTGGCACCGGACGGCTGAGAGATCGTTGCGGTGGAGCGCGAGCCGGAGAAGCGGCGTGCCGAGCACGGTGCCGTATCCGGTCATCGCCAGGCTCTCGCCAACCCGCTCGAGTCTCAGCGCCTCCTCGTCGTCTCCGAGATACGCGTGCGCGAGCGCGCAGACAAACAACGATCGGGCGTTCATCACACAAGGCGTTGCAAGGTTCTCTTCGACCCGCGCCTCGACGTACGGCTGGAGTTCGAGGACGGCCGCCCAGTTACCGAGGAGCTCTTCCAGCTGAACAAGGAATGCGGCTCCGTGTAGCCGGTGATGCGGCGAGAGCGGGCGTGTCGCCTCGTCGTGACGGAGGGTGCACGTCCGTGCTTCGTCGAGCCGCCCGGACGCAACAGCGGGATTGACCGCGGCGGCGCACCCAAAGACCTCCATCTCCGGGTCGGCCAGTTCGTCTGCGAGTGCGAGGCGGCGCCGACACCAGGCGAGCGCCTCGCTGTACTCGCCTCGGACGAACGCGACGGTTGCCTGGGCGTCGTAGCCGAACGACCGGAGGACAGGATCTCCGAGATCGTCTGCGATTCGACTCGCCTCTGCGGCATCGGTCGGAGACTTGTCGTAGTCGGAGTAGCAGCGCGCGAGGAGAGCCTTCGCCCAGGCCGGGCTTTCCGGCTCGCAACGCTCCAGCGCGAGTTCGATCCACCCGCCGACGAGGTCGCCGGGCGGCGGAGTGCCCCACATGCCGGCACGGGTCATCGTCTGAAACGCGAGCTCGGCGTAGAGATCTGCGGTCGTCGCTTCCCCATCCCCGAGAGCGATTGCGTTCTCCATCGCGGCAGCAAAGCTCGTGCCGTCGTAGTACAGAGCATTTGCGTGTGCGATTTCACGCCAGATCTCGGCTTGCGCGTGTCGATCGGGCTCGAGCCCGACGGCGCGCTCGAGCAACTCGACGGCGTCGCGCATCTCGTAGCGGCTCGCAGAAAGTCGTGCGGCTCGGCGAAGCCAACGCACTGCTCGCGCCTGCAGCCGCGTCAGCTCGTCGCCGTTGTCAGGCCAAGCGAGATCGACGTCCTCGATACGAACCGCCTCGAAGTAGTGGTGCGCGAGTCGAGCAGCATCGGCTTCGTCGCCTTGCGCCACTCCCTCGAGCCATGCCGCCAGGCGCGCGTGCAGCCGCGCGCGCCTCGCGGTCGTAAGGCTTCTGTACGCGACCTCGCGCGTGACCGCGTGGACGAAGGTGAACTCCCCTTCGACGCGCCGGACGAAGGTCCGTTGAAGGAGCACTCCGAGATCTGCTCGATCTCCGACGAGTTCATGCACGGACTCCACGTCGAACGTGCGCCCGACGACGGCGGCTGCCTGCAAAGCGGCCTTCTCGTCTGCCGGGAGCAGGTCGATGCGCGACGCGACGAGCGCGAGCACGCTGTCCGGCAGCTCGAAGCCGCTCGGAATCGCGTCGGTGACGCCGTGGTCGGCCAGCGTGCGCAAGAGCTCCTCGAGGAAGAAGGGATTGCCGTCTGAGCGGTCGACGACGAAGGTCTTGACGTCCGGCCCGAGCTCGGTCGGCGCAAGCCTGTCGACCATACGGACTGCATCGGCTCGCGAGAGCGCCTCGAGACGGACGGCGTCGCCGTCGAGCTCGACTTCCGGGCGTGCCGTGTAGACCATGAGCAGCGGGCCGCGGACTGCACGAAGCGAGCCGGCGAGGAGCTCGAGCAGCTCCGGTCGTGCCCAGTGCAAGTCCTCGAGGAGAACGACCGTCGGTCGCTCCGCGACCAGCTCGCCGACCAGCGCTCCCCACGCTTGCTGCAGCTCACCTCGAACGGCGAGTGGATGCAGGTGAGGCGGGGCTTCCAGGCCGAGGGTGACGCCGAGGATGCTTCGTCCGCTGAGACGCGCCCGCAGCGTGTCGGACGGGTCGTTGTCCGAGAGGCCGAGATGCTCGCGCACGATCTGGCCGAGCGGCAGGTACGCGCTGCCGCCGCCGTACGCCAGGCAGCGACCGAGACGGACGATGGGCTGACGTGGCGGCCGTCTCAGCCACGCGACGAACTCGCGCGCGAGGCTCGTCTTGCCCACGCCCGCTTCACCGACAATCGTCACGCAACGGGGTTGGCCGTCCGCGACTACAGCCGAAAATGCGCGCTGCAGCGCCTCGAGCTCAGGCTCGCGACCCACGAACACCGCGGCGTCCGCCCCGGTCTCGCCGCGCGCGCAAACGAGTCTTCGACAGATGACGCCACTCGGTTTTCCCTTTGCTGCGATCGAGATCGGCTCGCCGAACTCGAACGCTCCGCGCGCCGCGGTCGCTGTGCGTTCACCCACCATGATCTCACCCGCCTCTGCAGCCTGTTCGATGCGCGCGGCGACGTTGACGGCATCGCCCGTGACGAACGCACTGCCGACGCGTGGCATACCGACGACGACATCACCCGTGTTGACCCCGATCCTCAGTGCAAGCTTGTCACCGAATAGCTCGGCCAACCGTCCGCGCATCGAGAGTGCTGCGTGGAGCGCGCGGTCAGCGTGATCCTCGAGCGCTGAAGGAGCACCAAACGCCGCGAGAACGGCATCGCCGATGAACTTCTCGACGGTCCCGCCCATGTCGGCGATCTCGGTCGCCATCGCGTCGTAGAAGCGATTGAGGAGTGCGCGCGTCCGTTCTGGGTCGGTCGAGTCTGCCAGCGCGGTCGAGCCGACGAGGTCGGCGAACAAGATGGTCGCGAGCTTGCGCTCTTCGGCCGGCGGTCCGTCCGAGATCGCAACGCCGCAACTCGGGCAGAAGCGAGCCGTGCCCTGAAGCGCCTCGCCGCAACTGCGGCAGTAAGCCATGCCTGATTGTCCCCGACCTCGGCGCCTCGCGGAGAACGCGGACGCTCTGTCAGCAAGCCGACACTCTCAACCGGCCCGTTACCTTCGTTCGCGATGGCACTGGTCGCAGATGGAGCCGCCTGGGTGGCGGCGATCGCCTCCCTGATCACCGCCCTCGTCACCGGCTCGGCACTCGCGCTGGCCTGGTGGCAAGGGCCGAAGGCACTCCGTGGCTACAGGGCCGGCATCGAAGCGGAGCGCCAGCGCGCAGCAGCGGAAGTGGAAGCGCGGGAGGCGGTCCGGGACAGGCGCCTGCAAGCGATCCTCGAGCAGATGCGAAAGCCGTAGCGCTGACGACCGCGAAGGCTGGAGCAGGTTCGGTCTTGGCCGCCGCGGCCGTGAGCGGCGAGCCGCCACGACCGGGATCGTCGTCTCCCGGTAGGGGTGTTCATCCGTATCGGACGATGCTGAATCTGGTGGAGTGGCGGATGCTGGCGACTCTCCTGCCCGCTGCCAGGCCGGAGCTCTTTACGCCGTTGGGCGCCATCCACGACCGGGGAGATCTCACGATGACTCATGACGGATCCAACGGAGGAAGCGGAGCTCCCAGAAGACGCGGTCGCTTGGCGGGCGTCGCATTGGCGTCGGTGGTCTCCGTCGCGGCCCTGGTCGCGGCCGGCTGCGGCGGCTCGAGCTCGGACAATTCAGCGAACGAGGCGTACGCGAACAGCGTCTGCACGGCGGTCGGAACCTGGGAGGAGCAGGTCAAGAGCATCGCGACCGACTTCAGCGGCGGCATCTCCAAGGCCACGCTGCAGTCGAAGATCACGCAGGTCCAGGCGGCTACCAAGACGCTGACAACGGAGATCAAGGCTGTTCCAGCCCCGAACAGCTCGGAGGGCAAGGCGGCCAAACAGCAGCTCGATCAGCTCTCGACCGACATCACCACCACGATCAGCTCGGCCAAATCGGCGGTCGACCAACTCCAGGGCAACGCCTCGGTCGCGACGATCACTGCGGCCGTCGCCACGCTCGCCCCGCAGGTGAAGGACCTCGCCACCGAGGCGACGTCGGCGATCTCGACGTTGAAGAGTGCCGGCGGGTCGCTCGGGTCTGCGTTCAAGGACACCAGCTCCTGCAAGAGTCTTGGCTAGCGAGGCGGCCAGACTCTGGTCGCGGCAGGGACGTCGACCAACGTCTGGCGAGCCGACCAGGAAGCCCCAACGGGGGATCGCGACCTGTCGTGGGTGGGCCGAAAACGGGTCAGAGAGATGGAAGACGATTCCAACCGCGACCGGACGCTGCCCGGACAGCAATCCGCGCCGCATGTTCGGCTCGCCGCCGCAGAGGCTCGGGGGGCGGACGCTTTGGCTGCCCGGATGATGGATCGCGAGCAGGCGCTCGCCGCGCGCGAGGCAACTCTCGAGGCCGAGCACGCGCATATCAGCGAAGCCGCGGCGGCCAGGATCGACAACGGGCGAAGACGCCTCAAAGCCCGCGAGCAAGCGCTGTCGGAGCAGGCGCAAGAGCTGGCCGAGCTGGAGCAGCGGCTCGAGGAACGGGAGGCCGAGCTCGCCCAACGCGAGGCTCGTGTCCTCGTTGAGCTCGACCTGAGGGAAGAGGCGCTCGAAGTTCGCGAGCGCGCCGTGGCCGAGCAAGACCAACGACTCCAGCGCAAAGAACAAGACCTGACGCGCTACGTCGGGCAGCTCCAGGGTCGCCTCGCAGCCGCCAGCTGAGAGCGGCATCGCTCCAGGGCTTCCGGGCTTCGCCGTTGCCGGCGAGGAGAGTCTCCGTCTCACGCCGCCGATCCGTGAGACCCGGTAGCTTGAGTCGCCGATGGGCATGCGCGGAGCGATTCGTCATCCCGCGCCGCCCTGCCCCGCGACGGTGTCGTTGAGCCAACGCAGTAACTCGTAGCCGATGCGACTCTGGCGGCTCACCCGGATGGGTCAGACGGCGCTCGACGGCGCGGAGACGTCGAAACATGGCGGCCGCTACTCACCGCCGGGCGCACCGGTGGTCAACTTCGCCTCGGAGGCGGGGCTCGCGGTGCTGGTCGCCCTGCGATACCTGCCGGGCGATCCAGCCGATGCGCCAGATGACTACGTGCTCGGTTGGACCGAGATCGATGCCGTTCCCGAGAGCGTCCGCGACGCCGACTCCGACGATGAGATCCGCTACTGGGTGACCGACTGGCTCGAGGAGCGCCGGAGCTTGCTGGCGGCAGTGCGCTCGCAGGTCCTCCCGGAGGCGGACATCGTGTTGATGAACCCGCTCCATCCCGATGCCGCCCGAGTACGGCCTCTCGTCACGCGTCCGTTCAGCTTCGCCGAGTGCCTCCACACTCCGCCGATGCTGGCGCGCTACTCCGATGAGAGCGACGCCCCGACGTAGCCCGCCTCCTGGAGCAGGCTCGGAGGCTCCCGACCGCTTGAAACCGCTCTTGAACCTCAGCCCGTGGCGCGGTGATCGGGTGACGGTGCAGACGGATACTCCCACACCACGTGAACGTCACGTCCTCGCTCTGTCTGGACGACGAGAAGCCGTTGCGGGTCTAACTCCTGGAGGACGGCGAGGGCGACGTCGGTCGTATCGAGAAGGCTGTTGCCGACGTAGAGAGGACCGGCGATGCTCCCGACCGACCCCCGGATCTCGTACAGTGGCTGGCCTGGCTCGGAATCATGTTGAGCTGCTTCCCAGATGGCCTGCGCGGCCGTTGTCACACCCTGCTGTTCCGCTAACGCGGCGGCGAGTGTGGATGCCGAGATAGCCCCGTTGTCTACAAGGACTCGGCCCAGTGGTTTGCCATCGACGGACTGCTCGGCGAGGGCGGCATCGAGTTGTGCCTCGTCGATGTAGCCGAGCCTCATGAGCAGACGCCCGAGGGGAAGCGGATGGGCACTGACCTTGGATGGCGGTCTGCGGTCACTCGGTGTCTCGACGCGCAGGTCCAGCCCACGTTGCTCGGCGAGTGCGTCGCGTAGCGCCACCGCTGACACGAAGCCGCGGCCGAGGAGGATTTCGCCGAGCCGGCCGCCTTGTTCTGCCTGTTCGGCCAGCGCCACCTGGAGCTGCAAGGGGTTGATAAGCCTGCGCTCGAGGAGAATTTCGCCCAGCGGACGCCACCGAATGGGCTTGTCTACGGTCAGATCGACTCCCTGAACATTCGCTGACGGAAGCATTCCACGGACACTCCGGTGCCTCGCGGCGAGGCCGCGAGTGTAGCCCTCGCGGGTCGGTTCGACATAACGGGAACGCCCGAGCCCATCTGCACGCCGCCTACTTTCGCCGCTCCGTTCGCCAACCCCTCTCTAGCACTCGCCCCTGGTCAGGCGCTCGGACAACGCGGCCGGTGCTCCTCGAGGCGTACCCGTCGGCCTCCTCGAGGCAGAATCCCGCTCGCGCGAGCGCGATTCCGGCCTGCGGCTTGGATTCGACGAGGAGGCGAAGATCCCGGTGCCAGACTCGAACTGGCCTGCAACCTTCCCGGGACCCGGCGCCTCGATCGAGCTCGTATTCGTGTAGACGACGGACGTGTAAGGCCCGTCGCCCGAACGCGTGAAGCTCCGGTTGCAGCTTCATTGCGCTTGGATTGACTGCGGGGCCGCGCCTGAGGGTCTGGCTCACCCCACGGTACGACGATGACGGGCCGGAAGGCAACCAGGTCAGGAGGTACGTGCTCCGGAAGGCTCGGCTGCTGATCGAGTGCTTGTCGTAGTCAAGCAGGGTCGCCCCTCCGCCCATGCGTAGGCTGTAGGGATGACCGACGGTGGCGTCTGGCGGATTGCACGACGGGGCCGGGGGCTGCTCGCGCTCCTGTCGACGCTCTGCGTGTTCGCCGTCGGCTGAACGGTCGATCGCGCCCCGGTCAGGGGCGCCGGCTCCTCGGCGGTCACACGCCGGACAGGTCGACGCGCGGAGCCGGTGGGCTGAGGCGAAGATGCCGCCCGGATCGGCGGCGTCTCTGCAGCGCTCCGCTCTCGGCGTCGATCAACCGCGAGGCGTGAGCATTCGACCGCCAATAGAGGGGATATAAGCTCGCTTAGTCGAAGCCGTAGACTCGGTCGCGTGCTCAGATTCTTCAGCGGGCTACTGCTCGATTCCAACTCGCTCGAGCTTGAAGAGCAATACCACAGGGACATCCGGCGTCGTCATCGCGCCGCGGCTGTCTGGCTCGAGCTGGATGAGGGCAACGGCTTCGAAGGCTGGCACGAGCGCGCCTCGCTGCAGGACTGCGATGCTGACGACCGCTGCTTTCAGCTCGACCGCGAGGCAGCCGTCATCCGCTTCGGGGATGGCGAACACGGCCAGCGCCCCGCGCCGGGTGCGCGGGTGCGCGGTTGGTATCGCTCGGGCAGCGGAGCCGCCGGGAATGTTCCCGGCTCGCCGTCCGCGATTTCGCGCGCCGACCTGGTCTCGTTGCTCGCCGAGGTGTCGCACCTGACCTGGATGCGGCAGGCAGCACGCGACAAGGGGCTCTGCTACCAGCAACTGGATCCCACCGCGACCGATCACGATCGCGAACGGGCCGAGGAGGCGATCGCCGAACTCGAGCGACTAGGACTTCTCCGCCCTGAACACCTTCCCGGCTAACCGACAACCATCGTGGTCGTGGGACTCCCTGACGGCCAAAGGCACGGTGCTCATTTGCGGCACGGCCACTGCGGAGCTTGATCGTCCCCCACAGGCGTTCTATATTGGCGCTGCCGCGGACCTACGACGCCGTCAGCGGCGGGTGCATCCGTTCTCGATTGGGGTGGGCGCATGGCTGGTTCGGTTCGTGGGTATGCAGACACGGTCGCGACCACGCTTGGCGCGCCCGCGGACCCCGGGATCGCCGAGTTGCTCGCGGCGGCAGACGCACTCGACGCCGCCCTCGCCGCGCCGGCGACGCTCGACGCGGCGCTGGCCCGCTGGCGTGTGGCGACCCACACACTGCGTGACCGCCTGCTCGACTTTCTGCTTGCCGATGTCCCCCTAGAGAACCTGCCACTGCTCCCCGCGGGAGCCGACTGGGATGACCCCGACGGCGTCCGACTCGAGGCGTCGCTCGGCCCTCTGGGGCTGACCATCGCGAGCTCGCCGCTCCGACTCGCGGATCCGCGGGACGTCACGGGGCCCGGCATCGTCGTCGGGCCGCTGACGCCGAGCAGCCTCGCCGCGCACCTCGACGCCGGCCCGGTTCGCGGTGACGGCTCCGTCGCAGTGCTGCCCGACGGCGTCAGCGGCGCGCTCGCCCTCCACCTCGGCACGATCGAGGTCGCAGCCCTGGCGAGCCTCCGCCGGGCGGCCGGCGCCCCGTCCTTCGCGGCCGTCTTCTCGGCCGGCTTCACGCCCGGCATCCAGTTCGGTTTCGGTTTCCAGCTCTCGCGGGTCGGCGGCGTCGTCGGGATCAACCGGTCCGTCGACGAGCACACGATCGCGACCCGGCTCCGCGACGGCAGCGCCGGCGAGGTGCTGTTCCCGCTCGACATCGGCGCGAGCGCCCTCCGCGCCCTCGCGGCGTTGGAGGCGATCCTGCCGCCGCGCGCGGGCGACTCCGTCGTCGGGCCGACGCTGCGGCTGTCGTGGCTCGAGATCGGCGGGCAGGGATTCCTCTCGCTCGACCTGGGTGTGCTGATCGAGCTTCCGGGGCCGCAGCGGATCGTGATCGTCGGCATCGCAAGGGCCGCGATCCCACCGGTGTTGAAGCTCCGGGTCGACGTCCTCGGCGTCATCGACTTCACGCAGCAGACGGTGTCGGTCGACGCCAGCCTGGTCGACAGCGGGCTCCTCGACATCTTCACGATCTACGGCGACCTCGCGTTCCGCCAGTGCTGGGGCCCGCAGGCCTACACGGTCCTCTCGGCAGGTGGCTTCTACCCCGGCTTCCGGCCCGAGCCCGCGTCGATCCCTCCGCTCCGCCGGCTCGGCTTCCACCTCGACAGCCCGGTGCCGGGGATCGACGTCCGCGCCGAGGGCTACTTCGCCGTCACGTCGAACACGGTGCAGCTCGGCGGCTACCTCGAGGCCGGCATCTCCGCCGGAGGCTGCGGCGCGCACGGGTTCATCTCGGTCGACGCGATCGTGCAGTTCACGCCGTTCCACGCGCACGCGGACGTCAGCGCCGGCTTCGAGGTCGAGGTCTTCGGGCTGACGTTCTGCGGGATCCGGCTCGACGGAATCGTCGACGGGCCGGGGCCGGTCACGATCCACGGACGGCTGACCGTCGAAACGTTCCTGCACGACTTCCACTTCGACGAGACCTTCAGCTTCGGGAGCACGAACGCCCCGCCGGCGGTTCCTCCGGCCCGGGCCGCGCAGGTGCTGGCCGATCAGGAGGTCCGTCCAGGCGCGCTCAGGCCGGTCGGGGGGCCCGACGTGGACGTCGTCGCGGCGCGGCTGCCCGTGCAGCCGGGCTTCGCGCTGGTCTCGCCTCGCGGCGGTCTCGCCTGGCAGCAGAAGCGCGTCCCACTGACGATCCCGATCGACAGGCTGGACGGCGCTCCTCTGGGGGGCACGCAGACCGTCAACGCCTCCGTACCGCACCAGACCGGCGGGCTCGACGACCTCTTCGCTCCGGGGTCGTTCATCACGCTGACCCAGGCCCAGGCGCTCAACCGGCCGCCCTTCGATCAGCTGCCGGGCGGGGTGGTCTCGGCGGGCGGCGACGATCTCAGTGGTCCGCCGCAGCCGCAGTCGACGAAGCCGGACGTCTATCGCAAGGTGCGCGGCGAGGATCTCGTCCCGCTGGGGCTCCTCGGGTTCGGCACCCTCGCCTTCCCCGGGATCCTGCTCGGCATGGTCGCCGCCCGGGACGCTACCCCCGCGCTGGCGACCCGAGCCCCGCTCGTCACCGCCGCCGCCGAGAGCTGGGCGACCGCGCAGGACGGTGCCGTCTGGCCCAGCGCGACCGCTGCGCACCAGGCGGCCCGCACCAGCGGCGACGCCAACGCCTTCGCGGTCGCAGCTGCCGACCTCGCCAACCCCGTCGTCCTGGCGGGCGTCTGATGCCGGACTTCCTCGCCTGGAAGCGCCCCGCCGTGTACGCGCTCGCGACCGACCCGCGGGCAGGGCTGCGGCTCGGCGCCAAGCTCCCGGTCACCCTCCACGACGACGCTGGCGACGTCACCGCGTTGGCTTCGTTCCTCCTGGCGGGGCCGGCGGACGTCTCACAGCTCACGGCCGGGCAGATCGTCGGCCGGCGGCCCCACCCGGGCACCGACAACGCCGAGGCGACGATGATGGCGCACGTCGAGCTCGACGCGCCCGACCTGCCGTGGCGATACACGCCCGAGCCCAACACCGGGGCCGCCGCCCTCCGGCCGTGGCTCGTGCTCGTCGTCGGGACGCCGGCCGAGGTGAGCCTGCAGCCGGACGGCCGGGTCGAGCTCGCCGGCGCGGCGCTCTTCAAGCAGCATCCCCTCTCCGTCTCGCACCGTTGGGCACACGTGCACGAAACGCCGGGGCGGACGTTCTCGCGCGTCGTCAGCCCGCGGTCGCTGGATCCCGGTGTCGAGTACGTCGTCGCTCTCGTCCCGGGCTGGCGGACGCAGGCCCAGGCGGACGGGACGCTCACCCTGGTCGACTCTTGGGCCGACGGGACCCCGTCGGTGACGCTGCCGTGTTTCGACAGCTGGGGCTTCCGCACGACCGTGGACCCGGGCGACTTCGCGTCGATCTCGCGCCGGCTCGAGCCGCTCAGCGACGAAGACGCGGCGATGCTCGCCGCGAAGCAGTTCGGCCGTGCCCGCGTCGAGGTCGGCCCCCTTCCGGGCACTGTGCTCTTGGCGGGGGCCGCGCTCACGGTCGTGCCGGGCCCGGGAGATCCGCCGGTCGTCGACCCGCTCCCGCAGCCCGTTGCGGACGCGGTCGAGCCGCTCTGCAAGGACCTCGACGACGGCGGCCGGTGGGTGCTGACGCTGCCGCGCTACGACGTCCCGTGGTACCCGGGTCCCGTCGACGGCCAGCCCTGGGCATGGCCGCCGCCCGGCGACGACATCGTGCCCGACGGCTGGCGCCGCCAACTGCGCGCCGACCCCCGCCACCGGGGCGCGGCCGGGCTGGGCGCCTGGATCGCGATCGCGTGGCAGGACCGGATCTCAGACGGAGCGGCTGCGCAGGCGGGGGCCGTCGCGGCAGCCGCCCAGCGCATCCGGCATCTGGTCATCGGCCTGCGCGCCGCCGGCTCGTTGTGGCAGCGGCGGGTCCCCAACGACCCGGTCGCCCGCCTTGCGACGCTCTCGCCGCTGCTCGGCCGGATGCCGGCCGACGGCGGCGGCAGCGCGCTGCAGGCCCTGACGGGACGCACGCCGGCCCTCGTGCCGGCGCTGGTTTCCAGTGCCGCCCGGCGGATGCTCCGCCGCCGCGGCGCGCTCGACCGGTCGGCCGCACCCGGCGCGACCTCGTTGGCGGCGCTGCTCGAGGCGGCCAACCGCTGCCCGGAGCCGCAGAAGCTGTCCGACGCGGACGCTCGCCTGTCCGACCTGCTCGCGAACGCGGACCACCGCCGGCAGCTCGCCGCAGGCGTCCGCGAGCGCGCTACCGGAATACTCTCCGTGATCGACGACGAGCACACGGCGTCGCTGCTCATCCGCTCGCTCGAGGCCGAAGGAGCGGCGGAGGGCGTCGTCGATATCGCCCACGAGGATCCGCCCGAGCTGGACTGCGCGCCGCTGGATCTCGGGGCCTTCGCGTCGTCGGTGGCAGCAGGGGTCGACCCCACTGTCGCCCGCCCGGTCGTCGTCGACCGCGTGCTCGCCGGGCTCGAGGGCCTGCGCGAGCCGGTCCTCGCCGCGCCCGACGTCGCTCCCGAGCTCGACATCCCGCTGTGGGGATTCCTGTCTGACAACGCCCCGGACTGGCTCCTGCCCGGCGGCGGCGACATCCCGCCCGACCGGGTCCTCGCGGTTCAGACCAACCCGGCCTTCGTCGAGGCCGTCCTGATCGGCGCGAACGAGCAGACCCTCGGCGAGCTGCGCTGGCGCAACCTCCCGATCACGTCCCGCTGGACGCCGCTCCGCCGGTTCTGGCAGCGGATCAACATCGACAGGGGCGAGGTCGCGACGGACATCCGTTCGGTGATCGCGCTCGACACCGACCTGCCGCTCTGGCCCGACAACACAGAGCTCGGGGACGTCAGCCACCTGTCCGATCCGACGCACGGCGCCTCGCTCGTCGTCGTGCTGCACACCGAGCTGTTCCGGCGGTACCCGAGCACGATCGTCTACCTGACGCCGAACCCGGACGGCGCCGACGTCTGGGGCGACGTCCCGAACGTCGACGATCCTGCAGTCGACCGCGAGTACCCGTCCTTCAGCGGCACGCTCACGCCGGAGCTGGTCTTCTTCGGCTTCGGCGTCCCGCCCGCGGCCGGGCGCGACCACTGGCTGGTGCTGGAGGAGCCGCCGCCGGGCTACCGTTTCCGCCACCCGGCGGCCGACGCGTCCGCCGACGGCGCCGTGTTCGGGAGCACGACGTTCGCACCACCGGTCCGCGTCTTCCTGGGGAACCTCCTGTGACGGCCCGCCGCGACGAGGTGCAGACCGCCCGCGACGCCCGGCGTGCCGGGCAGGTGCAGGCGGCGCAGATCGCCGCCGACCTCACGGCGCTGCCTGGCTGGCTGCTCGTCGGCGACCCCGGTCGCCTCGCCGACCCGGCGCAGAAGACGTCGGCGGAACAGGGCGCGGAGCTCCTCGCGGAGCTGGACCAGGCGCACCGCGGCATCCTGGCGCTGGACGCGGAGCTCGACGGGCTCGACGGCGCCCGCCCGCGGCCGATCGACCTGTTCCTGGGGTGGACGAGCTGGCTCGAGGGAGCGCCGGACGCAGCGACCTTGCTCTCGCAGCTCGTGCCCGATCCCCGGCGGCTCTTCCTCGGCGCCGAACCGCGGATGACAGAGGCGACGGCGCAGCGAATCGTCGACACGATCGCGGCGAACGGAGGCCACGTCGGCGACGGCGACACCTTCGTGCACAACGCCGGCCTGGCCGACGACGACGTCTTCGACCTCGACCACACTGCTCGTGTTCGGCTCGATCCGCTCGTCGCCGGCCAGGCGGTCGGCGTGCTCCTGCCGCTGCGGCTGGAGACGCGCTTCCGGCGCCTGGACGGCGGGCCGTGGACGCTGCGCGTGCGCGTCTACCCCGACCCGGTCGCACTCGCTCCGGCAGCTCCCACCTCGACCAAGCACGAGGCCGACCTCGTCGCCGTCTGCTGGACGCAGGCCGGCGGCGACCTCACCAGCGATGCGGGCGAGGCCGCGTTCCGGTCGCTGGCCGCCTCCGTCGGCGGCGCGCGGGCCGCCTACCTCCTGCGCACCGTGACGGTCGTGCCCGAGGGGGCCGGCTTCGTGGCGAGCGGCGACTATCGCGAGCAGGGGATCCTCACCAACACCTACAGCGCAGCGCTCCCGGAGGTCCTGAGCCTCTGGGGCGATGTGGGCAACGGGCTCCAGTTGCTTGGCGAGCTCCATCCCGACCTGGAGGCGATCGCGGCACAGGCGGACCTCAGCAACGCGATGGCCGGGCTCCAGCCGGACCAGGTGCCCAAGCTCTGGTGGACCTCGTACGAGAAGGCGCTGGAGGTGGGCCTCGCGGTCGAGGTGGGGATCCCGGACGGCCCCGACGGGCCGCCGGGAGACGAGGGGCCACAGCTCGCGGTGTTGCTCGTCACCGGCCTGAGCGAGCAGGACCCGCGTGCGCTCTTCGAGCGACACGCCGCGCGCGGCTCGCTCGGCGTCGTCACCCCGATGAGCCCGTCGAACACGGTCGCAGGCGCGCCTGCGGCGGACATCGGGCGGGATCCGGCCGGGTGGCTGGCGGTCGCCCAGGACGGCGGGGGCGGGACGTTCGACGGGCTGGCGGCCCCGCTGACGGGCTCGCCGCTCCTCGACGGCGTTCCCGACGCGGATCTGAGCCTGCTCGACGCGGTCCCACCGCTCGTTACGGCGCTGTGGCCGGTGCTCTGGCAGCGGCGCTTGAAGGACGTCGAGAACGCAGGAATCGACGTCCTGCCCATGGGTGACTGGGCGGCACGTGTGCTGTGCCCGCTCGGCCCGTACCCCGCGTTGCGGGTGGGCGATGTGCCCTACGGCGTCCTTCCCGCCGTCGACCTGTCGACGTGGACGTCGACGCCGAACGACCCGCCGTGGGAGGACACGGTGCTCTCGACCCTCCGCGTCGTCCGGGAGGCCTGGGCGGCGGCGGGCGCCGCGGGAGGCACAGCCGCCGGCGCGGACGTCGACGGCCTGCTCGAGATCATCGGACGCGTGCCGACCGCCCGCGCGCCCGGATCGCGGCTGCTCCTGCCCCTCGACCTGATCGCGCTCCTCCGGGCGGTGGCGCTCGGCGAGGACCCGCGCGACGTGGTCCACGAGTGGGAGGCGGAGGGCGCCGCGGTGCTCAGGATCTCTCCGGCGCCCCTGCGCCGATATCAGGCGTTCGGCTACGTCCAGCCCGCGGTACGCGGCCACGAGGGCGTGCGCGACGTGCTCCGTCGGTATCTGCAGATGTCGTGGGAGGAGCTCGCCCAGGGCCACGAGGTCGCGGACCGGGCGCCGTTCCTCGTCCGGCTCCTGCGTCACTCGCTGCTCTTGACGCAGGCCGAGGTCTCCCGGCTCGACCCGGACCACTGGCCCGCCTGGACGCCGCAGTACCTCCTCTCGCCGAACGCCGCGCCCGAGCAGCTCGCGGCCGACGCCAGCCACGGCGGCCGTGTCGACCAGCTGCCCGCCTACGCGCAGGGGAAGCTCGACGAGCAGTACCCGCCCGACCCACGGGTGTTGGCGATCGTGCGGCAGTTCGGCGACGTGCGACAGGCGGTTCGCCGGCTCGCCGGCATGGACGCCGACCTGCTCGAAGGCGGATCGCTCGCCCCGGCGGTCGCGGCAGTGCTGGACACGTCGAGCCACCGCATCGACCCGTGGATCACGGCCGTCGGGACACGCCGCCTCCGCCGACTCATCGCCCGCGGAGTACCGCGCCGCCTGGGGGCGTACGGCTGGGTCGACGACCTCTCGCCTGCCACCGATCCGACGCCGCCGACCACCGCAGGGCTGCTTCACGCGCCGGGGCCGGCGCAGGCGCTCGCCGCCGCGGTGCTCCGCGACCACGCGGTGCACGACGCCGACGCACGCTGGCAGATCACCGCCCGCTCCGACCTCGTGCGGCTGGCAGCGAAGCTCGGAGCCGACGTCCGGCTCGGCATCCACCTCAGTGAGGCGATCGGCCGCGAGATCGAGCGGCGCGCCGGCGACCCGGCCGCCGTCCTCACCCTTCGCCGGAAGTTCCCGCCGAGGCCCGAGCAGGCCGGACGCCGCGTCTGCGACGGGCTGCAGGTCCTCGACGCCGATCCGGCCGACGTTCCGCCGGAGGTCGGCCCGCTCGACGACCTTCGCGACGTGCTCGACACGTACGGCGACCTGCTCGTCGCCGACGCCGTCCACGACGTCGTCTCCGGGCGGGCGGCACAGGCGCAGGAGTCGATGGAAGCCGCCGCGGGCCTCGGAGCCCCCCCGGAGCTCCGGCTGCTCCGCACCCAGCGCCAGGGCGCATCCGTGCGGACCACCGTGCTGGTCGCCCTGCCGATGGTCGAGGTGAACCAAGCCTCGCCTGTCGCCACCGCCGACCCTGCGCTCGCCGAGCTGCTGAAGCAGGAGACCGAGCCTGCGACCGACTGGACTTGGACGCGGGAGGGCGACACCGTCACGCTGGCCGACCTCGGCCTGGACGTGCCGGATGTGGTGGTCACCGCACAGCCGCAGCTGGACGCACACGCGGCCTCGCTGCTCGGAGGCGCGCCGACCGGAGGAACCGCGGCGGCCCGCCGGAGCGGGCTCGACCGGCTGTGCTCGCTCCTCGGCGCCCAGCGGGGCGTGCCCGAGGTCGCGGGAGAGGCTGCCCCCGCCGAGGTCGAGCTTCGCGCACGCCTCGCCGCGCTCCGAGCCGCCGCGGCGACGGTGATCGGAGAGCTCGGCGCGGCGCCGCCGGTCACGGCCAACGCCCGCCGCTGGGGGCTGCCGACCGATCCTGCGGCGGCGATCGCCGTGCTCCAGGCGCGCGTGAGCGAGCTCGGGGACCCGGCGGGCGACGCGATCGCCGACGCCACCGAGCTGAGCGAGCGGATCCGGACGCTGCTCGCTCCCGTCTCCGGGCTCCCGGTGCTCTGTACCGGCGTGCTCCCGCCGACCGATGCGGCGCCCCACCTCGACCGTGACTGGCTCGAGATCGTCGCCGCGGTGCGTCCCGCGCTGGCGCGGCTCGAGGCGCATCAGCTCCACCACGCGTGGCCGGCCGCGGCGACCGCGCCGAACGAGCTCTGGGCCGTTCCGGGCCCGGGCGCGCAGCAAGTGGTCGTCTACGGGCCGGGGCTCGAGGGGGACGGGGCGACCGCGGTCGCGCTGCTCGACGACTGGGCGGAAACCATTCCCAGCTCCAAGCACACGACGCACGCGGCTTTCGGCTTCGACGCGCCGCGCGCCCGGGCCGCGCAGGCGATCCTGCTCGCCGTGCCCCCCGACGAGCAGGTCGCGCTCACCGCCGACGCCCTGCCCGGGATCGTGCTCTCGACCCGCATGCAGGCCCACGCGCGGACGGCCCAGCCCGACCACCTGGGCACCTGGTCGCATGCGGTGCCGACCTCGATGGTGCTCGGCGGCCGCCGCGCCGGCTCGGACCTGGTGGGCCGGTGACCTGGGAGTACTACCGCCGGGTCGAGCCGATGCCGCCCTACGGCGACGTCCAGCGCGGCTTCTCGGCTGAGGTCGCGGACCCGCTCTGGATGCTCGGCCGGCAGTGGCAGGTCGGTGAGCATGCGGGCGAGGATGCCGGGTCGCCCGTACTCGTCGAGCTGGAGGTGGCGCACACGCAGCTCGACCCGGTCGCGGGGATCGACCCGATGGTCGTGCCCGCGGAGCCGCTGCTGGAAGGCGCGGCCGAGGACTGGTGGACGATCGGACGGAGGGCCCGCGTCGGCCGGGCGGCCAGCGCGGCCCTGTCTGCGGAGCAGCGCGCAGCGAACGCATTCTCCACTCTGCCGGAGCCGTACGGCGACACCCTCGGCGGAGAGGTCGACGGGCTCACCCTCTGGCGGGCTGGACTGATCGACGAGGGCCACCCGGCGCTCGCCGGCTTCTCGCCCCGCCCGGACTTCTGGCAGCCCGAGACGCTGACGTACGAGACCGAGGCGACGGCCGGCGGCGCGACGCTCCGTGTCACCGGCCACGACGGCGGCGACGTCGACTGGTTCACGGCCGACGCCGACGCGCCGCTCCCGCAGCCCGACCTGGCCAAGCGCCAGATCGTTCCGCAGCGGCTGCACTATCCGGGCGCTCCCGCGCCGCGCTGGTGGCAGATCGAGGACGCCGCGGTCGACATCGGCGGCTTTCCCCCCGACCGATCGCATCTGGCCACGGCGCTGCTGATCGAGCTGATCTGCGACCACGCGAACGACTGGTTCACCGTGCCGGTGCCGCCGCCGGCGCCGCTGCCCGCCGGGGGCACCCCGCCCAGCTCCGGCGTGGTCGTCACTCTCGGCTCGGCGCGCGTGAAGGACAGCTTCGACGAGTGGTGGGCGCTGACGATTCCGCCCGGTGACGACGATCCTCCGGCCGGCCCCGACGAGGCGCCCGGGCCGTGGTCGCTGTTCCGGACGGCCGGGCTCGACCGTTCGTCCCTCGTCGTCTGGCCGACAGCGGCGACGCCGCTCTCCGGGCCCGTCCTCGACGACATCATCCTCGGCGTCGACGAGGATGCCAACGTCCTCTGGGCGGTGGAGCTTCGCGCAGACGGGCTCGATCTCGCGCTCTCCGTCGACAGCAGCGCCGCGCTGGAGGAGACCCGCCGCACCGGAACCCGCGAGTTCACCTGGCTGGCGTCGACCACCCTCCCGGAGCACTGGCACCCCTACCGCATCGAGTCCCGCGCCGCGCCCGCCAGGCGAGTCTTCGTCCAGGGCCTCGTCGCCGACCTGAGCCAGAGCCCGCCGGTGACACGACCCGGCCCGCGTTCTGAACTGCTCGGCGCGGGCAACGGCCAGGTGCTGGCTGCCTCGGCGGTCCCGAATCAGGGCCTGCGCCTCGAGCGGCGGCACATGCTCGCGCGAGGCACCGACGGCCAGCCGGTGCTTTGGCGGCAGCGGCGGCGGCTACCCGTGCTCGCAGGTCCCGTCTCACATTTGCGATTCGACCTGCTACGTGAGCAGGAGCGGTGATCGACGCAACGGACCAACACCCCGCCGGCTGAGCTCGCGGCGCTTGTGCTTCGCGACGCGAACCGCGACGGCCGAGCGTCCACAACATCTTGCAATCACAAGGGCCAGACCGCGAGCCGAGCCTCGAGATCGTGGCATCAACCATCTAGTGCCCGGTGGCCGAGAAGTGCATGTAGTCCTTGGTCGAGCCGGACCAGGCGCCGCCCCAGCCCCAGCCGACTGACCGGAAGGCATCCACCACGGCAGGCGTGACCATCCCCGGACGTAGGTGCGAGCGGTCGAGGTAGGGACGGCTTGCGGCGTTGCGGGTCATGCCGCAGCCGACGTAGGGGTTCTCGACCGGGTTGAGGTCGATCGCCTCGCCGTAGGCATGCTCCGACCAGTTGCCGTTACCGGTCGCGGTGCTGCTCGAGCACGGCGACGCGACGGCCTGTCGGCATTCGAACGCGTCGCTGACGTACGCCGGCTGGTCCTGCCGGTAGGCGTCCTTCAAGCGCATGTCGCGGATGGGAAAGCGCAGCTCGTACAGCCGCCGGAAGACGCGCGCGAGCTTGCCCGCCGCGTCCTGGTTCACGACGACCTGGCCTGTGTGGGTGCGCCCGTCGAACCCCCAGGTCGTCACCGTCAGCACCCGGAGCTGCGAGAAGGAGACGGGACAGCCCTGATGCCAGTACTTGCCCGTCAACCGGGCCTGGATCGGCGCCGACACGGGCTGGACCACCGAGTGGAACGCGAGCACCGAGAGCGGGACGGCGAGCAGGCGCAGCATCACCAGTCGGTGTAGACGCGGATCGAGCCGGTGTAGCACGCCACCCACACGCGTCTCGTCGCCTTGTCGTACGTGATCCCGATCGGGTGGAAGTGGGTGTCGATCGTCTGCACGGTACTCATCCTCGACCGAGGCATGCGCCGAACGACGATAGAGGTCCGAAACGACGATACGGGTCCGGCTCCGTCCGGTGCAGGTCCTACCGTGCCTTCATGGCCGGAGTGCTTTTGCTCGGCTTCGTACTCATCATCGCGATCCTGGTTTGCTCGTTCGTCCAGGCGAGCTTCCCCGTCGCCCTCTTCGTCGTCTCGCTGTTCGTCGGGCTGATGGTCGCCGCGGGCGGCGGCACGATGGCGGAGTCGATCCTCGGTGGAGGGGCGATCCTCGTCGGCGGACTCGTCCTCGCGACCGCGTCCGACACATACGAGGAGGTTCGTCTCGCGCGCCGCCGTGCGAAGCCGCGGCGACGTCCCCGCCCGGTCGACGTGAGCGATCTGGCCGAGAGCGAGCGCGGGCTCGACGAACGCCGACGCGCGGCCTGATCGAATTGCGCGCACTCGCGCAGAGATCGCCGCGAGCGTCGCTAGAGTGAGAGCGATGCCCGGCTACATGGGAAAGGCGTTCAAGTTCGCCCGCACGCCCGAGGGGCGTAAGGTGCTGTCGGAGGCCATACGTCTCGCGCGAACGGATGAAGGCCGTAAGCTGATCGCGCAGGCGAAGAAAGTCGCGAGCTCGCCCGAGGGCAGGCGCCTGCTGGCGAACGCCGCCGCGCTTGTCAGCACGCCGAAACAGACTGCACGGAGCGCCCAGGAGTCGGGGCTGCGACAGGTGATTCGCGACGGCTTCGAGAGCCGGAAGCCGCCGCCCCCCTCGTGAAGGTCACGATGATGCTCGCCGACGCAGCGCAGGAGGTCGGCGGCAAGCTCTACATCCTGGGCGGAGGCTGGTCGATTACCGGTCCGGAGCCGCTGCCGATGGCGATCGCGCTCAAGCTCGAGGTGCCGTGGGACCGGACGAACGAACAACACTCGCTGCTGCTCGAGCTCCTCGACGACGACGGCAACCCCGTGATGGTCGATGGCCCGGAGGACGAGGAGGTGCCACTGCAGGTCACAGGCCAGTTCGAGGCCGGTCGCCCTCCTGGGATCAAGCCGGGAACGCCGATCGACAGCGCGCTCGCCGTCAACTTCGGGCCGCTGCCGCTCGAGACCGGCCGGCGCTACCAGTGGCGCCTGTCGATCGACGGCGAGACGGAGGAGGACTGGGCGCTCGGGTTCTCTACGCGGCGGGCCTGACGACGCCGGCCAGCGCCGGCTCCGGCGCGGCGACGGACAGCATCGGCTCCGCCACCGCGGCCCGAACGACTCCGAGCGGCGGCCACGGCCGTCCGCGTGGGAACTCGACCTGCGGCCGGGCGTCGTGCTCGATACAGAACAGGCCGATGCAGAGTGTCGAGCAGCCGGGCTCGATGCACGTGCTGATCATCGACATCCCTCTTCGATGCCCGCTCGCCCGCAAAGACAAACCAGGGCGAGCGTATGCTCGGCGAAGCGCACGCAGCTAGTCTCACCGATCCTGACCCCCACCGCAAGTACAAGTCGGGCGGCCGTTCGATGCTGCACGGCCGCCCGCTCAGGAATCGCACTCTCAGCCTTCGATCAGTACCAGGAGCCCCGGCTTCGTCCCCCGATACCGCCGGTGAAGACGGCGATGAGCCAGAGGAGCGCCGCGATCGCCGCGAGGATGAACAACCAGTGGATCGTGAAGCCGACGCCGAACAGGACGATGGCAATCAAGGCCAGAAGAATCAGTGCGAGCACGCTTTCACCTCCTCTCGGTCACCACGCTCGACGGCAGTAGGTACCCCACCGCCCACGACCGAAACGCCGCCGCCCGGTCGTATGCAGCAAGCGTTTTCCGAAACACGCCGCCCAGAGTGTTCGCCGGACCCTGGTCGTCGACGACAGGTACTAGAAGCGCCGACACGGCACTTCTCAGGGGCGGGCTCTCGGGTCCGCGCCTGTCCCATGGACGCGTAGGATCGGAGCGTGAAGGTCTCGCGGCTCGCGATCGCGCCCGTCAAGGGACTCGGGCTCGTGCATCCCGAGGAGGTCGTGCTCCGGCGCGACGGCGTCGCCACCGACCGCCGCTTCTACCTCGTCGATCCCGACGGCCGCCTCGTCAACAACAAGACGTGTGGCGAGCTCATGCAGGTGCGCCCGGAGGTGAGCGCCGACGCGGGCGCGCTGACGCTGTGCTTCCCGACCCGTGAGGTGAGCGGGGTGGTCGCGCTCGGCGCTGCGATCGAGACGAGCTTCTACGGCCGCCCCGTGACCGGACGGCTCGTCGACGGGCCGTGGTCGGAGGCGATCTCCGACCACGCGGGCCGTCCACTCCGGCTCGTGCGGACCGATGAGCACGGTGCAGCGATCGACCGTGTGCACGTCGTCTCGGTGATCTCCGACGGATCGCTCCGCGCCCTCGCGCGGCACGCGGGCGTCGACTCGGTGGACGGCCGCCGCTTCCGGATGACGATCGAGATCGAGGGCTGCGACGATCACGAAGAGGACGGGTGGATCGGCGGCGAGGTCGAGATCGGCGGCGCGCGCATCCGCGTCACGGGACCGGTCGGGCGCTGCGCGGTGACGACGCGCAACCCGGACACGGGCACGTCCGACCTCGACACCCTCGGCGCGCTCGCGGGCTACAGGACGCTGAGGGAGAGCAAGGCGTTCGGCTGCGGAGTGTGCGGCGACGTGGTGGTCGAAGGATCTGTGCGAATCGGAGACTCCCTCGGTCGGGGACGCTGAGCCGAGGGATCGCCGCGGCGCCGTCCGGGTCGATGCTCTAAGCAGTCAACAGCCAGAAGGAGCAGCAATGCGATCCGCGTTCCAGAAAGTGGTCAGGAGCATGGTCAGGACGTTCCGGCACGTCTTCCACACTGACGGGGGCGAAGCAGTCTGAGCCGCGCTTTCTGGGCCGGGGCTCGGCGCCCCGCCACGGCGATCCTTTACGCTGGCATCGCTCGGAGAGGTGTCCGAGTTGGCCTAAGGAGCGCGACTGGAAATCGCGTACCTGCTGAAAGGTGGGTCGCGGGTTCGAATCCCGCCCTCTCCGCTTTGGCACGGGGGAACCCAGGGTTCCCCCGTGTGCCCCTCCTTCTTCGCATCTACGAGACAGCGGCCCGAGCTACGCCCGGGCCAAGCCCGGGCTTCGCCGCGAACTCGTTGCGCGTACCAGTGTCTGGAGATGCGCGACTCGGGTGTCGACCACTTCTATCTCGCAACGGAGCCCAGGCGCTCAGACGCTCAGCGTCGCGGACAGGCAGCGATGAATCAGGGCTCGATGCATCGTCTAATCCGTAAGGGGCGGGCCCGGTCCTACAGCCTGGAGGTTCGCGGGAACATTGCCGGGTGACGTGGCCCGGCTGCAGCTACTGCGGTTGCGTCAGGAACGCGACCAGGTCTGCGACCTGCTGCTTGCTCAGCGTCGTAGCGAAGTCCTGGGGCATGACGCCGGCCGGGAACTTGGGGACGACGTACGCGTTCGGATCGACGATCGACTCGGCCGTGTACTTGTCGAGCGGGCCGCGGTTCGCGGTCTTTGCGTCGGCGGCCAGGTTGTCCAGGTTCGGCCCGACCGTCCCGGCCGCGCCTGCGGGCTTGAACGTATGGCACGACGCGCAGCCGTTCGCGGCGAAGACCGCCTTGCCGGCCGCCGCGTTGCCGGCGGGCGCGGGCGGCGCGGGAGGCGGTGCAGAGCCGGCGCCGGAGCAGGCGCGGGCGACGGCTGCGTCGGCGTGGCGCTCGCCTCGGGCGGCTCCTTCGCGACGAAGATGACGACGGACATCATCCCCAGGAAGAAGCACGCGACGACGGCGATGTATGCCCACATGTGCTTTCCGGGGAAGTTCGGCTGCCAGCGCGGGATCAGGAACGAGCTGACGAGCGCGAAGATGATGAATGCGGCGCCCATGCCCGCCAGGCCGGCCTTCTGTGCGGAGCTGAGATCGGCGAGCAGCAGCACCGGCGGCAAGCTACCAGCTTCCGCCGGCCGCGTCGCCTCCCTCGCGGCCCCGGCTCAGGAGCCGCCAACCCTCGGTGAACGTCGGCTCGACCGAGGGGCGGGCGGGCAATGTCGGAGAGGCGCGCCGCTCCGGGGCGCCTGTGCGCCACGTGCGCTCCTGCAGCCGCCGCTCCTCGTCGCCGATCCGGCGGCTGACGACCGACAGCTCGATCTCGCGGCGCGTCACCACGTCCTCGCGGAGCGCCAGCGCACGTTCCCGGGCCTGTAGCTCCTCGAGCAGGCCGGCGCGCTCGCGGCTCAGCTGCTCGTCACCGCCCGCACGAAGCCGCTCGCGCGCTGCGGCGGCCTCGCGCTCGAGCTCCTGCCGGCGCCGGACGAGCTCCTCGGCCGTCGCCGCGGCCAGCAACTGCTCGCGGCGCGCGAGCTCGGCACGGGTCCCGGACTCGAGCTCGTCGCGGCGGCGGTCGAGGTCGGTGGCCATCGACTGCTCGAGCTGCTCCCGCCGCACCGCGAGGTCACTCGCGGCGTGCTCCTCGAGCTCGCGCTCGCGACGGGCGAGCAACTCTTCGATCCGCACCTCCGCCTCCCGCTCGCTCCCGGCGGTATGCGCGACCGCGACAGCGCCCGATGCTGTCGCGAGCTCGAGCTTGCGCTCGACTTCGGTCAGCCGGGCCTGCGTGGCGAGCAGCGCCGCCTCGGCCTCGCGCCGCTGCTGAGCGGCCTTCCCGAGGGCAGCCAGCTCGACCGTTGCGACCTTCAGCGACGCGCGAGTCTCGTTGTGCTCCTCGAGCAGGCGCTCGAGCTTTTCGATCCGCTTGCCCGCTGCCTGGAGCTCGGACGAAAGCCCTCGCCGTTCCTCGAGGTCGACCTCCGCCAACGCGAGCCGCTCGGCCTCGGCCTGCAACCCGGCCGCCGCCGCGCGCTGGCGGAGCTCCGTCTCGGCCACTGCGCGGGCGCGCTCCTCGAGCTCCCGGCGCTCGCGCTCGAACGTGGCGAGGACGCGCTCGAGCGCACCCGACACGTCCGTTTCGTCCCGGCCCGGGCGCAGGCTGCGACGCACTCGCGGGGCGCGGGCGGGCTCGCGCTTTTGCAACTCCCCCGTCAGCACCTGGACCTCGCGCTCGCGCTGCGATGCCCGTGCAGCGCTCTCCCGGAGCGCCGTCTGCAGCCGGGCGACCTCCTGCGCCCCGGCGATCCGGATGCGCTCGCGCTCGTCGCGCAGGCTCTGCTCGAGCGCCCGCAACCGGGTGAGCTCTGCGGCGATCTCCGGCGTCGTCTCGGGACCGCTCGTCACGGGCCGATCATAGGCGTCGGCGTCGGGTCAGGATCCGCGCGGACCCGGCGCCCTCGGTCGGCGCAGCCACCGCACCAGGGCATCGAAGCCGCGTCCGAGCGCGAAGCCTCCGCCCACGGCGAGCAGGAGCCAGGCACCCACCGCTGCCGCGAGCAAGACGATCCAGTGCGGCATGAACGGACGGTAGAGAACGGGCCGGACGGAACGTGCCGACCGGCACGATCGCGCTCGAGCTAACCCGAGTCCGGAGGCGGAGCCGACGCGCGTAGGGCATCCTCGACCCGCCGGCGGATCCTGTCCTCGGAGGCGCGGTCCGCCAGTTCGTCGATCGCATCGTCGTCCGGGCCGTCCGCGGGCGGTGGCGGCGCGACCTTTGCGAGCGTGCGGTCGAGCGAGCGCAGCACGCGCTCCTGGATGCTCTCCGAGAGCCGCTGCCCGAAGTCCTCGAAGCGGCGCTCGAACTCACTGTCGCGCTGTCCCCTGGGCGGCTTCGGCCCGCGGCGCTTCGTCGTTTCCGGCAGGGGTTCCTGAGGCGAGGCTTCGACGCCCTCGATGTCGAGCTCGAACACGCGCTCGGGCTCGTCGATCCCCTTCAGGCGCCGTTCGCCGATCGGAAACACGGAGACGCCCTCGGGGAGGCTCGAGCCGACGAGCGCTCGCGTCGTCTCGGACAGCAGCACGTTCCCTCCCCGGGCGACCGTACAGATCCGCGCGGCGCGTACGACGTCGAGCCCGTGGTAGCCCTCCTCGCCCACGATCGGCTCCCCGGTGTGCAGACCGATGCGCACGCGGACGGTCGCGCCCCCCGGCCACTCGGCCGCTGCGTGCGCGCGCTGCACGTCCACCGACGCGGTCACCGCCTCGCGGGCACGGGAGAAGGCGTAGAAGAACGCGTCGCCCTGCGTGTCGATCTCGGTGCCGCCAGAGACCCCAAACGTCTCGCGGACGATCCGGCGGTGCTGCGAGAGCACCTCGCCGTACCGCTCGCCGAGCTCCTTCACGAGCGTGGTCGATCCCTCGAGGTCGGTGAACACGAAGGTGACCGTGCCGGCAGGCAGCTGCGCCATGCGCGAATCGTAGGCGTAACAGGCACCCGCGCAATGAGACTGTGCGAGATGGCAGACGCCGAGCGCGCACGGTTGCTCGAGGTTCCGACGGGCCGCTCGCCCTGGCGGCGCTGGGGTACCTCGCGGAACGCGCCTGGGGAATCTTCCACGGCGACACCGGCGCCGGGCTCGGCGCCTCGCACCAGACCGGCTGGACCGGGCTCGTGGCAAGCCTGATCATCGCGAGGCCCTCGTGATCGAGCGACTCGTCGCCATCGTGCTGGCCCCGGCGGCATCGCCGTTCGCGTCCGTCACCGCGACGGTGGTCCGCCTCGCTGCGGGCGCGATCCTGATCGGCTTCGGGCAGAGCAAGTTCGCGCACCATGCGAAGGAGGTGCGCGCCTTCGACCGCTACGGCCTGCCCGCGCCGGAGGTCTTTACGTACGCGATCGGAACGGTCGAGCTCGTCGGCGGAGTCCTGCTCGTCCTCGGCCTCGTGACGCGGCTCGTGGCGCTCGGCCTCGTCGGGAACATGGTCGGCGCGATCGCAACCGGCGGCCGCGTCGACGGCGGCTTCGTCAACCTCGGCCTGGCGCCGCTCCTGCTCGTCGCCATGCTCTTCCTCGTCTGGGCCGGCGCGGGACGGCTGTCGCTGGACGAGCTGCTGCGCCGCCGCATCGGCGTACGGTCGCCTGTGGAAAGATCGTCACGCTTTCGTCACGCATCTGCGCCAGACACGTGACGATTTCACCGCTACGATCGAAAGTGGGTGGTGGGCTGGGGTGCCCCGACCGATTGGCGGAATTTGCGGGCAATTTCCAGGAGGAGCAAGCCGGCGGCGAGCCCAGAGCCGAGCCTAGGTCGCGGGCTCTTCCGGGCCTGCGCAGCCCGGCGCGTGGTAGCGCGCGAGCCGGAGCAGTAGCGCGTGGAGCGCTTCTTTGTCCTCGACGGACAGGGGCGCGAGGAACTCGTTCTCGATCTTCTTGACGGTCGCCCGTAGCGAGACGAGCGTCCGGCGGCCGGCCGCAGTCAGGCTCACGGCCTGCCGCCGGCGATCCAACGGGTCGCGACGCCGCTCGATCAGCCCACGGTCCTCGAGCCCGTCCAGCAGGCCGACGAGCTGGCTGCGGTCGAGCCGCAGCGCGTCGGCGATCGTCGCCTGCGTCGCGCGCGCCCCCTCGTCGAGGAGCGCGAGCACGCTGAAGTGGTACGGCGTGAATCCCTGTTCCGCGAACTCGGTGATCGACTGCGCCTTGATCGCAAACCCGAGGCGGGCGAGCAGGAAGCCGGGGCTGGCGAGCAGTTCGCGTGGAAAGGCGCCCGGGACGTCGGGCTGAGCCGCCTCGATTCGCGACGCTTCCACGGGAATAAGTGTAACGCTTCCTATCGTTGTGGGGTGATATCGTGGAACGGATCAACGAATCAAGAGGGGGAGCAATGTCGACAGAGGCCGGAACCGACAGGAAGCGCTGGATAGCGCTCGCCGTCATCGTCGCGGCGCAGTTCATGGTCATCCTCGACGTCGCGATCGTCAACGTCGCGCTGCCGTCGATCCAGACTGACCTAAATTTCTCGCAGGAGAGCCTGCAGTGGGTGGTCACCGCCTACGCGATCATGTTCGGGGGCGTCCTTCTCCTCGGCGGACGGATGGCCGACCTGCTCGGACGTCGGCGCCTGTTCATCGCCGGGCTCGTCCTGTTCACGGTCGCGTCGCTCCTCTCCGGGCTCGCCTGGTCCGAAGGATCGCTGATCGCGTTCCGCGCCCTGCAGGGCCTGGGCGGAGGCATTCTCTCCCCCGCGGCCCTGTCCATCCTGACGACGACGTTCGCCGAGGGACGCGAGCGCAACCTCGCGCTCGGCATCTGGGGTGCCGTCTCCGGTAGCGGCGGCGCAGCCGGCGTGCTGCTCGGAGGCCTGCTGACGAGCTCGATCGGCTGGTCCTGGATCTTCTTCATCAATGTCCCGGTCGGCCTGGCCGTCATCGGCGTCACGCCCTTCCTCGTCCGCGAGAGCCGCGCGCAGCTCGACCACCGGCACTTCGACGTCGCGGGAGCCGTGTCGATCACAGGTGGGCTGATGCTGCTCGTCTACGCGATGACCCGTGCGGCGCAGGACGGGTGGGCTACTGCGACGACGATCGGCTTGCTGGTCGCTTCCGCGGCGCTCATCCTCACCTTCCTCGCCATCGAGATCCGTTCGTCGGCTCCGCTCCTGCCGCTCCGGATCTTCCAGAACCGCACGCTCTCGGCGGCCAACATCACCGGGTTCCTGGTCGGGGCGGCGCTCTTCTCGCAGTTCTTCCTGCTGACGCTGTACATGCAGGACGTGCTGCACTACTCGGCGATCGAGACCGGCGTCGCCTACCTGACGCTGACGCTCGCGATCATCATCTTCGCCGCCGTCGCCCAGGGTCTCGTGACCAGGGTCGGAGTCCGCCGCGTGCTTCCGGTCGGTCTCGCGCTGTCGGCTGCAGGGCTCGTGCTGTTCACGCAGCTCCCCGTCGACGGGCACTACTTCTGGGACATCTTCCCCGGCTTCCTCGTCAGCGGCATCGGTCTCGCGCTCTCGTTCGTGCCGATGACGATCGCGGCGCTGATCGGCGTCGACGAGACCGACGCCGGCATCGCCTCGGGGCTGATCAACACGAGCCAGCAGATCGGCGGCGCCGTCGGCCTCGCGGCCGCGACGACGATCGCCGTGACGTTCACGAACCGTTACGTGGACTCGCACGCGGGCTCGTCGGCATCGAGCGCCGCTGCGCTCGACTACGGCTACCAGATCGCCTTCTGGGCGCTGGCAGCGCTGGCCGCAATCGCATCTGTCGTCGCCGCGGTGATGATCGAGCCGAACGCCCGCGGAGTCGAGGGCGAGCTCGCGTTGGAGAAAGCAGCCTGAGAGGAGGCCATCCGTGCCCAGCAACCTGAACGACGTCGATCGCCTGCTCGTCCGACTGCGCGGCCTGGTGCTCGTCCGGGACCTGCTCCAGGAGCGCGGCGCGACGTTGACCGAGATCGCGGAGCACAGCGCCGAGATCGAAAGGCTGAAGTGGCGCCTCGCGGGGGCGGTGCGGGCAGGCTCGTAGCACCGGTTGGGCCTCCCGGCGAGGCGGGCCTCGCCGCGCTGTAGCCCTGCAAACGGTGGGCGTCGCCGGCCGAGACGGCGGCGCCCAATCGGCTCTCAGCCGTCGAGCAGTGCCCTGAACCAGTCGGCCTGTGCGGCCCGCTCGGCGTCACGGCCTTCCGGGCCCCCCGCGTGCTCGGCCGCGAAGGCGGCGATGAAGGTCGCGACGTAGGAGCGTCCCTGGCCGGCACGGCGCTCCGCGTCCTCGGCATACGCCCTGGCCATCAGGTCGTCGGGACGCGCATCGGCGATCGCCCGCGCCCGGGCAGCCGACGTGTCCCCGAGATCCTGCGACGCAGCCGCCGTCCACGCGTCGACGCGGCTGACGAGCCGTCCGCGCGGCGCCACGAGCTTGCGCCCGACCCCGACGACGTCCCCGTCGAGCTCGATCTCCCAGAGCTCGTCGTTCGTCCAGAACGGGAGGTCGTCGACGCGGCAGGCATGAACGCCCTGCTCGCACGGCACGACGTCGGCAGCCTCGACCCAGCACCCGGGCTCCCAGCGGAAGCCGGTGAACGGGCCGACCGAGCCGGCGCGGAGGAACTTGTACGCGTTCACGCCCGGCCGAAGCTCCTGAAGGCGAGACAGAGCTCCTCCTCCACCTCGGGCGAGAGCGCGTCCGCGGGGAGCTCGCCGGTCACCGCGATCGCGACGCGCAGCTGCTCCAGATAGTCTTCGCAGCCGTCGCAGAGGTTGAGGTGGAGCTCGACCGCCTCGCGCTCGTCGGGGCAGAGCAAGCCCTCGACGTAATCGCTGACGATCTCGACGATCTCCTTGCAGCTGATGTCTTCGGGCGCGGTCATGCCGCCTCCTGGTCGAGATAGTCCTCGAGCGCGGCCCGCACCCTGGCGCGGGCGCGGTGCAGCAGCACGCGCTGGTTCGCCTCCGAGATGCCGAGGATCTCGCACGCTTCGGCCGCGTCGAAGCCGTCGACGTCGCGAAGCGTGATCACCGCGCGGTGGTTCTCGGGCAGCGCCTCGATCGCCGCGGCGATCCGCTCGCGCGCCTCCCCGCTCAGAAGCTGCTCGTCGGGCAAGTCGTGCGGGTTGCGAGGCGTCGAGGCCCAGTGGCCGGACCAGCGATGGTCGGGGCCGAGGAACCGGTCGGCGTCGACCGCGGGCTCGTCGCTCTCGTCGTCTCCGGCCAGGCTCGAGAAGGGCACGCTGCGGCCCTCGCGCTCGCCGCGCGTCTTGGCGGTGTTGGTCAGGATCCGGAAGATCCAGGTCTTGAGCGAGGAGCGGCCCTCGAATCGGTCGAGGCCCCTGAGCACCCCGAGCCAGGCCTCCTGCACCACCTCCTCGGCGACTGCGCGCGAGGAGACGTACATCATCGCCACCCGCAGCATCGACGGCCCGTAGAGTCGAACGAGGTCCATGAACGCGGCTTCGTCGCCGGCCCGTAGCTGGTCCAGCAGGCGACGCTCGTCGGGGGTGGTCGTGACCGCGCTCGTAGCGCCAGGACGATACCCATCCGGATTTCGTCCCGACGGAGGCGCGAACGTTACGAGCAGAACGCCGGGTGCACCCTCCAGACGTTCGGCTCGACGTAGAGCCCCTCCTCGCGGGCGCGGTCGATCTCGACCGGCACGAGCGCGCCCGGCCACCCTCGTCGACTGCGGCGCGACCTTCACGATCTCGGCTCCGAGACGTAGGCGAGGCACGCCGGAAGGCACGTGACGAGCAGGTGAAGGGTCTCGCCCCGGTCGACGCTCGTCTCCGACGCGTACCCCTGGATCGCCGAGTCTTGCCGGTCGCCGTCGCCCCAGCTCGACGTGCCGGGCAGGGCGTTCTCGCGCTGGATCGGGTTCTGCGCCGGGCTCGCCGACGCCGCCAGGACCTATCGGCTGCGGAAGGTCGCTGTGACGCGGCGGTCGTCGTCCTCGGAGACGACGCACGCACCGTGACCGCGACACGCCCCTGACCACGCCGCGAAGCGCCAGCCCTCCGGGGCGGTCGCACGCAGGCGTACGGGCGTGCCGTACCCGAACCGCGAGGCACAGTGGCCGGGGCACGTGATCCCGCGCGGCGTGCTCCGCACCGATCCGCGCCCGCGCACCTTCACGGCGAGCGAGACCACGGACGGCACGAACGTCGCCGTGACCGACAAGGCTGCGTTCATGGTCAGGGCGCAGTCGGCCGAGCCGGAGCAGGCGCCGTCCCAGCGCAGGAACTGCGAGCCGGGAGCGGCGGTCGCCGACAGATGGACGCGCGCGCCCAGCTCCCACGCGATCGCGCAGGCGCCGGGGCAGGCGATCCCGGGCAGGTCGCTCGTGACCGTGCCCCGGCCCCGGCCCGTCACCCCGACGGACAGCGGCTCCTGCGGCGCGCCGACGTGGGAGAGCCAGGGCGAGTCCTGCACGTCGAACCAGCCCCCGGGATGGCCGTAGTAGTCGTCGCGTCCGTAGTCGAGGATCAGCTCCGCGATCGGGTCGCCGGTCGGGAGCTGCGTCTCGACGTCCCGGTACCAGTCGCAGACGGAGTGCTCGAAGCAGATGTGCGGCGCTCCGTCGGGCACGGCCCCGAGGTTGTGGAGAAGCTCGTGGGCCGTGTAGCCCGCGGTTCCGCGGCCGGTGCCGAGATCGTGCGTGCAGCTCGGAGCCTGCAGGTAGAGGAAGGAGTACGCGGTCGCACCGCCCGTCGCAGGCGCGATCGCCGACTGGCCGCAGTCGAACGGCGTATCGACGGGCCCGTCGTAGTAGACCAGGTACTTCTTGGCCGGGTCGGCGAAGGTCGTGTCGAGGTCGGCGCGGAGCCGGTCCGAGCGCCCGTCGATGGCCTGATAGTACGCCGTGTCGTGCGGGAGCCGCACGGTCGACAGGTCGAGGGCGTCGAGCCCGCCGGCACAGCCCGGGAACGCGTAGAGGTCGAAGCGCGGCGTCCGGGTCGAGTCCTCGCGGTGCCACCAGTCGTCGAGCGCGCCGAGGTCGTCGACGATCCGCTGCGCGTCCTCCGCGAACGCGTCCTGTCCGTCAGACGGGATCGCGTAGACGACGTGGATCTGCTGCGCGGAGACGGCGTCCGGGAGCCGGTCGGTCGGGAACCCGCTCGTGCCGCACCATAGACCGGCCGACGAGTGCGCCGCCGTGCCGATGACGAGCGCGACGACGCCGATCGCGATCGCGGCGAGGATCGAGCCGCGCATGGGCGCAGCCTATGACGCAGGCGTGACGAAAGGGTCACCCAGGTGTTACGGACGGGTCAAGACACCTCACGCGGCGCTCATGCCCACGGCA
This sequence comes from uncultured Actinomycetes bacterium, assembly GCA_963846915.1. GTDB lineage: Bacteria > Actinomycetota > Thermoleophilia > Gaiellales > Gaiellaceae > PALSA-612. The sequence continues at coordinate 101,477 of CAWJXV010000004.1, read as the reverse complement.
GCGGACGCGAGTGCACGACGGTGAGCGTTTGCGTCGCGCGCGTCAGCGCGACGTACAGGTGGCGGCGACCCTGGACGCCCGCGACCTCGTCGACGAACCCGGCCGGCTCGGCGAGCACGACATGGTCGAACTCGAGGCCTTTCGCCTCGCGCGCGCTCAGCACTCGGACAGAAGGCGCCAGGTCCTCCACGGGCGAGCCGTCGACGTCGACGAGCGCGCGCTCGAGGAGCTCGCGGATCGCCGGCACGAGCGAGGAAGGCGCGACGACGGCGACGGATCCCTCGCCCGCGTCGAGGAGGACGGCCTCCTCGGCGGCGCGCTGGGCGACACGCTCGTCCACGATCAGGCGCGGCGGCTCGCCGCCTTCCCGGTACGGCTCGGGCGGGCGCACGTGCGGCGCGATCTGCGGCAGCAGCGGAAGCGCGAGCCGCATGATCTCGGCCGGCACGCGATAGGCGAGCACGAGCTCCTCGACGGAAGCCGTCTCGACGGGCAGGTGCTCGAGCACCTCGTCCCACCGCTCGTACGCGATCGGACCCGTCGCCTGCGCGACGTCGCCGAGCAGCGTCAGCCAGCCGGTCGCGGCTCGCCGCGCCACCATCCGGAGCTGCATCGGTGTCAGATCCTGCGCCTCGTCCACGACGACATGCCCGAACGTCTTCGGCCGCCCGTGGATCAGCTCGTCGAGCTCGTCGAGGAGCGCGATGTCGGCCTCGGTCCACTCGCGCGGCCGGCGCGCGAGCCCGAGCGCCTGCACGAAGACGCGCTCGGGGACGAGCGGCGGCAGGATGCGGTCGACGAAGCCCTTGAGGTAACCGCCCTTCGTCAGCGCCTTCTCCAGCTCCTCGAAGGTGCTCATCCCCTCGGCGCCGAGCTTGCGCCCGTACTCCTGGTAGAAGGCGCGAAGCAGGTCCATCCGCAGGCGTTCGCGACGGGCGTCCCAGCTCGCGGCCCCGGCCCACGCCTCGTCGAGGAGCTCGCGGACGCGCGCGAGCGGAACGCGTACGTAGTTCACGCCGAGCATCGCCTCGAGCTCGGCCTCCGGCTCGCAGCGGTGCTTCTCGACCGCCTCCCGGAGACGCTCGGCCATCGCCGCGTCGCCCTTCGCCCGCTCCATCTCGGGCGTGTCGCGGCCCGAGGCGACGGTTGCCTCGCGGAGATCGCCGACGGCTCGCTGCACGACGCTCGCCTCGCCCAGCGACGGCAGTACGTGCGAGACGTACTCGATGAACGTGCGGTTCGGCCCGACGACGAGCACGCCCTCGCGCCGCAGCCGCTGCGCGTGCATGAACAGGAGCCAGGAAGCGCGGTGGAGGCCGACCGCGGTCTTGCCCGTCCCCGGCCCGCCCTGGACGACCAGCACGCCCTCGACGTCGTGTGTGATCAGCCGGTACTGGTCGGCCTGGATCGTGGCGACGATGTCGCGCATGTGCTCGTCGCGGCTGCGCTCGAGCTCTTCGAGCAGGAAGTCGCCGAGCGAGCGCGGCTCGTCTCCGGCCGTGTCGCCGAACGTCTCGTCGGCGATCTCGAGCAGGCGGCGACCCTCGGTGCGGAAGCGGCGGCGGCGCTCGACGTGCTGCGGCGCGACGGGCGTGGCCGTGTAGAAAGGACGCGCGGCGGGCGCCTGCCAGTTGGCGACGACGAGCTGCTGCCCCTCGTCGTGGATCCAGCGCCGTCCCACGTAGAGCGGCCCGCCGTCGTCCATGTCGAGCCGCCCGAAGCAGATGCCGCGCTCGGCGTCCTCGTAGCTTCGGAGCGTGCGCACCTGCCAGGCGTCGAGCGCCTCCGCCGAGAACTCGTTCGACCCCGCGTCGAGCACGCGCGCGATCCGCTCGCGCATGTGCTCGAGGCAGTCGTGCGCGTGGTCGAGGTACGCCTGCTCGGCTGGGAGATCGGGATGCGACACCATCTAGACCTTCCCGCGGGCGAGGTCGATCAGCCGTCCGAGGACGCGCGAGCCGTCGGCGCGAAGGCCGTTGTGCTCGAGCTCGTTCGTGATCCAGGGCCGGAGCCCGCGGACCCGCGCGGCGGTCTCCTCGGAGAACGTCCGCTCGACGTACATGTCGTCGACGTAGATGGCGGCAGCGGCCGGCACCTCGTTCGCGGCCAGCCGGTCGGGATCGTAGAGGCGCGGCCACTCTCGCTCGGCGAGCAGCTCGGCCGCCTCGCGAAGCGGCACGAGCGCGCCGTAGTCCTCGAACATCCATGGGTAGACGTGCTCGCCCGTGAACAGCGTCGGGTCCTCCGCGTACTCGGGCGGGAGCAGCCGCTCGGCCGACCACCGCGTCGCCCCGCCGTCGGCGTAGCACGCCTCGTGGATCACCGCGAAGAGCGGATGGGGCGGGAACGGTGCGGCCGCCTCGAGCTCGTGCATGAACAGGGGCGAGCCGAACGGCAGCTCGAGGATGTAGTGGAGCGTCTCCGCGCCGTCGCTCATGCCCAGGCCGTGGCCGAGCGCGCGCAGGCGTCGGCCGGTGAGCCGATCACCCGAGGGAAGGCGCACGTCTTCGGCTTCGAGCCGCCGCCGCGTCTCGCGCACGCGCTCGCGATCCTCGGGAAACGTCTCGTAGTAGCGTCGGCAGCGCTCGAGCACCCGTGCATAGGTGGCGCGGTAGACGTCGTCGACCGATCGACCGACCGGCGGCAGGCCGCCCGTGACGAAGGCCTCGCGGAGGCCTTCGGGCGCGATCGACAGGTACGTCAGGACGCAGAAGCCGCCGAAGCTCTGGCCGAGGACGCTCCAGCGGTCGACGTCGAGCGCGGCGCGGAAGAGCTCGGCGTCGCGGACGATCGAGTCGGCGCGGAAGTTCGCGAGGTAGTCGACCTGCTCCGGCGGAGCCATCCCGTCGAGCGCGCCGACCGGGGACGAGCGGCCTGTCCCGCGCTGGTCGAGCAGGAGCACGCGGAACTCGGTGAGCGCACGCGTGAGGAAGCCCGGGACACCGGTTGTCGTCGGCCGGGGAGCTTCATGGCCCGGGCCGCCCTGGAAGAACACGAGGAACGGCCGGTCGAGCCCGTCGGGTGCCGCCACCTCGCGCGCAAACACCGTGATCCGCTCGCCGTCGGGACCTTCATGGTCGAGCGGCACCGAGAGCTCGTGCTCGGTGACGACCAGCCCCGGAATCCGGTAGGTCGGCGGCACGCGGCGATTCTGCCGCAGACGGCGCCGCTCAGTCGGACTCGGCGTAGGCCGGCGAGCGCCGCGGCTCCTCGCCGGCGTGCGCAGTCATCGGCGCCGGCTCGCGAAGCACGAACGCGCTCAGCAGCGCGCCGACGACGGCGAAGACGGCGCCGGTCATGAATGCGAGGTGGTAGCCGCCGGTCAGCGCCGCCTTCGCACTCTCTCCCGAGGCGCTGAGGCTCTCGGTGCGTTTGGCGGCCAGGCTGGCGAGGACGGCGAGGCCGAGCGCGCCGCCCATCATGAATGCCGTGTTGACGAGCCCGGAGGCGAGCCCCGCCTCCTCCGGCCCGACGTCGCTCATCGCCGCGAGCAGCAGCGGGTTGAACGCCATGCCCGCGCCGACGCCGAGCAGGATCATGCTCGGCAGGACGTCCATCTCGAAGTTGCCGTCCACCGGCGCACGCACGAACAGGACGAGCCCCACCGCCGCGAGCAGGAGCCCGGCGGTCAGCGGGCGCTTGATCCCGAGGCGCATCACGAGCTTCGCAGACAGGCCGAGCGAGAAGACACCCATGATCACGCTCGTCGGCGCGAAGGCGAGCCCCACGTCGAGCGGGCTGTACTCGAGCACCCTGCCCAGGTAGAGCGCCGTCAGGAAGAACCAGGCGAACATCGCCGCCGCCCAGAGCACGCCGATGCCGTTCGCGGTCGACACGTTCCGCAGCTTGAAGAGTCCGAGCGGCACGAGGGGCGAGCGCACGCGCGCCTCGATCGCGACGAAGACGGCCATTAGCGCTGCGGCGACGCCGAGCAGGCCGAGCGTGCGCGGGGACGTCCAGCCCCACAGGTTCCCGTTCACGATCGCGTAGACGGCCAGCATCAGCGATCCCGTGACCGCGATCGCCCCGGCGACGTCGAGGCGCCCCGCGGCCGCCGGCCCGCGCTCCGTCGGCAGCACGCGCAGCGCGGCGACGAAGACGCCGATGCCGATCGGCACGTTGACGAGGAAGATCCAGTGCCAGTCGAGCGCATCCGTGAGGACGCCGCCGAGCAGCACGCCCACGGTGCCGCCGCCGGCGGCGACGAAGCCGAACACGCCCATCGCCTTCGTCCGCTCGACCGGGTCCGGTGAAGAGCGTCATGATCAGGGAGAGCGCAACGGCCGACGTGACCGCGCCGCCGAGCCCTTGCACCGCCCTCGCCGTGACCAGGAACGCCTCCGAGTTCGCGAGCCCGCACGAGAGCGAGGCGAGCGTGAACAGCGTGATCCCGATCAGGAACAGGCGCCGGTGCCCGTAGAGGTCGCCGAGCCGCCCGCCGAGGAGCAGGAAGCCGCCGAAGGTGAGCAGGTACGCGTTCACCACCCAGGCGAGCGAGGTCTCGGAGACGCCGAGGTCCTTGCCGATCGACGGCAGGGCGACGTTGACGATCGTCGTATCGAGGACGATCATCAGCGAGCCCAGGCAGAGGACGATCAGGGCGATCCAGCGGGTGCGGCTCTCCTCCATGGTCATCCAGTCTCTCCTTTCGCTCGGCTCTCGCGTGTAAGACCGGGCAGGGCCTCCGGACTCATCGCCAGCCGCGCCGATGAGTTCAGGCTTCGGATGCCGTCTTCCCTTCATGGGCGCCGTATCCCCGGGCCGGGTCGTCGTCGACGCGAGCGCGCTCGCGCCGAACGCGGCCAGCCTGGACGCCCTCGCGAGGCTCCAGCTCGCGCTGCGCCGGCGCGGCCTCGACGCGCGGCTGCGCGGCGCGCCGCGTGAGCTGCTCGAGCTGATCGCCTTCGCCGGCCTCGCGACCGTGCTACGCGTCGAGGCGCGGCGGGAGGCCGAAGAGCGGGAAGAGCGTCTCGGTGTCCAGGAAGAAGGTGAACTCGACGATCCGCCCGCCCTCTAGCCGCAGCACCTGCAGCGCCCACGGCTCGTAGCCGCCGCCCTCGCTCGGCTTGTACTGGCCGAACGTCGGCGCCCCGTTCGCCGACGGCGCCGGGATCACGCGCGAGCCGCTGCAGCCGATCCCGGGCCCGAACCACCAGGTGAGGATGTCCTCGCGGCCGTCGAGCCAGAGGTCGAACGGCGGCATGCACTGCGTCGCGTCCTCCTGGATCAGCGACGTCAGCGCGTCCATGTCGTAGTCCTGGAACGCCTGCACGTAGCGGTCGAGCAGCTCGCGGTCGGTGTCGTCGGGCTCGGTCGGTGTCGTGGAGATGCTCACGTCACCGGCGGAGAGGGTCGCACGCGCGCGCTGGAGGGCGCTGTTCACGGAAGCGACGCTCGTGTCGAGGAGCTCGGCGACCTCCGAGGCCTGCCAGCGCAGCACCTCGCTGAGGATCAGCACCGCGCGCTGGCGCGGCGGCAGGTGCTGGAGCGCCGCGACGAGGGCGAGCCGGATCGTCTCGCGCGCGACGGCGACGTCGGCCGGATCGCCGTCGGGCACGACCAGCGAATCCGGCACCGGCTGGATCCACTCCGTGGCCGGCAGGGTGTGGAGGTTCGACTCGACTGGCTCCTGCGCCGGGCCGAGGTCCATCGGCAGCGCACGCCGCTTGCGGCTGTTCAGCATGTCGATGCAGACGTTGGTGGCGATGCGGTAGAGCCAGGAGCGCAGCGCTGCCCGTCCCTCGAACCGTTCGAGGTTGCGCCAGGCGCGGATCATCGTCTCCTGGACGGCGTCCTCGGCCTCGAACGACGAGCCGAGCATGCGGTAGCAGTAGCCCGTCAGCTCGACGCGGTACTGCTCGAGCTCGCGGGTCGTCTCCTCGGTGGTGGGTGAGGGCCCGGCCACTCCGGCCAATGCTACGTGCCGTCGTCGGGGGTGTGCATGCTCGTTTGACCGGCCTCCGGCGCGGAACTCATCGCGAGCGCCTCGTCGATCGCCTGCTCGAGCGAGAGCCGCCGTCCTCGTTCGCGGCCGTGCTCGAACTCCGGCGTGTCGGTGACGATCCGAGCCTCGTAGGTGTCGCGCTCGTGCTCCCAGTGTCCGACCGGCGCGCGGCCGGCCGCTGCCTCCGCCGCTCCCCAGAGGACGTCCGCTGTCCTCCGGCCGACCCTGCACGGCGGCCAGCCACGCTTGCAGAGCAAGGCCGAATACCATGCCGATGCTGCCGGTCGTCGATCTGACCGGGCAGAGCTCGAGGCCCTCATGCGCGGGCGCCGCGCGACGTCGGGCTTCTCTACGAGCGATCGCGTACTCGGCGTAGCTCAAGAGCGCCCGAAGCTGCCACCAGACGAAACCCACCTCGCCGGCCTGACGCGCGCTCCGCTCGAGCAGGTCGAAGGCTTCCTCCAGGCGCCCCTCCTGGAAGGCGATGTCCGCCGAGCAGCCACGAGCATCTGTGCCTCACCCGGACACGCTGTGGTGGAGGCTCGAGGCTCTCGCGGCAGAGAGCGCGGGCTCGTTCCGGGTCGCCGCGCGCGACCGGCTTCGACCGCGAGGCGAAACAACATGTGCGAGATCGCAGGCTCGTCACTCGAGCTCGCGGAAGGCGCCAGCGCCTCCGCGTGCCACCGGCTGGCGTCTCGAAGTTGCCGGCGATGTAATTCGTTCCGCCGCGGACTCGCAGCGCGCGCGCGCGAAGCCGCGGCGGCAGCTCCGCCTCCCGTCTCCAGCAGCTCGGCCAGCCTCCTCGCACCTTCGTGCGGACTCGTCGTGACCCAGAACTGCTCGAGCGCGACCGCGATCGAGCACGCGAGCTCGACGTCTCCCCAGGGCCACCGACCGGTCGAAGGCCGCCCGCAGGTTGTCTGCGTCGGGCCGTCACGAGCTCGTGGCGGGGCTGCGACGATCGAGGACGTCGGCGGTCAGGTTCGCCGACTCGGCCAGAGCGAGGAAGAACTCGGCGTGCCGCCGGCAGCCTGCGTCGTGCCGCCCCGCCCTCGTCGCGCAGCCGCTCGACCGCGTACTCGCGGATCGTCTCGAGCATCCAGTAGCGCTCGCCCGTACGCCGGAGCAGGCTCTTGTCGAGGAGCGACTCGAGCGTGTCCAGGTCGGCACCGGCCACGCTCCTCGGCGGCCTCAGCGTGCAGCCGCCCACGAACACGCCGAGCTGCGCGGAACACGCGCTGCTCCTCCTCCGTGAGCAGCTGGTACGACCAGTCGATCGTCGCGCGCAGCGTGCGCTGGCGCTCCGGCAGGTCGCGGGCGCCGCCGGTGAGGAGCGGCAGCCGCTCCTCGAGCCGTTCCAGGAGCTGCGCCGTCGTGAGCGCCTTCACCCGCGCGGCGGCGAGCTCGAGCGCGAGCGGGAGGTCGTCGAGGCGGCGGCAGATCGCCGAGACGTCCGCGTCGGCCTCGAAGCCGGGATCGACCGACCTGGCCCGGGCGAGGAAGAAGCCGACCGCCTCCTCGTGCGCGAACGGCGGCACCGGGTACTCCTGCTCTCCGGTCAGGCGCAGCGGCTCGCGGCTCGTCACGAGCAGGACGAGATTCGGGCAGGCCGCGAGCACCTCGGCGATGGCCCCGGCCGCCTCCACCACCTGCTCGAAGTTGTCGAGGAGCAGCAGCACACGCTTGTTCCCGATCTGGGCTGCGAGATCGCCCGAGCCCTCGAGCGCCCGCGCCGCCGCGTCGAGCACGAGCTCCGGGTCGAGAACCGACGCGAGCGGCACCCACCAGACGCCGTCGGGGAAGCCGTCGGACGCGAGCGCAGCCGACTGGAGCGACAGGCGCGACTTGCCCGAGCCGCCCGGGCCGGTCAGCGTCAGCAGGCGGGTCGCAGGCGCGGCGAGGAGCGCGCCCACCTCGGCGAGCTCCCGCTCGCGGCCGAGGAAGGGCGTCGACGGCACCGGCAGGTTCGTCCGGTGCAGGCTCCGAAGCGGCGGGAATTCGCCCTCGCCGAGCTGGTAGAGCCGTTCGGCCGCGCTCAGGTCCTTGAGTCGGTGGTCGCCGAGGTCGCGAACGGAGCCCGGCCCGACGAGCGTCGCGGTCGAGGCCGAGATCACCACCTGGCCGCCGTGCGCCGCGGCGGCGATCCGGGCGGCGCGGTGCACGTCCGCGCCCACGTACCCCTCCAAGCCCACGTGCGGCGTGCCCGTGTGGATGCCCATACGCACGCGGATCGGGCCGGACACGAGCGCCTCCTGGCCCTCGGCGGCTGCCCGCAGGGCGCCGGGAGCCGTCGGGAACGCGTAGAAGAACGCGTCTCCCTGCGTGTCCACCTCGACGCCGCCGTGCCGGGCGAATGCCTCGCGGAGCGCCTGCCGGTGCTCGGCCAGGGCGTCGGCGTAGGCCCCCGCGCCCAACGCGTCGAGGAGCCTCGTCGAGCCCTCGATGTCGGTGAACAGGAAGGTGACGGTGCCCGACGGGAGATCGCGCACGGGCGCCGTCATGGGCGACCGGCCGGGAGCTCCGCTCGAATCAGCGCTGGTCAGAGCCGAACAGCGGCGACGACCCGATTCCGTACGGATAGGCAGGCCCCTGCCCGAGCGCCGGCGTCGCCGGCCCGAACGGTGCGCCCGCAGGCCCACGATCGCTCACGGCGGGAAGCCGACCCTCGGCGACCGCGCGGTACCACGCCTCCGATTCGATCTCGATCCGATTCGACTCCACACTTCCCCCCACGGAAGAACGCCACGAGCCTTCCGGAACCTTACGTGAAATCAGTCACGTTCGAGCACGGGCAGGACGCTGACCGAGACGAGCGTCTGTTCGGCGCCCGGCGAGGCTGCCTTCCTACCCCGTAGCTGGTCGACGATCAGGAACAGGCGGCGGCCGAGCTCGTAGGCCTCCTCCGGGGTCAGGTCGACGTACCAGTTCCCGACGAAAGCGTTCTCCTGCCACTCGTCGCTCACCGCGCTCGTGACGAAACGCCCTCGCACGTCCTCCTGACGTGCGAACAGCGTCGCGAGCAGGCGTCTGTCGATCGCGCGGCCCTCGGGATCGGACGGGATCGGCACCACGGCCGGCACGTCCTGCCGGCGCCACCAGCGCTCGCGTCTCGTGCCCTGGTCCACGTCCTCGACGATCGCGCTCGCCCGGGCAAGGACCCGCAGGTGGTAGCTGAGCAGACCCCGCGACTCGTCGAGGCGCCGACCGAGCTGCGATGCGGTCGCGGGGCCTTCACGCAGGAGCTCCCAGATCCGGAAGCGGATCGGATGGGCGAGCGCCCACATCATGCTTCGCGTTGCCTTGGTGCCGGTCAATGGAAAATTCCTTTGCAAACGATAGAGACAGCCGGGCGTCCGAGCTGGCATGAAGCGAATTGCCCTTCTCGCCGCGACTGCGAGCCTCGCGGCAGCCTGGAGCGCCTTCGCCGCGGACGGCCCGCGCGTATCACTCGTCGGCGCGCGCCCGGCGCTGACGGTAGGCCGCGTCTGGACGGCGAGGCTCTCGGTCAGCCCGAGCTCCTTCGCCGGCGTCGTGCGCATCACGGCGAGCGGCCCGAAGCGGATCGGCGTCCGCGCAACGGGCGGTCACGGCGCGTACCGCGCGCGACTCGCGTTTCCGGCGGCAGGCCGCTGGACGCTCACCGCGCTCGCGGCAGGCTCGACGTCGAGGCTCGGCGCGGTCCAGGTGCGGAAGGTAGCGCCGGTCGCGCTCAGGTTCGTGTGGCCGACCTCCGTCGACGTCGAGCCAGGCGGCTCCCTCCTGCTCGTCGAGAACGGACTCCGTCGGCTGGTACGCATATCGCCTGCCGGGCGCGTCACCCAGATCGCCGCCTTCGCGAAGCCGTACGCAGTCCGGCGCGCGCCCTCGGGAAACGTGTTCGTGACCGACGGGCCGACCCTCCTGCGGATCGACGGAACCAACGCTCCGGCCAAGGTCGCCTCGGCCGATCTCGACATCGGCCCGATCACCGTCGCGCCGAACGGCGACGTCTGGTTCGCGACCGACAAGGCGATCTTCGTGCTCGGCGGCGGGAATGGAACGCCGGTGCGCGTCGCCCCGAAGGCGCAACTGTCCGGCCCGCACGGGATCGCGATCGCCCGCGACGGCTCGGTGCTGGTGGCGGACACCGGCAACCACCGGATCCTGCGGATTGCCCCGGCCACGGGAGCGATCTCGACCTTCGCGTCGCTCGCGACCCCGCGCGGAATGGACGTGGCCGCGGACGGCACGGTCTACGTCGTCGATGGTGCCACGAACCGTGTCGTCCACCTGAGCGCAACGGGCGCGCGGCTCGGCCTGGTCGGCCCCGTCTTCGACGATCCGTACGACCTACGGCTCGCGCCCGGCGGCGCCGTCTACGTCGTCGAGTCGCTGGCGTCCGGCGATATCCGGCGCGTCGCCCCGGACGGCACGGTGATGACCGTCTCCCGCGGCTGACGACCGCCCAACGGGCCGCTAGGCTCGATGCGTGGACGCGATCGCCGTCGAGGGGCTCGAGAAGCGCTACGGAGAGGTGCAGGCGCTGGCCGGCGTCTCCTTCGTCGTGCACGAGGGCGAAGTCTTCGGCCTGCTCGGCCCGAACGGGGCGGGGAAGTCGACCACCGTCCGCGTCCTCGCGACGCTGACGCGGCCCGACGCCGGGCGAGCCGAGATCGCGGGCAAGGACGTACTCCGCGAGCCGGGCGAGGTCCGCCGCCGGTTCGGCTACGTCGCGCAGGAGTCGGGGATCGACACGTATGCGACCGGCCGCGAGAACCTGACGCTGCAGGGCAGAATCCAGGGCCTCGGCGGCGCGAAGCTCAGGAGCCGGGTGGACACCCTGCTCGAGCTGATGGGGCTGTCGGACGCCGCCAACCGCGTCGTCAGCGGGTACTCCGGCGGGATGAAGCGGCGCCTCGACATCGCGCTCGGGCTCGTCCACTCGCCGCCCGTGCTTTTCCTCGACGAGCCGACGACGGGCCTCGACCCCGAGGCGCGGGTGGCGCTGTGGGCGGAGCTCGGCAACCTGGCGCGCCTGGAGACGCTGACGATCCTCCTGACCACGCACTACCTCGAGGAGGCCGACGTGCTCGCCGACCGGCTGGCGATCGTGAGCCGGGGCCGGATCGTCGTCGAGGGCACGCCCGAGGCGCTGAAGCAGACGCTGCGCGGCGAAGCCGTGATCGTCGAGCTCTCGGACGGCGCCGGCCCGAGGGCGGTCGAGGTCGTGCGCGAGATCGCCGGCGTGCACGAGGCGGCGCTCGAGGGTCGATCGCTTCGCACGCGTGTCGAGAGCGGCGCCCGTGCCATCCCGGGCATCCTCTCGGCGCTCGACGGGGCCGACATCGCCGTCGAGGCGGTGACCTCGCACCGGCCCTCGCTGGACGACGTCTACCTCCACTACACCGGCCGCGAGTTCGCAGCCGACGAGGGGGAGACGGTGTGACCGTGCTCCGGCACACGTGGTTCATGGTCGTGCGCCAGGCGCGTAACCTGGCGCGCGAGCCGATCTGGATCGCGCTGCTCCTGATCCAGCCGATGATCTGGCTCGTCCTCTACGGCCAGCTGTTCAGGCGCGTCGTCCACCTCGGCGGATTCGGGACGACGTCCTACATCACGTTCCTCGCGCCCGCGATCGTGATCATGAACGCCTTCTTCGGCGCGACCTGGAGCGGCATGGGGATGATCGACGACCTCAAGCGCAAGGTCGTCGAGCGGTTCCTGGCCACGCCGGCCAGCCGCCTCTCGCTCGTCCTCTCGCAGATCGTCCGCGCTGCGCTGACCGCGGGGATCCAGGCGCTCGTGATCCTGCTCGTCGCGCTCGTCCTCGGCGTCCGCGTCAACGAGGGCGCGGTCGGCTGGCTCGTGGTGATCGCTGTGGCGATGCTCGTCACCATGCCCTTCGCCGGCATCTCGCAGGGCATCGCGCTGATGACCCGCCGCGAGGCGACGATGATCGCCCTCGCCAACTTCATCGGGCTACCGCTGCTCTTCCTCTCGTCGACGCTGCTCGCGACGGCGCAGATGCCGTACTGGATGCAGGTCACGACCCGCTTCAACCCGCTGAACTGGGGCGTCATCGCCGCCCGGGAGGCCGTCCTGCCCGGCACCGACTGGGGCTCGATCGGGCTGCACGTGCTCTACCTGCTCGTGCTCACCGTCTTCACGACGGCGTTCGCGACCTGGACGTTCCGCGCCTACCAGCGCACGCTCTGATCGGCGTCTTGGCCGGCTCAGCTCGGGAGGACGAAGGCGGCGACGACCGTGTACTGGAGCGCGACGGCCGCGATGACGAGCGCGTGGAACAGCTCGTGGTATCCGAACACCGTCGGGAACGGGTCCGGCCGGCGCCGCGCGTAGACGATGCCGCCGAGCGTGTAGCAGAGCCCTCCGGCGAGCACGAGCATCGAGGCGAGGATCCCGGTCTTCGTGATCAGCTGCGGGAAGACGACGATGCCGACCCAGCCGAGGGCGCCGCCGATCAGGACCGGCAGCCACCGCGGCGGCCGTGCCCAGAGCATCCGGGTCAGGATCGCCGCCCCCGCGCCGGCCCAGACGATCGCAAGCACGACGATCCTCCAGTCACCGGAGAGCACCAGCAGACCGAACGGCGTGTACGAGCCGGCGATCATCGCGTAGATGCCCGCGTGGTCGAGCCGGCGGAACCAGAGCCGCCACGGGGGCGACCAGGTCACGCGGTGGTAAAGGGCGCTCGCGCCGAACATGCACACGACGCCTCCGGCGAACACGGCGGCGGCGACCTTCGCCATCGCCGTGTCCCCGATGAACCCGACGAGGACACCCAGCGGAATCGCCAGGTAGAACGCCCACTCGTGGAGGACGCCGCGCAAACGAGGCTTGTCAGAGCCTCGGAGCGACGCACCATCCACGAGCGTCAATTTTAGCTCCGACCGATACCGAGGCGCAACGCTTCGGCTCTACCAGCGCGACCGACGGCCCCGGCGGCTCGTGTAGACGAGCCGCGGCGAGGCGGGTCGGAGGCCGGCGCGCTCGAACTCGTCGCGGCGGCCGGCACGTGCTGCGACCCGGCTGACGTCGCCCTGCTGCTCGGGTAGGACGAACGTGACGCCGGCGCCGCCCCGGCCGGCGCGCCCCGTGCGACCGACACGGTGGAGATAGCTCGTGTCGTCCGCGGGGGGATCGAAGTTGATCACGTTCGTGATTTCGACCAGGTCGAGACCGCGGGCGGCGAGCTCGGTAGCCACCAGCGTCGGGATGCGGCCAGAACGGAAGCGCTCGAGCGTCTTCTCGCGGCGCGACTGCGGCATGTCGCCGTGCATCGCGGCCGCAGGGATGTCCCGCTGCGAGAGCCGCCTCGCGAGCCGGTCGGCCCCTCTCTTCGTCCGCACGAAGACGAGCGAGAGCCCGTCCGCGGCGGCGAGGTGCTCGGCGAGGACGTCGAGCTTGTCCTCGGACGTGACGGCGACGAACGTGTGGTCGACGACCGGGTCTCCGACCTCGGCCTGCGGCGGCACGAACTCGAAGCGGCAGGGGTCCTGCGTGTACTCGCGGGCCAGATCGCCGACCTCGCCGTCGAGCGTCGCCGAGAAGAACATGGTCTGGCGTGAGCGGGGCAGCCGGCGCACGATTGCGTCGACCTGCGGGCGGAAGCCCATGTCGAGCATGCGATCGGCCTCGTCGAGGACGAGGATCTCGATCTGCTTCAGCGAGACGAGCCCGCGCTCGCTCAGGTCCTGGAGGCGACCCGGGGTCGCGACCAGGATCTCGGCGCCTCTGGCCTGTTTCGCCTGCCGGCCGACGGGGACGCCGCCGTAGACGGCCTCGATCCGAAGACCGGCGGCCCGGGCGGACCCGCGCAGCTCTTCGGCGACCTGGGCCGCGAGCTCCCGCGTCGGGACGAGGACTAGGGCGGACGGCGCCACTCCGCCCGGCGTCGTTCGCTCGACGAGCGCGAGGCCGAAGGCGAGCGTCTTGCCGGATCCGGTCGGCGACTTGGCGAGCACGTCGGAACCGGCGAGCGCCTCCGGCAGGACGAGCTCCTGGATCGGGAAGGGCGTGTGGATACCGCGTCCGGCGAGCGCGTCCACGACTTGTGGGCGCACGCCGAGCGCGCTGAAAGACTCAGTTGACATTTCTATTCGACTCCTTGGTTCGGGGTTCGAGATCAGACGACTCGAAACACCCGAAGGAGGAACGAGAAGCTCAATCTCCGTGCGACAAGGTCTGCCGCAACGTGTTCCACGGTAGCAGAGAGCCCGGTCGGCCCGGCAGCGCGCGCCGGGCCGACCGTCAATTCGAGAGATCGCTACGACTGGAGCGGGACGACGTTCGTCGCCTGCATGCCCTTCGCGCCCTGCTCGGCGGTGAACTCGACCTTCGCGCCCTCGGCCAGGGTCTTGAAGCCCGTGCCGTCGATACCGCTGTGATGCACGAACAGGTCCTCACCACCCTCGTCGGGCGTGATGAAGCCGTAGCCCTTCGAGTCGCTGAACCACTTGACGGTTCCGGTTGCCATGAAACACCTCCTTCGCTGTGAACGAACGCGTATAGGAGGCGCCAGGCACGACCGCTACTCGTTCTCGTCTTCCGCCAAAGATTAGCTGGCCGCGGCGTACGCTGAGCAAGTCGAGCTTCAACGCTTCAGAACTTGTAGTCTCACCGCTTCATATTCTGAAGTCACCCCCGGGGAGGCCGAGATGAGTCGGAAGAACGAGCTCCTGTCTGCCAACGAGGAGTACGCCGCATCCTTCGAGAAGGGCCACCTGCCGATGCCGCCGAGCCGGCGCTTCGCCGTCGTCACCTGTATGGACGCGCGACTCGACCCGGCCAAGTTCCTCAGCCTCGACGAAGGCGACGCGCACGTGATCCGCAATGCGGGCGGTCTCGTCACCGACGACGCCCTCCGCTCGCTGGTCATCTCCCACAACCTGCTCGGGACCGAGGAAGTGTTCGTCATCGCGCACTCGGACTGCGGCATGCTGACGTTCTCGGACGAGGCGCTCCAGGAGCAGCTCGGCACCGACCTCGCGTTCCACGCCTTCTCGGACGTCGACGAGAGCGTGCGCGAGAGCGTGCGCCGGGTCCGCGAGTCGTCGTTGACGGCCGATGCCGTTCACGGGTTCGTCTACGAGGTCGAGTCGGGACGGCTGCGAGAAGTCGCTTAGCGCTCTGCTGAGATAGCGTCAGCGGCTGTCGATGCCCATCGATCCAGCCCGCGTGAATGCCGTCGGCGATCTGGTCCTCACCGACGCCCGCGAGTTTCGCGCGCTCGCCGATCCGCTACGGCTGACGCTGTTCGACACGGTGCGTCGTCAGGGTCCCGTCACGAGCGCCGACCTCGCGGAGACGACGAAGCAAGCCGGGGGCTCGCTCGACGATCATCTGCACGCGCTCGAGGCGATCGGGCTGATCGAGTCTGAGAGCGACGGCCGGGGCGACCTGCGCTGGACGGCCGGCGTGGAGGGGATCTACTTCGAGATTCCTGAGGATCCGGAGGGACAGCATGCGGCGAGAGAGCTCAGCAACGTGATGTTGACGAAGTACGCGACGTTGCCGGTTGCGTGGATCCGAGACGAGGAGCCACGGCTCGCGCTCGACTGGGCGCGCGCGGCAGGCTTGTTCAACGCCCGCGTCGCACTGACGACGGATGAGCTCCGCCGCCTGCAGGAGGAGCTCGAGCGGTTGCTCGAGCCCTTCACGACCCGAGCAGCCGCCGACACACCGGACGGCGCGACTCCGGTCCGGGTCCTCGCGTACTTCATGCCGGAAGCAACGCCAGACACTCCGTCCGGCGGATAGGCACATCTGCCGGCCGCTTCCCGACGGCCTGAGGCGCAACGTCGCTTCAGCCGAAATTGAACCGAAACCGAAACCGAATCTGCTGCTTCTAGCCTCGGCGTGGCTTCGGCAATCGTGCCGGCCAAGTCCAGGAGGTAGAACGAACATGTCGCGTTATGCAGCACGCAACAGCCGGATGCTCACCGCGGGTGCCACCCTTCTCGCGCTGCTCGCATTCGGCGTCGCCTCGGCTTCAGCCACAACCGGCACGACGACGGCGAACGGATTCCAGGTTGCCGCCTCGCTGAGCCCTGACGTGGCCCAGAAGAACCAGACCGTCACCGAGACCGCGGCTGTCAGGAACGTCTCCGACAAGATCGAGAACGTGCGCGTGACGCTCGCGGGGCCGGCCCCTACCGGCGCGCCGATCGCATTCGCCGCGTCCCTTCAGCCGGGCGCGAGCGTCTCGAAGTCGTTCTCGTTCCCGGCCGGGATCGTCAAGCCCGGCACCGCCAGGCTCACCGTCACCGCGCAGAACCTGCAGACCGGCGAAACCGCCCAGGCAAGCGCCTCGATCACGGTGAACTAGATCGACCTACGCCCCTCCCCAACTCCTCACCTGCCGGGCGGAGCCAACTCCGCCCGGCAGGGCTCGACGATGAGCAGCTCGACTGAGGCTTCCGATCAATGACTGTGACGCTCGTTCAGGGATCAGCAAGAAGGGCACCGCACGCCTGTCGATTGGCATGATCCGCACGCCGCGTCGCCCCGGTGACCGTCAGTCATCCAGAGGAGGAAACGATGGAAGCGCACGATTCTGTGCCGGCGAACGAGCCGTCTCGTTAGATCTCACGTTCCGGCAGGCGACACGCAACCGGAAGGAGAAACGTTCATGTCGAACGGATCCGCAAACGTGATCGGCCCCGGCAAGCGTCTCTTCGCCGAGCCGACCTACATGCAGGACGAAACCTCGTTCCAGGTCGACAACACGAGCGATGCCTATTACAAGTCGCCGTACTACAAGCAGCACCGCGACGACGTCCTGCCGATTCCGACGCCTCCCCCGACAGCGCCGCTCAACCTGCAAGACGTCGTGGGGCAAGGATTCCTCAATCCAGTCGTCAACGCAGCGAAGATCACCTTCCATGCCGTCGGCGACACCGGCGCATCGAAGAGCCTGGCGATCGCGACCGAGGCCGGAGTCGCCGACGCGATGGTCGCCGACTTGTCGCAACCCCGGCGGGACGCGCCCGCATTCTTCTACCACCTCGGCGATGTGATCTACAACTTCGGCGAGGCCGAGTACTACTACGACCAGTTCTACGAGCCATACAGAGAGTACGACCGCCCGATCTTCGCGATCCCGGGAAACCACGACGGCGGCATGAAGTACAACAGCGATTCACCCCCCACACCGTTGTATCCGTCGCTGGACGCGTTCCTACGAAACTTCTGCGCACCGCAGCCGGCACCCTCGCCGGACGCAGGCGCGCTCGTCCGCAGCGCCATGACCCAGCCCGGCGTCTACTTCACGCTCGATGCCCCCTTCGTCTCGATCATCGGCCTCTACTCGAACGTGCTCGAAGGCCCCGGTGTGATCTCGGACCAGAAAGGCATGTATCCGGCGCTCGACACGAAGCAGGTCGACTGGTTGACGGGCGAGCTCGAACGCCTGAAAGGACCGCGCCAGAACCTCGAGCGGGCGGTGATCCTTGCCTGCCATCATCCGCCCGCATCTGCCGACACCAAACACGGCGGAGGAGTCGGGCACGCCGAGGACATCGACAACGCATGCAAAGCCGCAGGGCTCTGGCCGGATGCCGTCCTGTCCGGGCACGCGCACCTGTACCAACGCTTCACACGCGAGACCGCCGGTCGCCAGATCCCGTACGTCGTATCGGGGAGCGGCGGACACGCTACGACACTTCCGCGCGGAGAGGTGCTGGGCAAGGCCCCGCTGACGTGGGGGGAATACACCCTCGTCAAGGAGCCGATCCTGCGGTACGGATACCTCACGATCACGGTGGACATGTCGACGTCTGGCACAGAGACACTCGAGATCGTCTTCCAGGCACCCACCGACCCAACCGCCCGAGACGAAACGACGCTGAATCTGAGAACCAACCAAATCGTCGTTATTTGACCGAGGACGTGAGCGAAAACGAGCGCGCGGGGGGAAGCATGGGAGTGCTCCGGTCGACGCGCGTACCACCGGGACAGGTACAACGCGCTGGGTGGCGTCGCGGTCGGTCCGTCTCTCGAGCCCGGAACGTGTCCTGTTTCCCGACGTGGGGGTCACGAAGCAGGATGTGTTCGAGTATTACCGTGCGATCGCGCCGGTGCTCGTCCCGCACCTGCGCAACCGGCCGTTCACGATGAAGCGCTCGCCTTACGGCGTGGCCGGGGAGGCGTACTTTCAGAAGCAGGCGCCGAAGGGGATGCCTTCCTGGATCCCGACGCGCACGTACCGCACCTACCCGCGCGAGGGCGGCTCGCGGCTCGTCGACTTCCCGCTCGTCAACTCGCCGGAGGCGGTGCTGTGGATGGTGCAGATGAACTGCATCGACATGAACGCCTGGTACTCGCGCGTCGACAAGCCGCACCGCCCGGACTTCGTTCTGTTCGACCTCGACCCTCCGGACGGCGGCTTCGCGCTCGCGATCCGTGTCGCTCATCTGATCCGCGAGGAGCTGGAGCGGCTCGAGCTCGAGTCCTACGTGAAGACAAGTGGCGCCGACGGGATTCATGTGCTCGTCCCGATTGCGCGCCGAGCGACCTTCGAGCGGACCTACGTGTTCGCGGAGCGGGTGGCGCGTGGGCTCGAGGAGCGGCACCCGGGGCTGGTCACGACCGAATGGCTGAAGCGCAAGCGCGAGGGCGTGCTCGTCGACCACCGTCAGAACGCGCGGGGAAAGACGATCGCCTCGGTCTACTCGGTGCGCCCGAAGCCGGGCGCGCCCGTCTCGACGCCGCTTCGCTGGGACGAGCTAACAGAGGATGTGACGCCGCGCTCGTTCGGGATGCGCGAGGCGCTCGAGCGGGTCGAACAGCACGGCGACCTGTTCGCGCCCGTGCTCGCGGGCGGCCAGGCACTCGGACGTGCAATGAAGAAGGCGTGCTGAGTTCAGACAGCGGCCCTGGCCGAGGAGCGCCTCGGCCCGGCCGGAGACGCAGCCGAAGTCCTGCCGGCGCGTCGCCGCCTGGTCGTGGAGAGCGAGCCCTCGGGTACCCGTCTCCTCGCAGCGGGTTGTTGAGATTCCAACCCCGAGTTGTAATGCTGGTCACGATCCAATTGGCGACGTCGGAAACCCCTGGCGACAACGAAGGAGGAGAGTCATGAGCACCGCGACGCCCGGCTTCGAGAGCGACATCAAGGCGCTGTTCAACGAGCGCGACCGTGGTTCGATGCTGTCGCACTTCGACCTCTGGTCGTACGCCGACGTCAGCCAGAACGCAGATGCGATCCTGCAGACCGTCAGCACCGGGTCCATGCCCTGCTACGGGCAGTGGCCGAGCGAGCAGGTCGATCTCCTGCGGCGCTGGGTCGAAGGCGGCAAACCGGCGTAAACACGTGCCGGCGAGGAGTTCAAAGTGGCCGGAGCTGCCCTACGACGCCTGGAGCGCGACGTGCGACACGCTGCACGCCCACACGCAGGTGCTCGGCAAGCTTGCGGTGGTCCTCGCTCCACCGGAGCCGCAACTCCAACACGCAGCGCTTCGCCTGACGGCACGGGGATGGGAAACCGCGCCGCTGCCGGCGCCCGACGGCTCCGGCGCCTTCGGCGTCGCGCTCGACCTTCACGCACACGAGGCACTCGTCGAGCACGTCGACGGTCGTGTCCAACGGATCTCCCTGACGCCGAACCGGCCGGTCGCCACGGTCACACGGGACATGCTCGAGGCTGTGGGCGGGCTCGTCGGTGAGGTGCAGATCAACCTCGAGCCGCAGGAGACCCCATGGCGGACGCGGCTCGACGAGGACACCGAGCACGCCACCTACGACCCGGGGGCAGTGGAGCGCTACTTCATCACCGCAACACGCGCGGCACTCGTGCTGTCC
The DNA here is from genome assembly GCA_963846915.1 of uncultured Actinomycetes bacterium. Taxonomy (GTDB): domain Bacteria; phylum Actinomycetota; class Thermoleophilia; order Gaiellales; family Gaiellaceae; genus PALSA-612. The sequence continues at coordinate 81,735 of CAWJXV010000004.1, read as the reverse complement.
GAGTTCCGCGCGCCCTACAGGGGCCGCTCGACTCCCGTGAACGCCTGGTGGGGATCCTTCGACCTGGCGGTCGACCTGTTCTCCGGCCAGCCGGCCGAACCCCCGTCGCAGGACTTCCTGATGCGGAACGCCATGGACTCGCAGGAGATCGCAGTCGGCTGGTGGCCCGGAAACGCCGACTACCCGCGAGCCGCCTTTTACGCCTACGCCCATCCGGCGCCAGATGCTTTCGCCCAGGCCGACCTCTCGCCCGGTCGCTGGGACGCGAACCTCGGCGAGTTCGTGCTCGACTGGGATGCGGTCCTCGCCACCCCCGACCCGCACGCAACCGCGCTGACGTTCGCCCGCTCGGTCACACGCCATGCCTGCACAGTCTGCGACTGGGACCAGGCGCTGGCGAGCAGCCTCGAGGGACAGCCTCCGCCCGTCAACTGACGGGCATGGCTCCGGACCCCTTGACGAGAGCTGGAGGAGATGAGAGAGTGGCCCTGCCCGACCGAGACAGCGGTTCGCAGGGTCGCAAGACCAAGCGTGTCGCCGTCAAAGTCGGGCTTTTTTCTTGCCCGCGGCGTCGCTCAGCGCCACGCCAAGGACCGGTGCAAAGTCCGCACGTGATCCGGTGGTTTCCCGACGCGCACGACCTGCGTTGCGATCACAGTGAGGCAGACGATGAACGAGAGAATCGGCAGCCGCCATCGCGACACCTTGGAGAAGCTCTTCAGACATGCCGGCGGCAACGTCGAGTGGCGGCACGTGAGATCGCTCCTCGAAGCGGCCGGAAGCGTGTCCGAGGAGCACGACGGAACGCTCAGAGTCACGATCGGTGACCAGAAGCAAGTATTTCGGCCGCCGCACAACAAGGACGTCGACCGGCAAATGATGGTCGACCTCCGCCGTCTCCTGACGCACGCAGGCTATTCGCCCGGCCGATAGCCAAGCGACGCTAGGGCGTCCGGAGCGCCGCCGCCGGTTCGGTCGTCTGCCGTCCGCGCAGCTCGGCGGTGACGCGCTCGGCGACCTCGGTTCCGAACAGCTCGATCGCCCGCATGACGTCGCGGTGGGAGACGGCGCCGATGCTCATGTGAGCCAGGTACCGCTCCGGCTGGAAGAGTTCGTGTACGGACACGATCTTCTCGGCCACCTGCTCGGTTGAGCCGAGGGCGAGCGGACCGCGTGGCGACTTCAGCGCCTCGTACTCGGCTCTGCCGGAGGGCGGCCAGCCCCGCTCGCGGCCGATCCGGTTCATCAGCTCCAGGTAGCTACCGGCGAAGGCCGCGTCCGCGGCCTGCTCGCTGTCGGCCACGAAGGCGTGAGTGTTGATCGCGATCCGCGGCTCTCCGTCGTGACCGGCCTCGGCCCAGACTCGCCGGTAGAGGTCGACGAACGAGCGGAACCGCTCCGTGTCGCCTCCGATGATCGCGAGCGTCAGAGGCAGCCCGAGCACGGCCGCCCGAACGACCGATTGCGGCGTGCCACCGACGGCGATCCAGATCGGCAGCGAATCCTGCACCGGCCGCGGCCAAACGGCTACGTCTTCGAGCGGTGCGCGATGCTTGCCGTGCCAGGTGACGCGTTCCGAGTCGCGGATCGCGAGGAGCAGGTCCAGCTTCTCGGCGAACAGCTCGTCGTAGTCGTCGAGGGCGTAGCCGAAGAGCGGAAACGACTCGATGAACGAGCCGCGTCCGGCCATGATCTCCGCGCGGCCGCCCGAGATCAGGTCGACGTGGGCGAACTGCTGGAACACGCGCACCGGATCGTCGGAGGAGAGAACTGTGACGGCGCTCGACAACCGGATGCGGCTGGTCTGGGCGGCGATCGCGGCCAGCGCGGTGGCCGGTGAGGAGACGAGGTAGTCGGGCCGGTGGTGCTCGCCGACGGCGAACACCTCGAGCCCGAGCTCGTCCGCGAGGCGCGCCTCCTCGAGCAGGTCACGCATCCGTTGCTCGGGGCTGAGACCCGCCGGTAGGTCAGCGAACGTAACGAGACCGAGATGCATGATTCACTCTAACGTTGTTGATCCCGCAACTATTCTGGCGTCGTCGACCAGAACTTTTCAGTCGGTCCCGTCTTGCGGGCTTTCCACCCGGCCCGGCGGCATCGGCGGCCACGCTGACCTGCTGCGGGAAACCCGGCTCGCCGGCGCAGGTGATCAGGCGACAGGGCCGGGGCTACTGCAGGAGCGGCGAGGGCGGAATGCGGGTCTTGCCGCGGATCCCGTCGACGAGGAACATCACCTCGTCGATGTAGCACCAGCTCCAGTCTTCGCCCGGCTCGAGCGACCGGATGATCGGGTGCGACGTGGCGTGGGCGTGCGCTGTGGCGTGCCGGTTGGGCGAGTCGTCGCAGCAGGCGACATGACCGCAGGTGAGGCAGATCCGGAGGTGCAGCCACTTGCCTCCCGTCCGCAGGCAGTCCTCGCAGCCCTCGACGGACGGCGGCAGCTCGCGAACCGCGATCTGGCCGAGGTGGCTGCATGCGGCGTTGCTCATGTCACTTCCTCGACGGAAGGGGTGCGGGAGAGGTGGTCATGGACGAACTGAACGGCCATTGCCCCTTCGCCCACAGCGGTGGCGCATCGTTTGGTCGAGCCGGAGCGGACGTCGCCGGCCGCGAACACACCTGGGATATCGGTCTCGAGCAGGTTCTCGGTGCTCGCTGCTGCGCCGGTGAGGATGAAGCCGTTGTGGTCGCGGCCGACGGTGTCGTCGAGCCACTCGGTACACGGCAGCGCGCCGAGGAAGAGAAACATGAACGAGAAGGGAAGGCATTCGCCGCTCTTCAGCGTGACGGAATCGAGGTGACCCTCCTCGCCGTGGAGCGCTGCGATCTCGCTTCGGTCGCGGGCGGTGACGCCGTATCGCTCGAGCTCCTGGATGAGGTAATCGGACATCGTCTCGCGGAGATCGACGCGGCGGTGGAGGAGGTTGACGAGCGCACCTCCGCGGGCGAGCCACACAGCGGCCTGGCCGGCGGAGTTGCCGCCGCCGACCACGGCGACGCGCGAGCCGGCGCAGAGCTGGGCCTCGGGAGCCCCGGCGGCGTAGAAGACGGTCAGCCCCTCGAACTCCGCAAGGCGGTCGACCGGGAGGCGCCGGTACTGAGCGCCCGTCGCGAGCAGGACGGCGCGCGCGGAGATCTCCCGGTCGTCCTCGAGCCGCACGAGATGCCGGCCGTTCCCCGGCTCGAGCGCCAGGGCGCGGTAGGGCGTCGCGGTGCGCGCCCTGAACTTCCGCGCCTGGGTGACCGCGCGGCCCGTGAGCTCGGTGCCGCTGATTCCTGCAGGGAAGCCGAGGTAGTTCTCGATCCGGCGGGATGACCCCGCCTGGCCGCCGAGCGCGGTGCCTTCGACGACGAGCGTGTCGAGCCCTTCGGAGGCGCCGTAGACCGCGGCCGAGAGGCCCGCGGGGCCACCGCCGACGATCAGCAGGTCGACCTCCTCGCGAGGACCGAGCTCGAGCCCGATCCCCAGCGCGCGCATCACCTGGCCGGCAGTTGGACCGTGCAGCTCTGCCCCGCCGGGTAGCCGCACGAACGGAAGCTCGCCGCCCTCCGCAACCGCCGCGTCCTGCCAGGTGTACGGCAGCCGGTTCGCGCGCGCGAAGTCGAGGATTCGCATCGTCGGCTCGGACTCGTGCGGTCCGACGATCTCGAGTCCGATCCCCTCGACGCTCTGCAATGCCTCGCGGCGGGAGATGAACGTGGAGAGGATGAGGTCGCCGAGCGGGCCGTCCTCGTTGAGGAGCGAGCGCAGCGCGCCACGCTCGACGGCGATGTACCGCAGCGGCTCGGTCACGAGCGCGTTGACGAAGACCGTCTGCCCCGACAGGAGGTTCAGCTCGCCCAGGAAGCCGGAGGGGCCGTGCCGGACGATCTCGTTCCCGGCCGCGTCGACGATCGCAACCTCTCCTTCGAGGATCGCCACGAACGGATAGGTCCGATCGCCGACCCGATACAACAGCTCGCCGGGACGCGCCGAGCCCTCCTCGCCGATCTCGGCGAGAGCCGCCAGTTGCGACGGGGAAAGCAGTGGGCTCGCAGGTGCTGACATGTTCGTTCCTCCCGTGACAGCGAATGGTGCCGAAGCCGACGAATCGTGCCGTCGGGGATCAGGTCGACGGCCGCGTCTCGCTCCAGTCGCGAGCGAGGTTCCGCTCGGCGAAGTACCTACCGTCAATCTTGACGAACGTGTCAAGGCATCCGAGCGAGGCGATCATGATTCGCGCCGGCTGCCTCGGGAGACCCCGCTCGCCGGCGTGGGGTCGACGGCACCGATGGAGCCGCCCGCCGATCCGCGCCTGCAGGTGCAGCGGCCCGATCATGATCCGTGCCGCCGAGACGGCCGGCACGATGTCCAGACCGGCCGTGGTGACCTTCGACCCGAAGCCGAACCCCAGCGCCTGGCCGCCGGTGTGCACGCCCCGGGTGAGAATGGCGACAAGAGCCGTCACGACGGCGACGAGGACGAGCGCCAGGATGACCGCCGGTTGGCCGGATGCGCGGCAACCTCGTGTGCCAGTCGAGGACGGAAGCGCCGAGCCACGCAGACAGACCGACGAGCACCGCCGTCAGGACGACGTCGAACAGGACTTCCACTCCTGCCGTCGCGGCGACCGCCGCCGGCGACGCCCTTCGATCCTGTCCTTCATCAACGCCACGCGGACGGCGTCGTCGCCGTGCATGGGCAGGAAGGTCCCCGCGCCGTTCTTCATCAGGTAGGCGCCGTAGGCGTCGCGCCAGCGCACGTTTGCGTCCGGGAAGGACGCGGCCAGCATGTTCCGCTAGGCCGAGCTCGTACACACTGCCTCGGCATCTTTCTAGACCCGGATTGGTAGTCCGCTCTCCGGCTTGGTGCCCTCTCTACGAGCTTGGGCTACCCGGTGCCAGGAGAGCGATGCCTGCGGGCTTGCTGGCTGGTCGCCTGTGCTTCGGTCGAGGCGCGAAGCGCGCGGGTGCGAGCGCTGGGAAGGTCCCCGACGGTTCGAGCTTCGCCGTCGACCATTTCGTCGTGGAGTTGTGTCCAGGCGCGGTCGGCGTAGAGCGGCTTGCCCCGCTGAACGGGTCGTTCGCTTGCCGTCCGTACGTGGACCTGCTCGATCGTCAGATCCTCGAACTTAGCGGACACGGTTCTCCTCGCTCATCGGGGCGGATTGGTCGCTCGGCGCAGATGTGTCTTGAGCGTCGCTTGCCACCCGGGCGGGGGCAGGCTTCTGCCGGGAGCGACTGCAGCCTCGAGGATTCGCGCTGCGGCTCCGAGAACGAACGAGGCTCCTGCCAGCTCCCGGAAGTCGCGGTTCTGGTTTGCGATCTTGACTGTGCGGATCAGGCTCTCGAACCGGCTGCGTAGCACTGGTTGTGAGACGCCGAGCTCCGCGAGCAGTTGTTCGAGACTGGTGAGGTCCGCACCCGAGGGCCAGGCACCAAGCCCGTAGGCGAAGACCACGACCGGATCTTCCGGCGTTGGCAGGTTGGCATCGCCGCCGGCCCGCTCTGCCTTCAGCGCCGCCACGGTCTCTCCAACGAGCTCGTGACCGCGCGCGACCTCGCCCGATGAAGAGATCGTCTCCGAAGCAACCTGGTAGCCCTGCGCATAGACGGCTCGAAGCTGACCTCGCCACCGGCGGGCAGAGCCTCTCAACCCACTGAGACGGCCCGATCCCAACCCCCCTTTGATCAAGCCTCTGCTCGGTGCCGAGACGAGCCGGCTTCTGGTCAGCTCGGTCTCGGGGAGAAGCAGAGCAAGAAGCTGGTCGAGCCGACGCGCGAACGGGTTCTTGGTCGATCTGTACCAAAGCAGAAGAATCCAGACCTGGACCAACACCAGCCATCCCAGCGTGACGCCCGGCACGGAGAACGCGATCACGACAACCTCCCAAGATCAACAAGCGCAAGCAATGGACGATCGACCGCGCCGTTCGCTACGCGGAGGGCAGGCTCCTCACCAGCCCGAGAACCCAGAGCCGGTGCCCGTTGCCGTGCCCCTTCCGGCTGGGAACGATCTCCGTCTCGGTAGCGAGACCAGGCGCTGATCGCCGGGAAGTAGTGCCTCTTCTCGTCCCGGTAGAAGGTCTCACAGAACATTTCCCAGCTCAAACCTTCAACAACCGACCCCCGCTCCAACCGGTTGACGCGGCCGTTTTCATGGCGCGGCCCGAAGTCGACGGAACCACCCTCCCCTTCCCACGCGTCGACCGCCCCAACACCATTGGCGCCGGCTGGCTGCAACCGCTGCACAGCCTCGACCGCAGGAGGCCAGCTAGCTGTCACGCCGTCCGCAGTCGTAGAGCCCGAAGCGGGCCAACGCGTGTCGTAGTGACCGTGTTTTCTTGACGGCTCGAGCATGATCAGCTCCGCCAACACGCGCGGTAAGAGGAGAGAACGCCGGTCGCGAATCCCAGCAGCCGACCCATCAGGGCGACGGCCCGGGGCGAGATTCGATCGTCCGCCGACCCTGAAGCGGGTGTGAACTCCGAGGTACTCATGCTCCACCAGCTCTCTGCGGATGATCCGCGACGGCCGGCGAAGGCGAGTTCTGACAGACGCGGGCGCAGCTTGTGATTCAACGCTCGCTACGTCTTGCCGGGGACGCCATTTGTGACGTCAGTAACGTACGTTACCACAACCCAAGGGCCGCCAGCCCGGCAAGGCAGGAGATCGCTCGTTGCTAGGCTCCGTGGCAACTAGAGCGAGTACCGGTTGCAGATCGTTGCCTCCCCTACGCGTTCGCGAGTGGTGGAGGAGGTGTATATGGCAACTGGAACCGTCAAATGGTTCAGCAACGACAAGGGCTACGGCTTCATCACTCCTGATGACGGCGGCAAGGACGTTTTCGTCCACCACCGCAGCATCAGTGGTGAAGGCTTCAAGACGCTCACCGAAGGTTCGAAGGTCAGCTTCGAGCCCTCCGAGGGCGCAAAAGGCCCCGAGGCCACGAACGTCGCGCTGGCAGCGTCCTAGCCGAGAACTGGCGTCCCGTGCTCGGTTCGATTCTCGTACGAGAAGGGATCGAGTGCGGGGCGTTTCACCGGCCGTCGTCCGGTGTGGAACGACGCGAAGAGACCGGGAGCAGGCAACTAGTTAGCCACGGAGCGGGAGGTCGGGATGAAGGGTTCCGAGAAGCCGAAAAAGCTGCAGAAGAAGCAGCCCCTGAAGACCCTCAAGGAACGCCGCAGCGAGAAGCGGGCCGCGAGGAAGCAGAAGATCGGTGACAGATAGCGTCTCCTCGACTCGGTCCTCGCCGGTCTGACGGAGCGGCGACGGGCGTCGAGCTCACAACCAGACGGTGAGTGGATTGCGGGTGGCCGTGCTGGCTCCCGTGTCGTGGCGAGTCCCGCCGCGGGCGTACGGCCCTTGGGAGCAATTCGCCTCGCTGCTCACCGAGGGCCTGGTCGAGCGCGGAGTCGACGTGACGCTGTTCGCGACCGGCGATTCTCGGACGGCCGGCCGTCTTGCCTCCGTCGTGCCTCGGCCGTACTCGGAGGATCCCGACGTCGATCCCAAGGTCAGCGAGTGCCTGCACATCGCGTATGCCTTCGAGCGGGCCGCCGACTTCGATGTCATTCACAACAGTTTCGACTTCCTGCCGTTGACGTACAGCGAGCTCGTCGACACGCCGTTGCTGACGACGATCCACGGCTTCTCGTCTCCCGCGATCCTCCCCGTGTACCAGCGCTACAACGCTCGCAGCGCCTACGTGGCGATCAGCGACGCGGATCGCCATCCGACGTTGGATTACCTCGCGACGATCCACCACGGGATCGACACGGAGGCGTTCGCGCTGCACCCCGCGCCTGGCGGCTACCTCCTCTTCTTCGGCCGTATCCACCCTGACAAGGGCGCCGTCGAGGCGATCCAGGTCGCCGAGCGCTCCGGAATGCCGCTGACGATGGCCGGGATCGTCCAGGACGAGCGGTACTTCGACGAGGAGATCGCTCCGAGGGTCGACGGCGATCGGGTCCGGTTCATCGGGGCGGTCGGGCCAAAGGAGCGGGTCGGGCTGCTCGGAGGCGCTCACGCGCTCCTCCATCTGATCAGCTTCGAGGAGCCATTCGGGTACAGCGTCGTCGAGGCGATGGCCTGCGGAACACCGGTGATCGCGTTCCGGCGCGGCTCGATGCCGGAGCTCATCGACGACGGCAGCACGGGTTTCCTCGTGGACGCCGTCGACGACGCCGTCGCGGCGGTCGCCATGGCCGGTTCCCTCGATCGCCTCCAGATCCGGAGGCAGGCCGTCGAACGGTTCGACAGGGCACGGATGATCGACGAGTACCTCGAGGCCTACGAGGTCGTGGCCAGTGGACGCCCCTGACGAGGGCGCGTTCCGGCTCGGCGTCAACTACTGGCCCGCCGAGGTCGCGATGGAATGGATGCAGGTCTACGACCCGACCGCGACCCGTCGCGACTTCCGCCGCGCCGCCGCAGCCGGGTTCGAGACATTGCGCGTCTTTCTGCGTTGGGGGGACGTTCAGCCGGCCGCATCCACTGTCGACAGGGTCATGCTGGGCCGCCTGGTCGACGCTGCGGACGCCGCGGTCGAAGCGGGTGTCACCCTACTCGTCACGCTCTTCGTCGGGCACATGAGCGGCGTCAACTGGATTCCTGCGTGGGCGACGGGAAGCGACGCCGGCGACCCGCGGTTCCGCGTCATCTCCGGAGGTCGGGTTCAGTCGACCACACGTATCCGCAACTGGTACGGCGACGCCGAGATCGTCGACGCACAGGAACGGGTCGCATCCGCCACAGCGCAAGCGCTGGCGGGCCATCCGGGCGTCTGGGCATGGGATCTGGGCAACGAAAACTCCAACTGCACGGTTCCTCCGAGCCGGATGGCCGGCGAAGCCTGGCTCGAGCGCATGGCGACGGCCATTCGACGTGGCGACCCGGGGCGGCCGGTGACGCTCGGAATCCACATGGAGGACCTCGAGGAAGACAGGAGAATCGGGCCGGCCGAGGCCGCACGCTGGTGCGACTTCGTCTCGATGCACGGGTATCCGATCTACGCTGATTGGTCGGCCGGGAACACCGACGATCGGGTGCTCCCCTTTCTCGCCGAGGTCACCCGTTGGCTTGCAGGCGGCGCTCCGATCCTGTTCGAGGAGTTCGGCCTGCCGACGAGGACACGTCCTGGCGCAGACGACCGCCTGCTGGTCGACGAAGCGGACGCAGCCCGCTACGTCGGCCGCTCTCTCGACGGCCTCCGCGCCGCAGGCTGCATCGGGGCGTTCGTGTGGTGCTTCGCGGACTACGCAAATGAGCTCGCCGACGTACCCCCGTTTGATCTGGCTCCGCACGAGTTGAGCTTCGGGCTCTGGCGAGCGGACGGTGAGCCAAAGCCTGCGGTGGCCCAGATCCGCGAGCGTTCCGCCGCCGCACGGGTACGTCCGCAAGACCCCGGGGCGTGGCTCGACATCGACCGGGCCGCATTCGACGAGAATCGGCGGGGCCAGCTCCGGCGTCTCTACGCTCGGTACCGAGATGCCGCGGGCGGGCCGGATCGGACGGTTTGAGCGCTGCAGCTAGAATCGGTGCGACCCGACAGATCCTGGCGCTCGAGATGCCGGCGTGTCGGATTCCGATCTCTCGATGAAAGGGCGCGGCGGTGCGTAGCGCGATCCTGTCCACCTTTCCCCCGCGTCCATGCGGCATAGGCGTCTTCTCCTCTGACATGCGGAGCGCGTTGGTCGACGCGCCCGGCATTGACGACGTCGGATTGCTGGTGGTCGTCGACGAGCCGTCCAGCCCTCAGCAGACCGACGTGCTCGCCACGGTCTCGCAGTCGGTCCGCGGCGACTACGTCCGCGCAGCCAGGCTGCTGGGCCGCCTCGACGTCGACGTCGTCCTGCTCCAGCACGAGTACGGGATCTACGGTGGCCCGGAAGGGGAGTACGTCCTGTCGTTCGCGCGAGAGCTCTCGCAACCGCTCGTCGTGACCCTGCACACGTTGCTCTCGAAGCCTGCGCCGCATCAGTTCGACGTGCTCCTTGCGCTGTGCCGCGAGGCCGAACGCGTGATCGTGATGACCGAGACCGCACGCCGTCTCCTGATCGAGCTGCAGGCCTGCCCGGCGGAGAAGATCCGGATCGTGCCGCACGGTGCGCCCGCGCTCCTCGGCCAGCGCCGCGCGGAGCACGCCGCCGGCCGGCGACCGGTGTACGTCACCCCCGGCAAGGGAGGCTACGAAGGGATGCAGGCTCGGTTTCTGCTCTCCACGTTCGGGCTCCTATCGGCCGGCAAGGGCCTCGAGACAGCGTTGGAGGCGCTGCCGGCGATCGTCGAGCGGCACCCCGAAGTCCTGTACATGATCGCGGGTCGCACCCACCCGCAGGTGGCTCGGCGCGAGGGCGAGAAGTATCGCTTGCAGCTCGAGCGCCAGGTGGTGGACCTGGGCTTGGAGGGCCACGTTGCGTTCGACGACCGCTTCCTGTCGATCGACGAGCTCGCCGACTTGCTCGCCGCGACGGACGTCTTCGTGACCCCGTACAGAAACCGCGAGCAGATCGCCTCCGGCGCGCTCACCTTTGCGCTTGCCGCAGGCTGTGCCGCCGTCTCGACCCCCTACTGGTATGCCGAGGACGTCCTCGCCTCGGGCGCAGGCACAACCGTGCCGTTCGCCGACCCGCAGGCACTCGCGGATGCGGTCTGCGACTACATCGAGCAACCGGAGCAGCTCGCCGCCGCGCGACTGGAAGCACAGCGGATCGGCTCGGAGCTCCGTTGGTCGTCCGTGGCCGAGGCCACCGCCGGCGTCCTCCGGGAGGCGGCTGCCGCTGCGCCCATGCGGACGCCGATCCCGTCGGTCGATCTGCGCCTCTCCCAGGCGCGCACCGATCACTTGCACACGTTGGTGGACGACGTCGGGATCGTGCAGCACGCGTACGGGGTGATCCCGAACTGGAGCAGCGGCTATTGCGTCGACGACGTGGCACGGCTCGTCGTCGTGGCCATGGAACTCGAGCGCCGCGACGGACACGAGCGGTGGACGACGATCCTCTACCGCGCGCTCGCCTTCCTGCAATCCGCCTCGGAAGGCGAAGGCGACGGCATGCGCAACTTCATGAGCTACGAGCGGCGCTGGCTCGACGACCGGCATATCGGAGACCACGTCGGCCGGTCGATCTGGGCGCTCGGAGAAGTCCTCTCGACCGCGTGGGTGCCGGGAGTGGTGGGACCGGCTGGCAGGCTGCTCACCTCGCTCGTGACGTCGCTGAACAGCGACGTACCGCTCCGCACGGCCGCGTACGCGATCCTCGGCATTGCGCGGCTCGATCCTGACCGGCTGGGGCGCGATGCACGCCTCCTCCTCGAACGGCTCGTCGATCAACTCGTAGACGCCTATGAGCGCACGGCGTCCGACACATGGCGCTGGTTCGAGGACGATCTCCGCTACGACAACGCCCGCGTCCCACAGGCGCTGATCGTCGGAGGAGAGGCGCTCGGCAGGCAGGACGCCGTGGCAGCAGGGCTCGAGTCGCTCAGCTGGCTCGGGGACGAGTGCGGGCTCGCCGACGGAATGCTTCGGCTCCCGGGCCACTGCGGTCGGCACCGTGACGAGCCGGCCCCTGGAGATGGTGACGAGCAACCGCTCGATGCGTCGGCCCTGGTCGAGGCCGAGCTGGCCGCCTTCGCGGTCACGCACGATCCGGAGCACGGTGCGAGAGCTCAAACGGCCTTCGACTGGTTCCTTGGACGCAACCGGCTCAACCGCCCGCTCTACGACTTTGCGACCGGAGGCTGCGGCGACGGCCTCGGCGAAGACGACATCAACGGAAACGAGGGCGCCGAATCGACTCTCGCCTTCCACCGCGCCCAGCTTGCGCTCGACACCGCCGAGCTGCCCGTCGTCGTTCGCCACCGGGCGACCAGAGCAGTCGCGGCCGCGTGACCACCCTGGAGGAGAAGCCAAGCGGGCTCGCGGCAGAACTCTTTGTCCGCCACCCGGGCAACCCGATCCTCACCGCCGCAGACTGGCCGTACCGAGCCAATGCCGTCTTCAATCCCGCGGCGGCGCTCGTCGACGGCGAGACCGCGCTCCTCGCGCGTGTCGAAGACCGCACAGGGATCTCTCACCTCACCGTCGCGCGCTCCTCGAACGGCGTCGACGGCTGGACGATCGCTTCCGAGCCGCTCCTGGCACCGCAAACTGCCGACGAGACAGAGGTCTGGGGATTCGAAGACGCACGTGCCGTCTGGGTCGAGGAGCTCGACCGGTTCGCGATCACCTGCACTGCCTACGGGCCTGCAGGTCCGGCGGTCTTTCTCGCGACCACCACCGACTTCTGCTCCGTCGAGCGTCACGGCATCATCAAGCGCGCCGAGGACAAGAACGCTGCGCTCCTGCCCGAGCGCGTCGACGGCAAGTGGATCCTCTTCCACCGGCCCATGAACGCCTTCGGCGGTTCCCGAGGAGCGATCTTCCTCTCCCGCTCCGACGACCTCGTCTCATGGAGCAGCGCCGAGCCCGTGCTTCAGCCTCGCTACGGCGCCTGGTGGGACTCGCTCCGGATCGGGATCGGTCCGCCGCTCGTCAAGACCGACCACGGCTGGCTCCTCATCTACCACGGCGTCAAGGAAACAGTCGCCGGCGCCATCTACCGAATCGGTCTCGCCATGCTCGACCTCCACGAGCCGACACGCGTCCTGCACCGCCACCCGGAGTGGGTCCTCGGACCGGAAGCGACGTACGAGCGCGAGGGCGACGTGCCGAACGCGGTGTTCCCGTGCGGACTCGTCATCGACCAGACCACCGGCACCGTACGCCTCTACTACGGCGCCGCGGACACATCGATCTGTCTCGCCACAACCAGTCTCGACCAGCTCGTCGAAGCCGTCACCAGCGCTTCCCCCTAGCAGCTGGCGGCGACTCTCCTCTCGCCGCGCAAGACGACCGAGACGCGGAGCACTCGAGCAGCCCCAGACCGGCCACTACTCAAGAAGGTCGGGAGCCATTCGAAAGCGGCGAAACGCCGCACACTCCCCTACGTGCTGAACGCTTGGGGGTTATAGGAATCGACCAAACCCGGACACGAACGGTCTCTACAGTGACGCTGGATCGTGGAGCTCGGCCAGTCGGTCGCGTGCTTGGGCGGCTTGGGCGAGGTTGTGCTTGCGTTCGTAGCGCTCGATCGCCTGGTCGAGCGCTGTGGCGGCTTCGTCGGTTCGGCCGGCGGTGTGCAGCACTTCGGCGAGGTTGCTGAGCGCGTCGCCTTGCCCGTTGAGTCCGTCGGTTCGTTCGTTGATCGTGACGGCTTCGCGGGCGAGTTGCTCGGCGTGGCTGTGCCGGCCGCGGTGGCTGTCGACAAGGGCTTGCACCTGCCGCCAGAGCGTCTGCGTCGCGGCGTCGTGTGCATCGCCGAGTTCGCGGCCGAGTTGGGCGAGCGGTTCGGCCTCGTCGTGGCGGTCGAGCTTGCAGAGCGAGCGACCGAGATACGGCGCGAAGGTCGAAAGGTGGGCGCGCTGGCCTCGCGTTTCGAGCAGGTCGCAGTAGCGGCGGAGGTGAACGGCCGCGCGCTCGTGGTCGCCGTCGGTCGCCGCGATGAAGCCGAGTAGGTAGTCGGCCTCGTTGTCGCCTGTCAGCTCGCGCCAGTGCTCGCCGGCCTCGCGTGCGAGTTCGGCTGCTTCGTCGAAGCGGGCGAGCATGCTCAGCAGCCAGGCACGCGTTATCAGCAGCCGGGGCTGCGGGTTGTCGGGAAGGAGCGTGTCGAGTCTGCGCAGCGCTTCGTCGGCCGGCAACGGCCCGTAGGCGAGCGCGTCCTCGAGGGAGAAGAGATGCGAGTTGCGCTGTCCGGCGAGGCGGGCGTGGCGGAGCGCCTGCTCCGACGCGTGCGCAAAGTCCTCGAAGCGGCCGTGGAAGTTCGCGACTCCGGAGCCGAGCACGTACCAGACGTGCACCAGCCCGGCGTGGTTCTCTGCCTGCTCGAGCAGCGGCAGCGCCGTGCGCGCGAGTTGCTCGAGCTCGTCGATCTTGGGATCGGCTGCGACCTTCGAGCGGTGGTAGGCGGCGCCGACCTGGGCGAGCAGGTCGCCTGTGTCGTCGCCGGCCGCCCGCGCCCGTTCGGCAGCGGCGGCGGCGATCGCGGCGGCCTTCGCGCCGTCTTGAAATGAGAGCACGCTGGCGAGGTCGAGCTCGAGCACGACGTCCACCCGCGCGGGCCGGGTCAGCTCGAGCGACCGCTCGAGCAGCCCGATGGCGGCCAGCCGGTCGCCTCGCCAGAGTGCGCGGCGGCCGGCGGCCGCGAGCCGCTCACCCGCACGATCGGCCAGGGGCGGGTCGGGTTGTCCGAGCTCCTGTTTGTAGCGGGCGGCTTGCTCGAGGTGGTAGCCGAGGATCTCGTCCAGCTCGACTAGCTCCTGTCCGTGCTGCTCCAACCAGGATGCGAAGCGCTCGTGCAGCTCGGCACGGCTGGCTTTCGGGAGCGCGTCGTAGGCGGCGTCGCGGATCAGGAGATGGCGGAAACGGAACCCGTCCTCCCCAGCGAACAGCGCCCTGTCGGGACGGATCAGCTCGCCTCGCACGAGCGCCGCCAGGCGCAGCGTCACCTGGGGTTCCTCGGGTGCGAGCGCCTGGACGGCGCCGCGGTGAAAGACCTCGCCCTCGACCGCGCCCCGTTCGAGCACCCGCCGCTCGGCCGAGTCGAGCTGGTCGAGGCGGGCAGCGAGCAGCGCTTTCAACGTCGCCGGCACCACAACTTCGGCACCCGCCTCCTGGGTGATCGCCAGCATCTCGCCGATGAACAGCGGGTTACCGCCTGCCGCCCGAGCGATTTTCGCCCCAAGCTCGTCCGGCACAGCAGCCCCGATCAGGCTGGCCGCATCCTCGCTGCTGAGCGGCTTAAGCCGCACCGCCACCGGCCATGTGGGGCGGCTCTCGAGCAGCTCTGCGCGGGCCATACACAGCAGCATCACCGGGGCGTCGCTCGAGAGCAGCGCCACCTGCTCGAGCAGGTCGAGGAAGGCCTGCTCCCCCCACTGGATATCGTCAAACACGACCACCAGCGGCGCCTGCTCCTCCAGCAGCTTGCGGAACGCCCAGCCAATCTCGTCCGCCGACGTCCCCGCCTCCGACTCGCCCAAAAGCGAACGGATCGCCGCCACCGCGGCCGGATCGGACGGCAACACACCGAGCTGCTTTACGACCTCGACCACCGGCCAGTACGTGATCCCAGCCCCGTAGGGGAGACAGCGTCCGCGCACGACCCGCGCCTCAATCGACGCCAGCGCCTCCGCCGCCAGCCGCGACTTACCAATCCCCGCATCGCCGACCACCGTCACCAACTCGCACCGCTGCTCAGTGAGCGCCCGCGCCCATGCCTCACGGATCACGGCGAGCTCGTCCTCACGACCCACAAAGCGGGACTCGTGGCTCCGCTCCGGAGCCTCCAGCACCAAGACGAGCCGGAACGCAGGAACAGGCTCGTGCTTTCCCTTCAGCTCGAGCGGCTCGACCGGCTCCGCCACGACCGCCTCGTGCACGAGCCCGTGCGTCGCCTCGCCGATCAGCACCTCTCCCGGCGCCGCCGCCTGCTCCAGCCTGGCGGCGACGTTGACCGCATCGCCTGTCACGAGCCGCTCCGCGGTTCCGGTGACGACCTCGCCTGTGTTGACTCCGATCCGCGCCTGCACACCGATCTCCGGCAGAGCCTCACGCATCTCCACCGCCGCCCGGCACGCCCTGAGTGCGTCGTCCTCGTGCGCGGCCGGAACGCCGAACACCGCCATCACCGCATCCCCGATGAACTTCTCCACCGTCCCACCATGCGACTCGACGATCCCCCGCATCCGCTCGAAATAGCGGGCCAGCAGCGCTCGCAACGCCTCCGGATCCGTCGACTCACCCAGCGCCGTCGACCCGGTCACGTCGCAGAACACCACCGTCACCGTCTTCCGCTGCTCCCGACTCTCGCCGGTCAGCGGCGCCGTGCAGAACCCGCAGAACTGAAACCCATCGGGATTCTCCTTGCCGCAAGCGGGACAAGCCGCCACCGAGCGAGTCTACGACGAGAGCGAGACCGTCAGCCTCTTCACTCCCTCGACGTGACAGAAAGAGGAGGGGCTCCCTCGCGAGAGCCCCTCCTTGCCCCCCGGAGCGAGACGTGAATCAGCTGCTCGTTGCGGGCCGCCGGCCGCCGCGGTTAGAGAACAGCCGCGAGAGGCCGATCGCGACCAGCGCCATCAGGGCTGCGCTGAAGCCGACCCCGAAGTCGTCCCACTGGAAGCCGGGCTCGCGGACGACCGTGACGACCGGCTCTTGCGCCTGAGTGGCGAAGTCGATCGTGTCGGGCGATCGTCCGTCGACGACGGTCGGCTGGCTGACATGGAGCGCGCCACCGGACATCGCCGCGATCTGGCTCTCCGTGTATCCGTACCGAAGCAGATACTTGACGATCGCGGGATCGAGCGAAGCCGCCTGGAACGTGCCACCGGACATCGCCGCGATCTGGCTCTCCGTGTATCCGTACCGAAGCAGATACTTGACGATCGCGGGGTCAAGCGAAGCCGCCTGGAACGTGCCACCGGACATCGCCGCGATCTGGCTCTCCGTGTATCCGTACCGAAGCAGATACTTGACGATCGCGGGATCGAGCGAATGAGCCTGCTTCGTCACTGAGACGGCGTAGCCGTACCCGCCGTTCTTGGCGCCAAGGTTGTTGCCGGCCAATGCGCCGGACGGGACGACGACCGCTGCGGCGCAAAGACCTGCGACGAGCCATCTCCTGTATCGAAACCGCCTGAACATCGTGCGCTCCTTTCCGTGGGGGCTTGTACTCCCACCCGACGACGGCCGGCCCGGCTGCGTTCCGCGTCGCCGTCGCTACGTCACACAGCACGTGTGACGGCGCTCACACTCATCGGCCTCGGCCAAGGCGTGATACCCAAAACTGGCGCGCCGACGGCTGTCCCACCCGCTCACGCCGTGCCGTCGAGAAAGATCGCCGCGAGAGCGGGAAGGAAGGGTGCGCGATCGTTCGGCTTCTAGCCCTCGGGCGTAGGCAGAGGCTCCGCTGGCTTTGATTTGGTCAGGGGCACTCGCTGGATCGCACCGCTGAGCGCGAGGATCAGGAAGCCGATGCCGCTCAGGAGCAGGGCGATACCGACCACGATGCCGAACAGTGAGATGGCGCTACCGGTGTAGGCCAGATAGAGCGCCGTCGTCAACGCCGTCTCGGTCACCCACAGATCGCGTGCGCCGTTCGACACAGGCTGGCCCGTCGTTGGGTTGGTCTGTGCGTACTTGGTTTCGTTCGTGCCTCCGTTGAAGTCGGTGAACTGCACCGGCGCGTCAGGCTTTGCCGCGTACCGACCCATCTGGGAATAGGTCAGACCGCTGCTCGCCCCGAGCGCGTGAATGTTCATGTACTGAGCGAAGCACTTGGCCGAATTCCCGTCGTCGACCGACTGGCCTGCCACAGAGCAACCCGGCGCTTCGACCTTCGTGAAGGTGTACTGCTGGGAGGGCGGAACCTTCGCCTGCTTCTGCGTCGCCGCGATCTTCTGCTGCTCGCCCTGGATCGCCTTGACCTCGGGCTGGATCGCGCTCGGGGTCATGTCCGGCGTACCGGTGATGAACTGCTGCTTCAGATTGTCGTTCACCGTGTTGCCGCCGATGATGGCCAGCACGATCACTGCGATACCGAAAGCGATCAGCACCACCCCTGACGCAATGCCGCCGATCTGCAAGGCCCTCTTCATCGCCGTCCCCTTTCGTCAACTGACGGGCGTTACCACAGGAGTCTGGCATGACTCTCGACCTGTGACTGCAGCCGCCGAACGCCGAGGAACACGGGAAAGGGAATGACCCCCTGGGCCGATCGAGCGGCACGGATCATCTTCGAGAGGCGCCTGCGGGCGCCTCTCGTCGCCTAGGGCCGGAACAGGATTAGGCCCGGCGGCCCGAACGGGATATCCCACTTCCGCCTGGCCAGCCCGCATGGTTGAGCGATGGGCGCGGCTGGTAGCGAACGCCCCTGCTAATTGGCGATTTCCCGGCGCTATGGGGGCACCGCTGCGGGCACCCCGGGCTAGGAAGCTCCGGGCGATCCGCCAGGTGCTGAACGCCGCGGTCGCATGGGAGAGGATGGTCTGCAACCCGGCCTCCGGCGTCCGCGGCGGAGCCGTCCGAGCCCCCGAGGTCGTCACCTCCTCCGACACGGCCGAGATCGACGCGCTCGCCTTCGAGACGAGCAGCACGGCTCGCCGGCTGGATGAGCCAGCGGTCTACGATTGGTCGCGTGGAGGAGTTCGTCTCGCGCGACTTCGACGTGCCTCGTCGGCTCGAGACGCCGCAGTTCGTGCTCGAGCCGCTCGGGCCTGAACACAACGACCAGGACTACGACGCCTGGACGTCGTCGATGGACCACATCACCGCGACGCCGGGGTGGGGCGACGGGCGCTGGCCGCGAGAGATGACGCCGGACGAGAACCGGGCGGACCTGCAGCGGCCATGCCGACGACTTCCGCAACCGGACGGGGTTCACGTACACGGTGCTCGATCCGGCGAACCGCAACGTGATCGGGTGCGTCTACATCTACCCGCTGCCCGACAGCGACGACGACGCCCGTGCGCTCTCCTGGGTACGGGCGAGCCGCGCGGAGCTGGACGTCCCCCTCTGGCGCGCCGTCAGCGACTGGCTCGCGTCCGACTGGCCGTTCGGCAGCGTCGAGTACGCGCCGCGCGCGTAGGCGCCGGGGCGCGGGCTGGTTTTAGCTTCGTGTTGGTCCTGCCCCTAAGGCTGCGTTTGCGCTCATGGGCAGGCTTACTGGCTTTCTTCCACTCGTTTCGCTCGCGCTCGACTGCTTCGTTGCCGCCTGGCTGATCGTTGAACCGAATTCGTGTCAGAACTATCCGCCAAGTCACAGATTCACGGTGGCAACCATTGGACTGATCGTGCTCGGCGGCGTACTCGCGTTCTGTTCGTTGCCGTGCCGTGGCTTCGCTATCTGCGGGCGACGAGCAATCGAATCGGTCCTCACGACTTGGCCCTTGGCGTAGTAGGTGGTCTGCCGAGTTCGGGACCATCCTCGTGGTTGTGCTCCTCTTGGCCGCTGGTACCCAATGCGGAGACTGACAGGCCGCAACCGGGGGGAGCAGCTCAGCGGCAAAACGGGCACGACTGGCACGACTGACTCGCATGGTTGAGCCAAATCCGCCTGGCGCTAGTGCCTGGATGGGCGCTGCTGGGATCGAACCAGCGACCTCCCGCGTGTGAACGGTGCGCGGTTGGGGACTGTGGGGGACTAGAGGGGACGGTTGAGCCGTTTCCAGCGCGCGACCGGGGCTCGGTTTCCCCGTCCGTCCCCAGCGCTACTCACCAAAACTCACCATTCCAACGTCGATCGAGCGGAGCACGCTCGCGCAACGAGCGGCGCCGTCGCCGGATAGTCGCTTAGCCGAACGGGTCTTTCAGGAAGGGGTAGCGGAGGTTGCCGACGTTCCGAAAGAGCCTGGCCGTGAACTTGTCCCGTTCCTTCTGAGTTTCTGACTCTGCCTTGGCGATCTCATACTCCTCGCCCTGAAGGGCGGGGACGGTGAGACTCGCTGACGGCGCGTCCATTTCAGAGCAAACGCATCCGATGGCAAGGCTAGCTCCAAACCAAGCCTGCTGGTTGACTCCCCAAGGGACATTTCTGAACACCGGCCCAGGCCAACAATCCCGACCGCCTGAACAAGCGCAGTACCCTTGGGGCATGTTCCTTCGCTTTCTCATTGCAGCAGTCGTCCTTCTCGCGCTCGTCTTGAGCGCGAGGGCAGTCTTGCCGGCGGCGGCCAAGACCAATGAAGCGGTTGGCACCCACAAGCTGATCGTGGCAGTCAAGAAGAACATGGCCTCGGCAGCCGAGAAGAAGCTTGCGGTTTTAGTTCTAATCCGCCAGAACGGTGGCGCTCCTGCGGGAGCCCTGGCCACGCCGAGCAAGCCCCTTACTGTTCTCCTCGACGACCGCGGCGTCTACCGTGTAAAGGCCGAGATTGGCTCCTCCTGCAAAGGCAGCTGTGAAGCGAGCTATCGATTTTCCGGCTCGGCGAATCACAAACTCGAGGTCGTCCCCAGCTGTCAGCCCAAGGGCTCAGGCTTCGTTTGCAGCAAGGTCAAGATCGTCAAGGTCTACTAAACACCGGCGTCCGTTTATCCTCACTCAAGTCCAGACCCCCGCGGACTGCTAGTCGATCGGTCGGCGCAGTCGGCTCGGTCGGGTGACATTCCCAAGCACTGGCCCAAGCAGAGCGCCCGCCTGGCTTGCGCGTAGATTGGTTGCCATGTCGAGCTGGTATGAGGCCTGGGCGGACCGATACGCGGAGTGGACGAACCCCCTAGGCGGCGCTGACATCATGTTTTACGTCGAGCTTGCCCGTGAGGCCAACGGGCTACTGGTCGAGCTTGCGGTTGGTACCGGGCGCGTTGCGATCCCGGTTGCTCAGGCAACGGGCCGGCCTGTGGTCGGGATCGACTCTTCGCCGGCGATGCTCGAGCAGGCTCGAAAGAGCGCAGTTGACGAGGGAGTCGAGCTCGACCTGCGCGAAGGAGACATACGGGAGCTTGAAATCGAGGAACCGGCGGCCCTGATCTACTGCCCCGGACGGTCTCTGCTGCATTTGCCCACTTGGGCCGATCGTCGCCGCTGCTTTGAGCGGGTCGCGGCATCGCTTCGGCCTGACGGTCGCTTCGCGTGGAATGCATTCGCCTTCGACCATCACATCGCATCCGCCATAGACGGCCAGCACGCCGACACGCCGCTGCCCCACACGAACCACTACAGCGTCAGCGATAACCGCGTCGACGTCACCTTGGACGATGGTGGAACCGGTTCGCTCTGGTGGGCAACCAAAAACGAATGGCTGGGGCTCCTCGACGTCGCGGGCCTGCGGCTGGAAGCTCTCTACGGCGGATTCGCCGGTGAACCGCTCGCCGACAACAGCCGTGAGTACGTCTTCGTGGCCCGACGCTGAGCGCTCCACCTGGCCGTCACCACAGCGCCAGTTGACATTCCCGCACACTGGCGCAGGTCGGGGTGCTCGCGCCTGAGTGTTCGATCATGCGACACTCCGATGCTCTGCTGATCCACGAGACGAAATGAGGTAGCGACCATGTACGCAGTGATCCGCGCATACGCTGGCAACTCCGAACTGGCGGACGCGCTCGTCGAGCACGAGGGAGAGATCCGGCAAGTCATTGGCGGTATCGACGGGTTCAAGGCCTACTACCTGCTCAAGCTCGCCGAGGGAACGTCCACGATCAGCGTCTTCGAGGATAAGGATGGCGCGGAGGAGTCAAGCCGCGCTGCCGCCGCGTGGCTGGCCGAGAACCTGCCTGACCTGAACGTCGCAGCACCGTACGTCACGGCTGGGGAAGTGCTCCTGGCGCTCTAGGTCGCCGAGACATGCCCGATCAGTTCCCTACGGCCGGGTCGGGCATGAACTCCCGGACTTCTTGCGCGCAGCGGCAGGCGGCGGCGGTCTTGGCAGCCCACTCCAGCGCCTCCTCGCGCGAAGGCACGTCGACAACACAAAACCCGCCGATTGCCTCCAGGTACGGGCCGTCCGTAACCGTCCCGTCGCTGGCCACGATGGTCGCTTTCTGGTTTTCCAGCCCGCCGCCGAAAACCCACACGCCGGCGTTCATGGCCTCGTCGACAATCTCGTGCGCGGCCTTGGCCACGGCGGCCATGTCCGCGTCAGGGATGTGGTCCATCGCGTGGGCATCGAACGAGATCAGGTATCGCGTCATCTATGGCTCCCCCTGTTCCGGCGGCCCGCTCGAGCCGCGTTGCGGGAGAGACTGACAAACCACCAAAAACTCATCGGCCCGCAGTCAGGCTCAACCACTTCATTCCTCAGCTGAGTCTCTGCGCCAACGAGTGATGGCCGCAGGAGCGTGCCCAGCCTGCCGGTGTGCCGCCGTGGATGACGTCTTGGATCGTCGGGTCGGCGCCGAGCTCGAGGAGTGTTTCGACGGCCGCGGCCTGGCCGGACTGGGCGGCGAGATGGAGCGCCGTCACGCCTTGGCCGTGGTCGGGGCCGCCGTAGGTCCCGAGTCGGTTCACGTCGGCGCCAAGCTCGACGAGATGACGGATCGCCGCCGTGCGGCCGTTTGCTGCCGCCCAGGTGAGCGGGGTCCCGCGGTATGGGTCGGCGTTGAGGTCGGCGCCGATCTGGATGAGCCGGTCGATCGCCTCGACGCGGTCGCTCTTGGCGGCCCACACGAGCGCCTCATCGAGGATCTCCTGCGGATCGTCTGAAGGTTGCCAGGTGGGAAAGCCACCGTGCGGGCGATAGAAGCCACGGTGCGCGCCAGCCGCGGGCGTTCCGACGAGTTCGTCGATCAGGGCGACGAGCCCGACCCCCGCAGCCACGCGCAGGTTGCGCGGCTCGAGCCCGAGTACGTCGACGACCTCACGGTGACCCCAGAAAAGCGCCACGATCAGCGGAGTGCCACCGTCTCCGCGCGCGTTCAGGTCGGTGCGTGCGCCGGCGGCGAGCAGGAACTCGGCCAACTCCCGGTCATTTCCGTAGCCCGCCTGGTGAAGCTTCGTCCAGCCGTAGTCGTTGCCGCGGTTCACGTCGGCGCCGCGCTCCATGAGCAGGGAAGCGATGTCGATGTCTCCCGCCATACCGAAGAGGTCGTTGCCGTTCGTGCCACGCTGACGCACAAGCTCGGGATGCTCGTCCAGCAGCGCGCGGAGCCGCTCGAGATCTCCGTCTTCGACGGCGCGATACGCGAGCATGAACGGCGGCGGCGGCTCCTCGCCGTCCGCGAGCGCCTGCACTCGGCGTCTCAGCTTGGCCCAACTCGAGAGCCCGTGCCGACGCGCAAGCTCGCGGCGCGCCTCCGTCAGCGGGACGCCGGTCACGGTCGCGATGCCGTATGCACGTCCTTCGTAGTACTCGAGGTCGGTGTGGAACGGCTGCTCGGCGACTTCATGAACGAGCGCCGCCCAGCTGGAGTAGCCCCGCTCGCGGGCGAGCACGAACTGCGCGCTCGCGAGCCGCGGCGACAGGCCGCCGAGACGCAAGAGAGCCGCCGGCTCGCCGGCGCGGGCGGCTCGGGCGAGCTCCTTCGCCTGCTTCCGAAGCTGTTCGAGGTTCACAACGACCTCCTCCCAGTGCCCGTGGTCCGCGGCATCGGGCGGGAAGAAGATCGGATGATGCAGCCGAGTCATTCCTGACGAGGTGGGCTCAGCCCTGCCCGCGGACCGGACGCGCCCTCGCAGCGCTCCCGGAGCGTACATGTCGACGTCCCACGCGGTTAGAGGCCGAGGGGAGCCGCCGGAGCGACTCTCCACGGGTGCTGCGGTCGCTGCATGCTGGCCCCCCGGCAAGAGAAGCTACGCCGAGGCCTAGGATTGCCCACCTCGGCTAAGTACCGACTGCTTTGTTACCCGCAGCCAGCAGCGCCCGCAACGCCTCCGGATCCGTCGACTCACCCAGCGCCGTTGACCCAGTGACGTCGCAGAACAGCACCGTTACCGTCTTCCGCTGCTCACGGCCCCCGCAGGTCAGCGGCGCAGTCCAGAACGGGCAGAACGGAAACTCGCCAGCCGGAAGCTCCTTGCCACAAGCAGGACAAGCCGCCACCGAGCGAGTCTACGACCACGCGAGTAGACTCGCCCACGCTTGCGCATGGGGTCTCTCCCCGACACCGACATCGCTCACGCGCCGGAAGCGCCAATCGACTACATGCGGCGCACACGCGACTGGTACCTGGCGCTCGGCTACGACAACCCGTATCAGTGGGCTCACTTTCGCAACGTCCCGTTTCAACCGTTAAGGAAGCCTCTAGGCCAATCGCGCGTCACGCTGATCACCACCGCCGCGCCCTACCAAGCGGACAAGGGCGACCAAGGCCCAGGCGCGCCCTACAACGCGCAGGCGAAGTTCTTCTCCGTGTACTCCGGCGACACCGCCACCGATCACGACGTCCGCATCGCGCACGTCGCGATCGACCGAAAGCACACCAGCATGCAGGACAGCGGCACCTGGTTTCCGCTACCGGCCCTCCGAGACGTCGCCTCATCCGGGCGAGCACAGCTCGCCCGCCGCTTCCACGGCGCACCCACCAACCGCAGCCAGCAGCACACAACCAACATCGACGCCGCCGAAATCCTCGCGCGCTGCTTGGAAGACGACGTGGACGCCGCCGTCCTCGTACCCAACTGCCCCGTGTGCCACCAGAGCGTCAGCCTGATCGCGCGCCACCTCGAAGCAAACGGCATCTCCACCGTCGTCATGGGCTGCGCGAAGGACATCGTTGAGCATTGCGGCGTACCCCGTTTCCTCTTCAGCGACTTCCCCTTGGGAAACAGCGCCGGCCGTCCGCACGACCCCTCATCGCAAACGTTGACAATCGAGCTCGCCCTGCGCCTGCTCGAGACCGCCTCCAAGCCGCGCACCACCCTTCAATCACCGGTGCAATGGAACGACAACGCGGCATGGAAGCTCGACTACTGCAACGCCGAACAGCTAAGCCCGCAACAGCTCAAGTCCCTGCGCACAGAAACCGACCGAGCAAGAGAAGCAGCACGCGCGATACGCGAGGCAGTCTGACCGCGTAACCCGGCACCACGAGTCGCGACCCACGAATCTGACCGCGAGTAGTTGACCTGGCGACCGACGGGTCTCCTGGAGAGCTCTGTGTTCTAGTACGAGAGCGGGTCTATGCCAGTTGCTGCTCCCAGTGGTGCCGTTCCGCCTCGACGTAGCGCAGGCCGTGGAGCCACTGCTCGCCGCGAGTGTCGGCCCAGACGTCACGCCACCCGGGACGGCCTTCCTCGCCCCAGGTACGGGCGCTGTCGTAGAGAACGCGAATGCGTTCACAAACCGTCGGCAGAAGCGACCGTCGGTTCTCGAGGCCGTAGGCGTCGCAGAGGATTCGCAAGCGTGCCGGCCGCGACGGGATCGGATAACCGAGCCGCTCGCAAGTCGCATCGTCGTAGAGAGGTACGAACCGGTATGCCGCCCATGCCAGATCCCAGAGCGGCGGTGCTGGCGCTGCGAGATCCCAGTCGATGAAAGCGCTTGGAGTGCCCGCGGGCTGGAAGACGGTGTTGTCGGGCGAAAGGTCGTTGTGGCAGATGACCTCACCGGCTCGCGGCGCGCCGACCATGAATTGCCAGCGCGCGTTCGCTGGCTCAACGAACGACGTGGTCACTCGGTGCAGCGCGGCAGTCAGCAGCCCAACCCGCGCGAGTTCGTCATCGGAATGGGTCGCCTCACCGCCCTCGACGAATTCGAGCACCTCGCGACCCTGGGCGTCTGTGCCGAATGGACGAGGCGCCCCCGTGAACCCGACCTGTTGCAGGTGGGTTGAGGAGCGCTGCACTCGGTGTCCAGTATCCCGCCGTACGCCTGACGGTCTCACCGACCCGCATCACTTCAGTCAGCCCGAGGACAGGACCCTCACCGCTCGCGCCAGGCTCGCTCGGATTCACGCACCGACACTATCCGCGAGGCCCCACGCGAACCTAGAGCGGCGCGCTCATTTTGCCGACGTGATTACGACAGGTGGCTAGACCGGCTCCGTCTCGCCAAGCAGGACACGGCGAATGAAGGCGGTCCGGGTCTCGTCGGGGAGACGCGGCTCGTCGGCCCAGGCCCGGTCGTTGACCGTGGGTGTGTCGAGCAGGTGGGCGGCCATCTCCGCGGCCGGCAGCTCGCGCCAATTGGCACGGCGCTGCTTCCGGTGATGAGCTGGAGCGGCGACGACGGCGCCGGCGAAGCCGCGCGCGTTGAGGCTCAGGCGATGCTCACGGGTCAGCCCAAGCTTCGCGACCGCCGTCCTATGCTCCTTCGTCCGGTAGCCCTTATGACGCTCGAAGCCGTAGCCTGGGTAGCGCGCGCCCAGGCGAGCCATGAGGCGATCGCGCAAGACCGCGATCGAGGTGTCCGGCGAGCGGACGCTGCGCGACCTTGAGCACGCGCGCGGCGAAATCGTCGAGTGGGTCGCGCAGCTGCCGCCGACGCAGCGTCAGCGCCGCATGCGGGCGCTCAGGCAGGTGCTCAACGCCGCCGTCGCGTGGGAGCGGATGCTACGCAACCCGGCCTCCGGCGTGCCCGCCGGGGCGGTGCGCGCACCCGAGGTCGTCGCGTTCGCCGACACCGCCGAGGTCGACGCCATCGCGTACGAGCTCGGCAAGCCGTGGGCGCAACTCGTCGTCGTCGCGACCGAGACCGGTTGCGGCCCGAGGAGTGGGTCGCGCTTGAGCGCCGCGACGTGCGCGGCGACGTCGTCACCGTCCAACGCGCCTACACCGTCGTCGGCGGCTTGAAGGAGTACGGCAAAACCGCTCGCAGCCGACGGTCCGTGCCGCTCTCCGATCGCGCGCTCGCCGCCCTCGACGACCTCACCGCCAGGATCGACTCGCCGCTGCTCTGGCCCGTCTACTCGCACGGCGGCACACGCGGGCGTCCAGTGCACCTGAACCTCGCGAACTGGCGCAAGCGGATCTGGAAGCCCGCGCTCGACGCGGCAGGCCTGCAACGCGACGGCGAAATCTGGCTGCCCGGCCCGTACTCGATGAGGCACGCCTTCGCGACGTGGATGCCCGACGCGGGCCTCGACCTGTTTGAGCTCGCCCGGCTGATGGGCACCTCGACCGCCATGATCGACAAGACCTACCGGCACCTCGCCAAGGGGCACGTCGACCGGGTGCGCGAGCGGATGAACGCCCGGCCGTCGATCGCAACCGAGCGCGAAAGCGAGGCAGGCGATGCGTAGGGCAGCAGGCTTGCGCCGATACGGCTTTGGGGCGAACATGTCGTGGAGGGCCACTTAGGGAGGTCGCCATGCCCAGGGTGACAGTCAACGGGGCCGAGCTCTATTACGAGGTCCGCGGCAGCGGCCCGCCTGTTTTCCTCATCATGGGCGGGACGGGCGACGGCGGTCATTTCGACACGCTGGCAGATCTTCTTGCCGACGAGTTCACCGTCATCACCTACGACCGGCGCGGGAACGGGCGGAGTCCTGTTCCGCCCGGATGGACGACGACGTCGCCCCAGGAGCAGGCGGATGACGCAGCCGGCCTCGTAGATGTATTGGCCCTCGGTCCGACGGCCGTCTTCGGCACGAGCAGCGGCGGTAACTTCGCTCTCTGGATGTTGACCCGCCACCCCGCGGCCGTGCGCGGTGCAGTCCTGCACGAACCAGCCGTGTACGCCCTCCTCGACGACTTCGACGCGATCCGATCCCCCTTGCAGGCAGTCGTCCGGCAGTCGATGGACGAAGGCGGACCATCCCTCGCGGTGGAGCGCTTCTGGCAGTACATCGCCGGAGACGACGCATGGACACTGCTCTCCCCCACCCTCCGTGAGCGGCTCCGTGCCAGCGCCAGCACCGTCTTTGACGTCGAGCTCGGAACGTATGAGCGACACATGCCCGACGATCAGGCGCTAGCCGCCATGACCGTCCCTGTGCTCCTGGTCGTAAGCGAGGACACCCACGACTTCTTCGTCGAGGTCGCCGAGCGGCTCAGCGAGCGACTTGGCGTCGACCTAGTGACAACGCCGGGCACGCACGCGGCCTACCACGACCGCCCAGCGGAGCTTGCGAAAACCATACGCCCGTTCCTGCGCGAGGTCTCCACGAGCAGTCTCGGGCACGACGTTTAGGCCCAGAGTAGCCCCGGGGGCTTGAGGACACCAGCGGCGCATCGCCCGCCAGCCGCATGGTTGAGCGATGGGCGCGGCTGGGATCGAACCAGCGACCTCCCGCGTGTGAAGCGGGCGCGGATGGGGACTGTGGGGACTAGAGGGGACGGTTGAGCGGTTTCTAGGCGCTCTAGAGGCCTCGGTTTCCCCGGGTGTCCCCAGGCGTACTCACCAAAACTCACCATTTCGAGCTCCGCTGATAGCCACACTCCGGGAAAAGAGGGGCTGAAACGCGAGGACGTGTGGTAGCTGATCAGGGTGCTCGTCATCCAACCGGGCGATGAAGACGACGGCGGCTGCTCATGATGCTTGGGAAGGCGTTCCGGGTGTTGGGGTTGGCAGGTGTTCGAGTGCGTGGTCGACCGCTTCTTCGAGTGAGAGCGACTTGCCGCGTTGTCTTGCCTCGTCGAACTCGGCGCCGTGGACGGACTCGAGGTAGGGGCCGTACTCGGCGAGCGTCTCAGTGGTCGTCGCCCTGGGTTCATTCTCAGCGGCAGCTTCGACCGCCCCCCAGAGCAATCCCGCCTCTGCAGCGTTCGCTTGTTGGGCGGCGAGTGCGGCGGTAGCTGCGAGCGCGATCGGGAGGTTGATGCGGTCGCCGACGGCCGCGAGGGCCTCCAGTCCTTCCACGAGTGGTTTCGCGGCTGTGTCCACGTCGCCTGCTGCCAGGAGGCATTCGGCGACGGTGACGAGGGTTACGCCCCGCCACCACGTGAAGCCGATGCTGGCGGCGAGAGTGGCGCTTTCGTAGCCGAGGCGGAGACCCTGTTCGCGGTCGCCCTGCGCGAACGCGGCTCGGGCGAGGATGTTTAGTGACATCGCCTCCTCTCGGCGGTGTCCGTGTTGTCGGTCGAACGCGAGGGCGTCGTTTGCCAGCTGTATGGCTCGTTCGACGTCGTCTTCGTGCAGTGCGGCGCTGGCTATCCGGTGCATCAGATGCGCGACCTCGGCGTCGTCGCCGAGCGAGCGGAAGATCTCGGCGGCGCGCTCATACTCGGGCTGAGAGAGGTCGTTTCGGCCGGTCATGTCGTAGGTGGAGCCGCGCAGGCGCAGCGCGCCGGCGAGCACGCGCGACGGGACGTCCTCACCCGCAGCGGCGAGGAACCGGTCGACCCATCCGCGTCCGGCAATCGGGTCGTTCGTTGACCAGTAGAGCTCGAGCAGTGTGACCAGCGACAGGCCGGCCGTCGTCTCGCATGCGTCGATGGCCCAGGCGAGCGCGACCTCAACGTTCGCACGCTCCACCCTTGCCAGCTCGTTCCCGGACGGCCCCGACTCCATATCCGTCGCCTCGAACAGCTCGAGCAGATGCTCGAGCAGACGGCGCGACAGCGCCTCGCGATCCTGCGGCGGGAGCACCTCGCCGGCGAACTCGCGGACCGTCTCGAGCATGCCGAAGCGACCCGACTCCCACCGCCGCACCAGACTCTTGTCGACCAGCGACTCAAGCAGGTCAACGTCCGCGTCGCAGACGCGCTCCGCGGTCTCGAGCGTCCAGCCACCCCGAAACACAGACAGCGCCGCCAGCAGCCGCTGCTCATCGCGATTCAGGAGCTCGTACGACCATTCGATCGTCGCGCGCAGCGTGCGCTGGCGCGTCTCGGCATCGCGCCCGCCGCGAAGAAGATCGAGGCGACCGCCAAGGCGGTCGAGCAGCTGCCGCGTCGTGAGCAGCGAGACTCGGGCCGCCGCCAGCTCGAGAGCAAGTGGCAGGTCGTCGAGGCGTTCGCAGAGCTCGTCGACGAGCAGATCCGGCTCGAACTCGGGCTGCGCCGACCGCGCCCGCGCGACGAACAGCGTCCGCGCCTCGGTCCGCGCCATCACCGGCACCGGATACACCTGCTCGGCCTGCACACGCAGACGCTCCCTGCTCGTCACGATCACGTCGGCGTGCGGACACGCGAGCAGCAGATCCGCCACCTCCGCCGCCGCCCCGATGACGTGTTCGAAGTTGTCCAACACGAGCAGCAGCCGCCGCTCGGCCACGGCCTCCGGGAGCGAGCCGCCACCACCCAACACGCGTGCCGCCGCAGAGGCAACCTCTCCGGCCGTCGAGACCGGCGCAAGCGGCACCCACCACACCCCCTGCGGATACGCCTCCCCCGCCGCGCCGGCCGCCTGCAGCGCAAGTCGCGTCTTGCCCGATCCCCCCGCCCCCGTCAACGTCAGCAGCCGCATATCCTCGCGCGCCAGCAGCTCACCTACGATCGCGAGCTCCTGTGCGCGGCCGAGGAACGGCGTTGCGGGAACCGGGAGGTTCGTCCTGTACAACGTCTTCAGCGACGGGAAGTCGCCGTCGCCCAGCTGGAAGATCCGCTCCGGTGCGCTCAGGTCCTTCAGCCGGTGCTCGCCCAGATCCCGCAGTGCCGTCCCGGCCAGCGTCGCCGTCGAAGCCGACACCAACACCTGACCGCCGTGACCGGCGGCAGCGATCCGCGCAGCCCGATGCACGTCCGTACCGACGTATCCCTCCGCCGCCAACAGTGGCGCTCCTGTGTGAATCCCCATCCGCACAGGCAACGAAAGCGCCGACTGCGCGGCGCGGGCCGCCTCCAGCGCACCCGCAGCCGTCGCGAACGCGACGAAGAACGCATCCCCCTGCGTATCGACCTCAACACCGCCATGACACGCAAACGCGTCCCGCACAACGCGCCGATGCTCCACAAGAGCATCCGCATACCGCTCCGCGCCCAACTCATGCAACAGGCGCGTAGAGCCCTCGACGTCGGTGAACAAGAAAGTAACAGTGCCGGAGGGAAGCTCGCGCTCGACCACACGGTAAGAGTCGCCAGCGGCAACTAATCCGTCAACACATCCTGGTCACGACCGCTGACACTGCGTCGCACAACGAGCACCAGGCGTGTTGCGGCGTCGGTTGCGGCGATCGTCTTGCTGGAGGCGAAACCACACGCTGCACTGGTCAGGAGCTCGCGCCCTGACGGCCGGGTCTACGTCTTTCTTGACTGGGTGTATGTTCGGGGTCATACTCGCGTGACTGACTTGTCGCGGTGTGTCTGCGGAACGCGCGGGTTCCGAGTTGAAAGTGAGGTCGCGATGAAGTCGAAGGTTCGGGCGCGTTTCTGGCTCGAGTTCTCTCTCGCGTCGTTGTGTGGTTTCCTCGCTGTGCTGACTTTGTGGTGGCGGGATTGGGTCGAGGCGCTGACCGGATTCGACCCGGACCACCATGGCGGCTCGTTTGAGTGGACGATCGTTGCCGGGCTGTTCTTGTTCTGTGTCGCGGTGGGTTTCGCCGCTCGCGCGGAGTGGCGACGCGCGAGGGTGGCGACAGTTTCCGGAGGCTGAGGGAGCCGGAGCTCGCCGCCGGAAAAACTGAAAGGAGCTCGTGATGCCGCCGCCAAGGAAGCAGCCGGCGAAGAAGCCGCCCGTGAAGAAGCCGCCCGTGAAGAAGGCAGCGCCGACGAAGGCACCTCCGGGGCTGTTCAGCGACACGCTTCTTCGCAACCTGAAGACGATGCCGCCGGGGACATCTGATCGCGCGATCATCGTGGAGACGCTCCGCTCGGTGCCTGTCGAGAGGTGGAAGGATGCGCTGGCGAAGGCGACGCCGCAAGAGCGCAATCTGCTGTTCAGCGTGCTGCCGGCTGATTACGTCAGGGCGTTCCTCGGGTCGATTCCCGAAGCCACGCTCGGGCCGGCGAAGCCTCCTGCGCCTCCGCCGTCACCTGTGGGCGGGCCGCCTGCGTCCATTCTTCAGACGACCTACACCAACGTGCCGTTTCCGCCGGCGGCGACGGACCGCCACTGGGCGGAGAAACTCACCGGCGGCAAGACGATCCAAGACTTTGGCTCCGGCGTGTTCGAGTGGACGTCCGTGTATGACCCGTCCTTCGAGAAGGAAGGCTCGCTGAACAATCCCGCCGTGGGGCTGACCGGCTGGGTCGTCCCGGCCAAGAACCCTGGGGGTTTGTCAGGAGGCGATATCTGGTTCGTCCATCCGTGGGGCAACGACTGGGAGTACTACATCGTTCCTGATCCGCAGTACGAGAGCCTGCTCGGCTTCTCGAACACCGGCACCGATCCGGTTACCGGCAAGACGACCGAGCAGGACTACAAGGACGCGACAGCCCACGCTCGCGAGAACCTCCACCTGAAGGCTCCCTCCGGCGTGCTCGGCGTAGAATCCGACCAGAATCTCGTGCCCCCGTCGTTCCGCGATTGGGTGACCGACGGAGCGCGGATCGCGACCTTCGGCCGTTGGATCGTCGACTCCGGCCATCCCGACTTCCACACCGAGATCCACGCGCCGCTGCTGATGGCGGTCGCCAAGCCAGCCCCGCCGCCGGCCGGCGTCCAAGCCTCGCAGATGACCCGCGTCGAGTTCATGTCGAGGCCATACACGGTCAGCCAGCGCTTCTCGGAGGGCAACTTCGTCAACCATCTGATCACCGAGGTCGCCAAGGTCGAGACGACCATTTTCGGCTTCCCGCTTTCGTGGCGGGTCGAGGCGCACCCGACCGTGTTTACGACCCCTTATCAAGGTCGGCCCTACATCAAGCTGCTCGTCAAGCCGCCTGTCCCCCGCAACCCGCTCCGCGCGCAAGATCTGATCGTGAACTTCCACTTCACATATCGCCAGGGCGTGGCCGTACGTGTCTACAACGCCGGTAACGACACCGTGGGCGTGATCATCGTGCTCGGCGACCTCAATCCGGCGCAGCTCCCGCCCAAACACGACTTGACGATCAACTGGGACCAGCTCGGAAACGAGTACTCCTGGATCATCGACGGCCTGCAGATCGCAGACATCCTGCTCGGGAAGGAACTCTCCGCGATCGTCCTCAACCGCGGCATCCTCACCGACTCCTACGACCCGCCAAGCGCCTCGAGTCCCGGCGACTTCCAAAACGTCGCCGCACCCGTCCCCATCAACCAACTCCCACCGACAGCCGGCTTCTTCGAAGACGACGACCAGCCATTCCCGATCTACGGATGGATGAACGTCTACTGGCAGACACCCAACATCGTCCATCAATAACCAACCGCCTAGCACACCAACCCGTCGCGGGCAGCCTGATACGAGAGAGAAGCCTCGCCTGCCCCAGCGTTCAGGAATCCCTTAATCGTTCCTTGGCGGGAGATACGACTTGCGCGGGATTCCTGTCGTCAAGCCCTGTGACCTACGACAACTAATCGAAAGCGCGATCCGGCAGCCTCCTCCCCCGCCGTACGCCAGATCGCCATCCACGAAGTGGGTCGGCGCTCGGCTTCCGACCGGCCTAAGTCGTAAGACGTAACCGCGTTGGGTTCAGATTGCCTGTGCGGGCAGGTTAGTGATGGTGATGCCGCGGAAGTATGCGCGATCGTTGAAAGGGCCGCCGGTGTCGAGGTCGAACTCGTCGATGGTCACGGTGGCGCCGTCTGGCACGTTTTTGACGGCTTGGTGGGAGAGGTCTCCGATCGTGCCGGTCACGGTGACGTCGACGTCGAGCCCCTTGTTGGCTGTCACCTCGATTTTGAGTTGGCCGTTTGCGTCTCCGGTCGATGCGCCGACTCGGGCGACGTCGGAGCGTCGGGCGATGGCGGCTGGGTCGTCTGGGTCGACGTCCCACTCGCCTTTGGCCTCGTTGAATGTTGCGACGCCGTACTGGACGTGAAGGGTCGTCGTGAATGGCGTCTCGGCGTGGTCTGCGCCGAACGTGCCGACGTCGTCGACGCGCACGGTGCCTCCGACGATCACGTTCCGCAAACAGGTCGGAGGCGAGATCACAGTGATATCGAATGACGATATGACCTGTCCGGGAGTGATATCGGGGTCGGTGGTCCGTTCGCCGTACATGACGAGTCCGGTGGCGGGGTCCTCGTAGCGTGCGACGACTTTGTATTGGCCGCCTGACTGGACGGTGAGACTGTAGCCAGGTTTGGTGGTGCTGATCGTGTGCTGACAGTTCACCTTCACGTACGCGCCGGCGACGGGCTTGCCGTTCATCCGGACGAACCCTTTGATGGTTGCCGTGCCAGTGCTCTTCTTACAGACGCATTTGGGACGCTTGACGACGGCGGCTACGAGTTGCACGGGCGTGTTGTAGCCATACAGACCCTGGACGATCTTTGGGCTGCCTGAAGGATTGGGCGCGTCCCAAAACATGTGGATGTTGTCTGGGCTGACTGCGCGGCCAACGCCTGGGGCATCGCTCCAGTTGGTCGAGTCGATGTCTCGGATCTCGTTTCCTACGGCGTCGACGCAGTGCGTGTCGCCTGGGAAGCCTCGGTGGCAGTCGAAGGCGAATGAGTTGGATACTTGGTTGGCGATGTCGTCTGGCATGTCGTAGAGCAACTCGATCAGTTGCTCGGCCATAACGGCGTCGAGGATTCCAGCTACGACGGGGCCGACGAGTGGTGTGAGCAGTGCCATCAAGGAGGCGGTGCCTGCCTCGGCGGCCGCGATGAATGCACCTCGGCCAACGTCGTCGATCGCGTCCGCGATGATCTTCATCGCTCCGCCTTTGTCTCCCAACGCTTGCTTCAGGCCGTCGTAGACCTGTTGGGAGAGGTGGTCGTTGAGCCAGCTTCCTGCCTTGCTTCGAGATGCCTCGTCGTAAAAGTAGAGGCCGTCGAGCGTGAAATCGTCGCGGTTGTCCCCCGACCAGTCCGGTTGAAGCTCGCGGCGGCACCGTCCCCCAGCCTCGCCGAGCGCGTCTGCCTGGGTCGCCGCCCAGTCGAGGTGTATCTTCGGTGAGCCAGCCAGGTTCGCATTCCGCACGGCCTGCCAAACAATCGACGAGCACACGGCAGGAATCGTCGCCTGAGGCGCGGCCGTCCACTTGACATCGCCAGGGTTGGACCAGTCCTTCCACTTAAGCGCGGCAGCATCCCAGTCGGGCTGCGGGTCTGTCATCGTCCACGGCGGCCCTGAGTAGTTCGGATCATCGCCGATCGCGCCGTTCGTGTAGCAATAGAAGCGATAGTGCGCAAAGATCGCCATTGCTTGATCAGCGACACGGTTGAGAGCGCCGGTGATCTCCGCTGTCTCCAGCACCGGGCACGGCTTTACGACCAGGGCGGGGAAGAACGCTCCACCGTCCCATACACCGTCGAACGACAGGGCAGCGATGCGATAGGACTTACTTGACGGACTCTCGCTGTCCACGAGGTTCGCGCCCTGATACCCGCCCGCATACCCAGGCGGGCTCAAGTCCCCGTAGTGATCTGCGAAGTACGCCTGCTCGGCCGACTGCGTGATCGACCCCGGCCACGCCCATTGGAGATGATCAGCATTGAGCCCATCAGTCGGCGCACTAACCCCAAGGATACTCCCGCTGTAATACTCGTCAGAATTCAACCGTCCCGGTGAAGCGGTCGAGTGCCGAATCAAATCGTGATCAGCGACCATGATCCCCATGTGCGAGTAGTGCTGAGGCGGGCTGAGTTGGTGAAGCAAACCGCCAATCGCCCCATTATCCCCACCCGGGCAAAGAATCAAATTGCCACGATACGCATTGGCAAGATAGATCGCCTCAACAGAAACATCCTCACCCGCATACGAACACATCAAACGGGAATCAGGAATACAGACGTCGCAATTGCACGGGTCGCCAGGATTCATAAATCCTCCTCAACTAAGCGGACCGCCTGCGCCGTGATTATCGATGGACACTCAGCCGCTGTCAACGCGCCCAACTGCTTCCTGGTTCCGCCTAACAGCCTTGTGCAAACCATCATCGACGCGACGGCGCCGGTTAGGACTGGTGGCGCCAAGACGTCCTCGGAGTCATGACCACCTGCTTCGTCGGGAACACACGCACGCTGCGATAGCTGTCACAACCCCAACAACACCGAGAGGCACAAAGACGTCCAATGCGAAAACACGCGCCAGCGATGCCGCCACCGAGCCGCACCGGGTCCGGTTCAGGGCGAGCTTCCGACGACCGCCCACAGGTTTTGCCCGTAGATGTCGAGGCTGGTCGCCCAGGTTTGGTAGCCGACGATCCCATCAACCCCAATCTCCGCCCAGTGCTGCAGCGCTTCGACCACTGCCTTTGTCAGCGGCCCGAACTCTCCGTCCACGCTCAGCAGCGAGCTCGCCGGCGCGAACAAGGTCTTGGCCTCGTTCAAGGTGCGCTGCAGACTGGCCACCAACTTGCCCGTCGAACCGTCCTCGAGGACGGGCGGGAACGGATCCTGCTGCACCGGTGCGAGCTGCAGAAGCGCCTTCCACGTGTCTGGACCAACGACCCCGTCCACGCTCAGCGAACTCGACTGCTGAAACGACTCGACCACCGACTTCGTAAGCGCTCCGAAGACGCCGTCGATCTGCGGTGGCCCGATCGCGTAGCCCTCCACACAGAGAAGGAACTGCGCCTGGCGCACACTCTCGCCAGTCGCGCCCTGCTTGATCGTCGTAGGCATCGTCTAACTCCTCCCATCGTTCGAACCCGCCCACCCAACAAGACGCACAACCGCCCCAAAACAGACGCGCCGCTTACAAACGCCCGGCGTTGACATCAAGCGAATAGAGCTAGAGGGACGCAAACCTCAAATACTCATCCCCCGCCGCACAGCCTCGTCCGTCCGCTGACGATCGAACAGGTGGATGTAGCGGGG
The DNA here is from genome assembly GCA_963846915.1 of uncultured Actinomycetes bacterium. Lineage (GTDB taxonomy): Bacteria > Actinomycetota > Thermoleophilia > Gaiellales > Gaiellaceae > PALSA-612. Next base: position 45,545 of record CAWJXV010000004.1, on the reverse strand, counting down.
CTCGGTGATCGTGCTCGACTCGTGCTCGGTCAGCGCAGCCAACTCCGCGGACGGCAGCCTTGGCGCCATCCGCGGAGCACGAAAGGTTCTCGTTCGGGTTAGCTCGCAGCGACGGGTTGTTTGTCGCTGACGGTGGCCTTGATCTGCTCGGTGCTGTCCGGGTCGATCTCGTTCTTGATGATCTTGTCGGCGTTCGCGAGCACCTTCTCGACGTCCGGGCCGTCGCTCAGGTCGAACAGCGCGACGATTCCCGAGCTGCCGTTAGGCAGCACAGCTTCGACGTCGTGTTTGACCTCTGTCTTGTCGCCGTGGCTGCGGAGCGCGCCCACCCCAGCGCCGATGCCGGCCCCAACCGCTGCGCTGGCAAGCACGGCAGGCGGGAAGATGATCCCAACGACGGCACCGCCGACCGCACCCCAGACCGTGTCCTTGGCCATGCCCTTGGCGTGGCTATCAACATCGATCTTCCCGTCCGTACCGCGATGGACGAGCGTCAGGCCATCGAACTCGACCGTCTTCTCCTTCGCCAAAACCGAGATGCTGTCCCAATCCGTCCTTGCCTTACTCGCGTCCGCATAGATCGCCGTGTAGAGAACCTTCGGGTCGTCACTCATGGAGTACCAACCTCTCGATAGTCGATCCGCACATAGAAGAGATGCGCAGCTCTGAGAGCGCACAGCAGACGGGACGTCCAGCTCGCGCTTCCTACCGCCACTCTCACATGCCACCGACCGCCCAGCATCGGGGAAAGCGCTGACTCCCCTCTTGCCCCAACGCGCCCCCGGAACGATCACCGATCTACAGCCGAGGCCATCGCCGGCGGCAGCCTCGTCGGATGCGCTGTCGATCGAACTAACCACCGTATCGGCGCGGTGTAGTGTCGGGCATCTTGCTCGACGAGGTGGGGGCGCCTGTGTCGCTGACCGGCCGCTACTCGGCCCAGGGCGCCCAGGTGGGCGCGGGGCTCGAGTTGTGGGCGGCCGATACCGGGTCGAAGCTGGTGCTGCTCGACGATGCCAGCGATCCGCAGCAAGCCCGTCGTTTGCACGAGCAGCTTGTTCGGCGCGGCTGCCGTCTCGTGCTCGGCCCGTATGGGAGCGACTCGACCCGAGCGGTCGCGCACTCCGCACAAGGTGGGGTCGTCTGGAACCACGGTGCGGCTGCGGATGATGTCCAGCGGCTGCCGGGTGTCGTCTCCGTATCGGCGCCCGCGAGCCGCTACCTGGTCGCCCTCGCCCGCACGCTTGCCCAGCTCCATCCCGGAGCGCGCGTTGCGCTCGCGCGGGCTCCGGGGCGATTCGCCGCCTTCGCGGTCGAGGGGCTCAAGCAGGCAGGCGAGCTCGGTATCGAGCTCGTCGAAGACGTTGGCGACGCGGACGCCGTGCTCGCCTGCGGTCCAGTCGAGTGGGAGATCGGGCTGTTTCACCGGATCAAGGGCCGGCTGGTTCTCGGCGGGCTCTCACCCGGCCTCGCCGGGTTCCCGCAGCTGCTCGGCGACGACCCCGAAGGTTTCCTCGCACCTGTGCAGTGGCATCCCGACCTGGCGATCCAACCCCAGCTCGGGCCAGCAACGATCGACCTCGACGACTACATTGCCGGACAGGCCTACGCCGAGGCGCTGATCGCCGATCACTGCCTGCAACTCAACCCTGGCGATCCGCTGACAGCGGCGAAACAGCTTCAGACCACCACCTTTTTTGGCGGCTTCCAACTCGGCCGCGACGGCCTTCAAATCGGCCACCAACTCGCCGTCATCCGCTGGCACGACCAACGCCAAGAACTCCAACCGGCGACCCTGCCTAGAACAGATCCCCGTGAGGAGAATTCGCGGCCCCTTAGACGTCGTCGCGGATAAGATTCAGTGCGACGGCGGTCCGCCCAACATGGCGCAGGGGGATGGTGGAGCATGGAAGATGCCTTCTCGATTTTCACCCATGAGGGTGAGGGTTTCAGGGTCGTTGTCGTCCGTGGCGAGCTAGATGAGCTGACGGCGCCTGAGCTCGACGAGGCGATTGATGACAATGACGTGCCGGCGATCGTCGACCTGAGCAACATCGTGTTCATTTCCTCGGCCGGGATCAACGCTCTGCTGCGTGACCGGCCCGCCCGGACAACGCTCGTGTGCCCGCCGGGGAATGTGCTGCGTTTGTTCGAGATCGTCCGTGCCAACCACCGCGTGCCGATCTTCGAAACCCTGGAAGACGCGATCGAGAGTGTCACGCCCCGCGTCCGCGCCCTCGCAGGCGCCTCCCCGGCCATCATCAGCTAGCCCGGGTGAGAGGGAGGAGGCATTCGCCCCTTTCCGTTTTCAGCTGGTTCGCTTACGGGCCGGTGAACGAGGTCCGCCGTTACTCCTCGACGACGACGGTGCGTTCTTCAGCCTGCGCGACTGCGTCAGCTGCGGCGGTGGCCTCCTCTTCGCTTTCGTGGTCTTCGGTCACCCCCTCGCCGTAGTCGACGTGCCACATGTCGCGTTCCTTGTAGACCCGGATCGGTAGACCGCTTTCGGGCATGTCTGCCTCTCGTCGATCAGCTTCGCCTAAGCGTAACGCTGCCTGTCGAGCGAATCGGAGTAGAGTCGACGTTGGAGACATCGAGCCAGTCGCGCTGACGGTCCAGATTCTGTCCGTCGAGTCGCCAGCTTCTTCTTCCTCGTTGCCACCACTGTCCCGGCCGGGACAGCGTTTGGAGGCTTGCCTCCGAATCTGCGTCCCGTTCGCCGCCACCTTCGAAAGGAGCTAGCGATGAACTCCACACTGACTGCGTTGACAACCGGCGAGCTCGTCAGGATCGCCCGCGAGCAGATCGACGCCTTCAACAAAAGCGACTGGGAGCGGCTGCAAGCAAAGCTCGCTTCCGGTTGCCTCTACAACGAGTTCGGTACCGAGCGGAACATCAAGGGTCCGGAGCAGATCGTCGAGACCTTCCAGGCCTGGAAGACAGCCTTCCCGGATGCGATCGGCACCGTCACAAGCGCGGTCGCTGACGGCAAGACGGTGGCGCTGGAAGTGACCTGGAAGGGAACGCACACCGGCCCGCTCGCAACTCCGCAGGGAATGCTCCCAGCCTCCGGTAAGACTCAGACGACGCCCGCTGCCTTCTTCTTCACCTTTGAAGGCGACATGATCAAGGAGAGCCGCCACTACTTCGACTCGACGACTCTCTTCAAGCAGATCGGCGCGCAGGCCAAGTAGCTGCCGCAGCAAACGAGAATGGAGGGGCGCTCGCGCGAGCGCGGTTGCTCTCTCCGACCCGAAAGCTGCACCGCTAAAACGCCCGGGATGGGACAGCCTCGGACGCGACAGCAAGGAACCCCGCCTCGGACTGCCTCCCGGCGGGGTTCCTTGCGTCGATCGCTCTCCGGGCTGCCTCCCTCGGCGCCCCAGAACAACTTCGTCGGCCGCGCCGGGTTGGCGTCGCCCTCGACACGCTAGTCCTCGACGCCCTCGACGGATTCTTGGGGCTCGGCGACCTCGGTTGCCGGACTGGCTCCCTGGTGGGCTGCGCCGACGACCCTCACCCCTGTCGCCTGCAGGCCCTTCTGCCCCGGCTCCGTCTCGAACTGGACCTTTGCGCCCTCATCCAGCGACTTGTAGCCGGAACCCTCAATCTTGGAGAAATGCACGAACACGTCATCCCCGCCGCCATCCGGGGTGATGAAGCCGTAACCCTTGTCGCCGCTGAACCACTTCACAGTGCCGATCGCCAACGGAACCCCTCCCCGAAAAGTACGAGCGGACTGCCCGCCCGAGCGTTGGCGAGCCTACCAACGCGACTCAAAGAGCGCCTAGCGCCCGCCAGACCGCCTGCACGCCCGCGTCGTCCGGCAACACGGCCAGCAGCTCGAGCAACCGCCATTCGAGGCCGAGCCATGAAACGGCGCGGGCGCTCACGCTGCGGCCCGAGGAACTTCACCTCGTCCAGGCCGGCCTGGACGCTGTGTAATCGGCGGCGCCCGCCTTCCTGTAGCTGGCGCCGACACGGCCGAACTCAGGTGATGCTCAGCCCCAGAACCTCCACCACCATGCCGCAATCCTAGGTCGACTCGAGGCCGGTGTCGAGTCTCAGTACATGCGGCCCCGACCACGCATCCTTTGACATCTGTGCCTGACCCCGACCGACCCGCGCGAGTTGCCGCGGTGTCTTAGGGTCGGAAGGACAGTGCCCTGGGTGCAAATCCTCATCGATTACCAAGATGACGAGGATGAGCGGACGCTCATGCGACTGATGCGCAACGTCCCAGCGGCAGGCGACCTGATCGATGTCGACGGCGAGAAGGTTCTCGTCACGAGCGTGTCTCGCATCCCGCCCCGAAAGAAGACATCCGGTGTCAGCCTGTCCGTCCTCGTCTATTGCCGCCAGCCGTAGCCGAGCAATCCCGACAGGGGACTCGGCGCAGCAGCCGCGCCAACAAGAATGCCCGATCGTGTGACCCAGAACACTGGTCTTGCGACCTGCGAACCGTGCCGCCCGATCGGGCAAACGCACCCTCTCACACAGTCTGCCCCCGGTCAAGTAACAGCGAAAGGCGCAGGGTTTGGAGAACTCCGACCTCGTCCATAATGAAGACACCCCACCGAAGCGAGGCGGCGATGGAAGACGTGTACGAAACCTTGTCAGATCGGGTCGGGATGCTGATCGACGCCCACAAACATCCGCTTCTATCGACAGACGGGACATCTGGTGCAATCAGTGAGGTCTTCGAGCGAATCGAGGGGCTTGAGGAAGCCATGCGCGAGATCGCGCTCGAAGTCCAGAAGCTAGCCGCATCGCACGAGCCCCCTGACCTGGGCCGACGGCACACAGAACGCCTTCGCTCAGCGGGCGCCCGATGTCAGTCTGGCCCCGCAGGCGATTCGCAAGTCGATTAGCTGTTGTGAGAGGCCGCCTCGTTGGCCCACGCGGGTCAACGCAGCATGGACGGCGATGCGATCTTTGTCTGTGAGTTGCACGGTGGCGGGCGGCGCGGTCTCCATCGCTTTCAGGAGTGCTCGTGCGAGTTGCGGGAGCCTGTCATCGCGTGGTCGTCGCCGAACACTGCCAGGTCGCCCATCAACCGTTCTACGTCCTCGAAGGGGACGGAGACAACCTCGGGTTTGAGGCCTGTCCCATGCCTGGGCTAACCGCCAGAAATCGTCTCGCCAATCGCTTCGCCAAGCCTTCCTAGCAGTCCGCCGACCTGCTCGCCCGCCTCAGCCAGACCTCGTGCCCGAGCGTGAGCCGCACCACTCGCGGAGTAGGCGGGAACCGTTACAGGGTCACGTAGTCGCTCTCGAAGAAGTCTGAAACCTCCGGCAGCCAGCGCTGCTCCACGAACCGAACGTGATCTGGATGTTCGTTATAGGCGGCATACGCTGCCTCGTCGGCGAACTCCATCGAGATGCCGAAGCGGTAGCTGTTCTTCCGACTCGCCTCGCGCAGCACCTCAAAAGCTTCGACACCCGGAATCGCGGCGAGCCGCTCCGCCGCAGCAAGGAAGTCAGCTTCCTCCTGGGACGCCGCCGTGTGGCGCAGATCAAAGACAACCGTATGCCGGATGCGCTCCCCGTCCAAGACCCCCATCGCGCGGGCGAGACTAGCAGAGGCTAGTTCTACGCCAATTCAGCAGCCACGACCGCTCTGGCAGAGGACGGCTCGGTGCCCCGAAAAAGGGGAACGAGGCCGGAGGCTCGGCGCAGGGGGCGTCGGCGTCCTCGGGGTGACCATCCTCGGTTATCTGAGGCTCTCGGGCTGGACATCACTCGGCCTTCTGCCAAAGAATCGATGGGGCGAAGACGAGCATCATCAATGGCCCAATTGGGGTACCCGGGTGTGGGGTTAGGTTTGGAGGTGGGCTCGGAGCTGGGAGAGGCCGGGTGGGAGGCTGTGGCGCTTGAGGCGGATGCCTTCGACGGCGCGTCGCAAGGTCGCTGCTTGGGCGGCTGTGAGGGGCAACTCGGTCTTCTCGCTGACTGCGCGTTTGACGAGCGCCGCTGCGTTGCCAGCTTCGGAGCCTACGGGAAGCCGGTTGAGTTCGATCACGAGCATGTTCGCCTCATCGCGACTGAGGTCTCGACCATCCAGGCGGTTTGGCTGCGCTGACATCAGATGCTGCTCCACAGGGGTTATCGGCTCGTTTGGGCGGTCCGACGGTAAAGCCGGTACAAAAATCAGGAAGAGGACACCAGTCAATCGAATGGCGTGACCCAAACGAGCGTCTGCGTGTGCTCATACCCGAACAAGTGTTGACCGTGACCGGCAGCTGTCCGATGCCGAGAGAGGAGCGCAGCAGCCGCGCAAAACGACTCCACAGCGAGAAAGGAAAGATCAAGCATGACCAACACGCCTGAACCCGCCGACGACTCGATCTACACGCTCCGCCGCCGCATCTCCACCCGCCCAAGCAACGGGCACCAAGAGTTGTCCACCCAGGAGACCAGAATTCCCGAGCCGCGACAACACGGGCTCGCTCTCGCACCCACTCGTCTCAACTCCCTGATCAACCGACTGCTACCCACAATGAGACTGGGCTGAATGACCCGCACTCCTCGACGGATTGCGAATCGAAAACTTACTCGCCAAGCCTCCTAGTTGGGCTCACTGCGATGCAGGGACGGCGCGTGATTCGGCAGCTTCCCGTCCGTTAGTCGCAACCGGCCATGGCACACAGGGCACACGCCCGTCGGTCGGCCTCTGAGATCGAAGTCCTCGCTTTCCGGGATGGCTGGCTCGCCGGTGCCTGGGCAGCTTCCTTGCGGGACGGCCACGTTGTCAGGCTAGCGCCGGGGTTGGTCGCGGGTTCCTTTGAGCCAGAGAGTTGAGGACGGAGAACGGGAGCGTGATCGCCATCAGGGCGGCGAGCACGGTCGATGAGCTGCGCTTCCCCGCGTTGCTGGCTAGCTCGGACGTTCGCCGGCGGCGCGTGGGACGCCGTGGTATTCCCAGACTTGCGGTGGCGGCTGGTCGTGAGAAGGGTGTGCGGCCGAACTCCTTGAGGGTTGGGAACAGCACCGGTGTTGGCTGAATCCGGTGCGGCTGGTCGCGCGTATGTCCTCTTGCTGCGTTGGGGAGGGCGCTTCCCAAGCAAGGAGGTGGGAGATGCGATTCTCGCGTCTTCGCTGGTTCTGGTTGGCGGCTTTGGTGGTTGCGGTCGCCGGGGCGGTGGCCGGTGTGTCGGCCGCGGCACCCTCGAACTCATATCTGACGCACAACCTCGTCTCGGATCAGCCGGGGGTGGCGGATCACATGGATCCGAACCTGGTCAACGCCTGGGGGTTGGCGGCGTTGCCGGGCTCGCCCTGGTGGGTGGCCGATAACGGCATGAACGTGTCGACCTTGTACATCGCGGACGGCACACCGCAGTCACTCGTCGTCAAAGTGCCGAACGCGCCGACCGGTGTGGTCGCGAACACCACGTCAGATTTCGCCCTTTCGACGGGCGGCGCTTCCGGCCCGGCCTTGTTCATCTTCGACACCGAGGAGGGCGCGATCCTGGGCTGGAACGGAACAGCGGGGACCCAGGCGGTCGTCGCTGTCCCTTCTGCTGGGGGAGCGGTGTTCAAGGGGTTGGCGATCGCCTCGACCGGGAGCGGTAGCCGCCTCTACGCAGCCGACTTCCACAACGGACGCGTCGACGTGTTCAACGGAACTTTCACGCAGCTGAACATGCCGGGCGCGTTCACCGACCCCAAGATCCCGACTGGCTACGCTCCGTTCGGAATCCAGAACATCGGTGGCGACATCTTCGTCACCTACGCCAAGCAGGATCCGGCCGGACATGACGATGTGCCCGGTCAAGGGCACGGGTTCGTCGACGAGTTCGACACAAACGGTGCACTGCTACAACGGGTCGCCAGTCACGGTCAGCTCAACTCGCCGTGGGGACTCGCGCAAGCTCCCGCAAGATTCGGCCGCTTCGGCGGAGACCTCCTGATCGGCAACTTCGGAGACGGCCAGATCAACGCCTACCAGCGACACCCCGCCGGCAACTACGAGCACGCCGGCGAACTCACAGGCACCGACCACAAATCGCTGACCATCGACGGACTCTGGTCACTGCAGTTCGGCCACGGCGCACTAGCCAAGAACGGGCCAACCGACACGCTCTTCTTCACCGCCGGACCCGACGGCGAAAGCCACGGCCTCTTCGGAACCATCCGAGCCAACTAACACACACCCAGCAAGCCGGCGCCCCAACGGCGCCGGCTTGCACCAACCAGGGATGCCATCCCCTCCATGCGGCGAATGGGGCCATTCAAGTCCAACAGTGTGTGTCGTGCCCCGGGTGGGCCAGCGAGAACGGTCGAGGAGATGCCGCGGTCGATCATCCGCGGTGCGCACGCGTGGCGCATCGAGTGGAACGTGACGCCCTCGATGCCGGGCAGGTCCGAGTTGAGGGATCCTGGTGCCAGACTCGAACTGGCCTGCGACCTTCCCGGGATCCGCCGCTTGGAGGCGTGCCCGATCCAATTCGCTATGCGGTGCCCGTAGTCGGTTAACCTCAAGCGCCGTGGTGGAGACTGAAGCACCTCTAATTGAAAGGAGTACGCATGACCGACAGCGTCTATCGCGTCACTGAGGTCATCGGCACCAGCTCCGACTCATGGGAAGCGGCCGCAGCGAACGCGGTCGAGACGGCGGGCCGTTCGATCCGCGACCTACGAGTCGCCGAAGCAACAAGATTCGACGTGACGATCAAGGACGGCAAGATCGCCGACTACCGCGTCCGCCTGGACATCTCATTCAAGTACGAAGCTGGCGACTAGGCTGGCCTCACCGCGCTTCACCCAGTTGGTGAGCTGACGGCCCGAAAGGAGTGGTGGCCCGGTTCGTGGGGCGGCGACGCGCGTTGGAAGCGCGGAGCTGATCGGCGACAGACTACGCAGCCGCCTTCGGCCTCCGACCCCGGCGAGCCTGCTTGCGGCCCTTCTGCCCAAGCTCCTCAGCCTCGTCGTCAGTTACATCGAGGACGTACATGCCTTTTCTGGCGTCTGTGAACTTGATCGAGATAGTGGCTCCTTTGCCGTCCGGGACTTCTTTGCCGGACAGGTCACTGATGTGAATCGTCTTCTTCGCCAATTTGGTTGCTCCTGGTTTATAGAAGAGTCGACGCTATCACCCGCATCGCTGAACTGAGAGATCCTACCGCTTGCGTCTAGGGGAGTTACTGTTTCGAATGCGGCATTGGATTACTTGATGTTCTGTGTGATGGCGTTGTTGGTGTCGCTGATCTTCTTCATGATGTTCGAGAGCGTCTGCATTAGCTTTGAGCGGCGATCCGACGCCATTTGGAGCCGCAAGCTCGTCATCTCCGACATCTCGCTCATGCTGTCCAGCTTCGCTTCGAGCGCGTCCCGGATCGATTGCAGCTGCCCGATCTCTGTGATCGCGCCAGGATGAAGGTCTGTGACCGTGTCAACAACGCCGCCATCGCACCGTGGGCTCGACAGCGGCAAGGACGCCCGATGATAGGCCTCTTCGCTTCCGAGGCCACCGCCGCCGAAGCTGATAGTTCCCTGCTCGCGGCTCGTGTTTTCGGCGATGTCGTTGGCGACCTTGCAGATCAGCGCCCGTAGCTCTCGCTTCGCAGCCGTGATCGCCCTGACCCCGCCCATGATCTGTTTCAGGTCGTCTTCTGCGCTCTTCGCGGCCTCCATCATGACGATGAAGGCAAGTTGCTCAATGTCTCCATCAGCAGAATCGAGCACGCTCCAGCTACCGCTCGGACTCCCCGATCCCGAGACATATCCACTCAAAGCCGCGAACGCCGCTGCCCGGATCGCAGGATCAAGTTTTCCCACGACCTCGTTGACCTTCTCCAAACGGCTCACGGCCTCGCTGAAACCCTGCTCGTCCATCATCAACCTCCACGAATGACGGGACATGCTGAGGCTAGCGCGTTGACATCGAAACTATCCAGCAGTCACGCTTCGTCTCTTACCGTGACTCATCAGCGCGGGAATGGTGGAAGGCAGTAGAAGCGTGACTCTTCTGCGGTTCCGAGCCGGCGGCGAGTTCCACGATCACTGCACCTCCTGGCGAGCTCGACGAAGTGCCGCCTCATTTAAGGAACGTTTCATTGGCGTGAAAGGGATCGTTCAGGGGTTTGTTGGCAGGGTGAGTTGTGTCGGGGAATCCGCCCCGGTCGGCTCTAGGGGGTCAAGGGATGAAGCTCTTTCGTTTGCTGCTCCTGTTGGTGTTGGTGATCGCGTGCTCGGCGGTGGCGGCCTCTGCTGCCTCTGCCGGCTCGGGGGTGATCGGGCAGGTGTACGTGAACGACAACACGGCTGGTGTGAACACGGTCGCCGCGTTCGACCGGCACGCCGATGGAACGCTGACAGCGGTCGCTGGTTCTCCGTTTTCGGTCGGCGGCGCAGGCACCGGAGCGGGGATCGGTTCGCAGGGCGCCCTGCAGCAGTCGGGTGACGGGCGCTATCTGCTCGCAGTCGACGCGGGCAGTGACCAGGTCTCGGTGCTGCGGATCAAGCCGCACGGCCAACTGCAGCCGGTCGAAGGCGGCCCGGTCGCATCCGGCGGGATCGAGCCGGTCAGCATCGCCGTGCACGGAGGCCTCGTCTACGTCGCCAACGCTGGGACGGGCGGTAGCAACTACACCGGCTTCACGCTCAACCCGGGCGGCCACCTACGAGCCCTCAACAACTCGACCGTGTCGTTGCCGGACGGCTCCCAGCCCGGCGACGTGCTGTTCAGCGGTGACGGCAGCCACCTGGTCGGCGTCCGCGTCGCGACCTCGCTGATCGACAGCTTCTCCGTCGGCAACGATGGCCGGCTGACCGCTGCATCTACTTCTCCGTTCGCGGCTCAGGGGCCCGGCCCGTTCGGCAGCGAGTTCCGACCAACCAACCCCAACCAGCTCTACGTCTCCAACGCCCACGGCGGATCCCTCGCCGGCACCGTCTCCGCCTTCAGCGTCGCCGGCAACGGAACACTGACATCGCTCGGGTCATCCCCGTTCCCTGACAAGCAGACGGCGCCCTGCTGGGTCGAGATCAGCCACGACGGCCACTATCTGTTCACCGTCAACACCGCCAGCAACAACATCTCCAGCTACACAATCAACCCAGACGGGACGCTGACCTTGATCGGCAGCACCCCGTTCAAGACCGCCGGGCTCGGCGCCGAAGACGCCAGGCTCAGCCCCGACGGCCACACACTCTGGGTCGTCGGCACCGCCGCCGACTCGATCAACGCCTTCACCGTCAACGCCGGAAACCTCACCGAACTCACCACCTCACCGACAACACTGCCCGCAGGCGCAACACCCTTCGGCATCGTCGTCACCTAGACCACACCGAAACACCAACACACGAACCGGAGCGCGAACTGGTCGCGCTTCAACCTGTAGCGAGGTAAGGGCCAGACGCTCCGGCGCCTGGCCCCCTGCCTCGCTGACTCGCGAACTGGTTCTGGTTACCGAGAAGGGAACCGCACGGTGGAGAGCGCTTTCTCATGCACGTTGGCTGGGATCGAACCAGCGATCTCCCGTGTGCGAGTCGTGTGGTCGCCGCACGGCGAGCACTGAGGCGGCTAGCGCCGGTCGGCAAGCGCCGCCGCTGCTCCGCTCACGGGCGCGGTTGCCAGCACGCTCGGCCAAGCACCGATGCGTCGCGCCAATCGGTGTGAGACGACGAACGCGGCGCCCTGGACACCGACCAGCGCCGCGGCCGTCAGGACGCCGTGACTTCGCGTCCACTCACGAGCGCACCAGACGGTGCCGGCCAGAAGTACCGTGCCGCCAAGCGGCCGGACACCACTCCTAACGGCAACTCCGTAGCCGACGACGAGCGAGCCTGCAGCGATCGGCGCCGTCCGCATGTACAGAAACGCTAGCCACCCATGCTCGCTGGCGGGCCGCTGACAGATTGCGGTGCATGGTCAGTGGCGGCACGTGCGCTCCGCGGCCGTGCCTCCCAGCAGCGGCTAGAGTCGCTGCGTGTCGCTGACACTCTACGACTTCCCCACCTCGGGGAACGCGCGCAAGGTTCGACTGCTGCTCGCCGAGCTGGATCTCGAATACGAGCACGTGCCAGTGCCGCGCGCACGACCCCGTCCCGACTGGTACCTCGAGCTGAACCCCTTCGGTGGTGTGCCGGCGATCCGCGACGGCGAACTCGTGCTCGCCGAATCACAGGCCATCCTCCGCTACCTGGCAACACGCGAAGGCCGAGACGACCTGTACCCGACCGACCCCGCGGCCAGAGCACGCGTCGACTGGGCGCTCGACGCGTGGACGACGACCGTATTCCCGCGAATCTTCCCGCTCTACCGCGCCCTCGTCGCCGAAACCCGTGACGAGGCAGGCAAGCCGCACCCCGAGCTGGCCGACCCGGACAGGGTCGAAACAGAGCTGCCAGGGGCGCGCGAAGGGTTCCAGCTGTTCGAGCGGTTCGTCGCCGACGACGGCACCGTCGCCGGGAACCGGTTCACGATCGCCGATTGCGCCTGCGGGCCGGTACTGCTCACCGTTTCCGGTTGGCCGATCGACCTCGAGACCGACTACCCGAAGACTGCACGAATCCGCGCCGAGATCGAAGCGCGGCCCAGCACCTCGGCGCTGCCCTAGCCGTCCAGTGCGTGGCGGTGCCGTCTCGTCCGACGGCACCGAGAGGCAGATGCATCCTTAGGTCAGCTGCTGGGCGGTCGCTTCGTCGAGTCGCGCGTCCTCGTCGGCGGTGAGCTGGAGCTCTGCTGCCGCGACGTTTTCCTCGAGGTGCTCGACCGAGCTTGTGCCCGGGATCGGCATCATCACGGGGCTCCGTGCGAGCAGCCACGCGAGTGCCACCTGCCCCGCTGTGGCGTCGTGCGCGGCTGCGATCTCCGCGACCGCCCCGCCCGGCTCGGCCAGTCCGCCGGCGGCCAGCGGGTACCAGGGGATGAAGCCGATCTGGTGCTGCTCGCAGTAGTCGAGCACGTCCTCGGACTGCCGGTTCGTGAGGTTGTAGAGGTTCTGCACCGTGGCCAGCTCGAACACGTTCTGGGCCGCCTTGATCTCTTCGACGGTGACCTCGGACAGGCCGAGATGGCGGACCTTGCCCTCGTCCTTGAGCTCCTTCATCAGCCCGAACTGCTCCTCGCGCGGAACCTTGGGGTCGATCCGGTGCAACTGCCACAGGTCGATCGTCTCGACACCAAGCCGGCGCAGGCTCATCAAACAGCACTGGCGCAGGTATTCCGGCCGCCCCACCTCCGCCCAGATATTCGGGCCGTGACGCGTGAAACCACCCTTCGTCGCAACATGGATGCCTTTGAACGGGTGCAGCGCCTCGCGGATCAGGTTCTCGGAGTCCTCCGGTCCGTACGAGTCGGCGGTGTCGATGAAATCGACACCAAGCTCGGGCAGCCGTCTGAGCACGGCGATAGCGGCATCGTGGTCCTTCGGCGGTCCCCAGATCCCCTCGCCAGTGATCCGCATCGCCCCAAAGCCAAGACGAGTGACCTCAAGATCACCGCCAATCTTGAACGTGCCGGAAGCAGTCGCATTCGCGCTCATGCACAAGATCCTTTCTCGTCAGGCGAAAGCCAAAGAGCAACCACCAGCAAACCAAAACAAACCACCTACACGCGAGCGTCGACCTCGACCCTGCAGCCACACAACTCGCTGATAGAAGCCGCCACTAAGGCGCTGCAACCGCCCGAGCGAGCTGTTTCGCCTGGATGCCGACAAGCCGGAACGTGCCACCGAGCGTGACCCGATAGCCGACGAAATGAAGGCCGGCCGCCTGCGGATGCTCCTCAGCCCCGTGGACCAGAGGCTCGCCGTGATCAACAGCGCACGCCAGGGCTCGTCTCGCTGCCGCCGCTCCGTGCGCTTCCGATCGTGGACGAGTCCGCAGCCAGCGCAGCGGCCGCCGACCAGCCCAACACAACTCTCTCGACACTCGAGACAGACACCACCCGCAGACACGCCCTGCCTATCGGCTGGCACAACCCAATTCACCGCCGATGAGTCTCCTCAGAAGCGAATCGAGTGGCGTGATCGTCAGGCTGAAATGTGTTCTGTCTGCCGGATGGTTGGTGCCAAGGCTCGCTCGATCCAGGGCTTAGCCCCGAGCCGTTCAAAGATCGCGCGTGCCTCCTCGAGCGATGTCTCGCTTCCTGTTAGTTCGGCGTGCTCAAGCAGTGTGACTGCCAGCGAAAAGGGAATCTCGAGCTCCCGGAACTGGCCGGCTGCAGCATCTAGGCCACCCGGGTCGTTTGCCATCCGGGCTCGAAGGCGGCGAGCATGCGCCTCGAGATAGGGAGGCCGTGTCCCCGGCGGTAGGCCATCGACGAACGCCAGAAGCTCTTGTGCTTTGGCGGAGTCGCCGAGGGCTAGGGCTGCCTCGAGTGCATCGATCACGCCGTGCTTGACACCCTGGAAGCTGGCGCCGAGGATGGGCGCCGTTTCGATTGTGGCGCTACCGGCGACGAGGGCCTCCTCGAAGCGGCCCTCACCGAGCCGTAGAGCCGCGGTTGCCGCCAGGTACGTGTTCTGATCTTGGACGTCGGTCGACTGCTCGAGTCGCGAGAACATCGAGAAGATCCGGCGGGCGCTGTCGAGCTCGCCACGATAGACGTGGACGTCGACGCCTGTCTGCAGCACGCCGAGGACGACTCCGCCGGAGTCGACCTGCTCTTGTGTGAACTCGTCAGTCGTGGCCACGACCTCGTCCCAGCGGCCGGCCATGAACAGCGGATACGTTCTCTCCGCCAGCGCCGCCCACTCGGACGGCCGATTCCCAAGCCTCCGGGCAAAGACGAGCGACTCATCGAGAAGCGCGAGAGCCTCTGTATAGCGGTCGCGGCGGAAGCAGCGATCGGAGAGCAGGAAGTAGCAGTTGCTTACGTGGTCGGCGAGGTCGTGCTCGAGCGCGACCTCGAGCGCGTGCTTGACGAGGGCGAAGGACTCCTCCGGGTGGCCACGGCTGAACGAGACGGCCCCTTTCGCCCGAAGCGCAAACGCCAGCGGCTCCGCCAGACCCTGGGCTTCTGCGATGTCGAGGGCAAGCTCGGCCCGAGCAGCCGCCCGTTCCAGGTCGCCGCTGAACCAATACGCTCGGGAGAGCTGGGCAGCGATCCTGGCGAGGTCCTCGTTCGGTTCATCAACCGAGATGACGTCGAAAGCGTGTTCCAAGCGAGCGATCGCCTCCTCGCGACGACCTGTGAAGAACAGGGTGCTTCCGAGCTTGCCCGAGACACGGGCGGCGGCATGCGTGTCACCTTCTGCCTCGTAGATTGCAATCGATTGCTCGAACAGACTCTGCGCCGTGTCGGGGTCGCCGGAAAAGCCGGCCATCTCGGCCGCCCGGCCGAGCAGCTCAGCCCGCTGCAGCGCTTCGTCGGCAAGCTCCACGGCCGCTTCGAAGTAACGACGCGCCTCGGCGGCGGCGGCGAGCGATCCCGCTCGCTCGCCGGCACCCACGAGCGCCAATCTGGCTCGACCCTTGATTGCAGGGGCATCCTCCGCGTCAGGATCGAGTTGGTATGCCTCAACGAGATGGGACGCGACAACCTCCGCCACCTCGTCATCGCTCAACGCCGCGCCAAGATGTTCAGCGGCAACGAGATGGCGCGCTCTCCGCTCCCGTCTGGAGAGCGTCTCGTAGGCGACGTGACGGACGAGGTCCTGCAGAAAACCGTACTGCCCGTGCTCGGGCGATCGTGGGTCGGACTGAAGCGAGAGAACCTCTTTGCGCACCAGCGAGTGGAGCAATGGCTCGAGCTCTGCCTCGGACAGCCCTGTGACCGCGGCGAGCGCGGCACGCGTGAACGTCTTACCGAGTACAGATCCGTCCTGGAGGAGATTCCGCTCCTCAAGCGAGAGACCATCGAGGCGGGCGGCGATCAGCGCGTGAAGTGTTTCAGGAACCTCGAGCGCCTCGATCGTGCCGACAGGCTGATAGACGGCTCCCTCCTGAACGAGGGCGCCCCGGTCGAGCAGCATCCGCACCGTCTCCACCGCATACAAGGGGACACCTTCGGCGCGTTCGAGGATCTGCTCGCGCAGAGCGCCCGGTAGGCCGGGTACGAGGCCGGTCAAAAGCTCCTCCATCGCCTCCTGCGTGAGTGGGTCGAGGTAGAGCGACGTGAAGTTGCGGTGGCCGGCACCCCAGTTCGGCCGCCGCTCGAGCAGCTCAGGCCGGGCAAGCGTGACCACATACAGCGGCGAGTTGCGCGACCAGTCGAGCAGGTATTCGACGAAATCGAGCAGCGAAGCGTCGGCCCATTGCATGTCCTCGAACGCCAGCACGGTCGGGTACACGTCGGCGAGTCGCTCGAAGAACAGCCGCCAAGCAGCAAACAGGTCCTGCCGGTCGTGCGACTCATGCTCGCCGAGCCCGAGCAGGTGTGCGAGCCGAGGTTCGACGAAGCGACGCTCCTCCGGATCAAGAATGTGCTCGTCGAGCGCCGATCGCAGCTTCGCCAGAGCCGAATCCGGTTGTTCCTCCTCCCCGATTCGGCAGCGCCACCGCACCATGTCCGCAAGCGCCCAATAGGTCACACCCTCCCCGTAGGCAAGGCAGCGTCCCCGGTGCCAGTAGACGAGCTGGGCGATACCGTCGAAGTACTTGTAGAACTCCCACGACAGGCGCGACTTTCCGATCCCGGCAATGCCGGTCACCGAGACCAGGTGCGCCTTCTTCTCCTCCGCGCACGTGTGAAACAAGTCCTTGATCTGGCGCAACTCACGATCCCTGCCCACAAACGGCGCCTCAAGACCCTGCGACTTGAGCGTGCCCCGGACACCGGAAACCACGCGAACGGCCTTCCAGAGCGGCGTCAGCCCCTCCTTGCCTTTCAGCTCGAACGAGCCGGCATCCTCATAAACGATGGCCGACTCGGTCGCACGCCGCGTCGACTCGCCCACCCAGACACTGCCGGGCTCTGCCACCGACTGCACCCGCGACGCGGTGTTGACGAGATCCCCCGCGACCATCCCCTCGCCCTCGGCGCCAACCGTCACCGCCGCCTCGCCCGTCAGCACGCCGGCGCGTGCCCGCAACTGCTCCGCACCGACCTCCTGCCCCAACGCCGACACCGCGGCAACGAGATCGAGCGCCGCCCGGACCGCCCGCTCCGCATCATCCTCAGTCGCCACAGGTGTTCCCCACACAGCCATCACCGCATCGCCAATGAACTTCTCCACCGTCCCCCCATACAGCTCGATCAGACGGCGACAAATATCGAAGTAGCGCGAGAGAAGCTCGCGAACCTCCTCCGAGTCACGCGACTCCGAAAGCGCAGTGAACCCAACCAAATCGGCGAACAAGACCGAGACGAGGCGGCGCTCTGCGGCAGGGAGCTCGCGAGCGGCCGCGGGCGACGTGGTGCCGGCCGCGGTCTCGCCAGAAACGGCCGCACCACAGTCGGCGCAGAACTTCTCGTCTCCCGCCAGCGCACCACCGCACGACCCGCAAGCCAGCGCCAGCGCAGTTCCGCACTCCTTACAGAACCTCTTCCCATCGAGATTCTCGGTCCCGCAACTCGGACAAACCATGCCGCCCAAGAGCCTACTGTCCCCTCAGCCGCAGGGCGAGACGTTCGCACAACAACCCCCAAAGGCGGCAAGACGCGAACGGATGACTCATGAAAACGGGTGCCCGCAGAGCGCGGTGTTCAGCGTCTCGGTGATCGCCTTGTTGATTCGGCGTGTGGATTGGTCTGAGTTTATGAACAGGATCAGTTGCCGTTGCCTGTTCGGGGCTTGTGAACGCTTCGGTTTCGTAGCCGGGGAAGTCGCCGTCGTGTCCAAACACGCGACCGCAGGCTGTTCGGAGCGCGAGCAGTCCGAGCCCGTAGCCGTCCCCGTCACTGGTTCTGACCGTGCGCTCCATCTCGGCCAGGAGGGCCGGACGCAACAGACGACCGCCCAGCAGGGCGTCGTAGAAGGCGGCGACGTCGTTGACGGTGGAGACGATCGCTCCAGCGGCCCAGGCTCCTGTAGGGCTGACGTGCGCGGTGTCGCGGACGAGCGGGGTGCCGTAGAACAGGTAGCCGTGCGCGTGTAGTCCCTTGATCGTCGGGCCGGTCGGGAACGAAGTCTGGTGGAGGGCGAGCGGGTGGAAGATCCGCTCCCTGAGCTCAGCCGCCACCGTGTGGTGGGTGACGGCCTGGATCACGAGCCCGGCCAAGATGTAGTTGGTGTTCGAGTACGACCAGCGCCGGCCGGGCCTGAATAACGGCTGGTGTGAGTTCGCGATCTTGACCAGCTGTCTTGGCGTCCACACCCGGAGCGGGTTCGCCAGTACGGCGGTGCGAAACGCGGAATCGTCGACGTAGTCGTACAGGCCGCTCGTATGTTGGAGCAGCTCTCGAACCGTGATCGAGCGGCCGTCCGGGACGAGCCCCGGCAGCCAGCGGTCGAGTGAATCGTCCAGCTTCAGCTTTCCTCCCCCGACGAGCTGGAGCATCACCGTTGCGATGAACGACTTGGTGATGCTGCCGACCCGGAAGCGATCGGCGGGCAGCATTGGCTCTCGTGGCGACAAACGCGCAGCCCCAGACACCAACCGAACCGTGCGACCACCATCCTTGACAAGCGCGATCACGCCCGGCACCCCAGCCCGAACCAACCCGTCCAAGTCACGCTGAATCGGGACAACAGCCGGCCGCGATGTCGCAGCGCCAACGCCAGGCCAGGCGCCTGCAACCACCAGCGCCCAGAGAAGCGACCATCCAACGCCTCCTACACCGACCCAGCTGACGAGTCGACGCCAGCGAGTCGCCCCACGCGGAGGAGGGATCAGAACTCCCAAGGGGTCAGCCCCGTGCCGCGAGCGCGAGCACGGCCCGGACTTGGCGGCGAACCTGCTGCGGCGTGAGTCGGCCGGCGGGGAGTTCGACCACGAACGACGCGGCGTGGGGGTCGTGGTGGTTTTGCCAGTTGGGGGCGGTGCCGCCAAGCCAGGGATGGTGGTAGAAGCGCATCCCGGCTGCGCGGGCGTAAACACGGCCGGCGGTGGTGCTTGGCCCCCACGCCCAGACGAGGTTCAGCTGCTGGTGGTACCAGATCGTCACCTGCGGCTTGATGCGCTCGATCAGGTTGCGGGCGATGCGCGTCTCTGGTTCCGAGAACGGCTGCGGGCCGGGATACTGGAAGTCCCAGGCGCGGCCGCCGGGTTGCCAGCCTGACGACCAGTTGCGGTTCAGGTCAACACCATGCGCGTTCTGCCGATAGCCGTGAGCATGCCCGTCTTGGTTGAGGTCGGGGACGAGCCACAGGTCGGCCCTGGTCGAGGTGTGTTCGAGCGCGCGCGTGATGGCGATGCCGGCGCACTCAGTGCCGTGGATGCAACCGACCACCAACACACGCACCCCGTGCGGGTCACCGACCCGGATCGCAGCGATCGGCCGGCCCTGCACCGAGCGGCCAATCTGGAACGGCACCGCAACCAGGACGAGCACCGCCGCGATCGCGAGCTTGGCGATCACCGGCAACTTCGGAAGCTCCCAGGCAACGTCGTCAGCGCCCTAGCGATGCTACGGCGAGCGCGGGTATAGCCTGCGGATGAAGCGGTGTCCCCTGCGGTGAGGACGATGTGAGGCTTCGTGGTGTTGCTGTCGTTGCGATGGCCGGTGTCGTACTGGTCGCTGGCTGCGGATCAGGCAGCAAGAAGACCGCCCCGCCAAGCAGCGCCACCCAGACGACGACGCCAACGAAAAGCCCCGCGAAACCAACACCAGCTCCCCACTCGAAAACATCGACCGCACCGAGCCCGCACGGGCCTGTACTCGCCTGGATCCGACGGCTCCAACACGACCTCACCACGCTCCACTTCTACGCAGGGCTCGTCAACGGCGTCGAGACGGCCGCCACCAAGACGGCCGTTATCCGCTTCCAGCGGGCGGCGCATCTGAAACCCGACGGTTTCTGGGGGCCGAAGAGCCAGGCCGCACTGGACAAGATGCTGCACCGCAAACCGAGCAAGCCACCGGCCGCGCTCGGCTGGATCCGCAACCTGCAACGCGACCTAACCAAACTCCACTTCTACACCGGACCGGTGACAGGTGTCGAAACCCCTGCCACCGAGACAGCCGTCATCCGCTTCCAGCGCGCAGCGCATCTGAAACCGGACGGACTCTGGGGAGCGAGAAGTCAGGCCGCGCTCGACAAGATGCTGCACCGACACTGACCGAACCGCCGGCCGATAGCCTCACATCCGTGAGCGTCCCTCAAGGCAGCTGCACCGGAACCGGCAGCCATCCCGCACCGTCGAGCATCAGCCGAGACAGCGCCGCCCGGGAGACGGGCCTCTGCCCGGTCTGCGGCGGACGCCTCCGGTTGGGCACCGACTCACGCATCCCGAACCACAGCGCCGCGTCCGCTCGACCACGCTGATATCTGCAGAGACCGGCGGTGTGTCAGTCGCTCGCGCCGGTGTTCAGGCTGAACGGGGGGTAGCTCTCGACCAACGAGGCGAGGTAGGCGAGCAGCCGTGCCGTCCAGCGCACCACCCCGCGCTGGAAGCCGAACAGAGAGTCCGGGTAGGTCTCGGCGATCAGGATCCAGATGGCGGCGATCACCCAGATGATCGCGGAGACGAACATCAGCAGGGCGAGCACGAACGCGCTCGGGATCGCGGTCAGGATCCGCAGCAGCGCTGACCCAGCGGTTGGTGTCCCGGACGGCTCGACCTCGAAGCGCACGGGAGGTTCGCTCGAGCCGGGCAGTCGGTCAGTCAGGATCCACAGGTAGGCGATCACGGCCACGACGGCGCGCAGCCAGCCGGTGACGCGTGGGCCGTCCTCCGTCAGGTAGCGGGCGCCGTCCTTCTGCGAGATCAGCACCGCAGCCAGCACGGGCAACCCAGGTAGATGATCAGCCAGAACGGGATCCCGATCAGCGCCGCCAGCCAAATGATCACGACCCGCAGCACAACCTGGACGCGGGCAAACCGCAGCGGATAGCCCACATCAAGACTGGCGGCGCTCATCAGCAGTCCAGCCGACCAACAGCCCCAGCCTGCACAAGCCCGGGATAACGATCGGGCGCGCGGCTTCAGGCGGCGAGCACGTCTGGCGAACTCGCGTCGTAGTCAGCGAGCCAGGCTGTGCTGCGGCCCTCCGGGTCCCGCCGATTCACGCGGCGTCGCCATGCGATCTTCAGATCTCGCCGCCAGGCCGCCTACTCCTCCGACTCGGCTTCGAGCTCGGCGACCTCGAGGTCGATTTCGAGCCCTTCGACGATGTTGCCCAACGCCGAGGCGACACGTGCCGTGCCGACGATCGGGGCAACTGCCGCGAGGACACCCTGGACCTGCTCTGGCTCGACCTCCACCTCGCCCGCGAGGGCCAGGTTGAGAGCGTACGAGACCGCTGGTGCATCGACCGCCACGAGGGCGGCGATGCGTACGAGCGCGAGCGTCTGGGGGTCGAGACTCGACGCCTGGATCGCCTGCTTGTTCATGCTCGCGAGCAGATCGAGTACCGGCGTCTCGGTTGCCTCTGCCATATGAACTCCTTTCCGACGGTAACGACGGACCCGGCAGCCACTGATGGCGGCGAATCGGGTCACTGTAATCGTCCCCCGGGCTTGCGGGTAACGCCTCGTCCCGTAGGGATGAAACGCGCACCTTATGCAGCGGCTACCTACCCTCTTCGGCTCGATGGCTCCCGGACGCTCGCATATCCGTGAGTGAATGACACCCGGGTCCGCCGTGTTGCGAGAGAATCAGCCGCATGAACCTGTGGCTCTCTGCCTTGATCGTGCTCGGATCGGTGGCGCTCGCCGTCGGACTGTTCCTGCTTCTTCGCCGGCACTCGCCGGAGGGTGGGCGCTTCACCGACGGCGACCGCGCCGCCGGCGTCTTCGGTGTGCTCGCGACGGGATTTGCAGTCTTGCTCGGCTTCGTCGTCTATCTCGCCTTTCTCAGTTACGACACCGCGCGGAGTGGCGCGCGCTCGGAGTCGATCGATGTGATCCAGCAGTTCGAGATCGCCCAGCTGCTGCCTCAGCCTGGCGCGAACAGGCTTTCGGGCTTGCTCGTCTGCTACGGGCGCGCCGTGATCGGCGTCGAGTGGCCGCAACTGCAGTCGGGGCAGAAGCCCCCGTTCAACCCCTGGGGAATCGCCCTGTTCAAAGCCTTCCGGGACGTCCAGCCGAAGACGCCCGCCCAGCAGAACGGCACCTACCCCAAATGGCTCGACCTGACGAACGAACGGGAGCAGGCCCGCCTCGATCGCGTTCAGGCAGGCGGCCAGATCATCCCGGCACCCCTGTGGGTGCTCCTCTTCGTCACCGGCGTGCTCGTGATCGCGTTCGCGTTCCTCTTTGCCGATCCCGCAGAAGGGGTGTTACCGCAGTCGGTGATCGCGGCGACGCTCGTCGCGATGCTGGTGACGAGCCTGCTTGTCATCCGCTTCCTCGACCACCCGTACTCGAAGGGCGCCGGCGGTCTCAAGCCGACGGACATGACGCGCGTGCTCGGGCAGATCAACCAGGCGGCGCGGGTTCTCGGGGTGCACATGCCGATCCCGTGCGACGCCGCTGGGCATCCGCTGTAGGCGCGTCGCAGCCACCGACGGCCAGAGCGCTCGCACGCAGCATGCGCAGGTTGGAGAGGCGACGGCCCCGTTCGCATTCACCCAAGTGACATTCGACGCTCCTTCACCGTGAGCACGTTCTGGGTCGTAGCTTGGTGACGTTGGAAAGCGTCGATCGGAGAGGAGATTTGCTGATGGGCGACAGCGTTGGCGATGCTCGGCGTCTCGGCGTTCTGTTGCGCGGTGCGGTGCTGTCCTCATTGCGGTGTAGCACGGATCGTTGTTGGTGTTCCTGGGGTCAATCGTGGTCGCATGACTAGGGCTGGAGAAGCGGCGTCTCGCGGTCGGGTCGGGGCGGTACAGGCTTGGCTCAGTGGCCGCGGTGACTCGCGTGTTGGCCGGCTGGCGATGTTGTGGTTTCGCCACTACTTCGAGGCGAGTCGCAACTCCGGGTCGGCGGCGACGCTGTACTCGTTTCTCTCGGTGGTGCCGTTCGTCCTCGCCGTGATCGGCCTCACGCACGCGGGGGGCGGGGATACCAACAGCTTCGCCGCGCGTCTGATCGACCATCTGAAGCTCACCGACCCGACTGCCGGCCTCGTCAAGGAGACGTTCGGGGCTGCCTCCTCGAACGCCCTTGCCGCCACGCTCGCCGGCGTTGTCGGCTTCCTGATCTGGGGCCTCGGCCTGGGGCAGATCTACCAGGACGTCTACGCCCGGGCCTGGGGGATCACGAGAAGTGGATCGGCTGCCGACCAGGGACTGTTCGCCATCTTCTTCTTCGTCTTCAGCGGACTCCTCGCCTTTGCGGTCGTTTCCGTGGCGCAGCTCCGTGATACGGGCTGGTACGTGCTCGTGCCGGTCTGGCTTGTCGCCTCGACGGTGTTCTGGCTCTGGACGCCTCGCTTCCTGCTGCACCGTCAGATCGGGCTGCGTGCGCTGCTGCCGGGCGCGCTGCTCGCCTCGGTCGTCATCGGCGGAGCGTGCGCGTGCGCGCCGCTGTTCCTCGGCGGCTGGCTGAACAGCGACGGGAAGTACTTCGGCTCCTTCGGCGTCACGGTCGCCCTGCTCGGTTGGGGCTTCGTCCTGATCACGATCTCGGTCGTCTGCGCCGTCTTCTCTCCCGTCTGGGCGAACTGGCGGCAGACGGAGAGACAACACCACGACGAAGGCTCCACCCAGCGCCCTGACCAATCCCCTCCAGCCTCGGACAGCAGCGATGTCCCCTCCGGATCGAACTGACGAGCCCGAGCAGATCGAGCTGCCGCCTCCAAGGCCGACGCTGCTCCAGCGCCTGGCGCTCTGGGTCCAGCATGCGTACGCACTCAAGGGCTGGGTCCAAGAGGCCCGCGGTCGCTCGGCGGCGCTCGACGCCACCTTCGAGACGATCGAACGAGATTCCCACATCGGCGGCGGCATGCTCGCCGGCGCACTCGCCTACCGACTGTTCCTGTTCGCCCTTCCGCTCGCGCTCTTCGTCGTCTCCGGCCTCGGGCTGCTGGCAAGCGCGATCGGGTTCGAGCCGAAGCTGATCACGAACTCGGTCGGCCTGGCCGGGGTCGTCACCAAGCAGGTCGCGAGCACCACCAAGGGCAACTCGAACTGGTGGGTCGCCCTCGGCTCGTTCTTCCTGCTCGTCTACGTGACGAGAGTCCTGCTCCGGGCGATCGCGATCGCCCACTCTCTGGCCTGGGAGCGTTCAGCCGCGTCGGTCAAGGTGCATCGCCGCTCGCTCGCAGTCTTCGGCGCAGCGCTCGCCGGCCAACTCTTCCTCGTCGCCGGCGTCGGCGCCGTCAACCACCAGACCGTGATCGGCGGAATCGTCACATTCGCCCTCTTGGTCTTCGCCCTCGCAGGACTCTGGCTGATCGTCTCACTCCAGCTGCCCCACTCCGACGCCCGCTGGACCGACCTGATCCCCGGATCGCTCCTCTACGCGGTCGGCTTCATCGGCTTGCTGCTCTTCAACGTCCTCATCCTCGGCCATCTGATCCAGGAGAAGACCAGCACCTACGGCGCCCTCGGGACTGCAGCCACGCTCCTGCTCGGCTTCTTCCTGTACGGGCGCGTGATCGTAGGAGCCGCTGTCCTCAACTCCACCCTCTACGAACGCCACTCCCGCTCCACAGAGCAGACGCCCCCACCCGCCCGGCAGGCTATGTAGGTGGTGGGCTGGGCTTGGTCTGGGCGCCGGGTTGCACCGTCGGGATGCCGCGGGTGAACAGCAGAGCGAGGAGCGCGAAGAGTGCGAGGATCGACACGGCGATGCGCAGTCCGTCGATCCGGCTCTTCTCGTTCTCGTCCACGATCGCGTTGGTCGCCCGCGGGGGAACGTGCGCGTCCTCGAGCGCGGCCTTGAGGTCGGCGTCGGACATGAACGGGACGCCGCCGGCGAGGTTCGTCTGCGCCTTGGCGGCGACGCGGTCGGGGACGGCCGGGTTGTTCGCGATGCCGGTGAGGAACGAGGCGGTCAGCGCCGAGATGAGCACGGCGCCCGCCAGCGCGGTGCCGATCGACGCGCCGAGCTGTGACCCGGTGTTCTGGATTCCGCCCACCTCGCCGCTCTGCTCGTCGGGCACCGCCGACACGGTCACGCTCCCCAGCTGGGAGGCGATCGAGCCGATCCCGGCACCCGCGAGCAGCAACGGCCAGGTGACGATCTCCGCTCCGGCGCCGTAGTCGAGCAGGGCGACCAGGAGCACGAGCCCGGCGAACATGGCCATGAAGCCGAGGCGGATGACCCGCCGCGGGTTCGCGTTCGGGAACAGCTTCGGCACTCCGGCGGCGAAGAGCAGCAACATCAGCGACAGCGGCAGCAGGCGGACACCGGTCGCGACCGCCGACATGCCGAGCGCGACCGACAGGAACAGCGGGACGACGAAGAAGATCCCGGCCTGCACGAGAAACAGGAACAGGAAGGAGACGACGCCGTCGCGCAGCTGGATGTTCCGCAGCATCTTCGGGTCGATCAGCGCAGCCTGGCCGTGTGCAATACGCCGGTTCTCCCACGCCAGGAACAGGCCCAGCACCACACCGCCCGCGAGCACGAGCCAGATCGTCGGCGAGAGCCCGAGCCACTCGGGAGCACCCGGCTTCGGCTGCACGAACCCCCACGCGCCCGACTTCAGGATGCCGATCACGACCATCCCGAGACCGGCCGCCGACAGCCCGGTGCCGACCAGGTCGAGCCTGGCGCCCTTCTCGGGCGGTGTGTCGTTCACCCGCCGCGCGAGGAAGAGGATCACGATCACGATCAGTACCTCGCCGACGAACACCCACCGCCACGAGGCATAGGTCGTGAACAGGCCGCCGATCACCGGCCCGAGTGCCGCCGCCATCGCGCCGGCAGCCGCCACCAGCCCGTACGCGCGCGGCCGCTCCGACCGCCCGAAGTTCGAGGCGACGAGCGCCACGATCGCCGGCATGATCAACACCGCGCCGAAGCCCTCGAGGAACGACCAGCCGATGATCAACACCGCCAGGCTGTGTGACAGCGCCGTCGTCAGCGACCCGCACGCGTAAATGACGGCTCCGATCGTGAACGCGCGCTTCCGGCCGATGATCTCCCCGACCCTCCCGCCGGTGATCATGAAAGACGCCATCACCAGCGTGTAGAGCGTGATCGCCGTCTGGATCCCGGTCACGTCGGTCCCGACGTCCTTGGCGACGGTCGCGATCGCCGTGTTCATCACCGTCATATCCAGCGCCATCACGAACTGCCCCGCCGCCAACGTGAGCAGCACCACACCCGAAGCCTTGGCAGCAACAGAAGACGCGGTCGGCGCAGTCGTCACAACAAAGACCCTCTTAGCGAGATCGCCAGGTCTGCAACGCCCGTGATGCTGCGAGTTCGCGCCTGCCTGGGACGGCGCAGGTAGCAGCGGCCACCGGCCTCCGCCCTTGCTTGATCCGGATCGCCCGGAACGCGCGCCAACCCTCGACGCCTTAGCGGATCCGCGACGAGTCGCGAAGCGGGCTCACGGCATCGACAGCCGTGCCGACGGTGGCCGACGCGCTCACTTACCGCTGGTCAGGGAGTTGCAGGCGCTCGAGCTCGCGAACGCGTTCTTCAGCTCGCCCTTCGCGCCGAGCCCCTGGAGGTCCGTGAACGTCGTCTTGACCTGCGTCCGCATCGTCGCGAGTGTGGTCGTCACCGTTGAGACGGCACCGACGACGCCGCTCACGCCGGAGACCCCTTTGACCGCGTTCTCGATCGTGGTCACATCCTGCTGCAAGCTCGTCGAGAGCTGGTCGAGGGAGTCCTTCGCCTGCTGCCCGGCCGGGGTGTCGG
The DNA here is from genome assembly GCA_963846915.1 of uncultured Actinomycetes bacterium. Lineage (GTDB taxonomy): Bacteria > Actinomycetota > Thermoleophilia > Gaiellales > Gaiellaceae > PALSA-612. The sequence continues at coordinate 18,793 of CAWJXV010000004.1, read as the reverse complement.
GCTTGCCCAGCCCCTTCAGGTCGGAAGTGAGCGTCTCCGTCGCCGACTTCGCATCTCCGGCTGCCGTCTGCAGCCCGCTCTTCGTCGGATCGCTCTTCACCGAGCCGGCGGCCGACTTGATCGCCGCCTGCCAGGTCGTGATCGACGAGCAGACGCCGCTCGCCCAGGTCTCGGTCGCGGAGGCACTCGTGGTCGTCGCCGTCGAGCCGCCGCCCCCGCTCGAGCCGCAGCCTGCCGCGAGGAACACCAACGACGCTGTGACAGCGATGAGGCTCTGTTTGCGAATGGATTTCATCGTCATGCCCTTTCGGCGGATCGGGAGGGCCGGCGTGTGTGCCGGCCCTCCTCCCGCGATCTACGAGGTGATTGCGCCCGACACCTCGTCCTGGGACTTCGCGATCGCCTTCTGCAGCTCGTCGTAGTCGCCCGAGTCGATCGCCTGGTTGATCCTCTTGTCCGAGTTGACGAGAGCGGCCTCGACCTTGTCCGCATACTGGTCGTCGACGACCGCCACCACCGCCGAGGATCCCGGCGGCAGGTACTGCTCGAGATCGACGCCCATCTTCTTCTCCTCGTGGCGCTTGCGCAGTGCGCCGATGCCGGCGCCGATCCCGGCACCGATCGCGGTCGCGGCAAGCAGCGGCGGCGCGAACAGCCCGACCACCAGCCCGGCAGTCCCGCCGAGCACCGCGCCGCCGGCGACGCGCCCATCACCATGCTCGTCCACGTCGACCTTGCCGCTCGCGTCGCGATTCATCACGACCGCCCCGACGACCTTGTACTCGCCGCCGTCCTGCCCGGCCTTCAGCGCCTTGAAGTCCTCGGCAGCCGCACCAGCCTCCGAGTATGTTCCGACCACAAGCGCGAGATTGTCACCATCCATGACGCCTCCTCTCTAGGGTCTTTCGCCGAGCCTCGCACGCATCGCCGCCCTGTGGGACCGTTCGAGCGCCGTTCACCCAGGTGAACCGAGGCGCCTCGAACTGGCCTACGGGTTGGGCGCCTGGCGCCGCCAGCGGTTCCAGGGCCACATGCCGTCCATCTCGACCTCGAGCGCGAAGCTCAGCAGAATCCGGACGACGACGATCACGCCCAGTACGACCACGCTTTGGTAGGTCGGGTCGACGATGATCGTCCGCACGATGTCGGCCACGATCAGCACTTCCAGGCCGAGCAGGATCGAGCGCCCGAGGTTGCGCCGCAGCTCCTCGTAGGAGCCGGGTCGACGGTCGGAGTGGGACACTCGGACTAGGAAGATCAGGAACGCCCAGAATCCGCCGGCGAGCATAATGCCCGCCCCGACCGCCTCCACGACGCGAACGATGTCGGAGACCGTGCTCTTGTAGTCCATTGCGACGCAACGCTACGCAACAGGTGTTGGCGGCCAGCGACGGCGCGCGTGTTTCACCCGGGTGATCGTGAACCCGTGACCAATTTGGCCCGGTCGGCGGCGTCATGCGACCATGTGTCGCGGAATGGCGCTTCGGATCGGGGCAGCGGCGTGCGGGGACAGCGGAGAGGATGGGCGCGGCTGCGCTTCCCCCGCTAATCGAGGCCAAGCTGGCGGCTCCGGGTGTGCGTGGAGGCATGGTCGAGCGTCCACGCCTGTGGACGGGGCCGGCTGCGGGTGTCGATGCGGTGCTGACGCTCGTCGCGGCACCGGCCGGGTACGGGAAAACGACCGCGGTGCGGGCGTGGTGTGCGAGCCAGGACGCAGCGCTGGCCTGGGTCACCCTCGATACCGATGACAACGATCCGACGCGGTTGTGGCGGTACGTTGCGACGGCGGTCGATCGCGTGCGGCCGGGGCTCGGGCGAGGTGCGCAGCAGAGGCTGGGCATGCCGGGCGGTGCGATCGAGGATGCGGTCGACGAGCTCATGAATGGCATCGCCGCGTTCGGGGAGCGGCTGCTCCTGGTGCTCGACGATCTCCACGCGGTGACCGGCGAGGGATGCATCGCGTCGATCGACCGTGCTCTCTCGCATCTCCCACCCAACGCACGCGTGATTCTCGTCACGCGGGTCGATCCTGCGCTGAGCCTCGCGCGATACCGCGCCGCCGGGCTGCTCGCCGAGCTGCGGGCGAGGGAGCTCGCGTTCACCGCGGCCGAGACGCACGAGCTGCTGGTCACCCGCGGAAAGATCGAGCTCGGGACGGACGAGATCGAACTGCTCGTCGAGCAGACCGAGGGCTGGCCCGCGACGCTCGTCCTGGCCGGCCTCTGGCTGCGGACGGTCGACGACCCGGCTGCGGCCGTGCGGGAGTTCGGAGGCGATCACCGCTTCGTGGCCGAGTACCTGAGCAGCGAGGTCCTCGCGGCACTCGACGAGGACCAGCGGTCGTTTCTCCACGGCGCCGCGGTCCTGGGCGAGTTCACCGCCGAGCTCTGCGACGCCGTGCTCGACCGCACCGGCTCCTCCGCTGTGCTGGCCGAGCTCGAGCGCTCCAACCTCCTTGTCTCGCGGCTCGAACGAGGAGGCTGGTTCCGCATCCACTCGCTGTTCGCCGCGTACGCCCGGACCCAGCTCGCATCATCCGAGCCGGCCGCCGCGACGACGATCCAGCGCCGAGCCGCCGAGTGGCTCAGATCGCACGGATTGCCCATGGAAGCGCTCCGGCATGCGGCGGCTGCCGGCGACCACGAGTTCGTCGCCGAGGTGCTCGTCGACTACTACCTGTCGCTGATCAGGAGCGGCGACGGCGGGACGCTTCTTCGCTGGGTTCGCACGCTGCCGGATGACTGTGTCCTCGAGCACCCGGAGCTGGCGGCGACCGCCGCGGCGGCCGCGGTGCTCGCCGGAGAGGGCGCGATCGAGCAGCGCCGGTTCATGCAGCTCGCCGATCGGGCGCAGAGTCAGCAACACGGACAGTCCGACGCATATGTCGAAATCTGGGTGAGATTGGTTCGTGCGGGGACGGTCGACGGTGGCGTCGGCCGGGCGGTGCTCGACGGCCGCCGCGCCGTCGAGCTCGCGCGGGCGAGCTCCGACGAGATCCTCACGGGCGCTCGCGCTGACGTACGCGCGCGCGCTCTTCTTCGCGGGCGACCTCCACGAGGCGTCGGCTGCCGCCTCGCAGGTACTGGAGCATCCGGACATCGGGCATCGTCCGCCGAGCCTGATCGTCGCACGCTCGACGCTCGCCCTCGTCGCCGCCGAGCGCGGACAGCTCGTCGCGGCCCGACGCCATGCCGAGGCGGCGAAGGCGATGGTGGGCCGGATCGGGAGCAGCCGGAGCTGGCTCGGCGCGAACGCGGCCGCCGCTCTGGGAACGGTGCTGGCCGCCGAAGGGAAGTTCGTCGAGGCAGAGCACGAGCTCGTTACCGCCGAGCGCTTCTTCGCCGACGAGGTGGCGACGGTGCACCACACCTGGCTACTCGTGCTCCTCGCCCGTACCCGTCTGCGCCGCGGCCGCCTCGACGAGGCGGAGCCGCTGCTGCGCTCGGCCCGGGAGGCCCTCGACGAGCTCACAGACAGCGGGATCGTGCGGCCGCTTTGCGAGGAGGTGGAACGAGAGCTCCGAACGGCAAGAGACCGGGCAGCCGGCGGAGAGCTGCTCGAGGCGCCAACCGCGGCCGAGCTCGCCGTGCTCCAGCTCCTGGCCTCCGACCTGTCGGCACGGGAGATCGGCGAGCAGCTCTTCCTCTCGCCCAACACGATCCGGTCGCACACCCGCACGATCTACCGGAAGCTCGGCGTCCACTCCCGACCGGACGCCGTCGCACGCGCGACCGTGCTCGGCCTCCTCGAGTAAGCGCGTTCACCCAAGTGAACGGCGCACCTCACCACGTAGACACCGGGGAGGCGTGTCAGGCTGTGTCGAATGGGCAGTCGCGAGTACCGGCTCGTGGTCGAAGGCGAGCTGAGCGACCGCATGCAGCTCGCCTTCGAGGGCATGAACCTCACGCGCGGCGACGGCACCACGACCCTGACCGGAACCATCCGCGACCAGGCCGAGCTCCAGGGCGTCCTCCAGCGGATCACCGATCTCGGACTCACATTGCTCGATCTGACCGCAGTCGACAACGTCGCCTGACGCTGAAACGTGGCAAGCCAGTGTGGTGCCGGGAGATGATGGTCGGGTGACGACCCCGCGGCGTCAACGGGTCGCCGATGCCGGCCGGAAGGTTCGTGCCGTGCCGCGCCCGAACCTGATCGAGCGGCGCCTGTCGAAGTTCCTGCGCGAGCCGCCTTCGGTTCGCCTCGCCGCGGGCGTGATCGTCGTGGCCACGACGCTCGTCGTCGTCGGCGGCGGGATCCTGATCAGGGTGCTCGACCACCACGAGTACTCGAACGTCTGGGTCGGAATGTGGTGGTCGCTGCAGACGGTGACCACGGTCGGCTACGGCGACGTGACGCCGAAAGCCGTCGCCGGCCGGCTCGTGGGCGCGTTCGTGATGCTCGAGGGAATCGCCTTCCTCGCGATCGTCACCGCCGCGATCACCTCGACCTTCGTCGCCCGCGCCCAGAGCGAGCGTGCCGCTGCTGAGCAAGCAGACGAGGAGACGGAGGAGGCACGGGTCGATGCCCGCTTCGACGATCTCGTCCAGCGCCTAGACCGCCTCGAGTCGATGGTCCGCGAGCTCGGCAAGAGCTGAGCGCGAGCTATCCGGACTGGGCGACCCGTGTATTACGCAGACGCTGTCGTGGGTGGTGGTGTCTGGTCGCCACGCGCTCGCACGAGGGCGACGATCGCGATCAGCAGGTAGCCGAACGCGGCCACTTTGGGCGCGAAGATCGCGAGCACGATCACGCCGATGTAGAAGCCGAGGTTCGGCGTCGTCGCGATCAGGATCGCGTTGATCTCTTTCTCGCTCACCTCTGGCTTGAGCAGGCCGCGGTCGCGTGCGATCGAGCCCCAGAGAGCGCCGAGCAGAAGCTGGATAACGAGCAGCGAGGCTCCGTAGAAGATGGCTGCGGCGCGCTCGGCGCTGTTGTTGTGGATCGCCTCGGCCACGAGCCTGGTCGGGAAGGGCAGGAACGCGACCGCCATCAGCAGCACCAGGTTGATGACCATGACCTGCTGGTTCGCGTATTGCAGGCGCCGGAAGATGGCGTGGTGGGCCATCCAGATCCCGCCGATCGTGATGAAGCTCGTCGCATACGCCAGATAGGAGGGCCACTGATGAGCGATGCCGCGCCACAAGTTGTCGAACGCTGCCTCGGGGACAGCTACTTCGAGAATGAGCAGCGTGATCGCGATCGCGAACACGCCGTCACTGAACGCCTCCGTCCGGCCGGTGCTCCAGCGGTCGTCCACAGCGAACCTTTCACCGCATGCACCACCGCTCCTTCCCGATCGTGTTCACCCAAGTGAAATCCGAAGCGCGTCCTCGTTGAGCCGGCTCTGGGTCGTAGGTTGGTGACGTTGGAGACACGGCGGCCGGGCCTATTCCGGTACCGAGCGAAGGGAGCGCAGGTGCTTGCTTACACGAACAACCCGAGCTTCTGGGACGTGGTCTGGTGGATGATCATCTTCTTCGCCTGGGTGATCTGGATCTTCGTCGTCATCAACGTGTTCATCGACAACTTCCGCCGGCAGGACCACAGCGGCTGGGCGAAGGCGATGTGGACGGTCTTGATCATCTTCTTGCCGGTGCTCGGCGTGCTCTTCTACCTGATCGCACGCCCGAAGGAAGTCGCGGTCACGACCCTGTAGCCGATCTTCGACATTGACCTGCTGCGCGGCGGACGCCCCTCGACGCAGCCCGGCAACGCTGCCACCAAGAAGGCGCGGGAAGGAGTACAGATGATGGACGACAGCGAGAGCAACGAGTGGCCCGATCCGGGTTCACTCGCCTCCGATTCCCTGGCCGAGCGCGAGCAACTCAGCGAAGATCGGCCCGACGAGGAACCGGCGGAGGCGCCGGTCGCTGCCGGCGCTGTCGAGTCCGGCCAGGTTGGAGAGGAGTCTCCGCCGACTGACGGTAAGTCGCCATCGAAGCCGAAGGTGGTGCCGCACTTCACGCCGGGCGAGCGGGCCGCGAGGGGTAAGGCGGCGAGGGCGGAGATCCCGCGCTCGACGCAGGCTGACATCGCGTTTCCCAAGCGCCGCGACCCTGATCGCGTTGTTGGAGGAGCAGGCCGTGTCGCGGGTTCCGGAGCTGGTGCCGATCCGCTACGGCCGGATGCTGGTGTCGCCGTTTGCGTTCTACCGTGGCGGGGCGCTGATCATGGCTGCGGATCTGGCGAACACACCGAACTCGGGGCTCCGGGTACAGCTGTGCGGGGACGCGCATCTGTCGAACTTCGGGATGTTCGGCTCGCCGGAGCGAGATTTGGTCTTCGACATCAACGACTTCGACGAGACGGCGCCAGGCCCGTGGGAGTGGGACGTGAAGCGCCTGGCGGCGAGCTTCGCGATCGGCGGCCGCGAGAACGGCTTCTCCGGCAAGGAACGGCGCACGGTCGTGCTCGCCACGGTGCGCGCCTACCGGGAGGCGATGGCCGCCTTCGCGGGCATGCGCAACCTCGAGGTCTGGTACGCGGCTCTGCCGGTCGAGCGGGCGCTTCGGGAGTTCACCGCCGGCATCGACCCCAAGCGGCTGAAGAAGCAGCAAGCCGACATCGCCAAGGTTGCGCACCAAGGACAGCATGGACGCCTTCGAGAAGCTGACCCACCTCGTCGACGGCGAGCCCCGGATCATCAGCGACCCGCCGCTGATCGTCCCGATCGATGAGCTCATCCCCACCGAGGCAGAGCGGGACGCGTTCGAGACCGAGATCCGCGGCCTGATCCGCGGCTACCGGCGCACGCTCGAGACCGACCGTCGTCACCTGATCGAAGAGTTCCGATACGCCGACACGGCCCGCAAAGTGGTCGGGGTCGGGAGCGTCGGCACCCGCGCCTGGATCATGCTGTTCCTCGGCAAGGACGATCAGGACCCGCTCTTCCTGCAGGTCAAGGAAGCCCAGCAGTCGGTGCTGGAGCAGTTCGCCGGCAAGAGCGCGTACAACAACTGCGGCCAGCGGGTCGTCGCCGGCCAGCGGCTGATGCAGGCGACCAGCGACATCTTCCTCGGCTGGCAACACGTCGCCGCCGGCCTGGACGGTCAACCCCGGGACTTCTACGTGCGCCAACTCAAAGACTGGAAAGGCTCGTTCGCCTTCGAAGCAGCCATCCCACCGGGCGCAGCCGCATACGGGAGAGCGTGCGGCTGGACACTCGCACGCGCCCACGCCCGCTCAGGCGACCGGATCGCGATCTCCAGCTACCTCGGCAAATCCGACGTCTTCGACCAGGCAATCGCGACTTTCGCCGAAACCTACGCCGACCAGAACGAACGCGACTACAAAGCACTCCAGGACGCCGTCGCCTCAGGCCGTGTCAAAGCCCAAACAGGCCTCTAACAACCCGACGCAGCCATCGGCAGTGTTGCTGCCACCCGCGAACTTCGAGGCGGTCTCACGAGAGGTGGGCGAGATTTTCCCGACCCCGTTCCAGTCGTGAGCACGTAGTCAGTTCCGTGCGCGCGACCTCGATCGCCTGCGGTTGATGCCGGTGCGGAGTGAGAGGCTCGCCGACTAGATCGGATTTTCTCGCGGTAGGTCAGCTGCTCGGCAGCGTGGCGGGCCCACGCGTTCGGTGCTCGTGCATCGGTTTGCTCTCCATCGCAGGGGGGCGCTTGTCCGCGGCGGTTTGGTACCAGTTGGCGTAACGACTGACCAGCGGCGCCGCCGAGAGACCGTGTACCAGCACCGAGAGGCCGACGGTCAGGTAGGTAGCCGCGACGATCGTTCCGGCGTGGGCGAGATGAGCATCCTCGACGATCACCGCGAACACGATTGATGCGAGCCCGCGGGGGCCGAACCAGCCCATGAACGCCACCGTTGGACGCAGCGCGTGGGTGCCCCAGAGAGAGATCGCCACCGGCAGCATCCGCACGATCGTCAAGCTCAGCACGGCATACAGCACGATCTGCCAGCTCAGGTGCTCGAACACGGGGCCGAGAAGCACGGCACCGAAGACGAGGAACGTGACGCTGTTGAGCGCTGCCCCGGTCTCCTCGGTGAAACGCATCGTCGACGCAACGTTCTCGCGGGCGATCAGGCCGAACAGCGCTCCTGCCACGAACGCGGCGATGAACCCCGACCCGCCCAGGTCGGCCGCGATCCCGTACGCGAGCACAGCGGCGGCCACCGGGATGATCTGCCGCCAGGCATCGTCAATCAGATGCCGTCCCCCGGCCACGTTCACGACCGCCGCGGCGAGGATGCCCGCTAGCGACGCCGCCGAGCAGTCCGTAGCCGATCTCCTCGGCCAGCACGTGCTGCGATTCGCCGCCAGTGCCGGAGATGGTCGCTAGCGCGATCAACAACAGGGGAACGCAGATCCCGTCGTTCAGGCCGCTCTCGACGTTGAGCGACTGACGCACAACCTGCGGAAGTCTCGGGTCCGTGACGACCGCACTGCCCAGCCCGGCGTCGGTCGGCGCGAGGATCACCCCAAGGATCAACGCCTCGCTGAGCGAGAACGACCCAAACAGAGGCACCGCGACCAGCCATCCGAGCACGACCGTCAGTGGCAGACCCACGCCCAGCAGACGCAACGGCATCGAAGCCTCACGCCGCACCGCCCGCAGATCCACGCGCGAGGAATCCGAGAACAGCACCACCGCGAGCGTCGCCTCGGCCAACGTCCGCACAGTCGAACTCGTGGGACGCACAGAAAGGTCATCAAGCACCAGCGGCCCCACGAGCACGCCGACCGCGGTCACCACCATCGCCGGCGTGACCGGCGTGCCCGACAGACGCCGCGACACTGCCGCTACGAGCAGCAACGTCAGACCGACAATCGCAAGCCCGGAATTCACCGCTCATCCTTCTGGGCGGAGGTTTGGCGGCACGGCATGCGCCGCCGCAGCATGCCACGCGGTGCGCACGGGACTCTGTGGCAACGGAGTGGCGAGCAGGCGCTCACACGTGTCATGATGAACCGATCGACGACAAACAGTTCAACGAACTCACCGAGCAACTTCAGAAGCTGTCTGCCGATTCCGACGAACAGCGCGATCTGCTTTAAGGCGCTTGCGAAGGCGATCCAGGATCTGAGCGCGCAGCTCTCGAGCTTGTCGAAGGCCGACGAGCAAGACCAAAGCCGCGGGTCGTGGTGACGGCGTACGGTCCCGTTATCGCCCGCGGCTGACGACGTTTTTGCTGTTAGAACCTCTAACTGAATGAAGGGACCCGCGAGCGGGTGACGAAGTCCGTCGGTATCTGTGCTCAAGCTCGGGGGTGTCGATGAGCGGAGCCTGTCAAGCCGGATGAGACGGTCGTCGTTCGAAATTTAGGGAGCGACCCCGTTGGAGTTGGGCTTGTTGATCCACGCTGCCGATGGGAGCCACGCAACTCGGGCGTTGAGGGACACCAGAGGTCTCATCCACTGTCGGCCCTCCCCGAGGAAAGGCCCTTCCGAACGCCCACGAGCGGGTGTCGTAAGATGCCGCATGGCCGTGAAGCAGATCCGGGTCTTCCCGAATGTCCCGCTACTCCAACTCGACGGATTCGTTCAGCCCCTCGAGGAGCTTGGCTGGACAGCACAGGACAGCGATCGTGAGTCGATCACCTTCACACAGGCGTTCGACAGCGAAGACGACTTCGACCGAGTGCTGAAAAGGTTGACGGAGGACACGCGAATCGAACGGATCGAGCACGGCACTGTCGCACCTGGATAAACACGGGTTCTGGCCGTTCGCTCGCCACCGCGGCCCCGCGTGAATCACATCTGCCGCTTCACCCCGCCAGGATGAAGCGCACTAGCTGTCCGCGGTACGAACATCGTCACACGAATGTGTTCATCGGCAATTTCGGGGGCAGGATCGCGGTGGTTTGCTTCCTAGCGGCCCTGTCTCTGCCCCGGCAAGATGGAGTGCGACTGGGACCGCCAGAGGTGCTGCCGACGCGCCGGGCGCTGGCTCGGGCGGGTTAGAGTGCCAGCGTGAGGACAACCGAGATCGAGGCTGCCTGGGCCGCGCTGGCCGGGGCGGCGGCCTGCCTCGGCGGGCTGATCCTCGATACGTCGGGTGTGCTCGACGACACCATCGATGAACCGGACCGTGCCGCGGTGAAGACGGCACTCCTGGACGCGGGCGCGGCGCGTGACGAACTCGTGGAGCGACTGAATCGCGAGGCGCTGGCCGCCGGGGTCGCCCTCTTCGACCCCGACCCCAACCGCGACTACTCCTCTCTGACCGAGCTTCGCGAGGTGGTCAGCCAGGGCCTGGCAGGCGCCGAGGGCCTCGCCGAGGTCTTCGTTCTCGGCGATCCCGGCGGCTTCGTTCAACTTGCCAGTCGGCTGCGAGCCGGATTCGAAGCGGCCGACGGCGCGCTTCCCGCGGACTGACGAGCTGCGCCGAAAGAGCGGGAGCCGTCGCGGCCCCCCGGCCTACGCTCGGCGGCATTACGTCGGTGGGGCTGAGCGCGGTCGCATTCGTGAACCCAAGGTGGAGGTAGTCAGCGAACACAGGACGCCAGCCAGGTGGCGCGAGTCCAGGACTCAAGTGTTGGGGAAACGCGAAGTCGAAATAGCCGGGTTCCGATGTGCACGCGCGACTGGCCCACCGCTATCGAGCAACCGGTAAAGGAAGCCGCTCCGGCGAGAACGTCGGCGCGATCATGTACGGGAGGCAGTGGCAAGATCCCGAGCGACCCTTGTACAGAAGGTTCACGAGCGCGATTCGACGATGAGGAAGAGCCCCTCGGTCGCGCCTGGCTCCTTCGATGGCGTGTCCCCCGGGGGGATCAACTCGACACGGTCGAAGGTCAGCGTGCAGTCATCGTCACCGACCGGGACACAGCCGGCCACTCTCCCGATGGCCAGATGGTGCCCTCCGGACGCCCACAGCCCGTCGAAGGCTTCGCCGGCCTCCGCTCTGGCTGCTTGCTCCTTCGCGTCATCGCTTCGCGACGGGGGACTGACCTGACCGCCGACGCTGCAGATGATGACGGAGTCCCCTGGTGACGGGAGAAGGCGCCCGTTGTGAGGGATCGTCGCCCCAGGCAGCACTTCCGTCGCTACGAACGTGGCAACTGGTTGCGTGAGACCAACGGCTAGATCCAGGGTCATCGGTTCGGACAGTACGTCGGGACGAGGGAGCACGCACCCGCAATTGAATACGGCGCGAGTACGGGCTCGTCTCTGACCGGTGCGATTCGCGTCGGTTCGTTGCAAGCTAGAAATGGTGGAACTGCAGGCGCATTCCGCTTCCAACAGCTCGTGGAGCTTGTCTTGCAGGCCTCTTAAGGCCGCGGGCGCAAAACGTCCCGCTCAGGAGGTGCCGGCGAACAAGGCACGGAGGTCGAGCGACGGCGCGTGCGTGTTCGCGGCCAGCGAGACGTACTTGCGAGCGAGTGCGTCTTTGCCAGCCCCCAGAACGGTGCTGATCAGGCCGAGCGCCTCTGCGAACTCGGATGAGTCGAGACCCTGGAGCACACGCGTCCAGGTCGCCTCCTCGAGTGCGTTGAAGGCAATCTGCACTTCCGACAAGTCGTAGCCGGCCGTGAACCGCTCCTCGGCGACACGCTCCGCGTAGGTGATGATCGGTGCCAGGTCACGCGCAGCCAACCCGTCGATGAGCTGGTCGAGCAGGACGCTCAGGCGCTGCCGCACCTCTTCGGCACCCGCCGTGTCGTAGTGGTGCGCGTGCATCCGCGCCAAAGCCGCCTCGGCCGCTTCGAGGATCACGTCGCGCTCGCGAGTCAGGAACGCAGCTGTATCACTCACTGGCACTGTCCTTTGCGTCCGATCCGGCGGAGGGTTCATCGTACGTAATTGATCGACCCGGTCACGGTCACCTGCCGGGAGTGCGGTGTCGAGCTCGCCGGCGACAGCCCTAGGCTGCGGCTCGAGCTGACCTGCGACGACGAGCCGATCATCTACTGCACCGAGTGCTGGGAGCGGGGTTCGGCGGGAGCCGAGACACCTCAGTCGGCTGAGCGTTCGACGGCGGCCCGCTCCGGGGCTCTTGAGAATTCCTCCCGGCAGGAGTAGCTTGCGACACAACCCGCACGAATTCGAGGAGAAAACCCGGTGAAACGCACAGCTGTCGTCAGCCTCGCCATCACAGCCCTTGCGCTCACAGCCGGCATTGCAGTGGCGAAGCCGCCGAAAGGCGCGGTTCACGGCACGTTCTCCAAATCAGGCTCGCTTGGAGACTCGAACCTGATCAGGCTCCTATCCGCGTCAAACGTTTACTGCTTCTGGAACAACAAGGGCCATGTGATCGTCCACATCACGTTCCGTAACCATGCGGTCGAGCACGTCACGCTCCACGTCGAGCCCAAGTACACGATCCGCAACGGAGGCACGCACGGGAACGGGATCACGAACTGGCAGAGCGTTGCCATCGACGCAAAGGCGTTCCGCGCAGTGTTCCTCGACGCGAAGGCTCCGGACGGGGTGCCGAAAAACTCGCCGATCGGCTCTTGCCGCCCGGATCTCGCAGACATCGAGAGCGGCTAGCTCAGCGCCCGCCACACCGCCTGCACGCCAGCATCGTCCGGCAGCGCGCGCAGTAGCTCGACCGCCCGCCATTCGGGGCCGAGCCAGGAGCGGCGGCGTTGCTCGCGCGGCGGCCGTTTAGCTTGACTTCGTAACTGCGGAACCAGGTCCGGTGTCGGTTTCGGCGAGGCGCTCGAAGACGTAGAGGTGGTTCAGACCGAGCTGGAAACGGCGGTGGAGCACCAATCGAAACATCGGCTGCGTGAAGGTCGAGAGCGTGTCTGCCGGTGCGAAGCCGTTGTGCTCCTCGAGTCTCATCCCGTCGATCAGCCGTAACCGCTTGAGGAGGATAAGAATGTGATCGACTGCGGGCTCTGGCACCGTGATCACAAGTCGGCCGCCCGGTCGCAGGACCGCCGCAAGACGAGCGACAAGGCCAGGGTGCGCCGAGGCGGGCACGTGTTCGAGCACTGCCAGGACGGTCACGACGTCGAACGGGTCAGAGGGGGGCAGGTCGTCGGGGAAGACGCCCGGGTAGAGCGTGATCCGTCCCTGCGTGATCGGTTCTGTGAGGTCGGGGTCGAGACCGACGCCGACCTCCAGTCGGTCACCGAGCGCCGCCAACAGTTCACCTTGCGCGCACCCGACGTCGAGCAGGCGCGCGTTCAAAGGCACGTATGGCCGCGCTTTCGCAATGCGCCAGCGTTGGAGAACATGGTCGATCCTCTTCACTGGGCTCACCGTATCCGGTCGTGGCTGAAATCACTTGCGCCCTAGTTCGCGGGTTCCGGCCTCGTCTGAACAGCGACTAGCCCGCGTCGACACCGGCTAGCGTCCGTGCCCGGGGCGAGTGCGGCGGAAGCGTCAGCCCGGCCTTAGCGTTCGGCCGCCCCCCGGGAGCCTTAGGCTTGCTTTCTGGCCATCCTCGGAACCGATTGGACGAAAGTCGGCGCCATTGCAGGGGTCGGCGCATTCGTATTGGCTCTGGCGGCTGTCGCGCTGGCGGCCTGGGCTGTGCGGCTTGCGAAGAAGCAGACGACGCTCGCAGAGCGACAAACGACGCTTGCAGAGAGGTTCGCCCGCCCCGACCTTTGGATCGAGCCCGAGTCGCTAACGGTCGACGGCAGGCCCAAGGGCGACAACTTGACGAACGGGCACTTCGAGTTCCGGGCGACGATCGGGAACGCGGGAGGAGTCGCAGCCGTCGAGGGTCTCAATAGTCGCCTTTGTCGGCGACGCTGAGGCACGCACGGTCGTGCCTGCATCGGTCATCGGGCCTGGCGCTCACGTTTCGGCCACAGTCGCGATCGATCCTTCATTCATCGTGCGGCCCGAGCCGCCAACAGCGGTGTTTACCAGCGTTCTGACTCTTGAGGCTCGAGCTCGCAATGCGACACCTGGCAAGTGGCCAGAGACTGTGCAGGCGGAGAAACCAATCGCTTGAGGATCGATCCTCTCGGGCCGGTGGCCGTTGCAGCGCCCGGCCGCGGGTGTTCGGCTCGCCCGCCGGCCCCGCGGCTCGGGCTAAGAAGGCGCCGCCGCGCGCTCTGCTGCCCTGCTTGCCGCAACGTGCGCCGCCAACTTTTGCAGATCCCTTTTCTTTGCGTTCCGGGCGTTCGTCTTGGCGCAGCGGCACGAGGGGCACAGGCGCGGCCATCGTCGGCCAGGGCCATACTCTGCGTCGGGGAAGATGCGGAGGCAGCCGACGTAGCCCGTCATCGTGATCTCACCGATCAGCGTCGTCACTGCTTCGCGCTTCCTACTTCCGACGCAGATTGTGAGAGCCTCGTTACTCGGGGCGGCGTGACGCTCGACGTCCTTTGCCAGCCGGTTGCCGCCGAGGTAGACGAGCGGGTTCATGTACGAGAGTCGTGCGTGCCACAACTCGACCGCCTGCTGCTCTGTGAGCGGCACGGCGCGGTCGTGAAACTCGCCAAGTTTCCGCTGCACAACTGTCGCGACCTCCTCGGCGGCCTCGAGCAGACCGTCAGTTGCTACGCCGATCTCCTGGCTGACGGGCTTCTGCTTCCGTCGGATCCACTCGCGATCCTCGGCGTCGAGATCGCCGAGCCATTCCCAGTGGAAGACCTCGAGACGGTGGCAGGCGTCGGGGCAGATCCCGGCGACGGCAATTTCATCACCTTTTAGCTGCGCCGCTTCCGCCGTCGGCACGCTGTTCCCATGGCTACCCATGAAGTACCCGAAGTGTCGCAGACGGCCCCGACGCTCAGAACCGTCGACGAAGCCGCTAACTACCTCCGTGTCAGCCGGCGTCAGGTCTACAAGCTCGTGAGGGAGGGAAACCTCCGCGCTGTCCGTGTAGGCGAGAGGCTGCGATTCAGACCCGGCGACGTGGAGGGCTACCTCGAGCGCGACCGGAGCGACAGCCCATGAAAACGGCGAAGGCCGCCCGGCAAGGCGGCCCGCCAACAAACTCAACCCGTCGCTCGAACAGTACCAAGGCGGCCGGGAAGATGACGTTCGACCCTGCGCTGCTTCGTCGCCGCCTGGACACGGTCGCGCTCGACGTCGGCAGGTTGCGTCGCCACCTGGTCAGCGACACCTACGCGGCGTTCCTCGTCGACCGCTGCGCCAATCACTTGGGGGCGCTCGACACCCTGCTCCAGCCGACTGCGGCCGACTATTGCCGCGGCAACATCCACTTCGGACTAAGCGACGAGGAAGCCGTCGCCGAGGCGCTCGCGACGGTCGATGCGCGCCGACCGGGATCTGCGAGCCCTGCTCGGTTGCGAGGCGCCGCAGTGACGCTCGACGTCGCCCGGGCGATTGCGCTCGCCGGCGTGGTCGAAACGTTCCAGCGTTGGCTGCACTTGCCGGATCCCGGCGCTCTCTACGTCATGCTCGGCGCCGTCGCGGCGAACCAGCTCGAGGGCGACCCGGTCTGGCTGCTGCTCGTCGGGCCGCCCGGAGGCGGAAAGTCGGAGCTGCTGACCGCGCTCGGAACGCTTGCCGGACGTCCACCCGGCCGCGACCCTGACCGAGGCCGCGCTGCTGTCCGGGACGCCGAAGAAGGAGACGGCCGCCGACGCGAAAGGCGGCCTGCTCCGGTCGATCGGCGACTTCGGGATCATCGTCGCCAAAGACTTCGGAAGCGTCCTCAGCATGAACCGGGACGCACGCGCGCAGCTGCTCGCCGCCCTCCGCGAGATCTACGACGGCGCCTGGACGCGGCACGTCGGCACTGATGGCGGCCGGACGCTGCACTGGTCAGGCAAGGTCGGCCTCGTCGCCGGCTGCACCCCGACGATCGACCGACACCACGCCGTCATGGGCGCGATGGGCGAACGGTTCCTCCTCTTCCGCCTGCCGGAGTCGACCCGCCGACGCAGGCGCGGCAGGCGTTCGGCACGCAGGCCGCGAACGAGGATGCGGGCCGAACTGGCGCAGGCCGTCGTCCGGGCTGATGCCCGCCGCCCGCGAACGCCGCGGCCGCTCACCCGACGACGAGGCTGACCGGCTCGTGTCGCTGACGACGCTCGTCGTCAAATGCCGGAGCGCCGTCGAGCGTGACGGCTACAGCCGCGAATCGACCTGATCCCGCCGCCGGAGGCGCCGACCCGGCTCGTCGTCGTACTCGGCCGGCTCCTCGCCGGCCTCGACGCGATCGGCCTCGACCGCGACAAGCGCGTGGCGGGTCGTAGAAAAGGCCGCACTCGACAGCGTGCCCGCGCTTAGACTCGCGGCGCTCACTTACTTCGAGCCTAGGCCGCGCCGACACGAACACCGTCGCGCTCGGCAGTCGGCTACCCAGGCTGACGACAAGACGAGCACTCGAGGATCTCACTGCGCACGCGCTCGTCCTCTGCAAGACGCCCAGCCGCGCCGAAGCCGCATCTGTGGGCGTTGACAGATTCGCCGCCGACCGGCTCGCGAGCTGGCGTCTTCCCGGAAGTCGTCATACGCGTATCGGTTTAGATAAAGGTGCGGCGACGCTCTTCGAGTCTTCTGACATTTCGGGAAAGGTCTCGTGAGAGCGTCTCTGGTGCCTACCGGGGGCACGCCGATCCAATGTGCAAGCGCGATCGCGGTCGACTCCTACACGGCCGCCTGCAGGCTCTTGAACGCCGAGGAGCGCGGTGCTCGAGGAGCGTCCTCGCCTCGGCGATCGCGCGGGACAGCGCTGCCGCGATCCGTCGCCTCGACGACCACGAGGAGCGTGCCGCGTGAGCGGTTACGGCGACTTCTTCTGCAGGACGATCTCGAACGTCTCCACAGACGTCCGGCGCATGCTTGCGTCTTCGGGCGGGCTCATTGCGTCGAGTGTTTCGCTGCCTTTACGAAGATCCTCTTCGGAGCCGAAGAAGACGACGACGCGGACCTTGCCGGCGCGGTTGGTCAGGACGTTGATCGCCTTGGCTGGGACACCTTTGGGTGGACCATCGTGGCTGTTGATCTCACTGACCAACGCGTCGAGTGCACCCCTCGTCTGCTTCGAAGTCGGTTACGCGCACGTACTCGGGCACGGTGTTCTCCTCGTTCGGGGACGCGAGCGCCGAGCCTATCCAAGGAACAGGCGCGCAGCGCGGCTACGTGGAAGCGTCGTGCCGAATGCCGGCGATCTCCGCGTCGACTCGACCGTACTGCATCCGAAACCGGATCTCCGTAACGACTTCTTTCATCTCTGCAGGCTCGAGGTTGATCTCGCCGCCCGCCTCGATCGCGTCACGGATCTTCGCCTTAGCGGACACGGCGGACTCTCTAGTGCTCATCCCGGAGAGCAGGTCCTCCAGCACCTTGACCTGCGGCTCCCGGTAGGCCTCGTTTGGTCATGAAGCGCCGCGTGTCGCGCAGTTGGCACAGGTTGTAGCCGACCGGGAGCGGGCCGCGTGAGCGACCGGCTGCCCGAACTGCTCGACGCGAAGGCCCTCCGTCTCGAACTGGGTGTCACCCGTGCCGCGGCCGAGGCGATCATGCAGAGAGATCCCCACCGTTCAGATCGAGGGGCTCCGGAAGGTGTACGTCAGACGTGAGGACGTGCGCCTCTACCTCGACTCGCGCACGTTCGCGAAGGATCAGGTTCCGGCGTAGGATGGGTCTGGTTACACGCAAACGGGCGGGCACCGGGGAACGGCCCCGCCCCGTCACCAGGAGGCTATTCCTGATGCGTCACAACCCTAACGGCGAAGCCCGGCAGTGCCTAGCCTGATTGATCGTCACCCGGCAGGCGAAGGACGGGCCGCGCTACGTCGTCCGGTACAGGTTGGGCGGTCAGCTCCTACCCCCTCGTCCACGGCGGCAGCTTCCGCACGCTAAGAGGCTGTACAGAATGAGCTTCTGGAGCGTCAGGCGGGGACAGGCGGCTGCTGGGTGTGGGCAGCTGCTGTGCAGCGCTCGAGCCAGGGTTTTGCCTGGAGCCGTTCGAAGATGTCGCTGGCTTCGGCGATTAGCGGTTCGGCAAGGCTTGGCTGACCTTGACCGACGAGGCGTTCGGCGTGCTCGAGCAGTGTGACCGCGAGCCAGAACGGGATGCCGAGTTGCCGGAACTGTTCGGCGGCGGCCTCGTAGCCTGTTCCGTCCTCTGCGAGGCGGGCGCGGAAGCGCTTGACCTGGGCGTCGAGGTAGGGCGGCCGGGAGCCGGGGGAACGGTCTCGATCGAGGTCAGCAGCCCCTCGATCTTTGCCGACTCGCCCAATGCAAACGCGGCCTCGACGGCCTCGATGATTGCCTGCTTGACGCCCTGGAAGGGGAGGCCGAGGATGCGTGCCGTGTCGATCGTCGCCTCCCCGTCGGCGAGCGCCTCCCGCGGTCGCCCTTCCGCCCGGTGCAGGCAGGCTCGCGTTACCAGGTAGGTGGAGAGCTCCTGGACGTCGGTGGATTCCTCGAGGCGTGAGAACATCGAGAAGACGCGGTGGGCGCCGTCGAGGTCGCCGCGCTGGAGGTGGATCTCGACGCCCGACTGGAGCAGGCTCAGCACGGTCCCGCCGGCGTTGATCTGCTCCTGCGTGAACTCCTCACTCGCTGCCTGCGCCTCTTCCCAGCGGCCCAGCATGTAGAGAGGGTATGTCCGCTCAGCCAATACAGCCCACTCCTCCGGACGGATCCCCGGCTTTCGTGCTAGGGCGAGGGCCTCGTCGAGGTATCCCAGCGCATCGGCGTACTCGTCACGTCGAAAGCACTGGTCGGAGAGGTTGGAGTCGCAGTTGCCCGCCTCGAGTCCGAGGTCGTGGTCGAGCGCTATCTCCAGGGCGCCCTTGAGGAGCGTCCCGGCCTCCTCGTGGTGTCCCGACTCTGGGCGATGCCCGCCTTCGCGCGCAGCGCGAGCGTGAGCGGCTCAGGGTATGCATGGGCTTCGGCGATGTCCAGCGCTAGCTCGGCCCGCTCGGCTGCACGCTC
>CAWJXV010000003.1:0-82516 GCA_963846915.1 uncultured Actinomycetes bacterium | reverse complement strand
GTAGAGACCAGCCGAAAAGCTGGTTGGTCGCGGCGCTTTCGGCCCAGCGCTCGAGCCCGCCCCAGGTGGCACTGCATTTCGAGTAGCGCCCCGCGGTCCGGCCTAGACCGGGAACAGAAGTCGTATGGCCGATCCGAGGGCAAGGAGATCCGTGCTCGCGGAAAGCAGGAGACACGGGCGCTCCTGCGGCAATCCTTCGCCCCGAGGTTCGTGTCCCCCGAACGGCGGGCTCGCGTTGCCGGCGCGACGGTCGTATTCTCCTCATGTCTCCACCTCAGGGAGGGTGCAATGAGAAAGGTACGTCTGTTCGTAGTGGCCCTGTGTGCCGCCGCAGGGGCGATCGCGGCGACGGCAGGCTCGGCGCAGGCGGCCACGATCATCGTCAACCCTGGACAGTCGATCCAGGCGGCCGTCGATGCGGCGAATCCGGGCGACACGGTCCTCGTCCGGCCCGGGAACTACCACGAAGAGGTACTGATCCAGAAGGACCGGATCAAGCTCCAGGGGTCGATGGCGACGATCTCGCCGCCGCCGTTCTCCTCGTCGCCGTGCGGCTCGGCCGGCGTCTGCGTGGCGGGGAACCTCGACTTTAACACCGGTCAGATCTTCAGCTACGTCCACGGGGTGACCGTGACCGGGTTCCTGATCACGGGCTTCGACGACTTCGGAATAGTCGCGCTTCGCCGCCCTCAACTCGACCTTCACGAACAACCACACCACAGGAAACGGCGAGTACGGGATCACGGCGTTCTCGTCCTCGGCCACGACGATCGCGAACAACGTCACCGAAGGGAGCGGTGAAGCCGGCATCTACATCGGCGATTCGCCCGACTCGAGCGCATCGGTGCACGACAACGCAACGATGCGCAACGCGTTCGGGATCCTGTACCGGAACTCGGGCGGCGGCTTCATCAATCACAACAACGTCAACCACAACTGCGCCGGAGTCCTCGCGGTCGCCGACGCTCCGGGCCCTGCAAGCGCCGTGACGATCCAGAACAACACGGTGTTCGCGAACTCGTCCTTCTGCTTCACGGACGATGCGGGGCCGGTCTCGGGCGCCGGGATCGTGCTAGCCGGCGCCGACCACTCGGCCGTTCACGGCAACAACGTCCAGTTCAACGTGCCGTCGGGCTTCTCGGTGTTCAACGGCGGCATCGTCGTCGTGTCCGGCGGACTCGGGACGCCAGCAAACCACAACACGATCTCGGGCAACACCGCACTGAACAACTCGCCCGACCTGTTCTGGGACGGCTTCGGTGTCAACACCTTTGCGAACAACAACTGCAAGACGAGCGTGCCGAGCTCGCTCTGCCACGGCGGCGGACGGCGGTTGCGTAGCGGCTTCGTCCGGTCGGCGCTCAGCCAGGAATGCGCAGCACGAGCTTCCCGAGTTGAGCGCCGGCCTCGAGCCGCTCGTGCGCGGTGCGGGCCTCGGCGAGCGGCAGCACCTGGTCGATCACGGGCCTCACGGCGCCACTCGTGACGAGGTCGAGGCAGGCTTCGAAGTCCCCGGCCGAGCCCATCGTCGAGCCGTAGACGTCCAGCTCCTTCCACCACATCCGGTGGAGGCCCGCCGGAGGATTGGGCCCGGTCGTCGCCCCGCAGACCACGATCCGTCCCCGCTGCGCCGCGACCTCGAGAGACGTCTTCCAGGTCGCGTCTCCGACCGTCTCGATGACGATGTCGGCGCCTCGGCCTTCCGTGAGCTCCTTGACGCGTGCCCGCACGTCCTCGCTCGCGTGGTCGATCGTCGCGTCGGCGCCGAGCTCTGCGGCCCGCGCCAGCTTCTCCGGGCTCGAGGACGTGACGATCACGCGCGCCCCGAGCGATTTCGCGATTGCGAGCGCGGCGGTGGCGACGCCGCCGCCGATGCCCCAGACGAAGACCGTCTCGCTCTCCTGCAGGCGCGCCCGCGTGACGAGCATCCGGTACGCCGTCTCGAAGACGAGCGGGAACGCGGCCGCCTCCTCGAACGAGAGCTCGTCCGGGATCGGGTACACGTTCCGCGCCGGGATCGCGGCCAGCTCCGCGTGCGTGCCGTCCATCGCCTCGCCGATGACGTGCATGCGGCCGTTCGAGATCACGCCTGGGTTGATCACGACCCGCTGCCCGGGCTTCGGGCCCGACGCATCCGGTCCAAGGGCCTCCACGACGCCGGCGCCGTCGGCGCCCAGGATCCGCGGCTTCGGCACGGACGGAAGGCCCTTGCGCACCCAGACGTCGAGATGGTTGAGCGACGCGGCCGCGAGCCGGATCAGCACCTCGTCGGCGCCGGGCTCGGGATCGGGCGCGTCCTCGTAGCGCAGCACCTCGGGCCCGCCGTCCTCGTGGATCCGGATCGCCTTCACGAGCCGCGATCGTACAGCGCTCTGCCCGCGTCTCGAAGTGGCCGTCCAGGCCCGCCCGCGCGGAGTCGGACACGGGCGGGCCTCGGCCGGAGGGGCTAGGAGGGGCGGATGCGAAAGACCTGCGTCCCGAGGTTGTCCGGGATCCAGATGTCGCCGAAGGCTGCGGCGGCCGGGAAGGGGCCGGGGCCGGCGGGGAGCTTGCCGCCGACCGTGTTCGTCTTCGGGTCGATCCAGGCGACCCTGTTCTCGCCCTTCAGCGGGACGAAGACGAGCCCGTTCGGCGCGATGGCCGGATTGGACGGGTGCTGGCCGACGGGGACGGTGGCGACGACGGTGTTCGTCGCCGGGTCGATCCGCGACACCGAGTTGTCGAGTCGGTTCGAGACCCAGACGGCGGTGCTCGAGACCGCCGGGGAGTCGGGGCTCGGGTGGCCGACGTCGATCGTCGTGACCGCGTTCGTGGCCGGGTCGATCCGGAAGATCGACGTGCCGCTCTGGGATCCGACCCAGAGTGAGCCGGCGCCGAAGCGCAGGTTCGACGGCCGGCCGTCGACCTTGATCCGCTTGACGACCCGCATCGTGCGCGGATCGACCCGGATCACGACGCCGCCCGTGTAGTCGGTCCCCCAGACGGCCCCGCCGCCGAAGGTGACGTCCCAGAGCGTGTTCCCGGCGGCCACGCGCACGCGCTTCGTCACCTTCAGCTTGCGCGGGTCGATGCGCTCGACGTAGCCCGTTCCCCAGCCGTCGACCCAGACCGCGCCCGCGCCGATCCCGATGCCGCACGGGCTCGTCCCGACGGGGATCCGCTTCGTGACCCTGTTCGTCTTCGGGTCGATCCGGGCGACGTCGCTCGAGCCGTAGTTGCCGACCCAGACCGCGCCGTAGCCGCCTGCCTCCGAGCACGGGGCTTGTCCGGTGGCGATCTTCGCGACGACACGTGGTGCGCCGCGGGTGGCCGCGAGAGCCGCGGCAGTCATGAAAGCGAGGAGAGCGGCGAGCAGGGCAACCGTCAGGCGCATCGTGTCACCTCGATGTGTAGGAAGTCCGAAGTCGGACTAAATACTACAGCTTCGGACTACTTTCGTCGAGGGCCGCGGCCCGGCGGGCGATGACGGCGCGCATGGCGCGGTCGAGCTCCCGAATCGCCTCCGCAATCTGCGTCGAGGGCAGCGAGAGCTCGTCCTCGAGCGTGACGATCGCCTGCCGCCATGCCGGCCAGCTGCTCTCGAACGCCTTCTGGCCCTCGGCGGTCAGTGAGACGAGGTGTGAGCGTCCGTCGGCGGGGTTCGGCCGACGTTCCGCGAGGCCTCGCTCCTCGAGTCGGCGGATCCGGTCGGACGCGGTTGTCACAGCCGTGCCAAGGCGCGCGGCGACGTCCGTCGGCGTGATCGACCTGGCGGCGCCGATCAGGCTGACGAGCCCGTAGCTGTCGGCGAGCTTCGGGTCGCCGAGGAAGTCCTCGACGTAGGTGCCCGAGACGTTGAGCGCCGCCATCAGGTCGAAGAGGACGTGCATCCGGGGCGGGTCGGAGGCGGGGTCCTGGGGGGGAATCGCGACCGGTCTCCGGCGAGGCACGGGCACAATCCTCGCATGACCCCCACCCGGACCGGCAGAGACGAGCTCGAGCGGATCGCCGAGGAGCTGGGCATCGATGCGATCGGCGCCGCGCCCGCGGAACCCTACGTCGACACCGAGCGCCACATCGGCGAGCGGCAGGCCCGCGGCCTGTTCGCGGACATGCGCTTCACCATGGCGCAGCCGGAGGTCTCGTGCCACCCGGAGCATCTCGTTCCCGGTGCCCGGTCGGTCGTCTCGGCCGCGCTCTGCTACTGGGAGCCGGGGCCGGATCCAGGCGCGGGCGAAGGGCGCCTCCCGCGCTACACGTGGCACGACGCGTACTCGGAGCTGCGCGGGAAGCTGGAGCGGCTCGGCGAACGTCTCGGCGGGTCCTACCGGGTGCTGGTCGACGAGAATCAGCACGTCGACCGTGAGGCTGCGGCGCGGGCCGGCGTCGGCTTCTACGGCAAGAACACGTTGATCATCACCCGGCGCCACGGCTCGTGGGTCGTGCTCGGCACGCTCGTCACGGACGCGGAGATCGATCCGTCTGCGCCGCTCGCGCTCGACTGCGGCGAGTGCCGGCTCTGCATCGACGCGTGCCCGACGGGCGCGCTCGACGAGCCGGGGGTCCTCGACTCGACGCGCTGCCTCTCCTACTGGACGCAGTCGCGCCACGAGATTCCCGAGCGGTATCGCGAGGAGCTCGGCGACCGGGTGTACGGCTGCGACATCTGCCAGGACGTCTGCCCCTGGAACCGCGGCGTCGAGAAGCGCCGCGCCGGCCGGCCGCTCAGCGAGGGCGCCGAGCCCGTCGTCTCGCTCGTCGACTGGTTGGAGGCCGACCCCGCTGAGCTCTCGCGCCGCTACGACCGTCTGTACGTGCCGCGCAACGACGGCCGCTTCTTGCAGCGGAACGCGCGGATCGCGCTCACAAATGCTCTCGGTTCAGAAGCCGAGACGCCGCCGTGATCTTTCGTGGGTGCCGCTGTCTCGTCATTCCAGAGAAGCTGGCTGCCTTCAACGACTTCTTCACGGAAGGACTCGTTTCCACCGTCGACCTCGACACAGTGGAGCTCTCCGAACCCGAATTCGAATAGCTTGGGCCACGCGCGCCGATGTGCCGCGGAGGCCGGGCTTTGCCCGGGCGTAGCTCGAGCCGCAGAAAACGCGATCCGCAGGGGAAGGGGGTTCACGGGGGAAACCGGCCGTTTCGCCCGTGCGCGCGCTAAGCGGGAACCCGCAAGCGCGCCAACCCCAGCGAGCTGAGGAGCGCCTTCGCCCGCGAGGCGACGAGCTTCCGCAGGTCCTCCGGCTCGACGACGACGGCCTCGCCGAGGAAGCGGAGGATCTCGCTGACGAGCCACTCGGGGCTGCCGACCTTCTCCTCCATCAGCGCCGTGCCGTCGACGAGCTCCTGGGCGCCCCGCTCGACCTCCCAGCGCGCGACCGCCTTCGAGTAGAGGATCCGCGCGACGCGTGCGTCCCGCAGCCGCACGGGCTCGAAGTCCTCGCGCGGCTCGAAGTTCTCGCCGGTCGGCCGGGCAGCGCGCATCCGGTCGAGGCGGAAGCTGCGCTGGCCGTCGCGGGTGCGGTCCCACGTGTGCACGTACCAGTAGGGAAGCTCGCGCTGGAGTACATGCGGCTCTACGAGATGCAGCACCGCCTGGTCCTCGCCGACCTTCCAGTACTCGATCTCGACGAGCTCACTGGCCTTGATCGCGTCGCTCAGCGTCGCGATCAGCTGCTCCTCGGCCTTGTCCGGCTTCGTCGGGGCCGTCTGCTGGAGATCGAACTCGCCGAACGTCTCCTCGAGCTTCTTGCGCACGCGGTCGAGCGGCCGGTGCGCCTCGGCGGCGATCATCGGCCCGACGAACTCGAGCGCGAGCCGGATCGCACGTGCTTCCAGGGGCGTCAGTCGCGGCGGCGAGCGGAACGTGTCGCCGAAGAGCTCCTTGTCGACGCGGATCTCGGCGCCGCGCAGCTCCGCGTAGACGGCGTAACAGCCGCCGCCGAAATTGACGAGGTTGAGCAGGGCGAGATGCTCCTCGACCGCCTCCTCGGGGATCTGCGGGAAACGCTCGACGAGGTCGCGGGTGGGGATGACGGCGCTCGACTCGTCACCGCACGCGGCGAGGAGGTACGCGAGCAGCGCCTGGAGCACCCCGAAGCGCTCCGGGTTGACGGGACCGGTGGGCCGCTCCGGCAGCTCCTCGGCCACGACCGGGCGCGGCTTGGCCGGCACGGGGGCGGGCGAGGTGTGGATCGCTGCGACGCGGCGCAGGCCGCCGGCGACCTCGCGGCGCAGCGCGTCCGGCTCGAGTGGCACCGCGCGGCCGTCGAGCCGCAGGATCCAGGCGGCGAGGTGCGAGAGTCCGGCGTAGGGCGTGACGAAGACGTCCTCCTCCATGCGCCCGTACGGAGGTCGGTACGTGCGCTCGACCCACCAGGCAGTGTCCCCGGAGAGCTCGATCCGCGCCTCGCCGACCGTCTCGCCCATCTGCCAGGGCGGCGGCGGCCGATGCTTGGCGGCGTCGAAGTCCTTCGGCAGCCGGAAGTCGCGCTCGCGGCGGGTCGCGAACTTGATGTCGCGCCGGATCCGCAGCACCTTGAACGTCCGGATCTCGTCGCTCTCGTGCTCGCGGCCGACGACGTACCAGCTCCCCTCGTGCGTCAGCAGCGCGTAGGGGTCGACGGTGCGCTCGCGCTGGACTCCTCGCGCGATCGACCAGTACTCGAACTTGACCGTCCGCTGCTTCGAAATCGCCGTCTCCATCTTGCTCAGCCGGCCCGCGAGCTCGGGAGAGTAGTCGGGATCGCGCACCTCGACCCGTTCGGCGATCTCGGTCGGCGCCTCGCGAAAGCCTGGGCGACCGAGCGTCAGGTTCTGAAGCGCGAGGCGGAAGGGCTCCGCATATGCGAACTGGCCCTCGAGCAGGTAGAGACACGTCTGCAGCGCGGCCAGCTCTTCGTCGGTGAGTCGCAAGGGGGGCAGGAAATAGCGCTCCGAGCGCAGCGTGTACAGCTCCTCGCCGGTGAACTCGTCGCGCTGGGACTGCAGCGGGACGCCCAGCGAGAGGAGCTCGGCGCGGTCCGAGTAGAAGCGCCGCGCGAACGCTTCGTCCGACATCTCCGAGTAGCCCTCGACGTTCTGCTTGACGTCGCGGGCGGTCAACGGGCGGCGGTCGGCCATCAGGAAGGCGACCAGCGAGAGCTGACGGATCAGCTTGTCGGTGTCGTGCGACATCGAGGCCCGAGCTTACAGCCTCGGCCCCGGACGACTGAACGGCGCTTAAGCGGCGACCTTCGAGCGCTGCTCGAGGTGCTGATGCGACGGGCAGTACTCGCGCTCGGGCAGCGGCGTCCGCTGGCACGGCTTGCCCTTACGGGTCGTCGCGCGGCAGCGGGC
Organism: uncultured Actinomycetes bacterium; assembly: GCA_963846915.1. GTDB lineage: Bacteria > Actinomycetota > Thermoleophilia > Gaiellales > Gaiellaceae > PALSA-612. The sequence goes on along the minus strand of CAWJXV010000003.1, from coordinate 75,196 downwards.
AACGCCGCCGTCGAAGGCTCCGGCCTCGATCTGCTCCTGGATGAAGTCGCATGCAGCGCAGACGACCTTGTTCACGGCCCAGGCCACCTGCGCCTGGTTCGTGATCGGGAAGTAGCGCCGGATGTCCTGGAAGAGGGTCCGGTCAGGATTCGCGAAGTAGTGCGGATCGGTGGCCAGCCGCTCCATCGTCTGCTCGCACGAGTCGAGGACGGCGCGGCGGTACCCCAGTTGGGTGGCCGGATCGACGTACGGGTCGGTCAGGTCCTTAATCGACCGGTAGATGGCTCTCGAATACTGATACATACCGGCCTGGATCTCGGCGACTCGATCGTCCATCGTCCTCAGTATCTCGGATCCCTGTTAGCGGCTCGAAAAGGCTCGTTGAGAAGAGATTAAGGGTTTCTGTGGAGCCTGCCTCGGCGGAGTCTACTATCTTTGGGGCCCTGTTACAAAGTCCGGACTATCGTTTGCTGCCGAGAGAACGTTGCGGACCCGTCTCAGCGCACGATCGGGCGGGCGTAGGCCGCCGGGAACGCCGCCTTGGCGGTGTCGAGCGACGACTGCGCCTCCTCGAGCGACGCGAAGATCCCGCTGAACACGATGTAGTAGCCGGGCTGAAGGCTCGGGTAGCTCGACGAGACGAGGATGCCCACCTTCGGCAGCCGGCGCTTCAGCGCGAGCTGCGCTTTCGCCCGTGCCGCGGGCGCTCCCTGCGCGAGCGGAATCGTCGCGAGGACGACCGTGTAGCCGTTGCCGGCCGGCCACGAGATCAGGTGGGGTCCCGTCCTGGTCGTGGATGGCCTGGCCGTCGTGGACTTCGGCGGCGGGGGCGGAGCGGGGCGGAGCGGGGAGACGGCGACGACGGCCGAGGTGCCGTTCTCGGCGGTACCGTTCGTGGCTGCGATCGCCGCCGCGGCCCCGGCTGCGGCCACGGCGAGGGCAGCGAGTGAAGGGACGATCCAGGCCGCGATCGCAGGCGCGCGACGGGCAGGGACCAGTCGGTTGCCGCACTCGAGGCAGTACTCCTGGCCGGGCTCGGCCGGAGCGCCGCACGTGCGGCAGACGGGAGCGGGGGGGATGGCCACGCTAGCTCTCGGCGGCTTCGGCGGCGGGCTCCGGCCCAGGCCCGGCCGCCTCGAGCTCGGCCGCAGGCTGGGGCATGCGCACGGCGCGAGCGTCTGTTCGCAGACCGCAGCGCGTGCAGAACGCCGCGTCCTCGGTCAGGCCGTTCCCGCATGCGGCGCACTGGCGTGGGGCCGGGCCGACCGAGCGCCCGCACGTGGCGCAGAAGCGCGCGTCCTCGCCGAGCGGTGCCCCGCACGCGCAGCGCGCGGGCTCGGGGGGCGTCCACGAGAGGCCGAGCAGCGAGTCGATTGCCGCCAGCTGGTCGTCGACCTCGAGCAGTTCCTGGCAGCGCTCGCGCACGAGGTCCTCGCGGAAATGGTCCCGACGGAACATCTCGAGCAGCAGTCCGCCGAGGTCGCGCAGCCGTTCCTCGCGGAACTTGAGCAGCGCGCGCCGCTCGCGGCGCAGCACGCCCGCAGGCGGGATCGTGCTCCTCGCCCGGGATCCGGAACGTCGAAAGATCGGGCTCACGCGGTGCCCGGAGTGTAGGGAATCGAACCCCTCGCACGAGCTTCAGGGCCGTGTCGTTCCTGCCGATGGGAGGGCATGACCACGTTCGTGATGAGCTTCTTCCGGCGCAAGCACCGCCGCCGGATCGCCGTTCTGCACGGCCCGCGGCACGCGTAGCGCCTGGCCCGGCGCGCTGATCTAGGATCGGCGCGTGGAGATCCGGACCGTCGGCGTGGTCGGGCTCGGCACGATGGGTGCCGGCATCGCCCAGGTGTGCATCCAGGCGGGCGTGGACGCCGTCGGGCGGGAGGTGACGCCCGAGCTCGCCGAACGCGGACGGGCGACGATCGAGCGCTACCTGGCGCGCGGCGTCGAGAAGGAGCGGCTGACGCAGGACGAGATGGACGCCGCGCTCGGCCGCCTTCGGCTCGCGACCGACCTGGACGAGCTCGGGAAATGCGACCTCGTGATCGAGGCGATCGTCGAGCAGGTCGATGCGAAGAAGGAGCTCTTCGCCATACTCGAGCGCATCGTCTCGCCCGAGGCGATCCTGGCTACGAACACCTCGGCGCTCTCCGTCACAGAGATCGCGGCGGCGACCGAGCGGCCCGAGCGCGTCGTCGGCATGCACTTCTTCAACCCTGCGCCCGTCATGCCGTTGGTCGAGGTCGTGCGCACGCAGCTGACCGACCCGGCCGTCCACGACGCGGCGTACGAGTTCGCAGCCCGGATCGGCAAGGAGCCGATTCGCTGCTCCGACACGCCGGGCTTCGTCGTCAACCGCGTGCTGATCCCGCTCCTGAACGACTGCGTGCGCGTGCTGGACGAGGCCGGCGTGACGCCCGAGGATCTCGACAAGGCGATGCTGCACGGCACGCGCTGGCCGATCGGGCCCTGCGCGCTCGTCGACCTGATCGGCATCGACGTGCACGTGCACGCCTCCGAGGCGCTCTGGGAGAGCCTGCGCGAGCCGCGGATGGCCCCGCCGCCCAGGCTCGTGGCGATGGCGAAAGCGGGACTGCTCGGCCGCAAGACGGGCCGCGGCTTCTACACCTACGAGCGGTAGTTCCCACACCGCGCGCGGGTGTCCACCGAGGTCGCCATCGCCGTCTTCTGCGTCAGCGTCCCGCTGACGCTGATCGCCACCGTCGCATTCGCGCGCCAGATCGACCGCGCCAGCGAGCGGATCGGCGCGTCCGAGGGCCTGCACGGCATCCTCACCGCGCTCGGGGCCGACGCGCCTGAGATCGCGGCGGCAGTCACCGCGCTCGTCGCCGGCGACTCCAAGATCGGCGTCGGCGTCGTCGTCGGCTCGAACGTCTTCAACCTGGCCGCGCTGCTCGGGCTGAGCGCGCTCGTCGCCGGCTACGTGCGGATCCACAGGCACGGCCTGCTCCTGAACGGCGGGGTCGCACTCGCCGTCACGGCGCTCGGAGCCGCGCTCGTCCTGGGTGCGATCGACGCCGCGCCGGCGACGGTGCTGCTCCTCGCTGTGCTCGTCCCCTACGTCGTCGCGCTCTCGGTCAGGCCGGGGCGGATCCGGGCGCTCGTGCCCGGGAAGCGCTTCCGCGACTTCCTCGTCGAAGCCGTACGCGAGGAGGTCAGCGATCTGGAGACGGGCGAGGTCGCGCCTCCGGCGACCCGCCGCGACGTCGCGGATCTCGCCGTGTCGCTTGCCGGCATCGTGCTCGGGAGCATCGGCATGGTGCGCGCCGCGACCGATCTCGGCCACCACTGGAACGTCTCGGATGTGATCATCGGAACGCTCGTGCTCGCCGCGCTCACCAGTCTCCCGAACCTGCTCACGGCCGTGAGGCTTGCGGTGCACGGCCGCGGCTCGGCGACGGTGAGCGAGGCGTTCAACTCGAACAGCCTCAACGTTCTCGCGGGGATCGCGATCCCGGCGCTCTTCTTCACGCTCGGCGCGGCGGGCGGGCTCGTCACCTTCTCCGTCTGGTGGCTGGTCGGGATGACCGTCGTCGCGGTCGTCCTGAGCTACCGTGGCGAAGGCGTGCGCCGATCCGAGGGCGCCGTGATCGTCGCTCTCTACATCGCCTTCGCTGCCGTGATCGCTTTCCGATGAGCACCTACGACGCCGTCGCCGGGCTGCCGCTCGAGGTCGAGGGCTATGGCCTCGCCGAGCTGCGCCAGGACGTTTCCAGCGGGTTCACACGGCAGACGACGGTCGTCTCGATCCACGGCGGGGACGAGATCGGGGTCGGCGAGGACGTCACGTACGACGCCGGAGAGCAGGAGCTTCTGCAGCGCGCAGGCCCGGTGCACGACCTCGCGGGGACGTTCACGCTCGACGCGTTCTCGGAGCTCCTCGGCTCGCTCGACCTCTTCCCGGACTCGGCGCCGAGCGTCGACGGCTGGCGCCACTACCGACGCTGGGCCTTCGAGAGCGCGGCGCTCGATCTCGCGCTCAGGCAGGCCGGCACGACGCTTGCCGCTGCACTCGGGATCGATCCGCGCCCTGTCTCCTTCGTCGTCTCGCTGCGGCTCGGCGAGCCGCCGGCGATCGAGCGCGTGCTCGACCTGCTCGAGGGCTATCCCGGGACCCGCTTCAAGCTCGACCCGACGAGCGACTGGGACGAGGCGCTCGTGGCGCGCCTGAACGGCCTCGGCGCAGTGGCGACCGTCGACCTGAAGGGCGCCTACCGCGGCACGATCGTCGACCAGCCGGCCGACACCGCGCTCTACCGGCTCGTCGCCGAGGGCTTTCCGGAGGCGTGGATCGAGGACCCCGACCTGTCGAGCCCCGACGCCGACGCCGTGCTCGAGCCGCACCGTGCCCGCATCACCTGGGACGCGATCATCCACTCCGTCGCCGACGTCGAGGCGCTCCCGTTCGCCCCGCGCGGGCTGAACGTAAAGCCGTCTCGGTTCGGCAGCCTGCGCGCGCTCCTCGACACGTACGACTACTGCCGCGAGCGCTCGATCGTGGTGTACGGGGGCGGTCAGTTCGAGCTCGGCCCGGGCCGTGGGCAGATCCAGTACCTGGCCTCGCTGTTCAGCGCCGACGGGCCGAACGACGTTGCTCCGGGGGGATTCAACGACCCGGTGCCGGCGCCGGGACTGCCCGCGAGCCCGCTCTCGCCGAGGCTGTCCGAGACGGGTTTCCGCCGGGACGCGGACGGGTTGCCAGCAAGGCCCCGAGGACATAGCGTTTAGAGCCCCTCAGGATGTTCCTCCACGACCGAATCGACCCGAACGACCGCTTTCGCGAGCGGCGTCAGCAGTCGCATCGACGCCGCCGCCGGAGAAGAGCAGTCGCGTTCCTCGTCATCGCCGCGCTCGTCGCCGCGATCGCCGGCGGGGGCACATACTTCTCGTCGCGCGGTCACGGCGCTTCGACGGCGCAGTCGGTGCCGAAGGCGCCGACCCACGCCCGCGCGATCAGTGCGTTCAAGGTCCAGCCTCCGGCCGAGATCCGCGGTGTACACGTCACCGAGGGCCTCGCGTCGATCCCCGGCAAGATCGAGACCTACTTCGCGCTCGCGTCGCACGGGTTGAACACGATCGAACTCGATGTCAAGGACGAGAACGGCTACGTCGGCTTCGTCGACTCGGACACGCCCGCCCTCGCGAAGAAGGTCGGAGCGGCGCGGCCCTACTACGACGCCAAGAAAATCGTGCGAGAAGCGCATCGCGCAGGCATCTACCTGATCGGCCGCGTCGTCGTCTTCCAGGACCCGACGCTCACGAACGGCGCTCCCGGCCTCGGCATCCAGAGCAAGAACGGCGGCGTCTGGAAGACCTCGAGCGGCTGGGGCTGGGCGAACGAGTACGACCCGCGCGTCTGGAAGTACGACACGGACGTCGCGGTCGCCGCGGCGAAGGCCGGCTTCGACGAGATCCAGTTCGACTATGTCCGCTTCCCGACCGACGGCGACCTCTCTGTGATCGTCTACCCCCACAAGCGCGCCGAGCCGCGCGCGGTGACGATCGACAGGTTCTTCGAGTACGCCGTCGGGCGCCTGCACAAGTTCCGCGTGCGGGTCTCGGCCGACGTGTTCGGCCTCTCGGCGTCCCGCGACCTCGGGATCGGGCAGGCGCCGCACAGGATCGGCCGGGTGCTGGACGCGATCTACCCGATGGTCTACCCGTCGCACTACAACCAGGGCGAATACAACCTGATCGACCCTGAGGCGTTCCCGTACGCGACCGTCGTCCACTCGCTGCGTGACTTCAACCGCCAGACGCGGGGCGAGAAGGTGCGGATCGTCCCCTGGCTGCAGGACTTCACGATCAATGTCGGCTACGGCCTCGAGCAGGTCGGCGAGCAGATCGACGCCGCACGCGCAATGCATGCAAAGGGGTTCCTGCTCTGGAATCCAACCGGGATCTACACCTACGGTGCGCTCCAGCACTCGTCGCCGTAACGACGCGAGATCCTGCCCCGATCACACTTTCTTTACATACCGCTCAAGCTCGGCACACTGCGCGGCGATAGCCTGAGTCCGTGCGCCCTTATCTCTGCGCAGCAGTGCTCATCGTCACCGGACTCGTCGCCGGGATCACCGCGCCTGGCGGGAGCGCCCGGTCGAGCACTCCCGGCGACGGCTGCCTCGTCGTCTCGCAGGGGTTCGGCAAGGTCACGGTGACGCTCACACGTGGCGTGATCTTCGGGCGCTTCCAGTCGGGTTACCTGGTCTACAACGACCAGGGGGGCGCTCCGAAGCTGCCGATCGTTCCCGGTGTGACTTTCACGAAGGCGGTCGCCACCGACCACATCTGGAAGTATGGCCCCGCCGACTCCGTGCGCTTCCGTGCCACGGGCCCGACGAAGCTGATCATCAACGCACAGTTCATCGACCTGAGCGTCGCAGGCAAAGGCGCGGCCGTGCTCTCGGTCGGTGGCTTCCTCCCGGACATCACCGGTAACAAGTTCTCGGTCGACGCCGCCAGCTTCTGCGAGGAAGACTTCCAGCAGATGCCGCCGCTCCCCACCCGCGTCCCGATCTCGAGCCCGGTCGCGGGGTAGCGTCCCCGCCTTCTGGCATCCTCGCTAGATGGCACAGACCTCTGAATCGATCCTGATCGTCGAGGACGAGAGCTCGATCGCGTCCTTCGTCGCGCTCTACCTCAAGAACGCCGGCTACACCGTGCGGACGGTCGGCAAGGGCGCCGAGGCGCTCGACCAGGTCTCGTCCGACCCGCCGTCGCTGACGATCCTCGACCTGATGCTGCCGGACATCGACGGCATCGAGGTCTGCCGGCGCATTCGCAAGACGTCCGACGTGCCGATCCTGATGCTGACCGCCCGAGACGAGGACGTCGACAAGATCATCGGCCTCGAGGTCGGCGCCGACGACTACATGACGAAGCCGTTCAACCCCCGCGAGCTGGTGGCGCGCGTCAAGTCGATCCTCCGCCGCTCGACGCCCGAGCGCCGCCAGGCCGAGAGCGCGGTCATCCGCCACGGCGACCTCACCGTCGACGCGGGCCGGCGCGAGGTGCGCGTGGGCGAGGAGGAGATCCAGCTGGCACCGAAGGAGTTCGACCTCCTCTGGGAGCTGCTCGACCACCGCGGCCTCGTGCTCACCCGCGACCAGCTGCTCGAGCGCGTCTGGGGCTACACCTTCGCCGGGGACACGCGCACGGTCGACGTCCACGTCCGTCAGCTCCGGCGCAAGCTCGGCGACGCGTCGCCGATCGTCACCGTGTGGGGCGTCGGCTACAAGGTCTCGCCCGCGAAGAACCCGACTCCCTCCTAGGCTTACCGACATGCTGCGCTCGCTGCGCTTCCGGCTGCCGGCGCTCTTCCTGGCCGGGATCGCCGCGGCGGGCATCGTCTCCGTCGCGATCGCGTTCCAGCTCCTCTCGAGCTACTCGCGCTCGCAGTCGCTCAGGGAGTTGCGTCGCGAGGCGTCCGGCCTCAACCAGCTGCTGTCCGAGCAGGCCAAGGCTGTCATCGACAAGGGGGCGGCCGCGCCGGCGATCGAGCCGCCGCAGCTCGAGAACGCGACCGGCGACAGGATCTACTACTTCGGCGTGCCGCCGTTCCCGGGCGAGGGCAACGGGCTCGCGGGTCTCCGCCCGCTGCCGCAGGACGCACGGAAGAAGATCGACGTCGAGCGGATCCGGGTCGGCCACACGCAGTCGTTCGACTTCACGCCCCCGCACGGCAAGGCGTTCACCGCCGTCGCAGGCCCTTTCACCGTCGGGTCGACGACCCTCGGCGTCCTCGTGATCGCCAAGCCGCAGACCGAGCTGCGCGACACGTGGGTGACGCTGATGAAGTTCTTCGGCGTGTCGATCCTGGGCGGGCTGCTCGTTGCCGGCTTGCTCGGCTGGTACGCGTCGCGACGCATCACGAAGCCGGTGCTCGGCCTGTCGAAGGCGGCCGACGAGATCGCGCGCGGCCGGTACGACGTGCCGGTGCCGGCAGTGAGAGGTGGCGGAGAGATCAGCGACCTCGCCGATCGCTTCCGCGAGATGGCCGCGCGGCTCGGAGAGGCGGAGGAGCGTGAGCGGAACTTCCTCATGACCGTGTCGCACGAGCTGCGGACGCCGCTGACCGCGATCCGGGGGCACGTCGAGGCCATGCGCGAGGGCCTGACCTCCGATCCCGACGCCGAGCGCGCGTCGCTCGACGTGGTCGCCGCCGCAGCCGCCCGGCTCGAGCGGCTCGTGGGCGACGTACTCGACCTGGCGAAGCTCGACGCCCACCGCTTCACCGTGCTGCACGAGGAGGTCGACATGGCCCGGCTCCTCGACCAGGTCTACGCGTCGTTCGGCGAGGAGGCGCGGCGCCGCTCGATCGACTACCGCTGCGACATCGGCGCCTGCCCCGCGATCCTGACGGACGGAGACCGCGTGCTGCAGATCGTCTCCAACCTGCTCACGAACGCGTTCCGCTGGACGCCCGACGGGGGCCGCGTCGACCTCGGTCTCTCGTCGGCGAACGGCTCGGTGTCGGTGGTCGTCGGCGACACCGGTCCGGGCATCCGGCCGGAGGAGCGCGAGCGGATCTTCCGCCCATTCTTCTCGCGCGATCAGTCGGGCGATGGGAGCGGCACCGGCCTCGGGCTCGCGATCGCGAGTGAGCTCGCGCAGGCACTCGGGGGCCGCATCGAGCTCGACACGTCGCCCGGCCGGGGGAGCCGATTCGAGCTCGTCTTGCCCGCTACACCCGCCCTGTAGGGCGCCCGCGCTTTAGCATCCGTCGGCAATGGCGGTTGCCCGTGCCCTCGAGCTCCCGCTCGCCCGCGGCAAGCTGCGGGCGTCGTTGGCGGCGATGCGCCCGCGCCAGTGGACGAAGAACCTGCTCGTCTTCGCCGGGATCGTCTTCGCGGCGGAGATCGGCGACTGGCACAAGTGGGTCGCGGCGAGCGTCTGTTTCGTCGCCTACTGCGCGGCGTCGAGCGCCGCGTATCTCGCGAACGACGTCCGGGACGTCGGGCTCGACCGGTTGCACCCGGTAAAGCGGATGCGGCCGATTGCGCGCGGCGAGCTGTCCGAGCGAGGTGCCCTTTCGCTGGCACTCGGGCTCGTGGCGACCGCGATCGTCCTCTCGGCGCTCCTCGGCGTCTGGTCGTTCGTGCTCCTGCTCGTCTTCGTCGGCCTCCAGGCGGCGTACTCGCTCGGGCTCAAGCACGTCGTGCTGCTGGACGTCGCGACGATTGCGGCGCTCTTCGTCGTACGTGCGGCCGCGGGTGCGGTCGCCGTCGACGTGCGCATCTCGCCGTGGCTTCTCGTCTGCACTGCGCTGCTCGCGCTCTTCCTGGCGCTGTCGAAGCGGCGCGCCGAGATCTCGCTCGTCGGCGCGGGCGCGACCCCGGGCCGGCCCGTGCTCGACGGCTACTCACAGGAGCTCGTCGACCGGCTCGTCAGCGTGCTCGCGATCGCGACGGTGCTCGTCTACGCGGCGTACACGCTGACCGCGGGCAACTCGCGCTGGATGGCGGTGACGATCCCGTTCGTCGCGTTCGGGATCGGGCGCTACGTGTGGCTCGTGCGCGGCCGCGGTGCGGGCGAGGAGCCGGAAGAGGTGCTGCTTCGCGACGTGCCGCTGCTCGCTGCGATCGTCGTGTGGACCGCCACCTGCGCCGCGATCCTGCTCGCGACCTAGTTACGCCGCATCGGCCTGGGGCAGCGTCACTTCAGCCGACCCTTTCACTTCAGCCGACGCTTTCGCTTCAGCCGACAGGGCGTCCTGCTCCGAGCCCCGGAGCCCGATCACGTCGATACGCTCGTCGCCGCCCAGCAGCTCCTCGATCCGGGCGAGGCGCTCGTCCACCGAGCGCCAGCCGGCGGTGAACAGGTCGACGAGCACGGCCAGGTCGTCGACCCGTGACGAGCGCTCGGCGCCGAGGTTCGCCTCGATGCGCTCGAGCTGACGGATCGCGCGGACGCTCATCCCGCGCACCTCGGCCAGGTGACGCCCGACGGGAGCCGCCTCGCCGCGGACGCCGTCGCGAACCGCGGCGGCGATCTGCTCGTCGATGGGCCGGACGGAGCCTTCGCTCACGGGCGCGACGATAGCTTCCCCGTCGGATGGACTCTTCGGCGCTCGATTACGACCTTCCGGCCGACCTGATCGCGCAGAAACCGGCCGAACCACGCGATTCGTCGCGCCTCCTCGTGTTCGACCGCGCGAGCGGCGAGGTGCGCCATCGGCGCTTCCGTGAGCTGCCCGACGAGCTGACCCGCGGCGAGCTCGTCGTCGTCAACGACTCGCGCGTGATCCCTGCGCGGCTGCGCCTGCGACGGCCGGGCGGCGGAGCAGCGGAGGTGCTGCTCCTCGAGCCCGCCGGCGACGGCCTCTGGGAGGCGCTCGCCCGCCCTTCGGCGAAGTTGCGCGCGGGCATGCGGCTCGGCCCCGTCGAGCTCGTCGAGCCGCTCGGCGCCGGACGCTGGCTCGTCCGCCTCGACGGCGAGCCCGACGGCGAGACGCCGCTCCCGCCGTACATCACCGAGCCGCTGGAGGACCCGGAGCGCTACCAGACGGTCTATGCGCGCGACCCGGGGTCGGCCGCCGCGCCCACCGCCGGGCTCCACTTCACGCCAGGCGTGCTGGCCAGGCTGGACGTCGAGCGTGTGACGCTGCACGTCGGCCTCGACACCTTCCGTCCGCTGACCGAGCCGACGGTCGAGGAGCACCCGCTCCACGGCGAGCGCTACGCAGTCGAGCCCGGTGCGTGGGAGCGGATTCGCTCCGCCGATCGCGTTGCCGCCGCAGGGACGACCGCGGTCCGCGTGGTCGAGTCGCTCGCGCGCGGCGAACCGATCGAAGGGCGCACGGAGCTCTTCGTCACCCCGGGCTTCGAGTTCCGCCGCGTCGACGTGCTGCTGACGAACTTCCACCTGCCACGGACGACGTTGCTCGCGCTCGTCATGGCGTTTGCCGGCGTCGACGAGACGCGTGAGCTCTACCGGCTCGCGATCGCCGAGCGTTACCGCTTCTACTCGTTCGGCGATGCGATGCTCGTTCTGTGAGGCCACGGCCCGGGCACACATGCCCAAACGGCGGTGTCAGACACCGAATACGTCCCGTGAGCAAGGCTCGGTGAGACCTCCTGTCCCGGTGTCTGGCACCGCGGTTCGCGGACCCCCGACCGCGTCGCTCCGGCATCCTGGGGCTCGTGAGACCGCGGAGCGCGAGCGAGTGGCGGAGCTTCTGGCACCAGGGAGGCGAGGAGGAGCTCGCGGGGGTGCTGCGCAGCGCCTGGCCGCCGATGGCGTCGGCCGACGACGAGGCGGCCCAGGCAGCAGTCGAGCGGATCGCGCTCCTGCTCGGGAGCGCCGCGCCGCCGCGGGCGATCGCGTCGGAGCTGGGGCGGATCCGCGGCGACCTCGGGGAGGAAGCGGATCCGGAGAGCGACACGTCCGCCGCCGATGCCGTCCACGCCTGGTTCGAGACGCAGCGGCCCGCGGGCGGGGTATCGTGCGGTTCGTGACGACCGACGCCCGGTATCTCGAGGCGGCGCATGCCGGAGCGCCGCGGCTCGGGCATCGCGAGCACCTCAGGCTCGCGTGGCTCGTGATCCGCGACGAAGGCGCCGGGCCGGGTGGCGACCGCGTCGCACGGATCCTCCACCACCTCGCGGAGCTCCAAGGCGAGGGAGACCGCTACCACGAGACGCTCACCCGCTTCTGGATCCACCTCGTCGGGCACGCGACCCGAGTCGAGCCCGGGATCGACGACTTCGACGCGTTCGTCGCACGTTTTCCGCTTCTTCTCGACGGCTCGATTGTCAGGAAGCACTGGACGTCCGAGACGCTCGAGTCCGCGCGCGCCGCCTGGGTCGAGCCCGACGTCCTCGCACTGCCCTGAACCGGCTGTTCTCACTCACGTGATGGGCTGCTTCGAGCTCACCGCGACGGACGGCGAGGCGCGGGCCGGGGTTCTGCGCACGGCCCACGGCGACGTGCCGACGCCCGTGTTCATGCCGGTCGGGACGAAGGCGACCGTCAAGGCGGTCGACCCCGGCGAGCTGGCCTCGCTTGGCGCCACGATCGTCCTCGGCAACACGTATCACCTCAACTTCCGCCCCGGCGCGGAGACGATCGCCGAACTCGGCGGCCTCCACCGTTTCATGGGCTGGGACGGCCCGCTCCTGACCGACTCGGGCGGCTTCCAGGTCTTCTCGCTCCGCGACACGCTGCTCGCGTGCGACGACGACGGCGTCACCTTCCGCTCCGTCTACGACGGCGAGACGGCGCGCTTCACGCCCGAGTCGGTCGCGGCCGTCCAGGCCCTGCTCGGCTCTGACGTCGCGATGTGCCTCGACGTGTGCCCGCCGGCCGGGGCCACCGCGGCCGAGGCCGAGCGCGCGGTCGAGCTGACCACCGGCTGGGCGCGACGGCAGGCGCTCGCCTCGCGTGCTCCCGGACAGCTCCTCTTCGGGATCGCGCAGGGCGGCATCGACCCGGCGCTGCGCCGGCGCTCGGTGGAGGAGATCGTCGAGATCGGCTTCGACGGCCATGCGCTGGGCGGGCTGAGCGTGGGGGAGAGCCGCGAGGCGATGCTCGACACCGTGGAGGCCGCCGCACCGCTGCTCCCCGCCGAGAAGCCGCGCTACTTCATGGGGATCGGCGACCCGCTCGGCATTCTGGACGTCGTCGCGCGCGGGATCGACATGTTCGACTGCGTGCTGCCGACCCGCACCGGCCGGACGGGCTCGGCATTGACGTGGGAGGGCCGGCTCAACCTGCGAAACGCGCGGTTCACGCGGGACGAGGCGCCGCTCGAGGAGAGCTGCGACTGCCCGGCCTGCACGCGCTTCTCCCGTGCCTACATCCGCCACCTCGTAACGCAGCAGGAGATCCTCGGCCTCCGCCTGCTGACCCTGCACAACCTGCGCTTCCTGCTGCGGCTGACCGCCTCAGCTCGCGAGGCGATCGAAGCGGGGCGGCTGGCAGACTTCAAGCGCGAAGCCGAAGAGCGACTCGCTCGCGCCCACGAGGAAACCTCATGTCCATAGTCGTCGTCCTGGTCCTGATCGCGCTGCTCACGCTGTTCTGGTTTGTGTGGGTCGTACCGCAGCGGCGCCGCCAACGGCGTCAGGTCGAGGATCTGATGCGCCTGATCGAGCTGCTCGAGCCCGGGGACGAGATCATCACCGCGGGCGGCATGCACGGCACCGTCCGCCGGGTCATGGGGGAGGAGCTGATGATCGAGATCGCACCCGGAGTCGAGGTCAAGCTCGACCGGCGGGCCGTCGCGGCGGTGACGACCATCGACGAGTCGGCCCGCGATCCGAACGACGTGACGTCAGGGTAATCTGGCCTGGAGCTCGCTCGTGCGCGACCGCCGCAAACACTTCCTTCTGCTCGCCCTGATCCTCGCCGCCCTCGCGGGCGCGGTCGCGGTCGACACCATCAAGAAGCCGACCCTCGGTCTCGACCTCAAGGGCGGCCTCGAGGTGGTGCTTCAGGCGCAGAAGGTCCCGGGCCACCATCTGACGTCGGACGAGCTCGACACCGCCGTGACGATCATGCGGTCGCGCATCGACGCCCTCGGCGTCAGCGAGCCCGAGATCCGCAAGCAGGAGCCGAACCAGATCGTGATCCAGCTCGCGGGCGTGCACGACCCGCAGAAGGCGGCCAAGATCATCGGCCAGACGGCGGTGCTGGAGCTCTACGACCTCGAGGGCGACCTGCACAGCCCATCGATCGACACGCAGGGGAACCCGGTCGCGTTCAAGACGCGCTACGGCCTGCTGGCGCCCGTTCAGTCGCTCGCGAAAAGCGGCAAGCCGACCGAGTTCTATCTGTTCGGCCCCAAGCAGAACCTGATCGCCGGTCCTGAGCACAGCAAGGACGATCTCCTCTCGGCGGCGAAGCAATCGAAGCTCGAGAAGGGTCAGAAGATCTTCGCGGTGCCGCAGGGCCTCGTCCTGATCTCGTGCGGCGGCGTCAAGCCCTACCCGGCTGTCTGCCCCGGATCGACCGGCGACGTTCGCAACTTCTACCTCTTCAACCACCGCCCGGAGATCACCGGCAAGGACCTGAACCCCGACGGCGTGCGCCAGGACTTCGACCCGACCGGGCAGCCGATCGTGCGGCTCTCGTTCCACAGCAAGGGCGACCACGCGTTCCAGACGGTGACGCGAAACCTGTACGAGCGCGGGAAGCTCAGGAACGCCCCGCAGCACTTCGCGATCGTCCTCGACGGGGACATCAAGAGCTTTCCCCAGATCGACTACACGGACTCGACTCTCTCGGACGGCATCGCGGGCGGTGGCGAGATCCAGTTCGGCTCCGGCACCGGCGTGCTCACCGAGGCGCAGAACCTGGCGCTCGTCCTCAAGTACGGCGCGCTGCCGATCCCGTTCCAGCGCGTCGAGCAGACGAACGTCTCGGCCACGCTGGGCAAGGACTCGCTGAACCAGGCGAAGACGGCCGCGATCATCGCGCTGCTGCTCGTCGCTCTCTTCCTGGTCATCCTCTACCGCTTCCTCGGCCTCGTCGCCGTCGCCGGCCTGGCCATCTATGCGGGCTTCCTGTACGCGGCGGTGCTACTCCTGAACGTGACGGTGACGCTGCCGGGCTTCGCCGGCCTGATCCTGACGATCGGTGTGGCCGCGGACGCGAACGTCGTCATCTTCGAACGCATCAAGGAAGAGGTGCGCGCAGGGAAGTCGATCCGTGCGGCGGTCGCGACCGGCTACCAGAAGGGCTTCCACACGATCATCGACGCCAACGTCGTGACCGTGATCACGGCGCTCGTCCTCTTCGCAGTCGCGACGGCCCAGGTCAAGGGCTTCGCGCTGATGCTGCTGATCGGAACCGTGATCTCGCTGGTCACGGCCGTCGCGGCGACCCGCGCGATGCTCGGCCTGCTCGCCGGCTTCCGCTGGTTCGCGAACCCGCGCTATATCGGGGCTGCGCACGAGCAGCACGGCAAGTTCCTGCAGCTCGACTTCATGGGCAAGCGCAAGACGTGGTTCGCGATCTCGGGCGGCATCATCCTCGCGGGCGTCATCTCGCTCGCCGTGCAGGGGCTGAACCTGGGCATCGACTTCAAGGGCGGGAGCCAGATCAGCTTCGTGACGACGAAGCCGGCTTCGACCACGCAGGTCGGGGACCTCGCGGGCGCGATCGGCAGGCCGGACGCAGAGGTTCAGGGCCGCGGCGCGACGATCCCGAAGGGCAGCAGCACCTACGAGTCCTTCCAGGTGCGGATGAAGACGATCACGCCCGCGCAGCAGGACAAGTTCGGCAAGCTGCTCGCGTCGAAGCTCGGCGTCACCCAGACGCCCGACTCGCGGGTCGTCTCGTCGAGCTTCTCGAGCCAGGTCGCACGCTCGGCGATCCTCGCGGTCATCGTCTCGCTGCTCCTGATCGCGGGCTACATCGCGCTGCGGTTCGACTGGAAGTACTCGGTGCCGGTGATGGTCGCCCTGGCGCACGACATCCTGATCACGATCGGCGTCTACTCCCTGTCGCAGCGGGAGGTGACGACGGCCACCGTGGCCGCGGTGTTAACCGTGCTCGGGTACTCGATCTACGACACGATCATCATCTTCGACCGGATCCGAGAGAACGTTCCGATCATGCGCCGCGCCTCGTTCTCGAACATCGCCAACGTCTCGCTGTGGGAGACGATCAGGCGCTCGCTGGCGACGACGTTCATCACGCTGCTGCCGATCGGCTCGCTTCTGATCTTCGGCGGGGCGACGCTCAAGGACTTCGCGTTCGCGCTGATGATCGGCATCCTCGCCGGCGCCTACTCGTCGATCTTCATCGCTGCGCCGCTCCTGACGATCTTCAAGGAGCGTGAGCCCGAGTTCCGGCGCAGGATCGGCGTCGACGTGATCGAGAAGGGCATCGGCGGACGAGTCGCCGCGCCGGCTGCGGCGGCCAGCGAGACCCTCGCCGCCGAGGCCGAGGCCTACGGAGTCCCGGTCGACGGGGAAGAGCCGGAGCCCGAGCCCGCCGCCGCGGGAGCCGCCCCTGCGCCGCCCGGCGACGGCGCGACCTCGCGCTCGCAGGCCAAGCGCGAGCGCCGGCGCCAGCGCCGCAGCTCTCGCCCGCACGGCCGCGCGCGCTGATGGCCGACGACACCGCCCGCGACGACGAGGCCTCCGTTCGCGAGCTGGTCGAGCGCCTGGCGCTGGCAGGTGTCGGCGCGGTCTCGCTGAGCGCCGACCGGGCCGATCAGCTCGCGCGCGATCTGGCCGACCGCGGCGACCTCCGGCGCGACGAGGTGCGTCAGGCGATCGAGGACGCGATGGTCCGCTGGCGTGGCGACGCAACCCGGCTGACGGAGCGCGCCGGGGCGAGCCTGCAGTCGCTCTTCGACCAGCTCGGGCTGGTCTCGCGCGAGTCCTACGACGAGCTGGAGCTTCGCGTCGCCCAGCTCGAGCACCGGCTCCGCCTCGCCGAGCGCGAGCTGGAGCGGCTGAGCGGGCCCGCAGCAGCAGGGCAATAAGGCACAAGCAGGAACTTCCTGCGTGCGTGCAACACTGAGTCGATGGCCACGCGCACGAGCCGGAAGACGACGCGCAACCTGGGACGGATGTCGGAGATCGCCCAGGTCGCGGTCAAGCACGGCTTCGGCTATTTCTTCGCGCGCCACCGACTGACCGACCTCCTGCCCTGGGGCACGAAGGTCGAGCCCGACGATGCCGACCGTTCGCACCGCGGCCAGCACCTGCGGGAGATGTTCGACGAGCTCGGCCCGACCTTCGTCAAGTTCGGGCAGCTGCTCTCGACACGCCCGGACGTGGTGCCGCCGGACATCGTCCTCGAGCTGCGGAAGCTGCAGGACGACGTGACGCCGTTCCCGTACGAGCAGGTCGAGCAGGTCGTCGAGAGCGAGCTCGGGCTGTCGATCCCGAAGCTGTTCGTCGAGTTCTCGGAGCAGCCCGTCGCCGCGGCGTCGATCGGCCAGGTGCACGACGCGCTCTTGCCGAACGGCCGCCGCGTCGCCGTCAAGGTGCAGCGTCCGAACGCGCCGCGGCAGGTCGAGGCCGACCTGTCGCTCCTCTACCAGGCGGCCAAGATCGCCAAGGAGCGCGTCCGCGGTCTCGACTTCGTCGACGCTCGCGGTGTCGTGGACGAGTTCGCCCGCTCGATCCGGCAGGAGCTCGACTACCGCAACGAGGCCCGAAACGCGCAGACCTTCCACCGCAACTTCGCCGGGCACCCGCACGTCCGCGTTCCCAAGGTGATCTGGAGCTACACGCGGGCGCGCGTGCTCACGCTCGAGTACCTCGAGGGCACGCAGGTCCAGGACGTCTACACGGAGGATTGGACGCTCGAGGAGCGGCGCCGGCTCGCGTACCTGATGACCGAGGCCTGGATGACGATGATCTTCCGCCACGGCTTCTTCCACGGCGACCCGCACCCGGCCAACGTGCTCGTGCTCGGTAGCCCGGAGCGCATCGGCCTCGTCGACTTCGGTCTCTCCGGGAAGCTGTCTGACGACGACATGTCGAAGCTGACGCGGCTCTTCATCGACGCTGCGAACGAGAACGTCGAAGCGCTGCCGAAGCGACTCGCCGACCTCGGTGTCCGCTACGACAAGTCCCGCGAGGACGAGTTCGTCGCCCACATCCGCGAGCTGTACGACCGCTACTACGGCTCGCGCCTCGCCGAGATCGACCCGATGCAGCTCATCCGCGAGGGCTTCCAGCTCATCTACGCCATGAACCTGCAGCTGCCGACGCGCTTTCTGATGCTCGACAAGGCGATCGCGACGCTCGGCGCCGTCGGAGTCGAGCTCTATCCCGACTTCAACGTCTTCGAGGTTGCGAAGCCGTACGCGCGCGACCTCGTCCTGCAGCGCCTGACGCCGCAGCGGCTGCTCGGCCAGGCATGGAAGGAGACGACGTCGCTCGCCGCCGTGCTCCGGGAGGCTCCGTACCAATGGCACGACTTCCTCGAGCAGGCCCGCGACGGCCAGATCGAGGTCGGCTTCGTCCACAAAGGCCTCGACGAGTTCATGCCACGCATCGAGCAGGGCTTCAATCGGCTCGTGATCGCCCTCGTGGCCGCGGGCGGACTGATCGGCTCGGCCCTGATCGGCGTCTTCGCCAAGGGCGGCCCGCACGTGCTCGGCCTGCACGTCGTCTCGGTGATCGGATTCGTCCTGTCCGGAGTGCTCGGGGTATGGCTTCTCTGGGGCGTGGTCCGCTCGGGACGGCTGTAGACGAACCTGTTCACGGATCGTCACAAAGCTGCGCGAAAGGACATCTGGACGGACCGCGAAAGCCCGGCTACCGTCGGCTCATGTCCTGCGCTCTCCTGATCGCCGACCCCGAGCCCTCGACCGGTGGTTTCCTCGCGCGCCACCTCTCCGAGGACGGCTTCGACGTGCTGCGGGCCGAGGACGGCGAGGACGCTCTGTCGCTCGCCGAGCGAGCTCGCCCGGATCTCGTCCTGCTCGGCGGCGAGCTCGACGTCTGCCGCCGGCTACGCGAGGGCGAGCCGGGACGTTCATGGAACCGCGACGTGCCGGTGATCGTGCTCGGGCCGGAGGAGGCCGACGCCGTTGACCGTGTACGGGCCTTCGACCGCGGCGCCGACGATTTCGTCGCGCGGCCGTTCCTCTACGACGAGCTGCTCGCCCGGATTCGCGCCGTGCTCCGCCGTGTCGCGCCGCCGCCCGGGATGGTGATCGAGGCCGGCGAGCTCGTGATCGACCGCTCGACGCGCTGCGTCACCGTCGCCGGCTGCCTCCTGCCGCTGCCGGTGAAGCAGTTCGACCTCCTGGCCAAGCTCGCGTCCGACCCGACGCGCGTGTTCTCGAAGGACGAGCTCTTGAAGGACGTCTGGGGATATCGCTCGATCGGCCGCACACGCACCCTGGACTCGCACGCGTCGCGCCTGCGCCGTCGTCTCGCCGAGGCGACCGAGACCCCGTACGTGGTCAATGCCTGGGGTCTCGGCTACCGGTTGATGCTGCCGGGTTGGTTCTCTGACTAGGATCAGGGAGTCGACGAAGCGGCCGCGGACGGCGCGACCATGGTGAGGCTGTAGACGAACGAAACGCTCGGCGAAGCCATCGCCCTGTACCGGTCGGCGGGCTACGTCGAGGTCGACGCGTTCAACGACGAGCCCTATGCGCACCACTGGTTCGAGAAGCGTCTCGGCTAGCGGTTTTGCACGTTTCCGCACGTACGTCTAGCCTGCGGATCCCGGGAATCGAGGGGAGGAGAGAGTCGTGCCGGAGCCGGATGACAAGGTCGTAGCCGATCCGGTGGCGGAGGAGGAAAGGCCGGCCGAGGAGGACGGCGACGCCGAAGACGCCGAGTCCGACGACGTCGACGAGATCGAGGCGCAGGCGTCCGAATTACTCGAGCAGGTCGGGCGCGATGCGAGCGTGCTCGTACTCCGGGAAGTCGAGCTCACCACCTTCCGTCATATCCCCGAGCTGCGCCGCGCGGCACGCGACATCTCCGTCGTGGTCGGGGTCGGGCTCGCGTTTGCGACGGCGTTCGTGCTGGTCAACTGGGCAATCGTGTATGCGCTGTCCTCGCCGCTTCCCAGCTGGCGGGCGCCGCTCGTGCTCGCGGCCGTGTGGGCTGTGATCGGCCTGCTGCTAGTCGTGTTCGTACTCCACCGGACCGGCCAGGTGGTCGGCTGGCGCTGGTGGAAGGCGACGGGGGCCGATCCGGAGGAGATCGTCCGCGGCCGCGAGGAGGCCCGCGACGACGCTCAGCACACGTTGCGAGAGTCGCTGCAGCAGTTCGCGGGCGCGGTGGCGAGGGAGGCCGGCGTGCTCGTCACAGCTGCGGTCGTTCCCATCGCCGGCGGCGCGGCCGATGCGGGTGAGAAGGTGCTCGACGCCGTCGACGACGTCACCGACGTGATCGAGGAGAAGCTCCCTGGAGGCGGCGTGATCAACCGGGTGGCCGATCTCGCGCTCAAGCCGGGACGTTACGCCCTCGGCGCGGTGAACAAAGGGCTGAAACGCGACGAGCCGGGCTCTGGCTAGTACAGGCCGTCGCGGCGCGCGTAGCGCTCGGCCCGAGCGCGGTCGTACTCGTCGGCGTCGAAGGTCTCCTCCTCGCGCACCGCGCGGAGGATCTCGCCCGAGCTCGGAAGCTCCGAGCGCTCGACCTGCTGCTCCGGGTTCCAGAGGTCCGAGCGGATCAGCGCCTTCGAGCACTGCGTGTACGCCTCGTCGATCTCGACGAGGATGCCGAGCTTCGGCGGCTTGCCCTCGACGGTGGAGTCGGCGAGCAGCTCCTCGTCCGTGACCAGCGTCGCGCGTCCGTTCACGCGAAACGTGTCGCCGATGCCCGGGATCAGGAACAGGATCCCGACGTGCGGGTTCGCGAGGATGTTGCGGAGCGAGTCGGCGATCCGATTGCCCGGGCGATCGGGGATCAGCAGCGTGCGCTCGTCGAGGATGCGCACGAACCCGGCGGGATCGCCGCGCGGGCTCACGTCGCAGCTTCCATCCGGCGCCGAGGTGGCGAGGCACATGAACGGCGAGCGCTCGACGAACTGGCGAGTCAGGTCGTTCAGCCGGTTCGAGATCTTCGAGACGACCAGCTCCTGCGGGCTGCCGATCAGCTCGCGAAGCTCCGATTCGCTCGTGATCCCGGAGAGCGTCGCCACCCGTGGGATGCTACTCGAGGCCGGCTGCAGAGTCGCGATACTGCAAGGGTGGAGGGCAAGCTGTTGGGGCAGATGGTTCTCGAGCACGGACTCTTGACCGAGGAACAGCTCGAGCTCGCCCTGGCGGAGCACCTGTCCACCGGCGTGCGCCTGGGCGAGATCCTGGCGCGTCAGGGGTTCTTGACCCAGAAGCAGCTCGACTGGCTGCTCGAGGAGCAGGCTGCGACCGCCGCGACCCGACAGCTCGACGGCGCACGCGGTGTCGAGCTACTGCGGACGAGCGTCGCCGAGGCCAACGCCGATCTCGAGCCGGAGACGCTCGAGCCCGATGACTCGGGGCCCGGCCACGTGCTCTTCGTCTGGAACGCGTCCGGCTACGCGCTGCTCGGACGCGCAGGTGAGCCGCCGCCGGTCGGGAGCGAGGTCGGCGTCAGCGGCGGGCGCCGGGTCGTCGTGAAGCTCGGCCCGTCCCCGCTCCCCGGTGACCCTCGCCGCTGCGCGTACCTCGACGCGCTCTAGGCCAGGATCGCGCCCTCGAGCTGGAGCAGCGCGCGCTTGACGTGGAGCCCGCCGCCGTAGCCCGTGAGGCTGCCGTTCGCGCCGATCACACGGTGGCACGGCAGGACGATCGGGATCGGGTTGCGGTTCATGACGACGCCGACGGCCCGCGCGGCCCGCGGGTGCCCGACCTTTGCCGCGAGCGTCCCGTAGGTCGTTACCTGTCCGTACGGGACGAGCGCGAGCTCGTCGAGCACGACCCGGTTGAAGTCCGCGACCCGGACGATGTCGAGCGGGAGGTCGAAATCGGTCCTCCGACCCTCGAAGTACTCGTCCAGCTCGCGCAGAGCCGGGTCGAGCTTGCGCGGCACGCGCAGCACGCGTGTGCCCACCGCGCGCGAGAGCTCCTCGACCCCGCGATCCGGGTCGAACGAGATCTGGCAGAGGCCGCGGTCGGTCGCCGCCACGAGCAGCGTGCCGATCGGGGTGTCGGCGAGGTCGAATGCCGCGTCGATCAGCCCGGCCGCGGCAGCCGCCTCCCGGAAGCGGCGGTCGAGATCCTCCGAAACGCTCATCCGAGCTCCTTTCGTCGCAGCCGGCGCACGCCGGAGGACGCGGCCTGGCGCGCCGCGTCCGTGCTCGATCCCAGCACCGCGCCGATGCGGTCGTAGTCGAGGTCGTAGCCGTAGCGGAGGACGACGGCGGCCCGCTCGGTCGGCGGTAGTGCCTCGACGAGATGCCCGATCTCCGCCACCGGCGGCAGGCTGTCCCAGCTCTCCTGCTCGGGCATCTCGCCGCCCGGCTTCGTTCGCCGGTGCTCGTCGGTCGCGACGTTCTCGGCGATCGTGAGCACCCAGGCGCGCAGGTTGCGGCCGTCGCGCAGTTTCGGGTACGCCCTCAACGCGCGGAAGAACGTCTCTTGGAACGCGTCCTCGGCGCGCTCGCGTCCGAGCCTCTTGGCGAGCAGCCCGAGCACGACGCCGCGGTAGTCGTCGTAGAACCGTTCGAACGGCGGAACCGTCATCACCCCCATCATCCATCCAGAACGGCGGACAGCGCCGGAATGTGAGACTGCCGACGTGAGGGTCGCGGTCGTCGGGCACGTCGAGTGGGTCGAGTTCCTGCGCGTCCCGCACGTGCCCGCGTCCGGCGAGATCGTGCACGCGACGGAGTGGTGGGCCGAGCCCGGAGGCGGCGGCTCGGTTGCGGCTGTGCAGCTCGCGAAGCTCGCGGGCGGCGCCGACTTTTTCACGGCGCTCGGCGACGATGATCTCGGGCATCGCGCGCTCGAGGAGCTGTCGGCGCTCGGGTTGCGGCTTCACGTCGCCTGGCGCGACGAGCCGCAACGACGAGCGAAGACCTTCGTCGAGGCGAGCGGCGAGCGGACGATCACGGTGATCGGTGACCGGCTCGTCCCGCGCGGCTCGGATGCGCTGCCCTGGGACGAGCTCGCGGAGATGGACGGCGTCTACTTCACGGGCGGCGATGTCGACGCGCTCCGTGCGGCTCGCCTCGCGAAGGTGCTGACGGCGACGCCGCGCTCGCTCAAGACCTTGCGCGCAGCCCACGTCGAGCTCGACGCACTCGTCGGGAGCGGCCGCGACGCGGGGGAGAGGTACGAGCCGGGCGATCTCGACCCGCCGCCGAAGCTCCGCGTCGCCACGCTTGGAGGGGAGGGCGGCGTGATGGAGCCCGGCGGGCCGTTTCCCGCTGCGCCGCTCCCCGGACCGATCGTAGACGCCTACGGCGCGGGCGACTCGTTCGCCGCCGGGCTGACGTACGGCCTCGCGGCCGGGATGACGCCCGCGAACGCGGTCGCCCTCGCATCAAGGTGCGGCGCCGCGGCCCTCACCGGCCGGGGCGCGTTCGCAGGTCAGCTCGAGCTGGGCCCTTAGCGGGCGAAGCCTCCCCACGGGCCGAGGTACGTGCCGCCAAATGCGGCGAGCAGCTCTCTCGCGGCCGGACTCGGATCGCCGTACACGGTGAAACGCGTCGGATCGACGCTCTCCAGGAACCGTCCCGCCCACTTCTCCATGAAGCCGCTGACGTGGGTGATCATCGCGTCCGAGTCGGCGTACTTCTCGAAGATGTGGACGGTTCGCTCGTCGTCCGAGATGTACCACTCGTAGTTGAGCGTCCCTGTCTCGCTGCTGGTGCCGGCGACCATCTCGCCCATCAGCGTCTTGAAGGTGTCGAGCTGGCCGTCCTTCACCGCCAGTTCGATCACCCAGGAGACGTGCTCTTCCATCGGAACCTCCGTTCGTGGTCGGTCACGGCGGATCCTACGGCGTTGCCGGGCGTGAGTCGCCCGGCTTGCATAGTGGGGGAAAGTGGGTTAAAGTGGACCGTGGTGGTGGTCATGCCAGCACGGCGGCGACGATGTTCCTGGGCGAGTACGAGCACACACTCGACGACAAGAACCGGCTCACCCTTCCGGCCAAGTTCCGGGACTCCTTCCTGGACGGCCTCGTCGTCACCCGCGGCATGGACGGTTGCCTCTACGCCTACGCCCGCCCCGACTGGGAGCGACTGGTCGACTCCCGGCTCGCCGACCTCGACCTGCTCAGCCGCGACGACCGCATGATTCAGCGCTACTTCTTCGCCGCTGCGGTCGAAGCCACACCTGACAAGCAGGGCCGGATCATGCTGCCGGCGCCGCTCGTCGCGCAAGGGAAGCTCGGTCGCGAGGTCGTGGTCGCTGGAGTCCACGACCACCTCGAGATCTGGGACCGGGCTGCCTGGCGCACGCTGGTCGAGGAAGTCGAAGGGAGGGCCGAGCATGTTGCCGAACGCCTTGCAGCCAAGCGCGACTGACCATATTCCCGTTCTCGCGGAAGAGGTGCGCGACCTGCTCCGGGTCGAGCGCGGCGACACGGTCGTCGACGCCACCTTCGGGGCGGGCGGGCACGCCGAGCTGCTCGCCGCCGACCTGCGCGGCGAGGGAAAGCTGGTCGCGATCGACCGCGACCCCTCGGCGCGGACGTACTTCGAGCGGTTCCGCCGGCGCACGGGCATCCAGGCCCGATTCCTGCGCGGCGAGTTCGCGACCGTTCTCGGACAGCTGGCCGCGAACGGCATGCGCGCTGACGCGATCCTGCTCGACCTCGGCGTCTCGAGCATGCAGATCGACCAGCCCGAGCGCGGCTTCTCGTATGCGGTCGACGCACCGCTCGACATGCGCATGGACCAGACCGCCGACATGACCGCCGCCGACTTCGTCAACGAGCTCGACGAGCGCGAGCTCGAGATCGTCTTTCGCCGCTACGGCGAGGAGCGCTTCGCGCGGGCGATCGCTCGCGAGATCGGGCGCCGCCGCCGAGTGGAGCCGTTCGAGCGGACGGGCCAGCTCGTGGACGCGATCAAGGCGGCGATCCCGGCTCCAGCCCGGTTCGGCGACGGCCACCCCGCGAGACGTGTCTTCCAGGCGCTCCGGATCGCGGTCAACGACGAGCTCGGCCAGCTCGACGAGGCGCTCCCCGCGGCGGTCGAGATGCTCCGTCCCGGCGGCCGCGTCGCCGTCATCAGCTTCCACTCGCTCGAGGACCGGATCGTCAAGCGTTTCTTCCGCGACGAGCAGCGCGGGTGCGTCTGCCCGCCGGACTTCCCGATCTGCGCCTGCGGGCGCGAGCCGGTGCTTCGCGTCGTGACGCCGAGGGCGGTGCGGCCGAGCGCGCGTGAGACTGCCCTCAACCCGCGTGCCGCCTCGGCTCGCCTGCGCGCCGCGGAGAAGACCGATTGAGCAGCATCGCGCCGCACGCACGCGCCGGCACGCGCGTCCGGCAGGTCCGCAAGCAGCGTGCCGGCAGGCGTCTGCTGGCCGGCGGCGTCGCCTGGATCGTCGCAGTCGCGATCCTGCTCGCCGGCGTCGTTGCGCTCAACGTGGCCGTGCTGCAACGGAACCTCGACCTCGACGGCGTCAACAGGCAGCGGGCGCAGCTGGAGGCGGACATCGCCGCCGACCAGGCGAAGCTCGCGAGCGCGAAGCGGACGGGGAACATCGTCACGGGCGTGTCGGGGCTCGTCGAGGCCGATCCGACCGCGACCACGATCTTCACGCTGCCCCGCTGACATGCGTCGGCGCCGTCCGAGCACCAGGCTCGCCGATCGCCGGATCCGCGCGCTCCTCGCCGTCTTCGCCGTCGTCTTCGCCGTCATGCTCGCCCGCGCCGCCTGGTTGCAGACGGTTCAGGCGAGCACTCTGTCGACGAGGGGCGCGAGCCAGCAGCGCGAGACGCTGACGGTTCCCGCCGGGCGCGGCACGATCTTCGACCGCTCGGGCGTCCAGCTCGCGATCGGCGAGCAGGCGACGACCGTGTACGCGAACCCGCGCGAAGTCGTCAACCCGCGGGCGGTCGCGAACGCGGCGGCGCAGACGCTCGGAGTCGATCCGGCCGCGCTCTACCAGCAGCTCACCGACCGGACGAAGTGGTTCGTGTACGTCGACCGCGAGGCCAACCCGGCCAAGGCCGCGGCGCTGAGGCAGCGTCACCTCGCGGGCCTCGGCTTCTATCCGGAGCAGCGGCGTTACTACCCGCTCGGGCCGGTCGGATCCCAGCTGATCGGCTTCGCAGGAATCGACAACCGGGGCCTCGCCGGGATGGAGCTCGAGCGCGACGGCACGCTGACGGGCCGCGCCGGCCAGGAGACGGTGATCAAGGATCCCGTCGGCCGCGTCGTCGACGTGCTCAACTCGGTCCCGGAGCGCGACGGGCACGACGTCTTCCTGACGATCGACCACACGATTCAGGCGGAGGCGGAGGACGCGCTGCGCTCTGCTGTGCTCCAGTGGCACGCGAAGCGGGCGACCGCCGTCGTGCTCGACCCACACACGGGCTCGGTGATCGCGATGGCGACCGCGCCCGGCTTCGACGCGAACTCGTTTGCGAACGTCCCGCCCCAGTACCAGCGGAACGCGGCAGTGACGGATGTCTACGAGCCCGGCTCGACGTTCAAGCTCGTGACGGTCGCGGCGGCGCTTTCGGAGCGCCTCGTCACGCCGACCCGGTCGTTCTTCCTCCCGTACTCGATCCAGGTCGCGGACAAGGTCATCCACGACGCGGAGCCGCGCGGCGACGAGACGATGACCGTCGGCCAGATCCTCGCGCGTTCTTCGAACGTCGGCGCCGTCACGCTGGCGAGGCTCGTCGGTGCGACCGCGCTCTCGGGCTGGATCTCGCGATTTGGCTTCGGCCACGACACGGGCATCGACTTCCCGGGCGAGAGCCCCGGCATCGTGCTGCCGCGCAGCAAGTGGTACGGGTCGGCGGTCGGGACGATTCCGATCGGGCAGGGCATCGCCGTCACGCCCGTCCAGGTTGCGGCCGCCTACGCAGCGATCGCCAACGGCGGCCTGTGGGTCACCCCACATCTGGTCGACCGCGTCATCGACGGGCCGCGGCCGAAGGTCGTGCATCGCCGCATCGTGTCGCCCGCGATCGCCAAGCAGTTGATGGCCATGCTCGTCGACGTCGTGGCCGAGGGCACCGGGACGCTCGCGCACGTGCCCGGCTACGTGGTGGCCGGGAAGACCGGCACTGCGAACAAGCCCGACCCGGAGACCGGCGGCTACTCGACGTCGAAGTACGTCGCGTCGTTCGTGGGCATCGTGCCCGCGACCTCGCCCCGGCTCGTGATCCTGGTGACCGTGGACGAGCCGCAGGGCGCGATCTTCGGCGGCACGGTGGCCGCGCCGGTCTTCCAGCAGATCGCGCGCTTCGCGCTCCAGTATCTCGAAGTGCCGCCCGACAACCCGTCCGATCTGGCAGGCGACGCGACGACAGGCGCGACAGCGACTGCCTCGACCGCCACGTCCTCTACCGCCACGGCTTCAACGGACACGTCCGGTTCGAACGCGGCCACGCCGAACACGTCCCCTTCGTCCGGCGGCTAGGTACGCCACCTCCTCCCCGCTGCGAGCATAATCGTGGCGAAGGCGGACCGCCAGTGTCTTTCGCACAAAAGTCCCGCATTTGAGCGTCTTTTGTGACGGTTCGACACAGCCCGTTGGCTCGTGTCCTTGCTAGACTCGCCCGCCGTGGACCTGGAGCGGCTCATCGCCACGCTCGCTCCGGAGGATGTCCTGCACCCTGCGCCGGCCGAGATCGTCGAACTCGCATACGACACCCGGGCTGTGACACAGGGCACGCTCTTCTTCTGCGTCCGTGGCGACCGCGTCGACCGGCACGACCTCGCGGTGGAGGCGGTGGAGGCGGGCGCGGTCGCACTCGTCGTCGAGCGGCCGCTCGACCTCGACGTGCCGCAGCTCGTCGTCCCCGACGCGCGCCCCGCGATGGCCGTCGCCGCCGCGGAGTTCTTCGGTCACCCGTCGCGCGAGCTGACCGTCGCCGGCGTCACCGGCACGAACGGGAAGACGACGACGACGTTCCTGCTGTTCGCGATTCTCGCCGCAGCCGGCCTCCGGCCGGGCCTGCTCGGCACCGTCGAGACGCGGATCGGTGGCGAACGGCGACCGGCAGTTCGGACGACGCCGGAGGCGATCGACCTGCAGCGGACGCTCCGCGAGATGCTCGACGCCGGCGATCGCAGCTGCGCGCTCGAGGCGACGTCGCACGGCTCCGAGCTCCGCCGGCTCGACGGTACGCGGTTCGCCGTGCTCGTGTTCACGAACCTGAGCCAGGACCACCTCGACCTGCACGGGACGATGGAGCGGTACTTCGAGGCGAAGCGGCGGCTGTTCCTCGCGGGCGATCCCACCCCGGCTGCCGTGAACATCGGCGACACCCACGGCCGGCGGCTCGCGGACGAGCTGGGCGCGCTGGGCCGTGCTCCGCTCGTGACCTTCGCACTCGATACGCCGGCGGACGTCACCGCGGAGGGGCTCGAGCTCGGTGCTCGCGGAGCGAGGATGACCGCCGCCGGGATCGAGATCGAGACGCCGCTCCTCGGGCGCTTCAACGTCGAGAACGTGCTCGGCGCGGTCGCGGCTGCTCAACTGCTCGACCTCCCGGACGAGGCGGTCGCTCAGGGCATCGCGAGCGTGCGCGGCGTGCCCGGGCGCTTCGAGCCGGTGGACGAAGGGCAGAGCTTCCTCGTCGTCGTCGACTACTCGCACACTCCGGATTCGCTCGAGAACGCGCTCCGCACCGCGCGCGACCTCACCGCCGGCCGCGTGATCTGCGTCTTCGGCTGCGGCGGCGACCGAGATCGAGGCAAGCGACCGCTCATGGGTCGTGTCGCGTCCACCGAAAGCGACGTTGCGATCGTCACCTCCGACAACCCGCGCAGCGAGGATCCGGACGCGATCATCCGCGACGTGCTCGAGGGCGTGACCGGCGAGGTCGAGGTCGAGCCCGACCGGGCGCTCGCGATCGCGCGGGCGGTGGAAGCGGCCGAGCCCGGCGACGTCGTGCTCATCGCCGGCAAGGGTCACGAGCAGGGCCAGGAGTCGCAAGGGGTGACGGTGCCGTTCGACGACCGCTCGGTCGCCCGGGAGGCGCTTCGCCGGCTCGGAGCGCGCGCATGATCCCGCTGTCCGTCGACGAGATCGCCGACCTTCGCCTCGGCCGGCTCGTCTTCGCCCAGGATGCGGAGCGAGTGACAGGCGTCCAGGTCGACTCGCGCCGCATCGCCTCCGGCGACCTGTTCGTCGCAGTGAACGACGCGGGCGCGGCCTTCGTCGAAGACGCGCTCGAGCGGGGCGCCGCCGCGGCGCTCGTCCCGGACGACGGCTTCGCCGCGCTCGCAGCGCTCGGCGGCGTCGTCCGCGACCGCAGCAGCGCCCGCGTCGTCGGGATCACCGGTTCCGCCGGCAAGACGTCGACGAAGGACATCCTGGCCGCGATCTGCCGGCCTCGGACCCGCACGGTGGCCGCCGAGGCCAGCTTCAACAACGAGATCGGCGTGCCGCTCACGCTCTGCCGCCTCGGGCCCGACACCGAGGTCTGCATCCTCGAGCTGGCGATGCGCGGACTCGGGCAGATCGCAGAGCTCTGTGCGTTCGCGCGGCCGCACGTCGGTGTGATCACGACGATCGGCCCCGCCCACGTCGAGCTGCTCGGCTCGCTCGAGGCAATCGCCGAGGCGAAGTCGGAACTCGTCGCTTCGCTGCCGCCGGGCGGCCGTGCGATCGTTCCCGCCGATCTCCCGGTCGCGCGCGAGGACGTCACGGTAGTCCGTCTCGGCGAGCCCGACGCGCGCATCGCAGAGGGCCGCACGCTGATCCGGTGGGACGATCGCGAGATCTCGTTCTCCTTCACCGCGCGCCATCAGGCCCGCAACGCCCTCGCCGCGCTCCTCACCGCGCGGGCAGTCGGCGTCGAGCCGGAGGACTCGGTCGACGTCGAGTTCTCGAAGTGGCGTGGCGACGAAGTGCCGCTTCCGGGCGGCGGGCTCCTGATCAACGACGCCTACAACGCAAACCCGCTCTCCGTCCAGGCGGCGCTCGAGGATCTGGTCGAGCGCGCCGCCGGCCGGAGGACCGTGGCGGTGCTCGGCGAGATGGCCGAGCTCGGCACCGACGCGCCGCGTTACCACGAGGAGATCGGGCGGGTAGCGCAGAACCTCGGCGTCGACGTGGTGATCGGCGTGGGCGAGCCGGCGCGCTCGTACGAGCCGGACGCCTGGTACCCCGACGCCACGACTGCGACCGACATGGCGAGAGAGCTCATCCACCCCGGCGACTGCGTCCTCGTCAAGGGCTCGCGCGCGGCCGGGCTCGAGGTCGTCGCAGAAGCGCTCGCCCGGGTCCCTGCGTAATGGTCCGAGTCCTCGTCGCAGGCATCCTCGCCCTGTTGATCTCGATCGCGATCGGACCGCGCTTCATCCGCTTCCTCCGAGAGCGCGAGTACGGCCAGCAGATCCGTGAGGAAGGCCCGAGCCACCACATCGCCAAGCAGGGCACGCCGACGATGGGCGGCGTCCTGATCGTCGTCGCGATGACGATCCCGTTCCTCGCGCTCGGCCATTACACGACGAACTCGCTGCTCGTCTTCTTCGTCACGCTGAGCTGCGCCGCGATCGGCTTCTTCGACGACTTCACCAAGCTGACGCACAAGCGCTCGCTCGGGCTGCGCGGCCGCTGGAAGCTCCTGCTGCTCGCCGCCGTCGCCGCCGTCGCCGGCTACGTGCTCCACCGTCGGGATTTCGAGACGAGCGTCTACATCCCCGTGATCAACGGCAAGCTGCCGCTCTCCTGGGCCTGGTACGTACTCCTCTTCTTCATCATCGCCGGCGCCGCCAACGGGGTGAACCTGACGGATGGGCTCGACGGGCTCGCGGCCGGCACGGGGATCATCGCCGTCTTCACGTTCACTGCCATGGCGGTGATCGCCTGGATCCGGTCGAGCCGCGTCCCGGCGAACCGCGACGAGATCTACCTCGACCTGGCGATCTTCGGCGCGGCGCTGATCGGGGCGATCATCGGCTTCCTCTGGTACAACGCCTGGCCCGCCGAGGTGTTCATGGGGGACACGGGCTCGATGGCCATCGGCGGTGCCCTCGCCGCGTTCGCGATCGTGATGAAGACCGAGTTCCTGCTGCTGCTGATCGGCGGCATCTTCCTGATCGAGGCGCTCTCCGTGATGATCCAGGTGTTCAGCTTCAAACGCTGGGGAAGACGCGTCTTCCTGATGGCACCGATCCACCACCACTTCGAGATGAAGGCGTGGTCGGAGACGAAGATCATGGTGCGCTTCTGGATCCTTTGCGCCATCCTCTGCGCCTGCGGCTTCGCGCTCTACTACCGCTACTACTTCCAGTTCTTCCGGGGCCACTGATGGTGCTCGTGGTGGGTGGCGCGGACGCGGGCGTGGTCTCGGGCGTGCCCCAGCGGGTCGGAGACGACGACGTGGTCGTGCTCGACGAGCCCGCTTCGCCCGAGGTGTCGCGGGTCACGCGGTGACGGTCGAGCTTCCGGGCCGCGTGCTCGTCGTCGGGATGGGGCTCTCCGGCGAAGCGGCTCGAAGCGCGCTCGAGCGCCGCGGCGTCGAGGTGGTGACCGCCGACCGGAAGGATGGAACCGACGAGGCGCCTGCGCGGCTCGACGGCGTCGGGCTCCTCGTCAAGAGCCCGGGTGTGCCCGGTGCGAACGTGCTCGTCGCGGCGGCGAGAGAGCGGGGCATCCCGGTCTGGAGCGAGAGCGAGCTCGGCTACCGGCTGCTGCCGCCGGTGCATCTCGTCGGGGTCACCGGCACGAAAGGGAAGACGACCACCGTTCGGCTGCTGGGGGCGATGTTCGCCGCGGCCGGTCGCGACGTGACGCTGGCCGGGAACGAGCATCCGCCGATCAGCGAGATCGCCGACCACGTCGAGGAGGGATCGTGGCTCGTCTGCGAGCTGACGAGCTTCCAGCTCGAGGACGTGCACGAGCTCGCCTGCGAGATCGCCGTGCTGCTCAACCTCGAGCCCGATCACCTCGACCGGCACGGGTCGCTCGAGGCGTACAGCGCAGCCAAACTGCGGATTTTCGAGCGCGCCGAGAAGGCGATCGTCCCTCGCGGAAGCGGTTTGTCCGGGATCGAGTTCGGCGCGGACGACCCGCTCCCGGCCGAGCCGCGCATCCTCGGCGAGCACAATCGGGCGAACGCCGCCGCGGCGACGCTCGTCGCGCGCGAGATCGGGATCCCCGACGAGGCGATCGCCGCCGCGCTCGTCTCCTTCCCCGGCGTCGAGCACCGGCTGGAGCCGGTGGCCGAGATCGAGGGCGTTCGCTACGTGAACGACTCGAAGGCCACGAATGTCGCGGCCGCGCTGGGTGCGCTCGCCGCCTACGCGGGCGAACCGGTGCGGTTGATCGCGGGTGGCCGCGGCAAGGGCCAGGACTTCGTGCCGCTCGCGGCCGGACTCGGCTCGAATGTGAAGGCGGTCTACGTCCTCGGGGAGGCGTCGGACGAGCTGGCGGCGGTCGTCGGCGAGCGCGCGGTGGTGGTCGGCGATCTGTCCACTGCGGTCGCCCGCGCATCGGCGGACGCCGTTCCGGGCGACGTCGTGCTGCTCTCGCCCGCCTGCGCGAGCTTCGACCAGTTCGACGACTTCGTGCACCGCGGCGAGGAGTTCCGGCGGCTCGTGCAGAACCTGGAGGCGTGAAGCGGGCGCAGCTCGAGGTGAACGTCCTGGTCCTGGTCACGCTCGCGCTGACCGCATTCGGGCTGGTGATGGTGTACAGCGCGACGTCGGCGCGTGCGGTCGACGGCGGCAACGGCCAGCCGATGCAGTACCTGATGCGCCAGGCGCTGTTCGCGGGCCTCGGCGTCGTCGCGCTGCTCGCCGCGTACCGGACGCCTTACGGCCTCTGGCGGCGGCTCGCGCCGAGCCTCGTCCTCGTCAGCCTCGTGATGCTCGCAGGCGTCCTGCTCATCGGGCAGAGCGTCAACGGTGCGCGGCGATGGGTCTCGTTCGGCTCGTTCGCGTTCCAGCCCTCGGAGTTGGCCAAGCTCGCGCTGGCAGCCTGGGTCGCCGCGTACCTGTCGCGCGGCCGCGGTCAGCCACGCTCGCTGAAGGAGCTGGGCAAGCCGCTCGGGCTCGTCGCCGGTCTCGCCAGCGTCCTGATCCTGGTCGAGCCCGACCTCGGCACCGCCATCGCCCTCATCGTCATGCTGGCCGGGATCATGGTCGTCGCCGGGCTGCCCGGCGGCCTGCTCGTCCGTGCCTTCACGATCGTCTCGGTCGCCGGCATGCTCGCGATCTGGTTCGAGCCCTACCGCCGCGCCCGCCTGTTCAGCTTCCTCGACCCCTGGCACGACCCGCAGGGAGCCGGCTTCCAGGTCGTCCAGGCGATGATCGGGCTCGGCTCGGGCGGAATCTTCGGAGTCGGGATCGGCCACGGCGTCGTCAAGATCTTCGATCTGCCCGAGGCGCACACGGACATGATCTTCGCGACGATCGGCGAGGAGCTCGGCCTCGTCGGGACCGGCGCCGTGATCCTCGCGTACGCCGCGTTCGGCTGGGCGGGATTCCGCATCGCGCTCTCCTGCAAGGACCCGTTCGGGAAGCTGCTCGCGGCGGGGCTGACCGTCCTGATCTGCGGCCAGGCTGCGATCAACCTCGCCGCGGTGCTCGCGATCGCGCCGCTCACCGGGATCACGCTCCCGTTCGTCTCCTACGGCGGGTCGAGCCTGATTGCCGCGCTCGCCGCGACGGGGATTCTCCTTAACATCGGGAGCGCGGATGCAGTCGGACGGCAAGCTCGCGTGCGTGATCGCGGCCGGGGGGACGGGCGGTCACGTGGCGCCGTCGATCGCCGTCGCCGAAGCCCTGAGCCGTCGCGGGGTACGGGTGACCTTCGCCGGGTCGCCGGATCGGCTCGAGGCGCAGCTCGTTCCTGAAGCGGGATTCGAGCTCGACCCGTTCCAGGTCTCCGGCTTCCCGCGCGAGGCGAGCCCGGCGCTGCTCCGGTCGCTCGCGCTCGCCGGCCGGGCGCCGTTCGCGTGCCGGCAGATCCTCGCGCGCCGTCGGCCGGACGTCGTCCTCGGCGGCGGCGGCTATGTCGGCGGGCCGATGGTGCTCGCTGCGTGGACGCGCCGGATCCCGGCGGCGCTGACCGAGGCCGACTCGCACCTCGGCCTCGCGAACCGGCTCGCGGCCCCCTTCGCGCGACGCGTCTTCCTCTCGTTCCCGATCCACGGGCGGACGCCGCCGAAGTTCCGTGTCACGGGCCGGCCGGTGCCGTCACGGTCCCATCCGACCTCGCGGGAGGAGGGCCGGCGGCGCTTCGAGCTGCCGGCCGAGGGGCCGGTGCTGCTCGTGTTCGGAGGGAGCCAGGGAGCGCGCAGCCTCAACGAGCTGGTCGTCCGCGATCTCGGGCCCGAAGGGCCGGCCGTCCTGCATCTCGCCGGCGAGCGCGACTTCGCGGCGCTGCGAGGCCGCGTCTCGCGGCCGGACTACCGGCTGGTTCCCTACACGCACGAATTCGGCGCGGCACTCGGCGCCTGCGACCTCGTTCTCTGCCGCGCCGGGGGCTCCGTCTACGATCTCGCGCTCGCGGGCAAGCCCGCTGTCCTCGTGCCGTACCCGCACGCGACGGCGGACCATCAGGCGAAGAACGCGAGTTACTTCGAGCAGGCGGGAGCCGCGCTCGTCGTCTCCGACTCGGAGCTCGACCGCGTGCCCGGGATGGTTCGTAGGCTGCTTGCCGACCCGGCGCGCCTTGCGGCGATGTCCGAGCGGATGCTGGCGGTCGCGCGACCCGACGCGGCCGACGAGATCGCGGAGGAGCTGATGGCCCTTGCCGGGCGGTGAGCTCGCGGGCCGGCGGTTCTGGTTCGTCGGGATCTGCGGCGACGGGATGAGCGCGCTCGCGCTGCTCGCGGCCGGGCTCGGCGCCGACGTCGGCGGCTCGGATCTGCGCGAGTCGCGCTTCACGCCGCTGCTCGCCGAAGCGGGCATCGACGTCGCGATCGGGCAGCAGGACGCCGCGCGGGTGCCGGCCGGCGCAGAGGTCGTCTACTCGACCGCGGTTCCGCTCGACAATCCCGAGCGCGCGGCCGCCGCGCATGCCCTGCACCGCGGCGAGCTATTGGGCGAGATCGTGTCGGCGCGGCCGTCGATCGTCGTCGGGGGCACGCACGGCAAGACGACCACCGCGGCGATGATCGCCTATTGCCTCCAGGAGCTCGGCCGCGACCCGGCCTTCGTCCTCGGTACCGAGGTGCCGCAGCTCGGGGGCAACGCGCGCGCCGGGGACGGGTGGCTGGTGACCGAGGGGGACGAGGCAGACCGGTCGATCGAGGGGCTCGCGCCGCGGATTGCCGTGCTGACGAACGTCGACTTCGACCATCACGCGACGTTCGGCTCACGCGCCGAGGTCGAGCAGCTGTTCGCAGCGTGGCTCGGGCAGGCGGGCGAGGTCGTGCGCGGCGACGAGCTCGAGCCGGTCGACGTCGAGCTCGCCGTTCCCGGCCGGCACAACCAACGCAACGCGGCTGCCGCGCTCGGCGCCCTCGAACTCGTCGGCGTCTTGCGAGAAGAGGCGCTTCCCGTGCTCGCGGGCTATCGCGGTGCCGGCCACCGCTTCGAGGTCCACGGCGAAGCCCGGGGTGTGGAGGTGGTCAGCGACTACGGGCATCACCCCGAGGAGATCGCCGTGACGGTCGCGACCGCGCGCGAGCGCGCCGGGCAGGGGCGCGTGCTCGTCGTCTTCCGCCCGCTCCGATACTCGCGTACGCGCCACCTGGCCCGCGAGCTGGCCGCCGCGCTCGCAGCCGCCGACGCCGTCGCGGTTGCGGACGTGTCCGGCGCGAGCGAGCCCCGCCCGGACGGCGTCTCCGGCAAGCTCGTCGTCGACGCGCTCGCCGAGCTCCGCCCCGGGATGCCGCTCGCCTGGACGCCCGAGCTGTCCGATGCCGCGAGATACGCGACCCGACGCGCCCGTGCCGGTGACCTCGTCCTCGCCCAGGGAGCGGACGACGTCGTGTCAGCGGCCAAGCTCGTCCTGGAGTCCCTCGCATGATCCCGGGGCCGCCCATGGCGAGACGATTTGTCTTCCCCCGGGGGCGCTTGCGCGCCCTGCCCCCGTTTTTGACGGTAGCGGAAAAATCGTCACGCATGTGGGACGCAGGTGTGACAAAAGCGTGACGACGCGTGCACAGCCGGGCGCTACGGCGATCGAGGAGTCGGTTCCGCTCGCGCGGTTGACCACGGTCGGGATCGGTGGGCCGGCGCGTGCGTTTGCGCAGCCGAGGACGCTCGCCGAGTTGGAGCGCGTGGTCGGCTGGGCGGCCGAGCGCGGCTCGCCGATCGTCCCGATCGGGCTCGGGTCGAACCTGCTCGCGGCGGACGACGGCGTCGACGGGCTCGTCGTCCGGCTTGCGGGCGAGCTCGCTTCGGTCGAGATCCATGCCGAGCTGCTCATCGCGGGCGGCGGGGCCGCGAACGCGGTCTGCCTGCATGCCGTGCGGCGTGCGGGCCTCGGCGGCTTCGAATTCGCCTGTGCGATCCCGGGCACGGCCGGAGGCGGCGTGCGGATGAACGCCGGCGCGTACGGGAGCGACTGGTCGCGAGTGCTCGAGCGCGCGCTCGTCGTCGACCCGGCCGGTGCGGGCTGGCTGACCCTCGCCGAGCTCGAACTCGGTTACAGGCACTCCGCCCTCCGGGCGGGTCAGGTCGTCGCGCAGGTCGAGTTCCGTCTCGTGCCGCGACCACCGGACGATGTGAAGCGGACGGTCGCCGAGATGAACGCGCGGCGGAAGGCAACACAGCCGACCAACAAGCGGACGTTCGGCAGCGTGTTCAAGAACCCGGAGCACGAGCTCGGCGCCGGGAGGATGCTCGAAGCCTGCGGGCTCAAGGGACACCTGATCGGCGGCGCTCGGATCTCACCGGTCCATGCCAACTTCATCGAGAACACGGGCGACGCGACCGCGGCCGATGCGCTCGCACTGATGGTCGAGGCGCGGCGGCGCGCGCTGGGCGAGTTCGGCGTCGTGCTCGAGCGCGAGGTGGAGCTCGTCGGCCCACTCGAGCTGTCCCCGGTCGGCGAGTAGGAAGCGCGCCCTCGAGGGCGAAGTCAGCCGCGTGGCCGGAAAGCGACGACGGCGGGCGCCTGCATTGACACACACGGAGGCGCTGCCACGGCCTGCGCCTCGGTTCGCGCGGATCGCGGGCTGGCTCCCGAGCGGCCGGTCACTCGCGATCGGATTCGGGCTGGTCGCGGCAGCCGCGGGCGCGTACGTGATCGCGCGCGAGACGTCGATCTTCGCCGTGCGCCGGATCGAGGTGGTCGGCGCTCCGCCCGCCCTGGCGGCGCGCATCCGCTCGGCGCTCGAGCCGCTCGAGGGTGAGAGCCTCGTCTCGTTCGGCCGCTCCGGCGCCGACCGCCGGCTGGCCGGGCTCCCACAGATCGCCAGCGTCAGGTACGACCGCGACTTTCCGCACACGCTCAAGGTCACGGTGGCGGTCGAGCAACCGGTCGCCGTGCTCCGCCGGGCAACCGACGGCTGGCTCGTCTCCGGGACCGGCCGTGTCCTGGCCGCGCTCGAACCGGGCGCGTATCCGCCGCTACCACGGATCTGGCTGGCCGCCGAGGCGGACGTGGCCGTCGGTGCACAGGTCGAGACGGGAGACGCCGTCCGCGTGGCGGCGACGCTACGAGCTTCTCGCTTCCCCGGCCGTGTGCTCGCGGTGCGCGACGACGGGAGCGGCCAACTCGTGCTCCAGCTCCAGTCCGGCCGTGAGGTGCGTCTCGGCGACCTGAGCGACCTGCCGGTCAAGCTCGCCGTCGCGGCGGCGATCCTGCCCCGCTCCGAAAGTGCTCTGTACGTCGACGTGAGCGTCCCGACACGAGCCGTCGCCGGCTACGCGCCGGACGGATCTCAGGCTCAAGTCTCAGCCGGAGGTTGAGGGTTATCGAGCAGCGGAAGCAGGAGTCTCCGATTGACACGCCAATCAGGAGTACCTACCCTGGCGTGCAGACTCGCCGGGGTGAGGCAATAACGCTCCAGTAAAGGTTCAGCTTCGCTCCGTCGAAACAACGCGTGAGAGGCAGAAAGCGATGAGAGGTCAATCCGGAAACTACGTCGCGGTGATCAAGGTCGTCGGGGTCGGCGGCGGCGGCACGAACGCCGTCAACCGGATGGTCGACGCGGGCCTCGCCGGCGTCGAGTTCATCGGCGTCAACACGGATGCGCAGGCGCTGCAGATGAGCGACGCCGACGTGAAGATCCACATCGGCGAGGCCGCCACCCGCGGGCTCGGCGCAGGCGCGAACCCCGACGTCGGTCGCGCGGCCGCGCAGGAGACGCGCGACGAGCTGAAGGAAGCGCTGAAAGGCTCCGACATGGTCTTCGTCACGGCAGGAGAGGGCGGCGGCACCGGCACCGGCGCGGCGCCGATCGTCGCGGATCTCGCGCTCGAGGTCGGCGCGCTGACCGTCGGCGTGGTCACGCGGCCGTTCTCGTTCGAGGGGCGCCGGCGGGCCGAGATCGCGCAACAGGGCATCGCGGAGTTGCAGGCACGCGTCGACACCGTGATCGTGATCGAGAACGACCGGCTGCTTCAGGTGATCGACAAGGACACGTCCGTCGTGGACGCGTTCCGCCTGGCCGACGATGTCCTCCGCCAGGGCGTCCAGGGCATCACCGACCTGATCACGATCCCCGGGCTGATCAACCTCGACTTCGCCGATGTGCGCACGATCATGCGCGAGGCCGGCAGCGCGTTGATGGGCATCGGTATCGCGCACGGCGACAAGCGAGCGACCGAGGCGGCGCAGAAGGCCGTGTCGTCGCCGCTCCTCGACTCGTCGATCGACGGCGCGACCGGCGTCCTCCTCAACGTCACCGGTCCCCCGGACATGGGCCTGTTCGAGGTGAACGAGGCCGCAGAGGTCGTGACCGCCGCCGCGTCGAGCGACGCGAACATCATCTTCGGCGCCGTCGTCGACGACGCGATGGGAGACGACCTCCGTGTGACCGTCATCGCGACCGGCTTCGGCGAGCAGCACCGCCGGCGGCGCAAGGCGACTCCGGCCGGAGAGCCACGCTCGCCGCGGGAGCCCGTCGCCACAACGGCGGTGACACCGCGCGAGCAGAAGTCGTCCGAGAGCTTCGACATCCCGGACGAGGTGCTCGACGTGCCCTCGTTCCTGCGCGACTCGTAGCGGCTCGCCGTCGTTAGCATCCGGGCCGTGCCTACCCGGGCCGGTCTTCGTCGCACCCCGCTCTACGAGCACCACGTCGCGCTCGGCGCGCGCATGGTGTCGTTCGCCGGCTGGGAGATGCCCGTCCAGTACGAGGGCGTCATCGCCGAGCACGTCGCGGTGCGGGAGGACGCGGGCGCGTTCGATGTCTCGCACATGGGCGAGATCGACGTCGAGGGGCCGCGGGCGGAGCAGTTGCTCGCCTCGCTGCTCTCGAACGACGTCGCGCGGATCGGGATCGGCGAGGCGCAGTACACGCTCCTGACGAACGAGCGCGGCGGGATCGTCGACGACCTGATCGTCTACCGGCTCGACCGCTGCCGGTTCCTGTTGATCGTCAACGCGTCGAACGCGGACATCGACTTCCAGTGGGTGCGCGACCGGGAGCTGCCCGGCTCCGACGTGCGCGACGTCTCCGACGAATACGGGCTGATCGCGGTCCAGGGGCCGAGGTCCCTCGAGCGCCTGGGTCTCGACGATGCGCCCGGATTCACGTTCGCCGAGGGCGAGATCGACGGGATCGCCTGCATGATCAACCGCACCGGCTATACGGGCGAGAAGGGTGTCGAGCTGATGGTCATGGCCGAGGAGGCCGGCGACCTCTGGGAGAACGTGCTCAGCCGCGGCGTCAAGCCCTGTGGCCTCGGCGCGCGAGACACCCTCCGGCTCGAGATGTGCTTCCCGCTACACGGCAACGACATCTCTCCGGATACGGACGCGATCTCGGCCGGGCTCGGCTGGGTGTGCGCGCTCGACCGCGAGTTCGTCGGCTCGGACGAGCTGCGCCGGATCAAGGAACAGGGCCCCGACCAGCGGCTCGCCGCGTTCGTGATGGAGGAGCGCGCGATCCCGCGCCAGGGCATGCCCATCGCCGGAGGAGGCGAGGTCACCTCGGGCACGCATTCGCCGATGCTCGACCGCGGCATCGGCATGGGCTATGTCCCCGCCGCGACCGCAGAGCCGGGGACGGAGCTCACCATCGACGTACGCGGCAAGCCGCGACGGGCGAAGATCGTCCGGAAACCGATCTACAAGCGAGAGGAGCACTGACGAAATGGCGGCGTCCGAGAGCTATCCCGACGACCTCCGGTACCACAAGGAACACGACTGGGCCCGCATCGAGGGCGACGAGGCGACCCTTGGCATCACCTGGTACGCGCAGGACTCGCTCGGCGAGCTCGTGCACTACGAGCCGCCCGACGTGGGCGCGACGATCGGCAAGGACGCCCCCTACGGCGAGGTCGAGTCCGTCAAGGCGGTGTCCGACCTGATCGCGCCACTCTCGGGCGAGGTTCTCGCCGTCAACCAGAAGGTGGTCGACGAGCCCGAGACGGTCAACGACGATCCGTACGGCGAGGGCTGGCTGATCCGCGTGCGCATGACAGACACGAGTGAGCTCGATGCGCTGCTCGACGCGGCGACATACAGGAAACTGCTCGAAGACCTGGCGTGAGATACATCGCGCTGACCGACGTCGATCGCGAGGCGATGCTCGCGACTGTCGGCGTCGAGTCCGTCGAGGAGCTGTTCCGTGACATCCCGGCGGGCGTCCGGCTCGGCCGGTCGCTCGACCTCGAGCCGCCGCTCGCCGAGCAGGAGATCGCAGCCCACCTAGAGGAGCTGGCGCGCCGGAACGCCCACGCAGGCGTCGAACTGTCCTTCCTCGGCGCCGGGATCTACGACCACTACGTCCCCGCGGTCGTCAACACGATGCTTTCCCGCGGCGAGTTCCTCACGGCGTACACGCCGTACCAGCCGGAGATGAGCCAGGGCGTGCTGCAGGCGATCTTCGAGTATCAGACCGCGATCTGCGAGCTGACCGGCATGGACGTGTCCAACGCATCCGGGTACGACGGGACGACGGTCGCCGCCGATGCGTGCTTCGTCGCCCGCCACGTGACGGGCCGCGCGAAGGTCGTCGTCACCGAGGCGACGAACCCGCAGGTTCGCCAGGTCGTCAAGACCTACGCCCCCGGCTTCGGCCTCGAGGTCGTCGAGGTTCCGCACGAGAACGGCACGACAGATCCCGAGCGCGTCGCCGAGGCGGCGAGGGACGCAGCCGGGGTCATCTTCCAGCAGCCCAACTTCTTCGGTTGTCTCGAGCCCGCGCCTGATATCGCGGCCGCCGCTGCGCGAGCCGGTGCCCTGCCCGTCGCCCACGTCGATCCCGTCTCACTCGGCGTACTCGAGGCGCCGGCACGCTACGGCTGCGCGCTCGCGATCGGCGAGGGACAGGGTGCCGGCAACGCCATGTCGTTCGGCGGCCCGCACTACGGCTTCGTAGCGGCACGCATCGAGCACATCCGCCGCATGCCCGGCCGGATCGTCGGCGAGACGACCGACCTCGCGGGAGAGCGGGGGTACGTGCTCACGCTCTCGACGCGTGAGCAGCACATCCGCCGCGAGAAGGCGACCTCCAACATCACCACGAACCAGACGCTGCTCGCCCTCGGTGGCCTCGTCTACCTGTCCTGGCTCGGGCCGCAGGGCTTGCGCGAGTTGGGGGAGACGTGCATGGCGCTCGCGGGCTATGCCAGGCGCGAGCTGGCGGCGGCCGGTTTCGAGGCGGTGTTCTCCGATAAGGCAACGTTCAAGGAGTTTGCCGTGCGCGTCGGACGACCTGCCGGCGAAGTGATTCGCGCCGCCCGTGAGCGCGGCGTGCACCCGGGCTACCGGCTCGGGCGCGACTACTCCGGCCTCGACGACTCGCTCCTCGTTGCGGTCACGGAGAAGCGCTCGACTGCCGACATCGACCGGCTCGTGTCGGTGCTGTCCGAGGTGGCGGCATGAAGCTGATCTACGAGAAGTCGCGACCCGGTCGCAAGGCCTACTCGCTGCCACGCAGCGAGCTGCCGGTGCCGGAGGTGCCGGACGAGCTCCGCCGCACGGAGCCGCCGCGCCTGCCCGAGATCGCCGAGCCCGACCTCGTCCGGCACTTTACGGAGCTGACGACGCGGAACTTCGGCATCGACACCGGCTTCTACCCACTCGGATCCTGCACGATGAAGCACAACCCGCGGATCAACGAGCGTGTCGCACTGCTCCAGGGCTTCCGCGACCTGCATCCGCTGCAAGAGCCGGAGGGTGCGCAGGGCGCGCTCGAGCTGATGTGGCGCCTTCAGGAGATCCTGGCCGAGGTCGCCGGGCTCGACGCGGTCTCGCTCCAACCGGCGGCGGGCTCGCAGGGCGAGATCACCGGGCTGATGCTGATCCGCGCGTATTTCGCCGACCGCGGCGAGGGCGAGCAACGTCGCAAGATCGTCATCCCGGACACAGCCCACGGGACGAACCCCGCGAGCGTGACCATGGCGGGCTACGAGCTCGTCGGCGTCGAGACGGACGCGCGCGGGAACATCGACCTCGACGACCTACGGGGCAAGGTGAACGAGGAAACGGCGGCGCTGATGCTGACCAACCCCTCGACCCTCGGGCTCTTCGACGAGGGGATCGAGGAGATCGAGCGGATCTTCCACGGCGCGGGTGCGCTCATGTACTACGACGGCGCCAACCTCAACGCCGTCTGCGGGATCGCGCGGCCGGGCGACATGGGCTTCGACGTCGTGCACATCAACCTGCACAAGACGTTTTCGCAGCCGCACGGCGGGGGCGGGCCGGGCGGCGGGCCGATCGCCGTTCGCGACATCCTCGAGCCGTTCCTGCTCTCGCCGCAGGTCGTCCGGCTCGACGACGGGCGCTTCGGGCTCGACGAGGACCGGCCGAAGACGATCGGCCGCGTGCGCGGCTTCACCGGGCCGTTCGGCGTCTTCGTGCGCTCGTACGCCTACATCCGCGCGTACGGGCCGGAGCTCAGGGGCATGTCCGAGACGGCCGTGCTGAACGCGAACTACCTGCTGTCGCTGCTCAAGGACGATTACGAACTGCCGTACGACCGGCTCTGCATGCACGAGTTCGTGCTCTCGGCGCGCAAGCTCAAGCGCGAGCACGGCGTCCTCGCGCTCGACGTGGCCAAGCGGCTGATGGACTACGGCTTCCACCCGCCGACGGTCTACTTCCCGCTCGTCGTGCCCGAGGCGCTGATGATCGAGCCGACGGAGACCGAGTCGAAGGAGACCCTCGACGCCTTCGCGGACGCGATGCTCGCGATCGCGCGAGAGGCGGCGGACGACACGGAGGTCGTCAAGGGCGCTCCGCACACACGGCCTGTCCGGCGGCTCGACGAGGTGAAGGCGGTCAAGCAGCTCGTGGTCAAGTACGGGTTCGGCGAGCAGCCGGTGCCGGCCGAGGCGTGATCTCCGAGACCGCGAACGCGGCGTCCCGGAAGGCGATCCTCGCGCTCGCCGACAGCTCGCGCCTCGATCACGTCGTGCGCCGTCACGGCATGCGGCTCGGCGCCGGGCGCTTCGTCGCCGGCGAGACGCTCGACCAGCTGGTCCCCGTGCTCAGACGGCTCGACGATCAGGGCCTGCTCACGAACACG
The DNA here is from genome assembly GCA_963846915.1 of uncultured Actinomycetes bacterium. Lineage (GTDB taxonomy): Bacteria > Actinomycetota > Thermoleophilia > Gaiellales > Gaiellaceae > PALSA-612. The sequence goes on along the minus strand of CAWJXV010000003.1, from coordinate 32,072 downwards.
ACGCTGCTCGGCGAGGGCATCCGCTCGCCGGAGGAGGCCGGCGTCGTCGTCGTCGCCTACCGCGAGATCCTCGACCGAGTCAGCGCGGAGGGGCTGCGGACGAACGTCGCGCTCAAGCTGACACACCTCGGGCTCACGATCGACGAGCAGCTCGCGTACGAGAACGTCACGGCGCTCGTCGAGCACGCCGCCTCGCTCGGCAACTTCGTCCGCATGGACATGGAGGAGTCCGCGTTCGTGGACGCGACGCTCCGCATCTACCGGCGGCTACGCGAGGCGGGCCACGAGAACACGGGCACCGTGCTGCAGTCCTACCTCTACCGCGCCGAGGACGACCTCGCGTCGCTCCTCGACCTGCGGCCGAACCTCCGCTTCGTGAAGGGGGCATATCTCGAGTCCCCGGACGTCGCCTTTCCGGAGAAGGCCGATGTCGACGCAGCGTACGCGCGACTCGTCGAGCGCTCGCTACGGGAGGGAGGCTTCACCGCGATCGCGACTCACGACGAGGCGCTGATCGAGCACGCGATCGCGTTCGCGGAGCGCGAGGGCATCGCGCGTGAGCGGTTCCAGTTCCAGATGCTCTACGGGGTGCGGCCGCAGCTCCAGCTCGACCTGCTGCGACGCGGGTTCGCCGTGCTCGTCGCGACACCCTTCGGACCGGACTGGTACCGCTACCTGATGCGTCGCCTCGCCGAGCGGCCCGCGAACGCGCTCTTCCTCCTCAGGAACCTCGTTCGCAGCTAGCGCGGTAGGCGGCCCAGCCGCCGTGGCCGGAGACGTCGATGCCGCGCGCGCGCATGTCGGGCGACCCGAGAAAGGCGTCGACCGTGCGGCCGTCCGAGAGCTCGACCGGCGTGCTTGCCCATCCCGGCGGCTCGAGCTCGCTCAGCCGGGCGATGTGGGTGGGCTCGATCTCGTACAGCTCGGCCGCGATCGTGACGCCGTCGTCGTCCTCGATCAGCGCCGGCCAGCGCTCGTCGATCTCGAATAACCGATAGCGCGGCGCAGTTTCGGCCGTCTCCACGAAGCGCGCGCCGTCGAGGTTCGCGTGTCCCGGCTGGTCGCGCATGAACGTCCCGTAGATCAGGAAGGCGGGCACTAGTACCGGTCCATTTCGATCAGCCGCTCGTCGGAGATGCCGAAGTGGTGGGCGATCTCGTGGATCACGACGTGCTGGATCTCCCGCGTGAGCCGTACGGGATCGTGCCCGGCGACGCGTTCGATCGGGCGACGGTAGATCGTGATCTTGTCCGGCAGCACGGCGCCGTAGCTCGAGGTGCGCCGCGTCAACGGGATTCCCTCGTAGAGGCCGAGCACGTTCGAGTCGGGCGGCGCGTAGTCGTCGATGACGATCTCGACGTTCGATATCGCGTCGTGGAGCTCGTCCGGCAGGAGCTCGAGCGCGCCGCGGACGGCGGCCTCGAAGTCGAATCCCTCCAGGGTCACGTGCGCTCGCCGGCCTCGATCGGCACGGGCAGCCGGTTGCCCGCGGGTGCGAGCGGGCAGACCCAGCGCGGATCGTAGGCGCACGACGGGTTGTAGGCGAGGTTGAAGTCGAGGACGAGCTTGCCGTCGTCGACGCCGAGGTCGGCTCCCTTGACGGTGTCCAGCAGATAGCGGCCCCCGCCGTACGTGGTCGTCCCGTTCGTGGGATCCGCGAACGGCAGGAAGAGCCCGCCGCCGTAGCCCTGGAGCCAGAAGCAGTCGAGCACGAGCCGCCGCCCCTGGAGCTCGAGCCGCGCCTGCGCGAACCGCGTGAAACGGTAGGTCGACCAGCGGCTCGTGGCGATGTCGAGCCCGACCTGCTCCGCGTCGACGATCTCGCCGGTCACCCGGTAGCGCGGGTCGTAGTCGTAGTACGCCCCCGCGTACCCGTTGCGGTCCGCCTGGGCCACGGGCGACTGCGGGTGCGAGGAGAAGAGCTCGTCGCGGACGGTGCGCCAGTGCTCCCACGCTTGCCGCGGGTCGGGATCGGCGCGAACGTCGTCGTAGAGCTCGAAGACGCGGCGCCGCCAGTCGACGAGCGTGAAGACGTCGCGGAGCGCGTCCTGCTGGGCGGCGGCCTGCGCTTCGTCGAACGCCACGCTCAGGCCGCCTGCTCCGCGGCGAGCTGGCCGCACGCGGCCTGGATGTCCCGGCCCCGGGTCAGGCGTACCGTCGCGGGCAGTCCGGCGCGGTCGAGGACGGCCTTGAACGCGGCGATCGCGTCGCGCGACGAGCCCTCGTAGGTCCCGGTCGGGTTGTACGGGATCAGGTTGACTTTGTAGATCTTCCGGTCGAGGAGCCGGGCCAGCTGCCCGGCCTGCTCGACGCGGTCGTTGATGCCGGCGAGCATCACGTATTCGACGAAGACCTTCTGCCGCCGTCGCTCGTGCCAGCGCTCGCACTCCGCCAGCACGTCCGCGAGCGGGTAGCGGAGGTTGACCGGCATCAGCGTCGAGCGCAGCGCATCGTCGGCCGCGTGGAGCGAGAGCGCGAGCCGGATCGGCTCCTCGACCTCGGACACGAAGCGAGTCAGGCCCGGAAGCCAGCCCACCGTCGAGATCGTCGTTCGCCGGGGCGTGATCCCGAGATCGGGGAGCCGCCGCGCGGCCGCGAGCACGTCGTCCAGGTTCATCATCGGCTCGCCCATCCCCATGAACACCGCGTGGGTGAGCGGACCGAGCCGGCGAAAATGCAGCGCCTGGTCGAGGATCTCGGACCCGGTCAGGTTGCGCCGGAACCGCATCTGGCCGGTCGCGCAGAACGTGCACGTGAGCGGGCAGCCCGACTGCGAGGAGAGGCAGAGCGAGCGGCGCCCGTCGCGGTACGTCATCAGCACCGCTTCGAGCGGATGGCCGTCGTGCGTGTGGAAGAGCGTCTTGACCGTACCGTCGCGGGAGCGCGCCTCGGCCTCGACCGAGAGCGTCGAGAACGGCACGTCTCGCGCGAGCTCCGCTCTGAGCGCCGCGGGCAGGTTGGTCATCTCGTCGAAGCCGGCGGCTCCGCGCGCGGCCCACTCCCACACCTGGGCGGCGCGGTATCCGGGCTCGCCCCTGGCGGCGAGCGTCTGCTCGAGAACGGCGAGATCCATCCTTCGGCGAGAATAGCCGCGTGCGGTTCATCGACCTCCGCTCCGACACGGCGACCCGGCCGACGCCCGGCATGCGCGAGGCGATCGCGCGGGCCGAGGTCGGCGACGAGCAGAAGCGCGAGGACCCGTCCGTCAACGAGCTCGAGCGGCGTGTGGCGGGCCTCGTCGGCCAGAAGGAGGCCGTCTTCCTGCCGACCGCGACGATGGCGAACCAGATCGCGCTCAGGATCCTCTCCGAGCCCGGCGACGAGCTCCTAGCCGACGCCTGGTCGCACCTCTTCATCAACGAGCTCGGTGGTCCGGCCGTGCACTCGGGGCTCGTCATGCGCGCCCTCGAATCGACGGACGGGCGATTCTCGTCGGAGCAGGTGCGCGAGGCGGTCTGGGACCGGCGCGACACCCACCGCCCGATCACGCGGCTCGTCTCGATCGAGAACACGAACAACTCCGCCGGCGGGAGGATCTGGCCGGTCGACGAGATCGCCTCGATCGCCGACGTCTGCCGCGAGCTCGATCTGCGCCTGCAGCTGGACGGCGCGCGGCTGCTGAACGCCTCCGTGGGGAGCGGGGTGCCCGCCGACGAGATCGGCCGGCATTTCGACGCCGTGACGCTCTGCTTGTCGAAAGGCTTGGGCTGCCCCTTGGGCGCGCTCGTCGCCGGGTCGGAGGAGCGCATGGCGAAGGCGCGGCGGCTCAAGCACCTGTTCGGCGGGGCCATGCGCCAGGCAGGCATCGTCGCCGCAGCCGGCGTGTATGCGCTCGACAACCACGTCACGCTGCTCGCGGACGACCACGCTCGTGCGCGGCGGCTTGCCGAGGGCTGGCAGGCCGCCGGGCTGCCGGTCGACCTCGACCAGGTGGAGACGAACTTCGTGCAGCTCGACGTCGAGTCGCTCGGTCTGTCCAAGTGGGAGGTGATCTCGGCGCTGAAGGAGGCGGGCGTCGGGGTTTCCAACACGGTTCATCCGACCCGGCTGCGCGCGCTCACGCACCTCGACGTGACAGACGAGGACATCGACGCGGCGATCGAGCTGGCGCCGGAAGCCCTGGCGGCGCGTGTCTGATCAGCTCGCGCGGCTCGTCCGCGCGGCTCAGTCCGAGCACCGCCTGCCGAGCGTCAGCGCACGCGTAGTCGTCCGCGGCGAGACCGTGCTCGAGCTCGCGATCGGCGTCGCCGACGACGGCGAGGGCCGCGAGGCGACGCCGGAAACGCAGTACCGCGTCGGCTCGATCACGAAGACGTTCACGGCTGCCGCGGTCATGGCGCTCGTGGACGAAAACAAGGTCGGCCTCGACGATCCGCTCGGCAAGCACGTCCCCGCCGCAGCCGATCGGCCGCTGACGATCCGCCGGCTCCTCTCTCACGCGTCCGGCCTCCAGCGCGAGCCCGTCGGGCATGTGTGGGAGACGTTCGAGTTCCCGACGACCGACGAGCTCGTCGCGACCGTGGACGAGGCCGAGCAGCTCCTCGAGCCGGGCTCGTGGTGGCACTACTCGAACCTCGCCTACGCGCTCCTGGGCGCGGTGGTCGCGCAGGTGTCGGGCACGCCGTACGAGCGGTTCGTCGACGAGCGGTTCCTCGGGCCGGTCGGTCTCGGCCGGACGACCTGGGAGCCGGCCGCGCCCGCGGCGCGCGGCTACTACGTCGATCCGCACTCGGGCGTGCTCAGGCCCGAGCCCGAGCTGCCTCGGATCGACGGCGTCTCGGCCGCCGCCGACCTGTGGTCGACCGCCGGCGACATCTGCCGCTGGGGTGCCTGGCTCCGCGACCGTGAGCCGATGCACGGTGTCCAGGCCATGGCCGACCCGGACAGCTGGCTCCTCGCCTGGGGACTCGGGCTGATGCTCCACAGACGCGGCGATCGCATCCTCTACGGGCACGACGGCTCCATGCCGGGCTTCCTTGCGGTGCTCCTCTGCTCCCGCGAGGAAGACATACAGGCGTGCGTCCTGACGAACTCCTCGACCGGCTACTCCGAGGTCTTCGATCTCGCGGCGGAGCTCGCCCGGCGCGCGATCGAGGACGACCCGCGCGAGCCGGAGCTGTGGCGCGGGCACGAGCCTCCGCCCGCGGAGATCGTGGAGCTCCTCGGCATCTGGTGGTTCGACGGCGACCAGGTCGTGTTCAGTTGGCGCGACGGCCAACTCGAGGCGCAGTTCACGGGAGCGCCGCCGAGGATCAAGCCGTCCGTGTTCGAGCAGGACGGCCCGGGACGGTTCCACGTCGTATCGGGTCGCGAACGGGGCGAGCGGCTCGAGGTGGTGCGGGACGGGTCCGGCGCCGTCGTCAAGCTCTACTGGGCCACGTACCCGATCACGCGCGAGCCGCAGCTCTCCGGACCTCCTGCCGGCTAGCGATTGCCTGACACGTAGTACGCGACCACGCACACGACATAGCCCGCAAGCAGGAGCGTGCCCTCGCGCCGCGTCCCCTTCCGGTCCCAGACGACGACACCCACGAACAGCGCCGAGCCGGCGATCGTCGCGAGCTCGACCGGGCGGAACGCGAGCGGGAGCGGCGGGCGGACGAGGAAGGAGAGGAGCGCGGCGAGCGGGGCGACGAAGAGCGCGACCTGCGCGGCCGACGAGACCGCGATCTCGCTCGCGAGCCGGATCTTGCCGCGCCGCGCGATCACGACGGCGCCGCCGTGCTCGGCCGCGTTCCCGACGATGGCGACGATCACGGCGCTGACGAAAAACTGCGAGAGACCGACCGAGTCGGCGAAGCCCTCGAGCGTGTGCACGAGGATCTCGCTGACGACTGCGGTGATTGCGGTCGCGATGGCGAGCACGACGAGCGCGTTCCGCAGGCTGAGGGTCTGCGGCCCGGGGCTCTTCGCGGCCTCCTTCCGGTGGTCGTCACGGTCCTTCCGAAGGTTGATCGACGTCTGCCCGAAGTAGAAGAGCAGGAGGATGACGGCGACCGGGATCGTCGCGATCGCGAGCGAGTGCCGGTCGGGATCGCCGCTCCAGCCCGGCACCGAGGGGATCAGGAAGAGCAGGCTCGCCCAGACGACGAGGCCGAGGTTCGACACGAGCGAGCCCCTGTGGATGTCCTCCTCGTCGGTCGCGACGAGCGCGAAGCCGAGCACGAGGAGGAGGTTGGACACGATGCTGCCCGTGATCGACCCCCGGACGACGTCGGGCAGGCCGTCGCTGATCGCGAAGAGCGCGATGATCAGCTCGGGAGCATTGCCGAAGCTCGCGTTCAGGAACCCGCCGATCCGTGGGCCCGTGTGCTCCGCGGCCTGCTCGGTCGCCTCGCCGATCACCCACGCGAGAGGTACGAGCGCGAGCGCCGAGACGCAGAAGACGGGCACGTCTCCGGCGCCGACGACCCAGTCGAGAATGGCGGCGAGGGGGGCGAGCGCAAGCCCCGAGAGCAGGATCCTGCGCGCCATGCGAGCACCCTACCGGCGTCTCCGGGCGCGCTAGCAAGCGCCTCGGAAGTCGGCTGTGCGGGCGCGCATACCCCCTGCGAGGGGCGCTTGTCAAGTCTTGCGGAGGCCCGCCCTCTGTGCCCACAATCCCCATGTGGACACAGTCGCGGCGAACGTCCAGAGCCTCCCGCTGCACCCTCAGGACGAGACGCAGTGCCGCCGTTGCGACGCCCATTGCGACAAGGTCGTGTACCCCGCAGCGTGTCTCGACCGGGCCTGCCCGTTCGTGTACGCATTCGAGGAGTTCGGCCACACGTACATCGGCTGCATGCAGAAGGTGTACGAGGTCGAGATCGACATCCGGCTGCTCGGGCTCGCCGAGCGCTCGCGCTTCGGGTTCGGCGCCGTCAAGGCCGTGCGTCGGCCGCTGCCGATGTGCCGGTCAGAGGTCTCGACCACATACGAGCGCCGCGTGGGCGACCTCGGCTGCGTCAACCCGGAGTTCTCCGAGCTGCCGGTCGGCGAGCCGACGTTCCGCGTCTTCGCCCAGGTCACGCAGGACGCCTGAGAGTCAAGATTCGGGCTGCTTCGGACGGCCGGCATCGCGAACCGCTAGGTGGCACACCGCAGCTACTCCACGCTTCGGATCGCGCCCCAACCGCCGCGCGATTGCATTAGCCGCGGAGCCCCGGGCTTGCTGGGGCGTAGCTCGCGGCGCGAGGAGCGCGACCCCGAGGGGAAGGGGCTCACGGGGGGAACCGGCTGCTTCCCCCCGTGTCAACTCCAACGGGCGTGGAGCTCGCGGAGCTTCCTCACCTCGTCCGCATCGGGGCCGTGTCCGTCGGCTCCCGGGACCTCGAGCACGGCCGGCAGGCCCTGGAACGCGGAGTGCGAGAGGAAGACGCCGAGCTTCTCGCCCATCACGCCCTCGAGGATGTTGTCGTGCCGATCTCGGTTCGAGCCGAGCGGCGTCTTCGAGTCGTTGACGTGCAGGGCGCGGATGCGGTCGAGTCCGAACGTGGAGTCCATCTCCTCGAGCAGCCGGTCGAGCGTGTCCCGGTCGGTCACGTCCGTCCCGGACGCGTAGAGGTGACAGGAGTCGAGACAGATGCCGAGCCGCGGGTGGCGGTCCATCCGCTCGAAGATGGCTTCCAGCTCGTCGATCGATCGGCCGATCGTGCCGCCGGCGCCGGCGGTGTTCTCCATCAGGAGCCAGGTCGTGTCGGAGGTGCCCCCGAGGATCTGCTCGAGCGCGGGGGCGACGCGCTCCATGGCAGCCTCGAAGCCGGCGCCCTGGTGTGAGCCGACGTGCAGCACGACTCCGTCGGCCGCGATCGCGGACGACGCCTCCATCGTCCGCTTCATCGTGTCGACGCTCTTCGAGTAGAAGTCGTCGTTCGGGGTCGCCAGGTTTACGAGGTAAAGCGAGTGGACGAGCACAGCGCCGAGCCCGGCTCCCGCGCGTCGCTCCCGGAACGCTGCCAGGTCGGCCGGATCGTGGTCGGGGAAGCGCCAGGCCCGCGGGCTCTGGACGAAGAGCTGGACGGCGTCGGCGTCGATGTCGACGGCGCGGTCGATCGCTTTCTTGACCCCGCCTCCGCAGTGGGCTCCGAACAGCACGGCGTTAACCTAACCCCACTGACCAGAACCCGGCCGAAGCGGACCGAGCCCTAACAGCTCAAGGAAGCAAGCCGAATCCCGCATCCGAAGCGGGATTCGGTCGTTCCGGGGACGTCTCGCGACAGTCCGCAGGAATCCGCAGGGCAGAGCTATCTACTGCCGCGCAACTGGCGCGCCCAGGCCCGGGGAGCGGCGGTCGAACGTTCAGCCGGCTGACGCTTTGGCAGTTGCCTCATGACGAGAGCCGGCCGGGGGACTGATAGCCCGGCGGGTCTGTGGCTCTCTTTCCTTCGCAGGCCTTGGAGGGACAGCGCGATGAGAACGAGTGGGCCAAGTGGATGATCTGCACTCGCCCCGCCGGCCCCTCGGGGTAGCGAAGAGGCCGCAACACTTTCGCCGCTTGGTTACCGGTCCGACACCCTCGTGGGCGCATGTGTGGGGCATGCTCCCCGATGACCGTGACAGTCGTCGAGGTCGCCGACACGCAGAGCCTGCCGCTCGCGCTCAGCGAGGAGGAGCGAGAGGCGCTTCTGCGGGTGCTTTACGTCGTCAAGGACAATTTCTGGCTCGACGACGTCGAAGAGGCCATGCTAGAACGTCTGCTCGAGCCTCTCGCTAACACCGACTAGACCCTCGAGCGCGACCGACCGACTGACTGACTGTCCGCTCGTCGTCGACCGAAGAGGGCGTTCGCCCGAAGACACATCGCTGACGCTGAGTTCCAGAGAACCGGAGGCGCGTTGACGCGGCCGCCGCTTCATGCTCAATTGGGGATGACGTTCAGGCGGTGCGGTGGACGCCGATCGCTTCGCCGAGTGCCTCGTCGTCGGCCCGGTCCGCCCCTACAGGCCTTTTCTTGTGTTCGTCCAGGGAAGGTGTCATCCTTTCGGCGCCGTAAGTCCGACAGACGAATGTGGCTTGTGAGCCTTTGTCGTGGGTTGAGAGGGAGGAGTCGGTATGAGACGTGGTAGGTGGTTGGCGTTCGTGTCCGCGGTGGCGACGGCGGTGGTCGTGGGGGTGTTCACGGCTGGGTCGGCGTCGGCGGCGACGAGTGTGACGTGTACGGATAGCGCGTCTGATCAGGCGACGCTGCAGAACGCGATCAACGGTGGTGGAACGGTGCTCGTGCACGGCACGTGTCTCGGCAACTGGACGATCGCCAACCAGGTCACCCTGACCGGCGTCGGCGGTGCGAAGCTCCTCGGGGCCGGGGGCGGACCTGTGCTCTCCATCGATACGACGAGCACGGTGACGATCAACACGCTGACGATCTCCGGCGGAAACGGCGATTTCGGTGGCGGAGTGGACGTGTTCGCGTTCTCGACCGTCTTCATCAATAACTCGAAGATCGTCGGTAACACCTCCGACGAGGAGGGTGGCGGCCTGGCGGCAGACTTCGACTCGTTCGTGAGCCTGACCGGCACGAGCGTCACCGGCAACTTCGCGTCGTTCGCTGGAGGCGGGATCGCAGCGTTTGAGGCATTCCTGACGCTCACGAACTCGTCGGTGTCCAGCAACACGGTCGGCACGTCTGAAGATTTCGGAGAAGGCGGCGGGATCTCGGGCGAGGGCGCGAGCATCTCGTTGACCGGATCGAGGGTGGTCAGCAACGCGGCCTCGGCTGAAGGCGGCGGTATCGCCTACTTCGACGGTGGCTTCTTTGCGGAAGAACAGGTCGCTGCGCAGGCTCATGCGATGCCGGCGATGACGGTGGGGCCGCATCACTGGCTGAGGCCGAACTTGGCCAGTGGGCAGGTCGCGCGGGGGAAGGCGCGGCCGAACCAGGTCGTGGTCCTGCCGCCGGTCGGGCTGACGCTCACGAACTCGACCGTGGACCACAATCAGGCGGGTGAGCCTGGCGCGGGCGGCATTATCAACCTCGCCGGAGAGTTCGACTCGCCAGCGACGATCACGAACAGCGCGATCACCAACAACACCGCCAGTGGCCCCTTCGCCATCGGCGGTGGTGGGCTGGTGAACGTCGCTGCTTTCTCTGACCTGACGGCGCAGGTGACGATCTCCGGGTCGCAGTTCCGGGGCAACCTGGCCCGCAAGGGCGATGGCCTCGGCGGCGGGATCTACAACGAGGGCGATCCCGGCGGGGCCGCGCTGGTGTCGCTGTCGTCGACCTCGGTGTCCCAGGCGGCCGGCACGCTCAACCCGAACCAGGCCGTCTTCGGCGGGGGCATCTACAACACGCAGTTCAGCGACGACGTCAACGGCGACGGTGTCGGGGACGTGTCGTTGCAGAACCGCTCGTCGGTCGTCCGCAACCAGGCGTTCCTCACCGGCGGCGGCGTCCTCAACGACTGCGGGGCGACCTTCAGCATGGCACCCGGCTCGACCGTGATGCTGAACGTGCCCAACAACATCGTCAACAACCCCGGCCCGTTCGACATCCTCGGAGACGACTGCTTCTTCGAAGACTGACCGGCTCGCAAGAGCATCACCCACGGAGGGCCGGCCACCGCCGGCCCTCCGTCCTTCCGCTCAGCAGAGTGCCTTGTGGTCGGCCCGGCCCGCCCCTACAGGCCTTTTCTTGTGTTCGTCCAGGGGAGGTGTCATCCTGTCGGCGCCGTAAGTCCGACAGACGAATGTGGCTTGTGAGCCTTTGTCGTGAGTTGAGAGAGAGGAATCGTTATGAGACGTGGTAGCTGGTTGGCGTTCGTGTCGGCCGTGGCGACGGCGGTAGTCGTGGGGGTGTTCACGGCTGGGTCGGCGTCGGCCGCGACGAGTGTTTTTTGTACTGACAGCGCGTCTGACCAGACGGCGCTGCAGAACGCGATCAACGGCGGCGGCACCGTGCTCGTGCATGGCCACTGTCTTGGTAACTGGGAGGTGTTCAACAATGTGACCTTGACGGGTGTTGGTGGTGCCGTGCTCGACGGCGGCAGCGCCGGCCCCGTGCTTGTGATCGAGGCTCCGCTGGTGACGATCAACACGTTGACGATCGAGAACGGAAACAGCGACGAGGGTGGCGGGATCCTCACGGCCGATTCGACGGTGAACGTGAACAACTCGACGATCACGAACAACGTCGCCGAGGTCGGCGGCGGCATCTTCGTGGAGTTCGGGTTCGTGAATCTGACCGGGACGACGGTGAGCCACAACACGGCCTTCGAGGGCGGCGGGATTCTTGCCGTCGAGGACGGCGAGTTGAGCGCGACCAATTCGTCGATCGTGAACAACACTGCGACCGAGGAGGGCGAGGGCGGCGGCATCTTCGCCGAGTTCTCCGACGTGGCCTTGACCGGGACGCGTGTGTTGTCGAATTCGGCTGGGCTGGGCGGCGGCATCCTCGATGTCGGCGCAGGCGTGGAGGACACGGTGGTCCCCGCCGGCACGACGGTCGCCGGGGTGACTGTGCCTGCGATCCCGAAGCCGTCTCTTCCGGGAGGCAGAGCAGCCAGTGCTGCCGCGATGCCGAAGGTGCGGCCCGCGGTCGCTCCCGTGTTCGGGTCGGGGTTGACGCTGACCAACTCGTCGATCGATCACAACACCGCCGCCTTCGGAGGCGGCGGGATCGTCAATATCGCCGAAGGCATCGACTCGCCGGTGACGCTGGTCTCCTCGTCGGTTTCCTACAACCAGGCGCTGAGCAGCAGCCAAGCCCCTGGCATCATCGGAGGCGGGGGCGGCGGCATCTTCAACCTGGCAGCGGAGGACACCGTCGCCAGTGTGACGGCGACCGGGTCGCAGATCCGCGGCAACCTCGCCCGCACCTCCAGCGGAGGCGGGATCCTGAACGCGGCCGAGGGCGGCTCGGCACTTGTCTCGCTCGCCTCCACCAGCCTCTCGCCGCAAAGCCACACGCTGAACCCGAACCGGGCGCAGTTCGGCGCAGGGATCTACAGCAGCGGTGACGGCGCCGACATCACCGTCGGCGCGGGTGCGAGCATCGTCCGCAACATCGCCACAGTCGACGGCGGCGGCATCTTCAGTGAATGCGACGGCACGATCAGCGTGCTCCCAGGTGCTGTGATCATGCTCAACAACCCCAACAACATCGTCAACGACCCAACCAGCTGCGACGATTAAAGCGACAACAACCTAGACGTACCACCCGAGAAGGCCGCCCCTCATACGGCCCTCTCTCTCGACTCACAAGGCCAAAGGGCGGCGCCAATACCGGCGCCGCCCTTTGCCCCTTCGGGAGACACTGGCCGCGTGAACGTGTTCTCCGTTTGACCCGCTCCCCGGCCGTCACCCGGGGGTTAGCGCGGGCGGATCCCGGGCGCATCATGTGACTCCGGCCTTCCGTGATCGCAGACGATCGCTTCCAGAGCCCAGACGTGGGCCTCAACAGCAAGGCCCGGTTACTCCGGGCCTTGCTCTGGAACAGGAGGACGCGACGGAAAGTCTAGCCCGACCGCCCCTCTGAATCGTCCGACGGGCGAGACGCCCCCGGGGCGGCGTGGCGGTCGAATGCTCACCCAGCCGGCTCGTCGTCGCCGAAGTCACCTGACCGCCTTTGGGCGGTTGTGTGGCGGCGGGCTGGTGTCGTTGTTTATCCGGACACCGGCAGGGGTATCGCGCACTCAAGTCCCCTACCCACGGGAGGTCTTCATGGCCACCACCAGCGTGCTCCCTGACGTCGGGATCGAGCTTCGGGAGGGTTACGCCGAAGTCGGCGATGTGAGGTTGCATTACGTCGAGGCCGGTGACGGGCCGCTGGTCGTTCTGTTGCACGGCTTCCCGGAGTTCTGGTTTGGTTGGCGGCTGCAGATCGAGCCGCTGGTGGCGGCGGGTTTTCGGGTGGTCGCTGCCGATACGCGTGGCTACAACCTGTCGTCGAAGCCGGAGGGCTTCGAGGCCTACGCCGTCGACCTGCTCGCCGCCGACATCCGCGGCCTGATCGGAGAACTCGGTTCGGAGTCGGCGCTGTTGGTCGGTCACGACTGGGGCGGCAGCATCGCCTGGGCCACCGCGATGAACCACCCCGAGGTGGTCGACCGACTGGCCATCCTCAACGCGGCCCATCCGCGGCGGCTGCAGCAGGGACTGCAGCACCCGAGCCAGCTTCGGAAGTCCTGGTACTTCTTCTTCTTTGCGGTGCCGCACCTGCCCGAGGACGTGGTGCACCTGAGAGACTGGCATTTCTTCCGGCACTTCCTGCAGGACGCGAACCCGCCTTACACGCCGCAGGAAATCGAACGCTACGTCGAGGCGTGGTCGCAGCCAGGGGCGTCGGCCGGGATGATCAACTACTACCGCGCCTCGGTACGGCAGTCCCAGAAGGAGGCCGTAGCGAAGCTTCGCCCGGTTTCGGCTCCGACTCTGGTTGTCTGGGGGGAGCGCGATTCCTACCTCGGCTCGGACCTCGCCGAGCCCGACCCAGACGACGTGCCCAACCTCGACCGCGTGGAGCGCCTCCCCGACGCGTCGCACTGGGTACATCACGACGAGCCTGAACGCGTCAACCAACTGCTCATCGACTTCTTCGCCCCCGCGGCATAGGCGCTAAAGACTTGGTCGAGCGTGCCGTAAACCACACCACCAAGGAGTAGGTCCTTCGTGTGCGCACCGATCTCAGCGGCACGATCTCGGTGTCCCTGGACTCGAGGTCGTCCAAAACCGCATCGAGATCAGCCCGGAAGCGCCTTCCATCAGGCACAAGCATCCGGGCGAGGAGATCATCTACGTTCTCGAGGTCCGCTGGAGCACCAGATCGAGGGCCAGCCGGCGAAGACGTACAGCGCCGGCGAAGCTGTGATGGTGCCGGGTGGGACAGTTCACGCGGTGACGAACGTCGGGGAGGGGAACGCTGCGGAACTCGCCACGTACGTGGTCGAGAAAGAAGCCGTTCCTCGTCGTGATCGAATGAACCAGGACGAAGGTCGGGTCAGCCGAACGTAAACAACTATTCACAGGGAGGTAGTCGTGAGCACCACCGTTCAGACCGCCACCGAGATCCGTCCCTTCCACATTGACGTTCAGGACGAGGCCCTCGACGACCTCCGTCGCCGCATCGCCGCGACGCGCTGGCCCTCCAGGGAACTAGTACCGGATCGGTCGCAAGGCGTGCAGCTAGCGACGATCCAGGCGCTCGCAAGCTACTGGGCAGCCGACTACGACTGGCGCAGGGCAGAAGAGAAGCTCAACGCCTTGCCCCAGTTCACGACCGAGATCGATGGGACGGATGTCCACTTCATCCACGTGAAGTCGCAGCAGGAAAACGCGTTGCCGCTGATCATGACCCACGGCTGGCCGGGCTCGATCATCGAGTTGCTTGAGACGGTCGGGCCGCTGACGGACCCGACCGCACACGGCGCGAGCGCCGAGGATGCCTTCGATCTCGTGCTGCCCTCCCTGCCGGGCTACGGGCTCTCCGGCGAGCCGGTCGAGATCGGCTGGGACCTGGGCCGGACCGCACGGGCCTGGGCCGAGCTCATGCGCCGACTCGGCTACACCCGCTACGTCGCCCAGGGCGGCGACGTGGGCGCCGGCGTCACCGACGCAATGAGCCGCCAGGCAGCCGAGGGGCTGGTCGGCATCCACACGAACCTGCTTGTGCCGGCGCTGAGCGGCACCATGCCGACGAACACGGTCGAGGAACGCGCCGCGGCCGCGCAGATCGCCACCTTCCGGCAGTCCGGAAACGGCTACTTCGTCGAGATGGCCACGCGGCCGCAGACGATCGGCTACGCCGTGCTCGACTCCCCGGTCGCCCTGGCCGCCTGGATGTCAGACCACGACACGGACGCCTACTACAAGATCGCGGGCGCCTTCATCGACGGGCAGCCCTCGGGCAACCTCACGCGCGACCACATCCTCGACAACATCACGCTGTACTGGCTCACCGGCACCGGCGCCTCCGCGGCTCGGTCGTACTGGGAGGCCTACGGGCCTGACGCCCCTGCCGCGGGCCGTCAGCCCCTGCCGCCCCCGGCGATCCCGTTCGGCTTCACGACGTTCCCGGGCGAGATCTGGCGGACGCCGCGCAGCTGGGTCGAGGCGAGCTACCCGAACGTCATCTACTTCAACGAGGTCGACAAGGGCGGCCACTTCGCCGCTTGGGAAGAGCCGGAGATCCTCGCGTCCGAGCTGCGAGAGGCATTCAGGTCACTACGTTGATCAGCCCGCGAGCGGCGCACAAGTCGGACTTGCCGAAGCATGCCGGTCGGCCGAAGCACACGCACCCTTCCCCCCGCACACTCGCGCACGCGTGAGAGGCCGGAGAGGAGGGCGATGAACGTCTGAGCCGTCCGCCGTCGGGGTGGGTCGAGTCGACCGAGGTACGTTCATGCTCTCCGTGCGCACGTACGTGCCTACGCCGCGCGAGGGAAGTAGCCGCGGGCTGGCCTCCCGGCAGGCCTGTTGATGAGGTGATGGCCGATTCGCGACGTCGCTACGAGTCGTTGGCTGGGCTGATGATCGCCGCCGGCGTGAACGCGAAGGCACTCTTGACCTATATGGGGCACACCAGCGTGGCGATGACGCTTGACCGTTACGGGCACCTCATGCCGGGCAGCGAGGCGGAGGCCGCAAGCCTCCTCGACGCTACCTCGACCGCTCGACTGGCGCGCGTACTGGCGCGCACACCCGCTAACCGGTTTATTCAAGAGGGAGGAACGTGGTTAACCTAGCTTCGTGGACGTAGGCTCGACGGAGTTCACCAGTGAGCGGAGGCGCCGGCTTTGCCGGCGGCGGAGCGGGGCGTGAGCGTCCGCGTCCGCATGGCCCCGAGCCCCACCGGCTTCCTGCACATCGGCAACGTGCACACGGCGCTCTTCAACTGGTTGTTCGCGCGCCACGAGGGTGGCGAGTTCCACCTGCGGATCGAGAACACGGACACGGGTCGCGAGGTCGCTTTTGCCACGGAGCAGATCCAGGAGTCTCTGCGCTGGCTCGGCCTCGACCTGGACGGTCCGGTCACGTTCCAGCTCGACCGGCTCGAGCGCTGCCAGGCGGAGGCGCGGCGGCTCGTCGAGGAGGGCAAGGCGTACGAGGACGAGGGTGCGATCCGCTTCCGCATGCCCGACGAGGGCGTCACGGCCTGGGACGACCTGATCCTCGACCGCGTCGAGTACAAGAACGAGTCGCTCGAGGACGTCGTCATCCTCCGCTCGGACGGCCGGCCGACGTACAACTTCGCGTCGCCGATCGAGGACTGGCTCGACGCGATCACGCATGTCATCCGCGGTAGCGACCACGTCTCGAACACGCCCAAGCAGGTACTGATCCTCGGCGCGCTCGGCGCCCCGATTCCCGAATACGGGCACCTGCCTTTCGTCCACGGGCCAGGCGGCGCGAAGCTCTCGAAGCGACACGGGTCCGTGACCGTGGACGAGTTCCGCGCGCAGGGCTACGTCCCGGACGCGCTCGTCAACTACCTCGCGCTGCTCGGCTGGAGCTACGACGACAAGACGACGATCATGTCGCGCGCCGAGCTGATCGAGCGGTTCTCGCTCGAGCGGGTCGGCAAGAGCGCGGGCGTCTTCGACTACTCAAAGCTCGAGTGGCTGAACGGGGAGTACCTGCGGGCCATGTCTCCCGAGGCGTACGCGGATGCACTGGTCGCGTATCTGCGCGAGCAGGGGTACGACTGGGACGAAAACCGGATCCGCCGGGCGGTGCCGCTCGTGCAGGAGAAGATCGAGCGGTTCGGGCAGTTTCCGGACTACGCCGGCTTCCTGTTCGGGCCGGTTGCCGTGCCCGGGCCGCCGGAGGTGGACGGCTCGGCGGCGCTGATCCGGGCGGCCGCAGAGGAGCTCGCCTCGACGGAGCCCTTCGACGCCTCGCACGTCGAGGCGGCATTGCGGGCGCTCGTGGAGCGCCTCGGGGTCAAGCCGCGCGACGCGTTCCAGCCGATCAGGATCGCAGTGACGGGCTCGAAGGTCTCACCCGGGCTCTTCGAGAGCATCGAGCTCCTCGGCCGTGAGGAGACGCTCGCACGGCTAGGCACAGCGGCCTCTCGGGTCTAGCCCGCAGCTCGCATCGTCACTCGACAAGCTCGGCGGGACATTTTCCTTGCACCTGGAGTTTCGGTGTCTGACACCGAAGCTCGCTGAAAGAGCCAGGAACGCGTGGCGGTTCGGCCGAGCCCGGGACGGGCGGTCGTACCGCCTGGCTAGGGGTTGTAGACCAGGAAGCTGGCGGCGACGAGGCCGAGCCCGAGCGCCCACACCGGCCAGAGCGTGGCGATCGCGCCGGCGGTGAACGCGGCCGTCCCGGCGAGCACGAGCACGGCCGAGAGCGCCGCGGTCCAGTCGAACGTCACGGGCGGCTCGACCGGCTGCACCGGAAGCTCGGCGCCGAGGTCGAGCCGGTGGCGCGCCAGCCGCACTGCGAACAGCGCCCCGCGCCACTCGTGCACCAGGCGCCACGCCGCCGCGGTGCCTTCCAGGTCGAGCCTCTCGCGCACCTCGCCGGTCGCGTCCCGCGCATGCTCGAGCGCACCTGCGAGCGCTGCGTGCGAGCTCTCGCCTCCCGGAGGCGGCTCGATGCCCGCGACGAGCTCGCCGGCCCAGTGCAGGCGGTTCTGGAGGACGGGCAGCTTGTCGGCAGCGTCGTCGAGCGCGCGCGAGTCGGCGGCGACGGCATCGAGACGCTGCAGCGTCGACGCCAGGCTCTCCCACAGTCCGGCCAGCGCCGTCGCGTAGCGCTCCCGTTCGGTGATCCCCGGCCCGTATCCCACCGCACCGCGATCATACAAACGCGCGGGCAGGTAGATTTGCGCGCCATGGCGACTGTGGTCGTCCGCACGCCCAACGACTTCGAGGCCCGGCTCCAGGCGTACATCTTCGAGCGGTCCGAAGAAGGCCGTGCTGTCCGCGTGGGCGAGAAGGAGACCTCCGAGCAGGCGGCCATCGTCGCGCGCTACGTCGACCTCTTCTCGCGCGAGCAGATGGACGCACTGCACGAGGCCGAGAACGCCTCCGGCGACCCGGACGAGCGCGAGCGGATCTACCGGCTGCGCAAGACCTGCGAGGAAGGCCTGATCTCGGCGCAGCTCGTCGATCAGGAGGACGCGCTCGAGAACGCCGAGCTCGCCTCGACCGTCGTCTTCCGCGACGAGACGTTGCCGCTGCGCGCCGCGCAGGCGAAGCTCGCGGTGCTGACCGCCTACGCCGATCGCGAGGAGCTCGGCGAGCTCGCGATCGCGTCTTCGGCGAAGTTGAACGACGATCGCCGCGACCTGCTCCAGGCCGCCGAGTCGCTGTCGGCGGAGCTCTCCGGCGAGCCCGACCCGGTCGCGCGGAGCGAGGACGAGAAGCGGATCTCCCTCCGCCAGCTCGGCGACGTGCTCGCCGACGCCAGCGCCCTGATCGACGAGGTCTACGCCGCTCAGCGCGAGCGATGGTTCGAGCGGCTGCTCGGCCCCGAGCGCACCCCGCTGCCCTCGTCCGCGCACGCGGCCTACATGCGCCGCCTCTCGCCGCTCGACGGCATCTACACGAAGGAGCGCGCGACCGAGATCTGCCTCGACACGCTCAAGGCGCTCGGGTTCGACCTCGCCAACGACCCGAACATCAAGCCCGATCTCGAGGACCGCCCGCAGAAGAGCCCGCGCGCGTGCGTGATCGCGTCGGACCCGCCCACCGTCGTCCACCTGATCACACGTGCCCAGGGCGGCCTCTCCGACTACCAGGCGTTTCTGCACGAGGCCGGGCACGCGCTCCACTACGCGGGCTGCGACGCCACGCTGCCGTACACCTTCCGCCGAATCTCGCGCGACCACGCGCTCACCGAGATCTACTCCTACATCGTCGAGGAGATCTCGTACGAGCCCGGCTGGCACGCGCTGCACTTCGGCCTGTCCGACGCGGAGGCTCACGAGAACGCGCAGGCGACGACGTTCATGAACGCCCTGCTGTTCCGCCGCTACACGGCGAAGCTCCACTACGAGATCGACTTCTGGTCGCGCTTCGCCTCCGACGGCGGCACCCCCGAGGGCTACTCGGAGCGCCTGACCCAGGCGACGTCGCTCCGCTACCGGTCCGAGAACTACCTGGCCGACATGGACGCGGGCTTCTACTCGGCCGACTACCTGCGGGCCTGGATCCGCAACGCGCAACTCCAGGAGCACCTGACGAAGGAGATCGGCGAGGACTGGTGGCGGAGCCCGCAGACGGGCGACCTGCTCCGTGAGCTGTTCCGCGAGGGTGCGAAGCCGACGAGCGAGGAGATCGCCGAGCGCCTCGGCTACAACCCGCTCGACGTCAGGCCGCTGGTGGCGCGGTTCAAGGACGCCGCGTCCTGGGCCTGAGCGGACGAACTCCGGAACCCTCGAACGCAGCCGCTTGCCGCCCGCCTAGGCTGTCTGCGGGGCCGGGTCTCGCCACCCGGCCCCTCCGTGACTCGCGGTAGCCCCGTGAACGCCTTCACATTCTCTTAACAGGAGGCAACCCGCCCTCAGCACGCCCCGGGTTAGCTTCTCGGCGTGTGCTGGGTAGGCGGAGACACGATTCGACTCGATCTGCGCCTGGCCGTGCGCGTTCCGAACCTCTCTCTCATCCTCGCGCCTGAGGCCGGCTTGCCTGCTGCTGCCCTGCCTGCCACGCTCGGCAGCAGATCCCTCTCGTAGGGACCGGGTCCTTTGTGCGCACCCGAAGGGCGCCGAAAGGCGCCCTTCGTCTTGCGTGGACGAATCGCCGGGCCCGGCACGATCCGCCCGCCGGCAGGGATCGTCACCGTCGACCGCGACGAGTGAGACGTTCGGCGAGCGCCCACAGTCCCCGGCTAGCCTGCCCCGATGCGCCGCGCGAGCCTGCTCGCCGTCTTCGCCTGCCTCGCGCTCGCCGGTTGCGGAGGTGGCGGTAGCGGCACGACCACGACGCGGACGACCGTGGCGCCGCCCTCGACGAGCACCCGCAGGGGACCGAATCCCGGCGGCATCGTCACGGTGCGCGCGATCGACGGCGACACGGGCACGCCCCTGCCGCGCGCCGCGATCAGCGTTGGCGGCGCCGAGCGCCGCTCGCGCGTCGCGTTCGTCCTGCGGCCGCGGCGGCTCGCCACGGTCCACGTGTGGGCGCCGGGCTACGAGCCGCGTGCGGTGCCGGTGCCGTTCGGCCGGCAGCACTCGGCAGTCCTCCGCCTCTACCGGCGCGATGCCCAGTGGCCGATCTACGGCGTCGACCCGGCCCGCACGCAGGCACAGACCGCCATCCACGTGCGGCCGCCGTTTCGCATCGTCTGGGGACGGCACCTCGGCGGCCTCGTCGAGTTCCCGGCCGTCGTCTCCGATGGGATCGCCTACGTCGCGAATTACTACGGCACGCTCTTCGCCCTCTCGATGCGGGACGGGAAGACGCTCTGGCGGTTCGACCTCGGCTCGATCCGCGAGGCGTCCTCGCCCGCCGTCGACGGCGACACCGTCGTCGCGCACTCGCGCGGCGGTCGCGTGTTCGTGCTCGACCGCGTGACCGGCCGAGAGCGCTGGACGTGGCAGGCGGGCGGCGAGCTCGAGTCGTCGCCGGTGGTCGTCGACGGTGTCGACTACCTCGGAGACTCGGCCGGAGACGTGTATGCGCTCGACCTGCGCCGCCACCGCCTGCGCTGGGCCTACCGCGACGGCTGCAAGATCACGGCCAGCGCCGCCGTCGTCGGCGGGACGGTCTACCTCGGCGACTACTGTGGGCGGCTGGTCGCTCTCGGCGCCGCGCGCGGGAACCTGCGCTTCGCCGTCCCGGCCGGCAGCCCGGTCTACGGGACATCGGCCGTCGCGGCGGGGCGCGTGTTCGTGCCCTCACGGGACTCGGGCGCGCTCGTGGCGTTCACGACGTCCGGCTCGCGGCTGTGGAGCGTGTCGACCGGTGCCTACGTCTACGGGGCGCCGGCTGTCTCGGGAGGCCGCGTCTTCTTCGGCTCGTACAACGGCGTCCTCTACTGCGTGTCGGCCGCAAACGGCCGCATTCTCTGGACTGCCAACGCGGGCGGCTCGATCTCGGGCTCGCCCGCCGTCGTCGACGGGATCGTGTACGCGGGCAGCTTCGCGCATCGCATCATCGGCGTCGACGCGCGCTCGGGCCGTGTCGTCTTCACGTTCCCGCACGGCGAGTATGTCCCCGTCTCGGGGAACGCCGGCCGTCTGCTCCTCCACGGCTACGCCTCGCTCTGGGCCGTCGAGCCGACGCGCTGACCCGCCTCACGGCGAAGCAGCGACGTGCCGGCGACGGTCGTGGCGATGCTGAGAAGTGCCGCGATGATGATCGCGCCGCCGACGGCCGGGCTGATGATGTGCTCCAGCAGGCCGAGCGAGACCACCGCGGCCGGAACGCCGAACTGCGCCGTCGCGACGAGCCCGGCGCCGACCGGCTGGCGCGTGAGCCTCGCGGTGAGGAGGTGGATCCCCACGCTCAACCCCACGATCGCCGCGCTGAGCGCCACGAGCGACGGCCGGTCCGCGATCGCCCTGAGGTCGATCTGCGCGCCGAGGACGACGAAGAACAGCGGCACGAAGAATCCCTGTGCGACGCCGGTCACCTGCCGCGACAAGCGCCTCGGTCCCCCCAGCCACGCGGCGATCAGCCCGACGGCGAAGCCCGCGATCAGGATGCTCGTCCCGATCAGCGTCGCGAGCCACGCGAGCGTGAAGAGGACGAGCAGCGACAGGCGCAGGTCGAGCGCCCAGCCGTTCTGCCGCGACAGGCGCCGCAGCCTCCGCACCACTCCGCGCTTGCGCGCCTCTTGCGCGATCGCGACTACGACGAGTGCGCAGCCGACGACCGCCAGCGTGCCGAGCACGGAGCGGACCGCCCTGCTCGGCTGCAGCACGAGCGGCAGCGCGACGATGCTGACGACGTCGGCGACGGTCACCTGCGCGAGCACGGTCAACGCCGCCGGCCGCTCGAGCAGGCCCGCCTCGTCGAGGATCGGCAGCACGAGCGCCGCCGAGCCGGTGGCGAGCAGGAGCGCGAACACAGCCGCGTGGGCGCCGCCCTGGAAGCGGCTGAGCAGGAGGCCGCCGGGAATCGCGAGCGCAGCCGCTACCCCTGCCGCGATCGACCCCCGCCGGATACTCCCGACGAGCGCACGATTCCGGATCGGCACGTTCATGCCGGCGGAGAACATCAGCATCACAAAGCCCACGCTGGCGAGGAACGCGACCGTGTCGTTGGTCGTGTCGAGCCAGCCGAACCCGGTGCGGCCGATGACGATGCCGGCGACGATCTCGCCGACGACGACCGGCAAGAGCTGCGGCCGGGCGCCCGAAAGCAGAGGCCCGCCCAGCCCGGCGCAGACGATCAGCGCGAGGATCCCGAAGCTCACCGGGGGAGCCTAAGCCCGGAGCGCCTACACGACTACCGTCGCTGCCGCCGAGGCTTCGGCTTCCGCCTCGGCCGTGGTCGCGGGCGCCCGGCCTCGCCGTCTGACGACGATGACCGCCGCCGCTCCCACGACGAGATAGGCGACGAGGATGAGCAGCGATCTCGTGATCGCGTTCCCGCCGAAGTAGATCGTGTTGCGCACGACGGTCGTCCCTGCCCCCGCCGGCAGGTAGGGCCCGAACGTTCGCCAGAACCCAGGGAGATAGGACGTCGGCAAGGGCCCTCCCGACGCAGGGGCTCCGAAGATCACGAAGACGATGACCACGACCAGCGTGCCTGCCGCTCCGAGCACGGTCTGCAAGGCGGCGGTCGCGAAGGCGACGGCCATCATCACCAGCGTGAAGAGGCCCCACAGCACCAGGAACTTCGAGGTGGGAACGGCGCCGAGCACCGGCCCGGCGAACGTGTCCGTGAGGAGCGCCCCGATCACCGCGGCGATCGCGAGGGCGCCGAGGCGTCGTCGCCGTGTCGCCGGTCCGCCGAACGCCATGGCGATCGTGGAGGAGAGATAGCCGCCGATGATCAGGGCCATGACGAGCTGGAACGAGACGCTTCCCGTCGCATCGCCCGACGGGAGCTTGCGAGCCGGGACGACCTCGATCTTCTGGTGGAAGGCGGTCGCGGCGGCCACGAACGCGTTGGTGAGAGCGTTTGCGCCGGCGGGGCCTGCCGTCGGGACGACGATCAGCGTCGCGCCCTTCGGCCCGGCGACGAACGCTCCGTCGATCTTGCGATGCTCGATCGCGTCGCGTGCGGCCGACTCGTCCGGGTACCGGGTCACGTTCAGCGAGAACTGCTTGCCGACGGCACTCGGGAGCGTGGAGCCGCCGACGACCCCGAACGCGACGTCGTGCGGCGTCGGGTGGTGGAGGGCGCCGACGTAGGAGAGGACGAACGCCGCCTGCACGAACAGCACGACGGAGAGCGCCGCGATCAGCAGTGGTACGCCCGTGAGTCGCCGTCCCTGCGCGTCGCCGGTGTCCGGCGCGGGCGCGGCGGCGTCGTCGGCCCCGTTTTGCGGGTCGGCCTGCATGGGCACAGGATCGCGCGCCGCGCCCCCGCCGGCATCACCCATTCCGGGCGAGGCGGCTGTTTGCGTCGCCTACCGGGGTTGGAAGTACTGGGCGAGCACGCCGGTCTGAAACGCGTGCGGGTTGATCGCGAGGTCGCCGGAGTAGGGGTAGTTGTAGAGCAGGAGCACGGCGAGCGAGAAGCCGAGGACGAGCGCGATCGAGCCGGCGCCGATCGCGTGGAAGGCGGCGCTGCGCGATCCGACAAGTACGACGTAGCCCAGGATCACGAACGTGCCCAGCAGGAGCAGCCCGGCCACCAGCGACGACAGCTCGCCCGACGCAACCGAGATCCGATGCCGCCGGGCCGCGAGCGCGTCGTTCAGACGACTGACGGAGTCGTCGTAGAACGACCTCGCCGCGGGCGTCGTCGGGTCGGCCGATTCCAGCGCCCGGTAGAGAGCGCCAACCTTGCTCCAGGCCAGTGCGCTGTTGTGGCCCTCGCGGAGGCGAGGCCACTCGTCGTTCACGACCGCCCGGACGTAGGCGCCGGCCGCCGCGCCGACCCGGGCGTGATCCGCCGCCGAGAACGCGCCGCTGTCGCGCACGATCTGCGCCAGGGCGTCGGCCTCCTGCCGGGCGGTGCTGTCCGCGTCGCTGTACCCCTGGAAGGTGATCACGACGACGAATGCAAGCAGCAGGCCGAATACGGTCGCGACGACGCCCAGGAGCTGCGAGGACACCTCGGCGTCGAACCCTTCGCGTGTCGCAGGGACGTATCGCCGCGCGAGCCAGACGCCGAACAGCACGACCGCCAAGATCAGCCCCACCACGAGCAGCACCACCACCCAGGTCGGGAGATCGTTGTCGAGGCCGCGCAGCACGCCGCATCCTGGCATGCCGCTCGGGCCGGCGCTCATCCGTTTCGGGTGAGCCGGTCCTGTGCGCTAACACCGCGCTAACACAGGGCCGCTAACCGGATCGCCCCGGGCGCCGTCTCATTCGGAGGTCAAGAGGGAACCGAGTCCGCCCACCGGTCCCTCCCAACCTCCGCGAGCGGATGCACCCAGCCCAAGGGTCTTCGGGAGGGCTGCCCTTGACTGGGTGCACCGCTCAGCGGTCGAGCCTAGCCGCTCACCGCCAGGCGATCGGACTTGGCTGAGCTACGACGTCGGGATGTGGAGTGCCTTCTTGATCACGGCTTCGGTGGCCGCCGCGATCTGCTGGTGTCCGGCTGCGTTGGGGTGGTCGCCGTCGTTGGAGAGGTAATGGGTTTCGTCGTAGGTGTAGTCGGGGCCTTTGAAGCCTCGCCGACCTCACGTATCCTCGCGTGACCGATACAACAGGAGGTACGCGTGCTCAGACGGAGTTGGCGCGTGCACCGATACTTCACGTGATCTTCTCTCTGCTTCATCGACGCGCAGTAACCGGCGTCCACGGTTTTCGTCCAACTCGGGAGTGGACGTGACGAGGATTGGAGCCTGGAGGGGCGTCAGGACGAGACGGCTTTTGGTCGCCCTGGCTGCGACGGCGCTGCTGGCGGTCGTCTCGGCGCCGGCTGGGTCGGCGACGGCGTCGCCGCGACGTGTCGTAGCGAGCGTGCACGGGATCGAGTTGATCGCCCGGCACACGCAGGGAACTTTCAGTGGTTACACGACTGGCGGTCTCTCCGGGGGTTGGCTCGCGATCGTCGACCATACGCCGCTCGACCCGAACGCGCGCATCACTGGTGGCAGCTTCTCTCTAGCAACATCGCTGGATCAGCTCGGTCATCCGCTCGCGGCCCGCATCGAGCGCGGCGCGATCACGATGACGAACCCGGGGACGAGGTGCACGAACCAGACATTCAAGGTCACCGGCAAGCTCGACGGCCTTCATGGCTACAGAACGGGAGCGTTCTCGCTCACGCTCACACACTTCCGACACGACATCCTCGGCACCTGTCTCAGTTATTTCGCCACCACCAACGGGACGCTGACACTCACCCCGTAGCGAGCCGAAAAGGCTCGCAGCCCGCGTCGCGTCCCGGAGGTGGCTGCGCGCGTGACGGCGATCGGGGACGAGACGGCCGAGACGGCTCGCATCGGCTTTGGAGAGCGCGAGCGTGCCTCGGTCGACTACGAGATCTCGAGGCCGTAGGTCCTGATCGCGGTCCG
Source organism: uncultured Actinomycetes bacterium (assembly GCA_963846915.1). GTDB lineage: Bacteria > Actinomycetota > Thermoleophilia > Gaiellales > Gaiellaceae > PALSA-612. Next base: position 6,560 of record CAWJXV010000003.1, on the reverse strand, counting down.
GGCGAGGACTTGCTCGTCCTCGCCGACGACCTCGATCGCATCGCCGTATCCGGCCACGAGCAGGCACACCGGCCAGTCCGATCCGAACATGCAGCGGTCGGGGCCGAACCATTCGGACGGCCGTGGCGGCATTTCCAGTTCTTGCGGCTCGTCTGGTACAAGGCCCGCCTGCGCGCCTCGGAAGCCTGCCGCGAGGAGGAGGGTCTGCCCGAGCAGGCCGACACGCCCTACCTCTGGAGCGTGGGCGTCGACGCGCAGGGCGGGCCGGTGATCGACGGTGTCCAACCGCACGATCTGCGCGCGACGGCGGCGACGATGATGCGCGACGCGGGCTTCTCCAGGGAGCAGGCCGCCGCACGACTCGGCCACGCGGACTCCGGACAGTTGCTCGACCGTATCTACGACGTCGGCGATCGGCAGGCCCGGATGCGGAAGGCGATCGACGCGCTCGCCCCGCAGGGGCTGCGGGCGGCGCTCGCCGAGCCGACTCCGCAACCGTCTGCTAGGCCGGCTGCGGAGGGCTCGGCGAACCTCGGGACACGCTAGCGCGGGTCCATTCCGGGTCCAACGACGACTCGGCGCGGGCCGCGTATGAGCCGCAAACCCTCTCCACCACTTGGGATCGGGGTGAAGGCGCATACGGGATTCGGACACCCCTGCTAATCGGCTTCTTTCTCGGCTGAGGGGGCACCCAGGGGGGCACCGTGCGAGCAGTTCTGGACAGTTTGTCCGAGTTCGTAGATGCAGCCGCTGAGGTTCAGGCGAGCCATCGAACGCGAGCGCGCTCAGGCGACTCGCCCAATCACCGACGCGTAGTCGAGTTCGCGCTCGTCGGCGACGACGTGCGTGTACGTGCGCGCCGTCGTCACCAGGTCGTCGTGGCCGACGAGTTCGCCAATCCGTGCCCACGGCATCCCGCCCAGGTGCAGGAGCGAGACGCGCCGGTGCCGTAGGTCGTGAGGGCTGAACGCCGGCACGGCGGCGACGGTGCAGGCACGACCGATCGCGGTGCGGAGCCGGTCGCCGGTGACATGCTCGAACACCCGGCGAGCCGGGTGGCGGTCGTCGCGCGGGCAGAGCCCGAGCACGCGCTCGAGCAGGAGCGGGGGAGGGGTGACCCAACGGGGGCGGCCGGTCTTGCTGGTTGCGATCCGCCAGCGGCCGCGCGGCTCGTCCAGGTCGCCCCAGGTGAGCGCGTCGAGCTCGCCAACACGCATCCCGGTCGCATCCAACACGAGCACCGCGAGCCGGTAGTGCGCGGGTAGCAGCCGCGCGACGGCTTCGACGTGGGCGGCGGTGGGCGGCTCGACGATCCGTCGTTCCTCCCGTGGCATCCTGACGGTCACCTTGTCGCGGGCGGGATTGTCGGGGATACCGGCATGGTCGAGGACCATCCCCAGCACCGAGACGGTCTTCCTGATCGTCTGTTTCTTGAGCCCGTCCGCGTGGAGTTCCGCGACGAGGTCGGCGACGGTCTGCGCGTCGATCGCGTCGAGCGCCGTGTCCCCCAGCCGCGGATCGAGCCGGCGAATCGCCACCCGGTAGGTCTCCATGGTGCCGGCTGAAACGTCGACGCGGCTTTTCCGCCACCGCTCGGCGGCATCACGCAACGTCACGGCCGCGGGTGGGTCAAGCAGACGCAAGTCGGGAACCGTGCGCGAGGCAAGCTGGCCGCTGACCCATTGCAGACGGAGCGCCGCCTCACGCCGGGTCTTGAACGCGCCGCCGAACTGCTTCCGGGTCTCCCGTCCGCCAAGGCGGAACCGCACACGCCAGCGAGTCTTGCCCTCAGCGGTTGAGCGCTTCTCAATCCAGGCGCTCGCCATTAGGCGCTCACTTTTCCCGGCTCGGCCGGCGGCAGAAGGCCGCGTCGGCGAGACTCGCCGATCCAGCGTGCAACTGTGTCGGCTGGCGTGCCAGCGTCAATGGCGAGCGTCTTGCGCGGATTGAGGCCGCGCTCGGTCGCGTCTCGGTAGGCGCGCGCGACATCCTTGTAGAAGGCGTCGGGGAGTCGTCGCGTCTGCGGACGCTTGAGAACGAAGCGAGGAGTTTCGTGGCGCTTCCGTCGTGCCAGCCGGAAGTAGTCGGCGACATTCACGGGCTCCTCAACGTCAAGGCTTCTGTGTAAATACGCCTGGACCAACTGCGTGTTTGCAGCGATCTCGATCCTGCCCAGAGGTAGACCGCGCAAGAGCTCCTGACTTGGCTCGTGAACCCGGAGCTCGACGATGCGCAAGGAAGATGTCTGTTTGTCTGCCGCGACCCGCACGTAGATCCTGAGCGGCTTCACGGACGGCTGGGCGCGAGGGACGCTCTCCGCGGGGTACCAGCTGATTTCAGCCCATCCGGCTGGGCCTGGCCAAATGTCGAAGTAGCTGTCGGTTAGTGCCGAACCACCAGCGACGGTCTCGGCGACGACCGTCCCCGCCTTCGAGTGGCTACCACCGCCACGCAAGTTCTCTCGAGAGCTCATACGGCCACCGTAGCGATAGTGACACGGTTTTGCAAGGTGATTCTCTTGCGCACCTGTTCCGTTCGCGGTATCGTCTTGTCTTGCGAATGACACGGACATCAGGAACCGGGTCAGAGAGGAGGTGTGCCAGATCATGGGAGTCGACGAGTTGCTCGAGCGCGTTCGGGCTCGACGTGAGCTGCCGATCGTGCCCGAGCGGCGTCAAATCCGCGAACGCGCGGGCGTTAGCCAGCGCGAGCTCGCCCGGGCGCTCGGAGTCAGCTGGACCGCCGTCCAGCGCTGGGAAGAGGGATCGCGTCCCCGCGACCACGTCGCTGAATACGCGCGCGCGCTCGAGGAGCTCAAGCGGATCTCGGCCTAACAACGACGAACGGCCTCCGCCGAGGCCGCCCGAAAGGAAGAACAACAATGGCAACTCTAACATCGAAAGACGACCGCTTCGACGAAGCCGAAGCTGAGGTCGGGAACGCCACACCCTGGATGTTTCGCGATGCGCACGCGCCGAATCCGTTGACCATCGTGGCGACGGGCTGGACGACCGGCGTCACGAGGCTCGGCGAAGCCGAGTTCCTTACCGGCGATGACCGCGATGGGAAGCGTTGGTCGGTGCTCGTCGGCAGCGTCGTGCTGAGAAAGCGATTGATCGACGGCCTCGTCGAAAGATGGGACGACGAGCGGAACGAGTTCGTTGTCGTCGAGAAGCTAGGCCGGGTCACGCCCGGCGAGGTCGTGTCGATCAAGTACGTCGGCGACGTCAACGGCTCGAGGTACCCGTACCCGAACTTCAAAACCTCGCGGAAGCCGCCGCGAATCGAGCCGACGGAACCCACGCCGCCGAACGCCGGTGACGACATCCCCTTCTAACGAGTCCGAGGAGGCGGTGGCGGGCGAAATGCTCGCCGCCGCCCTCTCCTACGCCGCACGCGGCTGGCCGGTGTTCCCCGTCGACGGCAAGATCCCGTTGACGCCGCGCGGCTTCAAAGACGCCACCGCCGACGCAGGGATTGTGACCGCCGCATTCGGGGTTCACCACGACGCCGGCGTGGCGATCGCCACCGGCGCCGAGTCAGGGCTCCTTGTCCTCGACGAGGACACCGGCCACGGCGGCGGTCGCACCCGCGTCGCGCTCGAGGCGAAACTCGGCAAGCTGCCGCGCACATTCGCCGTGCTCACCGGCGGCGGCGGCAAGCACTACTACTTCAAGCATCCTGGCGGATCGGTGCCGTGCTCCGCCGGGAAACTCGGCACCGGCTTTGACGTCCGAGCAGACGGCGGCTACGTGGTGGCGGCGCCGAGCCGGCACGAGAGCGGCCGCCAGTACCTGGTTGCGACGAAAGCCGAGCTCGCCGAACTCCCTGCGAAGTGGCTCGAGGCGATCGTCGGCGATAGACAGAACGGCAAAGCCGAGCCGGTCGCCGACGTCATCCCCGAAGGGAAGCGGCGCGCAGCGATGCTGAAAGTCGCCGGCAAGCTGAAGCGCTCCGGGTTGACCGGCGCCGAGATCATGCCGACGCTGCGCGAGCTCAACCGACGCTGCCGGCCGCCGCTCGCCGAGGCCGAGCTCGAGAGCGTCGCGTTCAAGAGCACGCTCGAGCCCGACCCGGAGACAGCGATCCAGACGGTGCCGGTTGCCGAGCCGCGGCCGATCGCGAGCGTGCTCGGCGTCTTCCGCTCATGGCTGCACCTACCTGATCCGGGCCCGCTGTACGTCACCTGCGCCACGGTCGCAGCTAACCGCGTCGCCAGCTTCGACCCAACATGGACGATCTTGGTCGGCGCCGCCGGCAGCGGCAAGACGGAAGCCCTGAGCGCGACAGCGCGACTGGACGGGGTGCATGTTGTCGCCACACTGACCGAGGCGGCGCTGCTCTCGGGAACGTCGCGTAAGGATGCCGCCGGCGACGCGAGCGGCGGGTTACTGCGCGAGATCGGCGCCAGCGGGATCATCGTCCTCAAGGACTTCGGCTCGATTCTGTCGATGCACCGTGATGCCCGAGCCGCCGTGCTCGCCGCTATGCGCGAGCTTTACGACGGCTCGTGGACGCGGCTGCTCGGCACAGACGGCGGCCGTCGCCTGCACTGGGAAGGCCGGATCGGGCTGCTCGCCGGCGCGACGACAGTGCTCGACTCGCATCACGCCGTCATGGCGCAGCTCGGAGAGCGGTTCCTGATCTACCGGGTGGCCGTGGAAGACAGGTCGGCACAGGCGCGCTCAAGCCTTGCGCACCACGGCCGCGAGCGAAACATGCGCCAGGAACTCGCTGACGCCGTAGCCAGCCTGTTCGCCGACCTCGAGCACCGCAAACCTCCGCCGCTCACAGACACTGACACCGATCGGCTCGTCTCGCTGGCCGTGCTCGTCGCGCAGGCACGCTCGCCCGTCGTCCGCGACGGCTACCGACGTGAGATCGAGCTCGTCCCCGACACCGAGGCACCCGGCCGGATTGTCGGCGCGCTCGCCCGCCTGCTGACCGGCCTACGGATGATCGGCCTCGGCGAGGCGGAAGCGTGGCGGGTGACGGCGAAGACGGGGCTCGACTCGATGCCTGCCGCGCGGCGATTGGCGCTCGAGTACCTGCTGCTCGTAACCGAGTCCGCGACCACGACGACGATCGCGACCATGCTCGGATTGCCGAACCCGACCGCGCACCGGGTACTCGAAGACCTGGCCGCCCACGCTGTCATCGCACGCGAGTCGCAAGGGCAGGGCAAGGCCGACATCTGGCACATCCGGCCGCGAACAGTCGAGCTCTACACCGAAGCAACCTCTTCCGAAAAGTCGTCGAACGTGATATCGGAACCAATGAGAGACACCCTTTCCGACATTACGGAAGAGGTTGCCGAGTGACACGGCCGACCGCTGACGAACTGCTGGGGCGGCCCGACGCGCTGCTCACCCGCTCGCATCTGCGCGAGCTCGGCCTCGAGCGGCGCGCCGTCGACGCCGTCTTTCGCGCGCTGCCCGTCTTGGCGCTGCCCGGCTACTCGCGACCGCTCGTGAAAGTCGCCGACTACCTCGAGCTTGTCGAGCAGAACACCTACGCGGCGACCGCGTCCGTCCGATAGGAAAGCCCTACACGAGGCACTCCTGACTACTCAATCCGCTGTATGAGCTCCGGCGCGAAAAGCATCCCACCACCGGTGACCCCGAGGCAGCCAACGGACAGGAGACGAGCGCTTTGCGCTGATCAGAACCCGTGTCGCGATGTCTGCAGATTCTCGTTTTCGCTAAGATCTACTTTACGTATCATCAATAACAATGACGATGAAGAAACGAGCCGAGCCGCACTCCAAGCCCGCCGTCCGTGAACGGATCGCCGAGGACGCTGAAGGCATGTACGACGACATCAGCGCCTTCTTCAAAGAAGCCCTCGGCGCCGAACGGAAGCTCTGGATGACCTGCCAGCACTGCGACCGCCGCTCCGAAGTCGAGGTCCCCGACTGGAATGCCCGCGCCAAAGTCCTCGAGACGCTGCTCAACCAGGGCTACGGTCGACCCAGAAGTGAAGAAGACACCGCCGGCCACGGCTTCATTCTCAAACGGATAATCGTTGTTCCCGGCGGCGCGGAGTCCGAGCCACCCTCTGCCGCGTAGAAGACCGTGAACGAGAAAGAGCTAGGGCGGCTCGAGATCGACGAACTCCTCGACCACGCTGAAACCGGCGAGCAGGCACGCGTCGAAGCCGGGCTGGAACTCCTCCGCCGACGGCAAGCAAAGCAGCTACGAAAGCACTCGAAGACGAAGCAGAGCCCCAGGGCAGAAGCCCACAAGCCCGTCGGCCTGGCAACCGGCCCGGATACCTGACACCCCCAGCCGCAGTGCAATCGCGATCAACGCGTTTGCCCTCCTCCCCCGACCCTCGCGCGCGTAGGCGCGTGCGTGCGCGCGGAAAAGCTTGAGCATGCTTCGGCCGGCCAGCCGCAGTGCAATCGCGATCAACGCGTTTGCCCTCCTCCCCCGACCCTCGCGCGCGTAGGCGCGTGCGTGCGCGCGGAAAAGCTTGAGCATGCTTCGGCCGGCCAGACACGCTTCGGCCGGCCAGCCGCAGTGCAATCGCGATCAACGCGTTTGCCCTCCTCCCCCGAC
>CAWJXV010000002.1:0-269346 GCA_963846915.1 uncultured Actinomycetes bacterium | reverse complement strand
TTGCAGCGCCTGTGCGGCGGTGGCGGCGGGCTCGGCTTCGGTGAAGAGTCCGGAGAGATTGCACACCACGTTCGGGAGGTCGGCGAGCGCGGCCACGCCTTCCCGCCAGGCTCGGTGATCCGCCGCGAGCCGCGGCGACTTGGCTGCGTGGTCGAGCACGAACGTGAGCTCGGGACGACGCTTCGCCGTCTCGACCGCGGCGGGCAGTTCGCGAGCACGCTTCGTGTCGAAAGCCTGCTCGCCCGCGCGCGAGTGGTGTGACGCGGGGCGGCAGGGAGGGAGGTTCGTTTCGCGGCATAAGGGGTACGAGGGACCACACTCCGTAAGCCAAGGCACTCTCCGTAAGCCGAGTTTGCAGCCGTGAGCGTTCCCACCTCGTCCGAGACTCAGCCGACCTCTTCGGCGCTTGGAGTTGGTCTCCGAGTATCTGCGCAGCCGACGAATGCGGTTGTGGTGCGCGGAGCGCTCAAGGTGTGGCTCGCGACCCTCGGTGCAAGTGAGGATCGGGTGTTCGCCATCTTGCTCGCCGTGAACGAAGCCTTCGCGAACGCTGTCGAGCACCCTCGCGATCCGATCTCGACAACCGTTGAGATCGCCGCCCGTTACGACGAGGGAATGGTCGAGGTCACCGTTCGCGACTACGGTGGTTGGAGGAAAGAGCCCAGTGACGGGCACAGGTCCGCAGGGCTCTTGTTGATGGAAGCGTTCACGGACAGCGTGACCGTCCATAGCGATCACCGGGGGACGATCGTGCTCCTGAAAGAGCGGCTGACAGGGCTGTACGAGTGGGCGTCGTCAGCCGCGAAGCCTGCCGACCGGCCAATATCGACCAGTACGGGACCGTCCCGACGTCGAGCGGCTAGGGCGGAATCCACCCTTCCCACCGGCCCCCGTTAGCCCTCGCGCTCTGGCTCTTTGTGCACCAATCTGAACGGACGACCGCAGCGAGTCGAGAAAGCGAAAACCCCGCGATGTGCGGGGCTTTCTACGTGAGGCGCATACGGGATTCGAACCCGTGCCGCCGCCGTGAGAGGGCGGTGTCCTAGGCCACTAGACGAATGCGCCCGGCCGGGTGAGTCTAGCGGCGAGGCGCCTAGTCGAGGACGATGCCGACCACGACCCGGTCGACCCTGCCGCCCCTGACGAAGAAGTCCGTCACCTTCCGGCCCGGGAGGAGATCGCCCACGTGGCAGTCGCCGAGCAGCGGACGCCCCTCGCAGCGGACATGCGGGACCTTCGCGCGCACCTGCGACCACGGCGAGCCGACGCCGACGCCGGCGGGCGTCTTCTCGCGGGCGAGCGTCGTCACCACGGAGGTGACGGTGCCGTTGTTCTGGAAGGCGACGACGTACCCCGTGTAGCGGAACTCGGTGTACGGCCCGAACTCGTTCTTGCCGTGGACGATCTGCCGCGGGCGACCGAGTTTCGCGCGCACCTCGACCTGGCGCATGCCGAGGTTGACGCCGGCGATCCCGCGGTTGATCACGATCGTCGCCGACGCCTGCGTCGCGAGGGCGAGTATGCAGGCGGCGGCGAGCACGACCAGGCCGGCGAGCCTCATGCGTGCCCGACGACGGCCAGCGGGCTCGAGTGCGGGTAGCGGTCGGTGAGCGCGAACAGGTAGGCGTGCACCTGCGCGCCATAGCCGATCACGTAGACGCCCGTGGTCTGCAGGCCGGACGGCGCCCGGCCGCGCACGAGCGACGAGAACCAGATCAGGATCCCGCAGACGAAGAGCGCCCAGCCGAATGCCGAGCTGAGCAGCAACGCCGGCAGGACGAGCAGGAGCTTGAACCCGGTGATCCAGCGGTTCTGGCGCGCAGGTGGATCGATCCGCACGTCGATCGGATAGCTCCCGGGGGCGCCGACGAAACCCGGGAACGGGTTGCCGACCACCCACAGGAACGAGCTCACGTGCGTGCTGTAACGGATGTACGCGGACAGGAAGCGGGCGAGCGGTCGCGCCGGCCGGCCTGCGAAGAGCGTGAAGAACCAGTTCGCGATCGCGGCCAGGTACGCGAGGATCGTCCAGAGCAGGAGCCAGAAGATGTGCGGGAACGCGAGCGGGAGCCGGAAGAAGACCGACAGGCGCGAGCGGCGCAGGTCGTCGGTGCTGACGACCCGCGGCCGGCCCTCCGCCTCGGGAGGCTCGAGCTCGGCCTCATCGAGGAAGACGAGCGGGTGAGAGTTCGGGTACCGGTCGGTGACGAGGAACAGGTACGCGTAGAACTGCGCCGTGTAGGCGAGCGCCCAGGCGCTGAAGTCGCGCAGGCCGCGCGGGGAGCGGCCCCGAACCATGGCGGAGAACCAACTCAGGATCGACGCGAGCCCCATGACGCCGCCGACCGAGAGGCCACGGCCGCCGCTCGAGACCGAGCCGCCTCCGGAGAGCATCCCCGAGACGAGCAAGGCCGGAAGCGCGAGGAAGACGCGGAAGCCGGTCACCCAGCGGTTCTGTCGCTCGGGCGGGTCGATGTGAACGTCGATCGGGTACGCCCTCTGGTCGCTGCCGAGATAGAACGCCGGGTACGGATTCGCGGCCAGGAACACGTAGGCGAAGAGCTGGGTCGCATAGCGGATGAAGCCGGCGAGGAAGTCGTGGAGGCCCTTCGGCGACGTGCCCGTGATCAGCGTCGCCCACCAGTTGATGAAGCCGACAAACAGCGCGCCGATCGCGAACAGGCCGAGCCAGAAGAAATGAGGGATTGCGAGCAGCAGCCGGAAGAAGACGGTCAGCCGCGAGCGGTGCAGGTCGTCGGTGACGACGAGTCGAACGGGGTGAGCCCGAGCCTCGGTCGCCATCTGCACCGAGCCTAACCGCTCGGCTCGGGATGCTCAACCTCGCGGTTCTCGACTTCCGCGCGGGCGGGCGAGACGAGCTGCTTCCAGCGAAGCGTCCGCGCCATGAGGGCGAGGGCGATGATGCCGAGGAGCACGTTGAACGCGGTCAGCGCGATCTGCATGCCGACGCTGAAGCTGATCAGTCGCGTCTTCGCCACCGGTTCCTTGCGGAACACATAGACGATCAGCCCCTGCTGCGTCCCGACTCCGCCGGGCGTGAACGGGAGCAGCGTCGACAAGCTTTGCACCGCCAGCACGAGGGCGATGGTGTAGGCGGTCGCCGGCAGGTGGAACGCGCGGAGGAACGCGTACACCGTCGCGGCACGGAAGACCCAGGAAAGCGCCTGCCAGGAGATCACGCCGGTAACGAAGCGCTGCGGGTCGCGCAGGATCGCGAAGCCCGCCGCGACACGCTTCTTGAACGCCGGGACGCGTCTTGCGTAGATCACGACGAGGAGCACGATCACGACGATCCAGACGAGCCCGATCGCGATCGCAGGCTGCGGGTGCTGCAGCGGCCAGTGCCAGTCGATCGCGGGGAGGTTCGGCAGGACGTCGAGGCCGGGAAGGACGTTCTGCTGAAGCGCCCAGATCAGGACGCCCGCGGCGACGACGGAGTCGAAGAGCGTCTCGACGATCAGCGTCGGCGTCAGCGTCGCGTAGGTCGAGCCCTCGATCCGCGCGTGCGCGAGGACGAGCTTGAGCACGTCTCCGGCGCGTGCCGGCGCGACCGAGTTGAGGCCGACCCCGGCGACGTAGGCACCGAAGATCGGCAGGCGCGCGATCTCGGCTTTCGGGAACGAGGCGGCGAGGATGTTCCGCCACGCGAGGGCACGGCACCAGAGCCGAACGAGATGAAAGGCGAGGCCGATCGCGAGCATCGTCCACCCGACCGCGGCCAGCTGGTCGAAGAACGTGCGCGCCGCGTCGACGACCTGCGACATGCCTCAACGATAGGGCCGGAGGTGGGCGCACCGCCTGCTTGCTGCGGTTTTGGTTCGGCTACGCTGGCGGTGTCATCGAGAACGAGTAACTGGTTGCGCGGCATCGCCTTCCGTACGCGTTCGTGATTCATTCGAGGAGGTGTCATGGCAACCGGAACCGTCAAGTGGTTCAGCGACTCCAAGGGCTACGGCTTCATCACGCCCGCCGACGGAGGCGCTGACTTGTTCGTCCACTTCTCGGGCATCTCAGGCAGCGGCTTCAAGACGCTCGCCGAGGGTGCGAAGGTCGAGTTCGAGCCGACCCAGGGCCCCAAGGGGCTCCAGGCCACGAACGTCGTCCTGATCGAAGGCTGAACGACAGCTGCACGGGGGACAGGCTCCGGTCTGTCCCCGTGCTCTTTTGGCGCTCTCCTCTAGGCACGCTTCGGCGTGAAGCAGGCGGCACGCGCGCCGCTCAAGTTCGGCAGGCCTGCGTCCGATATCCCCCGTATGAGGTACCCCGTTCGAGGCACGATCTCCGGTTTCGTCGTCGCCCTGTCGGCCCTGAGCGTCGTGGCTGCGGCCGGAGCGGCCAACCCTCAGCTCGCGGGCCTGCAGGTTGCGCTGGCGCGGAAGGGGTTGTACAGCGCGCAGGTCGACGCAGTGCCCGGACCGCTGACCGAGGCCGCGGTCCTGCGCCTCCAGGAGCAGTCGGGTCTCGTTCCCGACGGCGTCGTCGGCCCGAAGACACGTCACGCGCTCGGGCGGTTCGGCAAGCCGCTCTTCGGCACGCGCGTGATCAGGCCGGGGATGGTCGGCTGGGACGTGGCCGTGCTCCAGTACCTGCTCTCGCGCCGCCGCCTGCTCGCGACGATGCCGGACGGCGAGTTCGGCAAGCGGACCGAGGCGGCCGTGATTCGCCTCCAGCGCGCGCGGGGCCTCGTGCCGGACGGCGTGGTCGGCCCGGCCACGGCGCACACGCTCTGCAAACTGTCCGTCTGCACGTGGTCGCCGCCGAAGGCGAGCGCCGCCCGGCCGGTGACGAAGAAGACGGTGCGTTCGCTGCTCGATCGCTGGGCCGCCCGTTACCGCGTCGACCTTCATCTCGTCCGCGGGCTCGCGTGGCAGGAGTCCGGATACCAGCAGCGGGTCGTCTCCAGGACCGGAGCGGTGGGCGTGATGCAGATCACACCCGCGACCTGGGCGTTCGTCGAGGCGTTCCTGATCGGCCACCCGGTCCCGTCCACCGTCGAGGGGAACATCCAGATCGGGGTTGTCTACCTGCGCTATCTGATGCGGCAGTTCGGTTCGACGTCCAGGGCGCTCGCGGCGTACAACCAGGGGCCGGCGTCGGTCGTGCGGTACGGGATCAAGCCGGATACGCAGGTCTACGTCGACGACGTGCTCGCCCTCGCGCAGCGACTCTAGTTCCCGGCTAACCGAGGGCCCTTCGCAGCCGTCCTACTGAATGGCTGCTTGGGGGCTGAGCGCGCATCGCCCCCAGCCCCCGAGCGCCGGACAGCAGCGCGCATCTCGAGGTGTGTTCAGGGAGGGCTGCCTCGGGTGCGCGCTGCCCCATCATCGCGCACGCGCCGGTCTCCGCGCTCGAGCGGGCGGTCCTCCAGGCTGCCGGGCGTGATGGGTCGGCTGTCGGCGGCGATCTCGGCGGCGCCGCAGCGGAGGGCTAGGGTCCGGTCGCGGGAGGAGGCAGCGCCATCGACGCGCGCAGCGTCGTCAGCGGCGTGGCGGGGACTGTGATCAGGCCGCGGGTCGGCCGGTCGAGGTCGAAGGTCACGAGCAGGAGCATCGTGACGAGGACGGCCGCGAGCACCATCGGCGCCAGGCCGCGACCGAGGAAGGAGAGGTACATCCCGAGTAACCCGAGCGCGACGGCCGCGCCGATCACCTCGAGCGCGAGCACGGCTCCGGGAACCCGGTTCGAGAGCGCCGAGATGCGGACGGTCTGCTGGTCGATCATCGAGTTCAGGCTGTCCTCGTACAGGCGCGGTGCAGTGGCCACGGGGGCGGCCACGAGCGCGTGCCCCGTGAGGCCCCACAGTTGGCGCTGCAGCACGCCCTCGGCGGTCGCCGTGCGAAGCATCGCGCTGCTGTTCGGCACCTCGCTCGACAGACGGATGGCTAGATCTGTGTAGCCACGGAGCAGGTCGAGCGACCGGCTCCGGACCGGCTCTGCGAGCGTCTGGGCGCGGAGGTACGTCGTCCCGATCGCGTTCGCCTCCGCGACCACCGCCGCGCGGCGATCCTCGTAGCGGCCGACTGCGAGCGAGAGACCGAAGGCCAGGAGCAGCCCGACCACGCCCAGGAGCGCCCCCTGGAGCACGCCGAACGGCTCCTTGAGCGTCTCCGAGTGCTGGCGCAGGTACCGGCCGGCCGCGACGCCGGCGACGGTCACGCCTCCGACGATCGCAAACACGATCAGTGCGACCGCCCAGCTGGCCAACGAGAAGAACATCCGAGGCATGGTGACGGTCCGACCCGATGGAGCCCGGAGCCCTGTCGTCTTTCCGAGCAACAGAAAACCCGCTGTTTCCAGCGGGTTTCACAGGCTGCGGGGCAAGGATTCGAACCTTGACTACCTGGTCCAGAGCCAGGCGTCCTACCATTAGACGACCCCGCAACGGGCCGCCCATTCTAGCCGCGAGGCGTCGTCGTGCACGAGGCTCGCGGCGTGCGGGCCGCGACCTTGGCGGGACCCCTCTAGGTCTCGAGGCGGTAGATCGGCACGAGGCTCTTCTCGGCCTCGGTGTCGATGTGCGCGACGACCTCGACGTAGGGCTCGAGGCCGGAGCCGCGCAGCTTCTCCTTGAGCAGGCCGTCCACCTGGTAGATGCCCGAGGAGTTCGTCATCAGGATCTCGATCATGATCGGGCGCGCGTCGCCGTCCGTGATCTGGACCTTGTCGATCGCGGCTGCGGACAACGCGTGGATCGAGACGCTGCCGCGCTCGAAGGGAATACGCGAGCGACCCTTGGCCATGTCGAGTGCGTCGGCGACGCGGAGCACACCCGCCTCGAGGGTGAGCGGCCTCCCGTCCGCGCGGTGGCTCGTGATCTCGTGCAGGACCTCCGAGACGATCACGGCCAGCTCGGGGAGCTCGTAGACGCCGTCGAGCAGCTCGCGCGACTTGCGCTCGGCGAGGAAGAGGCTGAAGTCCTCGTGGCCGTCGCGGTGAATCGACATGCCGACGTCGTGCAGGAGCGCGCCGAGCGCGACGGCGACCTCGGAGTCGTCGTTCTCGAAGCCGTAGTCGAGGACGAGGCTGGGCTCGATGCCGTGCTTCGTCAGCTGGCGCAGCAGCTTGAGCGCGATGTTCGTGACGATCTGGATGTGCACCCACGAGTGATCGTTGATGCTCAGGCGCCCGATCGCGTTCACGTTCGAGACGTGCCACCACGCCTTCAGCTCGTCGTCGGCGTTGACGCGCTCGATGACGGCGCGGAGTCTGCGGTTACCGCGCGCGGGGACGCGGATGCGCATCCGTGCCGTCGCCTCGGCCGGAGTCATGCGCGTCTCGCGCTCGACCTCGACCTCCTCGGCCGGTTGCTCGATCAGCTCCTCGGAGGTGGGCTCGTCAGGCATCGACCCGAAGCGTACTGCCGCTAGCCTGGGACGTCGTGAGGCTCGCAGGCGTCACGCTCCTGGCCGCGCTCGCGCTGGCCTTGCCCGCGGCGGCCGCCGGGCCGAGGCCGGCCGAGTCGATCTCGACGGCGATCGCGCGCATCGAGTCGGCGCTTCGGACGAAGGGGTGCAGCGCTCCTCTCCGCGCCCTGTTCCATTCGGCCTACGGAAAGGTGTCGAAGAACGGCTGCGACTATCTGCGGAGGGGGCTCGGCACGTTCAAGTCGCCGCACGGCATCGCGTACGGCACGGCGGCCGAGATCGACGCGGGGACCGGCCTCTCACAGCCGGCAACGACGGTGCTCGCCCTCGACTCCGACCGGCGGTTTCACGTCGTCTTCGTCCAGTTCGAGTACGGCTCGATCGGGTCGAAGCCCGGCCCGACGTTCGACCGGAACGCGCGGCTCGCGATCGCGGCGATCCGGAAGGCCGACTGCGCAGCGTTCCTGGAGGTCGCGTTCAGGAGCTTCGGCCTCGGCGGCGGGCCCGGGTCCGCAGTCTGTGCACGGCTACCGCACAACTCGCTCCACAAGGCGCTCGCCGCCGACCCGCGCGCCGCGCCCGTCCGGCTGGGCGGCAACGCCCTCTATGCCTTCTACGGGCTGACCGCCGCCGGCAGGTACTACACCCTCGTCATGGCCCAGCAGGCGCCGTCGGCGAAGATCCCGTTCGGTTCGGCGCAGTTCGCGTTCGTGGACGCGTATCCGGCCTAGGCTGCCGTCTCGGCCCAGTCACCGTACAGCGACATGTAGAGGCCGCCGCGCTCCATCAGCTCCGCGTGCGAGCCCTGCTCGACGATGCGGCCGTGCTCGAGGACGACGATCAGGTCGGCGCCGCGGATCGTCGAGAGCCGGTGGGCGATGATGAACGCGGTCCGGGCGAAGAGCAGCCGTCCGAGCGCCGCCTCGATCTTCCGCTCGGTGCCGATGTCCACCGAGCTGGTCGCCTCGTCCAGGATCAGGACGCGCGGGTCGGCGAGGAGCGCGCGGGCGAAGGCGACGAGCTGGCGCTGGCCGAGCGAAAGCCGCGTACCGCGCTCGCCGAGCTGCGTGTCGTAGCCGTTCTCGAGCTCGAGGACGAACTCGTCCGCCCCGACCGTCCGGGCCGCGGCGACGACGTCCTCGAGCGATGCGTCCGGCCGGCCGAAGGCGATGTTGTCCCTCACGGTGCCCGCGAACAGGAAGCCCTCCTGCGGCACGATCCCGAGCTGGCTGCGCAGCGACGACTGCGTCACGTCGCGCAGGTCGACGCCGTCGATCGTCAGCCGGCCTCCGGTCGGATCGTAGAAACGGGCGATCAGCTTGGCGATCGTCGACTTCCCGGCGCCCGTGTGGCCGACGAGCGCCACCGTCGTGCCGGCCGGGACGTCGAGGTCGATCCCGTGCAGGACCTCGTCGCCGCGCCCGTACCGGAAGCGCACGTCCTCGAAGCGGACGCGGCCCTCGATGCGAGGCAGCTCGCCCGCGACGGCCGCGTCGGCCACCTCCGGCTTCTCGTCCAGCACGCCCATGATCTTGTCGAGCGCCGCCGCCGCGGACAGGAACGTGTTGTAGAGCTGCGACAGCTGCTGGACGGGATCGAAGAAGTTCTGCACGTAGAGCATGAACGCGAACAGCGTCCCGATCGTGATCGATCCGTCGAAGTAGAGGTAGCCGCCGTAGCCGAGGACGATCGCGAGCGCCATCGACGACAGGAAGTCGACGGCCGGGAAGTAGAGCCCGTTCAGGATGACCGTCTGCATGTTCGAGTCGCGATAGCGCTCGGCCACGTCCCGGAAGTTGGCGTAGGCGGCGTGCTCGCGCGTGAACGCCTGGACGATTCGCATGCCGGCGATGTCCTCGGCCAGTGTGGCCGTGACCAGGCCGAGGCGCTCGCGCACGGCGGCGTAGGCCCGCGCGGAGCGGGACCGGAACATGCCCGTCGCGACGGCCATCAGCGGCAGCACGGAACAGGTCGCGAGCGCGAGCTGCCAGTCGAGGATGAACAGGATCACGGCCGTGCCGATCAGCGTCAGCGTGCTCTGGACGAGCGTCGCCACGCCGTCCGTGACGAGCTGGTCGATCGCCTCGACGTCGTTCGTCAGCCGGCTGATGATCACGCCTGCACGGTTGCGCTCGTAGAAGCCGAGCGACAGCCGCTGGAGGTGGTCGAACAGTGTCGTGCGCAGGTCGGCGAGGACCCGCTCGCCGACCCAGCCCGTCATGTACGTCTCGACGTAGAACATGGCCCAGTTCAGGAGGCCGGCGACGACAAAGACGGCGACGACGAGATAGAGCTGGCCGTTGTCGTGGATCTGGACGGCGTCGTCGAGGGCCACCTTGGCCAGGAGCGGCGGCACCAGCGCCGTCGCGGTCGCGGCGAGCAGCGAGAACACCGAGAAGGCTGCACGCCGACGGTAGGGCGTCATCAGCCGCCAGAGCAGTGCGCCACGGCGCCGCGTCTTGCTCCACGACCAGTCGTCGACGCGCGCGCCATGCTGCGCCATCAGGTGGCTCCCCGCCTGGTGGACCTTCACGCCACTTCTTCCATCTCGCCGCGCGACTCGACCGCGTCGACGAACTGCTGCTCCAGCAGCCCGTGCTCGTAGATCTCCCGGTAGACGGGGCTCGACTCGATCAGCCGGTCGTGGGTTCCCCGGGCGGCGAGCCGGCCCTGGTCGAGCACGACGATCTCGTCTGCGAGGGCGATCGTCGACAGGCGGTGGGCGATGATGAGCGTCGTTCGGCCGCGCATGGCCTCGCGCAGGCCGACGCGGATGCGCGCCTCGGTGGTGGCGTCGACCGAGGCCGTGGCGTCGTCGAGGATGAGGATGCGCGGGTCGACGGCGAGCGCGCGCGCGATCGCGATCCGCTGGCGCTGGCCGCCGGAGAGCGTGATCCCGCGCTCGCCGATGACGGTCTCGTACCCGTCGGGCAGCCGCTCGATGAACTCGTGCGCCTCCGCGGCTCGCGCGAGCCGCTCGATCTCGTCGGCGGGCAACTCGCCGCAGCCGAAGGCGATGTTCTCGCGCACCGTCGCGGAGAACAGGAACGGGTCCTGCGAGATCACGCCGATTCCCGCGCGCAGCGATGCGAGCGTCACGTCGCGAACGTCGACGCCGTCGATCGTCACGCGCCCGGCCGTCGCGTCGTAGAACCGCGGCACGAGCGACGTGAGCGTCGTCTTCCCGGAGCCCGTGTGGCCGATCAACGCGACCGTGCGGCCGGCGGCGATGTCGAGATCGAGGTCGTGGAGCACCGGTCGCCCGGCCAGGTATTCGAAGGTCACGTGCTCGAACCGGATCTCGCCCTCGCCGGGCGGCAGAGCCTTCGCGCCGGGCCGGTCCGTCACCTCCTCGGGCTCGTCCAGCACCTGGAAGATGCGCTCGCCCGCCGCGGTCGCGCGCTGCGCCTGGCCGACCCACATGCCGAGCGAGCGGAGCGGGGTGACCAGCAGCGCGAGGTAGAGGTTGAAGGCGACGAACCCGCCGGGCGTGAGCGAGCCGGAGGCGACCATCTTCGCGCCGACGAGCAGCACCGCGGCCTGCGCCAGCAGCGGGACGAGCGAGATCAGCGGCACGTACTTCGCGCGCTGCCGGTTCGCCTTCAGCGTCTGCTCGAAGACGAGCTCGGAGCGCAGCCTGAACTTCTCCTCCTCCGCCGGCTCCTGTGCGAACGCCTTGACCACGTGGACTCCGACGACGTTCTCCTCGACGACCGTGGCCACGTCGGCCAGCTTCTGCTGGACCTCGCGGAGCGTCGGGTGCGCCACGTGGCTGTAGCGGTAGGCGAGCGCGACCAGCACCGGCGTGGTCGCGAACACGATCAGCGCCAGCTGCCACTGGAAGAAGAACAGCACGCCGCTCACCAGCAGGACGGTGAGCACGTTCTGGAAGAAGAAGATCAGCCCGTAGCCGAGGAAGAACCGGACTCCCTGGAGGTCGACGGTGGCGCGGGACATGAGCTGGCCGGTCTGGTGGCGGTCGTAGAAGCCGAACGACAGCCGGATCAGGTGCGCGTAGATGCGGCTGCGCACGTCCATCTCGACGTCGAGCGCCTGGCGGCCGGAGATGAGCCGGCGGCCGAGCATCAGCACCGCGCGGATCAGGCCGAGGGCGAGGACGGCGATGATCGCCAGCCAGAGGGTGTGGGTGTCATGATGCTCGAGCGCCCGGTCGATCACGGTGCGCCCGGTCACGTAGATGAGCGCGATCGCCGCGGCCTGCGAGCCAAGGGCGAGCAGGCACGAGACGGCCAGGCCCGCCCGGTACGGCTTCAGGAAGCCGAGCAGGCGGAAGAAGATCGTGCGGTGTCGCTCCGGCTCGACCACCTTCGAAATCTAGCCGTGGCGCGCGACTCGGCCGAGCGTGCCGAGATCGACGAAACTCCCCGTGTGGACCGGCCCGAGACACGATACGCGAAGAGCGGCGGCGTCAACGTGGCCTACCAGGTCGTCGGTGACGGACCGTTCGATCTGGTGTTCGTTCCGGGCTGGGCGTCGCACGTCGAGCTCGCCTGGAAGGTTCCGAGCGGCGCCCGGCTCCTGCGTGGTCTCGCCGAATTCTCCCGGCTCATTCGCTTCGACAAGCGCGGCACCGGCATGTCCGACCGCCTGACCGAGTCGATGACCTTCGAGCAACGGATGGACGACATCAGGGCCGTGATGGACGCCGTGGGCTCGGAGCGAGCGGCGCTGATGGGCATATCGGAAGGCGCGTCGATGTCGATCCTGTTCGCGGCGACGTACCCCCAGCGCGCGACCGCTCTCGTCCTTTGCGGCGGACAGGCCAAGACCATGTCGGCCCCCGACTATCCGCTTGGCTCGTCGGTTGAGGGTGAGCGAGAGGCCGCGGAAGACGAGGCGAACTGGGGCAAGCCCGGCTGGCTCGAGGCGCTTGCCTCCGGGGCACTCGTGGAGGCCGACCAGGACGAGGCCGGCGCGTGGGCGGACGTCTTCCGGTACTCGGTCAGCCCCGGCGCGGTTGCAGAGCTCGACAGGCTGAACGCCGCGATCGACGTGCGGCCGGCCCTGCCGACGATCCGGATTCCGACGCTGGTCGTTCACCAGACCGACGATCCCTGGGTCGTCATCGGGCACGGGCGTTACCTCGCGGAGCACATCGCGGGCGCCCGGTTCGTGGAGCTCCCTGGCGCAGCTCATGCGCTCGCGTCGACGAACCTCGACGTCTTCCTGCGCGACGTCCGCGCGTTCCTCGAGAGCGCATGGGATGGGGGTTGGACCGAGCCCGAGCCCGACCGTGTGCTCGCGACCGTGCTCTTCACCGATCTCGTCGGCTCGACGGCGCGCGCGGCCGAGCTCGGCGACCGGGCGTGGCGAAAGCTGCTCGAACAGCACCATGCACGGATCCGGCAGCAGCTCGTGCACTTCCGTGGGCACGAGCACGACACGGCCGGCGACGGCTTCTTCGCGAGCTTCGACGGCCCCGCCCGGGCGATCCGCTGCGCGTGCGCGATCCGCGACTCGCTGGGCGAGCTCGATCTCGATGTGCGCGCCGGCCTTCACACGGGTGAATGCGAGCTGCTGGACAACAAGGTGGCCGGAATCGCGGTCGCCATCGGAGCGCGGGTCGCCGCTCAGGCGTCGCCCGGCGAGGTTCTCGTGTCCGGCACGGTCAAGGACCTTGTAGCCGGGTCGGGGATCGAGTTCACCGACCGAGGCACCGCCGAGCTGAAAGGGGTGCCCGGCGACTGGCGTCTCTACGCGGTCGCGGTCGCCTGAGCCAGCCCGAAAGGACTGCCCTCGGAGTCGCGGCACACCGCCCAGCGCTCGCCGGGATGGATCACCTCCCCGCCGAGCGTCACGACCCGCTCGAGTGCCGCAGCCAGATCCGGGACGGCGAAATACGGGAGCGAGACGCGATCGCCAGGCCCGGTGCCGCGGGATGGACGCCGAGCTCGGTCGCGCCCGAATGCGTCTGCAGCGCCGGTTCCCTCGCTCTCGTGCCTGGCTTCGAGCTCGACGCCGAGCAGCCCGCTCCAGAACCGCTGTGCGCGGTCGAGATCGTCCGCAGGAAACTCGACGACGTCGATCACGCTTCCACCCTAGAGCCTGGCGAGCTCGGCGCGGACGAGCTCCGTGGCGCGCGTGAGTAGCTCGCGGTTCGCGGGTGCGTTCAGCCAGCCGCTCGCGCCGGACGGGTGGGGAAGCGGGATCGCCGGCACGCCGTCGAGCTCGCCGCGCGTGCCCACGCAGCCGGTCAGGCTCGGGACGCCGAGGATCGCGCGCGCCGCCAGCCCGCCCACCGTGACGATGAGCGCGGGGCGGAGGAGTCGCAGCTCGTGCTCGCGCCACACCGCGCAGAGCGCGCGCTCCGTCGGCGTCGGTGTCCGGTCGCCGCGGCCCGACGGTGCCTTGCCCGGATAGCACCGCGTGACCGCCGCGCAGTAGAACGTCCCGTAGAACGCGTCCTCCTCGAGCCCGAGCCAGTCGCGGAGCGTTCGGCCGGCACGGCCTCGCCACGGGCGGCCCTCCTCGCCCTCGACGACGCCGGGCGCCTGGCCGTAGAGGTACGCGCGCTGGCCGGCGCGGCCCTCGACGACCGGCATCGACTCGAGGTGGAAGCCCGCCCCGACGCACGCCCGACAACGGCGGTTGTCGCGCTGGAGGGAGGCGATCGAGCGATAGAGCTTCGTCACGCGCGGACGGCGACGAACCAGTCGCCCGCGAAGACGATCTCGCCGCCGCCGCCGAGCTCGTCGACCAGCTGTTCGGGGAGGAAGAACCGCTTGAACACCGGATAGGTCGTGCCGTCGCTGATCGCGCGCTGCTGCCATTCGTCGGGCTCGTGCCCGGGCCGGCGGGCCGCGTCCGCGACGACGATCTCGGGGGCGACGCGCCGGGCTTCGGTGAGAAACGCCGCCCGGTCCGGAGGCTCGAGATGGCCGTAGAAGTGACCGGTGAACACGCGCTCGAAGGAACCGGCCGGGAACGGCAGCGCGAACGCGTCTCCCGGGACGTAGGTCGCGTTCGGCGCCTGATCTCGCGCGATCTCGAGCATCGCGCTGCTCTGGTCGAGGCCGACGACCTCGCCGGGGAGGTGCTGCGTCAGGTAGCCGGTCCCGCAGGCGACGTCGAGCGTGCGCGCGGGCGTGAGATCCCGGAGCGCCGCCTCGAGCCGCTCGCGCTCGGCGAGGAAGCCTGCCCGCTGGTCGGGGTCGCTGTACGGCTTGCCCGCGTACCAGTCGTCGTATTCGGGAGCGCGCCGGTGGTAGTACTCGCGCAAGGCGGACCTAGACTACGCGCGTGGCCTTTCCGCTCGAAGCAGTGCCGAACTTCTCCGAGGGGCGCAACCCGGCCGCGATCGACGCCATCGGGGAGGCGCTCGCGAGCCGGGCGCGGCTCCTCGACGTTCATGTCGATCCCGATCACCACCGCTCGGTGTTCACGCTCGCGGGCCAGGAGGACGAGCTGATCGAGGCGCTCCTCGCCGGCATCGCGTGCGCGTGCGAGCGCATCGACCTGCGGGAGCACGAGGGTGCGCATCCGCGAATCGGCGTGGCGGACATCGTGCCGCTCGTCGGCGTTCGTCCGGAGGACATGGGACGGGCCCGGACGGCGGCCCTGGAGCTCGCGGTACGCATCGGCGAGGGGCTCGGCCTGCCCGTCTTTCTCTACGGCGAGCTGGGCGCTGCCCGCGGCCCGGCGTTCTTCCGGTCGGAGGGACTCGCGGCCCTCGAGCAGCGGCTCGAGACCGGCGAGCTGGCACCCGACCGCGGGCCGGCCGAGCTCGACCCGGCGGTGGGAGCCGTGCT
Organism: uncultured Actinomycetes bacterium; assembly: GCA_963846915.1. Classification (GTDB taxonomy): domain Bacteria; phylum Actinomycetota; class Thermoleophilia; order Gaiellales; family Gaiellaceae; genus PALSA-612. The sequence continues at coordinate 254,192 of CAWJXV010000002.1, read as the reverse complement.
CGTCGGCGCGCGCCGGCCGCTCGTCGCGTTCAACGTGAACCTGGCCACGGACGACATCGACGTCGCGCGCGCGATCGCGGCGATCGTGCGAGAGAAGGGCGGGGGCTTCCCTGGCGTCCGCGCGCTCGGCTTCGGGCTGCCGAGCCGCGGGATCGTCCAGGTGAGCATGAACGTCGAGGATCCGGAGCGCGTCGACCTCCACGAGGTCGTCGCACGCGTGCGTGCCGAGGCCGCGGCGCGCGGTGTCGAGACGGCGGACTCGGAGCTGGTCGGTCTCCTGCCGGCGGGCGCGGCGGCCGCGGCAGCCCGAGCCGCCCTCGGCCTGGACGGCCTCGACGCCTCGCGTCTGCTCGAAGTACGCCTGCTCGACGCCTGACAATCGTCACGAAATCGGCACGCGCACGCGCGTCTTCGCGCAGCACCATGGAGGCTCTTCCCCGGGTGGGCGGGGGCTAGGGATGGGAGCCGGAACTGCCTGTGCCCCCGTCCTTTCTTCGTGGAGATCGCGGCTGACGATCGAAGTATCGGCAGGCGGGGAGCGGCGGCGGGTCGTGCTGCTAGCGGCGCTCGGCAGGCGAGGGACAGCCTCGACGGACTCGGCTTCGACGCCTGCGCGACACATCCAGTGGGGCGGCGCTCCGCCGAAGCTCGTCGTCCACGTTCAGCCTGCCCGATCCTCGGCGCGTCTAGACTCGAACGCCGTGAGCCTGCATGTGCTGACGGGCGAAGACCTGTCGATCGAGGACGTCTGGGCCGTCGCGGTCGAGGGTGGTGACGCCGGGCTCGCCGACTCCGCGCGGGAGCGGATGGGAGCGGCGCGCGAGCTCGTCGACAGGGCCGCTCACGGCTCGAGCGAGCACACGTACGGGGTGAACACAGGGTTCGGCCGTTTCGTCTCGAAGGCGATCCCTCCGGAGCTGACGCGTGAGCTCCAGCTTCGCCTCCTGCGCAGTCACGCCTGCGGCGTCGGAGACCCGTACCCGGACGAGGTCGTGCGCGCGGCGATGCTCCTGCGGGCGAACGCGCTCGCGAAGGGCTACTCCGGCGCGCGCGTCGAGACGGTCGAGCTGCTGCTCGCCTGCCTCAACGCCGGGCTCGTCCCGCACGTCCCCAGTCGCGGGTCGGTGGGGGCGAGCGGCGATCTCGCACCCCTTGCGCACCTGGCCCTGCCGCTCGTGGGCGAAGGCGAAGCGTGGATCGACGGCGACAGGCTCGGAGGGGGCGAGGCGCTCGCCCGGGTCGGGCTCGAGCCGATCGTGCTCGAGGCGAAGGAGGGGCTGTCCCTGGTCAACGGGACCCAGTTCATGGCGGCGATGGGCGCGCTCGGCCTCGTCCGTGCACGCCGGCTCGCCGACGCGGCGGACGTCGCCTGTGCCCTCTCCCTCGAGGCGCTTCAGGGCTCCCGGACGAGCTTTCTCCCGCAGGTGCACGCGCTTCGCCCGCTTCGGGGGCAGGAGGCGTCGGCGGCCAACGTTCTGCGGCTGCTCGACGGCTCCGCGATCATCGAGGCGCACCGCTGGTGCGACAAGGTGCAGGACGCCTACTCGCTCCGCTGCGCCCCGCAGGTGCACGGCGCCGCGCGCGACCTCCTCGACTACGTCGACTACACGTTCTCGACGGAGCTCAACGCCGCGACGGACAACCCGCTCGTGCTCGTGGAGGACGACATGCTCGTCTCGAACGGCAACTTCCACGGCCAGCCGCTCGCGTTCGCCCTCGACGCCATGGCGATGGCGGTCGCCGAGCTCGCGAGCATCTCGGAGCGCCGCGTCGAACGGCTCGTCAATCCGAACCTGTCCGACGGCCTGCCGGCGTTCCTGACCGTCGACGGTGGGCTCAACTCGGGGTTCATGATCCCGCAGTACGTGGCCGCGTCGCTCGTCAGCGAAAACAAGGTGCTCGCGCATCCGGCGAGCGTCGACTCGATCCCGACGAGCGCCGGGCAGGAGGATCATGTGTCGATGGGGAACGCGTCGGGGCTGAAGGCGTTGCAGGTGTTGGCGAACTCCGAGCGCGCACTCGCGATCGAGCTGCTCGCGGGTGCGCAGGGCGTCGAGTTCCTCGCGCCGCTCGAGCCGGGGCCGGGGGTCGCCGCGGCCAGGTCGTTCGTCCGCACGCTCTCGCCTCGTCTCGTCGAGGATCGCTCGTTGTCCGTGGAGATCGAGCACGTCGCGACCGCGATCCGCGACGGGTCGCTGCTCGCCGCGGTCGAGGCCGAGGTCGGAGCGCTGCGGTGAAGCCCCCGTTCGAGTCCTGGAAGCGCCCCGTGCCGCGCCATCCCTACCGCGACACGGTGATCCTCTACGGCTCGCTGGCGGCGCTGGCCCTCGTGATCGCGGCGCTGACCGGCGTCAGCATGGTCAAGGCCGTGATCTTCACCGCGATCGCGTTCGTGGGCGGCACGATCTACAGCTGCTGGTACTGGCGCGACCGGCTGCGCGAACGCAGCGAGGAGGAGCAGCCGTGACGGTGGCGGCATCGCGCGACGCGCTCGTCGAGTCGCTCTGCGGCGACCTGTCCGCGATCCGCGCCCCGCGCGGCACGGAGCTGAACGCGCGCTCCTGGCAGACCGAGGCGCCGCTCCGCATGCTGCTCAACAACCTCGACCGCGAGGTGGCCGAGCGGCCGGAGGAGCTCGTCGTCTACGGCGGCTCGGGCAAGGCGGCACGGAATCACGAGTGCCTGCGGGCGCTCGTCCGCTCGCTGCTCGATCTCGGCGCCGACGAGACGCTGCTCGTCCAGAGCGGCAAGCCCGTCGGTGTCTTCCGGACACACCCCGGCGCCCCGCGCGTGCTGATCTCGAACGCGATGCTCGTGCCGCGCTGGGCGACGTGGGGGGAGTTCCGCCGCCTGGAGACGCTCGGGCTGACGATGTTCGGCCAGATGACAGCCGGCAGCTGGATCTACATCGGCACCCAGGGGATCCTGCAGGGCACGTACCAGACTTTCGCGGCGGCGGCGGAGAAGCACTTCGGCGCCGGCGACCTCGCCGGCCGAACAGTGCTGACTGCCGGCCTCGGCGGCATGGGCGGGGCGCAACCGCTGGCAGCGGCCATGCTCGAGGCGGCCATCCTCTGCGTCGAGGTCGACCCGACCCGGCTCCAGCGGCGGCTCGAGACGCGCTACCTCGACCAGGCGACCGACTCGCTCGACGAAGCCCTCGCGCGGGTTCGTGCCGCGGCCGCAGCAGGACGTGGCCTCTCGGTCGGGCTGCTCGGCAACGCGGCCGACGTCGTTCCGGAGCTGGCGCGACGCGGGGAGCGCTTCGATCTCGTCACCGACCAGACTGCGGCGCACGATCCGCTGACCGGGTACGTCCCGCAGGGTCTGTCGGTCGAGGACGCCGCCCGCCTGCGCGAGTCCGATCCGGACGAATACCTGCGGCGTGCCGGCGAGTCGATCGCCGTCCATGTCGAGGGGATGCTCGACCACCTGCGCGCCGGTAGCCACGTGTTCGACTACGGGAACAACCTGCGCGGCGAGGCCCAGGCTGCGGGCGTGGAGGACGCCTTCGCGTACCCGGGGTTCGTCCCGGCCTACATCCGGCCGCTCTTCTGTCGCGGCAACGGGCCGTTCCGCTGGGCCGTCCTCTCCGGCGACCCGGCCGACATCGAGGTGATCGACGACGAGCTGCGCGGCCTCTTCCCCGACGACGCGATCCTGCAGCGGTGGCTCGCGCTCGCGCCGGAGCGTGTCGCGTTCCAGGGGCTGCCGGCACGGATCTGCTGGCTCGGCTACGGTGACCGCGCCCGTGCCGGGCTCGCGATCAACGAACTCGTCCGCTCCGGCCGCGTGCGCGCGCCGGTCGTGATCGGCCGCGACCACCTCGACTCCGGCTCCGTCGCCTCGCCGTACCGCGAGACCGAGTCGATGCGCGACGGCTCGGACGCGATCGCCGACTGGCCGATCCTGAACGCGCTCCTGAACACCGCGGCGGGCGCGACGTGGGTCAGCGTCCACCACGGCGGCGGCGTCGGCATCGGCAACTCGATCCACGCGGGCATGGTCGTCGTTGCTGACGGCACGGACGACGCGGCCGACCGCCTCGAGCGTGTGCTGACCACCGACCCGGGCACGGGCATCCTGCGCCATGCGGATGCCGGTTACGAGGACGCGGTCGACGCCGCCCGCGAGCATGGTCTCGACCTGCCCGGGCCGGCCACGGCCTGACGCAGCGTCTGTGGACAGATCGTCACGCTTTTGTCACGGGCCGGCGACGAAATTGTGCGGATTTGCAGGATAGAATCGCAGTGGGTGGTGGGCTGGGGTGCCCCGAGCCGGGTCGTGCGAAGCGCCCGAGTATCTAGAGTCAGCTCGATCTGACGAGACGAGGAGGGGCGCATGGTCGAGGAAGCCAAGCTGGTCGAGACGGAGAGCGGGCTCGAGCCCGAGGGACCGGGTTGGTTCGTCGTCAACGCGCGTGACGCCGCCTGGTGGAGCCATCGCGACGTGTTCGGGTACGGCTGCCCGTTCGGGAGTCGCGACGACTCGCTGTTCCCTGAGCTCGGGATCACGCTGCGCGTCCTGCAGCCGGGCGAGCCGAACTGCCGCTACCACGCCGAGTCGACGCAGGAAGACTTTCTCGTCCTCCAGGGCGAGTGTCTCGCGTTGATCGAGGGCGAGGAGCGACGGCTCGAGGCATGGGACTTCGTCCATTGCCCCGGCGGTACCCGGCACGTCTTCGTCGGCGCCGGCTCCGAGCCCTGCGTGGTCCTGATGGTCGGCGCCAGGAAGCCCGACGAGGACATCGTCTACCCCGTCTCCGAGCTGGCGCTCGAGCACGGCGCCGGCGTCGAGAAGGAGTCCCACGACCCGCGCGAGGCCTACTCCGACCTCAATCCGCCCCGGCATGCGCGGCCGCCTGATCAGGGCCTGCCATGGGAGTGAGCGAGGCGAAGCTCGTCCAGACCGACGGCGGGCTCGCGCCGGAGGGAACCGGGTGGTTCGTCCTGAACGCGAAGCAGGCCCGCTGGCTCGACGGCCACTTCGGTGCCTACACGCGGTTCGAGGGCGACGAGCGCTTTCCCGAGATCGGCATCAACATCGGCGTGCTCGCGCCGGGCCAGCCCGCGTGCTACTACCACGGCGAGGACGCGCAGGAGGCCTTCCTCGTGCTCTCCGGCGAGTGCCTCCTGCTGATCGAGGGCGAGGAGCGACTGCTCGAGGCATGGGACTTCGTGCATTGCCCACCCTGGGCGGAGCACGTCTTCGTCGGTGCCGGCGATGGCCCGTGCGCCGTCCTCGCCGTCGGGCGCCGGCCGGACGGGGGCGTGGTCTACCCCGCATCGGAGGTGGCCCAGCGCCACGAAGCCGGAGTCGCGGCAGAGACGCCCGATCCGCAAGAGGCGTACAGGGGCATCCGCGCGGACGAGCCCGTCGGCTACCGCGACGGCTGGCTCCAGGACTGACCCCGCGGCGATGAGCCGACTCCTCGTCCGCGACCTCGCGCAGCTCGCCACGCCGTCCGGACGCGAGGCGCCGCTGCGCCGAGCCGCGCTCGGCGGGGTGGACGTGATCGACGACGCGTTCGTGCTCTGCGGCGACGGCCGGATCGAGGCAATCGGGCGCATGGCCGAGCTGCCGCCGCTCGACGGCGACGTCGAGGAGCTCGACGGCACGGGTCGCTGCGCGATCCCCGGGCTCGTCGACTGTCATACGCACGCGTGCTTCGCCGGCGACCGCGTCGAGGAGTTCTCACTCCGCGCCGGCGGCGCGAGCTACGAGGAGCTCCACGCCGCGGGCGGAGGCATCCTCTCGACCGTCCGCGCCACCCGGGCCGCAGGCGAGGCGGGTCTCCGCGAGGCGCTCGAGCGTCACCGCGGCTGGATGCTCGCCGCCGGGACTACGACCTTCGAGGCCAAGTCGGGCTACGGGCTCGATCGAGACACCGAGCTTGCCCAGCTGCGAGCGATCCGCGACGCGGGCGGCGCCCCCACGTGGCTCGGCGCGCACGCTGTCCCGCCCGAGTTCGACTCGGCCGACGCGTATCTCGACTTCGCGCTCGGCGAGGTGCTGCCCGACGCAGCGCGCATCGCCGAGGCGGCGGACGTCTTCCTCGAGCGCGGCGCCTTCGATGCGGCGCAGGCCCGCCGCTACCTGGAGGCGTGCAAGGCGGCCGGCCTCGCGCTCAGGCTGCACGGCGACCAGTTCACCGAGGCGGGGGCGATCCCGCTCGCGATCGAGCTCGGCGCGCGCTCGGTCGACCATCTCGAGGCCACCGGGCCTGCGGGCGTCGTCGCGCTGGGAGCGAGCGACGCGACGGGCGTGCTCCTGCCCGCGAGCGCGCTCTTCCTCGACCGGCCGATGCCGCCGGCGCGGGCGCTCGTCGAGGCCGGCGCCGCCGTCGCGCTCGCCACCGACTTCAACCCGGGCAGCGCGTTCTGCGAGAGCCTGCCGCTCGTCTGCTCGCTCGCGTGCACGCAACTCGGCCTGTCGCCGGCGCAGGCCCTCTCGGCCTGCACGGTCAACGCCGCGCACGTCCTCGGCCGCGCCGGGACGAAGGGTCGCCTCGCTCCGGGCTTCGACGCGGACGTCGTCCTGCTCGACGCGCCCGACTGGCGCTACCTCGCCTACCACCTCGGGGGGCAGCTCGTGTCCGAGGTGATCGTCGGCGGCGAAAGGCCGCGCTAGATTAGGAGCAATGGCGACGAGGAAGCAACGGCGGCGCAGGGAGAAGGGACGCCGACACGAGTACGAGTACGTCTACGTCGACGACGAGGGCCAGGAGGTCGAGGTAGACGAGCCCGAGCCGGAGGCGAAACCGAAGGCGGACAAGCCTGCGACCTCGGGTCAGAAGCCGACGGGAGGAGCCAAGTCGAAGCCGAAGGCCTCGACGGCCGGAGAGCGCGTCGTCGAGCCGCCGACCTGGAGCCGCGTCGGCCGCCGTGCGGCGATCTTCGCGCCCTTCATCCTGATCTTCTTCTACATCACGAAAGGGAAGGGCGACTCGACGGCGGTCGTGCTCCTGCGGACGCTTCCGCTCATCGTGCTGCTCGTCCCGTTCATGTACCTGGTCGACTCCTTTGCGTACCGCTCGTACCAGAAGCGGCTCGCGAAACGCGCGGACCGGTCCTCGAAGAAGACCAAGTAACCCGAGCGTAGACTCAGTCGATGGCTCTCGTCGTCGACCGCTACGAGCTGGGCCCGATCGGCACGAACTGCTACATCGTGCGGTTGGAGCGCGGCGCGCCGGAGGCGGCCGTCGTCGATCCGAGCGGCGACGCGGCCACGATTCGCCTGGAGCTGGCGGGCATGGGAACGGCATGCGGCGGGATCCTGGTCACGCACTCGCACTGGGACCACATCCTCGGCCTCGCCGAGCTCGCCGAGGGCACCGCCGTGAAGGTCTACGGGCCCGAGATCGAGGTGGACGTGCTCGAGAACCCTGCCAACTACTACTCCGGGCTCGGCGTCTCGCTCCGCGGCTGGAAGCCCGACGTGCTGCTCGCGGGAGGCGAGACGATCGAGGTCGCCGGCATCTCCTTCGATGTCGTCGCCGTCCCGGGCCACTCGCCCGGCCACCTGGCGTACTACTCGGACGGCGCGCTGCTCTCGGGCGACGTGCTCTTCGCGGGCTCGGTCGGTCGCACCGACCTGCCGCGCGGCGATTGGGACGTCCTGCTCGAGTCGATCAGGTCGCTCGCCGAGCGCTACCCGCCGGACACGGTCGTGTACTCCGGACACGGCCCGTCGACGACGCTCGGCGACGAGGTCCAGCGCAACCCGTTCCTGACCGAGCTCCGCGGGTCATGAAGTTCGAGGCGTCGCGGGGGACGCACGACATCCTCCCGTCCGAGCAGCCGCTCTGGGCGCTCGTCACCTCGCGCTTCGAAGAGCTGTGCGCGCTCTACGGCTATCGGCCGATCAATACACCGGTCTTCGAGGACACTGAGCTCTTCGTACGCACGTCGGGCCACGGGTCGGACGTGGTCTCGAAGGAGATGTACACGTTCACCGACCGTGGCGACCGCTCGCTGACGCTCCGGGCCGAGGCGACGGCGCCGATCGTCCGTGCGTACCTCGAGCACGGCATGCACCGCGAGCCGCAGCCCGTGAAGCTGTACACGTACGAGACCATCTACCGCTACGGACGGCCGCAGAAGGGGCGCTTCCGCGAGCACTGGCAGCTCGACCTGGAGGCGATCGGCTCGGACGATCCGGCCGTCGACGCCGAGGTGATCCACCTCTACGACTCGCTCCTCCGGCGGCTCGGAATCGCCGAGTACCGGCTCGAGCTGAACTCGATCGGCGACCCGAGCTGCCGGCCCCGGTACCTGGAGCAGCAGCTCGTCCCCTGGCTCGCCGAGCACGCGGGCGAGCTCGACGAGGCGACCCGCGAGCAGGCAAGCCGCAACCCGCTGCGCGCGCTCGACAACATCGCGGCCAAGCCGACGGAGGTGCAGGCGGTGCTGCGCACGGCTCCGGCGATCGGCGACTCGCTCTGCGACTCGTGCCGCGAGCACTTCGCCGAGGTGCGGCGCTACCTCGACGCCTACGGCGTCCGGTACGAGCTCGTACCGACGCTCGTCCGCGGCCTCGACTACTACACGCGGACGACCTGGGAGTTCGTCGGCCCCGAAGGCACGTCGACGAGCGTGCTCTCCGGCGGCGGCCGCTACGACGGGCTCGCCGAGGAGCTGGGCGGCGGCGCCGACCCCGGGCGTCGGCTTCGGCGCGGGGATCGAGCGGCTGCTCCTCGCGCTCGAGCACGCGGGCAGCGCCGCACCCGGGGACGACGGCATCGACGTCTTCTTCCTGCTCGAGGAGGGCGGTGACCGGGCGACGATGCTGGCCGAGATGATGAAGCTGAGGGAGACGGGGCTCCGTTGCGATGCCGACTACGCGGGGCGCTCGGTGAAGGGCCAGCTGACCCAGGCCGGTCGCCTGGGCGCAAAGCACGTCATCCGGGTCGCGCCCGAGACTGATCTCGCCGCGGAGCTGGCCAAGCTGTGACGTGGCGCGACCTGATGTGCGGCGAGGTGCGGCCCGGGCACATCGGGCAGCGGATCGCGCTCGCGGGCTGGGCGAACACGCGCCGCGACCACGGCGGCCTCGTGTTCGTCGACCTCCGCGACCGCACCGGGATCTGCCAGCTCGTCGTCAACCCCGACCGCGCACCCGAAGCGGCGCAGGTCGCGCACGAGGTGCGCAACGAGTTCGTGCTCCGCGCCGAGGGCGAGGTCGTCGCGCGAGCGCCCGAGGCCGTGAACCCGAACCTGCCCACCGGCGAGGTCGAGCTGCAGGTCGACGAACTCGAGATCGTCTCCCGCTCGACGCCGCTCCCCTTCCAGCTCGACGAGGAGAACGTCGACGAGACGCTGCGCCTCCGCTACCGCTGGCTCGACCTCCGCCGCGACAAGCTGCAGCGGAACATCGGCCTGCGGGCGCAGATGGTCGGGATCATCCGCCGCACGATGGAGGACGCCGGCTTCCTCGACATCCAGACGCCGATCCTCTTCAAGCCGACACCCGAGGGCGCGCGTGACTTCGTCGTGCCGAGCCGCCTGCAGAAGGGCCGCTTCTTCGCGCTGCCGCAGAGCCCGCAGATCCTCAAGCAGCTGACGATGGTGGCGGGCTTCGACCGCTACTACCAGATCGCGATCTGCTTCCGGGACGAGGATCTGCGCGCCGACCGCGTCCAGGAGATCACGCAGCTCGACGTCGAGATGTCGTTCCCGGACCAGGAGTACCTCTTCGAGCTCCAGGAAGAGATGTTCGGCCGGATCTGGCGCGAGTGCATCGGCGTCGAGGTCCCTCGCCCGTGGCCGCGGATGACCTACGAGGAGGCCGACCGGCGCTTCGGCACCGACAAGCCGGACACGCGCTTCGGGCTCGAGATCGAGGACGCGACCGAGGCGACCCGTGGCTCGGAATTCGGTGTCTTCGGCGGAGCAGAGGCCGTCCGGTTCCTGCGCGTGCCGCAGGCCTTCTCGCGTGCCGAGCTCGCACGACTCGAGGAGGTCGCGAAGGAGTGGGGCGCGAAGGGGCTCGCCTACGTCGTGCGCGACGAGGCCGGCGAGGTGCGCTCGCCGATCGTCAAGTTCCTGTCCGAGGGCGAGCTCGCCGCGCTCGCGGTGCAGCCGGGCGAGACCCTGCTCTTCGCGGCCGACGGCTGGGCGGCGACGTCTCGCGTTCTCTCCGCGCTCCGCCTCCACCTCGGCCGCGAGCTCGGGCTCGTCGACGACGGCGTCTTCACCTTCCTCTGGGTGACGGACTTCCCGATGTTCGAGTGGGACGAGGACGAGCAGCGCTTCGGCGCCGTGCACCACCCCTTCACGCGGCCGACCGCCGAGTGGACGGAGCGCTTCGCCGACGAGCCCGCGGCGGCGCTTGCGCACGCGTACGACATCATCGTCAACGGCAACGAGCTCGGCGGCGGATCCTTCCGGATCCACGAGCCGGAGATCCAGGCCAAGGTGTTCGACCTGCTGCGGCTGAGCCCGGAGGAGCAGCGCGCCAAGTTCGGCTTCCTCCTCGACGCGCTCGCGATGGGCGCGCCGCCGCATGGCGGTATCGCGCTCGGCATCGACCGGATGACGATGGTGCTCGCGGGCGAGCCGAACCTCCGCGACGTGATCGCCTTCCCGAAGAACCAGGCCGGCGTCGACCCGATGAGCGGCGCCCCCTCCGAGGTGACCGCGGACCTCCTCGACGAGCTCGGCCTGAGGATCGTCGCACCGCCGCCCCCGCAGGGCTAACCTCTGCACATGGGCGGGTTCACGCCCCGGTTCGCGTTCGAGATCGTCTTCCTCGTCCTGCTCGCGGTGGCCTGCGGGCTGGCCGATCTGCGCCCGCTCGTGATCGGACTGGTGATGGGCGGCGCCTGGCTCCTGATGACCGGGATCGAGTGGCTCGCGTGGCGGTCGGAGACGACCGTCGACGCTCCGCCGGACTGGCCGCCCGAGGACACGGGTGCGTCCCTGGACAGCTGGGACCTGGACGAGATCCTCGCCCCGCTTCCCGAGGACGACGGCGGCGGGTCGACCTCCGTGCTGCCGCCGGGCGCGGCCGGGGACGACCCTTCGGAGCCGCGGTGAGGTCGTCGTTCGGCCAGCGCGTGCTCGCGCTCGCAGCCATGGGGGTGTTCGCCGGCGTCCTCGCGCTCGCGGTCGGCCACCAGAACAACACGGCGGCGCGGGCGGCCGGGCCGCATCCGGCCGTCGGAGCGGGGACGGGCTGGTACGACGCGGTCGCGGGCGTGCACGTGATCCGGAGCAGCAAGTCCTCGTGCGGCTGGCTCCTCGAGCCGAAGACGCTCGGCGTCGTGCACCCGGTGCTGCCCTGCGGCGCGAAGCTCTTCGTCGAGTTCGACGGCAAGCGCGTCTACACGCAGGTGGTCGATCGCGCCCCGGTGCCGTCGTCCGTCGACTTCGACCTCACGTCCGCGCTCGCCGAAAAGATCGGCCTCGCCGGCACCCGCGACGTGCGCTGGGCCTTCGCGCGTTGATCAAACGTGCTCCACCCTGCCGATGACCAACGACCTAGTGAACCTGGCGAGCCAGGTGGGATCCCTGCGAACCGTCGGCAACGCCTAGGCTCGACGTAGGTTCCCTTTCACGTCGTGTTGGTTCAACTGTGCGGCCGCCGATCACGCACAGGGTCGAGCACGTGCGCCCACTGTAACCGCTGCGGCGCGTACTCTGGCCGGGTGCTCGACGTCTTCGGAGATGCGACGCGCTGCGGCGAGTGGGCCAGTGTCCGGCTGCGGATCGACGGCGAGCGGATCGTCGACGCCGACGCCGAGGGGCTCGCCGAGGAACTCCGCGGTCTTAGCCTGCTCGAGGCGGCCGCCGTGCCCGGCGACGATCTGGCGACCGACGCGCTGGCGGCGGCGATCGGGCCCGTGTTTCGCGCCGCCGCCTCGCCGGGCCGCACAGCCGTCGCGATGAGCGGCGGCGTCGACAGCGCCGTGGCGCTGCTGCGGGCCGGGCCGGAGGCGCTCGGCGTGACGCTCCGCCTCTGGGTCGACCCCGAGGCGCCCGAGACCGAGCGCGCGTGCTGCTCGGCCACGTCGGTGCTCGCCGCGCGGCGGCTCTGCCACGAGCGCGGGCTGCCTCACGTCACGCTCGACCTGCGCGAGGAGTTCCGGCGCGCCGTCGTCGAGCCGTTCGTCCGCGGCTACGCGCGCGGCGAGACTCCCAACCCCTGCACGCGCTGCAACGGCGGCTTCCGCTTCGCCGAGCTGCTCGCCTTCGCGCGCCGCGCCGGGGCCGCGAAAGCTCGCGACCGGCCACTACGCCCGCATCGTCGAGCGCGACGGGCAGCTGCTGCTCGCACGCGCGGCCGATCCGGAGAAGGACCAGTCGTACATGCTCGCCGGCCTCCCTCCGCGCCTCCTCGAGCGGGTCGAGTTCCCGCTCGGCGCCCAGACGAAGGCCGAGACCAGGGCCGAGGCCGCGAGTGCCGGGCTCGCCGTCGCCTCGCGCGCCGACAGCCAGGAGGCGTGCTTCCTCGGCGGCGACGACTACCGCGCCTTCCTCGAGCGCCGCGGCCTCCGCCGCGAGCCGGGCCTCGTCGTCGCGGACGACGGCACCCCGCTCGGCACGCACGACGGCTACTGGCGCTTCACGCCCGGCCAGCGCAAGGGCATCGGCGTCGCGACGAGCAAGCCGCTCTACGCCCTGCGCACCCATGCCGCCACGAACACGCTCGTCGTCGGTCCGCGCGGTGCGCTCGCCCGCGACAGGGTGACGGTGCGTGGACGACTGCACGCTCCGGCCGCCCGTGTCGAGGCGAAGCTCCGCTACCGCTCGCCCGCGGTCGCCGCCTCGGTCGAACCGACCGCACGCGGTTTCCGCCTCGCGCTCGACGAGCCCGCGTACGGCGTTGCCCCCGGGCAGACCGCCGTGCTGTACGAGGACGACGCCGTCGTCGGCGCCGGAACCGTTCTCGCCGCGGCATAGAATCGGGCCATGACGCTGGCCGTGACCACGAGTCAGGCGCTCGACGTCGTCCTCGCGATCTTCCTCGTCGTCGTCGGGCTCGCGATCGGCTACGCGTTCTGGCGGCTCGGCCTGCTCTTCTCGCAGCTCCGCACGACCGTGAAGCACACCGAGGAGGAGGTGCTGCCGGTGATCAGCAAGACGGGCGTCACGCTCGACCACGTGAACGCGGAGCTCGACAAGGTCGACGTGATGACGGACAGCGCCGTCGAGGCTGTGACCGCGATCGACAGGGCCGTCCGCGCCGTGTCCGCGGTCGTGACCGCGCCGATCGAGGCGCTCGCGGGCCTCGCAGCTGCGTTCCGCCACGGCGTCTCCTCGCTGATCGCGCACCGCGACGTCGACGAAGCCGTCCGCACCGCGAAGGAAGCCGGCACGCGTCGCATGAACGATCTGGCGGACGAGCTGGACGAGGCGGGCCGCAAGGGCAGCCCGCGCTGAGCGCACCCTGAGTACGAGGGTTTGGCGAACCATGGCTGGGGCCGCCGGAACGCGCTGAGCGCCGAGCTGCGGCGTCCTCAGTCGCCTCGATAGTTGACCACTATCGAGGCTCCCTGCGTCCTTGCATCACGACGCCCATCGCGCCCCGACGACGAGCAACGTCCCGCCAAACCCTCCTAGAATCGAAACCATGCGCACGACCGCCGAGCTCCGCCAGGGCTACCGCGCGTTCTTCGAGTCGAAGGGGCACACGTTCCACCCGTCCTGGCCGCTGATCCCGCGCGCGGAGGACCGCTCGACGCTCCTCACGTCGGCCGGGATGCAGCCGCTGATGCCGTTCTTCCTCGGCCGTGAGCAGCCGCCCGCGCCGCTCCTGACCACCGTCCAGAAGGTGTTCCGCACGCCGGACATCGACGAGGTCGGTCTCGACGGCTACCACCTGACGTTCTTCGAGATGCTCGGCAACTTCTCGTTCGGCCGGTACTTCAAGGACGGAGCGATCGAGCTCGCCTGGGAGTTCATGTTCGACCACATGAAGCTCGACGTCGACCGGATCTGGGTCAGCGTCTTCGCGGGCGACGCGGAGCTCGGGCTCGACGAGGACGAGGTCGCGGTGGCCGCCTGGGAGCGGATCGGGATGCCGCCAGAGCGGATCGTCCGGCTGCCGCGCGCCGACAACTTCTGGTCGGTCGGCGGCCCCGGCCCGTGCGGCCCCGACTCGGAGATGTTCTTCGACTGGGGGCCGGAGGTCGGCTGCGGCCGCCCCGAGTGCCTCCCCGGTTGCGAGTGCGAGCGGTTCCTCGAGTTCTGGAACCTCGTCTTCATGGAGTTCGAGCTCCACGCCGACGGCTCGCTGACCCCGCTCCCGAAGCAGAACATCGATACGGGCCTCGGCCTCGAGCGCGGGGCGCGGGTCCTGCAGCAGGTCGACTCCGTCTACGACACGGACGGCTACCAGAGCATCATGGCCTGGATCGCCGGGGAGTCCGGCATCGCGTACGGGGACAGCCCCGAGGCGACCAAGGCGCACCGAATCCTCGCCGACCACGGGCGCGGGCTCACCTTCCTCGCCTCCGAAGGCGTCGTCCCGTCGAACGAGGGCCGCGGCTACGTCATGCGCCGGATCGCGCGCCGCGCCGTGCAGCAGGCGGGGACGATCGGGCTCGACCCGCCATTCCTCTCCCGGCTCGCGGAGGTCGTCGTCGAGCAGATGGGCGACGCGTACCCCGAGCTGCCCGAGCACCGGGACGAGATCCGTCGGATCCTCACCGCCGAGGAGGAGAGCTTCTCGCGCACCCTTGCGCGGGGCACGCGGCTGTTCGAGGAGACCGCGGCCGGAGGCGAGGCGATCTCGGGCGCCGACGCGTTCCAGCTCCACGACACCTACGGGTTCCCCTTCGAGCTGACGCAGGAGCTCGCGCGAGAGCGCGGCCTGGCCGTCGACGAGGACGAGTTCAAGCAGCTGATGGAGGAGCAGCGCGAGCGCTCGCGCTCGGCCGGCGGCTTCGAGGTGGGTCTCCTCGGCGAGCGCCCGACCGAGTTCGTCGGCTACGAGAAGACCGACGTGCTGACGGCGATCTCCGCGCTCGAGCCGCGCGAGGACGGGCTCTTCGACGCCAAGCTCCACGAGTCGCCGTTCTATCCGGAGGGCGGCGGCCAGGTCTCCGACACCGGCTGGATCGAGAACGAGGAGACGGGCGCTCGGGCCGAGCTCGTGCGCGCGACGCGCGTCGGCGACGATCAGGTGCTCACGTTCCGCGGCGAGGGCTTCGCGGTCGGCGACCGCGTGCGTGCCGTGGTCCCCTGGTCGCACCGTTTCCCGACGATGGCGAACCACACGGCCACGCACCTCCTCCACGAGGCGCTCCGGGAGGTGCTCGGGACGCACGTCAAGCAGGCGGGCTCCGCTGTCCGGCCCGACAAGCTCCGTTTCGACTTCACGCACCAGGAGGCGATGACGTCCGAGGAGCGCCACCGGGTCGAGGAGATCGTGAACCGGAAGGTGTTCGAGAACCTGCCCGTCCGCTCGTTCGTGACGCCGATCGAGGAGGCGCGGAAGCTCGGCGCGATGATGCTCTTCGGCGAGAAGTACGGCGACGAGGTGCGCGTGATCGAGATCCCGGGCTTCTCGACCGAGCTCTGCGGCGGCACGCACGTGCGCTGGACTGCCGAGATCGGCCCGTTCGCGATCCTGTCCGAGAGCTCGGTGGGCGCGGGCGCGAGGCGGATCGAGGCGGTCACGTCCGGCGAGGCATATGCGCTCCTGCACGGGCGCGCGCACGAGGCCGACGAGCTGCGCGCCGAGCTCGAGCGGGTGCGACGCGAGCAGAAGAAAGCGCCGGTCGTGGCCGCCGCCGAGGACGAGCTCGACGTCCGCTACGAGGACGCAAGCATCGCCGTGATCGAGGTCAAGCAGTCGGCGACGCCGCTGCGCGATCTCTCCGACCGGATCAGACAGCAGAAGAAGGTCGGCGCCGTGCTGCTCGGTGCGCGCGTGGACGGCCGCGTGCAGCTCGTGCTCAACATCGACAAGCGGCTCGTCGAGCGCGGCCTCGACGCGGCCCAGGTGATCCGCGAGATCGCCGGACTCGTCAGCGGCGGCGGCGGTGGGCGGGCGGACTTCGCCGAGGCCGGCGGCCGCGAGCCCGAGAAGCTCGGCGACGCGCTCGACGCGGGCCAGGAGCTGCTCGTCGCCGCGCTTTCGTGAAGGTGCTCGCACTGGACTACGGCTCGGCGCGCACCGGCGTGGCCGTCTCCGACCCCACCGGGACGATCGCGCGGCCGCTCGGCGTCGTCGAGAAGGCCGGGACCGATGCGGGGCGCGAGCGGCTGCGAGCGCTGATCGCCGACGAGGAGCCGGACCGCGTCGTGGTCGGGCTCCCGCTCACGCTCCGCGGCGAGCACGGCGAGCAGGCCGAGGAGACGGAGCGCTTCGCCCGGTCACTGCAGGACGAGCTCGACTGCCCGGTCGAGCTCTTCGACGAGCGCTTCACGTCGGTGCTCGCGGACGGCGACGACGCCCGCGCCGCGGCACACCTGCTCTCGAGCTATCTCGAGTGGTCGCGCGAGCCCTAGGCGTCCTCGCGGCTGCGGCGGCCGTGGCGGCTCTGGCCGGCTGCGGCGGCGACTCGAAGCCGAAGCCGACGGTGCCCGCGGGGCCGAAGGTGCTGCACATCGTGTTCCCGGAAGGCTTCACCCGGGCGGAGATGGCGCAGCGGATCGACTCGGTCAGGAAGATCGCGGAGCAGAAGCGGCACGTGACGCCGCGGCTCACGCCGTCCGGCTACCTGGCCGCAACAGCCTCGTCCGAGTACCCGGGCCTGTACGCGGGTGACGGCAAGCGGCGGCCGCTCGAAGGCTTCCTGTTCCCGGCGAAGTACGCGTTCTTCTCGAACGAGACGGCGCGCCATTTCGTCAACCGCCAGCTGACGGCGTTCAGGCAGGCGTTCCGCCACGTGGACATGAGCTACGCGAAGTCGAAGAACCTGACGCGCTACGACGTGCTGACCATCGCCTCGATGATCGAACGGGAGGTCGTCGTCCCCTCCGAGCGGCGCCTCGTCGCGGCCGTGATCTACAACCGGCTCCACCAGCACGTGCCGATCGGGATCGACGCGGCGCTCCGCTACGGCCTGAACATCCCGCCGACCCAGTCGATCACGCAGTCCGAGCTCGAATCGAACTCGCCCTACAACGTGCGCAAGTTCCGCGGCCTGCCGCCGACGCCGATCGGCAACCCGGGCCTCGCGTCGATCCAGGCCGCCGCCCACCCGGCCCACGTCGACTATCTCTACTACGCCCGGAAAAAGGACAAGCGGCATCACTTCTTCACGGCCGACTACGCCGCGTTCCAGCGCTTCCTCGCGGCGAACGGCTACGGCTGATCCGGCGGCGGGCCGAACTCGAGCGTCCCGAGCCGGTAACCCGGCGGGAGCGAGGCCGCGCGCTTCACGACCTCCCGGTTGACCGCAGCCTGCTCCCGGTCGACCGCCGTCTTCGCGAGGTGGTTCGTCCACTGGCGGCTGATGCCGAGCGCGTCCGCCATCTCCGCGACCGAGAGCCCGACCGCACGGCCGCGCTCGAGCAGCGCCTGGGCGTCTGCGCGCCAGCGGCGCTGCTCCTCCGCGGCCCGCTCGGCCGCGGTCCGCTCCTCCGCCAGCCCGGCGAGAACGGCGTCACGCTCGGCGTTCAGCACCTCGATGGCCCGGTCGACGTCGCTCATGTCAAGGCACTTTACAACACGCCAACGCCCTTTGCGGTGCCTGGCACGTGCCTGGCACCGATACTGCCCGGCGTGGGAGAGATCGCCGGGACGACGCGGCTCGTGGGGCTGATCGGCGACCCGGTGTCGGGGTCGCTGTCGCCGCGGATGCAGAACGCCGCCTTCGCCGAATGCGGGCTCGACTGGGCGTATGTGCCGCTTCCGGTGGAGCACGGCTCCCTCGCCGCGGCGATCGCCGGCCTCGTCGCCCTTGGCTTCGCCGGCGCCAACGTCACGACGCCGCACAAGACCAGCGTGATCCGGCTCTGCGCGGAGCTGGAAGAGTCCGCCCAGCGGGCGGCCTCCGTGAACACGCTCGTGATCGAGCACGGTCGCGTCATCGGCGCGAGCACCGACGCCGAGGCGCTCGACGATGTCGACGCGTTGAGCGCCGCCGTCGTCGGCGCGGGCGGCGCGGCGTCGGCGTGGATCGCAGCGCTCGAGGCGCGCGGCATCGCGGTGCACGTCTACGCGCGCCGCGAGGCCTGGCCGCCCGTGACAACCGGCGTGCCGCTCGTCGTCCAGGCGACG
Organism: uncultured Actinomycetes bacterium; assembly: GCA_963846915.1. GTDB lineage: Bacteria > Actinomycetota > Thermoleophilia > Gaiellales > Gaiellaceae > PALSA-612. The sequence goes on along the minus strand of CAWJXV010000002.1, from coordinate 236,018 downwards.
CCGGTCAAGGACGAGCTCCTGTTCGAGCTCGAGGCGGGTCAGACGCTGATCGACCTCGCCTACTACCCGGACGGCCGCGACACGGCGCACGTCGCCGCCGCGCGGGCAGCGGGGTGCCGCGTGATCGACGGGCTCGAGGTGCTCGTTCGCCAGGGCGCGGCCTCCTTCGAGCGCTGGACGGGAATGGAGGCGCCGATCGAGGTCATGCGATCCGCGATCCGCCCGTAGGCTTCGGGCGTGTCGCTGGAGCTGACCACCGCGGGCGAGTCGCACGGGCCGGCGCTCGTCGCGATCGTGACCGGGCTTCCCGCCGGGCTCGTTCTCGACCGCGACGCGATCGACCGGGACCTGCACCGCCGCCAGCAGGGCTACGGGCGCAGCCCGCGCCAGAAGATCGAGACCGACCGCGTCGAGGTGCTCGCCGGCCTGCGCCACGGGCGCACGCTGGGGACGCCGCTGGCGCTGCTCGTCGCCAATCGTGACCACAGGAACTGGACGTGGGGGATGAGCCCGTGGCCGCCGGAGGGCGAGCCGGAAGGGAAGGGCACGAAGCCCGTTACCGTGCCGCGCCCGGGCCACGCCGACCTGGCCGGCGTGCTCAAGTACGGGCTCACCGACGTCCGGGACGCGCTCGAGCGGGCCAGCGCCCGGCACACGGCCGTGTTCGTCGCCGCCGGCGCCGTCGCCAAGGCCCTCCTGTGGGCGATCGGCGTCGAGGTCGAGGGCTCGGTCGTCGGGCTCGAGGCCGTCGCGCGCCGCGTCGACGAGGCGCGGAGCGATCGCGACACGGTCGGCGGTGTCGTCGAGGTGCGGGCCGGCGGCGTCCCACCGGGGCTCGGCTCGTACGCGAGCAAGGACGACCGGCTCGACGCTCGACTCGCCGCTGCGCTGATGGGCATCCAGGCGGTGAAAGGCGTCGAGATCGGCGACGGCTTCGCGCTTGCGGCGCTCCGCGGCTCGCAGGCGCACGACGAGATCGTTCCGGGCCTCCACCGCGAGACGAACCGCGCCGGCGGGATCGAGGCCGGCGTCTCGAACGGCGAGGAGATCGTCGTCCGCGCGGCGATGAAGCCGCTGCCGACCTTGATGCGACCGTTGCAGACCGTCGACCTCGCCACCGGCGAGCCGGCCGAGGCGCTCGTCGAGCGCTCGGACACGGCGGCGGTCGAGGCGCTCGCGGTCGTGGCCGAGGCAGCCGTGGCGTTCGAGCTCGCCCGCGCCGCCCGCGAGAAGTTCGGCGGCGACGCGATCGGCGACTTCATCGACGCACACCGCGCGTATCTCGAACGGATCGATTGGACTCCCCGCTAGACAGGCACGTCGCGCTGATCGGCTTCATGGGGGCCGGCAAGTCCGCCCGCGGCCGGGAGGCCGCCGAGCGCATCGGACGGCCCTTCATCGACGTCGACCGCGAGATCGAGGCGCGCGCGGGAGACACGATCGCCGAGGTCTTCCGCTCCTGGGGCGAGGCCGCCTTCCGTGAGATCGAGGAGGAGGCGGCCGTCGAGGCGCTCTCCGCACGCGAGCCGAAGGTGATCGCCCTCGGCGGCGGCGCGCTCGGCTCGGAGGCGACCAGTCGCGCGCTCCGTGAGCGCGCGACGACGGTCCTCGTCGAGGTCGACCCCGACACGGCCTGGCGGCGCGCCCGCTCGAGCGACCGCCCGCTCGCGCAGGACGAGGAGACGTTCCGGAAGCTCTACGACGAGCGCCTGCCGGTGTACGAGGAAGCCGCCGACGCGGTCTCGCGACATGCGGACGATGTCGTGCTCGCGGCCGGCGGCGTCCACGTCCACGTGGGATCGCTCGAGCTCCTCGGCGAGCTGTTGCCCGGCGACGGCTCCGCCGCGCTCGTGGCGGATGCGCACGTGGCGGGGATCTACGGCGCCGACGCCCAGCTCGCGCTCGGCGCCCGGCTGGCCTCGACGCACACGGTCGCGCGCGGGGAGGAAGCGAAGACGGCGGCGGTCTGCGAACGGCTGTGGCAGGAGCTCCGGCTCGACCGCGGCGGCACCGTCGTCGCGCTCGGCGGCGGCTGCACGACCGACGTGACCGGCTTCGCCGCCGCCACCTACCTCCGCGGCATCGCCTGGGCGGCCGTGCCGACGACGCTCGTCGGCCAGGTCGACGCGGCGATCGGCGGCAAGACGGCGATCGATCTTCCCCAGGGGAAGAACCTCGTCGGCGCTTTCCACTGGCCCCTGCGCACGGTGATCGACCCGGCCGTGCTCGAGACGCTGCCGGCCGGCGAGCGGCAGGCGGGCATGGCGGAGGTCGTCAAGACCGGTCTGCTGGCAGGTGAGCGGCTCTGGGAGCTGCCCGACGCCGAGCTCGTCCGTCGCTGCGCTCTGTACAAGACGGCGGTCTGCCTCCGCGACCCGCACGACCGCGGCGAGCGGGCCGTGCTGAACCTCGGCCACACGTTCGCACATGCCCTCGAGGCCGCCGCCGGCTACGACACCGTCACGCACGGGCACGCGGTCGCGCTCGGACTGCGTGCGGCGCTCCGGCTCTCCGTCGATCACCTCGGGCTCGACGCGGCCGTCGCCGAGGACGCCGACCGCGTGCTGGCGCCGAAGCCCGTCCGCGTCGACGTCGACCGCGCCTGGACGGCGCTCGGCCGCGACAAGAAGGTCGAGGCGGGCCGCGTCAGGCTCGTCCTGCTCGAGGCGCCCGGGAAGCCCGTCCGCGGGGTCGAGCTCCCGGACGCCGACGTGCGGCGCGCGCTCGAATCCCTCGTCGCCCGATAGGAGGCACGACACGAGATTCGGCCGGGCCGGATGACGCCTCGGGCGCTTGGCCCGGAGCGCCCCCGACGACGGCCGAATCACGCGTCGAGCCTCTAGAGTCCTCGCATGCGCGTCGACGTGCTGAACGGCGTCAACCTGGACCAGCTCGGCCGGCGCGATCCCGAGATCTACGGAACGCTGACGCTCCGCGAGCTCGAGTCGAGGCTCTACGCATGGGGCAAGCAGCTCGGCCTCACCGTCCGCTGCCGCCAGACGAACGACGAGGGCGCGTACGTCGACTGGCTGCACGAGGCGCTGGACGTCGCCGACGGCGTCGTCCTCAACCCGGCGGCGTGGACGCACTACAGCTGGGCGATCCACGACGCCGTCGAGCTCCTGAAGCAGCCGGTCGTGGAGGTGCACCTTTCCAACGTGGACGAGCGCGAGGAGTGGCGGCGCCTGTCCGTCATCTCCGACCTGGCCGCGAAGCGCATCGCCGGCAAGGGCCCGGACGGGTACCGCGAGGCGCTCGAATTCCTGGCCGGGCGCGCATGACGCGGCTCGCGCGGCTCCAGCAGGCGGTCGAGGCGCCGCTCCTCGTCTCGAGCCTGGTCAACGTCCGCTACCTGACCGGCCTCGCGAGCTCGAATGCGGCGCTGCTGGTCGAGCCCGAGCACGCTCGGCTGTTCACGGACTTCCGCTACGCCGAGCGCGCCCGGGAGGTGCCGGACGTCGAGCTCGTCGTCACCAGGCGCGACATCTACGCCGAGCTGCCGTCGCTCATCGAGGCACCCGTCGAGTTCGAGCCGGCTGCGCTCACCTACGCGCGGTACGAGCTGCTCACGGCCGGCGGGATGGAGCTCACCCCGCACGCGGGCCTCGTCGAGGCGATGCGGGCGGTCAAGGACGAGGCCGAGCTCGACGCGATCCGCCGCGCAGCCGCGGCTGCGAACGAGGCGTTCACGCGCTTCGCCGAGGAGCAGTTCGTCGGGCGCGCCGAGCGCGAGCTCGCGTGGCGAATGGAGACGCTGCTGCACGAGGCCGGCGGCGAGGAGCTCTCCTTCCCGCCGATCGTCGCCGCCGGGCCGACGGGCGGGTCACCGCACGCGGTGCCGGGTGACCGGAAGATCGGGGTGGGGGAGACCGTCGTCGTCGACGCGGGCTGCCGCATCGGCGGCTACTGCTCCGACTGCACGCGCACGTTCCTCACCGGCGAGCTGCCGGACGATCTCGCGCAGGCCTACGACGTCGTCGAGCGTGCGCAGGAGACGGGTCTCGCGGCCGTCCGCGCCGGAGCCGACAGCGCGGACGTCGACGGCACGGCGCGCGACGTGATCGAGGCGGCGGGCCTCGGCGGCGCGTTCGGCCACGGCCTCGGCCACGGTGTCGGGCTGGACGTCCACGAGCCGCCGTGGCTGAACGCCGAGTGGCCGAGCACGCTCGCGCCCGGCAACGTCGTCACCGTCGAGCCCGGCGTCTACCTCCCCGGCCTCGGCGGCGTGCGGATCGAGGACCTCGTGATCGTCACCGAGGACGGCGCCGAGGTGCTCACCTCCTTCACCAAGGAGCCCGTGATCGTCGGCTAGATTGGGGCCGTGGCCGAGACGGTCAACACCAACCAGTTCAAGAACGGCATGCACATCGAGATCGACGGTGAGGTCTGGCGCATCGTCGAGTTCCAGCACGTCAAGCCGGGCAAGGGCGGCGCGTTCGTCCGCACCAGGCTGAAGAACCTCGACAGCGGCGCCGTCGTCGACCGCACGTTCCGCGCCGGCGAGAAGTTCCCGCGCGTCCACACGGAGGTCAAGAACGTGCAGTACCTCTACGACTCGGGCGACGAGGTCATCTTCATGGACGAGGAGACGTACGAGCAGATCCACCTCGCGCGCGGGAGCGTCGTCGAAGACCTGCAGTTCCTGCTCCCGTCGAGCTCGGTGCCGATGCTGACCGTCGACGGCCGGCCCGCGGGGCTCCAGCTGCCCGCGTCGGTGGAGCTGTCCGTCACGGAGACCGAGCCGGGCATCCGCGGCGATACGGTCTCGAACGTGACCAAGCCGGCGACGCTCGAGACGGGCGCCGTCGTCCAGGTGCCGCTGTTCGTGAACGTCGGCGACCGCCTCAAGGTCGACACGCGCGAGAAGCGCTACATCTCCCGGGCGTAGTCAGCCGAGGTCTGAGGCCGCATGGTTACTCGCCTCAGGTTCGCTGAGATCGTCTGAAATCACCTCAGATGGGGGTCGCGCGACCGTTCAAAGTGGCGGCCAAGAGCGAAGTTCCGCGAGCTCGAACCGCTCGAGCCACCAACGCTTCGCCTGCTCGACCGCCGCCCGCGACGGCCCGCCGCTGCCACGGCAGAGCGCACACCGATCCCGCATGTCCCGCCGAGCATGCTCGTACGCGACGCGGGCGCTCAGTTCGAACGCGATGCCGCACGCGACGCACGAAACCCATCGACCAGATGACATGCTGGTTCATCGGCCGCGACTGTGAAGTCTCTTAGGTCGGTCTCGGCGCGTCCTCGTCGGCGAACTCCCGCTCCCAACACTCGCTGCAGTAGACGATCGGCTCGTCGTCGCAGGTGAGCTCGAGCCGGAGCTCCGGGCTGTCGCCGTCGAGCTCGACGCCGCACTCCAGGCACGGCACCGTCACCGGATCCGCTCCGCTACGTCTCACAGATCCGTCGAGGCGAGAAGGTGCCACATCCGCGACACTGGCAAGGGGCTGCGAGCCCCGAGCAGTTGAGCCGCCAGGGTTTCCCACGACGTTGGCGCGGAGACCGGAGACCCTTTCCCCAGGTTCCGCGCCGAGACCGCTCCTCAGGAGCAGTTGATGGAAGCCGCGGTGGATTTCGCGGTCGATTGGAGCTGCTGGCCCGCCTGCTGGACGCTCGTCGTGGCGTCGCTCACGGAGCTTGCGTTCGGGATGTTCTTGACCGCCGACGAGAAGCTGTTCCAGGCACTGTCGAGCGAGCCCATGCTCGCGCTCTGAACTCCCTGGGCGGCGCTCTGTACCTGCGTCCATGAGTTCTGGACAGCGGTGACGTCCGAGTTGAGCTCGTCCTTCGTGGCCGTGCTCGGGTCGAGACTCGTCAAGGTATTCAGCGACGACTGCAGGCCCGTCAAGCTGCCGCACAGGGTCGTCGTCGCCTGAGCCTTGGTGGTGCTCGGCTCGTTCCGGGTGCCGAGTACGCCGATCAGGATCGCCAGGCCGATGCCGCCGGCGACCAGGACGATGATCCACGTCTTCCGAGTCATGTCGCCTGCGCCCCCTTCGGCGTCGACGCCAGCGCGTAGAGGACGAGCGCGGCGAGCGCGATCGACAGGGCGCCGTACCAGGGCGCGATGTTGATGATCGTGAAGCCCTGGACGATCACGAAGACCGCCCAGATGTACCCCACGACCCGGCCGAACGTTCCGCCCACGAAGATCGACAGCCCGGCCGTGATCGCTAGCGCCGCGATGATCAAGTCCCAGACTCCCCAGCCCCAGTTGTGGGTGCTGAACAGGCCGTTCGTCAGGTCGTTCATCTTGTGGCTGTCGGCGAAGTAGCCGATAGCGGAGATGATCCGGAAGAACCCGACCGCGAGCAGCACAACGCCCGCGAACCCGAGCCAGCCGGAGCCTTCGTCATAGGTCTGTGTCGACATCCATCCCTCGCTTTCCTCCATCTCCTCGGGGAAAGGGCCACGAGTCTGGACAGGTTCGAGCCCGTCCCTCATTCATCTGTCGCCGGACCGTCTCATCGCGGCGAGGACGCCACATCATTCCGTTTGGATGAAGCGGAGCCCTGCCGCAAGCGGCACGGCTGGGCGTGGGGGTAGTTACGTCGACAGGGCTCTTGGCGGGCTGCTCGTCTTAGCCGCCACGCGGTGTGCCTCGCGCGTCGCAGGGGATCGTCAGCTTCCCTCCGACGACGGCCGTCTCCTGGTCGAGGATGCGGATTGCGCGCTCCATCGCGACGGGGCGAAGGCTGCCGACCCCGGCGTTGTACGGGTTGTCGAGGAACCACAGGAGCAGCAGCGTCGACGTGATCACGATCGCCACTCCGCCCATCATCGTCGCCTGGACGACGGCGCGCTCGGCACTGTCGGCGAAGAAGAGCATGAACACGAAGATGACCACCGCGCTGAGCAGCAGCACGATCCACAGGGGCGTCGGGATCACGCCCTCGGCGCCGTGAGTGCGATCAGCCCGCGCGTTCTCGCGGTCGGAGCGTTGATCGAGCCACTTCGCATACGCAGCCTGCTCAGAGGCGGTCCGTGGCTCGACCGTCTTGAGGGTGCGGAACGTGGCGACGCCCCACGGATTGACCGTGTCGCCGAGCGTGCCCGACTGCATCTGCGGCCACTCCTGGTGGATCACCGTTCGCGCATAGCAGACGAGCTCGCCCGAGAGCCGCGCACGCACGGCGACCGGGAAGAACTGTGCCGTCTCGAACTGCTGTGTGACGATCTCCGCCTCGGTCTCGGCGCCGCTCCGCGAGGTGTCATAGCTCTCGAAAGCCAGGAAGACGACGAAACCCAGGAGCACCGCGAACCCCGTGGCGAGGACACCGAAGACGCCGGCCGCGCGGTCACCGTCCTCGAAGTAGCTTCCCGCCGGGGCCTGGCGGCGAACGAGCAGCATCGCCGTGATCGCAAGAGCTGCGACACCCACTACGATGAGGCTGGCCCAGAGGAGGTTCACGACATCGTCACCGGGCACACCGGTGACGCTCCGACCAGTGGCGTGCCGCCGACCCTAGATGCGTCCTGACGTAACGCCTCGACGGAGGAAAAGGAGACGGAGGGTCTAGGAACTGCACTAGTCGTGACACGCAGACTCGCCGAGTTCGTGATGGGCCCGGCCCTGAATCCATCAGAGCTTTACTACCGCACACGGAACGGCCCGTTCGCCTCGACGCGATTCGCGTGAGCCGCAAGCCCTGTGCGAGCGTCGGGGCTCAGCCGGCCGGCCGGCAGGACTTGGTGAACGCTTTCGCGGCCCTCGTGATCTGGCCGTAGGCGGTCTGTGCGTTCGCGGTCGTGGGCAGCTGCCCGAGCGACACCGCGTGCTGGATGCCGTTAACGACGTTCGCCCAGCCGTACAGGCTGCCGATGTAGTTGTTGAGCGCCGTCGTGCAACTGCCGCTCACGCTGGCCTGAAAGCGTTGGAGCTTCTTGCCGAACGCGGTCGTCGTTTTCGTGACTTTGGCGACCGTCCCATCCAGGCACTTCTTGAAGGCGTCGGGAGCCGCGCTCGGGCTGACCCCGCGGGTGATCTGGGTGCAGTGCCGGAACGTCGCGATGCCCTTGGCGTTGACCGAGGTGAAAGACTTGTTCGCCTTCTGATAGGTCGTCCACTCGGCCTTCGAAAGGCGCTTGCTCGACCCCGTGGACGACGCCCAGCTCGACCCCGCGAACGCCACAGAAACAGTCGCGGCTGCGACGCCGATCACGAGCACGGTCCTCGTCACGCACGGAGCCTACGACGAATCGCCCCCCAAGGCATCGTCCAGAACGGACGACGCGGGCAGCTCGACCTACTCCTGGCCGATGCGCGAGGTCGAACGGCTGCTCGCCGAACAGCAACAGGCAACCGAGGCGCTCCGCACGCAATTCCTCCAACTCGAGAAAACCTGAGCGAGCCCGAAGCCGCCCCGCTCACGCGAGCGTCACACCACTTAACTCCACATCACCCGGATTGGGCGATTGCGTTTGGCGAGGGCCTCGGTATCGTCGGGGCATGGCTCCAACGAAAAAACGCGGGAAGGGACCTGAGCGCGACGCGATCTCGAAGCTCGCCGATGCGGGGGAAGACGCACTTCGCCAGTTGGTTGACTTCCCGCGTCGCGCAGTCGTTGAGGTGCTAGACGGAGTGGGCGACCGACTGCATGACGCCGCGACGAGATTGCGTTCGTTCGATCCGCTGGCCGGGCGTGTGGCGGAACTGGAGCAGCGCCTCGAGTCGATCGAGAAGGCGAAGAAGACGACGCCGAGGAAAGCGTCGCGTCGCCCCAAACCCTCGACATCCCCTACGACGAGCGTCGCAGTGCCGCCCTATCCGGTGGCCCCGTCTGATCCCGATACCCAGCGCCTCGAGGAAGAACGTCCAACCATCGAATCGTCCGGTACCGAGCAGAGCGCTAGCGAGTGACGCGCCAGCACCGCACAGGATCGAGGTTCAGTTGCAAGTGTTAGACGTCGACGCTAATCCGTGATCACACGCATCGTTCTCGCCGCCCCACGCGGCTACTGCGCCGGCGTGCAACGCGCAGTGGAAACGGTCGAGGAGGCGTTGTCCTTGTGGGGTGCTCCCGTCTACGTTCGCGAACAGATCGTCCACAACATCCATGTCGTGCGCGATCTCGAGGATCGTGGCGCGGTCTTTGTCGACTCAGAGGAGGACGTGCCGGTCGGCGCGCGTGTTGTCTTCTCTGCGCATGGGGTCAGCCCGGCAGTCCATGAGCAGGCCCGGTCTCGCAAGCTTCAGAACATCGACGCGACTTGCCCTCTCGTTGCCAAGGTGCATGCCGACGCAGGTTAGTGACGCGAGTGCCACTGCCTAGCCCCCGCGCTAGCCGAACTCGCGAAAGTAGAGAGCCACAGACCCGCCGGGCTATGCGTCCCCGGCGGGTCTTTCATCATGTCAACCTAAGACAACTACCGAAGCGTTAGCCAGCTGAGCGTTCGACCGCCGCGCCCGGGGATACAAGAACGGGGTACAAACAGCGGCTACGCCGTTTGGTTGAGCGATATTCGCGAGAAGCGCTACATCTCCCGAGCGTGGTCGGGCCACGTCTGAAGGCACATCGGTTAGGCACCTCAGATCCGCTCGGATCGTCTGAGATCAGCTCAGACGGGTCGAACGTTCTTCCCGCGAGAAGCTGATCTTCTAGCGCGCGTGGGCGGTCGGGCTGCCCGAATCCCTCAATAAGTGGCTCGTGCCCCCTGGTGGTTCTGCCGATCTCGAGAGCGTTCAGTCGACTGCTGTCGGGGGTACGTGCGTTGCGTCCGAGTCATGCGCGTTTGGGCAGGCGTTTCAGGAGGCTTCGTGGAGAGCGTGGCCAGGTGCTTGCGCTGGTGGCCATCAGCATGGTCGCCATCTGCGCTGTGGCGGGCTTCGCGGTCGACGTCGGCAGCTGGTATCAGTCTCACCGCAGCCAACAGGCGATTGCTGATTCGGCGGCGCTTGCCGCCGTCGGGGATCTGCCTGCGAACACGGATCAGGCAACCACGGACGCGCAGGCCTACGCGGCCAAGAACGGCGGCGCCATCAGCTCGATCAGCTTCTCGACCAAGTACCTGCCCAACGACACGGTCACGGCGCAGACCCAGGCGACGGCTCCCAGCCACTTCCTCGGGGTGATCGGGATCAACTCCGCCGAGGTCGGTGCCACCGCGGTCGCACGCGCCGACAACCTCGGAGCCGCCTACGGCTCTGCCCCCTTCGGCGTCATCAACACACAACCCGAACTGGCAGGCTCCGGCTGCCCGTGCTTCGGCGTGTCGACCACCCTCGACCTGAACAAGGTCGGGCCGGGCGGCTTCGGGATCATCAACATCGACGGCTCGAGCGGCGGTACGAGCCCGGGCACGCTGGCAAGCTGGATCACCCAGGGCTGCGGCTGCACGACGGCCGCGCCGGTCTGGCTGAACAGCGATCCCGGCGCGAAGTTCAACTCCTCCCAGGTCAAAGACGCCATGGACCAGATGATCGGCCACACACTGCTCTTTCCCGTCTACGACCAAACGCAAGGAAACGGCGCCAACCTCCAATATCACGTGATCGGCTTCGCCGGCTTCACCGTCACCGACTACACCTTCAAAGGCAACAGTGGGACGATCACCGGGTCCTTCACCAAGGTCGACTGGGGCGGCGCCGGCACCACCGACACGACGACCTACTTCGGCGCCACCACAAGCCAACTCATCGACAACCCCAACGCCCCCTGACAGGCCCTCGAGGCACCGACCGTACGCCATAGCGGCTCGCCGTTGGTTCAGCCAGAGCACGGCGAGCAGCGCCAGCCTCGGACCTCGTCGATCGGAATGTCTCGGACTTCGTACCAGCCTCGACAGTTGACGCACTCGATTCGGACGCCGGCGTGGCGCTGCAGTGAGCCCCACTCCGGCTTGTCCTTCTGCCCGAGGCTGAGCCGCGTGGGCGCCAGCTGAATCTCGCCTGCTGCTGGACGGACGTAAAGGACTTCATAGTCGCCGCCCGGCATGTGCTCGCTGAACCCCTTCGGGACTCGTAGCCGTGTCAACGGGCTCCTCTCCTGCTCTCCACGCTTCGCCGGTTCTGGCTACGAAGCTTGTCCAATGCGCGCCTCGTTCGTTCCCGGGCGTCCGGCTCATGAAGCAGGCGACCTCGAAGAGAGACACGCCCGCCGCGATCGCGAACGTGGCGTAAGTGTGCCGGACCGCGTGGGGCGGTTGCTCGTCGAGCCCTCGCAGGCCCGAGCCGGCTCAGTCGTCTTCGCGGCCCAGCATCTGCCACAGGCCCTGCAGCAGCGGTAACGCCAGGCCGGGATTCTCGCCGACGAGCGACCGGAACTCGAGTCCGCTCAGCATGTGCGCAGTCAGTGGAGTCTCGGCGGTGACGGTCGCGGCGCGAGGGCCGGAGTCGACGAGGGCGATCTCCCCGAAGCAGGAGCCGGGGCCGAGCGAGTTTCGCTCCTCTCCGTGAATCGTCACCTTGGCGGTTCCGGACTCGATCACGAAAAAACCGAAACCCGGCCTCCCCTCGTGAGCGATGACGTGTCCAGGCGTGAAGGACACCTCGTTGAAGAGCGGCGGAAGCTGCTCCAGCTGCTCGTCGGAGAGAGTCCCGAACAGGGGGATCTCCTTCAAGGCAGCAACGTCGAGAGGCATGCCGGGAGTCTAAGCGACCCGCTTCTCGCCGCGGCCGGGGCGTCGAGGGGTCGATCCGCTCTCGCCCGCGGCGCTCGCGGCAGTCGACGTGCTAGCTCGGCGGCGTGTCCGAGTCGAGGAGCTCGGCGAACTCTCCCGCGACGCCCGTCTTGCGGACGATCTCGAAGCGGTCGTTGCGCGTGACGACCTCCTCGACGTCGACGAACTCGTGGCCGGGCACGACGACGAACTGGCGCGAATCCGAGCGGACCGCCGCGTACTCGGCCGTCGCGATCTGGATCCGCTCGGTGCAGTCCGGGTTCGCGCACTCGCAGAGAACGGCCAGCCGGCTCTCCCCCGCGGTGGCCACCGGGAGCCGCGATTCGAGCCGCTCGTTGATCTCGCGGAACAGCGCTTCGTTCAGCGCCAGCCGCTTCTCTCGATCGGGCACGCGTCGGGTTGTACCGGTTTTGACGTCACGGTGAGGGGTATCGAGCCGGAAAACGACAACTCGCCTCCGGCTGTCAGATCGGGGTGAACGTTTGCTTTGACGCTCCGAGATCACGAGGACCCACGATCGACCGTCCTCTTGACCGTGGGAGGAGACCCGACGCAGGAGGCGCGGCGGGCGATCGGCGAGGTCGCGGAGCTACGCTCGCTCCCGGACGTCCGCTTCACCGCCCAGCTCCTGACCGGCGAGCTCGTCAGCAACGTCGTCCGCCACGCCGGACTGTCCTCCGAAGAGCGCTTCCAGCTCGACACGGTGTGCGACGGGCACACGCTCCGGGTTGCGGTCGTCGACGGCGGGCTCGGCTACGACCCACTCGCGGTGCTCGGCGACCACGCGGCGCTCCGGGCGGGCCACCGCGGGATCGCCCTGATCGACGTGCTGGCTGATCGCTGGGGCTACCGCCGCAGGCCCGGCGAGCTCGAGGTCTGGTTCGAGATCGACCTCGTTCCCGGGCGCAGGCCCTGGATCGGGCGGGAGCGAATACCCCAGCCGCCGCCCGAAGCCGGCTGAGCATCACCGGAGCCGCGACACTATGCCGGTGAGCTTCGAGGTCGCAGCCGATTCGTACGACCGGTTCATGGGCCGGTACTCGAGCGGGCTGAGCGCGCAGCTCGCCGACCTCGCCGGGGTTCGGCAGGGGTACCGGGTGCTCGATGTCGGCTGTGGCCCGGGCGCGCTGACAGGCGAGCTCGTCGCACGGGTCGGGGCGGGCTCCGTCTCGGCGGTCGACCCGTCCGAGGCGTTCGTCGCGGCAGCTCGCGACCGATATCCGGGCGTCGACGTCCGCCGTGCCCCGGCCGAGGAGCTGCCGTTCGACGCGGCGACGTTCGACGCCGCCCTGGCGCAGCTCGTCGTCCACTTCATGGCCGACCCGGTGCTGGGCCTCGGCGAGATGGCCCGGGTCGCGCGGCCGGGCGGCGCCGTTGCCGCCTGCGTTTGGGACCACGCGGGATCCGGAGGGCCGCTGAGCCTGTTCTGGGACGCGGCGCGGAGCCTCGATCCGGGCGTGCACGACGAGTCTGCGCTGGCCGGCGCCCGCGAAGGCCATCTCGCAGAGTTGTTCGCGGCGGCCGGCCTCCGCGACGTCGAGGAGGCGGTGCTCGAGTCGCGGGTCGAGCACGCGTCGTTCGACGAGTGGTGGGAGCCGTTCACACTCGGAGTCGGTCCGGCCGGCGCCCACGTCCACGGCCTCGACCAGGAGCAGCGGGACGCCCTCAGGGACGCGTGCCGCGCGCGCCTTCCCGAGCCGCCCTTCACCGTGGTTGCCAGGGCGTGGGCGGCTCGCGGCTCCGCCTCGGGTGCTTAGAGGCCGACGCGGCCCGATCGCCGCGCCTCGCCGACGCCGGTCCGACAATCATGTGGCGGTGCGTGCTCGACTGCTCGCGCTCGTCCTCGTCGGCGTGGTCGCCGGCTGCGGCTCGGGCGGATCGTCCCGTCCCAGGAGTGGGCTCGTCGACATCGGGGCGGGACTGCGTGGCCCGGACGCCCTCAGGGCGACCGTCTACGCCCGCGGGCTCAGGCTCGCCTCCTCGTTCGCGTTCGACGCGCAGGGCCGCCTCTGGGTCGCGACGTCGGGCAGCGAGTCGCACGACGCCGACGGCGTCTACCTCGTCGCGCGCCGCGGCGCGCGGCCGGTGAAAGTGATCTCGAACGTCCGTGGGCCGCTCGGGCTCCTCTGGCTCGACACCACGCTCTACGTCGCCTCGCTGGGGCGGGTCGAGGCCTTCCGTGGTCTCGAGGGCACGCGGTTCGCGGAGCGCCGCCTCGTGCTGCGCGGCCCGCCGGGGAGCGGCGAGAACAACAACATCGTCCTCGCGCCGGGCGGGCGGATCCTGATGGGCGTCTCGGCGTCCTGCGACCACTGCACGCCGCCGACGAGGTTCTCGGGCGCGATCGTCTCCTTCCGCCAGGACGGGAGCGCCCTGGAGACATACGCGACCCGGATCCGCGCGCCGTTCGGGCTCGGGTTCGTGCCCGGCACCTCCCGGCTGCTCGTGACGATGAACCAGCGCGACGACCTCGGCGCGAAGACGCCTGGCGACTGGCTCGCCGTGGTTCGCCACGGGCAGGACTGGGGCTTCCCGGCGTGCTACGGCCAGGGAGGGCACGCGTGCAACGGCGTGCCGAAGCCGCTCGCCGTCCTCGACCCGCACGCGGCGGCCGGCGGCGTGGCGGTCGTCACGGGGCAACTCGGGCCGACGGTCGGGCGGGCTGCGATCGTCACCGAGTGGCAGCGCTCGAAGGTCGTGCGGGTCGCGCTGCCGTCCGGAGCGGTCGCGCCGTTCCTCACCGGCTTCCAGAACCCGCTTCCGGTCGCCGTCACGAAGAGCGGAAGCGTGCTCGTCGGCGACTGGGGCTCAGGCGTCGTCTACGAGATCTCGAGGAAGTGACGAGCCCCGGCGCCCGGCTGTGGCCCGGGCGACGGGGCTCGGACAGAGGTCAGACGGCGGGCGGCGAATACATCGTGTTCGACGACGTACCCGACGAGGAGCCCATGTTCGGGCAGTTGCCCTGATGCCCCGAGTGGCTGCTCGGCGCTGTCTGGCTCTTCGGTGCCGTCTGGCTCTTGGGCGTCGTGGTACTCGGTGACGAGGCCGCCATCGCGACCGCGCCCCAGGTCCCCGCGACCGCAATCGCGGCCGCGGCCGACACCGTGAGGAGCATCCGCTTGGACTTCAGCAAGCCGTCTCCTTTCTCGGGGGTTCCGGACGCTTGCATGATCGCACCACGACATGAGGAAGGGCTGAGAGCCCGATAAGAATCGGCCTGCACGCGCCGGCGGCTGGCACCATGCGGCCGTGCGGATCTCGACCGGAGCCGTTCGCGTGATCTCGTCGACGACGCCGGGCGAAGGCTGGCTCGCGGTCTCGCGCGCCGTGCTCGAGGAGGGCGAGGCGGCCGTCTACGACGAGCAGCCGACGCGGGAGCTCGCACTCGTGACGCTCGTCGTCGAGGAGCCCGCCTCCGACGACCCGATCGTCGCCGAGCTCGGCGATCCCGACTGGCTCGCCTGGATGCACGACAACTTCTTCGCGCACGGCAAGGTGCCCGAGCTCGGCGACGCAGACAGCTACGCCGTGCGGCTGTTCGACTACGCCCGCGCGGGCCGCGACCAGATCGCGTGGGTCGTCGACCGGCTGCGCACCGACCCCGAGTGCCGCTCGGCAACGGTGACGACCTTCCAGCCGCTGACCGACACGGCCTACGTCCCTTGCATCAGCATGCTCGACTTCTGGCTTCCCGCCGGTCGGCTCGAGCTCGTCGTCTACGCGCACAGCCTCGACTTCGGCAAGAAGGCGTACGGGAACCTCGTCGAGCTCGCCCGTCTGCAGGAGCACGTCGCCGCGGAGCTGGGCATGCCGCTAGGCAGCCTCGTCGTCCACACCAAGTCGGCGCACGTGTACGGGCCGGAGTTGGAGCTTATGGGCCGCCTCGCCGGCAGCGCCGGCGCATGAGCTTCCAGCAACGGTCATGCGATCCGCGTCTCCGCGGAGCCGTGGCTTTGCCGCGGCGGAGCCCGAGCGGCTCGAGCGTCGACCACGCAGGGAAGGGGCCCACGGGGGAAACCGGCCGTTTCCCCCGTGATCAGCGGTAGGCTCAAACCCGCATGCCGAGGCTCGTCGACACGACCCTGCGCCTGCTCGGGCAGGAGCCGCTCGCCGGCACGGTGCCGACCGCGGAGCAGCTCCGCATCGCCGAGATCCTCGACACGGCCGGCTTCGCGTACCTCGAGGTCTCGGGCGGTGGGTGCTTCGACAGCGCGGTCAAGCGCGGCGTCGAGAGCCCGTGGGAGCGGATCCGGGCGCTGAAGGCGCGGACGGAGACGCCCCTTGCACTCGCCGTGCGCGGACGCTTCCTCGTCGGCTCGCGGCCCGTCGCCGTCGACCTCGTCCGCCGCTTCGTCGCCTGCGCCGCCGACAGCGGCATCGACGTCTTCCGGCTCCATGATCCGCTGAACGACATCTCGAACCTCCGCGAGGCGGCGGAGGCGATCACGGCCGCCGACCACGAGTTCGACGCCGGGCTCGTCTACAGCCCGGGCCGCACGGGGGAGACCGAGACCGTCGCCGAGCGCGCGAGCCGACTGCCCGAGCTCGGCGCGGCGCGCGTGCTCATCCACGATCCCTCGGGGTCGCTCCATCCGCGCAAGGCCGCGGAGCTCGTCCAGGCCGTGCGGGACGCGAGCGGGCTGCCGGTCGGCCTCTACTGCCAGGGCTCGGGCGGCACTGCGCTTGCGGCCGCGCTCGAGGCGTCGAGGGCTGGCGCCGACCTGATCGCGACCGCTGTCTATCCATTGGCGCTGACGCTGCACCGCGTGTCCGGCGAGTCCGTCGGCCGCGCCCTCGCCGCGTTCGACCTCGACACGGGAGTGGACATCGACGCCCTCTGGCGCGCCTCGGACATCGTCGACGAGCACATCGGCGACGAGCCCGTGACCCAGATCCCGCCGCGCGTCGCGACCCGCGCCGCCCAGCACCGGCTGCCGGCCGGCCTCGTCGCCGCCCTCGACCTGCACCTGCGCGCGAACGCGGCCGGCGACCGGATCGACGAGGTGCTCGAGGAGCTGGCCCGGATCCGGGCCGAGGCCGGGTGGCCGCCGCTCGCCGCGCCGATCGGGCAGATCCTCGCTTCGCAGGCGCTGATCAACGTGCTCTCGGCCAGCCGCTATCAGACCGTTGTCGACGAGCTGCGCGGGCTGCTCACCGGGCGCTTCGGCTCGCCGCCGGCGGCGATCGACGAGACGGTGCTGCGCGCCGTCATGCTCATGGGCGGAGACGAGCTGCCGCCCGAAGATGCGGTCGAGCTCGCCGACGTGCGTGAGTCGGCCGAGGGTCTGGCCGCGAGCGAGGAGGAGCTCCTGCTCCTGGCGCTGTTCGGCGAGGCGGCCGAGCCGCTCCTGCAGGCGATCCGCGGCCGCGGGCAGCGGCCCGACAGCGACCTCGCGGGCCTCGAGCCCGTCCGAGCGGAGCGGATCAGGGAGGTCGTGCGCATCGTCCAGGAGTCGGGCGTCAACGAGGTGACGATCGAGGACGGGGGCATGCGGGTGACCGTACGCCGCGGCGACGAGCGTCCGGCTGCGCCGGCCGTGCCTTCGTCGGACGGGGTCGCGGACGAGCTGCCCGTCGCCGGCGGCCCACCTCCGACGTCGAGCATGATCCGCGTCGAGGCGCCGATGGTCGGCACCTTCTACCGTGCTCGCGATCCGCTCGCGCCGCCGTTCGTCAACGAGGGTGACGTCGTCGTCGCGGGGCAGACGCTCTGCATCCTCGAGGCGATGAAGCTGATGAACGAGATCAAGTCCGAGGTCGAGGGCCAGGTGACGTCGATCCTGGTCGAGAACGCCCAGCCGGTCGAGTACGGCCAGCTCCTCTTCGAGCTCGAGCCGGTCGACGGCCGTCCACCGGCGTTCTAGCCGTGTTCGAGCGGGTCCTCGTCGCCAATCGAGGCGAGATCGCGGTTCGTGTGATCCGCGCCGCCCACGAGCTCGGAATCGAGGCGGTGGCCGTGTACTCGACTGCCGACGAGGACGCGATGCACGTCCGGATCGCCGATCGCGCCGTCCGGATCGGCCCGCCGCCCGCGGCCCAGAGCTACCTGAGCATTCCCTCGATCATCGCGGCCGCGACCACGACCGGCTGCGACGCGGTCCATCCCGGCTACGGGTTCCTGGCCGAGAACCCCGCGTTCGTCCTCGCCTGCGAGGAGACCGACCTCGTGTTCGTCGGGCCGGGCGCAGACGTGATGGAACGGATGGGCGACAAGGTGCGCGCGAAGGCGGAGCTCGCGGCGGCGAACGTGCCGGTCGTCCCGGGGACGAGCGCCGAGACGTCGTTGGACGAGGCCGCCTCGTTTGCGGGCGAGCTGGGTTATCCGGTCCTGCTCAAGCCGAGCGCCGGCGGCGGCGGCAAGGGCATGCGCCTCGTCGAGGAGCCCGCAGGGCTCGAGGGCGCCTTCCAGACAGCGGCTGCCGAGGCATTCTCCGCGTTCGGGGACGGCAGCCTCTACGTCGAGAAGGCTCTCGTCCCGGCCCGGCACGTCGAGGTGCAGGTGCTGGCCGACGGGAACGGCGGCGTGCTGACGCTCGGCGAGCGCGAATGCTCGATCCAGCGGCGCCACCAGAAGCTCGTCGAGGAGTCGCCCTCGCCGGCGCTGACCTCCGAGACGCGCGAGGAGATGGAGGCTGCGGCCGAGCGCGCCTGCCACGCGATCGGCTACGAGAACGCGGGGACGTTCGAGTTCCTGCTCGGCTCGGACGGCCGGTTCTACTTCATCGAGCTCAATGCGAGGCTCCAGGTCGAGCATCCGGTCAGCGAGCTCGTGACCGGCGTCGACATCGTGCAGTCGCAGCTCCGCGTCGCCGCCGGAGAGCAGCTCCCGGTCACGGGCCGGGCCACGAGGCGCGGCCACGCGATCGAGTTCCGCATCAACGCCGAGGATCCCGCCCGCGACTTCGCGCCTTCGCCCGGGACCGTGGAGCGCTTCCGCCCGCCGCTCGGCCCGGGCGTCCGCGTGGACACGGCCGTCTCGGACGGGACCGTCGTGCCGCCCTACTACGACTCGCTCGTCGCCAAGCTCTGCGTGTGGGCCGACGATCGCGCCGCGGCGATCGCGCGGGCGCGGCGAGCCCTGTCCGAGCTGGACGTGGACGGCCTACCGACGACACGCGATCTCGCGCTCGACATCATCGCCAGCGAGCCGTTCGTGTCCGGCCGCTACTCGACGAGCTTCGTGGACGAGAACGCGGCCCTGCTCCCGTCTCTCGGCGGCGGATGACCGAGCTGGCGCGCACTGGGCTCGGCCGGATCGACGTGTCTGCATCGACGTTGCAGCACGTCGTCGCTCGCGCGGCCGAGCAGGTCGAGGGCGTCCGCGTCCCCCGCAGTCGGCGGAATCCACGCATCGAGGTGGCCGGAGGCGCTGCGCGGATCGAGATCGTTCTCGCGGTCGGCCGGGGCACGATCGTCCCGGCGGCCGCTCGCGCCGTGCAGCAGTGCGTGACGAGAGAGGTCGGCTCGATGCTGGAAATGCGGATCGGCGCCGTCGACGTCTCCGTGGAGCGGATCTTCTGATGTCCCCGGCTCCGAAGCAGACGGGCCGCCGGGCGGCACGCCGCGAGGCCCTGTTTGTCCTCTACCAGTGGGACCTGACCGGCCGGCCGATCGAGTCGCAGCCGGAGGAGATCGACCCGTTCGCGCGCGAGCTCGCCGAGGCCGTCGTCGGGCGCGAGCCGGAGCTCGACCGGCGAATCGACGAGGTCTCGGAGGGCTGGCCTGCAGACCGGCTCGGCGTGCTGGAGCGCAACATCCTGCGGATTGGCATTGCCGAGCTGGAAGGCGATACGGTCCCCCCCGAGGTGGCGATCGCAGAAGCAGTGGCCCTCGCGAAGCGGTACGCGTCCCCCGAGGCGGCGCGGCTCGTGAACGGGATCCTGGCGCGGGTCGCCGAGGAGCAAGCCGCGTGAGTGCGCAGACCTCGCGTGTGCCTCAGGCTCCGCTGACGGTGCGGGGCCGGAGGGGGCAGTATGAGTAATACGGATCCGGAGAGCACCGTTCCGTCAGCGGAGCCAGGCGGCGGCGGAGCCGGGCTTCGCCCGGCGGGAGCCGACGCCGGTGAGGGACGCGCCGATCCGCTCGAGCGGGCCTCGGAGCTGCTCGAGCAAATCGAGGCGGCGAGAGCGAAGCTCGAGCAGATGGAGGATCCCGACGCGGCCGTCGACGTCCTCGCCGAGATCACCGAGCTCGCGAAGGAGGCGCACGCCGAGATCGAGCGAGCGCGGCGGGAGCACGATGCACACCCCTGACGAGCTCAAGGAGCTGACCGAGGAGGCGATCGAGCGCTTCGATTTCTGGCCGGACCTGCACGGGCAGAGCGAGTCGATGCGCTACGCGCTCGAGGTGGGCGGCAAACGCGTCCGGCCGGTCATCTGCCTCGCCACCGGCGAGGCGTGCGGCGTGCCCGTCGAGCACGTGCTGCCGGCGGCGCTCGCCGTCGAGCTCGTCCACAACTTCTCGCTCGTCCACGACGACCTGCCGTCGCTCGACGACGATGCGGAGCGCCGCGGCAAGCCGAGCGTCTGGTCGGCCTACGGCGAGGGGACGGCCGTGCTCGCGGGCGACGGCCTGCTGGCGGAGGCGTTCAGGCTCGCGAGCTCGTACCCGTCGCCGCACGTCGCGCGCGAGCTCTCCGAGATGACGCTCGGCATGATCGGCGGCCAGTACCTCGACACGATGGTCGACGGAGCGGACCTGCGGTCCGTGCACCGGCTGAAGACGGGCCGCCTGTTCGCCGCCTCGGTCTCGCTCGCGCTCTGGGCCGCGGAGCTCCCGGAGACACGGCAGGGTGCGTGGCGCGCGTTCGGTGAGGAGCTCGGGCTGCTGTTCCAGGTCGTCGACGACATCCTCGACGAGGACGGCTTCTATGTCTCCGACGGGCCGGAGGGCGCGCGGCGCCTCGCCGACGAGGCCGCAGCCCGTGCGCACGAGCGGCTGGACGAGATCGCGGCGGACACGTCGGTGCTCGACGGGATCGTCTCGGCACTGGCCGTCCGCGTCGTCTGACGTGGATCCTGCGCGGGCTCTCGAGCTCGAGGCAGCCGACCCGCTGCCTTCCCTGCGGCCCGAGTTCCGCATCCCGCCCTGGCCCGGCGGCACGGAGGCCGAGTGGGCGTACCTGGCCGGCAACTCGCTCGGCCTGCAGCCGCGGGTGGCGCAGGCGGCGATCGAGGCGGAGCTCGACGAGTGGGCGCGACTCGGCGTCGAGGGATGGTTCGAGGCGCGCGAGCCGTGGCTCGAGTACGCGGGCTCGCTGCGACCGTCGATCG
Organism: uncultured Actinomycetes bacterium; assembly: GCA_963846915.1. Taxonomy (GTDB): domain Bacteria; phylum Actinomycetota; class Thermoleophilia; order Gaiellales; family Gaiellaceae; genus PALSA-612. The sequence goes on along the minus strand of CAWJXV010000002.1, from coordinate 215,127 downwards.
GCAGGCTCGTTGGCGCGGCGTCGGAGGAGGTCGCGGCGATGAACACCCTCACCGTCAACCTCCACCTGCTGATGGCGTCGTTCTACCGACCGACGGCGGAACGGTTCCGGATCCTGATCGAGGAGACGGCGTTTGCGTCCGACCTCTACGCGGTGCAGAGCCAGGCTGCCTGGCACGGTCACGACCCGGCGGACGCCGTCGTCCGGGTCCCGATCGGAGAGATCGCCGCCGCGATCGGGCGAGCCGGCGACTCGCTCGCGCTCGCGCTGCTTCCCGGCGTCAACTACCTCGACGGCCAGGTGCTGGACGTCGCCGGCCTGACCGAGGCAGTCCATGCGGTCGGGGCCGTGGCCGGCTGGGATCTCGCGCACGCGATCGGCAACGTGCCAGTCTCACTCCACGAGAGCTGCGCCGACTTCGCGGTCTGGTGCCATTACAAGTACGTGAACGCCGGCCCTGGCGCGCCCGGGGGCGCCTTCGTCCACGAGCGCCACGCAACGCGGCTCGACCTGCCGCGGCTCGCCGGCTGGTGGGGGAACGACCCCGCGATCCGCTTCCGCATGGAGCCCGAGTTCGAGCCGCGGCTCGGCGCCGAGGGCTGGGCCGTCTCGACGCCGCCCGTGATCGCGCTCGCGTCGCTCCGCGCGTCGCTCGAGCAGTTCGACCGCGTCGGGATGGACGTGCTGCGGGCGCGCTCGCGTCGCCTCACCGGCTACGTCGAAGAGCTCCTCGACGAAGTGGCGGCGTCCCGGCGCATTGCGGTGATCACGCCGCGCGACACGGAGGCGCGCGGCTGCCAGCTCTCCGTCTCCTGCGACGGCGCCCGCTCCCTCGCCGCGCGGCTCCGTTGCGAGCACGGCGTGGTGTGCGACTTCCGGGAGCCCGACGTGCTGCGCTTCGCGCCGGTGCCGCTCTACAACACGTACGAGGACTGCCGCCGGGCTGCTGCCGCGCTCCTCGACGTCCTCGAGCCGCGATGAAGAAGCGCCTCGACGTCCTGCTCGTCGAGCGCGGCCTCGCCGAGTCGCGTGCCCAGGCGCAGGCCCTCGTCCTGGCCGGGCTCGTCCCGGGGCATGCGAAGGCCGGCGAGCAGGTCGACGAGAACGCCGAGCTGGAGGTCGAGCGGCCGCCACCGTTCGTCTCCCGCGGCGGAGAGAAGCTCGCGAACGCGCTCGACGCCTTCGGCGTGGACGTGGCCGGCACGGACTGCCTCGACGTGGGCGCGTCGACGGGCGGCTTCACGGACTGCCTGCTGCAGCGCGGCGCCGCGCGCGTGGTCGCGGTCGACGTCGGCCACGGCCAGCTCCACCCCAAGCTGCGCAGCGATTCCCGTGTGACTGTGCTCGAGCGGACGAACGCTCGCACGCTCGGCCCGCTTCCGTTCGCCCCGTCGCTCGTCACGTGCGACGTCTCGTTCATCTCGCTGCGGGTCGTGCTGCCGCCGGTGCTGAGGCTCGCCGCTCCCGGCTGGCAAGCGGTCGTGCTCGTGAAGCCGCAGTTCGAGGCGGGCCGGGCGGAGGCCAGGAAGGGCGTCGTGCGCGACCCGGACGTCCAGCGGCGCGTGCTGCACGAGGTCGCTGTCGCGGTTCCCGCGCTCCGGGCACGTGTCGCCGGCGTCGTAGACTCCGGGTTGCCAGGCCCGAAGGGCAACCGCGAGTTCTTCCTCCACCTCGTCCAGGCAGACGACCCCGCCACTCCCGATGAGCTCGACGACTGGATCGACGGTGCGGTCGGGTGAGCCCGTCCGCTGCGCGGCCGTCCTCACGCACGGGCGGGCGGCGACGATCGGCCCCGCGCTGCGCCGCGTCGAGGAGGCGGCCGCGGAGGCCGGCGTCAAGCTCGTCTTCTCGCAGGACGAGGTGTCGAAGCACGACATCTCCGAGACGCCCCACGATCTCGCCGACGCCGATTTCGTCGTCGTCCTCGGCGGCGACGGCACGATGCTGCGCGCGTTGCGGCGCCTTCTCGGCACCGGCATTCCGGCGATCGGCGTCAACTTCGGGCGCGTCGGCTTCCTGACGGCCATCTCCGAGCGCGAGCTCGATACGGCGCTGCCGCGTGTCTTCGCCGGCGACCATCGGGTGATCTCGCTGCCGACGCTCGAGGTCGAGCTCGACGGCGAGCGCCGCGTGGCCGTGAACGACGTCGTCGCGGCGAGCGCCACCGTCGGGCGCATGGTCGAGCTGTCCTGGTCGGTCGGAGGCGAAGCCCTCGGGCGGCAGGCCTGCGACGGGATCATCTGTGCGACTCCGCCCGGCTCGACGGCGTACAACCTGTCGAACGGCGGCCCGGTGCTGGTCTGGGGTCTCGACGCGCTCGCCGTCACGTTCATCGCACCTCACTCGCTGCATACGCGGTCGATGGTCGTGCCGCGGGGGCTCGACGTCGCAGTCACGAACGATACGGTAGGGGTCTCCGCCACGGTGCTCTTCGACGGCCAGCCGCTCGGCGAGCTGCGGCCGTCGGGGCAGGTCGTCGTGCGGCTCGGAGAGCAGTTGAGCCTGCTCGCGACGCTCCCCGAGGTGACCTTCTTCCACCGTTACCGGAACACGTTCACGAGTTAGCCGGGCCGCTGTGGATCGATCGTCACGCTTTCGGCGCGGATCGGTATCCCCCCTGCGCGTCGTTCGCGAATATGCTCGACGCGGGGAGGAGGTCAGGGCTACCTGGCGCCGGCCGAAAGGGACATGTCCCTAGCGAGCGCGTTCGGTCCAGGGAGGGAGGCGCTGGACGTGCCACGTCGGGAGGATGGCCGCGACCCGACGCTGGTCGTACGATCACGAGGATGCTGTCGCGGCTGCGCATCGAGAACCTCGTCCTCATTCGTGACGCCGAGCTCGCCTTCGCGCCTGGCCTGAACGTGATCACCGGCGAGACGGGAGCCGGCAAGACGATCCTCGCCCAGGCCTTCGGTTTGCTGCTTGGCACGAAGGGCGATGCGGGCTTCGTGGGAGCCGGGGGCGACGACGCGTATGTCGAGGCGGAGCTCGAAGTGTCCGTCGATCTCCTCGCCGAGGACGACCTCGGACCGCTCGTCGAGCTTCGCCCGGCCGACGAGGACGGGCTCGTCATCGCGCGGCGCGTGTTCGGCGACGGGCGAACGCGCGCCTACGCTTGGGGTCGCTCCGCGGCGCGTGAGGACGTCGCCGGCGCTGCAGAGCGCCTGCTGGCGATGTCTGGCCAGTTCGAGCAGCGCCGTCTGTCGCGGCCTTCGTACCAGCTCGACGTCCTGGACGCGTTCGCGGGGCAGCAGCAGCTTCAGCGCCGTGGGGAGCTGCGAGGGGCGTGGCGTGATCTCCTCGCTGCTCGCCGCCGCCACGACGAGCTCACACGAGACGCTGAAGCCGCCGAGTCGAGGCTCGCCGAGCTCCGGGCGCTCGTCGACGACACGGCCGGTTTCGAACCCGGGCTCGAGGACGCGCTCCGCGGCGAGCGCGAGCGGTTCCGTCATACGGGCGAGCTCGTGGAGGCGGCGTCGACGGCAGTCGGTGCCCTCGACCCGGACGACGGGGACGGTGCCGCCGACCTGATCGCGTCGGCCGAGCGTTCGGTCGCCGGCGTCGAGCGGCTCGCGCCGGAGCTCGGCTGGGCCGGAGACGAGCTCCGCGACGTCGAGCTCCGGCTCCGAGAGGCGGCGAGCGTGCTGCGGACGTTCCTGGCCTCCCTCGACGCCGATCCCGCCCGGATCGAGGCGGTCGAGTCGAGACTCGAGGCGATCGCGGATGTGAAGCGCCGCTTCCGGTGCACGGGCTACGACGAGCTGCTGGCCCGCGCTGCCGAGGCACATGACGAGCTCGAGCGGATCGGCGAGGGTGGCGATCCCGCGGCGGCGGCCGCCCAGGCGCTGGTCGCAGCCGACGCGCACGTCGGCGAGCTGGCGGGGGCGGTCGGGAAGGCGCGCCGGGAGGTCTCGAAACCGTTCGCGGATGCCGTCGCCGCCGAGCTGGCCGGAATCGGGATGGGGGAGGGCGAGTTCCAGGTCGAGCTCCGCGAGCGGGCGGACGGTCCCGGGCCTTCGGGAGCCGACGAGGTCGCGTTTTTGATCAGGCCGAATCGAGGGCTTCCGCTTGCGCCCGTCGCCGAGACGGCCTCCGGAGGCGAGCTGTCGCGGATCGCGCTCGCGGTCGCGGCGGTCGGGGGCGGAGAGACCATCGTCTTCGACGAGATCGACGCGGGCATCGGCGGTCGCACTGCGCACGCTGTCGCCGACACGCTCGTTCGCCTCTCGGAGCGTGCGCAGGTGATCACGATCACGCATCTGCCGCAGATCGCAAGCCGCGCCGACCGGCATTTCAGGGTCGAGAAGGTGCCCGGCGACCCGACCCACACCCGGATCGCCGAGCTGACGGACGACGAGCGCCGCGAGGAGCTGGAGCGCATGCTGGGCGGGCGAGAGTTCCTGGCGACACTCGGCGAGGCCGACCGTCGCTGACCGCCCCGGCGGGACTGGGCCGTTCCGAACACGCCCCCTTCGGCCCGGCGCCAGGTGCTCCCAGCCTCCTCCCCGCTGCGAGCATACTGAGGAGAAGCGCACGCAGGGGATGCGAAAACGTGCCGGAATCGTGTCGATCGATCCACAGATGAGGGCGCAGGCGACACATGAGCTGGACGCCTCGCGGGCCGAGGTCTGGGGGTTCCTGACGGAGCCGTACCACCTCTCGGACTGGTGGCCCGGCATCACGTCCGTGCGTCCGGATCGACGCGGCCTCTCGCCGGGCGCGCGCTGGGAGGTCGTCGGTCCCCGACAGCCGACGCTATTCCGCAAGGCGTACTCGTCCGGACTCCTGCTCGTCCGCGACGTCTATCCGTACGAGCGCGCGTCCTGGTACCTGACGGTCGACCGACTCTCCGTCGAGATCGAGCTCGAGGCGATCGACGAGACGCACACGCTGGCCCGCCTGACGGTCGAAGGCTCGTGGCGGCCGGAGGCGCTCGGCCGGCCGCGGGCGCTCCCGCGGCAGGCGCTCGTCCGTCTCCACGCCCTCTGCCAGACGGCCGCGAGCCTCTGACGGGCGTCGTCCTGCAGCGTCCCTAGGATCGGTGACGATGAGCGTCCGCCGCGCGATAACGGTCCACGATCGCGCCGTGCTACCGTGGAGTTCCGTGGGCTTCGGCAGGGCGCCAACGGGAATCTCCGCGACATTCGCCCAGCCGACCCTCCTCGAAAACGTAGGCGCGGGCCGATGAGCGGCCGCCCGGTCAAGTACGTGTTCGTCACGGGAGGCGTCGTCTCGTCGCTCGGGAAAGGGATCACCGCCGCTTCGCTCGGCGCGATGCTGAAGGCGCGCGGTCTCAAGGTCGGCGTCCAGAAGTTCGACCCGTACATCAACGTCGACCCGGGCACGATGAGCCCGTTCCAGCACGGCGAGGTCTTCGTGACCGAGGACGGGGCCGAGACCGACCTCGACATCGGCCACTACGAGCGCTTCCTCGACCAGAACCTGAGCGCCACCGCGAACCACACGGCCGGCGCCGTCTGGTACTCGGTCATCCGCAAGGAGCGCCGTGGCGAGTACCTCGGCTCGACCGTGCAGGTGATCCCGCACATCACGAACGAGATCAAGGAGCGGATGCGCCGGGCCGGCGAGGCATCCGACTGCGACGTCGTCATCTCCGAGATCGGCGGCACGGTCGGCGACATCGAGTCGCTGCCGTTCCTCGAGGCGATCCGCCAGATCCGACGAGAGGCAGGGCCCGAGAACGTGCTCTACCTCCACGTCACGCTCGTGCCGTTCGTCGACTCGGCCGGCGAGCTGAAGACGAAGCCGACGCAGCACTCGGTGAACGAGCTGCGCCGCATCGGTGTCCATCCAGACATCGTCGTCTGCCGTTCGCGCGACCCGCTCTCGACGGACATCCGCGACAAGATCGCCCTCTTCGCCGACGTCGACATCAACGCGGTGATCTCGAACGAGGACGTCGCCGATGTCTACCTCGTGCCCGAGGCCCTGAAGGCGCAGGGCCTCGACGAGCTCGTGTGCCGGAAGCTCGGCCTCGGCGACGGAGAGGCGGACCTCCGCGAGTGGATGGAGCTGACCGAGCGCATCGCCGAGCGAGACGACACGGTCGAGATCGCGCTCGTGGGCAAGTACGTGAAGCTCCACGACGCGTACCTGTCCGTCCACGAAGCGCTCAAGCACGCCGGCATCCACCACGGCTGCTTCGTCAAGGTGCGCTGGGTGGACGCAGAGGGCATGTCCCTCGAGGAGGCGAGCCGCGAGCTCGAGCAGGTCGACGGCGTGCTCGTCCCGGGAGGCTTCGGGTCGCGCGGGTGGGAGGGGAAGATCCTCGCCTGTCGCGTGGCTCGCGAGCGCGGCATCCCCTACCTCGGTATCTGCCTGGGCATGCACGTCGCCGTGTCCGAGTTCGCACGGCACGTCGTCGGGCTCGAGGGCGCGAACTCGACCGAGATGGACCCCGAGACGCCGTTCGCCGTGATCGACCTGCTCCCCGAGCAGAAGGAGGTGGAGGATCTCGGCGGGACGATGCGGCTCGGCGCGCAGGCGGTCGAGCTCTCCGAGGGCTCGCGATCACGGGAGGCGTACGACGACGCCACCGTGCACGAGCGCCACCGGCACCGCTACGAGGTCAACAACCACTTCCGGCCGCGGCTGGTCGAAGCAGGACTCGTCGTCTCGGGCACCTACCAGGAAGGACGGCTCGTCGAGATCGTCGAGTTGCCCGACCACCCGTGGTTCGTGGCCAGTCAGTTCCACCCGGAGTTCAAGTCACGCCCGATACGGCCGGCGCCGCTCTTCCGCGACTTCGTCGGCGCCGCGCTCGAGCGTGCGCGCTCGCGCGACCGCGCAGCCGTCGCGAGTCGCTAGCCTCCCGGCGTGCCGGACGGCGCGCACCCCGTACTCGATCTCTTTCTCGAGCTGGCGGCGATCTCGAGCCCGCCGGGCGAGGAGCGGCCCGTTGCCGACCGCGTCAGCGCCTACCTCCGCGACCTCGGGCTGACCGTCGACGAAGACGACGTCGCCGCCTCGATCTCCGGCACGGCGGGCAACCTCCTGTGCCGGCTCGACCCGACCCACGGCTCGAACGGCGGCATGCCGATCTTCCTCTGCGCCCACCTCGACACCGTCCCGCCGACGGCGGCGATCGAACCGGTCGTCGAGGACGGCGTTGTACGGAACGGCGCCGGGACGATTCTCGGCGCGGACGACAAGTCGGCCGTCGCGGCCATGCTCGAGGCAACGCGCCGCCTCGTGGAGGAACGGCGTCCGCACGCGGGGCTCGAGCTCCTGTTCACGCCGAAGGAGGAAGTCGGCCTCGTCGGCGCCTACGCCTTCGACCACACGCGGCTCCGCGCGACGACCGGGTACGTCTACGACCAGGCGGCGCCGGTCGGTGAGATCGTGCTCGGCGCGCCGTCTGCCGTGGCCATCGAGGCGGTGTTCCACGGCCGGGCGGCGCATGCAGGCATGTATCCCGAGGAGGGCCGCTCGGCGATCGCCGCGGCCGCGCGCGCGATCGCGGACATGCGCCTCGGCCGGATCGACGAGGAGACGTCGGCGAACGTCGGCGTCATCACGGGCGGCACCGCGCGCAACATCGTCCCCGAGTACTGCTCGTTCCGCGGCGAGGCGCGCAGCCACGACGAGGAGAAGCTCGCCGAGCTCGTCCGCGAGATGACGGAGACGATGGGCTTTGCCGCCACGCTCGAAGAGTGCGAGGTCGAGACGACGATCAACCGGAGCTACCGCGCCTACCGATTCCGCAAGACCGACCAGATCGTGCGCCTTGCCGCGCTCGCGTTCGAGCGGTCAGGCCGAACGCCGACGTATTCGTTGAGCGGCGGCGGGGCGGACGCGAACGTCTTCAACGAGCGCGGTCTCGCCTGCGTCAACCTCGCGAACGGCATGACGGAGATTCACACTCCGGACGAGCACATCGCCGTCGCCGACCTCGATGCGATGGTCGAGTTCACGCTGACGCTGCTGGACACGGCCCGCGAGCCCCTGGCCTGAGACGCACGTCGCTCCTCGAGCCGGCGCGCGCTCTATAACCCCACCCTTGGGTGGGGATCTCGGACCACCCGCCACCCGCGGTGAGCGTATCGGCGGATTGCGCACGAGTCGCGTGGCGCGGGTGTGACAAGAGAGTGACGATTTCTCCACAGGGCCGGCCTATCGCCTGGCCGGGCGGAGATAAGCTCCCGCCGCCATGAGGATCGGCGTCGCGACGGAGATCAAGCCCGACGAGTACCGTGTCGCGCTGACCCCTGCAGGGGCGCTCGAGCTTACGCAGCGCGGGCACGAGGTGATCGTCGAGCAGGGCGCAGGCGACGGTAGCGCCTTTCCCGACGAGGCCTATCTGACCGCCGGTGCCCGCATCGCATCAGTCGACGAGATCTGGCAGGCCGCCGATCTGCTGCTCAAGGTCAAAGAGCCGATCGCGATCGAGTATCCACGGCTTCGACCCGATCTCGTGCTGTTCACCTATCTCCACCTGGCAGCCGACGAGCCGCTCACACGCGCGCTTGCGGACAGCGGCGTCGCCGCGGTCGCATACGAGACCGTAGAGCTCGACAACGGGCGGCTACCACTGCTCGCGCCGATGAGCGAGGTCGCCGGCCGGCTCGCCACGCAGATGGGCGCGTGGACGCTCGAGAAGTCCCAGGGCGGGCGCGGCATTCTGCTCGGCGGGGTGCCGGGCGTCGCGCCGGCGAAGGTGGTCGTCGTCGGCGGAGGCATCGTCGGCTACAACGCGGCACTCGTGGCGGTCGGCATGAAGGCGGACGTGTGGGTGCTGGACCGGTCCGTCGAGCGTATGCGCGAGCTCGAGTCGATGCTCGCGGGCCGCATCACGCTCGCGATGTCCACCAAGCTCGAGCTCGAGCAGGCGATCGCGACCGCCGACCTCGTCGTCGGCGCCGTGCTCATCCCGGGCGCACGGGCGCCGAAGCTGATCACGCGCGAGATGCTCGGCCTGATGAAGCCCGGCTCGGTGATCGTCGACGTCGCCATCGACCAGGGCGGCTTCGCGGAGACTTCGCGGCCGACGACGCACAGCGATCCGATCTACGTCGTCGACGGTGTCGTGCACTACTGCGTCGCGAACATGCCCGGCGCTGTCCCGATCACCTCGACGAAGGCGCTCACCAACGTGACGCTTCCCTACGTCGAGGCGATTGCCGACCGTGGGCTCACCGGCGCGGTCGCCGCCGATCCGGCCCTCGCTCGCGGCGTGAACGTGCTCGGCGGGAGCGTCACCTATGCGGCGGTCGCCGAGGCGCATGGCCTCGAGCACACACCGCTTGGCGAGCTGCTTCCAACGACCTCCGGGTGAGCCGGCGCTACGAGATCAGGTCGAGCTGCCCGGCTTCGCGGCCGCGTCGTTCTTATCCGTCGGAGAGATCTTGACGACGGCCCACGTGATCCCGGCCGCGAGGCCGATGATGAGGACGATGAAGGCGGCGACGCCCAGCAGGCCGAGGAACGTTGTCACGACCTTCGTAGAATAGCCTCATGCCCCGCGCGTGCGTCATCGTGTTGGACGCCGTCGGCGCAGGGGCCTTGCCCGACGCGGCCGAGTTCGGAGACGACGGCTCCGACACCCTTGGCAACGTCGCCAGGGCCGTCGGCGGGCTCGACCTGCCTAACCTCGAGGCGCTCGGGCTCGGCAACGTCGAGCCACTGGAGGGCTGTCCCCCGATGACCGGAGCCCCTGCTGTCGCCGGACGGCTGGTCGAGCGCTCGAAGGGCAAGGACACGACGCTTGGGCACTGGGAGCTGATGGGGATCGTGACGCCGCAGGCGCTTCCCACCTACCCGCACGGCTTCCCGTTCGAGGTCATCGACCCGTTCATGCATCGGACTGGCCGCGGCGTCCTCGGCAACAAGCCGGCGTCGGGGACAGAGATCATCCAGGAGCTCGGCGAGGAGCACCAGGAGACGGGGAAGTGGATCGTCTACACATCCGCCGACTCCGTCTTCCAGATCGCAGCGCACGAGGAGACGATCCCGCTCGAGGAGCTCTACGAGGGCTGCCGCATCGCCCGCGAGATCCTGACCGGAAAGCACGCGATCGGACGGGTGATTGCAAGGCCGTTCGTCGGTGAGCCCGGGAACTACGAGCGGACGCCGAACCGGCACGACTTCTCGCTCGAGCCTCGGCGCCCCAACTACCTGACGCTCGTCCGCGAGGCCGGGATCCAGGTTCACGGCGTCGGAAAGATCCCGGACATCTTCGCCCACCTCGACATGGACGAGGAGCACCCCACGAAGTCGAACGTCGAGGGGATCACGCAGACCGAGAAGCTGCTCCGCGAGCTCGACGAGGGGCTCGTCTTCACGAACCTCGTCGAGACGGACATGCTCTGGGGGCACCGCAACGACCCGGTCAACTTCCACCGCTGTCTGCAGGATTTCGACCGTCGTCTGCCCGACATCCTCGATGCGCTACGCCCCGGCGACCTGCTGATCATCACGTCGGACCACGGCTGCGATCCGACGACGCCGTCGACCGACCACTCGCGGGAGTATGCGCTGCTCCTCGTCTACGTGCAGGGGAAGAACGCGGCCGGCCGGATCCACGAGGGCGAGTTCGCGGACGTCGGCGCGACCGTGAACGCCTGGCTCGGCGGTAAGACGCCTCCGAAGCGGCTACCGGGCCAGCCGATCGTCGACCCGTGACGAGCCCGGTGATCCAGGGATCGAACGATCCCGAATACGTGCGGCGCCAGTACGAGAGCGAGTGCGGGCTGCGCGCGCGGAAGGCGGTGTACGGCGCGGTCGACGGGTTGGATGCCAGAGACGTCGCCTTCGACGCGGTTCGCGGGGTCGCACCGCGCCGCGTGCTCGAGGTGGGCTGTGGCGAAGGCGAGTTCTCCGAGCGGCTGGACGCAGAGCTCGGCGTCGAGATCGTGGCGCTCGACCAGTCGGCGCGCATGGTCGCGCTCGCAGCCGCCCGTGGTGTCGACGCCCGCGTCGGCGATGTGCAGGAGCTGCCGTTCGCGGACGAGTCCTTCGACGTCGCGGTCGCGGCGTGGATGCTCTACCACGTCCCTGACCTCGACCGGGCACTCGCCGAGCTTGCACGCGTGCTCGTCCGTGGCGGCCGGCTCGTCGCGGTCACGAATCGCGAGCACCACCTGGAGGAGATGTTCCGCCTCGTCGGCGTCGAGCGGTGGGAGCTCCCCTTCGGAGCCGAGAACGGGGCCGAGCTCTTGTCGCGCCACTTCGAACGGGTCGAGCTTCGCGACGCGACAGGGACGGTGACGTTTGCAGGCGCGGAGCCGATCCGCGCGTATCTCCGCTCGTCCGAACGTCTTGCGGTGTACGAGCCGGCGGTACCCGACCTCGAGGAGCCGCTCGTCGCGCACCGTCGCCCTGTGGTCTTCGTCGCCGACAAGGCGCCGTGATCTCCGCCGCTGAGCTGATCCAGCGCAAGCGCGACGGCGACGAGCTTTCGTCCGGCGAGCTCGCCGACCTCGTGCTCGGGTACACGCACGGCGAGATCCCCGACTACCAGATGGCCGCGTTCCTGATGGCGGTGTACTTTCGCGGACTGTCGGCTCTCGAGACGTTCGCGCTGACCGACGCGATGATCAGGAGCGGCGAGACGCTCGAGCTCGGTGCGGCGCTGGGGCGCAAGGTCGTCGACAAGCATTCGACCGGGGGCGTCGGGGACAAGACCTCGATCGCCGTCGGTCCGATCGTCGCCGCCTGCGGTGTGCCGTTCGGGAAGATGAGCGGCCGGGGACTCGGGCACACGGGCGGGACGCTGGACAAGCTCGAGTCGATTCCGGGCTACCGTGTCGAGCTGTCGACCGAGGAGTTCGTCTCCCAGGTGCGCGAGGCCGGCATGGCGATCGTCGGGCAGACTGCCGATCTCGTCCCTGCGGACAAGCTGCTCTATGCGCTTCGCGACGTGACCGCCACGGTCGACAACGTGTCCCTGATCGCGGCCAGCATCATGTCCAAGAAGATCGCCGGGGGCGCGGACGCGATCGTCCTCGACGTCAAGGTCGGCGACGGCGCCTTCATGAAGACGGTCGAGGATGCCCGCGAGCTCGCGCGAGCGATGATCGATCTCGGCCGGAGCGCCGGCCGCGAGACGCTGTGTGTCCTCACGAATATGGACCAGCCGCTCGGCTGCGCCGTCGGCAACGCCCTCGAGGTGCGCGAGGCGGCCGAGACCGTACGCGGAGACGGCCCCGCGGACTTCGCCGAGCTCGTTCTCGACTCCGTCGCTCACCTGCTCGCGCTCTCCGACCTCGACATCGACCACGCGGAGGGCCGTCGCCGAGCCGAGCAGGCGGTCGAGAGCGGAGCCGCGTTCGCCGCGTACGAGCGGTGGATCCGGGCCCAGCACGGCGATCCGGACCTCGATCGGATGCCGGTTGCGCCTGTCGTGCAGACGGTGGCCGCTCCGCGCGACGGAGCGGTCGCGTCGCTCGGCGCCATCCGGATCGGGTTGGCGGCCCTGCACCTGGGCGCAGGTCGGCGGACGAAGGAGGATGCGATCGATCACGCTGTCGGGGTCGTGTGCCTCAAGAAGCGCGGCGACTCCGTCCGGAAAGGGGAGCCGCTCGCCCACGTGCACGCCCGCGACGAGCACGCTGCCGAGGAGGCGGCTGCCGCCGTGCGCGAGGCGTACGAGCTCGCGGATTCTGCTCCGCCGCCACGGCCGATCGTGCTCGAGGTCCTCGCCTAGCGTGCCCGAGCTCCCCGAGGTCGAGACCGTCAGAACGCAGCTGGCGCCTGTCCTCGCCGGCAGGACGTTCGTTTCGGTCGAGATCCTCGACGAGCGACTCACGCGTCCGGTTCGATCCTCGAGTGGTCGAAGCTCGGCTCGAGGGCGAGCGCGTCAAGTCCGTCGATCGACGGGGAAAGTATGTAGTTGTCCGCTTCGACTCCGATCTTTTCCTGCTGGTTCACCTCCGGATGACGGGGAGCTTCCTGATCGGTCGCCGCGGGGAGCTGCCATCCGATTCCCATCGACGAGCGGTTGTCAGATTAGACGACGGATCGGAGATCGCGTATCGCGATGTGCGCCGGTTCGGAACGTGGCTCGTGCTCGAAGCCGACGAGCTCTCCAGGTATCTGGCCGAGCGGCTCGGTGAGGAGCCGTTGTCACGACGCTTCACGGTCGACCGCCTCGCCCGCCGTCTCGCCGGGCGTCGGGCGCCGGTGAAAGCCGCCTTGCTCGATCAGCGCGCGGTCGCCGGGATCGGGAACATCTATGCCGACGAGGCGCTGTGGTATGCGCGCGTCAGCCCGCTACGCCCCGCCGGCGAGCTGGGCGCCAAGGAGGTGGCCGCCGTCCGGCTTGGCGTCCGGCGCGCGCTTCGCGTCGGCATCCGCCGCCAGGGGGCAACCCTGAGCGACTATCGGACGCCGAACGGCGGTCGCGGCTCGATGCAGGACGAGTTCAAGGTCTACGGTCGAGAGGGCGAGCCCTGCCTGCGGTGCGGCGCCCCGATCGCCAAGACCCGCGTCGGCGGGCGCGGCACGTCGTTTTGCCCGGCCTGCCAGCGATGACGCCGTGCCTCCCCCAAGGCGTTCGAGTCGGGCATTGCACGGACCTGGTCGGGTGGACAGGCTGCACGGTCTGCCTGCTTCCGGAGGGGAGCGTCGCATCGTGCGAGGTCCGAGGCGGCGCCCCGGGCACGCTCGGAACCGACCTCCTGCAGCCGGCGGGGGCCGGACCAAGCGCCAACGCGATCCTGCTCACGGGCGGCAGCGCGTTTGGGCTGGCCGCGGTTGACGGCGTCGTCGGCTGGCTCTCCGAGCGTGGAATCGGTTTCGAGACGCCGGCAGCGCTCGTCCCGCTCGTCGGAGCGGCCGTCGTCTACGATCTCGGCCTCGGCGATCCGGATGCGCGACCGGGAGCGGCGTCGGGGCGGTCCGCGTGTGACGCCGCCTCGGACACAGCCGGCCGCGGTACCGTCGGCGCAGGCACGGGGTGCACGGTCGGGAAGCTCCTCGGAGCCGAGCACTGGACGAAGGGCGGCTTCGGTCTCGCAAGCGTCGAGTTGCCCGGCGGCGGGCTCGTGTCCGCGATGGCCGTCGTCAATGCGGTCGGCGACGTGCTCGAAACGGATGGATCAGTCCTCGCCGGGATCCGACGGGGCGACGGTTATGTCCCGTCGGAGGACGTGATCGCGGCGGGTGCGGCGATCCGCCGTCCGTGGCGAGATGCGACGACGCTCGTCTGCGTGGTCACGGACGTCGTGCTTACGAAGACCGAGGCGTGGGTGTGCGCCCGTGCGGCGAACGCGGGCGTGGCCCGCGCGGTTTCGCCCGTCTGGACGCCGTTCGACGGCGATGCGGTCTTCTGCGCGTCGACGTGCCGCGTCGACGGCGACCCGCTCGCCGTCTCGCTGCTCGCGGCCGCGGTGGTCGCCGAGGCGATTCGAGACGGCGTCCGAGAGGCGACGGCTGCCCCGGGCTGCCCGGCCCTGTCCGGCCGCTGACGGCCTCGGGCCCGTGGACGAGAAGTCACACAATCGTCACGTTCGCGTCTCACCCGCGTGCATGTTTCGCCGGTACGATCGAACGTGGGTGGTGGGCTGGGGTGCCCCGGGCAACAAGGCCCCAGCGGGTGTCCGCTCTAGACTTGGCTGAGTGGCCGGCCGGAGCCTGAAGACCGAGGCGATCGTCCTGCGCTCGCTCCGGTTCGGCGAGGCAGATCGGATTCTGCACGTCTACACGCTCACGCACGGGCGTATGGGCGTGATCGCGAAGGGCGCCCGGAAGACGAAGTCACGCTTCGGCGGCCGGCTGGAGCCGCTCTCACACGTCGAGCTCGTCCTCCACGTTGGCTCCGGCGAGCTGGCCACACTGACCGGCGCGGATCTCGTCCGCTCACACGCACCTGCTCGTGAGGAGCCGTACCGGCTGGCCGTCGGACTGATCGGGGCGGAGGCGATGCTGCGGCTCTTCCCGGAGCAGGAGCGCTCGGATCGCGCGTTCACCGCGCTGACGCGCTTTCTCGACCTGCTCGACGATCTGCCCGCCCGCGAAGGCGCTCGCCCGGAGCTCGACGCTCTCGGCCTCGGGTTCCAGCTGAAGCTCCTCTGGGTGGCCGGCTATCTGCCGCACCTCGGGAGCTGTGCCGAATGCGGCTCGGACGGCCCGTTCGTCGGCTTCTCGGCGCGGGCCGGCGGGATTGTCTGCCGTGGGTGCGCGGCGGCTTCGGCGTCGATCGTTCTTAAACCGGAGGGGGTCGCCGGCCTCGAGGGGCTGCTCAGACGGCCGCTTGCCGATGCGGGACAGGTTGCGTTGAGCGCGCGCGGCGCCCGCGACATCCTCGCGGCGATCGCGGTGTCCTACGAATACCACGGCGGCTTTCGGCTCAGGACGCTTTCGGCGTGAACGAAGCGCAGAGCATTCCGAAGTAGGTCGGAGCCTCGTACGAGAGGAGTTCGACGTCGAAGCCGTCTCCGACGGCGCCGTGAAGCACGAGCATCTGCCACCAGCTGTCCGCCTGCGCAATGGCGACGAAGTCCGGGTCGATGTCGAGGAGACCGGCGAGTCTGTTCTCCCGGACGAGCCCGACGATCGTCTCGTCGTAGACGGCCGAGGCGGGTTCGTAGCCGTACGGACCGCCCGGGTCGTGCGCGTGGCCGTGGTCGGCGCTCGCGATCAGCGCGACGCGCTTTCCAGAAGCCCGCGCTGTCTCGGCGACGACTCGCCCTGCGTCGACGTGAACGGATCCAGGCAGGTCGCGGGCAGGCGAGACGAGCACGACCTCCGGCGGATGCTTCGCGCGTCCGCCCATGTACCAGAGCGGGATCAGCGCGCCCCAGTCCATGGGCATGGAGGCCTCGTCCTGCCTGTTGCCGCCGTAGCTGACGGCGGTCGCCGGGATACCCGCGCGTGCCAGCCGGTCGAGGAGTTCAAGCGAGACGTCGAGGTCGACCGGGGACGTGAGGGCGATCTCGCGGCCGCCTTCGCCGACGACGCCTTCTAGGCGACCGGCGACGATGACCGCGAACGAGCCGTCGACGTGCACGTTGTGCGGTGTGAGAACCACGACGGTGTGGGGCGCCGCCGTGTCGAAACGGCGGCCGAGCTCCTCCAGCCCGGTGCGCGTGGCGACGGCCACGTCGAGGTCGGACCCGTCGCAGAGCTCCGCGACGGCGATCCCGCCGTGCGGAGCGATGGCAGCGACGACGAGTCCGCTCAAGCGGCTGCAGTATGGCTGTCCGCCGCTGTGCGCGCCTGTGGACGAGAAGTACCAAAATCGCCACGAAGGCGTCACTGACACAGGCGCGTTTCGTCGGTACCGTCCTCGGCGTGGGCGGAGGGACGACACCCCACCCTTGGGTGGGGGAGCGGTCCGCGTTCCTGCGAGACTGGCGGCTATGCAGCGCGCGCTTCCCGGCGGGGTCGAGATCGACGACGATCCGGGGCGGATCGACGTCGCGGCCGTTCATCGATACCTGGCGGGCGAGTCGTACTGGGCGTCTGGGCGGTCGTTCGAGACTGTGGAGCGACTGGTCCGGGAAGCCTCTCGGGTCGTGGGGCTCTACCACGACGGTGCCCTCGTCGGGTTCGCGCGGGCCGTGTCGGACGGTGTCGCCGTCGCCTACCTCGCAGACGTCTACGTCTTGCCGGGGTACCGCGGGCAGGGGCTCGGCGAGGAGCTCGTCCGGGAGATCGTCGAGCGCGGCGAGCTGGCGAACGTACGTTGGCTCCTCCACACCCGCGACGTCCACGCGCTCTACGCGAAGGTCGGCTTCGGTAGGCCCGGCGAGCGGCTGATGGAACGGCCCGTTGGCGGCTGATCGCTCCGGCCGACTGCTGACGATCGCCGTCGCGGCGTCGGTGGCCGTCGCATTCGCGGACTCGTCGATCGTCGCCCTCGCGCTGCCGGAGCTCTACACCGAGTTTCACACGTCGCTGACGGGCGTTTCCTTCGTGATCACGTCCTACAACCTCGTCGTCTTGGTCGGAGCGTTCGCGCTCGTCCCGTTCACCCGGCGCCTCCACGTGCGCGAGGTGACCCGGGTCGGGCTGGCGCTCTTCACTGTCGGGTCGATCGGCTGCGCTGCCGCCTGGGCGCTCACGCCCCTCATCGTTTTCCGGTGTGTCCAGGGAGCCGGCGGAGCGCTGCTTCTCGCGGGCTCGCTGCCGCTGCTCGGCGCGCTGGCCGGCGGCGCGCAGCGTGGCGCAGGGCTGTGGACGGCGACCGGGACCTTCGGCGCGGCGGTCGGGCCTGCGCTCGGCGGCGTCCTGACGCAACTCGCCGACTGGCGGGCGATCTTCGCCGTCCAGGCGCCGATCGCGGCCGCTGCGCTCATCGCGACCTTCGACAAGCGTGTGCACGAGTTGCCGGTGGAGGAGCGCGCGCCGAAACGCCGAGGGGCTTCGGTCGCGAACGCCGGGCTCGCGCTCGTGTTCGGCGGGCTGGTCGGCGCGCTGTTCCTGTCCGTCCTACTCGTGATCACCGTTTGGGAGCGGCGGCCGATCGTCGGCGCGCTGATCGTCTGCGCACTCCCGGTGGCGGCGTTCCTGGTGCGGCCGCTCGCCTCCCGGCTCGGCCGCCGCGAGGCCGCGACCGCAGGCGCGCTGCTCCTGGCGGCAGGTCTCGTCGCGCTCGCGCTCCTGCCGGCGATCAGCGACACGCTGCTTGCGATCGCGCTTGCGTTCTGCGGGCTTGGTCTCGGGCTCGCGGTGCCCGTGCTCACCGTCGACTCGATCGACCCGGAGCACGCACCGCTTCGCAGCGGGACGATCACGGTCGGCGCGCGACACCTCGGTCTCGTCGCCGCGGTCGCGCTGATCGCGCCGCTCCTGACCCACGCGCTCGACGGGAGTCAGACTCCGGCGACGCTCGCGGGCACGCGCGTCGTCATGGACGGAAACATCGACCTGACGAAGAAGATCCCGATTGCGCTCGCCATGCGCGACGAGTTCGTGACCGCACAACGCGGCGAGATCCCCGACCTGGCGAAGCCGTTCAACGACCGCGGCGCGAAGTCCGACTCCGGCCTGCGCGAGGTGCGCGACACGCTCCTCGACACGCTCCGCGGCGCCGTGACACGCGCGTTCCGCTCGTCGTTCTTCCTCTCGGCGCTGTTCGCGCTCCTCGCGTTGATACCCGCCCGCATGCTCCGCGAGAAGGACGAGGAGACGTGACTCGCCTGTCCGGCTCGCGGATCGTGCTGCTCCTCCTGGGCGCGGCGGCGGTCGCCCTGATCGTCGTCGAGCTGAGCATGGGCGCGCTGAGCTTCGGGAAGGCGAATCTGGCCGACCCGTGCACGAGCAAGCCGCACCTGAGCGAAGGCGGGATCTTCGGCTCGGCCGACGCGGCGATTCAGCGCTTCGCGCTCTCCGGCCTGAACGGGGCCGCGTGCTCGCTGCACGCCTCGCGAGAGGAGCTGGTGCTCTCCTTCGCGCCGGCGCTCGGAACCAAGAAGGTGCGCTGGGACCGCTCAACGATCCGGAAGGCGCTGCGCGCCGGGTTCGAGCGGGCCGCCCACGACACGGCCGGGAACGGCATCTTCGGAGACGCGCTGGCGTTCGTGTTGCGCGAGGCGCTCGCCGACCCGATCGCGTTCCTGCTCGGGGAGTTGTCGGGCTAGTCGCCCTTGGGCGTCGCCCAGGGCCGTGCGAGCGCGTCCTCCAGGTACGCGGAGGCTCCACCGATCGGCAGCCGCTCCTGGGCCAGCGAGTCGCGTTCGCGGATCGTGATCGTGTCGTCCTCGAGCGTCTGGTCGTCGATCGTGAACGCGAACGGGGTGCCGATCTCGTCCTGCCGGCGATAGCGGCGGCCGATCGCGCCCCCGTCGTCGTACTCGACGAAGTGCCGCTGCCGCAGCTCCTCGTACAGCCTGCGCGCCTTCGCGACCATGTCCTCGCTCTTGCCGATCAGGGGCAGGATCGCGGCCTTGATCGGCGCGATCTGCGGATGAAGCCGGAGCACCGTCCGCTCGCGCTCGGCCACGGCCTCCTCGTCGTACGCGTCCACCAGCATCGCGACGAGGATGCGCTCGATGCTGACCGCCGGTTCGATCACGAACGGCGTGTAGCGCTCGCCGTCCTGGCCGACGAACTCGAGCTTCGTGGTCGAGAACTCCGTGTGCCGGGTGAGGTCGTAGTCGCCGCGGTTCGCGACGCCCTCGAGCTCGGACCAGCCGATCGGGTACAGGTACTCGATGTCGCTCGTGCCCTGCGAGTAGTGCGAGCGCTCCTCGGCGTCGTGCTCGCGGACGCGCAGCCGGCTTCTGCGCAGACCGTGGGCGAGGTACCACCCGAGGCGCTCGTCGATCCAGTAGCGATACCACTCCTCGGCCTCGGCGGGCGGCACGAAGAACTCCATCTCCATCTGCTCGAACTCGCGGACGCGGAAGAGGAAGTTGCCGGGCGTGATCTCGTTCCGGAACGACTTTCCGGTCTGCGCGATGCCGAACGGCGGCTTGCGGCGCGCGATCTGAAGGACGTTCTTGAAGTTGACGAAGATGCCCTGCGCGGTCTCCGGCCGCAGGAACGCGCGCGAGCCGGCCTCCTGGACGGCGCCGACGGTGGTCTCGAACATCAGGTTGAACTGACGCGCCTCGGTCAGGTCGCAGTCCGGCGTCTCTCCCGGCCGTTTCGAGGGCTTGCGGCCGCACTGCGCGTCCTCGAGCTTGTCGGCGCGGAAGCGCAGCTTGCAGGTGCGGCAGTCGACGAGCGGGTCGGTGAAGCCCTCGACGTGGCCCGACGCCTCCCAGACGCGCGGGTGGAGGATGATCGCCGAGTCGAGCGCGACGATGTCGTCCCGCTCCTGCACCATCGCGCGCAGCCAGCGCTCGCGGATGTTGTTCTTGACGAGCACGCCGTAGTGGCCGTAGTCGAAGGTCGAGCCGAGCCCGCCGTAGATCTCCGACGACGGGAAGACGAAGCCGCGCCGGCGGCAGAGCGAGACGATCTTGTCCATCGTCACGAGGTCGGTCGGCGGTTGCTCGGACACGGCGACACGTTATCCGTGCAGAATCCGAGAAGTGAGCACGCTCGTCACGCCTGAGCTCGAGCAGGAGGCGATCGCCTGGCGGCGGCACCTGCACGCGCATCCCGAGCTGTCGTTCGAGGAGGTCGAGACGTCTCGCTTCGTCGAGGAGACGCTGCGCTCGTTCGACGGCCTCGAGCTCGAGCGGCCCGTCGCGACCTCGGTCGTCGCGACGCTGCGCGGGTCGCGGCCGGGTCGCGTCCTCGCGCTCCGTGCCGACATCGACGCGCTGCCGATCCAGGAGGAGAGCGGCCTCGAATTCGCCTCGACGCGGCCCGGCGTCATGCACGCCTGCGGGCACGACGGGCACACGGCGATGCTGCTGAGCGCCGCGAAGGCGCTCTGCGCGCGGCGCGATGAGCTGTCCGGCGAGATCCGCTTCGTCTTCCAGCATGCCGAGGAGAAGCTCCCGGGCGGTGCGCGCCAGCTCGTCGACGCGGGCGTGATGGACGGCGTCCAGCTCGTCGTCGGCGCGCATCTCGCGTCGATGAAGGACGTCGGCAAGGTCGGCTGCCCGGTCGGGCCGATGGCCGCTGCGGCCGACACCTTCTCGGCCGAGATCCGCGGGCGCGGGGGGCACGCGGCGGCGCCGCACCGAGCGGTCGATCCGATCGCTGTCGCCGCGCAGGTGATCACGAACGCGCAGCACCTGGTCTCGCGCACGGTCGACCCGATCAAGAGCGCTGTCGTGTCGGTCACCCGCATCCACGCGGGGACGGCGGACAACATCATCCCCGAGGCGGTCGAGCTCGGCGGCACCGTGCGGACGTTCGACGCGGAGGTCCGCGCCGGCGTGCGGGAAGGGCTCGAGCGCGTGTTCCGGGGCGTGACCGAGGCGCACGGCGCGACGTGCACCTTCGACTACGAGGAGGGCTACGCGGCGGTGATCAACGACGAGGCCGCGGCGGCCACCGTGCTCGCGGCCGCGCGCGCGGAGCTCGGCGATGACGCGATCATGGACGCGGAGCCGATCATGGGCGGCGAGGACTTCTCCGCCTACCTGGCAAAGGCGCCGGGCGCGTTCTTCTGGGTGGGCGCCGGGAGCGAGGACGCCGTCCCGCATCACCACCCGCGGTTCACGATCGACGAGGCCGCGTTCCGGTCCGGCATCGCCGTCTTCGTCCGCACCGCCCTCGACTACCTGGCCTGAACGCCCGCCCGGGCCGCGGTTCGCCGGCCGGGCACGCACCGTCATCCCCACCCAGGGTGGGGAGAGAGCCACCCGCCACCCGCGGCGAGCGTACCGCGGAAACGCGCACCGATCCGTGCCGCCGGTGTGACGAGGGTGAAACTTTTCGTCCACGCCGTCAGAATGGGCGGGTGCCCGGGAAGACGCCTGTCGAGCTGCACATCGTTTCGGACGCGACCGGTGAGACCGCCACCCGGCTCGTGGCCGCACTCGAGGCGCAGTTCCCCGACCAGCCGTTCGAGGAGGTGCGCCACCCGCAGGTCGAGACCGTCGACGACCTGCACCTCGCGGTCAACCGTGCCAAGGGCCGGCCTGCCGTCGTCGTGTACACGATCGTCAAGCCGGAGCTTCGCGAGGCGATGCGCGCTCTCTGCCGGCAGTCGAAGCTCCACTACTGCGACATCCTCGGCCCGCCGCTCGCCTCGATCGCCAAGGTGTCGGGCATGGCAGCGCAGATGAAGCCGGGCGCGCGGCCGCCGCTCGACTCCGCCTACTTCCGGCGCATGGCCGCGATCGAGTTCGCGGTCAAGTACGACGACGGCGTCGGCAGCGGCCTGCGCGAGTCGGACATCGTGCTCGTGGGCGTGTCCAGGACGTCCAAGACGCCGCTCTCGATGTACCTCGGCTACCTCGGCTACAAGACCGCGAACGTGCCGATCGTCAAAGGGATCGAGCCGCCGGCCGAGCTGTTCTCGATGGACGCGTCCAAGATCGTCGGGCTGACGATCGGCCCGGATCGGCTGGCCGAGATCCGTCGCGAGCGCGCCCGGCTGATGCGCGGCGCCCACCAGTCGTACGCGAACATCGTCGAGATCTACGAGGAGCTCGAGCAGGCCACGGCCGTCCACCGTCGCCTCGGCTGCCCGGTGATCGACGTGACCGAGCTGTCGGTCGAGGAGACGGCGCAGCGGGTGATCCGGCTCGTCCAGAACCGCCAGGCCGGGCGGCAGGCCGTATGAGCGATCGCACCGACGAGCTGCCGGGGTTCAACCCGGACGCGCGGCGGGCGCGCGCGAAGCGGATCCCGATCTGGCGCTGGATCCTGTGGCAGGTGGCGCTGTTCTTGGGGATGCTCATCTTCTACGTCGGGCTGACGCCGGTCTGGATCTCGCTGCGCGGCGCCGCTTGGGTGGCGGAGCTCAGGTCGCGCCGGCGCCGCGCACGAAGCGGTCCACCTCCGCCTGGCTCCTGAGACGCACGACCGGATAGGCGGCGAGCTCCCGCGGATAGCGGCGCCGCCGGTCGAAGTGCATCCGCAGCGCGTAGCCGAGCAGCGAGTCGCGCCCCCAGAAGCCGCTCCGCCAGCTCTCCCTGTTGTCGTTCCAGAGCGGCTCGTCGCGGCGGATCCGCCCGACCGTTCGGCGGACGAGTCGCGGCAGCCAGATGTGCACCGGGAGATCGAGCCAGACGACGGTGTCCGCTCGGGCGAGCACGAGGTCGCCGATCTTGTTCCGGTAGCCGCCGTCGATCACCCAGCGGTCGCCGGCCACGATCGGCTCGAGGAGCTGCCGCAGCTCCTCGTCCGCGATCTCGGCCCAGCCGGGGCCGTGGACGAGCGCGTCGAGCTCGACGAACGGGACGCCGAGCCGCTCCGCGAGCGCGCGGCCTACGGTTGTCTTGCCGTTGCCACTCGCGCTGGCGGTGACGGCGACGCGCCTCACGGGCGCGAGGAGGCTAGAGGCTTGATGCGGAATTCCACCGGATCGGATGACGCCCCACGCAGGCGCCGGATCGGCGCGTCCGGTCGCGACACGTAGCGCTGCTACGCAACGCGGACCGGCCACACCGCCCGGCTTGGCCTGGAGCGCCCCCGACGTCGGCGCAATTTCACATCAAGCCTCTAGTAGGACGCGGGAACCCGCGGGCCGGTGGAGCCGATGACGCTGAGGCCGGCGAGACAGCCGACGACGACGGCGAGGACGATCGGAATGAGTAGATGCATGTGCTGCTCCCTTCGTTGTCACGAACTGGGCGGAATTCACGGTAGCAAGAGCCTTTGACGTCGCACAAAGTCGAACCGCCCTCGACGCCGGACGTTCACCGGACAGAAACGCGTCGGCACGGCGACGAGTATGCCCGCAGCCTGTGTGAAACTGCAGTCCCCATGCGGTACGTCTACGACTTCGACGAGCCCTCGGCCGGAGGGCGGGCGCTGCTGGGCGGGAAAGGGGTCGGGCTCGCCGAGATGACGCAGCTCGGCCTGCCCGTGCCGGCCGGGTTCACGATCACGACCGAGGCGTGCCGCGACACGATGGCGCGCGGCGGCGCGTTCCCGGACGGGCTGCTCGACGAGGTGCTCGTCCACGTCGAGCGGCTCGAGGAGCGCATCGGCAAGCGCTTCGGCGACCCACGCGAGCCGCTGCTCGTCTCCGTCCGCTCGGGGGCGGCGGTCTCGATGCCGGGGATGATGGACACGATCCTGAACGTCGGTCTCTCGGACGTGGCCGTCGAAGGCCTGGCCGGCTCCACCGACAACCCGCGGTTCGCATACGACTCCTATCGCCGCCTGATCCAGATGTACGGCGAGACCGTCGACGGGATCGATCCGCACCGGTTCGAGAGCGAGCTGCAGAAGCTGAAGGAGGAGCGCGGCGTCTCGCACGACATCGACCTTGGCGCCGACGACCTCCGCGAGCTCGTCGACACGTTCAAGATGATCTACGAGCACGACCTCGGGCAGCCGTTCCCGCAGGAGGCGCGCGAGCAACTCCGCCGCGCGATCGAGGCGGTCTTCGCCTCCTGGAACACGCCCCGCGCCCAGGTGTACCGGCGCGCACACGAGATCCCCGACGACCTCGGCACGGCGGTGAACGTCGTCCAGATGGTGTTCGGCAACAAGGGCGAGCGCTCGGGCACCGGCGTCGCGTTCACGCGCGACCCGTCCACCGGCGCGCCCGGGATCTTCGGCGAGTTCCTGCTCAACGCGCAGGGCGAGGACGTCGTCGCGGGCATCCGCACACCAGAGCCGCTCGCCCGCATGCGCAAACCGCTCCCGGACGCGTACGACCGGTTCGTCGACACGGCGCGGAGGCTCGAGGAGCACTACCGGGACGTCCAGGACCTCGAGTTCACGGTCGAGGACGACCGGCTCTACCTGCTCCAGACGCGAACGGCGAAGCGCACCGCCGCGGCGGCGCTCCGGGCCGCGGTCGACATGGTCGGCGAGGACCTGATCACGCGCGAGGAGGCCGTGGCGCGGATCGACCCCGCGCAGCTCGACCAGCTCCTGCACCCGATGATCGACCCGAAGGCCGAGGTCGAGGTCGTGGCCACCGGCCTCAACGCCTCCCCGGGCGCAGCGTGCGGGAAGGTCGTCTTCACCGCGAACCGCGCCGAGGAGCTCGGGCGGGCGGGCGAGTCCGTCGTCCTCGTGCGCTGGGAGACGACGCCCGACGACATCCACGGCCTCATCCACGCGCAGGGGGTGCTGACCGCGCACGGCGGGATGACGTCGCACGCCGCGGTCGTCGCGCGCGGGATGGGCAAGCCGTGCGTGGCGGGCTGCGAGGCGCTGACGGTCGACGTGCAGGCGGGAACGGCCAACCTCGCCGGGCACGTGCTGCACGAGGGCGACGTGATCACGATCGACGGCGGCACGGGGCGCGTCATGCTCGGCGAGGTCCCGCTCGTCCCGCCGCAGATCAACGACGACTTCCAGACGATCCTGCAGTGGGCCGACGAGCTCCGCCGGCTGCGCGTCCACGCGAACGCGGACACGCCCGAGGACGCCGCCAAGGCGCGCGAGCTCGGCGCCGAGGGCATCGGACTCTGCCGGACCGAGCACATGTTCATGGCCGAGGACCGGCTGCCGGTGATGCGCGAGATGATCCTCGCCGACGGCGAGGCCGACCGCCGCGCCGCGCTCGAGCGGATCCTGCCGATGCAGCAGGCCGACTTCGAGGGGATCTTCGAGGCGATGACCGGCCTGCCGGTGACGATCCGCCTCCTCGATCCGCCGCTCCACGAGTTCCTGCCGCCGCTCGAGGAGGCGACCGACGACCGCATGCGCGAGCGGATCCGCGTGCTCCACGAGACGAATCCGATGCTGGGCATGCGCGGCTGCCGCGTCGGACTGATCTTCCCGGAGATCTACGAGATGCAGGTGCGCGCGATCGTCCGGGCATCGAAGGCCGTCCACGAGCGGACGGGCGAGGCGCCGATCGTCGAGATCATGCACCCGCTCGTCGGCTTCGGAGAGGAGCTGCGGCGGTTGCGCGAGCTCACGGTCAGAACCGCCGGGGAGGAGGGCGACATCGAGTACCTCGTCGGAACGATGATCGAGCTGCCCCGCGCCTGCATCCGCGCCGACGAGATCGCACCGCACGCGGACTTCTTCTCCTTCGGGACGAACGACCTGACGCAGACGACGCTGGGCTTCTCGCGCGACGACGCCGAGAACAAGTTCCTGGCGCGCTACCTCGAGGACGACGTGCTCGAGCGCAACCCGTTCGAGGTGCTGGACGAGGAGGGCGTCGGCGCCCTGATGCGCATCGCCGTGGAGCGGGGGAGAGGCGCGCGCGAGGACCTCAAGCTCGGCATCTGCGGCGAGCACGGCGGCGAGCCGCACTCGGTCGCGTTCTGCCACCGGATCGGGCTCGACTACGTCTCCTGCTCGCCGTTCCGCGTCCCGCTCGCCCGGCTCGCAGCGGCCCAGGCGGCGCTCGAGGAGGCCGGCGTCGAGGCGGCCGTCGCGGGCGGCTGATCGTCCTTTTCGAACACTTTCGCCGGGCCGGGGATCGCGCTAGATTCGCGCCATGAGGCGGGCCGGCGTCCTCGTCGCCGTACTCGGGACCGCAGCAGCGCTCACGAGTCTTGCGCTCGCGGCGACCGGTGCGCTCCGGCTCTACTCCCATTCCAGGCAGCTCGTCCAGTTCGGCTACGTCGCCTCGGTTACGCAGAAGGGCAGGGAGTACGTGCTGCGCTTCGACCCTGCGCTCTGGCTCGAGGGCCAGACAGCGAACGTCGCTGCGGCGGAGGACGGCGCCGTCAAGCCGGGCGAGGCGGTCCCGAACGACTACTGGATCCGCAACACGGACCACAAGTTGCTCACCTACAAGCTGCCCGCGAACGCACACGTGACGATCCTCGTCCAGCTCCAGACGACGACGGTCACGGTGACCCGGCTCGCCCAGCTCCTGACGAGCAACGCCGCCAGGGACTGTGCGGGCCGCTACGTCCTGCGGCCGCCGTGCCGCCTCGGCTTCTGGCTGCGCTACGCGACCGACACCGTCAAGTCGCTCGACCAGCAATACCAGCCGTAATGCGGAACCAGCCGTAATGCGGAACCAGCCCTGAGCCCGCGTCTGCGGGTTTCGCGACGACGGGTCATGCAAACAACAGGAGCGCTTCGGAGGGAGACCTCTGTACGGGGGCTCCTTCCGTGCGACTGCTGCTGTTCGCCCGCTGATCCCGGCCTCTTCACGCGAACGGCCTGACGCACGCGCGTCAGGAAAAGAAGCGGGGCGACGCCGGCCCAGCTTTCGCCGGTCGACGCCAGGTCTATCCTGTCTGGCCCGGCCCCAGCCGACGATTTCGCGTGCTCTTTCCCACCACGACCTTCGCCGTCTTCTTCTCGATCGTGTTGATCGCGAGCTGGCTCCTGATGCCGCGTCCGCGGGCCTGGCGGCTGTTCATGATCGCGGCCAGCTTCGTCTTCTACGCGGACTGGGACTGGAAGTTCGTCTTGCTGCTCGCGTTCTCGATCGTCTGGAACTACACCGTCGGGATCGCCATCTTCCGGAGCGGCCCGCAGTCGACGCGCAAGGGGCTCGTGACGCTCGGCGTCGTCGTCGACGTCGGCCTCCTCGGCTACTTCAAGTACTACGACTTCTTCGTCAGCTCGGGGCACAACCTGCTCGACTCGGTCGGCCTCGGCTTCCCGCTCGGCATCCGCTCGATCGTCCTGCCCGTGGGCATCTCCTTCTTCACGTTCATGGCGATCAGCTACATCGTCGACATCTACCGGCGCCAGCTCGAGCCGGTCTCGCTGACGAAGTTCGGCGCCTACCTCTCCTTCTTCCCGCACCTCGTCGCGGGGCCGATCGTGCGCGGCTCCGAGCTCCTGCCGCAGCTCGAGACGCCGCGCGACCCGCGTCGCGTCGACACGGCCCGCGCCTTCTACCTGATCGGCACCGGCCTGTTCAAGAAGGTCGTGATCGCCAACTATCTGGCGACGCACATCGTCGACCCCGTCTTCGGCGCACCGGTGCAGCACTCGTCGCTCGAGACGTGGGTCGCCGTGTACGGCTACGCGGTCCAGATCTACGCCGACTTCTCGGGCTACACGGACATGGCGATCGGGCTTGCGCTCCTGCTCGGGTTCAAGTTCCCGCAGAACTTCGACAGCCCGTACACGGCCGTCTCGATCCAGGACTTCTGGCGCCGCTGGCACATGACGCTGTCCCGCTGGCTCCGCGACTACGTCTACATCCCGCTCGGCGGCAACCGGAAGGGCGAGCCGCGGACGTACCTGAACCTGATGGCGACGATGCTGATCGGCGGGCTCTGGCACGGCGCCGCCTGGTCGTTCGTGATCTGGGGCGGCCTGCAGGGCATGTGGCTCGCGGTCGGGCGCTTCCGGCGTGAGCACGGCCTGGCCGAGGACGCGACCCGCGGCTGGGCGCTCTGGCGGCAGCGAATCATCACGTTCCAGCTGGTCTGCTTCGCATGGATCTTCTTCCGTGCCGGCTCGGAGAACGGTCTCTCGACGGCCTGGGAGATCATCAAGCGTCTCTTCGACAACTGGGGCACGGCCTCGCCGCTCGTGACCTCGGGTGTCGTGCTCGCGATCGTCGTCGGGATCGGGACGCAGTACCTCCCGGCGCGGATCCCGCAGACGATCATGGCGCGCTTCTCGCAGGCTCGGGTTGCGTTCCAGATCGTCCTGCTCGCCCTCGTGCTGATGGTCTCCCACGCCATGGGCCCGCAGGGCGTCGCCCCCTTCATCTACTTCCGCTTCTAGCCGTCTGGACACGCCGACCCGCACCCGCTCCTCACGCCGCCGCCGGCGCCGCGGCGACGACCGCGTGCCGAGCGGGCCGCTCGCCGGGGAGAACGGCTCCGGCCGCGGGCCGCGGCGCAAGCTCCATCCGGCGGGCCAGGCGATCGTGGTCGGGATCGGCGCGCTCGTCCTCGCCGCCTTCCTGAACGCGCCCGGCCTGCACAAGACGGCCGAGTCGCTCGACCCCGGGTGGAAGCGGAGCGTCGCGCTGCCGCTCACCGAGAATCTCGAGACGGTCAGCCACTACACCGGCCTCGACCTGCCCCGACGCGGCGTGAAGGCGGCGCTCGGCCGCTCGAGCGACGACGACATCGTCTCGGCGATCGTGCTGCCGCCGGCGCCTCCGCCCGTCGCGCCGCAGCCGTCGCCGCCGCCCCACCAGAACCAGCCTCCACCCACGCCTGCGCCCCCGGCGCCTCCGCCGAAGAAGCCCGCGTTCTCGCCGTCGCACCCGCTGCGCGTCTACATCGGCGGCGACTCGCTCGTGGTCGTCCCTGGCAACTCGCTCCTCCGCGCGATGGGGAGCAAGGTCTACAAGCCGATCGACTCGGTCGACGGCCACGTCGCGACCGGGCTCGAGCGGCCGGACGTCTACAACTGGTTCGACCGCATCCGCGACGTGATGAAGAAGGACAAGCCGAACGTGGTCGTGGTCGCGTTCGGCGCGAACGACGACCACAGCTACATGACCGGCCTTCCGAAGGGCGCCAGCATCGGCGACTTCGGGAGCAGCTCCTGGATCAAGGAGTACGCACGGCGCGTGGGCGGCTTCATGGATACGGTCATCCGCCGCGGCGGCCTCATCGTCTACCTCGGCATGCCCATCGTCTCGAGCCCGTCCGAGTCCCAGGACTTCGACCTGATCAACCGGATCATCTACCAGCAGGCCAAGAAACGGCCGAACGGGGCTCTCTACGTCGACACCTGGTTCAAGTTCGCCGACCCGAAGACGGGCGGCTACGCCGAATACCTGCCGAACGCGAGCGGCGAGCTCGTGAAGGTGCGCGCCGGCGACGGTGTCCACTTCGAGCCGGCAGGCGGCGACATCATCGCCCGCCTCGTGCTGAAGGCGCTCAACGAGCGCTACGACCTGACGAGCTGGAAGAAGCACGGGTGAACCCAGGGTTCCCCCGTGTGCCCCCTCCTTCCTTGTCGGCGGCGCGAGAGCGGCTCGAGCTACGCCCGGGCGAAGCCCGGGCTTCGCGGCGGGATGGCTAGGAAGCCCGGTTTGGCTGCTAACAGCTCTTGATCACGCGGGCGAGGCCGGCTGCGCGGGCCTTGTAGCCGGGCGTGTTCGGGTGCACTCCGTCGGAGCCGAACCACTCCGGGTGAGCCGCTGCGAGGCCTGCCCAGTCGAAGACGTGCAGGTTGCGGTAGCGCGCGTCGAGGGCCTTCAGCGCCTCGTTGTAGCCGCTGTACGGGACGCCGCCGTAGGGCGGGCGGTTGATCGTCGACCAGACCACGCAGCGCGAGGGGCCGGCGGCGCGGACGACGTCCCGGACGTAGCCCGCGAAGCGGCTCACCGCGCCGGGATCGTCGTTCGTGCCCAGGTCGACGACGACGACGCGCTCGAGCAGGCCCTCGCGGGCACGTTCCTCGATCGACCTGACGCCCTGGGACGCGTGCCGGCTGACGGCGAGCGTGCCGTGGATCGTCCACCCCGGGATGTAGGTCGAGAGGTACCAGCCCGTGCCGACCGCGAGCGAGTCGCCGTCGACGTAGAGCGTCCGCGACGCGGCGCGCCCGGGCAGCGCGAGCGCACTCCCCGCCGCACAGAGACACGCGAGAACGAGCGCGAAAACGTATGTGCCGCGTGCGGCCATGCGGCCAGGGTACCCGCCGAACCGGCGAATTCCTGCTAACTGCTGAGGTTCTTGACGCGGATGTAGGCGATCGCGACCGCGATCACGCCGAGTAAGACGACGACGGCGCCGCGGACCAGCGCGGGCCGCCCCACGGCCGGGTAGTACTGTCGGAACGAGACGAGCGCAATCGTGCCGAGGACGCCGGCGGCGAGGCCGCCGAGGTGGCCGCCGATCGAGATGTTCGGCACCGCGAAGCTGAACGCGATGTTGATCACGATCAGCGTCGTCGCCTGCCCCATCAGCCGTCCGGTCGCGTGGTACTCGAGGATGAACAGCGCGCCGAGGATCCCGAAGATCGCGCCCGAGGCGCCGACGGTGACCTCGTTCGGGCTCAGGAGCAGGGCCCCGGTCGAGCCCGCGAGACCGGCGACGAGGTAGATCAGCGCGAAGCGGGCGCGCCCGAGCGCCGCCTCGACGGGCTGGCCGAGCCACCAGAGCGCCAGCATATTCATGCCCAGATGGATCGGGCCGTAGTGGAGGAACGCGGCGGTGATCAGGCGATACCACTCGCCGTGCTCGAGGCCGATCAGGCTGACGCCCTGGAACGACGTGCCCGGGTGGACGGGGACGAGCTGATGGCCGACATAGCCGCCGTTGATGACCAGCGCGCCGTGCTGGAAGATCCAGCCGGAATCCGCGTTGATGCCCGCTCCGGTCAGGAGTTCGGCCAGGTAGACGACCACGTTTACGATCACGAGCGCGCGCGTGACGCTGAACTCGGGGATCACGTAGCCGTGCCGCGCGGCCGTCCGCCGTACCCGCTTGCCGGCGACCGCAGCCGGCTTGGAGGCCGCCGCGACTGCTCGCGGCCGCGCGCCGCCCGCGTGGTCGGGGCAGCGGATCCCGACCGGCGCGACGCTCATGCAGTCGACGCAGATCGGGCGGCCGCACTCCGAGCAGGAGAGGCCCGTCTCACGGTCTGGATGGCGGTAGCAGTACCTCGGCTCGGCCATGGAGTTAGCGTACTCCGGTGCGTGTCCATGTCGCGTTCACACCCGCCGAGGAGGTCTCGGCCCCGGTCGGGATCGTCGTCGACGTCTTGCGGGCCACCTCGACGATCACGCAGGCCCTTGCCGCGGGCTATCGCCGCGTCCTCTGTTGCTCCGAGGTCGAGGAGGCGCGGGCGGTCGCGGAGGCCGAGGGCGGCGCCGTCCTCGGCGGCGAGCGCAGGACCGTGCGGATCGACGGCTTCGACTTCGGCAACTCGCCGCGCGAGTTCGTCGAGCCCGCGGCGGAGACGCTCGTCCTGACGACGACGAACGGGACGCGGCTCCTGCTCGCTGCCGCCGCGCGCTGTGACCTCGTCCTAGTCGGCTCTCTGCTCAACCTCGAGGCCGTGGCCCGGGCGGCGAGAGAGCAGGGAGCGGACGACGTTGCCGTTCTCTGTGCGGGGGTAAAAGGCGAGCTCGCGATCGACGACGCCTACTGCGCCGGCCGGATCGCGCTCGAGCTCGGCGGCGACCAGGCGGACTCGGCCGCAGCGGCGATCCGGCTCGCGGGCAGCTTTGCGAGCGCGGAGGAGGGCCTCTCGGCCTCGCAGAGCGCGCGGAACCTGCACGCGAGCGGGCTCCAGGACGACATCTCTTACTGCGCGCGGCTGAGCGTCGTCTCGGTCGTCCCGCGCTTCACCCGCATGCTCGGCCCGGCGGCCGAGGTCGCGCTCGCATGAGCTATCGCTTCGCCTTCGGCCGCCCGCCCGCCGTGGCCGCGCGAGGCATGGTGGCGACGAGCCAGCCGCTCGCGACGCGTGCCGGCCTGCGGATGCTGGAGCAGGGCGGGAACGCCGCCGACGCGGCGATCGCGGCAGCGGCCGTGTGCTGCGTCACCGAGCCGATGTCGACGGGGATCGGCGGCGACTGCTTCGCGCTCGTCTGGCGCGAAGAACGGCTCGATGCTCTCGACGCGGCCGGCCCGGCGCCCCGCTCGGCGGCCCCGCTCACGCCGGTCGCCGAGGACGGGCCCCGCTCGGTGACGGTGCCGGGCGCCGTCGCCGGCTGGGCGGAGCTCGCCGCCCGACACGGGCGCCTCGGGCTCGACGCGTGCCTCGCCGCTGCGATCGACGCCGCCGAGGAGGGCTTTGCGGTCGCACCGCGCACGGCGGCGATCTGGCAGCGCGTCGGCGGCCCGCCCGAGCTCGGCCCTGCGCCGAGCGTGGGCGACGTCGTCCGCCTGCCCGAGCTCGGCGCGACGCTCCGGCTCGTCGCCGGGGACGGCCCTGACGGTTTCTACCGTGGGCCGGTCGCGGCCGCGATCGCCTCTGCGAGCTGGCTCGAGGAGGACGACCTGGCAAGCTTCACGCCGAGGTGGGTCGAGCCGCTCCGCCTCACCTACCGCGGGACCGAGGTCGTCGAGCTGCCGCCGCCGACGCAAGGAGTCGTCGCCCTCGAGGCGCTCGGGCTGCTGGAGCGCTCGTCCCCGAGCCTCGCGAGTCGCATCCGCTGCGTGAAGCTCGCGCTCGAGGACGGCCTCGCCCGAGTCCGTGACGGCGCCAACGTCTCCGGGCTGATCGACCCCGGCTACCTCGACCGCCGTCGAAGCGGCGTCGAGACGCCGGTCACCGAACCGCCCGGCGGCACCGTCTACCTGTGCGCGGTCGACGAGGACCGGATGGCGGTCTCATTCATCCAGAGCCTGTACGAGGCGTTCGGCTCGGGTGTCGTCGCACCGGGCACGGGGGTCGCGCTCCAGAACCGTGGCGCCTGTTTCGCGGTCTCGGGCGCGGTCGAGCCGGGAACGCGGCCGTACCACACGATCATCCCGGGCATGCTCTTCCGGGATGGAGACCTGCTCGGCCCGTTCGGCGTCATGGGAGGCTTCATCCAGGCTCAGGCCCACACGCAGCTCGTGTCGGCGGTCGTGGACGACGGCGTCGACCCGCAGGCGGCGCTCGACCGGCCGCGCTTCCGTGTCGACGGCGATGTTGTCCGGCTGGAGGAGGGTCTCTGGGAGCGTGACGCCGATCTCGAGCAGCTCGGCTATCGCACTGTTCGCGAGACGAACAGCTTCGGCTTCGGCGGCGGCCAGGCGATCTTCGTGCAGGGCGACGTGCTCGTCGGGGGCTCCGACCCGCGCAAGGACGGGTACGCCGCGGGGCTCTAGCTGTCCTGCCTCGGGACGCCTCCCGGTCAGCCGTCCCGGAGCTTAGTACTATCCGGCCCATGGGACTAAAAGAGTGGTGGGAGTCCCGTCAGCAAAAGAAGCTCGAGCATCAGAACGAGCAGCTTCTGGAGACGGCGGCGCATCCCCAGCAAGGCGTCGTGGACAGCGGCACCGAGGACCTCGACGAGATCCGGACCGATCTGGGCACGTCGAAGATGGGCGAGATGTCCATGGACGACTCGAAGCGCATCGAGTGATCGCACTCGCGCGTCCGTGATCGACAAGGTGAGCCCGGCCGCGAAGCTCGCGGCCGTCCGCGAGCCGTGGCAGCCGAAGATCGTCGCCGAGCTCAACGACTCGTACGTGAAGGTCGTCAGGTTCGAGGGCGAGTTCGTCTGGCACCACCACGACCACGAGGACGAGCTGTTCCTCGTCGTCGCGGGCCGGATGCGCATGCAGTTCCGCGATGGGGACGTCGTCGTCGAGCCCGGTGAGCTGATCGTCGTTCCGCGCGGGGTCGAGCACTGCCCGCTCGCCGAGGGCGACTGCGAGGTCGTCCTGATCGAGCCGAAGACGACGCTCAACACGGGCAACGTCCGCAACGAGCGCACGGTCGACGAGCTCGAGCGCATCTAGTCGCCCGCCCGGGGCTCGTCCCAAGCTCCCATTGTCCGTCGACATGGCCGGGCGCCACATTTTTCCTGCACCTGAAGATTCGGTGTCTGACACCGGAGGTGACTGCGCCGGACAGGTGACGGTGTCCGGACCGGGCTGGGCGGACGGCGCCTGATAGCCGGGCCGGCTCGGCTGCTACCCTCGCCGGGTCATGGATCGCCGGCTCGCGAGGATCTTCGGCCAGAACGGCTAGTCCGCCGCTTCCCACCCAGGCGTCGAGGGAAGCGGCGGGAAGAAGGACGCGAACTCGCGGCCGCGCTTCGACGTGGCCTGGGCTCGCGGCCCCCTTTCCCGCCTCAGCACCACCGAGGAAAGGAGTCCGCAATGCCCATGCCCCACCGAACCCAGATGCAGCTGATCCGTCGCCGCCTAGTCGGCAAGGAAGGATCCGAGCGGACGCGCGAGCTACGCGCGATCCTCGGCGAGCTGCCCAACTACAAGAACGGCCCCTACGCGGACATCCGCAAGTGGGTGAGCTCGCAGATCGACGAGAACCGCGTCCGCGGACGCGTCCTCAGCCGCGACTCGATCGCCGTGCGCCGGGAGGGCGCGGCTCAGATCGCGCTCGTCGGCCCGCCGAACGTCGGCAAGTCGTCGCTGCTGCAGGCGCTCTCCTCGATCCAGATCAAGACCGGCGACTACGCCTTCACGACCACGAGGCCGGTACCCGCGCTGACACGGATCGGCGGCGTGCTCGTCCAGTTCGTCGAGATCCCGGGTCTGATCGAGGGGGCGCACGAGGACCGCGGCGGCGGCCGCGCCCTGCTCGGCGTCCTCCGCGGCGCGGACGCGATCGTCTACTGCCACGCGTGCGGAATGCCGCTCGACGAGCTCGAAACGGTACGGGCCGAGGTGGCCGCGGCAGGGATCGAGCTGCCTGCGATTCTGGCGGCGACGAAGGCCGACGACGCCCCGCCACCCGTACATCCCGAGCTCGAGGTCGTGCCGGTGTCCGTGCTCGACGACGAGAGCCTCGAACGCTTCCGCGAGACGGTCTGGCGGCTGACCGGGCTCGTCCGCGTCTTCCTGCAGGACGGCGGCGACCCGGTGGCGCTGTACCCGCCCGTGACGGTCGAGGACGTCGCGCACACGATCCACCACGAGCTCGCCGAGCGCTGCACCGGCGCGCGGGTGTGGGGTCCGTCTGCGCACTTCGCGGGCCAGCGGGTGGGGAGGACGCACGGGCTCGCGGACGGCGACTCGGTCGAGATCCTCGAACGCTGAGGGTCGAGTAGCCTCCTGACGTGTACGAGCTCCACGCGATCAAGTACGCGGAGCTCAACGCCCGGAAGCGGAGCGATCTCTTCGTCGGCGGCGATCCTCACGACGGCCGCATCGACATGGACTACTTCGTCTGGGCCGCGATCGGCGCCGACCGGGTCGTCGTGGTCGACACGGGCTTCAGGCCCGAAGTCGCCGAGCGTCGAGGCAGACGCCTCGTCCAGTCGCCGCTCGAGAGCCTCGCGATCCTGGGTGTGGACGCGACGCGCGTCGAGGACGTCGTGCTGACGCATCTCCACTTCGACCACGCGGGCAACCTCGGGTCGTTCCCGAACGCGCGCTTCCACGTGCAGGATCGGGAGCTGGCGTTCGTGACCGGGCGGCAGATGACCCACGAGTTCGCGCGCGCCGCGTACGAGCTCCACGACGTGCTCGACATGGTGCGCGCCGTGTACGGCGACCGCGTCGTCTTCCACGACGGCGAGGCGGAGATCGCCCCCGGCATCGACGTGCACCTCGTCGGCGGTCACACGCGCGGGCTGCAGGCGGTTCGGGTCGCGACCGGGCGCGGCCGTGTCGTCCTCGCCTCCGACACGAGCCATTACTACGAGAATTTCGAGCGGGGCACGATCTTCGCGATCGTGGACAACGCCGCGGACGTGCTCGAGGGGTACCGGCGGCTCCGGGAGCTGACCGCGGAGCCGGCGCTGATCGTCCCCGGCCACGATCCGGCGGTGATGCGCCGGTACCCTCCGTCGCACGACCGGCTCGAGGGGATCGCGGTCAGGCTCGACGTGGACCCGTCGGAGTGAGCGGCCGTGCTGCTCAGCTCACGGAAAGCGTCGAGCAAACGCGAGTGAGTAGTCCACGGTCTCGTCACCCGCTGCAAGACCGTGGTGCCGAAGCGACCAGTCGCTCTGGCGGATCGCCATGTGCGCCAGATAGACCGACAGCCCCTCCCGGCCGATGCGCTCGACCACGTCGCTCGATCTCCTGGGCCTCGCCGCGCGCGTAGTACACGAGCGTTGCCAGGTCGAACAGCCGGTCGCCCCGAGCGCGTCCCGCCCCAGTCGATGACTCCCGAGATCGTGTCGCCCTCGACGAGGACGTTCGCCAGGGTGTAGTCCATGTGGACGATGTCGCGACTGGCCGAGAGCCGGGCCGCGTGTCGCTCGACGGCGCGGCGGCACAGAGCCAGGAGCTCTCGGCTCGCGTCCGAGTGACGTTCGAGCGTACCCACGACTGCGAACTCCTCGAAGCCGACGGTCACAGACTCGACGATCGTCTCCGGCCAGCTGGAATCGACGTCGACCGCCCGTCCGGCGAGGAGCTCGTTGAGCTCGACGAGCCGCGTCATGATCCGAGGACCGGCGACACCCCATCCGCCGGCAGGTCGGCCGGGCAGCTCCTCCTGGACGTGGTAGTCGGGCCCCTCGACGACGTACAGCGGAGCGGGGTAGCCGAGCGAGTAGAGCACCTCGGTGGTTGCCGGCGCGAGCCCCGGCGGCTGGTGCTTGAGAACGAATCGCCGTCCGTCGCAGTCGACGAGACGGTACGCGCCCACCTCGCCCCCGTCGTAGCTCCCGAGCAGCCGGAAGCCGGTCCCGTGCCGCGTGTTCAGCGTCTCGAGGTCGATCATCGGCGTCGATCATGCCGTCGGCACCTTTGTAAAACCGGGTTGCAGGGGAACGTCTGTTCGTATAGAACATACGTTCCTGTGATCGCCTGCATCCTCATCCCGGGATTCGAGCTGCGGGCGGCGCTCCGGGAGCGGCCACGCCTAGCGACCCGGGCGGCGGCGCTGGCTCCGCTCCCGGGGTCCGATCCTCTCGTCGGCCCGGTGACGGCCGCTGCGGACGCGGCCGGGGTGCGGCCGGGCATGCGACTCGGCGAGGCGCTCGCGATGTGCCCGACACTCGAGCTCGTCGAGGAGGACCCGGCCGAGGCGGGGCAGGCCTGGGAGACGGTCGTCCGCCGACTCGAGGACGAGGGATTCGCGATCGAGCCCGCAGGACCGGGTTGCCTCTACTTCGACACGCGCGGCGTCGAGCGTCTCTACGGCGGCGTCGCGGGTGTGCTCCAGCGCGCACTCTCCGCCCTCGGCTCCTCATGGGACGCGCGGGCAGGTGCCGCGGAGCGGAAGTTCGCCGCGCTCGCCGCCGCGTCGGTGGCGCGCCCCGGGCAGGCGCTCGTCGTGGAGGGCGAGCAGCCGTCGGAGTTCCTCGCGCCGCTGCCGCTCTCGCTGCTGCCGCTCGACGAGAAGCGGTACGCCGAGCTCGAGGGCCTGGGGATGAAGACCGTGGGACAGCTTGCGTCGCTTCCGGGCTCCGCAGTCGCGGAGCGCCTGGGACAGGACGGACGGCGAGCGTGGAGCCTGGCGCGGGGAGGGGACGGACGTCGCGTCAGGCCCCGCCGCCCTCCGGCCGAGATCGCAGAGCGTCTCGAGTTCGGCGAGGCGGTCGGCAACGAGCTCACGTTGCGCCGGGCGCTCGCGACGCTCGTCGAGCTGACGCTCGGACGGCCGGAGCGTGCGGAGCGCGCCGTGCGGAAGCTCGCGCTGTCGGCGCGGCTCGTCGGCGGGGGCTCCTGGCGCCGGTCGTTGACGTTGCGCGAGCCGACGGCGGACAGAGAGCGGCTGCGTCTCGCACTGGGCTCCAAGCTGGTCGAGCTGCCGGCGCCGGCGACGACGATCGGGCTCGAGCTCGTCGAGCTCGCCGAGTGGACGGGCCAGCAGCTCGAGCTGGTCCGGCCGGAAGGCGCGCGGCGCTCGGGCAGGCGGTTGAAGGAGGGCCTGCGCCAGGCGCGTGCGAGCGCGGGGGCGGGAGCCGTGTGCACTGTCGTGGAGGTCGCCCCGTGGTCGCGGATTCCGGAGCGCCGAGCGCTGCTCGTCCCACGCGACTGAACGAGCCGAGGCCGGCGCTCGTCGAGGCCGGCTTCGACGGGACGCCGCGCGACGTCAACCGCCGCCCGGTGATGCTCGTGCGCGAGGAATGGCGCGTCGTCGACCGCTGGTGGACGGACGACCCCGTCAGCCGCCGCTACTTCGACCTCGTACTCGAAGGCGGCGAGCGTTGTGTCGTCTACCGCGACGGAGAACAGGGCGGATGGTTCACACAGAGGGCCTGAACCGGCACGTCCCGGTGGGCCGTGCTTCGCCCCAAACCCCCACCCTGGGTGGGGAGAAGAGCCACCCGCCACCCGCGGTGAGCGTATCGCCGAAACGTGCACGGGACCGTGCCGGATGTGTGACAGAAGCGTGCGCTTTCGTCCCCGGCCGACGGTCGGGAACCTGTCCCGGCTCAGACCGGCTCGAAGTCGTACCGTGCGGCGATCTCGGCCATCGTGGCCGGGTCGGGCAGCTCGCCGGGAGCCGCGGCGGCCGCGAGTTGCTTCAGGTACTGCTCGAACCCACCCGGGGCCATCAGGTTGACGGCGCGCACGATCCCGTCCGTGCGGTTCGCGAACGAGTGGACCGTCCCGGGCGGCATGGCGCCGAACGAGTTGGAGCCGGCTTCGATCTCGTCGTCCGCGCCGAGCCGGATCGTGAGCGTTCCCTCGAGCACGTAGAACGAGTCGAGCATTCGCCTGTGCCGGTGGAGGATGGGGCCGGGATAGCCGGAGGGAAGCGTGATCTCCGAGAGCGAGAACGTCCCGTCGCCGTCGCCGACCTGCGCGTTGAAGAGAACGGCGCCGCCCATGATCGACTCGCCCTCGCCCGGAGCGCGCACGATCACATCCGCGGCCGAACGGCCACCGTCGTCAGGCGGGTCGAACGAGTCCCACCGGAAGCCCGTGCCGGAGCGCCGAAGCGATTCCGCGAATCCCATGCTAGGCGCGTGGATGTTGAGGAAACGGGCCGTCGCGGGGCCCTCGTTCCGGAATGTGTGGACGACGCCCGCCGGGACGAGCACGAACCCGCCCGCCGGCACGCGCCGCAGCTCGGAGCCGCCCGGGCCGACCCCGAACGTGAGCTCTCCCTCGAGCACGTACCAGGCGTCCGCGTGCCTCTCGTGGACATGCGGGTCGGGGCCGACCTCGCCCGCCTCGTAGCGCGTCCAGGTGATGTCGACGAGCTCGTGGTCGCACTTGACGATCACGTTCCGCTCGGCGCGGTCGGAGATCGTCTCGCCCTCGCCGGGCCCGAGCAGGACTGGCCCGGTCGTCATGGCTCAGTCGGCGCCGACGTTCTCGACGTCGTATCGGGCCGAGATCTCCGCGAGCACGGCGGGGTCGGGCGGGCCGTCGGCGAACGCATCGCGGAGGTCGCGGAAATACTGCTCGAAGCCGGCAGGGAAGACCAGGCCGAGGAAGCGAACCGGCTCGGAGCCGGGGTTCGAGAAGGTGTGGGCGGTTTCCGGTGCGACGAGCACGAACCCTCCGGGAGCGAGCGTGACCGTCTCGTCGCCGAGCGTCAACGTGAGCTCTCCCTCCACCGCGAAGAACACCTCGGCGGTCTCGTGGTGGACGTGCGGCGGTGGCCCGGGGAAGCCCGGAGCGGCGGTGTAGTCGAGGACGCCGACCATGCCTCCGGTCGCCGCGGCGTCGGCCTTGATCGTGAGCTCGTTGCCGAGGATCGTCAACGACTCGCCCTCGCCCGGCCCGAGCACGGTCGTCGTCGGCCCGGGAACAGCGCCCATCACGAGCTCGGTGTCGAACTCGGTGAGCACCTCGCCGAGCGCCCGGGCGTCGGGCGGCCCGGGCTGGCTCGAGATCAGGCCGAGCCCCTCCAGGAACCGGTCGATGCCGCCCGGCGCAGCGAACCCGAGAAACCGTGCCTCTCCGGAGCCTGCGTTCGTGAACGTGTGCGGCGAGCCCGCGGGAGAGAGCACGAACGAGCCGGCGGGCGCCGCGATCTTCTCGTGCCCTGCCTGGATCTCGAGCAAGCCCTCGAGCACGGAGATCGCCTCGATGTGCCGGCGGTGGAGATGCATGGGCGGTCCCTCGCCGGGGCCGATCGCCGACTCGAACACGCAGAAGCGTTCGTCGCAGTCCTCGCTCGACGCCTTCACCCGCGCCGGATGGCCGGCGAGTGCCCGGCTCTCGCCGGGACGGAGCACGAGGTTCTTCACCGTCGATGACCTACGTCGAGCTGCACTGCCATTCAGCCTATTCGTTCCTGGACGGGGCCTCGCAGCCCGAGGAGCTGGCCGCGCGCGCCGCCGAGCTCGGCTACGAGGCGATGGCGCTCACTGACCACGACGGGCTCTGCGGCTCGCTCGAGTTCGCGCACGCGGCGAAGGCGCTCGGGGTCCGCGCGATCACCGGAGCCGAGCTCACACTCGGCGTAGACTCGACGGAGCCGACCAGGAGCGGAGCCGCCGGCGGCGCGCACGTCACGGTGCTCGTCGAGTCGCCGCGGGGCTACGCAAACCTCTGCCGGCTGATCACCGCCGCGCACGCAGGGACACGGCCGAAGGAGACGGAGCTCCTCCCGCCGGCGCTCGACCCGGAGCTCCTCGTCGAGCTGAACGAGGGGCTCGTCTGCCTGTCCGGCTGCGCCCGTCACGGCCTCGCCGTCCGCGACCCGAACGGTGCCGCCCGGCTCGCGGCGGCGTTCGGCCGTGACCGCTTCTACGTCGAGCTGCAGCGCCCGTACGAGCGCGGCGACACGAGACGGAACGCCGCGCTCCGCGACCTGGCCGGGAAGCTCGGGGTCGAGACGGTCGTGACCGGCGACGTGCACGCGCACCGCTCCTCGCGAGCCGTGCTCCAGGACGCGCTCGTGGCGATCAGGAACCGCACGTCGCTCGAGGGCTGCGAGCCCGAGCGGCGGGGCAACTGGGAGAGCGTGCTCCTCCCCGTGGCCGACGTGTACGAACGCTTCCCGGATGACGCCGAAGCGGTCGCGCGAACACGCCGAATCGCCGAGCGGCTCGAGTTCGACCTGACCCAGGAGCTCGGCTACCGCTACCCGGACTTCTCCGACCGCGCCGATCCCGCCGACGTCCAGCTCCGCCGCGTCTGCGACACCGCGTTCGCCGAGCGCTACCGGCCAAGTAACAAGTTGTTGCAAGGCCGGGCAAGGAGGCGGCTCGACGAGGAGCTCGCGCTGATCGCCGACCTAGGCCTCTCCGGCTTCTTCCTCCTCCACCACGAGGTGCTCGAGATGGCGCGTGAGATCGCGAACGGCCTGCGCCCGGCGGGCTCGCCGCGTCACGCGCTGCCGCCCGGACGGGGGCGAGGCAGCTCGGTCGGCTCGATCGTCTGCTACCTGACCGGGCTCTCACACGTCGACCCGGTCGCCTCCGGCCTTTCGCTCGGACGCTTTCTGAACCGGGAGATGGCCGGCGTCCCCGACATCGATCTCGACTTCCCGCGCGACATCCGAGAGAAGCTGATCGTCGCCGTCATCGAGTGCTACGGCCCCGAGCATTCGGCGCTCGTCGCCAGCTTCTCGACCTACCACTCCCGCGGCGCGATCCGCGACCTCGGCAAGGCGCTCGGCCTGCCGTTCGCCGAGCTCGAGCGCCTGGCCCGGCTCACCGAGGGCAACCCGCACCGGGTCGAGGACGAGCTCCGAGCGCTGCCGGACGCGGAGACGAAGCTCGCCTCCAGGCGCTGGCGGGCGCTCGGCTGGCTCTGCAAGGAGATCGCCGGCCTGCCGCGCCACATCTCGCAGCATCCGGGCGGAATGGTGATCTCCACGCGTCCGCTCGTCGAGCTCGTCCCCGTCCAGCCGGCGGCGATGACCGGGAGGCAGATCAGCCAGTGGGACAAGGACTCGTGCTCCGACGCCGGCTTCATGAAGATCGACCTGCTCGGCCTCGGGATGCTCTCGGCGGTCGAGGACTGCGTCGACCGGATCGTCCTCGCGCGCGGGGAGACGATCGACCTGTCGCGGATCCCGCTCGACGACCGGGGCGTCTACGCCGAGATCCAGGCCGCCGACACGGTCGGGGACTTCCAGATCGAGAGCCGCGCGCAGATGCAGAGCCTCTTGCGGACGCGGCCCGAGAACCTCGACGACCTGACCGTGCAGGTCGCGCTCGTCCGGCCCGGGCCGATCCAGGGCGGCGCCGTCCATCCGTACATCGAGCGGCGGCAGAAGCGGCGCGAGGACCCGTCGTTCGAGCCGCCCGCCGACCATCCGCTGCTCGCCGAACCGCTGCGCGAGACGCTCGGGGTCGTCGTCTTCCAGGACCAGGTACTCGAGGTGGCGATGGCGCTCGCCGGTTTCTCGGTCGGCGAGGCCGAGGGGCTGCGACGCGCGATGAGCCGCAAGCGGAGCCTGGAGGCGCTCGAGGCCCACCGCGCGCGGTTCGTCGAGGGTGCGCTCGCGAAGGGCGTCGACGCCGGGACGGCCGACATGGTCTACGACAAGCTCGTCGGCTTCTCGGGCTTCGGCTTCCCCAAGTCCCACGCGGCCGCGTTCGCGCTCCTCGCCTACCAGTCGGCCTGGCTCAGGCGCTACTACCCGGCCGAGTTCCTGTGCGCGCTCCTGAACGCGCAGCCGATGGGCTTCTACCCGCCGGCCAGTCTCGTACGCGACGGCGAGCGGCGCGGCGTGCGCGTCCTGGCGCCGGACGTGAACGCGAGCGAGGCGCAGTGCTCGATCGAGGACGGCGCCGTGCGCGTCGGGGTCGGCTACGTCAGCGGCGTCGGGGAGAAGGAGGCAGACGCTGTCGCCTCGGGGAAGCCGTACGCCGATCTCCGCGACCTGGCGCAGCGCGCCCCCGCCGATCGAAGTTGGCCTGATCGGGCGGGGCTCGAGGCGCTCGTCGAGTCCGGAGCCTGCGACTGTTTCGGGGAGCCCAGGCGGGCGATGCTCTGGGAACTCGGCCTCGTCCCGCGACCGCAGAGCGTGCTGGGCACGCGCGGCGAGGCGAAGCAGCTCGCACTGCCGCTCGAGCCGACGACCGAGGTGCCGGACCTTCCCGAGCACACGCGGTGGGAGCGCATGCTCGCCGACTACCGGACGACGAACCTCTCCGTCGGCCCGCACCCGCTCGAGCTGCTGCGTCCGCTGCTGCCGGGCGAGGTGATCACGACCGCCGAGCTCGCCGCCAAGCGCGACGGGGAGGGGATCGCGATCGCGGGCCTGGCGGTCGCACGGCAGCGTCCCTCGACCGCAAAAGGGGTGGTCTTCATGCTGCTGGAGGACGAGGTCGGGCTCGCCAACCTCGTCGTCCAGCCGCACGTCTACGAGCGCTTTCGACCGCTGGTCCGGGGCGAGCCCTTGCTCCTCGCACGGGGCAGGCTCGAGCGGGTCGGCCGCAACCTGAACGTCGTCGTCGCCCGGCTCGAGTCGCTCGGCCCGCTCGCCCGCGAAGCCGCCGGACTGATGGAGGTACGCGCCGATCTGCCGCGCGCGCACCACTTCGGTCACCGCTGAGTCACCATTTCTTAGCCACTTCTTACGGCCTTTGCAGGATTTTTGCGTTTGAGCTCCACATTCGCGGGCAATGTCGCAGACGTGCGCGCTTTCCCCCTTGCTCTCGGGGCGCTCGTCCTCGTGCTTGCGTTCTCTCCGCTCACCGGGACGCCGTCCGCTGCGGCCGCCACTCCGTGCTGGAAGGCGGTCATCACCGACTGGGCCCGTGACGGCTCGATCGACCGGGCGTATCCGTCGACCTGCTACCGCCAGGCGATGCAGAACGCGCCCACCGATCTCAAGGTCTACTCGACCGTCGAGGACGACTTGCAGAGCGCGC
This sequence comes from uncultured Actinomycetes bacterium, assembly GCA_963846915.1. Taxonomy (GTDB): domain Bacteria; phylum Actinomycetota; class Thermoleophilia; order Gaiellales; family Gaiellaceae; genus PALSA-612. The sequence continues at coordinate 171,483 of CAWJXV010000002.1, read as the reverse complement.
TTCGCCAGCGCACGGCCCGGCGGCTCGCGGGCGCGCACGTCGCGGCCGTGAGCCTGGAGACGTCGGGCGGCTCGTCCCTCTCGATGCTGGTCGCCCTCGTCGCGGGGCTCGGCGGCGTGCTCGGGGTGTGCTCTCTCGCCGCGGCCGTTCGCCGCCGCGCCGCCCGCTAGCGGAGGTCGATCTCGTTGCCGAAGCGCGGCAGGCGCTTCTTGACCGCGCGGTTGAACGCCTCCTCGTACTCCTCGGCCGCGTCCTCGTCGAGCGTCGCCGCGTAGCTCCAGCGCAGGTCGGCGAGCGCTTCCGTGCCGGTTTCGACGAGGTCGACGAAGTCGCCGTAGCGCTCCTCGGCCTCGTCGCGTTCGGCCCGGTCGTAGGTGCGCTCGGCCTGGACGCACTGCCGGATCAGATCGGCCTCGTCGCGCTCGAACATGTCGAGCTGGCGCGAGATCACGTCCGCGAAGCGGCTGCGTCGGAGCACGCCCGCATCTTGCCCGTGCGCCATGATCGGTGCCGATGAGCGATGCTCGGGTCGGCGCGCGCGTTACGGGGCCCGTTGGACTGCGGAACGCACATCGCCGCCGTCGTCGAGCGAATCTAGAGGAGCTCGCGGTAGAGGTCGAGATGGGCGGAGGCGGCGCGGTCCCAGGTCAGCTCGGCCCGGGCGCGGTCGGCGCCCTCGCGTGCAGCCTCGAGCGCGGCCGGATCGTCGAGGAGCTGCCGTGCTGCCTCGGCGAGCGCGGCGACGTCCCCGGCCGGGACGACGCGGCCCGCGCCGAATTCCTGCACGGGCTCCGCGAGCCCGCCGACGTCGTAGACGACTGCGGGCACACCGGCTCCGAGCGCGCGCAGCAGCGCTCCCGACTGGTCGAGCTCGGCCCGATACGGGAAGACCGCCACCGTCGCCTCTCCGAGCGCGCGGTCGAGCTCGGCGTCGGGGAGGTAGCCGAGCCGCCACTCGGCGCGATCTCCCGCGGCCTCGCGGTAGCCGTCGACCGGCTCCATCGGGTCGCCGACGATGAGCAAGTGCGCGCCGTCGATCCGCTTCGTCGCTTCGATTGCGTCTCCGACGCCCTTGTACGAGCGGATCACGCCGAGTGCGAGCAGCGTCCGCCCGTCGTCGACGCGGGGCGGGTCGCTCGGAAAGACGGGATGCGGCACGACGCGCAGACGCTCCTCCGGCACCCCCAGCTCGGCGAGCACGCTTCGGCCTCGGTCGCTGTGGACGACGATCCGCCGGAAGCGCCCGAAGAGGTGGAGCCAGAGGTCGCGCTCGGATGCCGATCGACGCGGGAGGAGGTCGTGGGCGGTGAAGACGGCAGGAGCACGCAGCCGCAGGAGTGTTCGGTCGAGCCGCGGCCAGGAGAGCCACTGCAGGTGGACGACATCGGGCTGCTCCCGCGCGAGCCGGGCCATTCCGACCGGGTGCTCGAGCCCCTTCAGCGGCAGTCGCAGCACAGAGCGGCCGAAGGCACGCGAGCTCCAGGGGTAGAAGAGCTCGCGCCGAACGTACCCGTCCGGCGTGGGCGCCTCCCCGAAGCGGAAGCGCGAGGTGACGAGCTCGACGTCGGTGCCCGCGCGGGCGAGCGCCGCGGCCAGCTCGTGGTCGTACTGCGGGGTGAACGCCGGTGGGTCGCAAAGGAGGACGCGCACGGGCCTACAGTAGAACTGCAGGCGTGCTGATCCGAAGCTGGAACGTCTACCACGGCCGCTCGCACCCGCCCCGGCGGCGCGGCCACGTCGAGGCCGCCGTCCGTCTGGCCACAGCAGACGGCCCTGACGTGCTCTGCCTCCAGGAGCTGCCGCTGTGGTCGCTCCCCCGGCTCGCCGGCTGGAGCGGCATGCGCGCGTTCCCGGCGCGCACGCGCCGCGCGCCCTTCGGCGCCAGGGCGGGCGGCGCCCTCACCGCGGCGCACTACGGGGCGCTGCGCTCGGCGTTCACGGGGCAGGCGAACGCGATCCTCGTCGCCGGGAGTCACGAGGCAGAGAGCCTCGGCTCGCTCGCGATCAGCGACCCACGCGAGCACCCGCGCGCCTGCCAGGCCGTTCGCGTCGCAGACCGGCTCGTGGTCGGCAACATCCACGCGTCGACGCACGCGGCGAGGCAGCAGGTCGACCGCGCGGTCGAGTGGCTCCACGAGCTGCTCCGCGACGGCGAGCCACTCGTCCTCGCCGGGGACTTCAACGCCTCGCTCTCCCTGCCGGGCTTCTCGGCGCCGCTCGGCGGGATCGACGACATCCTCGTTCGCGGCATCGACGCGTCGCCGGTTGCCGTCTGGCCGGTCGAGCGGCGCCGTCAGAATGGCGTCGTGCTGTCCGACCACGCGCCCGTGGAGCTGACCGTCTCCCCGTGACGTTCGAGGAAGCCAGGGCGGCGTTCCCCGTCCTCGAGCGCGTCGCGTACCTCAACGCCGGCACGAACGGGCCTCTTGCCCGGGGCACCACCGAGGCGATGGTCGCGCAGGCGCTCCTCGACCTCGCCGAGGGCCGGGCCGGAGCCGGGTACTACACGCGGGCACGTGAACTGCGCGAGCGCGTTCGCGGCAAGCTGGCGGCGTTGATCCGGGTGCCGGCCGAGAACGTGGCCCTGACGACGTCGACCACGAACGGCTGCAACATCGTCCTCGCCGGGCTCGGCCTCGGCCCCGACGACGAGGTCGTGACGACGGACGAGGAGCACTTCGGGCTGCTCGGGCCGCTGCACGCGTCCGGCGTGCGCGTCCGGGTCGCGGCGACCCGCGGCGCCGAGCCGGCGCAGGCGCTCGACCGGCTCCGCGCCGAGATCGGCGCGAAGACGCGGCTGCTCGCCCTCTCGCACGTCTCCTGGGTGACCGGCAACCTGCTCCCGGCCGCCGAGCTGCAGTCCGAGACTGGCCTGCCGCTCCTCGTCGACGGCGCCCAGTCGGGCGGCGCGATCGAGGTCGACGCGACGCCGTTCGACTACTACACCGTGTCGGGCCAGAAGTGGCCGTGCGGGCCGGACTCGACCGGGGCGTTGTACGTTCGCGATCCCGAGTCCCTGCGCGTGTCGGCGCCGACGTACCTCTCCCAGGACCGCTTCGAGCCCGACGGGGCGTTTGAGCCCAAGCCCGGCGCTGCCCGCTTCGACCACGGCTATCCCGGCGCGATGCTCCTCTGCGGCCTCGAGGCGGCGCTCGACGCCGTGCCCGAATGGCGCTTCGAGCGGGCGCGCGAGACGGCGGCGCGCTGCCGGGCGCTGCTCTCGGAGCACTACGAGGTCGTCACCGCGCCCGGGCACTCGACGCTCGTCTCCTTCGTCCCGCCCGCCGACCCGGCGGAGACGGTGCAGCGCCTGGCCGAGCGGGATGTCGTCGTCCGCGAGATCCCGTCGAGCGGCCTCGTCCGCGTCTCGTGCGGCTACTGGAACTCGGACGACGACATCGACCGGCTCCTCGCGGACCATCTGAGCTAGGACGCGAGCGGCGCGAACAGCGCCACGTCGTTGCCGTCCGGGTCGCGGAGGATCGCGTAGCGCTGGCCCCAGAACGCGTCCCAGGGCTCGAGGTGGCCCGTGTTCCCGGCACCGGTCAGCTCCGCGTAGAGCTCGTCCACCTCAGCCGGCGAGTCGACGAGGAAGCAGAGCGCGATCCGCGCGGTACCGTCGGGAGGCTGCCAGCCCGGATCGAAGCTGCGCATCACCTCGTGCGTGTCCCAGCCGACGCGCAGCCCGCCTGGAAGCGTGGTCTCGACGTGCCCGTCGCTCTCCGCGCCTTCGGGGATGTCGAGGCCGAGCCGCCGGTAGAACGAGAGCGTCGCGGCCATGTCGCGGACGTGGATCCCGATCATGTCGAGCCGCGGGTTCACGAGGAGCGCTCCAGCCCGAGCTCGGCCGCCGAACCGCGCATCGCCTCGATCACGTTGGCGATGTGCTGGTCGAGCTCGAGGCCGAGGAGCTCGGCGCCCGCGTAGACCTCGTCGCGGTGGACGCCGGCCGCGAAGGACGGCTGCTTCAGCTTCTTCTTCACCGACCGCGGCTCGAGGGTGGCGATCCCGTCCGGTCGCACGAAGCAGCAGGCGGCGACGAACCCGGAGAGCTCGTCGCAGGCGAACAGCGTCTTCTTCAGCGGCGTGTCGCGCGCCATCGCCAGGTGCTCCGCGTGGGAGAGGACCGCCTCGACGACGACCTCGGGATAGCCCAGCTCGCGGAGGATCGGCGCGCCGTCCTGCGGGTGCTTGTCGAGGGTCGGATGGATCTCGTAGTCGAAGTCGTGCAGCAGGCCGACGACGCGCCAGAGCTCCTCGTCCTCGCCGAAGTCCCGCGCGTACCAGCCCATGCAGGCCTCGACGCCGAGCGCGTGGCGAAGGAGCGCCTCGCTCTTCGTGTACTCGGTCAGCGTCTGCCAGGCCTGCTCGCGTGTCGGCTCCACGGGCTGCGTAGGGTACTTTGCGGCCGTGCAGACCGCCGTGGTCGACGCGCTCAAGCAGTCGCTCGTGATCGAAGGGGGCTTCCGCCTCTCGGGCAGCGTCCGCGCGGCCGGGAACAAGAACGCGGCGCTGCCGATCCTCGCGGCCAGCCTCCTCACGGACCAGCCCGTGACGCTCGAGAACGTACCGAGGATCAACGACGTCGACACGATGCTGGCCCTGCTCCGGCACACGGGCGCCGAGGCCGACTGGACGGGCACGAACGAGGTTCGCGTGCACGCGGCCGAGATCGCGACCACTGAGCTGGACGAGGACCTGTGCCGCGAGATCCGCGCGTCGATCCTGCTCGCGGGGCCGCTCCTCGCACGCTGCGGCCGGGCGACCGTGCCGCCGCCGGGCGGCGACGTCATCGGGCGGCGGCGGATCGACACGCACATGCACGCATTCGAGGCGCTCGGCGTCGAGTACACGGTCGGCCGGCGCTTCGAGCTCTCCGCCCCGACGCTCCGCGGCACGAGCCTGTTCCTCGACGAGGCCAGCGTCACCGCCACCGAGAACGCGATCATGGCCGCCTCGCTCGCATCGGGCGAGACGCTGATCGGCAACGCGGCCTGCGAGCCGCACGTCCAGGATCTCTGCCGCTTCCTCGTCCTCCTCGGCGCCGAGATCGAGGGCATCGGGTCGAACCTGCTGCGGATCGAGGGCGTCGAACGGCTCGGCGGCGGCTCGTTCCGCATCTGTCCCGAGCACATCGAGGTCGCGAGCTTCATCGGCCTTGCCGCCGTGACCGGAAGCGAGATCACGATCGAGGACACGGTGCCGGAGGATCTCGATCCGATCCTCCCTGTCCTGGGCCGGCTCGGCGTCCACGTCGACGTCGACGAGCGCGCGATCCACGTCCCGGCGGAGCAGCAGCTGGCCGTGCGCGACGACCTCGGCGGCCAGATCCCGAAGATCGAGGACGGCCCCTGGCCCGCCTTCCCGGCCGACCTGACCTCGATCGCGGTCGTGCTCGCCACGCAGGCGCAAGGGACGGTGCTCGTGTTCGAAAAGATGTTCGAGAGCAGGCTCTTCTTCGTCGACAAGCTGGTCGGGATGGGCGCTCGCATCATCCTCTGCGACCCGCATCGGGTGGTCGTCTCGGGACCTGCGAAGCTCTACGGGCAGCGGATGGAGAGCCCGGACATCCGCGCGGGCATGGCGATGTTGATCGCGAGCCTGTGCGCCGAGGGCACTTCGACGATCGGCAACGTCGGCCAGATCGACCGCGGCTACGAGCGGATCGACGAGCGCCTACGCGGGCTCGGGGCCCGGATCGAGCGCGTCGACGGCTGACGGGACGGACCCACCTCGCCTGCGGGTTCGCGCGGCGGTCTCGGGGCAGCCGCAGTCGTCGATCTCGACCGGCCTCCCGGTCCTCGACCACCTGATCGCGCTGCTCGCGGAGTACGCCGCGCTCGATCTGTCGCTGGAGGTGCAGCCCGGTGCGGCCGCCGACGAGGTGGCTGCTGCCGGACGCGCGCTCGGCGAGGCGCTCGGCCCCGAGCTGCGCGACCCCGGCGTTCGCGGCCACGGCTCCTCGGCCGTGCCGGCCGACGAGGCGCTCGCCCATGTCGCCCTCGAGGCCTCGGGCCGGCCGCTCGTCGTCACCAACATCGACCTCAGCGACGCCCGCGTCGGCGGGCTCGAGACCGACGTCGTCGCCGAGTTCCTGCGGCAACTGGCCGAAGGGGCCGGGCTGACGCTCCACGTCCGGCTGATCGAGGGTCGCGACACCGAGCACGTGCTCGAGGCCATCTTCAAGGCCCTCGGCGTCGCGCTCGCCCAGGCGGGCCGCCCTCGCGGCACGCCCCCACCGAGAAAGGAGTAGCCGTGGAGGACAAGATCGTCGTCACGACCGACCGGGCGGCCGGCCCGTTCGGAGGCGCGCCCTATTCGCAGGCGATCGTCTCGAACGGGTTCGTCTTCACCGCCGGCCAGATCGGCGCCGCCGCGGACGGCTCGGGGCTCGTCGGCGACACCGTCGAGGCGCAGACGGAGCAGGTGATGGCGAACCTCGAGGCGATCCTCGAAGCGGCGGGCTCGAGCCTGGGCGCCGTCGTCAAGACGACCTGCTTCCTCAGCGACCTCGGGAACTTCGGCGCCTTCAACGAGGTGTACCGCAAGCACTTCGGCGGAGCGTTCCCGGCGCGCTCGACCTTCGGCGTCTCGTTGCCCGCCGGCATCCTCGTCGAGGTCGAAGCAGTCGCCCGCGTGCACTAGCCACGGGGGAAACGGCCGGTTTCCCCCGTGAGCCCCCTTCCCCTCGTGGTCGTGTTTCGATCGGTTTGAGCTACGTCCGGGCAAAGCCCGGACTTCGCGGACGAGGCTCGCGCGTCGAGCCGGTCACAGGGGAGAGTCAGAATGTCCCGGTGAGGGCGGAAGAGGTCATCGCCACGCACGTCGACACCGGCTTCGACGCGTTCGCGTCGCTGCTGGCGGCGCGCTGCCTCTACCCGGGCTCGACAGCGGCGCTTCCGAGCGTGCTCAACCGCAACGTGCGCGAGTTCGTGCGGCTCCACGCCGAAGAGCTGCGCTGCGTCGAGGCAGGCCGGCTGGAGCTCGGCGCCGTCCGACGGCTCGTCGTCGTCGAGGCGCTGGAGGAAGCGCATCTCGGCTTGCTCGAGCCCGTGGCACTCGATCCGACGGTCGAGAAGGCCGTCTTCGCACACGAGGCGGCCGACTTGCCCGACTGGGTGCGGCCCGAGACCGCCGTTCTCTCCGCCGACGGCGCGCTGACGACGACGCTCGTCGAGATCCTGGCCGAGCGCGAGCTCGCGGTCACCCCGCTCGAGGCGACGGCGTTCGCGCTCGGGATCCACGAAGCCACGAGCTCGCTGACCGCCGCGGCCGCGACGCGACGCGACGCAGAGGCACTCGGCTGGTGCCTGCGCCATGGCGCACGTCAGGAATCGCTCGCGTCGTACCTCGGCACGGAGGTCGGCACGCGTCGGGAGCCGGTCGCCCGCAGCGTCATGTCGACCCCGGCCCGTTCGGTGGCTCCCGAGGAGACGGTCGCCGCGGCGATGGTCGCCTGCCAGCGCTACGGCCAGAGCGGGATCCTCGTCACCGAGGGCGGCCGTCTCGTCGGCTCCGTCCGCCGCGAAGACCTGGACAAGGCGATCGGCCACGGCCTCTCGCACGCGCCGGTGAAGGGGATCATGTCCGGGCGCGCCCAGGTCGTGGACGAGGAGGCGAGCCTGGGCGAGCTCCGGCGCCTCCTCGCCTCCTCTGCCGAGGGCCGCCTCGCAGTGCTCCGCGGGGAGCGCCTGGTCGGCGTGGTGACGAGGAGCGACGTGCTGCAGGCGCTCGGCGAGGCGGTCGAGATCCCGTCCGAGCCGACCGACTCGATCGCCGACGAGCTCGGCCGGCTGGAGCGGCTCGCGCCCGTGTTCGACGCGGTCGCGGCCGCGAGCGACACGGTCGACGGCGTCTACCTCGTCGGCGGCACGGTCCGCGACATCCTGCTCGGCGAGCCGAGCTTCGACGTCGACATCGCCGTCGAAGGCGACGCGATCGGCCTCGCCCGGTCGATCGCCCGTCAGCTCGGCGGCCGCGTCCGCACCCACGAGAAGTTCGGCACGGCCGTCGTGGTCTACGGCGACGAGCAGCACGTCGACGTCGTCACCGCGCGCACGGAGTTCTACGACGCCCCGGCGGCGCTCCCCACGGTCGAGCACGCGTCGATCCGGGACGACCTCCACCGCCGCGACTTCACGATCAACGCCATGGCCGCCTCGCTCAAGGGCGAGGACTTCGGGCGGCTCGTCGATCCGTTCGGCGGGCGGGCCGACCTCGTCGCAGGGCGGATCCGTGTCCTCCACAACCTGTCCTTCATCGACGACCCGACCCGGATCTTCCGCGCCGTGCGCTACGAGAATCGGCTCGGCTTCCGCATGGACGAGCACACGGCGCGGCTCGCGCGAGGGTGCATCGAGATGGGGCTCGTCCGCGACCTCTCCTCGACACGGCTGCTCGACGAGCTCGAAGCGCTGCTCTCCGAGGGCGAGGTCGAGCACTCCGTGCTGCGGCTCGCCGAGCTCGGCGCGGCGGCGGCGATCCACCCGCGCCTGTCGGCCGACGAAGAGGCCGTCCGCCTGACGAAGCGTGCACGGGACCTCGCGGCGGAATACGGGCTCGACGTCCCCGCGTGGCGGCTCGGGATCGAGGCGCTGGCACGGCAGATGTCGCCCGACGAGGTGTACGGCTGGCTCGAGAGCCTGAAGCTGCGCCGTCGCGACGTCGAGCAGATCGCCCACGCCGTCACCCTCGGGCCCCGGCTCGTCGAGCGGCTGCGAGGGGCAGAGGCGACGGCGGCGGACGTGGTCGCTCTCGCGGAGCCGTATGCGCCCGACACGCCGCTCTTCGCACTGGCCCTCGAGGAGCTGCCGGCGCTCCGTCGCTACTTCGCCGACCTGCGCGGAGTCCGGCTGGAGGTGACCGGCGCCGATCTCGCGGAGCTCGGCCTGGGCGAGTCGCCGCGGGTGGGTGAGGTGCTCGCCGAGCTCCGCCGCCGCAAGCTGAACGGAGAGCTCGACGGCCGCGAGTCCGAGCTCGCCGCGGCGCGGGAGCTGATCGGCGCGTGAACGCCCAGAAGATTCGCGCGAGCTACGAGCGCGTCCGGGCTGAGGTCGGCCCCGGCGTCACGGTGGTCGCGGCCACGAAGTACGTCGCCGTCGAGGACATGGCCGTGCTGGCCGAGGCCGGGATCGAGGTGGTCGGCGAGAATCGCCTGCAGGACCTGCTCGCGAAGCGCGAACGGTTCGGCGACGCCTTCCGCTGGCACTTCATCGGCCACCTGCAGAGCCGCAAGGCCCCGGATGTGAGCGCAGCCTGCGAGCTCGTGCACTCGCTCGACTCCGACTCGGCGGCGAAGCGCCTGACCGTGCCCGCCCTCCTCCAGGTCAACCTCGCGGACGAGGCGAGCAAATCGGGCGTCGCGCCCGAGGAGCTGGCGGCGTTCGTCGAGCGCGCGCCGGTCGAGATCCGCGGCCTGTCGACGATGCCGCCGCTCGCCGACGATCCGGAGGCCTCTCGCCCGTATTTCCGCCGCCTGCGCGAGCTGGCGCAGGAACTCGGCCTCGACCAGCTGTCGATGGGCACGAGCCAGGACTACCGCGTCGCCGCACAAGAAGGAGCCACGTTCGTTCGAGTGGGCTCCGTGTTGTGGCACGACTAACATTTCGACGGCATGGGCTTCGGCGACCTCTGGAACCGGACGCTCGTCTACTTCGGCATCGCCGAGGAGTACGACGAGGCGTGGGACGACGACGGCTACGCGACCGAGGAGGAGCTCGGGCAGAGCTATGCCGAGCGGCCGAGCGCGAACGTCAGGCGCCTGACGCCGCGCGGCGGCCGGCGCGACGAATACGACGACTGGACCGTGTCCGAGTCGAACGTGCTTCCCGAGCCGTCCGCGGAAACGATGGTCGCGAGCGCGCCGAGCCGCGAGGTCGCGCCCGTGCCGCAGCCGTCCGGCCGGCGCAGATCGCGCTCGCGCGGCGACTCCGGCGCCGGCACGAGACCGCGGCCGGTCGAGGCCGTGCCGCCCCTGCCGACGGCGCAGGTACACCTCGTCCTACCGAGGAGCTTCAACGACGCGCAGCAGATCGCGGACAAGTTCAAGCAGGGCGTGCCCGTGATCGTCAACCTCCAGAACGCTGACCAGGAGCTCTCGAAGCGCCTCGTCGACTTCGCGAGCGGCCTCACCTACGCGCTGAACGGGAGCATGCAGCGCGTCGCCGACCGCGTGTTCCTGCTCACGCCGCACAACGTCCAGGTGTCGGCCGAGGAACGCGCCCGCGTCCTCGAGAGCGGCGGCTTCTTCAACCAGGCTTAGCGCGGGAGAACGGCCGGCGGGCCAGGCCGGCATCGGCGGCGGAAAGCTCTCTAGCCGCTCGCGTCACAAGGAGCCGGAGGTCGTGAGCCGAACTCCACGGTCATGGGCGTCACGAGCGCCAGTCTTGCGCTGATCGCCGACGCGGCCACGACCGCGGCGAACTTCGTGGCCGTGTTCGTCTACGTCTACTCGGCGGTGATCTTCGCGTACGTGATCCTCTCGTGGATCCGCGTCCCGTACTCGCTCAGCTGGCTCCAGCGCTTCCTCTACGACGTCTGCGAGCCGTACATCCGGATCTTCCGCCGCCTGCTGCCGCCGGTCGGGCCGCTCGACCTGTCGCCGCTGATCGCGATCCTCGTGCTCTACCTGCTGCGGCTGCTGATCAACCGGGTCGTCATCGACCATCTGCATTGAGGAGGGACACATGAGCTACTCACCCGTCGAGATACGCCACGTCCGGTTCGGGCGCAGCCTGACCGGCTACAGCCGCGTCGCCGTCGACCGCGTGCTCGGCGAGATCGCCGACAGCTACGAAGCGGTATGGCAGGAGCGGATGGACCTGACCGACCGCGTGCACGACCTCGCCCACGAGGTCTCCCGCCACCGTGAGGTCGAGGAGCTGCTGCGAACGACGCTGATGACCGCCGAGCGGGCGTCGCAGGACGTCCGCGAGGACGCGAAGCGCCAGGCGGCGTCGATTCTCGAGGAAGCGCACCGCGAGGCGCGCACGATCACCGAAGAGGCACGGCGTGAGCGCGAACGGCTCCTCGTCGCCGCCCGGCGCGTCCGAACGCTGCTCGGCGCGGCACTCGACGCCGTCGGCGACGCCGACGTCGACACGCCGGAAACGGGGCCGGAGGCGGTCCAGGCGGCGTAGGAACCCCTGCCTATACTTGGCTCGGGATGGCCGAGCCGACGACGCGCCTCCGGATCCGGGTATCGCCCGGAGCCAGGACGACCGAGCTCGTCGGCCGGCAGGGAGACGCGTGGAAGGTTCGCGTCGCCGCTCCACCCGAGAAGGGCCGCGCCAACGCCGCGCTGATCGGCCTGCTGGCCCGCCGGCTGCGGGTCGCCCCTGCCGAGCTGACGCTGGTCGCCGGCCGCGGCGGACGGGACAAGGTCGTCGAGCTGCGAGGGCTCGGCGCCGAGGAGGCCGACCGGCGCCTGGAGGGATCGGCGTGACGGTCGAGGTCGAGCAGCTCCGCGTGCGGCTCGAGGAGGAGCGGGTGCGCGTCCAGGCCGCGATCGACAACCTCCACAGCGTCCATCCCGGCTCGATGTCGGACGAGGTGCAGGAGTCGTCGCTCGACAATCATCTCGCAGAGACGGCCTCGGCGACGCTCGACCGCGAGATCGACTACTCCGTCGAGGAGAACGAAGCGCGCGTGCTGGCTGCGATCGACACGGCGCTCGCCCGCATCGCCGACGGCACGTACGGGCGCTGCGAGCGCTGCGGCCGCGAGATCGAGGCTGAGCGCCTGGAGGCGCTGCCCTACGCGACGCTCTGCATCGAGGACAAGCGCCGGGAAGAGCGCGGCTGAGCGTGGCGACGAGCCCGGGTGAGCGAACCGACGCCTTCGCCGCGATCTCGGTCGCGGAGCGGTCGCTCTCCGCAGAGCGGCGGCAGTGGATCGGCCTCGCGGTCGTCGCACTGGCGGCCGTCATCGCCGACCAGCTCACGAAGCACGTCGTCGCGAGCCAGATCCAGCTCGACTCGGCCGTGAAGCTGATCGGCCCCGTCTCGATCCGCCACGTCCAGAACTCCGGCATCGCGTTCGGCCTGTTCTCGAGCGCGACGGCGATCGTCATCGTGCTCACGACGGTGGCCGTCGGTTGGATGCTGGTCTTCTTTGCGCGCTCCGGTGCCAGGCACCCGGCGCTGCCCGTCGCGCTCGGCCTGCTGATCGGCGGCAGCGTCTCGAACCTCGTCGACCGGGTGCGGCTCGGCTACGTGACGGACTTCCTCGACCTGCGCTGGTGGCCGGCGTTCAACCTCGCCGACGCGTCGATCGTGATCGGCGTCACCGTGCTGCTCGGGTCGCTGCTGCTCGCCGACGGGAGCCCCCGCCGGCGGGCGGACACCTCGGCGGCGCGTCCCTGATCCGCGTCCGCGTCGCAGACGACGCGGCCGGGCTCCGGCTCGACCGGTTCCTCGCCGGGCTCGAGCAGGTCGGCTCGCGGGCCGCGGCCGAGCGGCTCCTCGACGCAGGCGGCGTCCTCGTCGACGGGACCGCGCGCGCCAAGTCGTACCGCCTCGAGGCCGGCCAGCAGGTCGAGCTCGAGCCGCCCGCGGCCGCGGCGCTCGTCGCGGCAGCGCTCGACCTCCGCATCGCCTACGAGGACGAGCACCTGCTGGTCGTGGACAAGCCCGCGGGCATCGCCGTCCATCCCGGCCCGGGCCACTCGACCGGGACGCTCGTGCACGGGCTCCTCGGCCGGACGGCGGGCGGCGACGCGCCCGAGCGCCCGGGGATCGTGCACCGGCTCGACCGCGACACGTCCGGGCTGATGGTCGTGGCGCGGACCGAGGACGCCTACCGCCGCCTGCAGTCGCTCGTCCGCCGCCACCGGCTCGAGCGCGAGTACCTCGCGCTCGTCCGCGGACGGCCGCGCTCGCGCAGCGGCAGAATCGAGGCCGCGATCGGCCGCGACCGCGCCGAGCCGACCCGCCAGTCGCTCGACACGGACACCCCGCGCGACGCGATCACGCACTTCGAGGTCGTCGAGCTCCTCCCGCAGCATGCGCTCCTGCGGGTGCGGCTCGAGACCGGCCGCACACACCAGATCCGCGTCCACTTGGCCACGATCGACCTGCCGGTCTCGGGCGATCGCGTCTACGGCGTGCGCGACCTCGACCTCGAGCGCCAGTTCCTGCATGCCGCGCGCCTCGCGTTCCCGCACCCGATCACGGGCGAGCCGGTCGAGACGGAGTCGCCGCTCCCGCCCGAACTCGAGGCTGCACTCGACCGCGCTCGTCGCACGTAACGGCGGGCACGCATTGCTACCCTGGGCATGCTTCTGCCACCCGACCCGGCGGCAGACGCTCGAGAGGCGGTGCCGGCCCTGAGCCGGTTCCTCTCGGCGCCGCCGGCTGTAGCGACCAAAACCGAGAAGGGGGCTGGACCCGTGTCCGTCGTATCCATGAAGGACCTGCTGGAGGCTGGAGTCCACTTCGGCCACCAGACCCGCCGCTGGAACCCGAAGATGAAGCGGTTCATCTTCGCCGAGCGCGGCGGGATCTACATCATCGATCTCCAGAAGACGCTCGAGCTGCTCGAGGAGTCGCACGCCTTCGTCCGCAACATCGCGGAGCGCGGCGGAAACGTGCTCTTCGTCGGCACGAAGAAGCAGGCTCAGGACGCCGTCAAGGAGCAGGCGGAGCGCGTCGGCATGCCGTACGTCAACCACCGCTGGCTCGGCGGCCTGCTGACGAACTGGCGCACGATCTCCGAGCGCATCGAGCGGCTCCACGAGCTGCGCCGCCTGAAGGACGAGGGCCAGCTCGAGCTGCTGCCGCCGAAAGAGCGGATCACGCTCGAGGGCGAGCTCGAGAAGCTCAACGCGAATCTCGGCGGCGTCGCCGACATGCGCCGCCAGCCGGACGCCGTCTTCATCGTCGACCTCCGCAAGGAGCAGCTCGCCGTCCGTGAGTCCTTCCGGCTCGGCGTCCCCGTCGTCGGGCTCGTCGACACGAACTGCGACCCGGACGAGGCCACCTACGTCATCCCCGGAAACGACGACGCGATCCGCTCGTGCTCGCTCGTCACCCGCGTCATCGCCGACGGCATCGCCGCCGGCAAGCAGAAGGTGACGCCCGAGGAGATGCAGCCCTCGCCGGAAGCGTCCGAGGCCGAAGCGACCCCCGCGGACGAGGGCGAGCCTGCAGCCGAAGCCGCTGCCGAGCCCGCGGCTGAGGCAACAGCCGAGCCCGAGACCGCCGAGGCGCCCGAGCCCGAGGCTGCCCCGGTCACGGAGGAGGTGCCCTCGTGACCGAGATCCCGGCGAGCCTCGTCAAGGAGCTCCGCGAGCGCACCGGCGCGGGGATGATGGACTGCAAGCGCGCCCTCGTCGAGACCGACGGCGACATGGACGCCGCGGTCAAGGCGATCCGCGAGAAGGGGCTCGCGCAGGCTGCCAAGAAAGCGGGCCGCGAGACGACCGAGGGCAAGGTCGTCTTCGACCTCTCGAAAGAGATCGTCGGCGCGATGGTCGCGGTCGGCTGTGAGACCGAGCCGGTCTCGAACACGGCCGACTTCATGGTCTTCGCCCAGCGCGTCCTCGACGCCGTCGAGAAGAACGGGCCGAACGCGGTCGAGGAGCTCGACGGCGAGCGGGCCGAGCTGATCGCCAAGCTCGGCGAGAACGTCGTCGTCCGAGACGCCGTCCGCTACGAGGCCGAGGACGGCGATGTGCTCACCGCGTACGTCCACCCGCCCGCGAACAAGCTCGGCGTGCTCGTGCACGCGCGCGGCGACGGCGACCAGGCCTACCGCATTGCGATGCACATCGCCGCCTCGGGGCCGCTCTACGTCAGCCGCGAAGAGGTTCCCGAGGCCGAGATCAATGCCGAGAAGGAGATCCTCGCCAAGCAGCCCGACGTCCAGGACAAGCCCGACGAGGTGCGCGAGAAGATCGTCGAGGGCCGGATCCGGAAGTGGCTCGAGGATATCGTGCTCGAGGATCAGTCCTGGATCCACGATCCGAACCGCAAGGTCGGCGAGGTCCTCGCCGAGTCGAAGCTCGAGGTGCTCGAATTCCGGCGCCTCTCCGTGGCAGAGTAGGCGCGTGAGCGTCGCGCGCCTTCGGCTCGGCTCCCGTGGAGGAAACCAGGTTTCCCCCACGGGCCCCCTTCTTCCAGGTGCCGAGCTGGCGGGGGAACCTCCCGGTTCCCCCGGGACCCCTCCCCGCTCACAGGCCAAGGGTCGACCCGTGAGCGTCGCTCGCCTTCGGCTCGCTCCCGTGGAGGAAACCGGGTTTCCCCCGCGGGCCCCCTTCTTCCAGGTGCCGAGCTGGCGGGGGAACCTCCCGGTTCCCCCGGGACCCCTCCCCGCTCACAGGCCAAGGGTCGGCCCGTGAGCGCCCAGCCGACGGAGGCGTCGGTCCCGGGCTCGGCCGCGAGCTTCGAGCGCATCCTGCTGAAGCTCTCCGGAGAGGCGCTCTCGGGCGAGCGGGACTTCGGCATCGACCAGGAGCGCGTCGAGTCGCTCGCCGACGAGGTCGTCGGCGTCCATCGGCAAGGAGTCGAGCTCGCGATCGTCGTCGGCGGCGGAAACATCATCCGCGGCATGGACCGAGCGGCGGCAGGGATGGACCGCTCGACGGCGGACTACGCCGGGATGCTCGGCAGCGTCCTCAACGCCCTGACCGTCCAGGACGCGCTGGAGCGACGCGACGCCCAGACGCGGGTGCTGTCCGCGATCACCGTCGCCGAGGTGGCCGAGCCGTACATCCGTCGCCGCGCCGTGCGACATCTCGAGAAGGGGCGGATCGTCATCTTCGCGGCCGGCACCGGCAACCCGTTCTTCACCACCGACACGGCCGCCGCCCTGCGCGCGCTCGAGGTCGGGGCGGAGGCGATCCTGATGGCGAAGAACGACGTCGAGGGCGTCCTCGACGGCGACCCGCGGGTCGATCCGAACGCGAAGCTCCTGCCCAGCCTGACCCACCTCGAGGCGATCGAGCGCGGCCTCAAGGTGATGGACACGACGGCGCTCTCCCTCTGCATGGACAACCGGCTGCCGATCTACGTCTTCGGCCTCGCGGACGGCAACATCCGCCGCGTCGTCTCGGGGGAGCGGGTCGGCACGATCATCGCGACCCCCGGAGGCGAGTAGTGGCAAGCATCGACGAGTTCATTCAGGACGCGACCCGGCGGATGGACAAGTCCGTCGAGTCCACGCACGAGCACTTCAACTCGGTGCGCACCGGGCGCGCGTCTGCCGCGCTTCTCGACCGCATCTCGGTCGACTACTACGGCACGCAGACGCCGCTCAAGCAGATGGCGACGATCAACGTCCCCGAGCCGCGGATGCTGACGATCCAGCCTTTCGACCCGTCGCAGATCAAGGGGATCGAGAAGGTGATCATGGAGTCCGACCTCGGCCTGCAGCCCTCGAACGACGGCAAGCTGATCCGGCTGCCGATCCCTCAGCTGACCGAGGAGCGCCGCAAGGAGCTCGTCAAGCTGACCCGGAACTACGCCGAGGAAGGGCGCGTGGCGGTGCGCAACGTCCGCCGCGACGTGATGCGGCACCTCGAGGAGCTCGTCCGCTCGGGACAGGTCGGCGACGACGAGGAGCGCCGCGCCGAGGGCGCGGTCCAGAAGGTGACCGACGACCACGTGCACAAGATCGACGACCTGCTCAAGCGCAAGGAAGCGGAGATCATGGAGGTCTGAGCCCGCCCGCGCCGGCCCTCACCCTCCCTCCCGCACGTGAACTTCCTGACGCGCATCCGGTCGCTCCGACGGCTCCGGCCGGTCCCGGAGCACGAGTCGCCGGACGTCGCGCAGTCGGTCGCCATCATCATGGACGGCAACGGTCGCTGGGCCAAGCGCCGCCGCCTGCCCACCGCCGCCGGCCATCGCGCCGGGGCCCGCACGGTCCGCCGGATCGTCGAAGCGTCGATCGACCTCGGCATCCACGACCTCTCGATCTTCGCGTTCTCGACCGAGAACTGGTCGCGCCCGCGCGAGGAGGTCGACGCGCTGATGGACATCTTCGCGGAGACGATCGAGCGCGAGCTGCCCGACCTGGCCGAGCAGGGCGTCCGCGTGCGCTTCATCGGCCGCAGCGACCGCGCGCCGGAGGAGCTGCAGCGGCGGATGGCGGGGATGGAGGACAGGACCGAGCTGAACTCCCGGCTGAACCTCTGGGTCGCGTTCGACTACGGCGGCCGCGCCGAGCTCGTCGAGGCCGCGCGGCGCATCGTCGAAAGTGGGGTGGACCCGGACGAGATCGACGAGAACGTGTTCGCGGCCAACCTGTACGCGCCCGATCTGCCGGACCCGGACCTGCTCATCCGCACGTCCGGCGAGCTGCGGGTCTCCAACTTCCTGCTCTGGCAGCTCGCGTACGCGGAGCTCGCGTTCGTCGACAAGCTCTGGCCCGACTTCGAGCCCCGCGACCTTCAGCACGCGCTCGCCGAGTACGCGAGCCGCCGGCGGCGGTTCGGCGGCCGGTGACCGTGACCGACCAGCCGCATCCCACGAGGATCGCGCCGCGGCCGGCGCCGCGCCCGCAGCCGTCGCTGACGAACCTGGCCTCGCGCGTGCTCGTCGCCGTGATCGGGCTGCCGCTCGTACTCGGGCTCCTCTGGCTCGGGCACTGGTGGCTGTTCGCGCTCGTGCTCGTCGCCGGTGTCGTTGCGCTGCACGAGCTCTACACGATGACGAAGCCCCTGCGTCCGATCGGCATCGCCGGCCACGCGGGCCTCGTCGGCGTCCTGCTCGCGATCCAGGTGAGCACGACGACGTGGGCCCTCGGCGCCCTGCTCGGCTCGCTCGGGCTGGCGTTCCTGCTCAAGGGCCTGGCGGGAACCAGCGGCTCGGCGACCGTGAGCGTGGCGACGACGCTCCTCGGCCCGGCCTGGATCGGCTTCGGCCTCGGCTTCGTCATCCTCCTGCGCGCGATCCCCGAGCACGGCCGCCTCGCGTCGTTCACGCTGCTGCTCGCCGTCTTCGCGGACGACACGTTCGCCTACCTCGGCGGCCGCGCCCTCGGAAGGCACAAGCTGGCGCCCGCGCTCTCGCCCGGCAAGACGCTCGAAGGGTTCGTCGTCGGGAGCATCGCCTGCGTGTTCGTGACGTTCGTCGCCCTCTACCACGACCGCGCCACGTACCTCTCCATCGGCCAGGCGCTCCTTCTCGGGCTCGTGATCGCCGTCGCCGCGCCCGCCGGCGACCTGTTCGAGTCCATGCTCAAGCGGGACATGGGCGCGAAGGACACGGGGGCGCTCCTCGGCGGCCACGGCGGGATGCTCGACCGCCTCGACTCGATCCTGTTCGCCTCGGTCGCAGCCTTCTACACGATCCTCGCCTACACGACCTGACAGCCGTAGACTGGAGCTGCAGATGAAGCGGATCGCCCTCCTGGGCGCCACCGGATCGATCGGGAGGCAGGCGCTCGAGATCATCGACGCCCGTTCCGACCTCGAGCTCGTCGCGGCGGCGTCCGGGTCGCAGCCGATCGAGGGCCTCGCGCCGTTGACGCAGGTCGGCGGCGACCTCGTCGAGCTGCTCGAGCGCGCCGAGCCCGACGTCGTGCTGAATGCCGTCGTCGGCTTCGCCGGCCTGCCGGCGACGCTGTGGACGCTCGAGCGCGGCGCCGACCTCGCGCTCGCGAACAAGGAGAGTCTCGTCGCCGCCGGGACGTTGGCGCTCGCGGCCTGGGAGCGGGGAGGAGGGCGGCTCCTGCCGGTGGACAGCGAGCACTCGGCGCTCTACCAGTGCCTCGAAAACCGATCGGCGGCGGAAATCGAATCCCTGGTGCTGACCGCGTCCGGAGGCCCCTTCCGGGGGCGCGTCCGCGAGGAGCTCGCCGGCGTCACCGCAGAGGAGGCACTTGCGCACCCGACCTGGAGCATGGGCCCGAAGATCACGATCGACTCGGCGACGCTGGCCAACAAAGGACTCGAGCTGATCGAGGCGCATTTCCTCTTCGGCGTGCCGTACGAGCGGATCGAGATCGTCGTGCACCCGACCTCGGTCGTGCACTCGCTGGTCCGCTTCCGCGACGGCGCCGCCCTCGCGCACCTGGGCTATCCGGACATGCGCGTCCCGATCTCCTACGCGCTCACGTATCCCGAGCGCGCCTCGACCCCGGTGCCGACGCTCGACCTCGCGTCCGGGCTCACCCTCGAGTTCCACGCCCCCGACGCCGACACCTTTCCCATGCTCACCCTCGCCCGCGAGGCCGGCCTGCGCGCGGGCACGTTCCCCTGCGCCTTCAACGCCGCCAACGAGGTCGCCGTCGCGGCGTTCCTCGAGGGCCGCATCGGCTTCCTCGAGATCGCCGAGACCGTCGAGCGCACGCTCGACAGCGTCTCCGGCGGCGAGGTCGCCGACCTCGACGAGCTGACCCGGGCCGACGCCGAGGCGCGCCGGGTGGCCGAGAGGACGCTCCAGCCGGCATGAGCTTCGCGATCGCCATCCTGGGCCTGGCGTTCCTGATCCTCATCCACGAGGCGGGGCACTTCTTCGCGTCGCTCGCGGTCGGGATGCGGCCTCGCAAGTTCTACATCGGCTTCCCGCCCGCACTCGTCAAGGTGCGGCGGAGAGGCATCGAGTACGGCATCGGCGCGATCCCGCTCGGCGGCTACGTCCGCATCCCGGGGATGCACCGTCCGGCCGCGAAGGACGTCGACCACGTGTTCGCGCGCGCCCTCCACGCTGCGCCCGAGCTCGTCGGTCCGGCCGAGCGCCTGAAGCGGGCGCTCGCTGCGGAGGACTACGAGTCGGCCAAGCTCCGGCTGGCCGAGTTCCACGAGCGCGCGCTCGAGCTCGACGTGCCGTCGGTGGAGAAGCAGGTGCTCGATCTCGAGGACGCGCTGTCGCCCCAGGCATACTGGCGCGCGCCGACCTGGAAGCGCGTGACCGCAATCGCCGCGGGGCCGCTGACGAACCTCGTCTTCGCCGTCGTCCTCTTTGCGATCGTGTTCATGGTCGCGGGCTGGAACGCCACCAACAAGGTGTCCCTGGTGCTCAAGGGGAGCCAGGCCCAGGCCGCCGGTCTCGTCGTCGGCGACCAGGTCGTCGGCGTCAACGGCCTTCCGGTGACGGCCGACCAGATCTCGGACATGATCTCCGCGTCGCACGGCCGTCCGGTGGAGCTCACGGTGCTTCGAAAGGGGAACCTGATCTCGTTGCGCCGCGAGCGGCCGCAGCTGGACACGACCGACAACCGCTACCGCCTCGGCTTCGGGCTCGCCGGCCAGCCGCTCGGTGTCGGCCCTGCGATCTGGCAGTCCCTGAAGACGACGGGAACGGTGTCCCGCGAGACGGCGGCCGCGCTCGGCGGGCTCTTCCACTCCAAGGACAGGAAGAACTTCTCGAGCAGCGTCGGGATCGTCCAGCACAGCGCCGAGGCGGTGCACTACGGCTGGGCGTCGTACCTCTCGATCCTCGCCTTCATCAGCCTCTCGCTCGCCCTGTTCAACCTCCTGCCGCTGCTTCCGCTCGACGGCGGCCACATCGCGTTCTCCTTGCTCGAGGGCATCCGCGGCCGCGCGATCGCGCGCGAGGTCTACGAGCGCGTCTCGGCCGTCGGCATCACCCTCTTCCTGCTGCTTTTCATCATCGGCCTCTCGAACGACGTGGGCCGGCTCGGCGGCGGCTAAAGGGTCACGGCAACGCCTTCACGACCTTGCAACAAGTTGTTACAAGGATCGCTCCGGGGTGGCGGTTAAGCTAGGACGGTATGGCGAGCAAGCGTCAGATCACGGTCGGCGGCGTCGAGATCGGCGGCGGCGCGCCGGTCGTCGTCCAGTCGATGACGCTGACGAAGACGCACGATGTCGAAGCGACGACCGCCCAGATCGCCGCGCTCGCGTCCGCGGGTTGCGAGGTCGTCCGCGTGGCGGTGCCGAAGAGCGAGGACGCCGACGCGCTGCCGCTGATCGTGCGGCTCTCGCCGCTTCCGGTCATCGCCGACATCCACTTCAACGCGTCGCTGGCCCTGCGGGCGATCGAGGGCGGCGTCGCGGCCGTCCGGATCAACCCGGGCAACATCGGCGGGCCCGACAAGGTCGAGCTGGTCGTCAGGGCCGCGAAGAAGGCAGGCATCCCGATGCGGATCGGCGCCAACTCGGGCTCGCTCCCGAAGCACCTGGCGGCCGTGGCCCAGAGAGACCAGGCCGAGGCGCTCGTAGCTGCGGCGATCGAGGAGGTCGAGCTCCTCGAGAAGCTCGACTTCCACGAGTTCAAGATCTCGGTCAAGTCGAGCCACGTCCCGACGATGATCCGCGCCTACCGGATGCTCTCCGAGAAGGTGCCGTACCCGTTGCACCTCGGCGTCACCGAAGCGGGCACGCCGTTCTCCGGCTCGATCAAGAGCGCCGTCGGCATGGGCGCGCTCCTCGTCGACGGGATCGGCGACACGATGCGCGTCTCGCTCACCGCCGACCCGGTCAAGGAGGTCGAGACGGCCTGGGAGATCCTGAAGGCGCTCGGCCTGCGCGAGCGCGGGCCGATCATGATCGCCTGCCCCTCCTGCGGACGCGACAACGTCGGTGTCGAGAACCTTGCCGTCGTCGTCGAGGAGCGCCTGCGCGCCTATCCGCAGCACATCGAGGTCGCCGTGCTCGGCTGCGCGGTCAACGGGCCGGGCGAGGCGGGCGACGCCGACTTCGGCATCGCCGGGGGCCGCGACGTCGGCTTCATCTACGCGCACGGCCGCGTCCTCAAGAAGGTCTCCTCGGACATCCTGATCGACGAGCTCTTCCACGAGATCGACAGGTGGATCGCCGACGGCATGCACCGGCCGAAGCGGCTCAAGATGGCCAAGCCGGCCGCACTGGCCATGGCCGAGATGTCCGAGATCCCGCTCGAGTCTCCCGCTCCGGCTCCGGTCTCCTAGCCCGGCGACCATGATCGCCCGGGCTTCACAGCTCTTCCTTCCGACGTTGCGCGAGGCGCCCGGGGAAGCCGAGGCGCTCTCGCACAAACTGCTCGTGCGCGGGGGCTTCATCCGCCAGGTGTCGGCCGGGCTCTGGACGTTCATGCCGCTCGGCTGGCGCGTCCACCGCAAGGTCGAGCAGGTCATCCGCGAGGAGATGGACGCAATCGGCGGCCAGGAGATGCTGATGCCCGTCCTGACGCCCGCCGAGCTGTGGGAGGCGACCGGACGGATCAGGATCCCCGAGCTCTTCCACGTCACCGACCGCGCCGGACGCAAGTACATCCTGCCGATGACGCACGAGGAGACGGTCACCTTCCACGCCCGGGAGATCCAGTCGTACAGGGAGCTGCCGCAGCTCTGGTACCACTTCCAGACCAAGGACCGCGACGAGCCGCGCCCCCGCGGCGGCTTGCTGCGCGTCCGCGAGTTCATCATGAAGGACGGCTACTCGTTCGACCGTGACGAGGAAGGCGTGAAGACGAGCTTCGAGGTGAACCGCGCCGCCTACCACCGGATCTTCGAGCGGTGCGGCCTCGAGGTCTACGACGTCCAGGCCGAGAGCGGGATCATGGGCGGCAAGTTCAGCATCGACTTCCTCGCACCCTCGGGCTCGGGTGAGAACACGCTCGTACGCTGCGAGAACGGCGACTACGCCGGCGACATCGAGGTGGCGCGGGCGATTCCGAGCGCGGCCGTCTTCCCCGAGCGGCTCGACGCGCCGGAGGAGATCGAGACGCCGGGCGTGACGACGATCGAGGGCCTCGCCGACTTCCTCGGCATCGACGCGTCTGCGACGTCGAAGGCGATGCCGGTCGTCAAGGACGGCGGCACGCTCGTCCTCGCGCTCGTGCGCGGCGACGACCGGCTCAGCGAGACCAAGCTGTACGACGCGCTACCCGGCAACTCGCGGCCCGCGACCGACGAGGAGATCCGAGCAGCGTTCGGCGCCGGCGGGGGCTCGCTCGGCCCGGTCGGCTTCGAGGGCGACGTGATCGCCGACGAGGCGCTGCGCGAGGGACAGTTCGTCGCCGGCGCCAACCGCGACGGATGGCATCTCCGCGGCGTCGATGCCGGCCGCGACTACACGCCCCGCTTCGCCGACCTTCGCGAGCCGCGGGAGGGCGACACGTGCCCGGAGTGCGGCGGCAAGCTCGTGTTCCGGACGGCGGTCGAGGTCGGGCACATCTTCAACTTCGGCAGCTTCTACTCGGGCCCGCTCGAGGCGAGCTTCCTCGACGAGGACGGCGTCGAGAAGCCGCTCCTCGGCGGCAGCTACGGCATCGGCCCGGCCCGTGTGCTGGCCGCCGTCGTCGAGCAGCACGGCGACGAGCAGGGCATCGTGTGGCCCGCGTCGATTTCACCGTACGATGCGCACGTGATCGCGCTGCCCGGTGCGGAGGAGATCGCGGCCCGCGCCGCCGAGGTGCTCTCCGCGTCCGGTCGCGACGTCCTGCTCGACGACCGCGACGCGCGCGCCGGTGAGAAGTTCGCGGACGCCGACCTGATCGGGATCCCGCTCCGTGTCACCGCCGGGAAGAAGAGCCTCGAGGACGGGCGGGTCGACCTCCGCGACCGCGTGACCGGCGAGGAGCGGCGCGTGACGCCCGAGGAGCTCGTCTAGGAGTGCCGAAGCGTCGCCGCTTCAGCGAGGAGGCGTTCGGCCCGACGGTCGAGCGCTTGATGGAGGAGACCGGCACGACCTATCGCGGCCTGGCCGCGAAGACGGGCCTCTCGGCCGGCTACCTCAACCACATCGTCCACGGGAGCCGCCCGGTCCCCTCCAACGACGTCGTCGCCAAGCTGGCGAAGGGGCTCGCCGTCGAGCCCGAGCACTTCCTCGAGTACCGGATCCGCGTCATCACGGACGGGCTCGAGCGCATGCCGGATCTCGTCGACCGGCTCTACCGCCGTCTCCGGGGGGAGTAAGTCGGGCTAGCCGAGCGCCGGCAGCGGGTCGACGGCCGCACCGCGGACGCGCACCTCGAAGTGGAGGTGAGGCCCGGTCGTCTCGCCCGTGGCGCCGACGAGACCGACGAGCGTGCCGACGGTGACCGATTCGCCGCGATAGGCGACGATGCGTGAGAGGTGCGCGTACATCGTCACGACACCGCCCGCGTGCTTGACGACGACGAGGTTCCCGTATCCGCTCGTCGTCGGGCCGGCGAAGGTGACGCGCCCG
This sequence comes from uncultured Actinomycetes bacterium, assembly GCA_963846915.1. Classification (GTDB taxonomy): domain Bacteria; phylum Actinomycetota; class Thermoleophilia; order Gaiellales; family Gaiellaceae; genus PALSA-612. The sequence continues at coordinate 147,428 of CAWJXV010000002.1, read as the reverse complement.
ACCGCGGCGGCCTGAACGGGCGTCCCGGCCGCGGCGGGGAGGTCGATGCCGGGGTGGAAGGCGGCGCCGCGAGGGCCGAAGCGATCGCCCACGGCGACGCGAAGCGGCCACGCGAGCGGCAGCGGGCACTCGGGGACCGGCGCCCGCAGTGCGGTGACCGTGGCCGGACCGGCCACGCCCACCGTCGGCAGGTCCGCCCAGCGCTGGAAGCGCAGCAGCGCCGCCTCGACGTGCGACCCGAAGCCGCCGTCGATCGTGCCCGAGGGGAAGCCGTGCCACGCGAGCAGGAACTGGAGCTCGACGACGTCGCCGCCGACCGCGCCGGGGGCGAGGGTTCGCGTACCGAGCGCCGGTCCTGCGAGCGGGCCGAGCGCGGCGATCGTCCGCTGCCCGACGGCGCCGTCCGGGACGAGGCCCGCCCGGCGCTGGAGCGCCAGGACGCCGGCCTTCGTCGACGGCCCGAGCACGCCGTCCACGGTCCCCGGATAGAGATGCTTGGCCCGCAGCGCCACCTGGATCGCAGCGACCTGCGAGCTCCCGGCGGCGAGAGCGGACGCGGACAGCTCCAGCGATACCCCGAGGAACGCCACGACGGCCGCGATCCGCAACGCGCGCGTCATACCAGACATCTTCGGCAGGCTCCCGGGGCGGCTTGAGCCGCTCGGCTAGACTCGACCGGGCCGGGGCGTGGCGCAGCCTGGTTAGCGCGCTAGTCTGGGGGACTAGAGGCCGACGGTTCGAATCCGTCCGCCCCGATCAACCGGAACCCGCATAGCCATGCGGGTTTCCGCTTCGAGAGGCGGGCAGGATGCGGCGGAGCGCCTCTCCGTGGGGTCAGGCATCGAGTCGGAGCACGACCTCGTCCGTCTCCTCGTTGCGCCCGTGGGCGAACCCGCGCCCTTCGCCCACGACGAGGAAACCGCACTTCGTCAACACACGGATCGACGCGACGTTGTCGGTTGCAGCGCGGGCGTAAAGCGGACGGGTTGCCTCCAGCTGCAGGAACTCTTGTAGAGCACCTGTGGCGATGCCGCGGCCCCAATCTTCACGGCCGATCCAATAGGTGATCTCGCGGTGACCCTCCAAGTCGAAGCTTGCAATGTGACCCACGACTCGACCGTCGATCTCGACGACCCTGTTCGTCGTAGAGTCGTCGCTCCTCAGCCGCGCCCACCGTTGCTCGAAGGTGGTTCGATCATCGGGGTCCGGCGAAGTGAACGCGGCCATCCGTATCGCGTCGCGATCGGTCGAGTGCTCGAACAGCACGCTGAGATCACGATCTTCGATCTCGCGAAGGACGAGCTTTCCCGAGCCCTCCCACACGGCGTTCACGCTAGCGCAGTCTGAGATACCACCACGGCATGCAGATCCGAATTCAGCTCGAGTCCGCCGCATCCGAGTGAGCGGGTGCGGCATGCTCGACCGATGCCGACGGCGCGGCCATGGTGGCGGTGCAGCTCGGGCACGTCGCCGACCATGTCGGCGTCTCCGCCGGCGACGCCACAAGGGCAGGCGTCGCGTGGGCTGCAGAAATGCTTACGTCTTCGGGGTAGATTCCCGCGTCCGCGGGTGTCATGATCCGCGGTCAGGCCGTCCGGCCCTAGCGCACATGAACAGGCTCGCTCTCGTTCTCGGGTTGCTCGCGCTTCTCGTGCCGGCCGGCGCGACGGGGCGCGGAAGCACGGCTCCAGGCCCGGCACACCAGACGTCGATCTTCTATTACCCGTGGTACGGCAACCCCCAGGTGGACGGCAGCTTCATGCACTGGAACCAGAACGGCCACATCCCGCCGCTCGACCTGGCGACGAGCTACTACCCGGCCCGCGGCCCGTACTCGAGCGCCGATCCTGGCGTCGTCGCAGCGCAGATGAAGGAGATCGCCGGCGCCGGCATCCAGGAGGTCGTGAGCTCGTGGTGGGGTTGGGGCTCGATTGAAGACCTTCGTCTGCCGATGATTGTCCGTATGGCAGCCAAGCAAGGCCTCAAGGTCGCAGCCCAGATCGAGCCGTACACCGACCGCACCGCCGCGAGCGTTGCCTCGGACATCGCGCATCTCCGGGGGCTCGGGATCGGGCGCTTCTACGTCTACCACCCGTTCGAGGTCGACGACGCGGGCTGGTCGGCACTCCTCGGCTCGCTGCCCGGCGTGCAGGTGCTCGCACAGACGGCGAACGTCTCGCGCGCGGCGGCCGACCACTTCGCGGGCGTCTACACCTACGACATCTTCACCTTCGGTCCGGCGACCTTCGGCTCGCTCTGCGCCCGCGCCCACCGTGCCGGGCTGCTGTGCGCACCGTCCGTCGGTCCCGGCTACGACGCGTTGCGGGCCACCGGCGACACGCGCATCCGGCCGCGCGACGGCGGCTCGACCTACGACGCGATGTGGAAGGCCGCGATCCAGTCCGGTGCCGATCGCGTCACGATCACGAGTTACAACGAGTGGCACGAGGGCACGCAGATCGAGCCCGCCTTGACGCCGCTGCCCCGCAAGCTCACCACGGCGAGCCACCCGGCCACGTCGCCGGTCGCACGGGCTTATGCGAGCTATGACGGCACCTACGGTTTGCACGGCAGGCAGGCAGCGCGGGCCTATCTGGTCCGCACTGCGTACTGGACAGGGGTCTACCGGGCCGGGGGCGCGGCATCCCACTCGACGAACCGAGGCGCGAAAGCCGCTGCACAGGGCAGGAAACCGTCGTTTCGGCTCGAACGGAGGCAGGTGGCAACTACGACAGCCGCGTGTGCTCGCACCGCCTGGAATGGCCCGAAAGCCAGCGTCCATGCCGACTTTCGCGGGCCGCCGTTCAACTTGCTTTTGGGCGCGCTGCCGTCTAGGCTCATGCGTGCAGTGCGTGTGACGGGCAGTGACACGGTTGTGAGACCGCTGGGGCGTGCCGCGTCCTGGACGACTCGCGGAAGTCGCGGGTGGTCGTGCTACCGTGCTCGCCGTCCGCAGGCACTGCTAGGAATGTCCGTCATCACAAGGTGCGCAAGCTCCTCGGGAGACACAGGGAGTACCTGCACCAGACGTACTGCCAGCAGGGCAGGTTCGTATTGGGGGAAAGCTAGACGTTCGAAAGGGGGGTGATGGCCTCGAAGGCAGGGATGTTTGTTGCAGTGCTGTTTGAGGAGGAGGAGAGAAGAAGTTGGAATCGAGAGGAGAGGAATCTGTGAAGCCACGCAAATTTGCAACAGCGGCGGCCTTCGCGGTCGCGCTGCTGGTGGCTGCGCTTGCAGCTGCGTCGGTGAGCGCAGCGACCTCGTCGCATAAGTCCACCAACGCCACGAAAGGCCCGGGCTATCAAGAAGGGCCCTGGCCACACTGGCAAGAACAGCATCAAAGGCAGCAATGTCACGCCGCAGATGGTCGGGACGGGCAGGTTCGTGCCCACGGCACCGAAGCAGCCCGGGTTCATCAACAGCAAGGTGCCGGCGAACGCGGCGTCGATCCTGACGCATGACCGGGGCATCCCGGGCAAGCGGGGGCCGAACAGCAAGGTGCCCAGCCTCGGCGCGAGCCCGGCTGCGGGCGCAAACGTGACGCCGAACGCCCCGTTCATCCCGCACGCTCATAGCCTTCCGATCACGACGGCCAACTACACGTCGGCCAAGGGTCTGAACGCGTTCAACCAGGACTCGGTCGGCGGCTACACCGACACGCCTCCGGATCAGGCTCTGGCCGAGGGCAACGGCTTCGTGTTCGAGGCCGTGAACAACGTCTTCATGATCACGGACACGAACTTCGGTCACGTGACCAACGCGGAGCCGATGGAGCAGTTCTGGGCCCCGGCGATCCTCGCCACGGGCTACTGCTCGGTCTCCGACCCGAAGGCGCATTACGACACCATCACGCGCAAGTGGTACGTGACCGAGGTCGCCTACGGTCCGCCCGGATGTGCTCCCGGCTCGGCAGTCTTCATCGCCGTGAGCACGACGTCGGACCCGCTGTCGATCTACAACATCTTCGTGCTCGACACGAGCTTCGACGGCAGTGCCTGCGGTGACGAGGGCAACCCGGATGGTTGTCTCGCCGACCAGCCGCTGCTCGGCATGAACAGGAATGCACTGTTCATCTCGACGAACTCGTTCAACTGGGACGAGAACATCTTCAACGGCACCCAGATGTACATCATCGACTCGACCGCTCTCGCGGCCGGGTTCCTGTTCCCGAACGTCGTCTACATCGACATCGGGAACTTCGTCCCCACGCCTGAGGGCATCATCGGTTGCGGCGACCGACGGCTTCCCGGAGTCCGCGTACTGCTGGTACTCCGTGCAGCCGGCCACGTCTCCGAACCTGACGCAGACCACTGAGCACACTGGCACTGAGTTCGCTCTGTCTGCGCTCGACTGGCTCGGTTCGATGGACAACCGTATCGCTCTCTGGGCCTTCACGAACACCACGTCGATCAGCAGCTTCTCACCGCTGATCTTCTTCAACTGGGCGATCGCGAGTACGGAGAGTTACGGCTTCCCGTTCACGGACACGCCGGGCTTCTCGCCGTACGCGGAGCAGCCGTCGTCGGGCAACACGCCCCTCTGCGACTTCTTCGTGGGCCCGTTCTGCGAGCCTGGGCCGATCGCGAACAACGACGACCGGATGAACGAGGTCAAGTCGGTCAAGACCGCGAGCCACGCCGCCCACAACTGGGGTGGTCTGAACTCGGATGCACTCGTTCCTGACCCGATTGGACACCTCCGCCGCCGGTCGGTGATTGCGTACTTCGACATCAGCGCAACCGCCTGGGCCGGTCCCTTCGTGGTCGGCGCCGGGGTCAACGGGCAGGGCTATGTCGCCAACTGGAACAACGACGTGATCTTCCCTGCGATCGGCGTCGGTCCAGACGGCACTAGCGGTGCGATGGTCTACACGCTCACGGGCAACACGAACTTCCCGAGTGTGGCCGTCTCCAAGGTGAGCGACACCGCACCGGTCAGCAAGATCCCCGTCGTTCTCGCGGGCCAGGATGTACTGGACGACTTCGCCTGGTACTTCTTCGGCAGTCCCCGCTGGGGCGACTACTCCGCCGCCGTCGGTGATGCTCACACCATCTACCTGGCGACGGAGTACATCCAGTACCAGAGCTGTTCGGACTCAGACTTCCTCTTCGATCCCACATGCGGAGGAACCCGGTCTGAGTTCAGCAACTGGGGTACTGGGCTCGTGAAGTTGAACGTCTAGCTCGATATCACCCCCAAGTCGTCTCGCGAGAGGCGACACCGAGAGGCGGCGGGGAAACCCGCCGCCTCTCTTTTTGGTCCGGGTAGATGACGGTCAGCGGGCGAAGACGTCGGCGGCGCAGCCAAAGACGAGCGCCGCCAGCACGTCGGCGGGCTCCACGCCGGCGAGCGCCGGATGGTCGAGATCGACGTGGATCTCCGGCCACGCCTCCAGGCCGAGCGACGCGGCGCCGTTGGCAGCACCGATCTCGAGCAGGTGCGAGAGCGAGCTCACCTCGCGCCGGCCCGTCTGGCGCCTGGCGGTGCCCTCGAGCTCCCGAAGCTCTTCCAGCGGGTCGATCCGTACGTTCGAGTCGGAGCCGATCGCGAGCCGGATTCCGCGGTCGAGCAGCTCCTCCGAGCGGCGGGAACCCGTCTCCGAGGTTCGCCTCGGTGGTCGGGCACAGGCACACGGTGGCTCCCGCATCCGCGAGCAGGTCGAGCTCCGCGAGGCTCGCATGGGTGGCATGTACGACCGTCGTCGAGGTCTTGAGACAGCCGCACCGCGCGAGCAGCTCGATCGGTCGCACCCCGTGCTCCGCGAGGCACTCCTCGACCTCGCGCAGTTGCTCACACGCATGCACGTGGAGGACGAGACTCTCGGCTGCCGCGTAGCGCCCGATCTCCGCCAGCCACGAAGCCGAGCAGGCACGCACGGAGTGGGGGGCGACGCCGACGCCGGCGCCGCTTTCCCGGAGCCGCTCGACCTGCCGGAGGTAGTCGACGACCGACGCCTGCCGGAAGCGCTCGAGGCCGCCGCGCTCGTACGCGGCGAGCAGCAGCACGAGCTCGAGCCCGGCCGCTCCGGCCGCCTCGACGGCCGCGAAGGCCTCCGCGAGCCCGAGGTAGTGGAACTCGCCTGCGGCGGTGTACCCGGCGGCGCGCATCTCGCTGTACGTCCGCGCGTAACTCGTGCGGACACCGTCAGGTGTCTGGCGCGCAGCCTCCGCGAGCATCGATTCGCGCCACGCCCAGAAGTCACCACCGGCACCCCGCCCGCGCAGCGCGCGCTGGAAGGCGTGCGAGTGCGCTGTGACGAAACCGGGCAGGGTCATGCGACCGTCAACCACTGGGGACGGATTGTCACGCTTTCGGCACGCCTGCGTCACAGACGCGTGACGAATGTCGCGGTACGATGAAACGTGGGTGGTGGGCTGGGGTGCCCCGACCGGCGGGACGCCGAAGCCCGCGGGCCGGCATTCGTGACAGCATGAGCTGAGCCTCGTGCACCGGTACTACCGCTACATCCCGAATGCCCTGACGGCGCTGCGGTTCGCGCTCGTGCCGGTCTTCATCGTGCTGATGGTGAAGGCGAGCGGAGGCCACAGCTGGGCCGCCGGCGTCGTCTTCGCGATCGCGGGCATCACCGACCAGATCGACGGCGCACTCGCCCGCCGCTGGCACGTGGAGTCCGAGATCGGCAAGTACGCCGACCCGCTCGCCGACCGGCTGATGATCGACTCGGCAGTGCTCCTGCTCTATCTCGACGACAGGCTGCCGTGGCCGGCACTCGTGATCGTGTTCGGTCGCGACGTCCTCCTCATCGTCGGCGGCCGGTTCGTCCGGCCGCGCGGGTACGAGTTCTCCGTCAACTTCCTCGGCAAGACGGCGACCTGGGTGCTCTACCTGGCCGTCGGCTGCGTCATCGTCACCACCGAAGGCACCCGGTGGCCGCTCGTGCTCTTCTGGGTCGGCGTAGGCCTCGCGATCGCTGCCGCAGTCGTCTATGCCGTAGGCGCGTGGCGGAGCGTGGGGAGGAGTTCGGGTGCAGCCCGCAAATCTCAAGTAGAGGTTGACCCTTGATCGGCCTGCTGCTTCAATGAGCCGGCCGGCCGAACCCAACGAAAGGGCGATGTGGAACCGCTTCCCGATCTCACCAAGCTGGGCGACGACGACCTCGATCTGCTGATCGAGGAGCTCGAGCGGCGGGAGAGCGAGGTCTCCTACGAGCGGCGGCTGCTCCAGGGGAAGATCGACATCCTCAGGGCCGAGCGCGTCGCCCGCAAGCGCGGAAAGACGGAAGAGGAGCTCGGACACGTCGACGTCGAGCGGCTCAGCGAGATCCTCGCCCGGAAGGCCTCCCCCGAGGCGGAGTGAGCCACATCTACTGCGCCGAGTGCGGCTTCCAGAACTCCGAAGCCGCGAATTTCTGCGCCCGCTGCGGCGCGATGCTCGAGCACGAGGGAAACGAGGCCGAGCAGACGCTGAGCTACACGCCCGACCAGATCGCCGAAGAGGCGACCGCCGGCGTCGAGGGGATCGAAGGGCCGGCGCTCGTCGTCCGCTCGGGCGGGGGGCGCTCCGGCGAGGTGTTCTCGCTCCACGCGGAGCGCACCACGATCGGCCGCTCGCCGGACTGCGACGTGTTTCTCGACGACGTGACCGTGTCGCGGCGGCACTCGGTGGTCGTCCAAGTCGACGGGAGGTTCGTGATCGAGGATCTCGGCAGCCTGAACGGAACGTTCCTGAACCGGCGGCGCATCGAGCAGGCGCCGCTGACCGACGACGACGAAGTCCAGATCGGCAAGTACCGCTTCGTGTTCCTGGCCTGATGAGCGTCGCGACGAAATACGAGCCCGCCCAGGCGCCTCGCCTGCAGACGATCGGCGCCGTCTGCCGGCGGCTGAAGGCCGAGTTTCCCGACATCTCGATCTCGAAGATCCGCTACCTCGAAGAGCAGGGGTTGCTGGCGCCGCGGCGCACGCGCGGCGGGTACCGGATGTTCAGCGAAGACGACGTCGACCGCCTCGAGACGATCCTGCGCCTGCAGCGCGACGAGTTCCTGCCGCTCCGCGTGATCCGGCAGGAGCTCGCGACGTCGGTGCAGAAGGGGAGGCGCCGTCAGAGCCGGCCCGCGCTTGCAACCGAGGAGAAGGAGTTTTCGCTGGACGAGCTCTGCGCACGCGCTCAGATCGTTCCGTCGCTCGTGCGCGACCTCGAGGGGTTCGGGCTCCTGCAGCCGACCACGGTGCGTGGGGAGCGCCGCTATCTCGACTCGGACGTGGAGGTGGCCGCGCTGTGCGGGCAGCTCGCCGGATACGGCATGAGCGCCAGGCACCTCCGCACCTTCCAGACGTCGGCAGAACGCAACGCGGGCCTGCTCGGACAGATCACCGCGCCTGCGCTGCACGCGCGGAGCGTCGAACGGCGCCAGGCCGGGCTCGAAGACCTTCGTGCCCTCGGAGAGCTCGTCCAGGACCTGTCCCAGCTCCTCCTCTGGCGTAGCCTGCGCCGCCTCGCCGCAAGCTGACGGACGGATAGGCTCCGCGCGTGCCAGTCGACCTGAAGGCGAAGATTCGCGACGTTCCGGACTTCCCGAAGCCGGGCGTCGTCTTCAAGGACATCATGCCCCTGCTCTCCGACCGGGAGGCGCTGCGCGAGACCGTCGAGAGGATCGCGGAGTGGGCCGCACCGCGCGAGCCGGACGTCGTGCTCGGCGCCGAAGCGCGCGGGTACATCACGGGCGGTGCGCTCGCCTGCCGGCTCGGGTGCGGCTTCGTGCCGGCCAGGAAGCCCGGCAAGCTCCCGTGGCGAACCGTGGCGGTGAAATACGCGCTCGAGTACGGATTCGACCAGCTCGAGGTCCACGCGGACTCGATCCGCCCCGGACAGCGGGTGCTCGTCCACGACGACGTGCTCGCGACCGGCGGTACCGCACGGGCGACGGTAGAGCTCGTCGAGCAGCTCGGAGGAGAGGTCGTCGGGCTGCCGTTCATCATCGAGCTCGCGTTCCTGAACGGCCGCGAGCAACTCCAGGGCTACGACGTCTACTCGCTGATCGAGTACTGAGGCGCGCAGCGCCGTTCAGGAACACGTCCGGCGTGTCGACTAGAACATCAGGATGTACGACGCGCTCAGCACCCGTTACACGTTCTCGTGCCCGGCCCGTGGTGAGTCCCGGGTGCTGCTCCACGACTTCCGGGAGCTCGACCGGCTGCCGGGCACAGCGCATCCGGCGGTCTTCCGCGTTCGCTACGCGTGCGCGTGTGGCGACGAGCACGTCGGTCTCGTGGCGCACGACGAGCTCGACTGGGCGCCGCTCGGGCTCGACTCGCGCGTGTTCCTGAACCTGATGACCGACCGGCTCGAGCCGGTCGAGGGCGAGTTCGGCGATCTCGCGGCGCGACGGATCGGAGCGGGGGAGTGGCCCTGGAGCTTCTTCTGCTACCCGGAGGAACGTCCGCGGCCGGTGTTCCCCTCGATGTTCTGGCTGCTCGCGCCCGGCCATGCGGAGGGCTCGGTCGGGCTCGCCGTGCGGTGCCCGGCGTGTCTGCGTGTGTCGATCAACATCGTCTCCGCGGCACACGTCGACATGCCGTTCCACAACGACGCGGCGGTGGGCGTCGTCGAGCACGTGTTCCACGACGACGCCCTCCGAACGGTGGCGGAGTTCCGCGCCCAGCTCGACTCGTCGGCGTTCGACGCCCGGCGGCTCGAGCTGCACTGACATTCCACTCTCGTCAGGGATGCGCCGGAGGCGAATCGGTGCCGATCACGTGAGGGAGGACAGCAGATGAGCTCCTATGTGATCGACGAGAAGCATGCGCGGCGCCGGCTGCTGGGCCACTGCGCCCTCGTCGGCCGTGCCATCGCGCAGCGGGTTCCCGCCCGGCGCAGGCTCGAGAAGGCTCTCGGGCGCAACCAGGCGCACAACCTCGTGCGGGCGCTCGCCGGGGCTCAGGACCTGGCGCCGCGGCGGCGCGTCAGATCCTCGCCGTAGAGCCGCACGAGCAGGAAGACGGCGGCGCCCACGAGTGCGCCCAGCAGGCCCGCGACGGACTCGTCGACCCCGACCGCAAGGGCGAACAGCCAGACGTAGATCGCGAACACGAGTCCCCAGAGAAAGGCCTGGGTGCCCGGTGCGGTGCTGGGAGCGCGCAGGTGCATGGCTACGAGATCCTATCCAGGGGTCCGGCGTTCCGGCGCAAAGAAAATGCGCCGAGCCGGTGGCGCTTTCGTCCTCCGGACCCGCCGACGGTCTGCTTGCGCTTTCCGCCGCCTGGCCCGGATTCGTCCTACCGGCGCTCCGTGCTCGACGCAGTCGTGACTCTACGATCTGCGGCCGTCGGGCGCAAGACCTGCCGTAGAGGGAAAGTCCGCAATTTGCAGCAAGCTCTCCGTCGTCCATATTTCCACCGTGTGTGGAGTCGTGTGGGCAAGCCCGGGGGAGTCGTCGGGCTCGAGCTCGAATCGGCCAACTTGACATAACGCGCGTTATCGTGCAGACCGGATTCAGCCCGGGCCCTTTCGCCTGGCCGTGGCCTGAGGCTATGCTTATCCGCGCGGTGGGCGCCTGCGGAAGGAAGACGGTGCGCCGACCGAGCGGGCGGCGCATACGAGCGGAAGCGAGGCGTGGATGACGACCACTGAGCGGCCCGAAGAGCCGACAGTCGATTTCGAGACTCTCTTCCAGAGCGAGGATTTCCTTCAGCTCCTGGAAACCGCGGACACGCAGGGCTCGATCAAGACGACGGAGCTCGGCGAGTTGCTCGACCTGCACGGCTTCGATGCAGTCGAATCGGATCTCGTCTTTCGGGAGCTCGAGGCGCGCGGCTACGAGCTGATCGAGGAAGAGCGCGAGACCACCGCTGCAGTTCTCACGGCGCCCGTCGAGACGACCACCGACGCGTTGCAGCTCTTCCTGCGCGAGGCGGGGCGACATCCGCTGCTGACGGCGGCCCAGGAGGTAGAGCTCGCCAAGCGGATCGAGCGCGGCGATGAAAGTGCAAAACAGCACATGATCCAGGCGAACCTCCGCCTCGTCGTCTCGATCGCGAAGAACTACCGCAACCAGGGCCTCCCTTTCCTCGACCTGATCCAGGAAGGCACGCTCGGCCTCATCCGCGCCGTCGAGAAGTTCGACTGGCGCCGCGGCTACAAGTTCTCGACGTACGCGACCTGGTGGATCCGGCAGGCGGTCGCCCGCGCGCTCGCCGACAAGGCCCGGACGATCCGCATGCCCGTCCACATCGTCGAGCGGCTGCAGAAGATGAACCGCGCCGAGCGCAACCTGTGGACGCAGCTGGGCCGCGAGCCGTCGCTCGAGGAGATCGCCGAGGAGGCGAGCCTCCCGATCCAGCAGGCCCGCGAGGTGCGCGCAGCCGCCCGCGCCGCGACCAGCCTCGACCAGCCGGTCGGCGACCAGGAAGAGGCAGTCCTCGGCGATTTCGTCGCCGGCGAAGGGCCGCTCCCGGACGAGCAGGTGGAGCTCTCGCTCCGCAGTCAGGCTCTGCAGCAGGCCCTGCGTGCACTCACCGAGCGCGAGCGCGAGGTGCTGGCGCTCCGGTACGGCCTCGACGACCAGGAGCCGAAGACGCTCGAGGAGATCGGACGCCGGCTCGGGCTCACGCGCGAGCGCGTGCGGCAGATCGAGGTCGAGGCACTCCGTCGCCTCGCGAGCCTGCGCGAGATCCAGGCGGTTCCGTACTAGCTGTACAAGCTAGAGCATCGGTGTCCCAGACTTCAGTCTGGCACCGATTCCGTATCTACGTGGTCAGGTAGTACGAGAGCTCGGGCGCGGTCTGCCGGAGCTCCTTGAGCGCACGCGTCTCGAGTTGGCGGACGCGTTCGCGAGTGATGCCCAGCTCCTTGCCGATGAACTCGAGCGTCTGCGGATGGCTGCCGGCAAGGCCGAAGCGTCGCTCGAGGATGTCGCGCAGCCGTGGCTCGAGGCGGTCGAGCGCTTCCCGCAACTCGACCGACTGGAGGCTCTCGGCGGTCGCGGCCTCAGGCTGCTGCGTCGACTCGTCCTCGATCAGGTCCGAGTACAGGCTGTCGCCGTCCCCGACCGGGGTCTCCAGGCTGACCGGGTCCTCGACGAGCTCGAGCAGGTGTTTCACGCGGCTCTCGGGGAACCCGCTCTCCTTGGCCATCTCGGCGATCGTCGGGTCGCGGTTCAGCTTTTGCGCCAGGACCCGGCGCGAGCGGGCGACCCTGCGCACCTGGTCGGCGACGTGTACGGGAAGCCGGATCAGACGGCCCTGGTCGGCGAGCGCGCGCGTGACCGCCTGGCGAATCCACCAGGTGGCGTAGGTCGAGAGCTTGTAACCCATCCGGTAGTCGAACTTCTCGACGGCGCGGATCAGGCCGAGGTTTCCCTCCTGGATGAGATCGAGCAAGGGCACGCCGGCCTTCGTGTAGTTCCGCGTGATCGACATCACGAGCCGGAGATTGCTCTCGATCAGCCGGCGCTTCGCGTCCTCGTCGCCCTGGTCCTTGCGACGCGCGAGCTCGCGTTCCTCGTCCCTCGTGAGCAGGCGGCCGTCGCCGATCTGCCGCACGTAGAGCTTGAGCGGGTCGCGAAGCTGAGGCTCGCTCTCCTCGTCCTCGGGCTCGTCGACCCGCTCGGGGTCGACAAGCAGAGTCGGTTCGGCCTCGCCCTCGGGCTCGACTTTGCGCAGCGCGCGTGCCATCTCTGCACCTATCGGCAGCAGAGGCCTCGACCGTGAGCGGGATCAGTCGCGCAGGGTGCCGTCCGACGCGACCTGGATCCCCCTTTCGAGGAGCCGGTCGCGGACGAGGAACTGAAACGTCGACCATGCGCCCCGGCGTGCGTCGAACATGCGGTACACCTGCCACTCGCTGAGGAGGCGCGGATCGGCCTTGCGGGCCACCGACCAATCGGCAAAACGAGGCAGTCGCCCGAGCTCGCGAGCGAGCTCCTCGCCCTGCTCGATCGCGCGCTCGAGCCGCTCCTCCCCCACCGGCACGTCGAAGCCGGCCTCACGGAGCGCGTTCGTCAACGAGCCGAACGTGTGCCAGTAGAGGGATTTGGACGGGACGAGCCCGCGGTGGGCGTCGACGTCCTTCGCGGTCGGCGTGCGGCCGATCCTCTCCCCCAGCTCGCGCAGGCAGCCCAGCAGTTCCTCCTTCGTTGCGAAGCGTCGCGGCACGAGGCCGGCCGCACGTTTGGCGCGATTCCAGCTCCCGAACCGCTCGATCACGGTCTGCGGGTGGATCGTCGTCTCCGTGTCCTCCGAGAACTCGCGCATCGTCGGCGAGCGGCCGAGTCGCGCCGCGCAGGACTTGAGCTGGCCGAGGATGTCTTCGTCCGAGTAGCGCTTGCGGATCCCGGCCTGGAACTCCGCGAGCGCCTTGGGGTCGACCTGTGAGATCGCCCGGTAGGCGCGCTTGCGGCCCATGGCAATCAGAATAGAGCATAAACACTGATGTGCAAAGAGACTCTGCGCTCGCTGATCCGGTCGCCTCCATAGACTTGGGCGGGTGCGTCTCGAGCTCGAAGTAGCGCTCGCCCGTGGGGTCGGGCGCCTGTCCAGGTTGGCCGGAGCCGGCGGCGGCACGACGCTCCCGGGCAAGCTCCTGGCGTCGATCGACCGCGACGCTGTCGACGCGCTGGCGGCGAAGCTCGAGCGCGGCTCGGCGCTCGTGTCGGCGACCAACGGCAAGACGACGACGTGCGCGCTGGCCGCGTCGGTGCTCGCTCCTCACGCGCAGCTGGCCCGGAACGCGGCCGGTGCGAATCTGATGTCCGGCGTCGCATCGACGCTCGTGGCCACGCGCGGTGCCGATCTGGGTCTGTTCGAGGTCGACGAGGCGGCGCTCCCGGAGGTGGCACGTCGCGTGCGCCCGCGAGTCGTCTCGCTCGGGAACCTCTTCCGCGATCAGCTCGACCGCTACGGCGAACTCGAGATCGTCGGAGAACGCTGGCGGGCGATGATCCCCGAGCTCCCGGCCGATGCTGTCCTGGCAGTCAACGCGGACGATCCGCTCGTCGGGAGCCTGGCGGCAGGGCACGCGCAGGGCGTCACGTTCGGCGTCGACGATCCCGCCCAGGCGCGGCCCGACCTCCAGCACGCCGCCGACTCGAAGTACTGCGTCCGCTGCGGGACTCCGTACCACTACACGGCGGCGTACGTCGGTCATCTCGGCGACTACCTCTGCCCGGCGTGCGGGCACTCGCGGCCGGCGCTGGACGTGGCCGCGCGCCGGATCGAGCTTCACGGGACCGACGGTGCAGCCTTCGACCTCGTGACGCCCGAGGGCACACGGCGCGTCGAGCTGGCACTCCCGGGGCTCTACAACGTCTACAACGCGCTCGCCGCGGCGACCCTGACCCGGGCGCTCGGCGTCGACCTCGACGCGATCTCCGCCGGTCTCGGACGCGCGGTGCCTGCGTTCGGCCGTTTCGAACGGATCGACCTCGGCGGGCACACCTTGCTCGTGCTCCTGATCAAGAACCCGGCGGGGGCAAACGAGGCGCTGCGGACGGTCGTCTCGGCCGGAGCTCCCCGGCTCGCGCTCGTGGCCCTGAACGACGCGATCGCGGACGGCCGCGACGTGTCCTGGATCTGGGACGTCGACTTCGAGCTGCTGGGAGCGGGTCTCGAGCGGTTGATCGCGTCGGGCGACCGGGCCGCAGAGCTCGCGCTGCGCTTCAAGTACAGCGGTTTCGACGCCTCGGCGATCGAGGTCATCCCCGATTTGGAGAAGGCGCTCGATCGCGGGCTCGAGCTGACCGGGCCGGGCCGGGAGCTCGTCTGTCTACCCACGTACACGGCCATGCTCGGACTGCAGGCGATCGTGACGCGCCGCGGCCATGCCAAGCCGTACTGGGAGCGGGCAGCGTGAACACCGCCGAGCGGATCGTCGTAGGACATCTGTATCCGGGGTACCTGAACATCTACGCCGACCGTGGGAACATCGCCGTTCTCGCGGCGCGAGCGGCGTGGCGCGGGGTCGAGCTGGGCGTGGTGACGATCGAGCCCGGGGATCGCGACGCCGGACGGCGTCGATCTCTACTACGTCGGCGGAGGGCAGGACAGAGAGCAGGCCCTGATCGCGCCCGACCTCGCGACACGAGGCCCCGCGCTCGCCGAGGCGGTCGCGGGCGGCGCGGCGGCGCTCGCGGTGTGCGGCGGCTATCAGCTCCTCGGGCGGTTCTACCGCGATCGCGGCGGCGAGGAGCAGCCGGGAGCCGGAGTGCTCCCTCTGTACACCGTCGCCGGCGAGCGGCGCATGATCGGCGACGTGCTCCTCGAATGCGAGTTCGAGCCCGGCGTCGTGAAGACGGTCGCGGGCTTCGAGAACCACGCGGGACGCACGATCCTCGACGACGGCGCGGAGCCGCTCGGACGCGTCGTCGCGGGCTTCGGGAATGACGGAGCGTCAGGCCACGAGGGCTGCCGGCTCGGCCGTGCCATCGGGACCTACCTCCACGGGCCGCTGCTGCCGCGGAACCCCTGGCTTGCAGACTGGCTGCTGGAGCAGGCGCTGGCCCACCGCACGGGCGAGGCGCCCGGGCTCGAACCGCTCGAGGACGAGCTCGAGGCGGAGGCGCACGGTGTCTCGTCCGCGCGCGCTCGTTCGCGCGGTGGTCGACACTGAGCCTTGGGGGAAACCGGCTGTTTCCCCCACGCTACGGAGCCCAGAGTGCGCCGAGGTAGACGCTCGGGTCGCCGGGCTCCCAGCGGGCGAGGAAGCGCTGGATCGGCGGATGCAGCACGATCTCTTCGAGCTCCGCGATCGCGAAGAGTCGATGACCGCGCACGGCAACGTCCTTCGACGTCGCCCGCTCGAGCGACCGGCCGGACAGGTCCCCGGAGAAGATGATGTGGACGACATGCTTCCGGGCGAACGAGCGCGCCGGCGCGATCGAATCCACGAGCGCCACGGGCCCCTCGAAGGTGATCTGCTCGTCGATCCCGACCTCTTCCTCCAGCTCCCGGCGCAGGGCCTGCACGAGGCTCTCGCCGGCGTGGACGCCGCCTCCCGGGAGTAGCCAGTAGCCCTTGTCGCCCTTCTCGTGCCGGCACAGGAGTACGCGGTCACGCCATCGCAGCACGGCCGAGACGCGGATGCGTGGCTCGCCGGTCACGCGCCGCTGGAGCCGAAGCCGGCCACGCCCCGCTCCGTCTCGGGCAACTCGTCGACCGCGACCGGCTCGGCCAGGGCGACCGGCACGAGGACGAGCTGAGCGATCCGCATCCCCGGCTCGACCGTGAAGCTCTCGGTTTGATCGGTGTTGGCGAGCACGACGCGAAGCTCGCCTCGGTAGCCGGCGTCCACGAGTCCCGGCGCGTTGACGATGCCGATGCCGTGGCGCGCGGCGAGTCCCGAGCGTGGCACGACGAGCCCGGCGTGGCCCGGCGGGATCGCGACAGCGATGCCGGTGCCGACGACGGCTCTCGCGCCAGGCGCGATCGTCACGTGCTCGCACGACACGAGATCGAGCCCTGCATCCCCCGGATACGCGCGCTCCGGCAACGCCGCGTCGTCGCGCAATCTCCGGACTGTGAGCTCGGTCACCGGGCGGCTGAGGTCGCGCTGCCGCGGCGAGCCTCCGCGACGAGGAAGGAGGCGAAGCGGCGGAGGTCGTGCTCGGGAAGGCGCGCGCGGATGAAGACGCCCTCAGGGCGGTCCTCGCGCAGTTCGATGGGCGGCCCGAGCGCGTAGAGCTCGGCGAGCTTCGCGCCCTCGTCGTAGGGCACGAGGAGCTCGACCACCTCGAACCGGTTCGCGAAGCGTTCGGCGATTCGCGCGCGCAGCTCGTCCAGGCCGGCGCCGGTGACGGCCGAGACCTGGACGGCGCCGGGGTAGCGATTCGTGAGCCTCCGGCGTGCGAGCGAGTCGATGCAGTCGATCTTGTTCAGGACGAGCTCGACGGGCAGCTCGTCCGCACCGATCTCCGCGAGCACGTCGTCGACGGAGGCGATCATCTCCCCGAGCCGCTCCTCGGGAGCGGAGGCATCGGCCACGTGCAGCACGAGGTCGGCGACGAGCGTCTCCTCGAGCGTCGCGGCGAAGCCCTCGACGAGCTGATGCGGCAATCGGCGGATGAAGCCGACCGTGTCCGTGACGAGGTAGCGCCGCCCGTCGTGGGAGAACGCGCGCGTCGTCGGGTCGAGCGTCTCGAACAGGCGGTTCTCGACCGAGACCTCGGCGCCCGTGAGCGCATTGAGGAGCGTGGACTTGCCGACGTTCGTGTACCCCGCCAGGGCGACGGTCGGCGTCTGCGAGCGGCGACGCGACTTCCGTCGCGTGTCGCGCTGGCGACTGAGCTCGGCGAGGCGGCGCTTGAGCACCGACACGCGACTGCGGGCGATGCGGCGATCCGTCTCGAGCTGAGTCTCACCCGGGCCACGCGTGCCCACCCCGCCGCCGAGGCGCTCGAGGTGCTTCCACATCCCGCGCATGCGGGGCAGGTTGTACTCGAGCTGAGCGAGCTCGACCTGGAGCTTGCCCTCGGCGCTGACGGCGTGCTGGGCGAAGATGTCGAGGATGAGCTGCGTCCTGTCGACGACGCGAGCCTGGAGCGCGTCCTCGAGCAGCCGCTGCTGCGACGGCTGAAGCTCGTCGTCCACGATCAGCACGTCCGCGGACGCCTCACCGAAGGCCCGCTTCAGCTCCTCGAGCTTCCCCTTGCCGACGTACGATCGCGGGTCGGGCCGCGAGCGGTGCTGGACGACCTCGTCGACGGTGTGGACGCCCGCCGTCCGGGCCAGCTCCCGCAGCTCCGCCATTTCCTCGGCCTCGCGTCCGGGCTGGAGCACCGCCACGGCGAGCCCGCGCTCGGGCTCCGCGCCGGGCGCAGGATCGGGCTGTCGGGGCGTCACAGGTGGATTATGCCCCTCCGGGGCCGAACGGCTAGCGTTCGCGCCATGCACGTCTCCCCCGTTCTCGTGGCGCAGACCACGTATCCATTCGTCCGGATTGAGCAGGCAAAACGCGAACGGGCTGCGGAAGGCGTCGAGATCTTCGACTTCGGACAGGGAGATCCCCGCGAGCCGACAGATCCACTCATCCAACAGGCATTGATCGACGCGGTCGGCGCGACGAAGGGGTACCCGAAGGCCGAGGGCCTGCCGGAGCTGCGCGACGCGATCGCGGGCTGGCTCGGACGGCGCTTCGGTATCTCCATGGATCCGGCGGCCGAGATCGTTCCGACGCTCGGGAGCAAGGAGGCGATTTTCAGCTTCGCGCAGGTCGTGCTCGATCCGCCGGCCGGAAAGGACACGGTGCTCGTGACCGAGCCCGGGTATCCGGTGCCGGAGCGCGGCGCGCTCTTCGCGGGCGCGGAGGTCGTGCACGTGCCGCTACGGGAGGAGGCCGGGTTCCTCCCCGACCTGGAAGCGATCCCCGCGGAGACGCTCGCACGGACGGCCGTTCTCTGGCTCAACTACCCGAACAACCCCACTGCCGCGGTCGCCCCGCTCTCTTTGTACCAGCACGCCGCCGGGCTGGCGCTCGAGCACGACTTCGTGCTCGCCTCGGACGAGGCCTACACCGAGCTGTGGTTCACCGAACCGCCGGTGTCGGCACTGCAGGTCGCCGAGCGAACGAACGTCGTCGTCTTCAACACGCTCAGCAAGCGCTCGTCGATGACGGGCTACCGGTCGGGGTTCGTCGCCGGCGCACGCTGGGTGATGGACGCGCTGCGGGCCTATCGGCCGACCGTGGGCACGGCGCCTCAGGAGTTCGTGCAGCGCGCGTCTGTCGTCGCCTGGGGGGACGAGGAGCACGTGGAGCGCGCCCGCGACGTCTACCGGCGGAAACGCGACGTGCTGCTGGGCGCGCTGGAAGCCCTCGAGTGGCGCGTCGCAGGAAGCGACGCGACGATGTACCTCTGGGTCGAAGCGCCCGCGGGCGAGAGCTCGGAAGGGCTCGCCGACCGGTTGCTCGAGCGCGGAGTCGTAGTCGCACCCGGCGCGTTTCTTGGTCCGAGCGGCGAAGGGTACGTCCGGTTCGCGCTCGTTCCGACCGTCGAGGACTGCGAGCGCGCGGCGACGATCCTGCGGAGCCTCCCATGAGCGAGATCGACGCTGCACGTGTCGAGGCGCTCCTCGAGCAGCTCGACCGGGGCGAGATCCGCGTCGCGGAGCGCGTCGACGGCGAATGGGTGGTCAACGAGGAGGCGAAACAGGCAATTCTGGACTACTTCCGGTTGCGGCAGGTCGAGGCGATCGAGGTCGGCCCCTTCGAGTACCTGGACAAGATCCCGCTCAAGCGCGACTACGAGCGGCTCGGCGTGCGCGTGGTGCCGCCCGGGGTGGCGCGGTACGGCTCGTTCCTCTCGCGCGACGTCGTGATGATGCCGAGCTTCGTGAACATCGGTGCCTGGGTGGGGCCGCGGACGATGATCGACACGTGGGCGACCGTCGGTTCCTGTGCGCAGGTCGGTGCGGACGTCCACCTCGCGGGTGGGGCCGGGATCGGGGGCGTGCTGGAGCCCGTCAACGCGCGGCCGGTGATCGTCGAGGACGGCGCTTTCATCGGCTCGCGCGCGGTGGTGACCGAAGGCGTCGTCGTCGGCGAGCGCGCTGTGCTCGGCCCACACGTGTCGCTGACGGCATCCGTGCCGATCATCGACGTGACGGGCGCGGAGCCTGTCGAGCACCGCGGCTACGTTCCGCCGGGCGCCGTCGTCGTCCCCGGCTCGCGGCCGCGTGAGTTCGCGGCCGGGACGTTCCAGCTCGCGTGCGCGCTGATCATAGGCTGGCGCAGCGAGTCGACCGACCTCAAGCTGAGCCTGAACGAGACGCTGCGCCAGTACGGCATCGGCAGCGGCTGAGTCGGCAGTTTTGGTCCTACCCCCACCCTAGGGTGGGGGCTTTCCCCTGACCCCTACGTCGAGCATAGGCTCCGCCGACGCACGGTGGTGTGGCGATTTCGAGTCAATTCGGACGCAAGGGCGCTCAGTCCAAGCGTTCCGCCGGGCCGGTGAGAGTCGCGTGGCCGTCCACGAGGTCGACGGTCAGGTCTCCACCGGGAAAATGGATGAGGACCGTGCCTTCGCCGTGTGTTGCCGCGGCGACCGCGATTGCGCTCGTTCCCGACGACGCTGTCTCCCCCACGCCACGTTCCCAGACGCGGGCCGTCACTTCGCCCGGCTTGTCGACGCACGCCACCTGGACGTTCGTCCGCTCGGGAAACCGCGGATGCGTCTCCAGGCGCGGGCCGATGCGAGTGATCTCGGCAGGGTCGTCGACGACGACGGCATGCGGGTTCCCGACGGAAACCGGTACGAACTCGATTCCGTCCACGACCTCCCGAGAGCCGACCTCGACCTGGCCCAGGTCCTGCTCGACCTGACCGTCGGAGCGAATACGCGCCGACACGGCGCGCTCGCCGACGCGGATCGTCACGGAGTCGACGCCGGTCTTCTCTGCAAGCCAACGCGCGGCGATGCGCGTGCCGTTGCCCGACATCTCGGCCTGCGAGCCGTCCGCGTTCCAGATCACGATGACGGCCGTATCGTCGCCGATCGACACGACCTCGAGAATGCCGTCCGCCCCACGGCTCGCGTCACGGGCCGCAGCAGCCGTCAGAGGCTCTGCGAGCTGAGCGCGCTCAACGAGCCGGTAACGGTTGCCTGCGGCCTGCCAGGTCGAGAACTTCGCGGGCGGTCTCACGGGGCGGGCGATCGCCGCGGACGCTAACAAGGCCGGGGATCCGCCGCATCCACTTGCGCTGGTACGCGGCGTACTGGCGGGTTCGCAGGGAAATCGTGTCGATCGCGTCGGACTCGGGCAGCTCAGCCGCCTCGCGGAGCCCGATGACCTTTGCGGCGGTCGACGAGAGGGGGCCGGACAGTGCCGCGCGGGCCTCCTCGGCCGCTCCTCGCCGGAGCATCTCGCGTGTTCGCGTCTCGATGCGGCGCGCGAGCTCTTCCCGCGGGACGTCGAGCCCGACGATCAGCGTCGGTCGGCGCGTTTCGAGGGTCCACAGGCGATCGTTGCGGGGTCGGAGGGATGAGCCGGCTGCGGCGAGCTCGAGCGCCCGAACCACTCGACGGCGGTCGTTGGGGTGCACACTCGCGGCGGCCGGCGGATCGCGCTCGGCGAGGACGGCGTGGGCCGCCTCGGGGCCGAGCCGGTCGTAGAGGCGGCTCCAGTGCTCGCGAGCTCCCTGAGCGGGGGCCGGGGGCACGTCGAGGTCTGCGAGTGCGGCGCGGAAGTACAGCCCCGTTCCACCGACGACCACAGGCGCCAGGCCGCCTGCGAGGATCGCGTCGACCGCGGCGTGCGCGAGAGCCGAGTATTCAGCCACGGACGCCTCGTGGTCGAGCTCCCAGATGTCGACGAGATGCGTCGCCTGCGTCGGCTGGTTCGTGAGGATCGGCAGGCCCCGGTAAACCTGCATCGAGTCCGCAGAGACGATCTCGGCCGGCATGGCCTCTGTCATCGCTTCCGCGACGGCAGTCTTCCCGGACGCCGTCGGGCCGAAGAGCGCGAGCACGAGCGGCGCGTCAGGCGGCGACGAGCGCCTCCCGGATGCCGCGAAGCGTCGTCGACGACGCTTCGATGATCTGAACCGGCACGAGCTCGCCGGGCTCGCCCGGCCCGGCGAAGTTCACGGTCGTGTTGCGTCGCGTTCGTCCCCGCCGGAGAGCAGGGTCGGTCCGGCTCGGCCCTTCGACGAGCACCTCCTCGACCCGACCGACGCGCAGGGCGTTTCGCTCCGAGGCAAGCCGCTGGACGAGCTCGACGAGCTGCTCGATCCGATCGTGCTTGACCTGATCGGGCACCTGATCGAGCATTGCGGCGGCCTCGGTCCCGCTGCGGGGCGAATAGACGAACGTGAAGGCGCCGTCGAAGCCGACCTCCTCGATCACCTCGAGCGTGGCGGCGAAGTCAGCGTCGGTCTCGCCGGGGAAGCCGACGATGATGTCCGTCGTGAGCGCCAGGTCCGGGATTCGCAGCGCGCAGCTCCTCGACGAGCCGAAGGTAGCGCTCCCGGGAGTACGTGCGCCGCATCCGTTTGAGCAGCCTGGTCGAGCCCGACTGCAGCGGCAGATGGGCGTGTTCGCACACTGCCTGCGACTCCGCCATCGCTGCGATCACGTCGGGACGGAAGTCCTTGGGATGGGGGCTCGTGAAACGGATTCGCTCGATGCCGTCGATCGCGTCCAGGGCGCGCAGCAGTTCGGCGAAGCCGGTGTCGATCTCGGGCGCGAGGTCGCGCCCGTACGAGTTGACGTTCTGGCCGAGCAAGGTGACCTCCCGAACCCCTTCTCTCGCCGCAGCTGCGACTTCGGCGAGGATTTCGCCGGGCCTGCGGCTCACTTCGCGACCGCGGACGCGCGGAACGATGCAGTAGGAGCACACCGAGTTGCAACCCATCGACACCTGCACCCATGCCTGGACGGGGCGCTCGCGCTGCGTCGGGAGCTCGGCCGAGAACCGACGCTCGTCGGCGATGCCGAATGCCGACCTACCGACGCCACCCGCTCCCAGCCAGTCGCCGAGGTGACGGATGGTGCCGGGGCCGAACGCGACGTCGACGAACGGGTACTGCTCGAAGATCCGGTCGCGCTGTGCTTCCGCGTAACAGCCACCGACGGCGACGACCATGCCGGGGCGGCGCCGCTTGAGCGCTGCCGCATCGCCGAGATGCGCGGCCAGACGCTGGTCGGGCTTCTCCCGGATCGTGCACGTGTTGAAGACGAGAACGTCGGCCTCGTCGCGGCTCGGCGCCTCCCCCAGGCCCAGTTCCTCCAGCAGCCCTCGGATGCGCTCGGAATCGTGAGCGTTCATCTGGCAGCCGAACGTGGTCACGAAGTAGCGGCGCATCCCGGCCTAGTCTACGGTCGCTCGCCCTGTGGACAGAACGTCACGGAACCGGCACGAAGGCGTTTCACACGGGTCACAGGTTCCTCGTTACGATGGAACGCGGGTGGTGGGCTGGGGTGCCCCGGACGAGGTGTCCGCGGGAGACACGGCCTACCGGGCGAATTCGACGGCGCGCGACTCGCGGATGACTGTGACCTTGATCTGCCCCGGGTAGTCGAGATGCTGCTCGATCTCTCGCGCGATCTCGTGCGAGAGGAGCACCGCGTCGTCGTCTCCGATCTCCTCGGGCTTCACGATCACCCTGATCTCGCGTCCCGCCTGTAGCGCGTAGACGCGGTCGACGCCGGTCTTCTGACTCGCGAGCTCCTCGAGCGACTCGAGGCGTTTGATATACGACTCGAGGCTCTCTCCGCGTGCGCCCGGCCTCGAAGCGGAGATCGCGTCCGCCGTGATCACGAGCACCGCCTCGACCGTCTGCGGCTGCACCTCGTAGTGGTGCGCCTCGATCGCGTGCACGACGCCGTCCGACTCGCCGTAGCGCTTGGCGTACCGGGCCGAGATCAGCGCGTGCGAACCCTCCTCCTCGTGCGTCAGCGCCTTGCCAAGATCGTGCAGCAGCGCGGCACGTTTTGCGGTCTTCACGCTCGCGCCGAGCTCGCTGGCCATGATCCCTGCTAGGTGGACGACCTCGAGCGTGTGCTTGAGCACGTTCTGCCCGTAGCTCGTCCTGAACTTGAGGCGGCCGAGGATCTTTACCAGCTCCTCGTGGAACTCGCCGCAGTGCGCCTCGAAAACCGCCTGCTCACCGGCCTGCCGGACGAGGTCGTCCACCTCGGCCTTGGACTGGTAGTACGTCTCCTCGATCCTGGCCGGGTGGATGCGCCCGTCTTCGAGGAGCTTCTGCAACGTGAGCTTCGCTATCTCGCGGCGCATCCCGTCGAATGACGACAGCACGACGGCCTGCGGGGTGTCGTCGATGATGAAGTCGACGCCGGTCAGGTGCTCGAGCGCGCGGATGTTGCGCCCTTCCCGGCCGATGATGCGGCCCTTCATGTCGTCGGAGGGGAGTTCGACGATCGAGACGGTCGTCTCCGCCGCGTGGCTCGCAGCGACGCGCTGCAGCGAGTCGGCGACGAGGTTGCGCGCGCGCCGGCGGGCGTCCGCCTGGGCCTCCTCCTCGAGCTGGCGGACTCGCCGGGCTAGCTCGTGGCGCACGAGCTCCTCCGATCGGAACAAGATCTCCGATTTCGCCTCGCCCATCGTCAGGCTCGAGATCCGCTCGAGCTCGGCGACCTCGCGGTCCTTAGCGTCCTTGAACTCCTCCTGGAGCTGCTTCACGTGCGTCTCCCGGTCGGCGACGCCCTGCTCCCGGCGTTCGATCTCGACCACTCGACGGTTGAGCTCGTCCTCCCGGCTGTGCAACCGTTCACGCTCCCGAAGCGCGTCCGCGCGCTGGCTCTGCAGCTCGCGCTCGACGTCGGCGCGGTACTTGACAGCCGATTCCTTTGACTCGAGGTCAGCCTCGCGGCGAACCGCGTCGGCCTCGTTGCGGGCCTCCGTCAACATCAGCTGGCGCGTCCGTCGGGCCGCTGCGAGCTTGCTCCCGGTGAAGGACACCAGGACGAGCCAGACGGCCGCCGCGCCGGCGACGAGGCCGATCAGGATTCCCACAACGTACGCCACAGGAGCTCCTCCGGTCGGCTGTCCGTGCCGGAATGGGCACGGGCTCGACCCGGCAACAAGCCCGCACGGGCTCTCGCGAATCGGTGGGAACGGCGGTGTCGGACCGCCTGCGGAGGACTACCTCAAGCCTGGCGCTTTTGCCCCCGTGCCTGCTTAGAGCTCCTTCCTCGTACGACGTGTTCTGGATTCCGGGTTCGTATCAGGGTTTCCGATTCGAGCATTCCGTGTGTGCTGAACAAGTTGTCGAGTCGTGCGTCAGAGATCCTACCGTTGTTTCCGGTTACTCCGCAATGTGCAGGCGAATTGTGCGCTCGACGACGTCGTCCGGGTAGCCCTTGCGAGCGAGGGCGCGCGCCGCGCGGGGGCCGCCGCCGAGGCGTGCCGCCAGCCGATCTGCGCGCTCGCCCTCGGGCGTGACGGCGGCGAGCGCAGCCGCGATGTCCTCGCCGGTTACGCCTCGCCGCTCGAGCTCCGCACGGATTGCGGCATCGGAGGAGCCGCGCTCGGCGAGCCGCCCCGCCCGCTCGATAACGACGCGCGCATCGTCGAGATAGCCGGCGTCGGCGGCACGTTCGAGCGCGTCTGAACAGGCGCTCGGCTCGAAGCCTGCCCGGAGCAGTCGTTGCTCGAGCTCGGTGGACGTCAGGTCACGCCGTGCCAGCGCGTCGACGAGCGCTCCGAACGCGTCCTTCGGCATCCGTCGGCTAGGCCGCTGCCGGCTCCTCGGTCTTGGCGGCCCTCACGTCCGGCTCGTCAGGCTCGATCGCCTCGATGACCGGCTCGACCTCGGCTGCCGGCCCGGCGGACGGGAGCAGACGCGCGGATACGACCTGTCCCTCGTCCGCCTCGGCCTGGATTCGGGCCAGGATCTGCTGGCAGACGTCCGGGTGCTCGCGCAGGAAGGCGGTCGCGTTCTGGCGCCCCTGGCCGAGCCGCTCGTCGTCGAAGCTGAAGTACGAGCCGGACTTCTGTACGATCTTCCGCTCGAGACCGACGTCGAGCACCGTGCCTTCCCAGGAGATGCCGGAGCCGTAGATGATGTCGAACTCGGCCTGCTTGAAGGGCGGCGCCACCTTGTTCTTGACCACCTTGACACGCACGCGGTTTCCGATCGCCTCGACCCCTTCCTTGAGCGTCTCGATCCGGCGGATGTCGAGGCGCACGGAGGAGTAGAACTTCAGCGCCCGGCCACCGGGAGTCGTCTCCGGGTTGCCGAACATCACGCCGATCTTCTCGCGGAGCTGGTTCGTGAAGATGCAGATCGTGTCGGTGCGGTTGAGCGTGCCGGCGAGCTTGCGGAGCGCCTGGCTCATCAGCCGCGCCTGGAGGCCGACGTGGCTGTCGCCCATCTCACCCTCGATCTCGGCCTTCGGAACGAGCGCGGCGACGGAGTCGATCGCGACGACGTCGAGCGCGCCCGAGCGGATCAGGAGCTCGGTGATCTCGAGCGCCTGCTCGCCCGTGTCGGGCTGCGAGACGAGGAGGTCGTCGATGCTGACGCCGATGCGGCGCGCGTACTGCGGGTCCATCGCGTGCTCCGCGTCGATGAAGGCGCAGATGCCGCCGCGGCGCTGGGCCTCCGCGATCACGTGGTAGACGAGCGTCGTCTTGCCCGACGACTCGGGGCCGAAGATCTCGACGACCCGGCCGCGCGGCAACCCGCCGATGCCGAGGGCGAGGTCGAGCGCGAGCGAGCCGGTCGACACCGCTCCGACCGATACCTGTCCACGGTCGCTCATCTTCATGACCGACCCCTTTCCGAACTGGCGCTCGATCTGGCCGAGCGCGGTGTCGAGTGCTTCAGCGCGATCCAACGTGATCAGCCTCCTAGGGCAAACGATTCGAGAATCTGGTACTGCGCCCCACCGGGGCGAAGCAGGGAATGGTAGACAGCAGCTCCGGACGGACTGAACGCGCCGAGGTCGGGGAGCACCGGTCGCAGCCGCGGCGGGCGACGGAACCGGAGCACCGTGACGTGCGGGAGCCAGCGCCGCCGCTCGGGCTCGTACACGCCGATCCGGTCGAGCCGCACAAAGACGGCGGCCGCGAAGCGGCCCGCGCCGTCGTCGGCGTCGTCGAGCACGACCATGCCGACGCTTCTCGTCTCGCGATAGCGCGCGACCGAGAGGCGGATCGGCGGAGCGGCGCTTGCAGCGGCCCGGAGCTCGGCCGCGACCGCCGGCACGTCGCCGACAGGGCGAGCGCCGAGGAACGCGACCGTGATGTGGAGGTTGGCCCGCGGCACGAGCCGCCCGTGGCCCGCGAGCTCGCTGCCCTGCCACTCGACCAGGCGGTCGAGCACCGGATCGGGCAGCGTGAGAGCGCAGAACAGACGTGGACGGTCACTGCCCTCGACGGTAGCCGAGGGGCTCACGCAGAGCTGTTGCGAGACTGTGACAAAAGGCGCCGCGTGAGATGGAGCGCGGCGACCGTCGCTCGCCGGCGAATGCCGTCGCGGTCGGCGCCGTAGCTGAACTCGACACCGCGGCTCGCGGTCGGCGTTTGCGTGTGGACGTAGACGAGTCCGACCGGCTTCTCCTCGGTCCCTCCTCCCGGTCCCGCGATGCCGGTGACACCGATGCCCACGTCCGCGCCGAGGCGCGCCCGCACTCCGCCGGCCATCGCCGCGGCGGCCTCGGCCGAGACCGCGCCGTGCTCTCGCAGTACGTCCGCCGGTACGCCCAGCTCGGCCTCCTTCACGTCGTTCGCGTACGCCACGATCGCTCCGAGGAAGGCGTCGCTCGACCCCGGGATCGAGGTCAGTCGGGCCGCCACGAGGCCGCCGGTGCACGATTCAGCGGTCGCGAGCGTGAGTCCCTGCTCCCGGCACAGGTCGAGCACGACCTCCTCCACGGAGCGCTCGTCCTCCGAGAACAGGTACGGGTCGAGCGGCTCCCGGAGCGCCGCAGCGAGGGTCTCGGCACGGGTCTCCGCACCCGGCTCGACGACGAGGTCGACGTGGATCTCGAAGTCGCGCGCGCAGATGGTCGCCTCGACGCCGTCCCCGTCTCCGCCCGCGTCCGCGAGCGCCTTCGCGACGGCCGACTCGCTCGCGCCGTAAAAGCGCAGCACGCGGCGCGAAGGGCGTCGTGCGCGGGCGAGCAAGGCCTGCACGGGCTCCGTGTCGAGCGCGCGGGGCCACAGCTCCTGGAGCTCCCACGGCGGGCCGGGAAGCACGATGGCGACGCGGCCCTCGACCGGGACGACGAGGCCGGGAGCCGTGCCGACGAGGCCGATCGGGAGCGCCGGCTCGGGCCGGGTGGCCTGCTTGCGCACGCCGTCGGCGAAGTCGGCGTACGGGCGTCCGAGACGCTCGGCGACGGCGCGCGATCGGCCCTCGATCTCCCGCTCGAGTTCCGCGTCCACGACGAGGTCGAGCCCGGCCGCGGCCGCGAGGAGTTCGACGGTCCTGTCGTCGTGCGTGGGCCCGAGGCCTCCCGAAACGATGCAGAGATCGGCTTGCAGACCCTCGCCGAGCGCGGCCGCGAGCTCGCCGGGCGTGTCACCGACGATCGAGATCCGCGCCGGTTCGAGGCCGAGCGAAAGGAGCTCGCGCGCGAGGAACGGCCCGTTCAGGTCGGTGCGCTCGCCGCGGACGAGCTCGCTACCGGTGACGACGATCGCGGCGCGGGGCCGCCCGGCGGAAGACCCTAGTGACAGGTGACCGTCTGGGTGATCTGTTGCGGCGTGACGGCGATCGTGCGCGGGCACAGGCCCGAGAGCGCGAGCGGCGTTCCCCCGTTCAGCGCCAGCATGATATGGCGCGGCGTCGAGATGCTGAGCCAGATGCTGCGCTCGGCGAAGCTCTGTGACTCGCCCCGCTCGAGCGTTCCGTGGTAGAGCAGCCGTCCGAGCCTGCCCTTCTTCGTGAGGACGCGGACGTCGATCACGGAGCTTCCCTTGATCGCCTTGACCCGGAGGCGGGCGAGGTCGGGGGTCGCGCGACGCGTGACGAGCGGTGCCGTGGGACCGTGTGTCTTCGCCGTCGAGCTGGCGCCGCCGAACTTCCACGCTGCGATCACGAGCGCGGTGACGCCGCTGATCACGACGAGCGTGAGGACGATCATGTTCATCTCGATCCGCCCGTGGTGCTTTCGGCGGTAGCGCACCTTGCGCCGCGTCGCGGGCGTGCCGTCCTCGTTGACCCAGAAGCGGGAGCTGTACTCGTCGACGTAGAGCTGTCCGTCGAGTCCGAGGAAGTCCGCGTAGGTCTTGAGGAACCCACGGACGTAGGTCTGCCCCGGCAGGACGTCGAACTGCTCGTCTTCGAGTGCCTGCAGGTGACGGGAGCGAATCTTCGTCGCCTCGGCCGCGGTGGGCAGATCCAGGCCCTTTCGGAGGCGTGCGTCCTTGAGGCTGCTCCCGATCGCGAACATCGCGGCGATTCTATGACAGTCGCCAGTCGACAGCGTTACGACTTGGCGAACACCGTCAGGAGGCCGTAGAAGCCGACCGCGAGGCCGGCGCTGATGCCCATGCAGAGGCCGAGCGCGCCGAGGAGGCGGCCCGCGCGCGCCAGGCCGAGGCCGCCGGACCGTCCGATCGTGCGGGCATACGTCTCGCGGCCGCGCCGGGCGAGCAGGATCGCGTAGATCCCAAACGCGATCGCGAGCCCGGCCGAGCTCGACGACTCGACGAGCGTCACCGTCTGCGAGTAGTAGGAGACGACGACGCCGGCCGGGATCGCGAGCACCGCCGCGAGCCCGACGAAGACCGACGCGACTGCCCGCGCGTTGCCGGTGCGCGGGAGGCTACTGCTTCTTGTATGGGCGGCCAACGGCTGCAGGTGGCGTCGATGTGCCGATCACTCCGGCGACGGCGATCAGCGTCAGGAGGTACGGGAGCGAAGCGAAGAGCGTGCTGTAGTTGGCCCAGGCGTCCACGTTCTCGAGCTGCGGTGCCAGCGCGCTCGAGAAGCCGAACAGCAGCGTGGCGCCGAGAATGCCGAACGGCCGCCAGTTGCCGAAAATGAGTGCCGCGAGGGCGATGAACCCGCGGCCCGCGGTCATGTTCTCGGTGAACGAGCTGACATACCCGATCGACAGGAAGGCGCCGCCGCAGGCCGCGAGCGCCCCGGAGGTGACGACGGACGCGTAGCGAACGGCGTACACGTTGATGCCGACCGTGTCCGCGGCGCGAGGATGCTCGCCGCACGAGCGGATCCGCAGCCCGATCGCCGTCCTGAACATGAAGACGTAGCAGATCGGCACGAGGGCGAAGGCGGCCAGAGTCATGACGTTGATGCCGCTGAACGAGTCGTTGAGGAATTTCCCGAGGTCGTGCGGCGGGATGCCGCCGAGAAAGCCGAGGTTGACATTCGGGATGGAGGGCAGGTTGCCGGTGCCTCTCCCCCCGTAGATGTCGTTGTAGAGGTAACCCGTGATGCCGAGTGCGAGGAAGTTGATGGCCGTGCCGCTGACGATCTGGTCGGTGCGCAGGTGGATGGAGAAATACGCGTGGACCAGTGCGAGCGCGGCGCCGGCGACGATCCCGATGAAGAGGCCGCCGATCCAGCTGTCGGTCTTGTCCGCGCCCCAGGCGCCGAAGAACGCGCCCATGAGCATCATGCCCTCGAGCCCGATGTTCACGACACCGCTCCGCTCGGAGAACATCCCGCCGAGCGCGGCGAAGAGAAGCGGCGTCGTCAAGACCAGCGTCAGCGAGATGAGGGTCGACCACGTGATGACGTCCGAGAGGTGCCCAGCACTCGCGCGGGTGACGGAGACGCCGCCGAGCATCCCGATCAGGCCGCTCGTGATCGCGAGCCAGCCGGGCCGGCGCGCCCCCTCGTGCACCGCCCAGGCGCCGGCCGCGACCCCGAGGCCTCCGACGACGAGCGGCACGGCGATCGAACGGGACGTGACCGGCGGCAGCGTGACCCACAGCGCGACGATGCCCAGTCCGATTCCCGCTCTCGCGACGTGCCCCGCGGTCACCAGCCGCTTCGGGAGGATCTCGGCGTACGAGCTCACAGTGGGCTCTCCCGTCGTGGTTGCAGTCGCAGCTTCTTGCCCTTCGTCCACAGGTAGAGGATGAGGACGTCGGCGCCGACGAACAGCACGACGAGCCCCTGGATCAGCTGCGTCAGGTTGTTGGCCAGCTCCGGCTTGAAGACGCTCGGGTCGAGGTTCCGCGTCGAGGTCCCGGTCTTCAGCGCCGCGAACAGCATTGCCGCGAGGAAGATCCCGACGGCGGTGTTCCGCCCGAGCAGCGCGACGGCGATGCCGATGAACGCGATCTGGGAGTACGTCTGCACCGACGTGATGTCGAGCCGGTACTGCCAGCCGAGGATGTCCATCGAGCCGGCGAGGCCTGCGAACGCGCCCGAGATGGCCATGGCGAGGAAGAAGCTCTTCGAGACGTTGATGCCGCCGTAGCGCGCCGCCTCGGAGTTGAAGCCCACCGCACGCACCTCGTAGCCGAGCGTGGTCCGACCGAGCACGAGCCAGTAGACGACGAGGGCGCCGAGCGCGATGAGCAGTCCCATGTGGAGTCCCTGGGGCAGGTGGATCCCGCCGTTCAGGTCCACGTCCCAGATGATGGGCAGCTGGGCGCTCGCGTCGATCGGTCTCGTCACCGGAGCCGCTCCTCCGGCCGGGTCCTGCAGCGGCCCGCCGAAGCCGATCAGATAGGTCGCTACCCAGAGCGCGATCCAGTTCAGCATGATCGTCGTGATCACCTCGTGGGCGCCTACGGTGGCCTTGAGGATGCCTGCGATGCCGCCCCAGATCGCGCCGGCCGCCGTCGCCGCGACGATGCAGAGGAACACGTGAACCGGCGCCGGGAGCCCGGAGAGCGACGTGCCGACCCAGACCGCGGCGACCGTGCCCACGATGTACTGGCCCTGGCCGCCGATGTTGAACATGCCGCAGCGGAACGCGAAGGCGACTGCGAGGCCGGTGAGCACGAGCACCGTGAACTGGATCAGCGTCTGCTGGAGGTTTCCGCTGGCGGTGCACGCAGTCGCGGTTGCGGTGCCGCTCGAGGAGCAGAACGACACGAGCCAGTTCAGGCCTGCGCCGTTGAAGATCTCCCGGTACGTGTTGAGCGGGTCCTTGTGGCTGATCGCGAGCACCACGAGTCCGCCCATGAAGAACGCGACGAGCGTCGTCAGGAGCGGCACCGCGATGCCCCCTGCGCGGTGCCAGACGTCGAGCCTGGCCGCCAGGCCGAGCGGCGCGTCGTCCGGGCTCTGCCCCGGCTCCGCGGGCGGCGGGGGCGTCGGCGACTCGGTCATGCGGCTGCCTCCCCGGCCACCTTGCCGCCTGTCATCGCCACACCCAGCGTTTCCTCACTGACCGTCGGGGGGTACTCGCCGACGATCTCGCCCTCGTACATGACGAGGATCCGGTCCGACAGCGAGAGGATCTCTTCCAGCTCGAGGGAGACGAGGAGGATCGCGCGCCCTTCATCGCGCTCCTCGATCAGCCGCTTGTGGACGAACTCGATCGCGCCGACGTCCAGCCCGCGCGTCGGCTGAGCCGCGATCAGGGCCCGTGGGTCGCGTCCGATCTCTCGCGCGAGGACGACCTTCTGCTGGTTCCCTCCCGAGAGCGCTTCGGCGCGGGTCGAGGGGCCGCCGCCGCGAACGTCGAACTGCCGGAGCAGCTCCCGGGCACGCCGGACGATCCGGTTCGGGAACAGCCAACCGTAGTGCGCGTTCGGCATCTTCTCGTAGTCGTGGAGTACGAGGTTCTCGGCCAGCGTGAAGTCGAGGACGAGACCACGCAGGTGACGGTCCTCGGGGATGTGGCCGAGCCCGGCATCGAGGGCGTCGCGGGGTGACGCGTGGGTCGACAGCGTGGCCCCTGCGAGCGTGACCGTGCCGCCGGAGGGATGTCGAAGGCCGGTGAGGGACTCGATCAACTCGGTCTGGCCGTTGCCGTCGACGCCGGCGATGCCGACGATCTCGCCGGCCCGGACGTCGAACGACACGCCGCGCACCTTCGCGATGCCGCGGTCGTCCGAGGCGTGCAGATCGGACACGACGAGCAGCGGCTCGGTCGGCTTCCCCGGTCGCTTCTCGACCCGCAGGACGACGTCGCGCCCGACCATCATCCTGGCGAGCTCCGGCTCGGTGGCGCCCTCGCGTGCGACGGTGCCGATCTTCCGGCCGCGCCGGAGCACGGTGATGCGGTCGGCGATCTCGAGCACCTCGTTCAGCTTGTGGCTGATGAAGATGATGGACATGCCCTCCGACGTCAGCGAGCGGAGGATGGCGAACAGATCCTTCGCCTCCTGCGGCGTCAGCACGGCGGTCGGCTCGTCGAGGATGAGGATGTCCGCGTGCCGGTAGAGCGCCTTCAGGATCTCCACCCGCTGCTGCTGCCCCACGCTCATGTCCTCGATCAGCACGTCCGGCTCGATCTGGAACCCGAACGTGGCCGCGATCTCGTCGACCCGCTTGCGCGCCTCGCGGTAGTCGAGCAGGACGCGGCCTTCCGTCGGCTCGGCGCCGAGGACGATATTCTCCGCCGCCGTCATCACCGGGATGAGCATGAAGTGCTGGTGCACCATGCCGATGCCGGCCCGGATGGCGTCCTTGGCCGAGGCGAACTCGACCGGCTTTCCGTTCAGGAGGATCTCGCCCTCGTCGTGCCTGTACAGCCCGTAGAGGACGTTCATGAGCGTGGACTTGCCCGCTCCGTTCTCGCCCAGGAGGGCGTGCACCTCGCCGCGTTTCAGGTCGAGATCGACTCGGTCGTTGGCGACGACGCCGGGGAAGCGTTTCGTGATCGCCCTGAGCTCGAGGACGGTGACGTCGTCAGCCACGTGGGAATCCTAGGGGGGCGGAGCGATCTCCGCCCCCCTAGCGTGCGACCTACTGCTTCGGAGGCGTGATCGTGCCCTTGATGATCTGCTTCGCGAGGTTGTTCGTGCTCTTGGTGATCAGTGCACGGGCGCTCGCCGGGAGGAGCGGGCTCAGCCGGCCGTACCCGACCCCGTTGTTCTTGAGGTTGTACAGCTTGTCGATCCCACCCTTGAAGGCGGACGGGTTCGCGTTGTACTCCCTGATCGTGTCGTAGACGCCCTCATTGACCTTCTTCAGGGCGCTGGTCAAC
Source organism: uncultured Actinomycetes bacterium (assembly GCA_963846915.1). GTDB lineage: Bacteria > Actinomycetota > Thermoleophilia > Gaiellales > Gaiellaceae > PALSA-612. Next base: position 113,935 of record CAWJXV010000002.1, on the reverse strand, counting down.
ATGAACTTCCCGAGGAAGTACTGGTCGGCGTCGACGCCGATGCCCCAGAGGTGCTTCGTCTTCGCCGCGTCGAGGGCACCGAGGCCGCACTGGCCGGCGACCGCGAAGATCACGCGCGACCCGCGGGCGATCTGCGCGAGCGCCGTCGCCTTGCACTTCGTCTGGTCGGCGAAGGTCGAGTCGTTCGCGGAGTTGACGAGCACCCGGATCTTCTTGCTCACGCGCTGGGCGCAGAACTTGTACCCGGCGATGTAGCGGTCGATCGCCGGGATCCCCTTGAGGGCACCGATGGCCGAGATCGTGTTGCGGTGCTCGCGAACCATCTCGAGCGCGGCCACGTTGCCGACGAGGCAACCCGCCTCCTGCTCGGCGAACTGGACGCCGCGGACGTTCTTGACCACGCCGTTCACGCACGCGGGCGGCGTGGGCTTCCCGCCGCACATGTCGCCCTGTGAGACGTCGATCCCCGCGAACATGGTCCCCGGGAACGCCTGCGCCACGGCCGGCAGCGGGCCGAAGGCGAACAGGACGCCGACGCCGAACACGAGCGGATAGCCCGACTGTGCCGCGGCCGTGAGGTTCGGCTGCCGGTCGGCCGCGGTCTGCGTGATGTAGATGCGGCCCGTGACGCCCAGCTTTTTCTCCGCCCGCGCCAGGCCGACGGCGGACAGCGCGTTGAATCCCTTGTCGTTGAGTCCGCCGACGTCGGTGACGAGAGCCGCCTTGGTGGCCTTCGTGGCGGCCTTGCCGCCGCTCGTGGAGACGCTTCCGACAACCGCCGCCGCAGCGACGATGACGGCAGCCAGCAGGAACAGCAGCTTTTTGCCTACGTGCATGTGCCCTCCCTAGAAAGATGGAACGTACCCATGAGATCTGACGTCGATCCTACTTCAGAAGTTAGGCCCGCTACCAGCGGAGAAGCCCTGATTTACAGGGCCAGCAGCGGTCTAGCGCTCGGCGGCCGGCACGCGGTCGAGGTCACCCTCGCCCACGAGCACGCGCCTGGGCTTCGAGCCCTCGTACCCGGAGATGATGCCGCGCCGCTCGAGCATGTCGATCAGCCGTCCGGCCCGGGTGTAGCCGACCCGCAGGCGCCGCTGGATCAGCGAGACGGAGGCCGTCTGGGTCTGGACGACGATCTCGATCGCCTTCTCGAGCAGCGGGTCCTCGTCCGGGTCGAACTCGCCGTCCTCGCCGGCCGACTCCGTGTCCTCCGGCTCCGGCGGGACGAGCAGCGACTCGTCGAGCTCCTGTGGACGCTGGGCGCGGCATTGCTCGACGACGAGCGCGATCTCCTCCTCGCTCACGTACGCGCCCTGGAGGCGCTGCAGGCGCGACGTCCCGAGCGGCTTGAACAGCATGTCACCCTGCCCGAGGAGGGCCTCGGCGCCCGACTGGTCGAGGATCACCCGCGAGTCGGTCTGGCTCGAGACCGCGAAGGCGATCCGGCTCGGCACGTTCGCCTTGATCATCCCGGTGATCACGTCCACGGAGGGCCGCTGCGTCGCGAGCACGAGGTGGATACCGACGGCGCGCGACTTCTGCGCGAGCCGGATCACCGCGTCCTCGACCTCCTGCGGCGAGATCATCATCAGATCGGCGAGCTCGTCGATGACGACGAGCAGGTAGGGGAGCGTCTCGATGCCGCGCGCCCGCAGCGAGCGGTTGAGCTCCGGGAGGCTGCGAGCCCGCATCAGGCTCATGCGCTCGTAGCGGCGCTCCATCTCCCCCACGACGTTGATCAGCGCAGCGGCGGCCTGCTTCGGGCTCGAGACGACCGACGTGAGCAGGTGCGGGATCGACTCGTAGAACCCGAGCTCGATGCGCTTCGGGTCGATCATGATCATCCGCACCTCGTCGGGGGTCGAGCGCAACAGGATCGAGGTCAGCATCGTGTTCAGGCAGCCCGACTTGCCCGAGCCGGTCGTGCCGGCGATCAGCAGGTGCGGCATCCGGGCGAGGTCGGTCCAGACCGCGTTCCCGGAGATGTCCTTGCCGAGCCACACGCTCAATGGGCTGGCCGCCTGCGGCAGGTCGTCGAAGACGTCGCCGAGCGTGACCAGGTTCGGGGACAGGTTCGGGACCTCGACGCCGACCGCCTGCTTGCCGGGGATCGGCGCCAGGATGCGGATCTCGGTCGTAGCCAGCGCGTAGGAAAGGTCGTCCTTGAGCCCGGCGACCTTCGAGACCTTCGTGCCCGCGGCGAGCTGGAGCTCGTAGCGCGTCACGCGCGGGCCCGAGATCTCGCCGCTGACGGTCGCCTCGACACCGAAGTTCGAGAGCGTGCGGACGAGCAGCTCCGCCGTGCGCGCACTCTGCTCCGCCGACGAGCCGTTCGCAGGCTTCGACCGGCGCAGGATCGCGCGGTCCGGGAGGCGGTACTCGGGCGGCGGCGCTTCCGCGACGTCGAAGAGCGATCGCTGCGTGTCCTCGATCAGGTCCGGCTCGGACGTTTCGACGAGCAGCGGCACGGGCTCGTAGGCGTTCTCCTCCGACGAGACGAGGTCAGGGTAGTCCTCGACGACGTCGACGAGCGGCGCCGGCAAGCTCGGCAGCAGGCTCCTCGCTTCCTTGCAACAAGTTGTTACTTGGCTCGGGTGCGGGGCGCTCGAGGTGGCGGCGGGCCGTCCGGTGGGCGGAGCGGCCGACGATGCGCGCCGCGTGATGGGAGCGGCGCAGGATCGCGCCGACGGAGGCGCCCGTGAGGAGCAGGACACCGGCGAGGAGCGTGAACGTGCCGAGCACGGCGAGGCCGGTCGAGCCGATCGCGTGACCGAGCGACGCGTCGAGTCCTTTCCCGAAGTAGCCCCCGTGTGCCCGGCCGAGAACGAGCCCGAGCCCGAGCGCGGTCGCGATCAGGCCGAGGCGGAAGGGACGGAAGTCGACGAGCTTGCTGCGCGCGAGCATGAGCGCCCCGAGGGCTACGAGCGCGACCGGCACGACGTAGGCCGCGGCGCCGAGCACGTCTCGGATGCCGCGGGCGAGCCACCCACCGGCGGAGCCGCCGTTCCAGCTGCCGTAGAGGACGGCGCCGAAGAAGACGCCGAACGCGACGAGAGCGAGCGCGAACAGCTCGGCCCGGTGGTGGCTCGCGACCTGGCTCTTGCGGGCCGGCGCGCGCTTCTTGCGGATCCGTGCGGGCGTCCGCGGGCGCAGCTTCGTCGGCCGCTTCTTGCGCGCCATGGCGCGGACTTCGACGCGCGAGTGGCTAGCCCTTTCCGAGCATGCGCTCGAAGACGCCGGGCTCGACCGAGCCCTCCGGCATCGCCCACTCCGCCGGGTAGAAGAAGACGAGCTCCTCGAACCCGGCGTCCTCCCAGCGGGCGACGACGTCGGCAAAGGCCTGGTCAGACCGCCACGGCGTCTCGCCGTTGAACGGATACCCGATCAGCGCGGAGCGAATCACCGTTCGCCGTGTCTCCGCGCAGAGCCCGTCCAGGCGCTCGTTGTCCTCCCGCGCGCCCTCGACGGCCTCCTCCGGGCCGATGCCGAAGCCGCCGAAGGTGTTCCAGCGGTCGGCGTAGCGGGCGGCGAGGCCGAGAATGGTCTTGCCGCGGCCCGCGATCGTCAGCGGGATCTCCCGTTTCGGGTGGAAGGCGTCGTCGGCGAGCATCTCGAGCAGACGCTCGACCCAGACGGAAAAGGCGGCGGCACGCTCCTTCGGATTCCAGCTCGGCACCCCGGCGGCCCGGTGGTCGAACTCGGAGGCGCCCGAGCCGATTCCGAGCTCCAGCCGACCGCCTGAGAGCTCCGCCACCGTCAGCGCCGAGCGGGCGAGGACGGCGGGATTGCGGAACGTCATCGGGCTGACGAGAGGCCCGATCCTGGGTCGCGACGTCACGTGCGCGAGGGCGGTCAGGCAGCTCCACGCCTCGAACCACGGCTGCTGCGGCGCGAGGCTGTCGCTGCCCAGGTGGTCGGCGACCCAGATCGTCTCGACGCCCAGCTCCTCGAGCCGCTGCCAGCGCAGGACCAGCTCCGTCCAGGGGGCATCCTGGAGCGTGATCACGCTGAACCTCATGCGTTCAGCCCAGGCTCGCGAGTCGCTGGACGAGGAAGTCGACGAAGCCCTGCGCGTCGATGTCGACGGCGACGTGCGCGTTCGGATCCCAGTGCGCCCGGCCCCAGAGGTCGACGTACGTGCGGCCGCGGGAGAGCTCGCCGCCGCAGTCGACGACGACTCCGCGGTCGGCCGTGTGGACGATTCCGGGCCGGACGACGTGCGCGACGGCGACGGCGTCGTGAACGGGCGAGCCGTCCCAGCCGTACTGCTCGGAGTGGAACTGCTGGTAGAAGCCGAACAGCTCGGCAACGAGCCTGCCGACGCGGCCCGTAGCGGCGAGGCGCTCGGAGTCCGCGGGCCGGAAGAGCGCCTTGTGCGTGACGTCGAGGCCGATCATGGTCACGTCGATCCCGCTCGTGAACACGCGTGAGGCGGCCTCCGGGTCGGCCCAGATGTTGAACTCGGCGGCCGGTGTGACGTTGCCCTCGGCGATGGCGCCGCCCATGAGGACGATCCGGTCGATCCTGTCGGCTGCCTCGGGGTAGCGGGCGAGCAGCAGCCCGACGTTCGTCAGCGGGCCGACCGGGATCAGCGTCACCGGCTCCGGCGACGCTGTCAGCTTGGCCGCGAGGAAGTCGACGGCGTGCTCGGAGACCGGAGCGGTCGTCGGCGCGGGCAGGTCGGGGCCGTCCATGCCCGTCTCGCCGTGGACGTAGGCGGCGACGTAGGGCTCGCGCACGAGCGGCCGCGGCGCACCCGCCGCCACGGGCACCCCGGTGCGGCCGACGAACTCCAGGATCTTGAGCGCGTTTGCGGTCGTCTTCTCGAGGGTCTGGTTGCCGGCGACCGTGGTGATGCCGAGGAGGTCGACCTCCGGGCTCGCGAGCGCGAGGAGCAGCGCGATCGCGTCGTCGTGGCCAGGGTCGCAGTCGATCAGGATCGGCGTGGTCATGACAGGATCTTGTCGATTTCCGCCGCGGTGGGCAGAGACGGCTGCGCGCCTGGCCGGGAAGCCGCGAGGGCGCCCGCGGCGCAGGCGCGCTTCAGGGCCTCGTCGCGCGGCCGGCCCTCGGCGAGCGAGACCACGAGGCAGGCGGTGAACGCGTCGCCTGCCGCCGTGCCGTCGACAGCCTCGACCTCGGGCGGCTCGGCCCGCGCGACCTCCTCCCCGCCCTCGAGCAGCACTGCTCCCTCGGCGCCGAGGGTGACGGCGACGAGCTTGCCGCGGTCGCCCGTGACCTCGTGCTCGTAGCGGTTGACGACGAGCAGGTCGGGGTCGATGTCGATCGGCCGTGCCGGGGCTGCGTTGAGACAGAACCAGCGTGCCTGCGCTGCGGCCTCGTTCACGGCCTCGTCGGGGATCTCGAGCTGGCAGATCACGGCGTCGGCGTCGCCGATCTCCACCTCCGCAGGTGAGAGGTATGCGTTCGCGCCGGGCGCGACGACGATCTGGTTCTCGCCGTCGTCGTCGACGAGGATCAGCGCGACGCCCGTGTGCACGCCGGGCTCACCGACCCAGGCGACACCGCTCGTGTCGACGCCTGCCTCCTCGAGGCCGGCCAGGGCCTCCTCGGCGAGATCGTCGACGGCGACCATCCCGAAGAAGCGGACGTCCGCGCCGAGCCGCGCCGCCGCGACCGCCTGGTTTGCTCCCTTCCCGCCCGGAACGCGGGAGAAGTCCGCGCCGCTGACCGTCTCCCCCACTCGCGGCAGCCGCTCGCAGTGGGCGACCAGGTCCAGGTTCACCGAGCCGACGACGACGATTCGGGGCGCGGCGCTCACGGGCGCGACTCTAACGGCGGCCGACAGATCTCTTGGTCTTCACGGAGCGCTCCCCACCCTGGGTGGGGAAGCCTGTCCACCCGCCACCCACTGCGAGCGTACCGTGCGAAAGCGCACCTGTCTGTGACGATTCTGTGCCTATTCGGCGTTGCCGGATCGGGAAGCGCAGCTACGCGGCGAGGGCGCGCAGATCGTCCACGGCCTGGCCGAGGAGGTTCTCGCGGAGGTCGAACAGGCCGGCCCAGAGCGAGCCGTTGTCCGGCGTCGAGCCCATGCGGGACGCGTCCGCCAATCCCTCGAGCGCGCGGACGAGCACAGCGAGCTCCAGATAGACCTGGGCCACGCGCGTCGCCGAGACGCGGACGCCCGCGCGGTCGAGTACCTCGTCCCACTCGCGCAGCTCGCCGGCACCGGGACCGCCGTACCACGACCGGCCCTCGGCGATCTCGGGCTCGAGCTCGAGCAGGTACCGCGAGAGCGGCCGGTCGAGTCCCGCGAGTGCCGTCTCGGCGCGGTCTGCCGCCCGCCGCAGGGCGGCTTGCCTGCGCCCCGGCGTGCATGGATCGGCATCGCCGCGCGCCCAGCGTTCGAGCAGCCGGCAGAACGCGAGCGCGGCGACCTCGCAGGCGCGAAGCTGCCCGACGAGCCGCCGTGCCGTCTCCTCCCGCGGGGCATGCTCGTACAGCACGTCGGCCCAGTCGCGTGTGTGGACGGTAGACACCGGCTAGACCTCCACCACGATCGGCAGGATCATCGGGCGCCGCCGGGTGCGGTCGTAGACGAGCTGGCCGATCCCGTCGTGCAGGTGCTCCTGGAGCAGCTTGACCTCGAGGATGTCGTCGGCGATGCAGGCGTCGAGGATCTCCTCGGCCTCCTCGCGCATCTCGTCGAGGAGCGGCCCGCCCGCGTCGGTGAAGCCGCGGGCGATCAGCTCCGGCGAGGCCGTGAACGAGCCGTTCGAGCTCGTGAGAGTGGCGACGACGATCAGCACGCCGTCCTCGGACAGCCGTCGCCGGTCACGGAGCGCGACGTCGCTGAGGTCGCCGACGGCGAGCCCGTCGACGAACGTGACGCCCGAGTCGACGCGGTCGACGATCCCGACGCCGTCCCGTGTGAGCTCGACGACGGAGCCGTTCTCCGCCAGCACGATCGACGCCGCCGGCACGCCGGCTTCGCCGGCCATGCGCGCCTGCGCGGCCTGCATCCGGAACTCGCCGTGCACGGGCATGACGCCGCGTGGCCGGACGAGCGCGATCACGGTGCGGATCTCCTCCGAGTTCCCGTGGCCCGAGACGTGGACCGGCGCGATCTCCTGGTGCAGGATCTCGGCCCCGGCGCGGGCGAGCTGGTTGATCGTGTCGTGCACGCGCAGCTCGTTGCCGGGGACGGGCTTCGCCGAGATGATCACCGTGTCGCCGCGCTCGACCTCAACGGTCGGGTGGTCGTGGTAGGCAATGCGCGTCAGTGCCGAGAGCGGCTCGCCCTGGCTGCCGGTGCAGAGGACGAGCACCTTGTCGGGTGGGTAGTCGCCGAGCTGTTTCGGCGGGATCAGGGCCTCGTCGGAAACGGACAGGTAGCCAAGGGAGCGGGCGATGTTGAGGTTCTTGCGCATCGAGCGGCCGACGACGCACACCTTGCGGTCGGCCTCGAGCGCGACGTCGATCGCCTGCTGCATCCGGTGGACGTTCGAGGCGAACGAGGCGACCAGGATGCGGCCCTTGCGGAGCGGGATGATCTGCCGGAACGCCTCGCCGACGAGGCGCTCCGAGCCGGTGTACCCGGGACGCTCCGCGTTCGTCGAGTCGCCGAGCATCAGGTCGACGCCGAGGTTCCCGAGTTCGGCGAGCTTGCCGACATCGGTCTTGAACCCATCGACCGGCGTGTGGTCGAGCTTGTAGTCGCTCGTGTGCAGGACGCGCAACCCGCCCGCCTCGAGCACGAACGCGACGTTGTCCGGCACCGAGTGCGCCATGCGGACGGAGTCGACGCGGAACGGCCCGACGTCGAACGGCCCGTCCTCCGGCCGGATCTCGTCGAGCTGCGTCCGCGCGAGCAGGCCGTGCTCGTCGAGCTTCGACTGCACGAGCCCGAGCGTCAGCTTCGTCGCCAGGACGCGCGGAACCGACACTTCGCGCAGGACATACGGCAGCGAGCCGACGTGGTCCTCGTGCGCGTGCGTGAGCAGAACCGCCTTGATGTCGCGTGCGTGGTCCTTCAGGTACGAGAAGTCGGGAAGGACGAGGTCGACGCCGAGGTGCTCGTCGCGGGGGAACGCGAGCCCGGCATCGACGAGGACGCTGCCGCCCTCCGTCTCGTACAGCGTCATGTTCTTACCGACCTCGCCGAGGCCGCCGAGCGGGATGATGCGGATGCCCTGCGTCACCGGGTGAGTCTAGCCGGGGTGGTGGCCGAGGCCCTAGGCGGGGACGAGCACGCCGAGGCGCTCGAGGCAGCCCCGGACGCGGGCCTGCTCGTCCTCCGTCGCCTCGACCATCGGCAGTCGCAACCCACCGACGTCATGCCCGAGGATGTTGAGCGCAGCCTTGATCGCGATCGGATTCGGCGCGACCTTCAGCAGCTCGTAGGCCGGCTCCGTCGCCTCGTCGATGCGCCTGGCCTCGACGTGGTCGCCCTGCTTGTACAGCCGGATCATCTCCTTCACCTGCTGCCCGGCGACGTGCGTGTGGACGCAGACGCCGCCGATGCCCCCGAGCTCCAGGAACGGGAAGATCAGGTTGTCGTCGCCCGCGTACAGGTCGAGCCCCGCGTCCTCGACGATGCGGCGCGCCTGGTGGAGGTCGTCGTGTGCCTGCTTGACTGCTTTGACCGTCGGGATCTTCGCCAGCTCCACGATCGTCTCGGGCTCGATATTGATCACGACGCGGCTGGGAATGTTGTAGACGACGATCGGCCGGTCGCTGACATCCGCGATTGCCTTGAAGTGCTCGACGATGCCGCGCTGCGGCGGCTTGTTGTAGTAGGGGGTGACGATCAGGAAGCCATGCGCGCCGGCGGCGTGCGCCGCGTGCGTGAGGTGGACCGAATGGGCGGTCGAATACGTACCCGTGCCGGCGATCACGGTGGCGCGGTCGCCGACTGCGCCGAGCGCAACGCGGATGAGCTCGAGCCGCTCGTCGTCGGAGAGCGTCGGCGACTCGCCGGTCGTGCCGGCGACGACCAGACCGTCCGAGCCGTTCTCGACGAGATGGTGCGCCAGAGCTGCGAACCGGTGGAAATCGACCGAGCCGTCCGACCGGAACGGCGTGACGATCGCCGTCAGGACTTCGCCGAGCACTGCTCTGAGTGTACTCCGGAAGCGACCCGATGTCCTTCCGGGCCGTGGAAGGAGTTGTCACGCTATTGGCACGGTCCCGTATCCCCTGTGCGCGGATTTCGACGCTACGCTCACCTCGGGGGCAAGGGCGCGAATGCGCCCCGGGGGGAAAGACAAACGGAGTGCGGTCGGGCGGTCCGGCGGACGGCTCGGCGGTCAGTCGGCCGAAACCCGGGCGTTCGCGGGATAGGGCTCGAGGTCGTTGACGAAGCCGTCAGTCCCCTCGACGCGCTCGAGCCACGGGGCGATCGCCGGGTAGGCCGACATGTCGATGCCCGCCTCGTGGGCGACGTGCGTGTAGGCGTAGAGCGCGATGTCGGCGACCGTGCAGCGCCCCTCGACCAGGAACTCTTGGCCGGTGAGCCCGCGATCGAGGATCGTGAGGGCATCCTTGCCCGCCTGGAGGCGCTGCGCGAATGCTCCGGGCTGCTGCGACTCGCGGCCCGTCAGGTGCCAGAACCGCGCCGAGCCGGCGTTCGGCTCCAACAGGTTCTGCTCGAAGAACAGCCACTGGTGGACGTGGGCGCGTTCGACGGGGTCAGCCGGCAGGAACGGCGATCCCTCGGCCAGATAGAGCAGGATCGCGTTCGACTCGGCAATCGCGCGGCCGTCCTCGAGCAGCAGCGCCGGTGTCCGTCCCGCAGGGTTGAGAAGCAGGTACTCGGCACGCTGCGACTCGCCGGCGAAGATGTCGACGTCCACCCGCTCGTGCTCCAGGCCGAGCTGTCGCAGCAGGATCCGCACCTTGAGGCAGTTCGCGGACGGGCCGTAGTCGAAGAGCGTCAGCACCGACATCCAGAACGCACGAGCAGCCCGGTTTGTGAGACGCCGCTCAGAGTAGGGTGTGCAGTCCGACCGTGAGTCCGGGCGGCAGCTCGCGGACGCGCTCGAGAGCCAGCAGCACTCCCGGGACGAACGCGTCGCGCGAGGTCGTGTCGTGCCGGATCGTGAGCGTCTGACCCTGGCCGCCGAGGATGACCTCCTGATGCGCGACGAGGCCGGGGAGGCGCACCGAATGGATCGGAACGTCGCCGCCCATCGCGTCGGCGGTCGCCTTGGCCGTCCCCGACGGCGCGTCGAGCTTCGTGTCGTGGTGCAGCTCGACGATCTCTGCCTTCGGGAGGTGCTTGGCCGCCTCGGCGGCGAACCGCACCATCAGGACGGCGCCGATCGCGAAGTTCGGGGCGTGGAAGACGGGGACGCCGTGCTCCTGCGCGAGCTCGTCGACGGCGCTGCGGTCGAAGCCGGACGTCCCGATCACGGCCGGGAGCCTCGCGCGCACGCATGCGGCGACGTTCCCTACGACCGCGCCCGGCTGCGTGAAGTCGACCGCCGCGTCGCAGCCGTCGAGCGCGACCGGATCGCCGAGGTCGATCGGCACCACGTCGTGACCCGCCTCCGCGAGCGCGTCCACGACGACCGCGCCGACCTTTCCGCGGGCGCCGAAGACCGCGACCTTCACGCCGCGGCCCGCGCGGGCAGGCCCGGATGCACCTGCTCGACGGCGGCGAGGAAGCGGTTCTCGTCCGGGCCGATGCCGCTCGCCGACAGCCCGTCCGGCGCCAGCAGCACGGTCGCGAGCTCGGAGATCTCGGTCCTGTCCACCGCGTCGACCTCCGCGATGATCCGGTCGAGCGAGAGGAGCTCCGTGTCGGTGATCAGCGACTTGCCGAGCCGGCTCATCCGGTTCGACGTCGACTCCATCGACAGCGCGATCCGGCCCTTCAGGTTCTCCTTCGCCCGTCGCAGCTCGCGCTCGTGGACGTTGCCTGCGGCGATGTCGCCGATCTCGCGCGCGACGATCTCGAAGCACTCGTCGAGGTTCTCCTCGCGCGTGCCGACGTAGACGCCGATCAGGCCGGTGTCGGCGTACTGGGAGGCGAAGCTGTAGACGGCGTACGCCATCCCGCGCTTCTCGCGGATCTCCTGGAACAGGCGCGACGAGGCCGAGCCGCCGAGGATTGCGTCCAGCAGCGAGGCCCCGAAGCGCCGTCGGTCGGTGCGAGACACGCCGATCCCGCCGACGCAGACGTGGTACTGCTCCGTGTCCTTGCGCTGGAAGCGCAGGCCCGGCGGCGGCGTCTTGACGAGCGGCTTGCGCACACGGGTACGAGCTTCCGGCGGCTGGACGCGCTGGTGCGCCGCGCGCTCGAGCAGGTCCAGCACGCGGTCGTGCTCGAGGTTGCCGGCGGCGGCGAGGACGATGTTCCCGGCCGTGTACATCTGCCGGTGGTATGTGAGGAGCGAGCGCTTGCTGACGCTCGAGATCACGTCCGCGCGGCCGATGATGTGGCGGCCGAGCGGATCGCCCGCGAAGATGGCTTCGGAGAGCAGATCGTGCACGAGGTCCTGCGGCGTGTCCTCGAGCATCGCGATCTCCTCGAGCACGACCTCGCGCTCGGTCTCGAGGTCGGCGAACGTCGGCGAGAAGACCATGTCCGCCATCACGTCGAGCGCCGTCTCGAGGTGGCGGTCCGGGACACGGGCGAAGACGACGGTGCTCTCGCGGGACGTGGCCGCGTTCAGCTCCCCGCCGAGCTCGTCGAAGATCTCCGCGATCTCCAGCGCCGTGTACGCCGGCGTGCCCTTGAACAGGAGGTGCTCGATGAAGTGCGAGACACCGGCCTTCGAGTCGGGCTCGTCGCGCGAGCCGGCGCCGATCCAGAACCCGAGCGACACCGACCGGAAGCTCGAGACGCGCTCCGTGATCAGCCGCTCGCCGGTGTCGAGCTCGGAGAGAACGTACTCCTGCACCGGTCGATCGTAGCGGCGTTTGGGCCTGGCGCTCGTGGATCGCGCCAAGCCCGTGCTAGATGAGCATCCATCGGCCGCCGCAGGCCGATTCACTCGGCCGGAGGTCCACCGGGCAACGCCACACGACCGCCAAGGGAAGGGGGCTCACGGGGGAAACCGGCCGTTTCCCCCGTGTCAAAAGCCGAAGCGGACGTTCGTGAAGTACCAGGCCGCCGAGGTCGCCCACAGCGTCACGAGAACGGCGAACAACGTCCCCCCCGCTACGGGCAGCGCCCAGCCCGGGTACTTGCGGCTGTGCACGATCAGCAGCTTCACGACGATCACGCCGAACACGAACGAGCCGACGATCGAGTGGACCAGCACGCGCGTGTCGGTCGTGCGGAAGCCGAGGATGAAGATGCAGTGGTACGCGACCGGCAGCACGCACAGGATCGCGAGTCGGCCCGACCAGCGGTGGATCGGCGAGACGACGCTCGGCGAGAGCCGGATCACGTGCTGGAGCTTCCCGAAGATCCGCGCACCGGTCGAGACCTGGACGATTGCGAGCACGACGGCCGCCGAGGCGAACCACGCCTTCGCCGCGATCGTCGACGAGAACACCGACGTGACGATGTCCGTGTAGGTCGAGTTGGCGCTCGCGAGGACGTGCATTGGAGCGGAGCGACACTACTCGATACGATCGCCACGTGTCCAGGCTCTGGGTGCTGCCGGCTCGTGCTCCTGCTCGCGGTCTCCGGGACGACCTACGCGCTCGCGAAATGGCATCCCGCCAAGCCCGGCCTGCCGAAGATCTCGGGTAGCTCGGTCGTGCTCGGCGACCAGTACCGCGGCGAGACGGTCTTCCAGACGAGCTGCGCCGGCTGCCACGGCCCGAACGGCAAGGGCGGCGGCATCGGCCCGAAGCTGCAGGGCCTCCCGATCTCGATCGGCGCCGTGAAGGCCCAGATCGACGCCGGCGGCGGCGCCATGCCCGCAGGCATCGTCAAGGGCACCGACGAGGCCGACGTGCTGGCCTACGTCGCGACGATCGTCACGCTACCAAAGGGCTGAGCCGGGCTGAAGGCCGCACGAGGCCGAGACCAGGACTGCGCTAGCGGGCGGCCAGCTCACGCTCACGCGGCACGGCGCTCCGTCGACGAGGCGGCGACGCTCTGCGGCGCTCGACGCAAGAGGCTCAGCGTCGCACGAGCTCCGGCACGACACGCGTCGCGCCAGTCGTCGTCGGCGAGCGACGCCGCCGCCGGCTCCGACTCGGCGTCGCGTCGTCCGCACGCGACCTACCATCGCCGCACCCGCCGTGCGCCGCACGAGCCGGTCGCGCGCATCACTCGCGGGTCGACGTCGCCTGATCGAGCAACAGCGTCCGCGCGCACTCGACCGAGCACGATCGGACGATCGTCACGCACGAACGTCGCCCGCGCTCGTAGCACGCTGCGCACGTGCGTGCCGCGTCGCCCGGCGACCGTCCGTGCCCGCTCGCGGTCTCGTGCGGGCTCTCTCTACACGGGGTTCGACGGCGTGAGGAAAGGCCCGGCGCGTGGTCCGGGTCCCCCGTGTGGTCCTAGCGGCGGCCGCCGCGGCCGCCGCCGCGGCCACGGTCGCGGTCGCCGCGAGGGCGCTCCTCGCGCTCCTCGCGCGGCGGCGCGTTCTTCGCCCGCTCGATCAGCTCCTCCGGCTGGACGAGGCTGCCGTTCTCGTGCTTGGCGACCAGCTTGAGCCCGATCCGGCCGCGGTCCTTGTCGACCTCCTGCACGATCACGTCGAGCACGTCGCCGCGCGACATCACGTCCTCGATGTGCGCCACCCGGCCCGGGCCGACGTTCGAGACGTGGAGCAGCCCGTCGGTGCCCTTCTTCAGCTCGACGAAGGCGCCGAACTGCGTGGTCTTGACGACCTTGCCGGTGTAGGCGTCGCCGACCTCGGGCTCCTTCGTCAGGGCGTCGATGGCGGCGATCGCGGACTCGGCCTTGGTGCCCTCGGTCGCGTAGACGAGGATCGTCCCGTCCTCCTCGATGTCGATCTGGACGTCGTGGTCGGCCTCGAGCGCGCGGATCGTCTCGCCGCCCTTGCCGATGACCATCCCGATGTACTCGGGGTTGATCTTGATCGTCGAGATCCGCGGCGCGTGGTCGCGGAGCGTCGCCCGCGACTCGGGCATCGCCTCGGCCATCTTGTCGAGGATGAACTCGCGTGCCCTCCTCGCCTGGTCGAGCGCCGTTCGCATGATCTCCTGCGTGACACCGGTGATCTTGATGTCCATCTGCAGGGCGGTGATGCCGTCACGCGAGCCGGCGACCTTGAAGTCCATGTCGCCGAGATGGTCCTCGGCTCCCTGGATGTCGGTGAGGATGACGTAGTCGTCGCCCTCCTTGACGAGGCCCATGGCGATGCCGCCGATCGGCCGCTTGATCGGCACGCCGGCGTCCATCAGGGCGAGCGTCGAGCCGCAGACCGAGCCCATCGACGAGGAGCCGTTCGACTCCAGCGTCTCCGAGACGATCCGGATCGTGTACGGGAACTCCTCCGCCGTCGGGATCACCGGCTCGAGGGCCCGCTGCGCGAGCGCCCCGTGGCCGATGTCACGGCGCTTCGGGCCCCGCATGAACCCCGTCTCCCCGACCGAGTAGGGCGGGAAGTTGTAGTGGTGCATGTAGCGGCGCTCGGCCTCGAGCGACAGGTCGTCGATGCGCTGGCCCTCCTTGGCGGTCCCGAGGGTGAGCAGCGACATGATCTGCGTCTGGCCACGCGTGAACAGCGCCGAGCCGTGCGTTCGCGGCGAGACGCCGACCTCGCAGGTGATCGGGCGGATGTCCTCGCTGCCGCGGCCGTCGGGGCGGCGCTTGTGGACCGCGATCTTCTTGCGGACGAGGTCCTTGTAGATCGCGTCGGCGGCCCGCTTCAGGAACTGCTTCGTCATCGTGTCCTTGACCGGCGCCTCTCCCTCGGCGGCGGTGCCGACCGGGAACGGGAGCTGCGCGTTCTCGAGGATCCGGTCGAAGAGCAGGCTCCGCTTCGCCGACTTCAGCTCCTTCGAGTCCTGCTCGGCCTCGGTCAGCGCCTCGAGCTCGGGCAGGAACTGCTCCCGCACCGGACGCTCGACCGCCTCCATCCGGGCCGACTCGATCAGGCTCGCCAGGCTCGAACGGACCTGCACGCGCTTGAGGATGTCGTCCTCGGTGGACTCCATCGTCAGGTCGGGGCAGAGCTCGCTCTCGATCGTCTCGACGACAGGTCCCGCCTCGCGGAGGCCGTGCGTCGCGATCTCCTGCTTCAGCATGTCGCCGTAGCGGGCCTTCAGGTCGGCCGTCACCTCGGGCTCGAGCCATTTGGGCTTGCCGGCCTTCTCGCGCAGCTCCTCCTGGGCCTCGCAGAGCTTGATGATCTCGCGGTGCGCGAGCTCGAACGCCTGCAAGAGCGTGTCCTCGGGAACCTCCTCGGCCCCGGCCTCGACCATCGTCAGCCCGTCCTTCGTGCCGACGACGATCAGGTCGAGCTTCGACTCCTCGATCGTCTGCAGGGTCGGGTTGAGGACGAGCTCGCCGTCGACCATCCCGATCCGCACGCCTCCCACCGGCCCCAGGAAGGGCAGCGGCGAGAGCATCAGCGCCGCCGAGGCGCCGTTGATGCAGAGGATGTCGTGCGGTGTCACGAGGTCGGCGGAGAGCGTCGTGCAGATCACCTGCACCTCGTTCCGGAACCCCTTCGGCCACAGCGGCCGGATCGGGCGGTCGATCATCCGCGCGGTCAGGATCGCCCGCTCGGTCGGCCTGCCCTCGCGCTTGAAGAAACCGCCGGGGATCTTCCCGGCGGCGTACATGCGCTCCTCGACGTCGACGGTGAGCGGGAAGAAGTCCGCGCCCTCGCGCGCCTCCATCCGCCCCTGCGCCGTCGCCAGCACCATCGTCTCGCCCGAGCGGACGAGGACGGCGCCGTCGGCCTGCTTGGCCAGCTTGCCGGTCTCGAAGACGATCTCCTCGTCCCCGACGGTCACCGAGACCGACGTTGCCTGCTCGGTGGCAATGCTCATGTTGTCCTCCACTTCTTCGTGGAGAGTGGAGGTTTGAGTCAGTCCCGGGCTGGCCGCGACTCGCTCAAACTTCCACTCTCCGAGTCTCGTTTCTGCTCGTGCCTATCTGCGCAGGCCGAGCTCCTTGATCAGGGCGCGATAGCCCTCGACGTTCGTTCGCTGCAGATAGTCGAGCAGCCGGCGCCTGCGGCCGACGAGCTTGAGCAGGCCGCGCCGCGAGTGGTGGTCCTTCGGGTGCGTGCGCATGTGCTCGGTGAGCTCGGTGATCCGCGTCGTCAGAAGGGCCACCTGCACCTGCGTCGAGCCGGTATCGGTGCCGTGATGCCCGTGCTTCGTCGAAGATCTCCTGCTTCGCTTCCTTGGTGAGAGTCATCCAACCTCCGTGTAGACGTCTCCGCAGTCCCAGCACGTCGCATAGGAAGCCACGCGTGCGGCCGAGGCTGCGGTCTGTGACACAGGGTACCAGCGTCTGTGGCGTCAGATCCGGTCGAGAACGCCGGTGAGCAGCGCCGTACAGCGTGCCGCAGAGGCATCGCCGATCGCCATCACGTCCAGATGCGACAGCTTCTCGTCGCCGAGACCCGCGGCCGGATTCGTCACGAGCGAGATCGCGAGCACCTCGGCGCCGAGGGCATGGGCGGCGATCGCCTCCGGGACCGTGGACATCCCGACGAGATCGGCGCCGAGCGTCCTCAGCATGCGGATCTCCGCCGGCGTCTCGAAGGCGGGTCCCGGGCCAGTGCGCGTACACGCCCTCGCGCAGGCCCGGGTCGACCTCGCGGGCAAGCTGCCGCAGTCTCGCCGCGTAGAGATCCGTCAGGTCGACGAACTCGGCCCCGACGAGCGGCGAGGTCGCGGTCATCGAGATGTGATCGGAAATCACCACCGGCTCGCCCGTGACGAGCGTCGTGTCGATCGCGCCGCAGGCGTTCGTGAGCACGACGACGCGGCAGCCGGCCTCGACGGCGGTGCGCACCCCGTGCGCGACCGCGTTCACGCCGTGGCCCTCGTAGAGGTGCGTGCGGCCCTGGAAGACGAGGACGAGCCGGGCGCCGCGGTCGACGGCGAGGATCCGCCCTTCGTGGCCCGTGACCGCGGCGGCGGCGAAGCCGGGCAGCTCCGTCGTGGCGACGTCGAGGGCGGGCTCGCCCAGCCGCTCCGCCGGCCTGCTTCCAGCCCGAGCCGAGGACGACGGCGACGTCGAACGTGTCGATGCCGGAGAGGTGCCGGAGCTCGTCGGCGGCTTCCTGCGCGACGGAGAGCGGGTCGTCGGGCACGGCGCGAGCCTACTGTTACCGCGGTGAAAGCGGCGGTGGCAGCGGGTCACCCGGCGACGGCGCAGGCCGGGGTCGAGATCCTGGCCGACGGTGGCACGGCCGCCGACGCGGCGGTGGCGGCGGCGCTCGCGTCCTGCGTCGCCGAGACGGTGATGACCGGCCTCCTCGGCGGCGGGCACGCGATCGTCTGGGACGGCGAGCGCGCGCGGAACCTGGACTGTTTCGTGTCCGTCCCGGCCGGGACGGGACCGCCGATGGTCGACGTGCCCGTGCCGTTCGGCGAGGAGACCGTCCACTATTCGGTCGGGCCGGCGTCATGCGGCGTTCCCGGGCTGCCCGCGGGGCTGGACGCTCTCTGGCGCGAGCACGGACGGCTTCCCTGGGACCGGCTCGTCGAGCCGGCGCTACGGCTGGCTCGGAGCGGGACCGACCTGCCGCCGCGGCATGCGGCGTGTCTCGCGATGCTCGAACCTGTGATGACGTTGAACCGCGGGGCCGAGCTCCATTCGCCCGGCGGGAAGCTGCTCGGAGCCGGCGACCGGCTCGACCAGCCGGGACTCGTGCGCCGCGCTCGAGGCTCTCGCCGCGGAGGGCGCCGTGGCCGTGTACCGGGGCTCGATCGCCGAGGCGTTGCTCGGTGTGGACGGCACGGTCGTGACGCGGACCGATCTCGAGGCCTACGAGGCTGAGTGGACGGAGCCCGTCGAGGTGCCGTATGCGCGGACGCGGTTCCTGACGCGCGGCGGGCTCTCCGGGGTACCCGGGCTGCTCCGGCGGCTGCCGCGGCTGGCCGGCCTGACGCCGACGGAGCGTGTGCTGGCGCTCGTGGACGTGTTCGACGGCGGCGGCCCGGAAGGTCACACGACGAACCTTTGTGTCGTCGATGCGGAGGGACGCGCAGTCGTGCTCACGTCGAGCCTCGGACTCGGGTCGGGCGATTTCCTCCCCGGCCTCGATCTGCACCTGAACAGCATGCTCGGCGAGCACGACCTGATCGACGGGCAGCTTGTGCCCGGAACTCGGATGCAGAGCATGATGGCGCCGTCGGTCGTGCTCGACGGGGACGGCCTGCTGATGGCGATCGGCTCGGCCGGCGGGACGCGCCTGCGGACGGCGCTCTGCTCCGTGGCAGCGGGTGTCCTCGACGAGCGCCTCGCGCCGCAGGAGGCCGTCGACCGTCCGCGCGTCCATCCGGCGGGCGAGACGATCAACGCCGAGCCGGGGGTCGACGAGGAGGCGCTGGAACAGCTCGAGTCGGCCGGGCGCCCCGTGCGGCGCTGGCCCGATCTCCACCACTACTTCGGCGGCACGAGCCTCGTCTCTCGCTACGGCGCCGGCGCCGACCCGCGTCGGGACGGCGCAGCGTTCGAGCTCACCTGATCAGCGTCTGTCACTGATCCGGGTTGGTGTCAGACACTGTGCCAGAGTGGTGCCAGAGTCGAAACGGCGCTGAGCAGGGGAAACGTCGGTTCGGGACCTGTACCACGGTCAGGGCTATGCGGGACGTGTCGCGCCGCGGGTTGCCTCGACGTCGCGGGCGATCTGGTCGATCAGCGCCTGCTCGCTCTCGAAGACCTGCTCGTCGCGCAGGCGCTGCCAAAGCTCGACGACGAGGCGCTGCCCGTAGAGATCGCCTTCGAAGTCGAGCAGGAACGCCTCGATCTTCCGCTCCCGGCCCCCGTAGTGCGGATTCGTGCCGATCGAGATCGCCGCAGGGGTCCCGAGCGCCGCGCCGGCGTAGATGCCGAACGCCGGCACGAGCAGGTTCGCGTCGACGGAGAGGTTCGCGGTCGGGAAGCCGAGCGTGCCGCCGCGCTCGTCGCCGACGACGACCGTGCCCTCGACCTCGGTCGGCCGCCCGAGCTGACCAGCCGCTGCGGCCATGTCCCCCTCGTGCAGGAGCAGTCGGATATCCGTTGACGAAACGCCCTCGAGGAACGGCACGCCTCGCGCGTCGAAGCCGAGCCCGCGCAGGAGCTCGAGATCGCCGCGACGCCGGTGCCCGAACCGAAAGGTCTCCCCTGCCACCACGACCTCGGCACCGATCACGCCGAGCACATCCCGCGCGAAGTCCTCGGGCTCGCACTGCTGGAGGTCGTAGTCGAACGTGACCACGAGCGTGTCGGCGACCCCGAGTCCCGCGATCAGCTCGAGCCGACGCTCCATGGTCGACAGCAGCTCGACGCCGTAGCCGAGGGCGATCCGCGGGTGCGGGTCGAACGTGACCACCGTCGGCACGAGACCTGTCTCGACGGCTGCACCGATCACACGCTGGTGCCCCCGGTGGACACCGTCGAAGGTCCCGATCGCGACCGCGCGCGGAATCGTCTCGAGCTCGGCGGCCGAGCGGGCCACGTTCACGGCAGCACCGTCCCGTTGACCGCGACGAGCTCGCCGCCGCACACGACGCGCACGCGCTCGTGGATGCGCCTTCGCCCCTGCCGGATCGCGGTCGCGGCCGCGTCGTCGACCTCGACCGCGGGCAGGAAGCCGAGCGCCTCCGCGGGAGGCACGATCCGTGTCTCGTCGGCCTCCGCGACCGAGAACGGTCCAACCTCGGTGCGCCGCAGTGTCGCGCAGTGCCCGCCGACGGCCTCGGCGATCGCGCGCACGTACGTCCCCGAGGAGACCCGTAGATCGAGTGTCGCGACGCCGCCCTCGTAGCCGATCAACTCGAGCTCGTGGACGGTCGAGCGGCGGAGCGGCATCTCGACCGCGACGCCGCGCCTCGCCAGCCGGTAGGCGCGCTCGCCCTCGATCTTGATCGCTGACGCCGCCGGAACGGGCAGCTCGATCTCGCCGCGCAGGTCGTCGAGGCGCGCCTCGAGCTCGGCGAGAGACGGAGCATCGTGCCGTTCGACGATCTCGCCCTCGACATCGCCGGTCGCCGTGCGTGCGGACAGGTCGATCTCCGTCAGGTAGCGCTTGTCGAGGCCGACGAGGTACTGGGCGAGCCGCGTCGACGCCCCGAGCAGGACGAGCAGGAGCCCGGTCGCGAACGGGTCGAGCGTCCCGGCGTGGCCGGCGCGCGCCCCGGTCTGGCCGCGCAGGCGCTTGACGATCGCGAACGACGACGGCCCCGCCGGCTTGTCCACGAGGACGAGGCCCGAGGGGCTAAGCGCTCTGGGGGGCATGGGCCGCTGCGAACGCGGAACGGATGAACGACACGATGCCCTCGACCGAGTCGGGGCTCGAGAACCCGGCAGCCTGGCGGTGTCCCCCGCCCCCGCGTTGCCTCGCGATCGCCGATACGTCGATCTCGTCGCTCGAGGATCGCAGGCTGATCCGGCGAGGCGCATCGGGCGGCTCGGGCGGCTCGCGGATCGTCGCCGCCAGCTCTGCCCCCTCGACGGAGCGCAGGTAGTCGATGATGCCCTCGGCGTACTCCTCCCCCACGCCGAGCTCGTGGAAGTCGCTCCGCAGCAGGTACGAGACGACGAGCCGCCCGCCGTCATAGACCTGAGCCCGCTCGAGAGCGCGCGCGAGGAGCTTCAGCTTCGCGAACTCGACCGATTCGTAGATGCCCTGGAACACACGCTGCACGTCGACACCCGCCTCGACCAGCTCGGCCGCGAGACGGAGCGCCTTCGGCGTCGTGTTCGTGTACTGGAAGCGGCCCGTATCGGTGACGAGCGCCACGTAGAGCGCCTCCGCGATCGCGGGCGTCAGCGGCACGTCGAGCAGCGCGATCAGGTCGCGGACGATCTCACCCGTCGACGACGCGTCCGCGGCGACGTGGCTGATCGTGCCGAAGCGCGAGTTGTCGTGGTGGTGGTCGACGTCGATCGAGAGCGGCACGCGCTCGAGGAGCTCCGCGGCGGCGCCCAAGCGCTTCGCGTTCGCGCAGTCGAGCGCGAGCAGTACCCGCTCGGCCGCGTCGTCGGGAAGCTCGCGCCGCAGGTCTTCGAGCGGCAGGAACGCGTACTCCGTCGGCGGCGAGGTCTGTCCCGGGAGGTACATGACGCTCTCCTTGCCGAGCCGGTCGAGCGCCAGCTTGGCGCCGAGGATCGAACCGAGCGCGTCGCCGTCCGGGTTCTCGTGCGTGACGAGCAGGAAGCGGTCGTGGGCGCGGATCGCCTCCGCGACCGCGGCGAGATCACTGGTCGGCGTCGGGCTCATCGTCGGCGGGGTCGGGAACGAGGTCGTCGATCAGCTGCGTCATGCGCACTCCTCGCTCGACCGACGGATCGTATTCGAACGCGAGCTGGGGAGTTCGCTTCAGCTTCAGCTCGTGCGCGATCGCCGCCTGGAGGACGCCGTGCGCAGCGTCCAGCCCGCGCAGCGTCTGCTCGCGCTGGCGCTCGGCACCGAGGACGCTGACGTAGACGGTCGCCTGCCTGAGGTCGGCTGCCGTGACGACGCCGGTCACGGTCACGAAGCCGATCCGTGGATCCTTGAGCTCGGGCAGCCGCTCGGACAGCACCTGTCGGATCGACTCGTTCACGCGGCGCATCCGATCACTCATCGGGATCCACGATCTCCCGGTCCACGCGGACGAGCTCCCACTCCTGGCCGCCGAGATAGCGCTCGGCGCCGTCCAGGAGTTGCTGGAGCTCGACGTGACCGCGGGCGACGCAGGCAACGGTGAGGCGGGCGCGCTGCCAGAGGTCGTGGTGGTCGACCTCGGCGACCGCCGCGCCGAAGCGGTGCTGGAGCTGCGCCTTCGCGGACTTGACGTACTTGCGCTTGCCCTTCAGCGACGCGGCCTCGGGGAAGTGGAGCTCGACCGAGAGGATGCCGACGTACCCCGAGCTCATCGCCCTATTCAACCGGACGTCTGCGCTGAATTGACACAGAATCGGCACAGAGGCGTGCGGCCGGTGCCGGTATCGTCGACCTCGAGGGAGGTGGGTGAGGCCCCACCCCTCCAGAGGGGCGGGGGTGCGCAGAAACGGCGCGCCGCCGCAGAAGATCGAGGACCGGCCGCGGCTAGGACGCGGGCGTCGACGCAGACTCGTCGAGCGCCGTTCGCTCGACCTGGCGCACCTCGTACGCCTCGATGACGTCGCCTTCCTTGACGTCGTCGAAACCCTCGAGGTGGATGCCGCACTCGAAGCCTTCCGTGACCTCGCGCGTGTCCTCCTTGAAGCGGCGCAGCGAGTCGATCGTCGTCTCGTAGACGAGGGCACCGTCGCGGACGATCCGGGCCCGCACGCCGCGGCGGATCACGCCGCGGGTCACGTACGAGCCGGCGATCGTGCCGAAGCGCGAAATCCGGATCAGCGCGCGCACCTCGGCCTCGCCGAGCGCGACCTCCTCGCTGACCGGTCGCAGCATGCCGACGAGTGCCTGCTCGATGTCCTCGGTGAGCTGGTAGATGACGCGGTAGGTGCGGATCTCGACGCCCTCGCGCTCGGCGAGCGCCCGCGCCTCGGGGCTCGGCCGCACGTTGAAGCCGACGATCAGCGCGCCCGACGCGGCGGCGAGGTTGACGTCGCTCTCGGTGATGCCGCCGACGCCGGAGTGGATGACGAGGACGCGCACCTCTGTGTGCTGGATCTTCGCGATCTCGCTGACGGCCGCCTCGACAGAGCCCTGGACGTCCGCCTTGACGACGAGACCGAGCTCCTGGACGTCCCCGTCCTCCATCTGCTCGTACAGGCTCTCGAGCGAGACGCTGCGCGGACGGGCGGCGAACTGCTCCCGCCGCAGCCGCTCGTCGCGCATCTGGGCCAGGTGGCGTGCCTGGCGCTCGTTCTCGACCACGTGCGCGAACTCGCCGGCGAGCGGTGGCGTATCGAAGCCGAGGATCTCGACCGGCTCGCCGGGCTTCGCCTCCTTGACCTTCTCGCCGCGGTAGTTGAAGAGGCCGCGGACGCGCCCGTGGGCGTGTCCCGCCACGATCGCGTCTCCGACGCGGAGCGTGCCGCGCTGGACGAGCATGGTCGCCACCGTGCCGCGGCCGACGTCCAGGCGCGACTCGACGATCGGGCCGGACGCCTCCGCCGCCGGGTTGGCGCGGAGGTCGAGCTCGACGTCGGCCACGAGCAGCACCTTCTCGAGCAGGTCGTCGAGATTCGTCTTCTGCTTCGCGGAGACCTCCGAGAACTGCGTCGTGCCTCCCCACTCCTCGGGCTGCAGCCCGTCGGTCGCCAGCTCGCTCTTCACCCGGTCCGTGTTCGCGTCCGGAAGGTCGATCTTGTTGATCGCGACGACGATCGGCACCTCGGCTGCGCGGGCATGCGAGATCGACTCCTTCGTCTGCGGCATGACACCGTCGTCCGCAGCCACGACGAGGACGGCGAGGTCGGTGACGTTGGCGCCGCGGGCGCGCATGGCGGTGAACGCCTCGTGCCCGGGGGTGTCGAGGAAGGTGATCTTCCTGCCGTCGTGGTCGACCTGGTAGGCGCCGATGTGCTGCGTGATCCCGCCGGCTTCCGAGGCGGCGACCGACGTCTCGCGGATCGCGTCGAGGAGCGTCGTCTTGCCGTGGTCGACGTGGCCCATGATCGTGACGACCGGCGGCCGGGCGGCGAGCGTCTCCTCGGCGTCGTCGAAGACCTCCGGAGCCTCGTCCTCCTCGCCCAGGTGCTTGATTGTCACCTCGCGCTTGAGCTCCGTGGCGATCAGCTCGACCTCGTCGTCGGTCAGCGACTGCGTCGCCGTCCGCATCTGGCCCAGGCCCATGAGGATCTTGATGATCTCCTGCATCGAGACGCCGAGCGCCTGCGAGAAGTCGCGGACGGTGACGCCCGACTCCACGAAGGCGGGCCCGGTCGGCGGCGCGGCCGGCTGGTCGCTCTTCGGCTCCCGCGGGATGCGGTCGCGCGAGCCGCGCGCGTCGGGACGAGGGCGGCCGGCACCGGTGTCGATGACGACGCGGCGCTTGCGGCCCCCGGCACCGTGGCCGCGGGGGCGAATCGGTCTGTTCGGACGTTCAGCCATTGCTCGAAGTGTAAAGGCCTTTCAGGGCCGGATCGACGCGGACGGTGGTTCGGAGCGTGCGGGCGAAGGCGCGTCGTGCCGCCGCCCGCTCGAAGCAGCTGAGCCGGCGGCACGTGTAGACGCCGCGGCCCGGTGCGCCCTTCCCGGCCTCCACCAGCACCCGGTCGCGGGCGACGAAGCGGACGAGCTCCGCCTTCGGCGCCCGGCGCCCGCAGCCCGCGCAGGTCCGGATCGGGACATGGCCCTTTACGCGGCCGAAGAGGGCCCCTCCTCGACCGCCGCGGCTTCCGTCTCGGCCTCGGCCACCGCGACTACCTCGGCCTCGGCCGACCGCTCACCGCCGTTCTGATCGAGCTCCTCGCCGACGGAGTCGGCGCCGGGCTCGTCGTCGTCGGCGCTTCCGAGCTGGACGACGCTGCCGGTCAGGTCCTCGCCGCGCGCCTCGCGCGCCGCCAGCTCCTGGTGTGCCTGGACGCCGCAGAAGCGCGACCCCGGTAGCGCCGCGTTCGGGCAGCGCTTGCCGTTCGAGAGGATGGCGGCGCAGCGACCCGTGAACTCCTCGCTGTCCTCGCCACCGAAGGCCGCGTCGGCCTCCTCCTGGGCGAACTCGGAGTCGGATTTGATGTCGATCTTCCAGCCGGTCAGGCGGGCGGCGAGGCGGGCGTTCAGGCCCTCTTTGCCGATCGCGAGCGCCAGCTGGTCGTCAGGGACGATCACGGTCGCGTCGCGCGACTCGTCGTCGATGTACACCTCGCGGACGCGGGCCGGCGAGAGCGCCTTCGCGACGAAGCGCGCCGGCTCCGTATTCCAGGGGATGATGTCGATCTTCTCGCCGCGGAGCTCGGAGACGACCATGCGGACGCGCGAGCCGCGCGGTCCGACACAGGCGCCGACCGGGTCGACGCCCTGGGCGTGGGACTCGACCGCGATCTTCGCGCGGTATCCGGGCTCGCGGGCCACGGCCTTGATCACGACGAGCCCGTCGGCGATCTCGGGCACCTCGAGCTCGAACAGCGTCCGGATCAGCTCGGGATCGCGCCGGGAGAGGATCACCTGCGGCCCCTTCGTGCCCGAGCGCACCTCGGTGATCACGGCCTTGATGCGGCTTCCCTGCTCGTAGCGCTCGCCGTCGACCTGCTCGGAGCGCGGCAGGAGCGCCTCGACCTTGCCCAGGTCGATGAGGACGTTGTTGCGGTCGCCCGCCTGCTGGACGATGCCGGTCACGACCTCGCCCTGCCGGTCCTTGTACTCCTCGTACATCATCTCGCGCTCGGCCTCGCGGATCCGCTGCAGGATCACCTGCTTGGCGGTCTGCGCGGCGATGCGACCGAAGTTCTCCGGCGTGACGTCCTCGCGCGTGATCTGCTCGTCCGGCACGTCCGTCCAGTCGAGGTCGAGGTCGTCGTCGGAGACGAGCACGTGCGACTTCTCGCCGGTCTCCTGCTCGAGCGCCTCGAGCTCGTCGATCGCGCGCTCGCGGGCCTCGTCGAGCAAGCGCTCCTCGAGGTCGGCGGGCAGCTCGATCGAGTACACGCGGAAGTCGCCGGTCTCGTCGTCGAGCTCGACCGTGGCGTGCCGGGAGGCCCCCGGAGTCTTCTTGTAGGCGGCGAGGAGCGCGTCCTCGAGCGCCTGGATCAGCATGTCCTCCTCGATCCCCTTTTCCTTCTCGATCGTGCGGACCGCTTCGATGATCTCTCGGCTCATCGTCAATTCACCTCGTCGATCAGATTCCCCCGCACAATCGCGGCGTACGGGATTTCCACGCGCTCGTCGCCTTCGACTTCGAGCGCCAGAGCCTGCGTGCCTGCCTCTGCGACGGTGCCCCGGAAGCGCTTGCGGCCGTGCAGCTGGTGGTCGGTCCGAAGGGCGACCCTGCGCCCGACGGCGTTTCGGAAGTGCGCCGGCTTGCGGAGGGGCCGCTCGAGCCCCGGCGAGGAGACATCCACCGTGTAGTTCGTCAGGTAACCGCGCAGGACGTCGGTGACCCGCGCGCAGAGCGCGTGGTCGACCCCCTGCGGGTGGTCGATGAAGACACAGAAACGCGTCGGCGACAGCAGTTCGACCGCGAGTACCTCGACTCCCGGAATCTGCGCCTCGACCGTCCCTGTGACCTCTCTCGTCAGCTCTCGCTCCTTCTCGTAGGTGGATCCCATCCTGTCTTTCCTCGAAAAAAATGGGCGCCGTGCGCCCATTTCGCCAAGCCGGTGAAATGTGGTGTTTGCAGGATAGCACCGTTGTTCGGCCATAGGATGAGCCCGTGCAGGAGCTCGTTGTCAGGCGTGACGGAGCGCTTCTCGCGGCTTCGTACTCGCCCGGACGAGACACGGCCCTCGTCGCCCTGCACGGGGCCGGCGAGGGCACCCGCGACTACGTCCTCTACCGCCATCTCCACGAGGTGCTGCCGGAGGTCGGCATCGGCGTCGTCACCTTCGACCGGCGAGGCGAGGGCGAGTCGACGGGTGACAGCTCGCGCGGACGCTTCGAGGTGCAGGCGGCGGATGCGCTCGCAGTGCTGGACGCCGTGGGCGTGCCCCGCGTCGGCTTCTGGGGTCTGAGCCAGGGCGGCTGGATCGCACCGCTGGCCGCGTCCGAGTCGCCACGTGTGGCCTTCGTGGTCGGGGTCGCGTCGACCGGCGTGACGCCGTCCGAGCAGATGATGTACGCCGTCGCGCAGCAGCTCGAGCGCGCGGGCTACGGCCGCGCCGTCGTGCAGCGTGTGCTCGCGCTCCGCCGCGAGTACGAGGCGTTCGTGCACGGCCGGGCGGCGGGCCGCGAGGACGCGCTTGCCGCCGAGCTCAGCGCGGCGATGGACGAGCCGTGGTGGCTCCTCGCCTTCCTGCCGCCGATCCTGCTCGATGCCGAGGGTCGGCGGCTGTGGATCGAGGAGATGGACTGGGATCCGCGCCCCGTGTTTGCGCGGGTACAGGTGCCCGCGCTGATGTTCTACGGCGCCGACGATGCGTGGACGCCGGTCGAGCCGAGCGTGGAGGCCTGGCGCGAGGCACGAGGCAGCGCGGTCGACGTCGTCGTCGTGCCGGATGCGTCGCACGAGATGGCGCTCCCGGACGGCTCGATCTCGCTCGAGTACGAGCAGACGCTCGTCGACTGGCTGCTGGAGCAGGCGAGCGGCTAGCTTGGAGCGTCGTTCCTCAGCGTCATCTCGACGAAGGGGTGCACGCCGCCGTTCGTCTCGTGGTCGAAGAGCCGGACGGGGACGAAGCCTGCCCGCATGTACACGCGCATCGCGCGCTCGTTGAACGTCGCGACGAAGAGCCGAAAGCGGCGTGGGGCGAATCGGGTGCGTGCGAACTCGAGCCCTGCGCGTAGGAACGTGAGCCCGAGGCCCCGGCCGGTGAGATCGGGACGGAGCCCGAGACCGAAGACGATATCGTCCCCTGCCTGCCGGAACGCGTAGAAGCCGACGAGCTCGAGCGTGTCGAACGCCGAGAAGCTCGTGCCTTCGCGGTGTTCGGCCGCGAGCAGCAAGGCCAGATCGTCCGCGTTTGCATCGGCGTTGTAGAAGTCGTACGGAGGGTCGTAGCGCCAGGCGGCGATCCGGGCCGCGTCGTCGTCGCTCATCTGGCGAATCTCGAGCTGCATCAGCTCACGCCTCCGCCTCGAGCACGATCGTGACCGGGCCGTCATTCGTCAGGTCGACCTCCATGCGCGCGCCGAACTCGCCCGTGGCGACAGTCATGCCCAGCTCGCGAAGGGCGTCGCAGAAGCGCTCGTAGAGCGGCTCGGCCCGGTCCGGCGGCGCTGCGCGCGTGAAGCTCGGGCGGTTGCCCTTCGCAGTATCTGCGATCAGCGTGAACTGGCTGACGACGAGCGCCTCACTACCCGTGTCCAGCAGGCTGCGGTCGAACCTGCCCTCCTCGTTCTCGAACACGCGCAGGCGGGCGACGCGGCCCGCGAGGCGGTCCGCCGTCGCGGCGGCGTCGGTCCCGGCCACGCCGAGCAGGATGCAGAGGCCCGCTTCGATCTCGCCGACGACGTCGCCGCCGACGACGACCCGGGCCCGGGAGACTCGCTGCACGACGGCTCGCACCCGTGCGAGCCTACTCGGCTATCTTGGGCTCGTGGCAGGCGTCTCACGGCCCCTCGCTCTCATCGGTGCTCTTGCAGCCGCGGGGCTCCTGGCCGCGACGGCGACGGCTGCGCCGGGCGATCCGAAGGTCTCGGTCAAGCCGGCCGACCAGGCCTACGCGCGGACGATCGTGCTGCGCAAGGCGGACGTTCCGGGACGAGGCTGGACGGGCAAGGCCACCGAGTTCGGCGGGCTCAACCCGGACTGCGTCGTCAAGCACTACAGCCTGTCGAAGCTGACCGCGACCGCGCAGGTCGGCGCCACCTACACGCGGCCCGTCGACCCGGGGACGTTCCTCGTCGAGTCGGATGTCGACGTCTTCGCCACCCCGGCGCAGGCGAAGGCAGCCTCGGGCATCGCGACGAAGATCGGCCTCGCCCGCTGCCTCGGCTCGGCGCTCGTCGCCCAGGTGCCGGCCGGCTCGTTCGCGACCACCGAAGTCCATGCCGTGAAGCTGTCAGGCGTGAAGAACGTCGCCGGAGCGTTCAAGATCACGCTCCACATCGCGTCCTCGCAGGGTAAGTCCACGCTGACCGCCGACGTCGTCTACCTCCAGAAGGGGCGCGTCCTCGCGACGTTGAGCGCGCTCACCTCGGGCAAGGGCTTCACGCCCGCCCAGCTGAGCGCGGCCGCCGCCAAGATGGCGGCGCGCATGACGAAGTCGTAGTTAGGCCGCCGAGGGCTGCGCCGGAGTGGGCACGCCTACGGGCTGGACGATCTCGGCCAGACGCTGCTTCGGCTCGAGCTCGCCCGACCTGATCTGCTCGGCCCAGTGGCAGGCGACGACGTGGCCGGGCGCCAGCTCGCGAAGCGGCGGCGCCTCGTCCCGGCAGAGCGTGTCCTGCACGTACGGGCAGCGCGTGTGGAAGCGGCACGCGGCGGGCGGATTCGCCGGGCTCGGCAGGTCGCCCGCGAGCAGGATCGGCTTGCGGGCGCGCTCGACCTCGGGATCCGGAATCGGGATCGCCGAGAGCAGCGAGATCGTGTACGGGTGGAGCGGGTTGTCGTAGAGCTCGTCGGACGGCGACACCTCGACGATCACGCCCAGATACATGACGGCGACACGGTCGGAGATGTGCCGGACGACGGCCAGGTCGTGCGCGATGAACAGATAGGTCAGGTTGAACTCGGTCTGCAGCTCCTCGAACAGGTTGATGATCTGCGCCTGGATCGACACGTCGAGCGCGGACACGGGCTCGTCGGCGACGATGAAGTCCGGGTTGAGGGCGAGCGCGCGGGCGAGGCCGATGCGCTGCCGCTGCCCGCCCGAGAACTCGTGCGGATAGCGCGAGACGGCGTCGGGCGGGAGGCCGACGATCTCGAGCAACTCACGCACCCGTGAGTCTGCCTGCTTGCCCTTGGCGAGGCCGTGCGTCTTGAGTGGCTCGCCGACGATCCGGCCGATGCTGTGGCGCGGGTTGAGCGACGCGAACGGATCCTGGAAGACCATCTGCATGCGCCGGCGAAGCGTTCTGACGCTCTCCCCGTCGAGCGCCGTCAGGTCCTGCCCGTCGAAGACGATGCGCCCGGCGGTCGGCTTGTAGAGCAGGAGCAGCGCACGGCCGAGCGTCGACTTGCCGCAGCCCGACTCGCCGACGAGGCCGAGCGTCTCGCCGCGGCGGATGGAGAAACTGACGTCGTCGACCGCGCGGACGTCCCCGACGTGGCGGTCGAGCAGGAGCCCGCTCTTGATCGGGAAGTAGACCTTGAGCCCCTCGACGTCGACGAGGTTGCCGTTGGCCGCCGCGGTGTCGCTCATCCGGCCACGACCTGCCGGCTCGTCGCCCACTCCTCGGCCGGAACGGGGTTGAAGCAGGCGACGAAGTGGTCGGGCTCGATCTCGGTGAGCGGCGGCACGTTTCTCGCCGACTCCTCGACGGCGTAGCGGCAGCGGGGCTGGAAAGGGCAGGAGCTCGGCGGCGTGAGCATGTCACGTGGGGCGCCGTGGATCGGGGTCAGCCGGCTGCGCCGCGAGGCGTCGAGGCGCGGCACGCTCTGCAAGAGGCCGAGCGTGTAGGGGTGGCGCGGCCGGGCGAAGATCTTGTCCGAGGCGCCGGCCTCCATGAACATTCCCCCGTACATGACGTTGACGCGCTCGCACATGCCGGCGACGACGCCGAGGTCGTGGGTGATCAGGATCAGCGCCATGCCCGTGTCGGCTACGAGGGCGCGCAGCAGGTCGAGGATCTGTGCCTGGATCGTGACGTCGAGCGCCGTCGTCGGCTCGTCGGCGATCAGGAGCTTCGGCTGGCACGCGAGCGCCATCGCGATCATCGCGCGCTGGCGCATGCCGCCCGAGAACTGGTGCGGATAGTCGCGGACGCGGCTCGGCGCGCCCGGGATGCCCACGAGGTCGAGGAGCTCGACGGCGCGCTTCCCCGCCGCGTCTCGGTTCATGTCGAAATGGGTCTCGAGCGCCTCCCGGATCTGCCGCCCGATCGTCAGCACCGGGTTCAGGCTCGTCATCGGGTCCTGGAAGATCATCGCGATGTCCTTGCCGCGGATGTCGCGGAGCTCCCTGTCGGGGAGCTGGAGCAGGTCGCGGCCCTCGAAGAGCGCGGTGCCGCCGACAGCGCGGCCGGCGCGAGGCAGGATGCCGAGGAGCGCCAGCGAGGTGACGCTCTTGCCGCAGCCCGACTCGCCGACGATGCCGAGCGTCTCGCCGGCGCCGATCGAGAACGAGATCCCGTTGACCGCGTGGATCGTCCCGCGCGATGTCCAGAACTCCACCCGAAGCCCGTCGACCGCGAGCAGCGGCGCGAGGCCCGGGCCGGAGCTAGCCAAACTCACCCGACTCCTGGTTGAACGCCGCGGCGCGGGTCTCGTCGAGCGACGCCTCGGCGCTCTTCGAGGCCTTGAACTTGCCGGTGCGGCCGCGCAGCTTCGGGTCGAGCGCCTCGCGGAGGCCGTCGCCGATCAGGTTGAAGCCGAGCACGAGCAGGACGATGGCGATGCCGGGAATGATCGCGAGGAACGGGGCGCTCTGGAGGTAGAGGTCGACCTGCGTCAGCATCGTCCCCCATTCGGGCGTGCCGGGGTCCTGTGGGCCGAGCCCCAGGAAGCCGAGGCCGGCGACGTCGATGATCGCGGTCGCCATCGCCAGCGTCGCCCCGACGATCAGCGGCGACATCGAGTTCGGGAGGATGTGCCCGAACAGGATCGACCGCTTGCGGACGCCGACCGACCGCGCCGCGAGGACGAAGTCCTGCTCCCGTTGGGCCAGCACCGAGCCGCGTAAAAGACGCGCGAACACCGGCACGTTCGTGATCCCGACGGCGATCATGATCTGCCACAGGCCCGGGCCGAGCGCGGCGACGATGCCGATCGCGAGCAGGAGGCCGGGGATCGCGAGCATCACGTCCATGCAGCGCATGATCAGCGAGTCCGTGAAGCCGCCGAGGTAGCCGGCCGTGGCCCCGAAAAGCAGACCGAGCGTCAGCCCCGCGGCGACGGCGACGACGCCGATCACGAGCGAGTAGCGCGCGCCGTAGAGGATCCGGCTGAACTCGTCGCGGCCGAGCTGGTCGACGCCGAACCAGTGCTGCGCGGACGGCCCGGGACAGCAGCTCGTCCCGATCGCATTCAGGTTCACCAGCTTGGGCGAGTAGGGCGCGAGCAGCGGCGCGAAGATCGCGATCACGACGAAGGTGCCGACGATGAAGCAGCCGACGATCGCGCCCGGGTTCTTGCGCAGGCGCGACCAGGCCTCGTGCCACAGGCCGCCGCTCGAGGCGGGAAGGACGTTGGCGGCGTCGATCTGGGCGACCGTCACGTCAGCTCAGCCTGATCCGAGGGTTGAGGATCGCGTACGAGATGTCCACGAGCAGGTTGACGACGACGAAGACGACCGCGAGGAAGAGGATGCCGCCCTGCAGCACGGGATAGTCGCGGCTGAAGATCGCGCCCGCGAGCCAGCTGCCGATACCGGGCCACGCGAACACGGTCTCGGTCAGGACGGCGCCCGAGAGCAAGAGGCCGGTCTGGAGGCCGATGATGGTCGAGATCGGCAGCATCGCGTTCCGCAGTACGTGCCGCGAGTCGACGGCGCGGGGCGGAAGCCCTTTGGCCCGCGCTGTCCGCACGTAGTCCTCGTTCTGGACGTCGAGCACCGAGGCACGGGTGATCCGCGCGATGATCGCGAGCGGGATCGATCCGAGCGCGATCGCGGGCAGGATCAGGTGCTGGATCGCGTCCCAGAACTGAGCCGGGTTGCGTTCGATGATCGCGTCGAGGATGTAGAAGCCGGTCGGATGCGAGTAGTCCGCCAGGACGTCTTCACGACCGATGCTGGGCAACCACCCGAGCCGCACCGAGAAGATGTACTTGAGGATCAGCCCGAGGAAGAAGATCGGGATCGAGATCCCGATCAGCGACGCGAGCAGGCTGCCGTGGTCGAAGGCGGAGCCGTACCGCTTCGCCGCGAGGAAGCCGAGCGGGACGCCGAAGCTGACGGCGAAGATCATCGCGCCGAGTGCGAGCTCGACGGTGGCCGGGAAGCGGATCCTGATCTCGTCCGTGACGGGTCGGAAGGACTTGATGCTGGTGCCCAGGTTGAGATGCACGACCGTCTCGTCGAGGTACCGCCAGTACTGGACGTAGAGCGGCCGGTCGAGGCCGAACTGATGGTTGATCTGCGCGACCGACGCCGGCGTCGCCCGCTCGCCGAGCAGCCCCTGGGCCGGGCCGCCCGGCAGGAGGCGGATCCAGATGAAGACGAGGAGCGAGACCCCGAAGAGGATCGGGAGGAGCAGGAACAGCCGGCGGATGGTGAAGCGAAGCATCTAGCCGTCCGCCGGCTGCATCCTCCTTCCTAGTTCCCTACGACGTGTAGAAGACGGTCGCGAACGACTCGAGCGAGACCGGGCTCGGGATGTATCCCTTCACGTTCTTCTGGAACGCGAGTGCCGGCTTGCTGTGCACGTACGGGACCATCGGCAGGAACTTCATGATGTAGACCTCGGCCTGCTGGTAGTCCTTCGTCCGCTTGGCCAGGTTGGTCTCGGCGTCGGCGGTACCCAGCATGCTGAACAGCTTCGAGTTGTGGAACCCGAACATCGGGTTGAACGCTCCGAAGTGCACGTTGTCGAAGTTGGCCGGGTCGCCGAAGTCGCCCGTCCACCCGAGCAGAAAGACCTGCGCCTTCCCGCTCTGCACCTGGGCCAGGTAGTCCGGGCGCCACGGTGCGGAGTGGAACGTGACCTTGAAGCCGGACTGCTCGAGGCTCGCGGCGAACGCCTCGGCGTTCCGCTGCGGGTCGGGCATGTACGGCCGGGAGACGCTCGTCGGATACCAGAAGTCGATCGGCACCGGCAGGGTCAGACCTGCCGACTGGAGCAGCGACTTCGACTTCGACGGGCTGAACGGGTAGAGCGGCACGCCCTTGCCCGCGTAGCCGGTCAGCGTCGGCGGCAGGAACTCGGTCGCGACCTGTCCGCGGCCGGCGTAGAACTTGGCCACGACGGAGGCGCGGTCGAGCCCGTAGGCAACCGCCTGGCGGACCTGCAGCTTGTTCATCGGCGGGATCGACTGGTTGAACCCGACGTAGCCGACGTTGAACGCCGGACGGTTGAGGATCTTCAGGTTCGGGTTCGACTTGACGGTCCCGATGTCCTCGGGAGCCACGAGGTCGTAGCCCTGGAGCTCACCGCTCTGCAGCGCCTGCAGCCGGGCCGCGTTGTCGGCGATCGGCCGGAAGATGATGCGCTGCAGCTTCGCCTTCGGTCCCCAGTAGCTCGGGTTGGCGTCGATCTCGAGCTTGTTGCCGACCTGCCACGTCTTGAGCAGGTACGGCCCCGTGCCGATCGGGTGCTGCGTGCCGAACGTCCCGGTCGGGTGGAAGACGCCGTTCGAGTCGACGGTGCCCGCGTCGGCCTTGTACTTCACGAGCGCAGTCGGGCTGGCGATGCCGAAGTTCGTCAGCGCGAGCGCGCCGAGGAACGACGACGAGCGCCGCGTCAGCAGGATCTGCACCGTGTTGGCGCCCCTCGTCTTGCAGCCCTTGTACAGGCTCTTGTCCGGGCCGGGGCTCCCGGCTGCCGGATGGGCGAAGCCGCCGAACACCGTGTTCCAGTAGTAGGTCACGGCGCTGTTCTGCAGCGGCCCCGGGAAGTTGTACCAGCGGTGGAAGTTGAAGCAGACCGCTGCGGCGTTGAACGGTGTGCCGTCCGAGAACTTGACGCCCTTGCGGAGTGTGAACGTCCACGTGAGCCCGTTCTTGCTCGGCGAGTAGCTCGTCGCCAGAAGCGGCACGATCTGTGTCGTGCCCGGCTTCAGGCCGACGAGGCCCTGGAAGATCTGGTCGACGACGCGAAGCGACTCGCCGTCCGAGACGAGTGGCCCGTCGATGATGACCGGATCGGACGCCGCGCCGAAGACCAGCGCGTTGCTTGCCGAACTCGAGCTCGTCGCAGCACTCGCGGCAGCGGCGGCGGCAGCGCCGAGGACCACGAGGGCAGCGAGTAATCCGAGCTTTTTCAGCCCCATGCTCTCCTACCTCCTGTTGGAAGAAACCGAAACCAGTATTACCAGAGTTTCAGACGAGTGTTCCGGCCCTGTGGGATAGTGCGATCAGTCGAGATCGAGCACGCGCGAGGCATACGTTTCCTCGCCGGGCCGGAGCGAGCGGGCGAGCTTGTAGTGCGCGTTTGCCTCGGTCGTCCGGCCGAGCTTCTCGAGGCAGCGTCCGAGTGCGTAGTGCGCGTAGTCGTCGACCGGGGAGATCTCGAGCACGGCCCGGAACTCCTCCTCCGCCGCCTCGTAGCGGCCGAGCCGGAAGTACGCGATGCCGAGCGCCTCGCGGATCGAGGCCTTGTGCGGCTCGCGGCGCTTCGCCTTCTCGAGCGGCACCGTCGCCTGCGCGGGCTGACCGCTCCGCAGTCGCCTGCGGCCTTCCTGGAACAGGTCGTAGACCTCGCTCACAGGTCCTTCAGATACCCGAAGTTCTCGACCAACACGTCGAACGGCGTCGTCAGCTCACGCGTCGGGCCGACCTCGATCGCGCCGACGCCGAAGCCTTCCTCGAGCGCATGCTCCATCGCGTCGCGGAGCTCGTACGGAGGACCCGGGACGCCGTCGAGGTGGCGGTGCGCGCTCGGGCCGACGAGCCACAGGGGTGCGCCGACGAGACCGCCGTCCAGCTCGCCGTCCTGAAAGCGCGTCACGAGCCCCGCCTCGACGCGCACGCGGTCTCGCTGCAGCGCGCCCGGCCTCGGCCGGACCGCGAGCGCGTTGTCGTAGGCCGGTGCCCGCTCGACGAAGGCCGCCACGGCCCCGGGAGCGAACTGCGTGTCGGCCCCGAGCACGAGGTACGGCGGTTCGAGCTCGGCCCGGCGGACGGCGTCGGCAGAGCCGAGCGGCTCGGTCTGGCGGACGACGCGGAGCTCGGCAGGAGCGCCGCCGAGCAGCCGCTCGACCTGGTCGGCGAGGTGGCCTGTCACGACGGTCACGCGACCGACGCCGGCCGAGCGGAGCTCCTCCAGGAGGCCGAGGATCACCGGCCGGCCGTCAATTGGCAGGACGGCTTTCGCGTAGCGCTCGGTCAGGGGTCGGAGGCGACGGCCCTCGCCGGCCGCCATCACGACCGCCTGGATCACGCCAGGAGGTCTTCGACCGCGTCGAGGACGGCGGCGGCGATCGCTTCCTTGCGGGCGCGCGGAACGGCGCGCTCGTGCAGGCTCGAGACGAGCACGACCTCGTTGTCGGTCGCGTCGAAGCCGATCCCGTCGCGGGCGACGTCGTTGAAGACGATCAGGTCGGCTCCCTTCGTCGCGAGCTTCTCACGCGCACGCGCCAGGCCCGTCTCCCCCGTGTCGGCGGCGAAGCCGACGAGCACCTGCCCGTTGCTGCGGGCGG
Organism: uncultured Actinomycetes bacterium; assembly: GCA_963846915.1. Lineage (GTDB taxonomy): Bacteria > Actinomycetota > Thermoleophilia > Gaiellales > Gaiellaceae > PALSA-612. The sequence continues at coordinate 77,935 of CAWJXV010000002.1, read as the reverse complement.
CGCCGAGCTCGCGGAGGATGTCGACGGTCGGCTCGAGCTCGACGCTCCAGCCCTGCTCGTCCTTGGGGCGCTTGCCGTCGATCGGCTCGGTCGGGCGGTAGTCGGCGACCGCGGCGGCCATGACCACGACGTCGGCATCAGAGTGCATCTCGGCCGCGGTGCGCATGTCCGCGGCCGTGGGTGTCTGCACGACCTCGATGCCGCGCGGAACGGCCACGCCGAGGTTGGCTGCGAGCAGCGTCACGGACGCGCCCCGGCGGCGGGCCTCCTCGGCGAGGGCGACGCCCATGCGACCCGAGGAGCGGTTGCCGAGGAAGCGGACCGCGTCGAGCGGCTCCCGCGTCCCGCCCGCGGACACGAGTACGCGTTTGCCCTCGAGCTTGCCGCCGGCGCCGAGGAGGACCTGGCAGCGGGCGAAGATCTCCTCCGGCTCCGTCATCCGGCCGAGGCCGGTCTCGCCCTCGGCGAGCTCGCCCTCCTCCGGTCCGATCAGCTCGACCCCGCGCTCGGTGAGGAGCGTCGCGCTCGCCTGCGTCGCGGGGTGCGCCCACATGCGGACGTTCATCGCCGGCGCGACGAGCACGCGGCCGCCGAAAGCGAGCGCGGTCTGCGTGAGGACGTTGTCGGCGATCCCGTGCGCGAGCTTGGCGAGCGTGTTGGCCGAGAGCGGCGCAACGACGAGCAGGTCGGCGTCGAGGAGGTGCGGGTACAGGTCGCGCGGTGCCTCGCGGCGCGCCAGCGCCTCGAAGGTGTGCGCGGTGACGAACCGCTCGGCGTCCGCGGTGAGGACGGGCGTGACCTCGTGCCCCGCCTTGACGAGGAGCCGGCAGAGCTCGCACGCCTTGTAGGCGGCAATCCCGCCGGTGACGCCGAGAATCACACGGGCCATGGACGAATTGTGCCCTGTCCGACCCGTTCCGGCTCGCGCCGGCCCGGGTCAGCTGGGATACGTGTACTTGATCTTGCCCTCGGCGATCTCCTCGAGGGCCAGCGTCAAGTAGTTCTTGGAGCGCGACTCGACGAGGGGCGGGAGCTCCTCGAACGTGCCTTCGCCGAGCTGATGGTGGTAGTTGTTGATCTGCCGGGCCCGCTTGGCCGCGACGATCACGAGCGCGTAGCGGCTGTCGACGTTGCCGAACAGCTTGTCGATGCGAGGTTGGATCATGCGGCCATGCTACCGATCGTCCCGGTCCTTCCGGGCGGCGTCGACGATCTGGACGAGCTCGTCGAGGGCTTGGGCGAGGTCGTCGTTCTCGACGACGTGGTCGAAGAGGCTCGCTTGCAGGAGCTGGCTCTCGGCGAGGTCGAGCCGCTCGCCGATCTCTCCGGCGCTCTCGGTCGCGCGCTCGCGCAGCCGCCGCTCTAGCTCGGCGCGCGGGGCCGTCACGAACACGGTCACGACACCGGGGATCTCCTCGGCGACCTTGAGCGCGCCCTCGGTCTCGAGCTCGAGCACGGTGATGCGGCCCTCGTTCCCGATCCGCTCGACCTCCTCCCGCAACGTGCCGTAGCGCTGGCCCGAGACGTAGGTGATGTGCTCGAGGAACTCGCCGTTCGCGACCCGCCGGGCAAAATCCGCCTCGGAGAGGTAGTAGTAGTCGCGCCCCTCGATCTCGCCCTCGCGGCGGAGCCGCGTCGTCGCCGAGACCGCGAGCTCGAGGTCCGGGACGCGCGGCAGGAGTGCCCGGATCAACGTCCCCTTCCCCGCCCCCGAAGGGCCGGTGATCACGATGACGGGCGATGTCCCGCCGCCGGAATCGCCCCGGCGGCGTCGCAAGCCGAGGAGGCCTCTACCGGCTGAAGAGCCCAATCAGCTCGGTGCGCTGCCGGTCGGAGAGCCCGCCCACCGTCTTCGACTCGCTGATCCGACACTGGTTCAGGTACCGCTTCGCCTTCACCTGGCCGAACTTCGGCACCGCCATCAGCATGTCGAGGACCTTCGCGGTCGAGACGTACTCGGGAGGATCGCTGAGGATCACGTCGATGCGCATCTGACCGAGCTTGAGGTCCTTCTTCAGCTGCGCCCGTTTGACCCGGATGTCGTTGGCTCGCCGGAGTGCGTCCATCCGCTGATCGAGTGAACGCGATGGCGCCTGGCTTTGAGTCTTGGACGCGGCCATGGGTGGGGCGTCGATACTAACACCGCTACGCGGGACTTCTGCAAGCCCTTGTCGAGCGTACTTACTTCGGTGCGGGACCCGCAACTGCCGGGTCCCGGAGGACGACACCGCCGGCGTGGGCGAGCCCCCTCACGGCGTCGAAGGAGTCGAGCCCGAGCCTGTCGAGCTCGACCTGGAGCTCGGCCCGGACCCGGGCAGGCGCATCCGGATCGGCGAACAGAGCGGTGCCGAGCGCGACCGCCGAGGCTCCCGCGGCCATGAGCTCGAGCGCGTCACGCCCCGTCGTGACCCCGCCCATCCCGACGATCGGCAGGGCGGTCGCGCGGCGGCAGGCGAAGACGGCGGCGAGCGCGATCGGGCGCAGCGCCGGCCCCGAGTAGCCCCCGGTCGCGGTGCCGAGGACGGGCCGCAGCGTGCGTTCGTCGAGCGCGAGGCCGCGCATCGTGTTGACGAGCGAGAGGCCGTCGGCACCGGCCGCGTCGACCGCGCGAGCGACCTCGCCGATGTCCCAGGCGGCCGGCGAGAGCTTCGCGTAGAGCGGCAGCCTCGTCGCCGCCCGGCAGGCGGCGACGATCTCGGCCGCTGACTCCGGCGCCTCGTCGACGTTCGGGCAGGAGAGGTTGAGCTCGACCGTGACGTCCTCGAGGCGCTCGCACGTCTCCGCGTATTCGCGGGCCGCGAAGCCGCCGACCGACACCCACAGCGGCAGGTCGAGCTCCCGGAGGCGCGGCAGCGAGTCGGCGAGGAAGCGCTCGCGCCCCGGGTTCGCGAGCCCGATCGAGTTCAGCATCCCCGCCTCGGTCTCGACGATGCGGACGGGCGCGTTGCCGGGGCGCGGGAGCGGCGTGACCGTCTTGGTCACGAACGCGTCGAGCTGTCGCGCGACCTCGGGTGCGGTCAGCGCGTCGAGGCAGCCGGAGGCGTTAAGCAGCAAGGACGGGGCCTTCCACACAGAGGCGCTTCCACTGGCCGCCGATCTCGACTGCGCAGCCGAAGCACGCGCCGTAGCCGCAGGCCATCGGTGCCTCCCAGGCGAGCTGGGCGCCGGGGCAGCGTTCGGCGACGGCGTCGAGCATCGGCTCCGGCCCGCACGCGAGCACATCGAACCCCTCCAAGCAACAACTTGTTACAAGGATCGGGTCGACGACGACCTCGGCCTGCGGAAGGAGAGCGGCGGCCTCGGCATGCGCGTCGCTGCGGAAGCCGAGTACGGCGGGCGGCATGCCGAGCGCGTCGGAGAGGTACGGGAGGGGCGCGATGCCGATGCCGCCGCCGACGAGCAGCGGCCGGTCGACGTCGAGGTCGAAGCCGTTGCCGAGCGGCCCGAAGACGTCGAGGCGATCGCCCGGCTCGAGCCCGCAGAGCGCGCGGGTGCCGGGGCCGATCGGGTCGAGCAGGAAAGCGAGCTCGCCCGGCGGCGCGAGGCAGAGGCTCATCGGTCGCGGCAGCACGCGGCCGGGCGGCGAGAGCATGAAGAACTGCCCGGGCCGGCCCGGATCGAGCCCGTCCCGCTCCACCCGCAGCAGCGTGTAGAGGCCAATCGGCTCGACGCCGGTCACGCGGAGGCGCTCGCGGCTACGCATTTTGCTTTCCGTCGCCCGTTTCGAGGAGATCGTCAGAGGGCGATGCCGGGCCTGGTCCGGCGAGAGCCCGCGCGCCTGCTCGCTGCGGACCGTCGTGAAGGAGGAGGCCCGCGGGGGAACCATGGGTCTCCCTGCGCTGCGCCTCATGCCGCTCCTGCAGGGAACGTGCGGCCTCTGTCCGGGCACCCGCGATCGCCTCGACAGCGGCTGCCGCGCCCGCGAGCGTCGTGATGCATGGGACCCGCGCCCGCAGCGCCGCCTCCCGGATCCGGTAGCCGTCGCTCCGCGCCTCGGACCCCTGCGGAGTGTTGAGGACGAGCTGGCAGCGGCGCTTGCGGATCAGGTCAACGACCGTCCTCGAATCCCCGGCGGCGTCGGACACCTTCGCGACGGGCTCCACGTCGATCCCGACCGCGGTCAACGCGGCCGCCGTGCCCTCGGTCGCGACGAGTCGGAAGCCGAGGACGACGAGCGCCTGCGCGACGGGGACGAGCGCTGCCTTGTCCTCGTCCCGGACGGACAGGAACGCGGTGCCCTCGGTGGGCAGCGGCCGGCCGGCGGCGCGCTCGGCCTTCGCGAACGCGCTCGGGAAGTCGAGCGCGAAGGCCATCACCTCGCCGGTCGAGCGCATCTCGGGCCCGAGCACCGGGTCGCTGCCGGGGAAGCGTGCGAACGGGAGCACGGCCGCCTTGACCGAGACCGGCCCCCGGTGCGGCCGGCCGGCGCGGCGCCGCGGCAGGACGAGCTCGGGCACGCGGGCGCCCGCCATCAGCCGGCAGGCCGCCTCGACGAGGTTGACGCCGATCGCCTTGCTCGCGAACGGGACGGTGCGCGAGGCCCTGGGGTTGGCCTCGAGCACGTAGACGTCACCCCCGAGGACGGCGAGCTGGACGTTGATCAGGCCGACGACGCCGAGCGCCGGCGCGAGCCGCTGGACAACCGAACGGATCTCCCGCTCGTGCGACGGGGCGAGCGAGTGCGGCGGAAGCACGCAGGACGAGTCGCCCGAGTGAACGCCGGCTTCCTCGACGTGCTCCATCACGGCTGCGACGTAGGTCTCCTCCCCGTCGCAGAGCGCGTCGACGTCGATCTCGAGCGCGCCCTCGAGGAAGCGGTCGACGAGGACCGGCCCGACGAGGTGGTCGAAGGCGGCGTCGATCTGATCGGGTCGGTAGCAGACCCGCATCGCGCGGCCGCCGAGGACGTACGAGGGCCGGACGAGGACGGGGTAGTCGATCCGCTCGGCGACCTCGATCGCCTCCACCGCGCTCCGTGCCGTCCCCCACTCCGGGCAGCGGATCCCGAGCCGCGCGAGCACGCCGCCGAAGCGCTCGCGGTCCTCCGCGAGGTCGACTGCGTCGAACGGTGTCCCGAGGATGCGATGGCCGGCGCGCTCGATGGCACGGGCGAGCTTGAGCGGCGTCTGGCCGCCGAACTGGATGCAGACGCCGACCGGCTGCTCGCGCTCGAGCACGGCCAGAACGGACTCCTCGTCGAGCGGCTCGAAGTACAACCGGTCGGACGTGTCGTAATCGGTCGAGACGGTCTCCGGGTTGCAGTTCACCATCACCGACTCGTAGCCGAGGCCGCGGAACGACTGCGCGGCGTGGACGCAGCAGTAGTCGAACTCGATCCCCTGGCCGATCCGGTTGGGGCCGGAGCCGAGGATGACGACGCTGCGGCCCGGCTCGGGAGGCCGCTCGTCGAGCTCGCCACGGGTCGAGTAGAAGTAGTTCGAGTCGGCTGCCACCTCGCCCGCGCAGGAGTCGACGCGCCGGTAGGCGACGTCGCCTGTCGGCCGCGGGGCCTCGAGCTCGCGGGCGAACCACGGGTGGAGGTTCTCGGGACGCCACTCGGGGTCGATCTCGAGACCGCGCCGCGCCTTCCAGAACGCCTCGGCGAACGTGCGCCCGATCCCCATCGACTCGCCGACCGACTTCATCTGCGTCCCCAGCGTGGTGTCCGCGCCGGGGAACTTCTCGAACGCAAAGCGCGGGAACTTGACGACGACGTAGTCGAGCGTCGGCTCGAAGCTCGCCGGCGTCGTCCCCGTCAGGTCGTTCGGGATCTCGTCGAGCGTGTAGCCGACCGCGAGCCTGGCCGCGACCTTCGCGATCGGATAGCCGGTCGCCTTCGACGCGAGCGCCGAGGAACGTGAGACACGCGGGTTCATCTCGATCACCCGCAGCTCGCCGGTCCCGCGGTTGCGCGCGAACTGGATGTTCGAGCCGCCGCATTCGACGCCGACCGCCCGGATGATCGCCGCCGCCGCGTCGCGAAGCTCCTGGTAGGCCGCGTCCGAGAGCGTCATCTGCGGCGCGACGGTGACCGAGTCGCCGGTGTGGACGCCCATCGGGTCGAGGTTCTCGATCGAGCACACGATCACGACGTTGTCCGCCGTGTCGCGGACGACCTCGAGCTCGAACTCGTCCCAGCCACGCACCGACTCCTCGACCAGCACCTGCCCGATCGGGCTCTCGTGGAGGCCCGTCTCGACCTGGCGGGCGAGCTCGCTCTCGGTGAGGACGAAGCCGCCGCCGTGGCCGCCGAGGGTGAACGCCGGCCTGACGACGGCCGGCAGGTTCACGCCGTCGAGCTGGTCGGGGGCGGTGACGATCCGCGACTCCGGCACGGCCAGGCCGACGCTGCGGACGGCGTCGCGGAAGAGCTCTCGGTCCTCTGCGCGCTGGATCACGTCGAGCGGCGCGCCGATCAGCTCGGCGCCGAACAGGAGCCCGGCCTCGGCGAGGTCGCGCGCGAGGTTGAGCCCGGTCTGGCCGCCCATGGTCGGCAGGACAGCGTCCGGCTGTTCACGCTCGATGACTGCGGCGACGCCTTCGAGGTCGAGCGGCTCGAGATAGGTGCGGTCGGCGAAGCCCGGGTCGGTCATGATCGTCGCCGGGTTCGAGTTGACGACGATCGTCCGAAAGCCGTCGTCGCGGAGCACCTTCAGCGCCTGGCAGCCGGCGTAGTCGAACTCGCAGGCCTGGCCGATCACGATCGGCCCCGAGCCGATGATCAGCACCGATTGGAGGTCGTCACGCCGCGGCACGGAGATCCTCCACCCAGGTCTCGAGGAGCGGCCAGGCGTCGTGCGGGCCGGGGCCTGCCTCCGGGTGGAACTGCACCGAGCGGGCGCGGAGCTCCGGGTAGTCGAGCCCCTCGACCGTGCCGTCGTAGAGCGAGACGTGAGTTGCCTCGCGGCCCTCGCTCGCTCGGACGGCGAAGCCGTGGTTCTGGCTCGTCACGAGGACGCGGCCGGAGCGCCGGTCGACGACTGGATGGTTGGCGCCGCGGTGGCCGAACGGGAGCTTGAACGTCTCAAGCCCGGTCGCGAGCGCGAGCAGCTGGTGGCCGAGGCAGATCCCGAACACCGGCACCCGCCCGACCAAGCAACACAGTGTTGCAATCTCCTCCCGTAGCGGCTCGGGGTCGCCGGGGCCGTTCGAGAGCAAGACACCGTCATGCGTCGCGAGCGTGTCCGCGTCGGCGTCGTGCGGGTAGACGGTGACCGCGGCACCCGTGTGCTGGAGGCGACCGAGGATCGAGCGCTTGCAGCCGTAATCGACAACCGCGAGCTCCGGCCCTCCGTCGCAAAAGCGGTACGGCTCTTGCGTCGAGACGCCGGCGGCGAGGGAGCGCCCGTCCATGGACGGCTGCCCGCGCACGTCGTCGAGGTCGACCTTCCCGGTCGCGATCGCGGCCCGCTTCGAGCCGCCGTCGCGCAGGTGGAGCACGAGCGAACGCGTGTCGACGCCGGTGAGCGCGACGACGCCGTTCGCTTTGAGCCAGGCCGTCCACTCGGGCCCGCGCGCCTCGCGCATCACGACGCCGCGCACGTGCACCGCCCCCGACTCGCAGCACTCGTCGGCGACGCCGTAGTTGCCGACCATCGGCGCCGTGAAGCAGAGGATCTGCTCCGCATAGCTCGGGTCGGTGACGAGCTCCTGGTAGCCGGTCATGGCCGTCGCGAAGACGGCCTCGCCGAACGCTGTCCCGGCGGCGCCGACCGACCGCCCGGCGAAGACCTCACCGTCCTCGAGCATGAGCGCGCCGGTCATGCCTCGAACACGACCCGCCCGGCGGCGATCGTCGTCCGCACCTTGCCCTTGAGTGTCTGGCCGAGGAGCCACGAGTTTGCCGAGCGCGAGCGGAAGCCGCCCTCGGTCACGCGCCAGGCCGCCTCGGTGTCGAGCAGGACGAGGTTGGCGGGCGCGCCGACGGCGATCCGCGGCGCGTCGAGGCCGAATGCGCGCGCCGGCCCGGCCGACATCCGCTCGAGCAGCGTCTCGAGCGTGAGCAGGCCCGCCCCGACGAGGTGCGTGTTGAGCGCGGCGAACGCCGTCTCGAGTCCGGTGACTCCGAAGGGCGCCTCCTCGAACGGGACGTCCTTCTCGTGGCGCGCGTGCGGCGCGTGATCGGTGGCGATGCAGCAGATCGTCCCGTCGCGCAGGCCGGCGACGAGTGCGGCGCGGTCGTCGGCCGAGCGCAGGGGTGGGTTCATCTTCACGTTCGGGTCGAGCGAGCGCACCGCCTCGTCGGTCAGGCAGAGATGGTGCGGCGTGACCTCTCCGGTCGCGGCCACGCCGGCCATCTGCGCGCGCGACAGCGCCTCGACCGACTCGCGCGCCGACAGGTGCATCAGGTGCACCGGCCGGTCCTCGTAGCCGGCGAGGGACAGGTCGCGCTCGACCATCACGCTCTCGCCGACGGAGGGGTAACCGGTGAAGCCGAGCTCGGCCGAGACGACGCCCTCGTGCATGTGGCCGCCCCGCGTGAGCGTGGGCTCCTCGCAGTGGACCGCGACGCGACGCCCGGCGACGGGGCTGTACTGCAGCGCGCGTCGCATCAGGCCCGGCGAGACGACGGGCCGGCCGTCGTCGGTGAACCCGGCGGCGCCGGCGTCGGCGAGCTCGCCCATCTCGGTCAGCTCCGCGCCCGCCTGCCCCTTCGAGATCGCGGCCATGAAGCCGAGCGGCACGACCGCCTCGGCGCGGGCCTTGTCGACGAGCGACGCGAGGACGGGGGCCGAGTCGACGACGGGCTCGGTGTTCGGCATCGCGAGGATCGCGCAGTAGCCGCCGGCCGCGGCCGCCGCGGTGCCGGAGGCGATCGTCTCCTCGTCCTCGCGACCGGGCGTTCGCAGGTGGACGTGCGGGTCGACGAAGGCCGGTGCCAGCACGAGCCCGGGCTGAGCCGTGCCGGGCTCGAGACGGGTGATGACGCCGTTCTCGATCGTGACCGTGAGCGCTTCGTCGATCCCCTGGGTGGGATCGATCACGCGGGCGCCCTCGATCGCCCGGCTGTCCGTGTAGCCGTTGCGCGAGAACAGCATCACGCCACCTCCATGGCGGCCTGGGTCGGGACCACGACCGGGCCGTGCGTGAGCAGGTCGTAGAGCACGGCCATGCGGACGACGAGCCCCGCGCGCACCTGCGCCTCGATCAGCGCGTCCGGGGAGTCGGCCACGCGCGGGTCGATCTCGACACCGCGGTTCATCGGGCCCGGGTGCATCACCTTCTGGCCCGGCCGCAGCCGCTCGGGCGTCACGCCCCACCGCGCGGTGTACTCGCGCAGGCTCGGCACGTAGTTCGCGCCCTCTAGCATCCGCTCGCGCTGCATGCGCAGCACGTAGACGACGTCGGCGGCGCGGATCGCGTCGATATCGGGACTGACCGCGCACCCCATCGCCTCGATCCCACGTGGGATCAGCGTCGGCGGGCCGACGAGCGTCACCCGGGCGCCGCACATGACGAGCGCCTGGATGTCCGAGCGCGCGACCCGCGAGTGCAGCACGTCGCCGACGATCGCCACGTGGACCCCCTGGATGCGACCGAGCTCCTGCTGGATCGTGTACAGGTCGAGAAGCGCCTGGGTCGGGTGCTGGTGCTTCCCGTCCCCTGCGTTGACGATGTGCGCGCCGGTCACCTCGGCGACGAGCTGCGGCGCGCCGATCGCGGCGTGCCGGATGACGATCACGTCCGGGTCGTAGGCGTTCAGCGTCAGCGCCGTGTCCTTGAGGGACTCGCCCTTGTCGACCGAGGAGCCCGCGGCCTTGATCGACATGACGTCGGCCGATAGGCGCTTGGCGGCGAGCTCGAAGCTCGACGACGTGCGCGTCGAGGACTCGAAGAAGAGGTTGACGACCGTGCGGCCGCGGAGCGTCGGCAGCTTCTTCAGCTCGCGCTGCGACGCCTGGTCGAACGACCGCGCGGTCGCGAGCAGCCGCTCGACGTCGTCGCGGTTCAGGTCCTCGATCGAGAGCAGGTGCCGCCGCGGCGGTCGCATCGGCGGCAGCTCCTCTCGCATCACGGTGATCTGGGGCACTTAACTCCCCTCCTCGGGAGACGGGACGAGCAGGACCTGGTCGACCTCGTCCACCTCGACGAGCTCCACCTGGACGCGCTCGCTGCGCGCAGTCGGCAGGTTCTTGCCGACGTAGTCGGGGCGGATCGGAAGCTCCCGGTGGCCGCGGTCGCAGATGACCGCGAGCTGGACACGGGCGGGCCGGCCGTAGTCGAAGAGCGCGTCGATGGCGGCCCTGATCGTCCGCCCGGTATAGAGGACGTCGTCGACGAGGACGCAGGTGCGGCCCTCGAGCGGGAAGTCGATCCGCGTCGCGCGGACGAGCGGCTGCGGGTGCAGCGGCGCGTCGCGGCCGCGGACCTGGACGTCGTCTCGGTAAAAGGTGATGTCGACTGTGCCGAGCGCGAGGTCGGCGCCGGTGAACTCCTCGATCAGCCGCCGCAGGCGCTGGGCCAGGAAGACGCCGCGCGTGTGGATCCCGATCAGCGCGACCTGGTCGAGCCGCTCGTTGCCCTCGATGATCTCGTGGGCGATGCGGTGGAGAGTGCGCTGGAGCGCCTCTGCGTCGAGGAGCACCCGCTCACCGGCGGGCGCGCTTGCAGCCATGCTCATCCGACTCCTTTCCGGCCTCGCAGGACCGGGTTAAAGGGGTTCGTGTGTCTGCGGCAGTGTATCGCCCGCCGTCGGACGAACCCGAAGATGGCTGCCCACTGATGCTGGTCGAGCTCCCACGGGAGGGCGTCGGGCGAGAAGCCATGGTCGGTCGCGAGCCGCTTCAGCTGCCGCGGCGACACGACGTCACCGAGCGCCCGTCGCAGGACGGTGCGCCGCTTGAAGCCCGTCGTGACGAACGCCCTGTAGTCCGCCGCCCCGAGGTGCGGAACGAGCGGCTGGGCGCGCCGGACGATCCGGAGCACTGCCGCGTCGACGCTCGGCGGCGGCGCGAACGCCGACGAGTGGAGCCGTCGGACGACGGCGAGCTCGTACCAGGCGCCCCGGTAGACGCCCAGGGCGGTGCTGGGGCTGATCCGGGCTCGCTTCTGCGCCGCGCCGAGCTCGACGATCAGGTCAGCGCGTTCGAGCGGCACGCGCGGGTCGTCCAGGAGCCTCCGGCAGATCGCGGCGGTGACGTCGAAGGGAATGTTGGCGACGACGCGGAACGGCTCGCAGGGGAACGCCACGGTGAGCGCGTCCGCGTGGAGGATCTCGACCTGCGGCACGCGGCCGAAGCGCTCACGCAGGCGGCCGACGAGGGCGGCGTCGATCTCGATCGCTTGCACGCACCGGCAGCGGCGGGACAGCTCGGCGGTCAGCGCGCCGACGCCGGCGCCGATGTCGAGGACTAGGTCGTCCGGGCCGACGCCGGCGTCGGAGACGATCTGGGCCGCGAGGCGCGTCGAGCGGAGGAAGTGCTGTGCGTGGCTACGCCGTGACGGCTGCGCACCGTGTGCGCGCCTGACGGCCACGGAACGTCACCGTCGTCATGCGGAGGAGTGTACGCGGAACGGGACGGGATCGCTCCCGCCCCGCTCCGGAGGTCGACCGGATCAGCCGGTCAGGTCGGTCATCGGCTTCACGTTCGCGGTGTCGCAGGTGTTCGCGAGGCAGCCGAGGTTCCACGCGTTCTCGATCGTCGAGAGCAGCGAGTAGTGGTTGTAGAGCTGGAACGACGCCGAGGGCCCGTTCGAGTTGCGGTTGATCACGATCGTCAGCACGTGGCCGCCGCCCGGGTCGGCGTCGCAGCAGCCGCGCGTGTCGCCGAAGCCGAAGTTGTCCGGCGAGCCCGTGAAGTCGCTCTCGTCCCAGGTGATGAAGATCGGCCGAGTCGCCCGACCACGCCTTCGAGGCCATGATCTTGCCGACGTACGTGGACAGGAACTGGTCGCCGGCCTGGATCAGCAGCTGCACGTTGCGAGAAGTCGCACGGGTCGCTCGGCCCGCCGGTGCCCCCGCGGCCGTGCATGTCGTTGCACTGGTCGGGGCTGATCCACGAGTAGTCCGGCACTTCCGTCTTGTTCGCCAGGTCTGTGTCCAGCTGGCTCAGGTCGACGATGTTCGCCATCCGGGCCGGGCTCGACTGGACGTCGGAGAAGGAGACGAACGGGTTGTGCTTCCGCTCGTAAAGCTGGTTGCCGCACGCGTGGGCGAGCTTGTCGCCGTTGCAGAGCGACAGGCCCTGCATGTAGCCCTTCCACGTGTGCTTCTTCGCCTCGAGCTGGTCGACGATGTTCGGCAGGTTCACCGTCACGTCGTTGTCGTTCGGGGACGCCCGCGGTCGTGCCGGCCGTCGAGGCGATGTAGTTCGGCTGGCTCGGATGCGTGACGCCGAAGTAGTTGCCCGCGACGCCGGTAGGTCTGGATCGCCTGGTTGATCCACGGGGCGTTCGGGTTCTTCTGGAGTGCCTCGATGCCCGTGTTCTCCATCATGAAGACGAACACGTGCTTGAAGTTCTTGACGCTCTTGGCCGTGGACGCGCTCGACGAGGACACGACCGTGACCGTCAGGCCGGCCGTCAGGACGAGTGCGGCCAGCGCCAGCAGCCGTCTCTTCATTGCCCAACCTCCGTTGCTCGCGCCGCCCCGCCGCCGAAGGCCCGGAGCGGCTGTGCCTAGACGAGGTTCATGCCCCGTACGGCGGAAAGGTCAAACGTCCGTGGGCTCGATCGGCAGGCCTGCGGCGATCCACGCCTCGACCCCGCCGACGACGTCGGTGGCACGCTCGAAGCCCGATCTCGCGGAGCTGGGCTGCCGCGAGGCTCGAGCTGTAGCCCTGGCGGCACAGGAGCATGACCCGGGTGTCGAGCGGGAGCTTCGGGTTGCCGGTGTCCTCCGCCGGGTCGAGCCGCCAGAGCACGACCGACAGCGGGTAGTGGACGGCGCCCGGCACGAGGCCCTGCCGCTCCCGTTCGTCCTGCGAGCGGACGTCGACGAGCACGCCGCCGTCGCGCATCGCCTCGTACGCCTGTGCGGGCGTGACGCGGTCGAGGCCGGCGCGCGACTCGGCGAGGAGGTCGGCGACGGTCTTCCGCCTCGTCACGGCTCTGCTCCGATCGCGATCAGCCACTCCTGGTCGTACTCGACCGGGTCGGGGAGCTCGCGCTCGGCTCTGGCCGTTCCTTCTCTGATCTCGTCCTCGTCGAGCAGGTCGAACGTCGAGATGTGCCGCCCGCGGATCCGCTCGAGCGCCGTCTCGCGCGGGAGCGACGCGTGCTGGGAGAGGCGCTCGAGGCGCACGGAGCCGAAGCCGGCGCCCGCGAGCTCGCCGCGGAGCTGCTCCTCGCTCGGGAAGCGGGCGAGGTCGATTTCCTGGATGCCCGGGAAGAAGCGGTTCAGCCAGTAGCGCTCGAAGTGGCGCGTGTCGAAGGTGACGACGGCGAGTCGCCCCTCTGGAACGAGCACGCGCGCGACCTCTCGGAACGCCGCGGGGCGGTCGACGAGGTGGCAGACGAGCCACATGACGACCCGGTCGAACCACGCGTCCCGGAAGGGAAGCTGCTCGGCTCTTCCCTCCTTCAGGCCGACGCCGTTCGGGACGTTCTGGCGCGCGACGGCAAGCATCTCCTGCGACGCGTCCACTCCCCACACCTTGGCGACGCCGCCTTCGGCGAGCTCCTTCGACAAACGGCCGGTCCCGCAGCCGAGGTCGAGCACCCGCCGCCCGTGCAGGTCGGCCTCGGCGACGACGAGGTCGTAGACGCGGCGCCAGTTGTCGTCGACCGGCCGGATGCGGTCGTACACCGGCGCCAGCCGCCCGAAGTCGACGCTCACGCGGGAACTACTAATCCGCGGCCATCTCGTCCGGGTCGGTCATCGACTCGATCGCGTGCTGCGCCTGCTCGAGTGACGACTCGGGGACGAGCACTTTCTGAGGGGCGTCCTCGGTCGAGGTCGGGTGATGCTCGACGGCCATCTCGAGCCTCGACTCGATCCCGGCCTGGCGCAGGATCTCCTGGAGCTCCTCCGCCTCGGTGACGTCCTCCGCCAGGGCGACTTGCACCATCTCGCTCATGCTGCACCCCCTTCCTCGCCGACGGGAACCGCCTCCTCCGCGGCCGGAGGCTGGGCCCGCCGATGCACGGCTCCACCCTTGACGAGCCGCGGCCCGCCCCGCTCGTCGAAACCGACCTCGATCGTATCGAAGTCTTTCGGGACCACGGTCTCCGGGAAGACGGTGCGTGCCTCGCGCGCGGCGTCGCGGCCGAGGTAACGGCTGGAGAGGTGGACGAGCGCGAGGAGTCCGACGTCGGCCTCTCGGGCGGCCGCAGCGGCGTCGAGCGCCGTCGAGTGCAGCGTCTCCCGCGCGCGCTCCTGCTCGTCCTCGAGGAACGTGGCCTCGTGGACGAGCACGTCGGCGATTCGCGCAGCTTCGACGACGTCCGAGGAGGGCGCGGTGTCGCCGGTGATCGTCACCTTGCGGCCGCGTCTCGCCGGCCCGAGAACGTCGTCAGGCGTGACGATTCGGCCGTCGGCGAGCGTGACCGGCTCGCCGCGCTGGAGCGCTCCGCGCTCCGGGCCGGCGGGGACGCCGAGGCGGTCAGCCGTCGACACGTCGAACCGGCCGGGCCGCTCGTCCTCGAGCAGCGTGTAGCCGACGGCATTGCGTCCGTGGAGCACCGGAAAGACGTCGAGGGCATAGCCGTCGCGGGGCAGGCGGTCGCCGGGCCGCAGTTCGACGAGCGTGCACTCGTAGGTGAGCTTGCCGAAGATGCGGCGTAGGTCCGCGAAGAGCGCGCTCAGGCCGGTCGGGCCGTAGAGCGTGATCGGCTCCTCGCGTCCGCGCATGGCGAACGTCTTCAGCATCCCCGGCAGGCCGAGGTAGTGGTCGGCGTGGTAGTGCGTGAGAAAGACCTCCCGCAGGTCGACGAGCCCGACTGCCGAGGTCAGCAGTTGGCGCTGCGTGCCCTCGCCGCAGTCGAACAGGAGCCGCTCGCCCCCACGTCGGACGAGAAGCGCGGGAGCCCCGCGGAACGAGGTCGGCATCGACCCCGACGTCCCCAGGAAGACGAGATCGAGATCCAAGTCGCAAGTATGGACGGCATGGAAGCGTGAAGCGCGGACCGAACCGCCGCCGTCGGCGAACATGTCCCGGTGGACATCGCCCTCAGGGACTTCCGGAACGACGACGCGGCGACGATCGTGGGCTGGGTGGAGTCAGCCGCCGAATCGCTCGCCTGGGCGTCCGTCCCGTTCTTGCGGCTGACGCCCGAGATCCTCGACGACTGGCACGCGCTGCCCGGCGTCGTGCCCTGCGTCGGGCTCCTCGACGGCGACCCGTGCGCGTACGGCCAGGTGTGGGAGGACCACGCGGAGGACGAGGCCGAGCTCGCGCGTCTGATCGTGGCGCCTGAGCGGCGCGGTCAGGGCGTCGGGCGCGCGTTCGTGGCGCTGCTCGCAACCGAGGCTCGCCGGCGGGGCTTCCGCTCGATCGTGACCCGGGTCGTGCGCGGGGAGCGCGCCGCGTTCGCGACCTACCGCGGCGCCGGTTTCCTGCGGATGGACCGCACCGAAGAGGCGCAGCTCAACCTCGACCAGGATCACGAGTACGTCTGGATGCGGCTCGGGCCTTCCGGGCGCCTTCCCGGCTCGTAGCCATCAGCCGGACGGGAGCACCAACCGCTGCCCGGGCCGGATCGACGGGCCAGAGAGCCGGTTGCGGCGCTCGATCCTCGGGATCGAGTCGCGCGGATCGCCCGCGTAGTGCGAGGACGCGATGCTCCACAGCGTGTCCCCGGGATGCACGACGTACCGCTCCGCGGGCGCCGCACCGCTCGACTGGCGGGCGGCGACGGCGACCGCGAAGGTGGCGGCGATGAGGAGGAGTGCGACGCGAACGAACATGTGTTCGCCAGTGTAGAGCGAACATGTGTTCGTGTCAAGCCAAGGCTGCGAGAACCGCGTCCAGGAGCCGTTCCGGGCCGAATCGCACCGGATCGTCGGCGGGACGGCCCGTTTCGGCGGCGGCTCCGGCGATCGCAGCCCGAGCCGCGTCCTCGTCGAGCTCACGCGTGTTCAGCGCGATCGCGGCCACCGTCGCCGGACGGGCACGCAGCGACAGCCGTTCGTGCAGGTCGACGAGCTCCGGTAGCGGCGTCAGCGGGTTCCCCGGGAACCCCTCGTGCTCGGTAGCTCCCGCGTGGTGGCAGAGCACGAAGGCGTGCGGCGCGGAGCCGTGGATCAGACCCAGCGTCACGCCCGAGTAGGCCGGGTGCGTGATCGACCCCTGGCCCTCGACGATCAGGAGCTCTCCCCCGCGCTCCGCGCCCTCGACGACGAGCCGCTCGGCGGAGCCGGCGATGAAGTCGGAGACGACCGCGTCGACGCACAGTCCCCAGCCCGCGATCGCGATGCCGGTCTGGCCGGTCGGCACGAACATGGAGCCCAGCCCTCGGGTGCGGGCGGCGCGGTCGAGTTCGAGCGCGACCGTCATCTTCCCGATCGCGCAGTCCGACCCGACGGTGAGCACGATTCGCGACGGCAGGCGGAGGTTCTCTCCGGTCGGCACGTTCAGGTTCTCGGGCGGGCGGCGCAGGTCGCGGAGCTCGACGCCGTGGCGCCGGGCGAGGGCGGCGAGCTCGGGGTCGTCCGCCATGAACTGGTGGAGGCCGTTCTCGACGTCGAGGCCACTCTCGATGCAGCGCTCGAGGAGCTCACGCCACTTGGGCGGGAAGCGCCCGCCGGCGGTGGCGACGCCGACGACGGCCGTGGTCGGCCGGAGCGGCAGGGCATCCGCGACCGAGCCTACGATCGGGAGGCCGTCCTGCTCCTCGCCGGCCCGGGTCGAGTCGAGGAGCGCGACGACGGGGGTCAGGCCGTAGCGGATGATCCCGCGCGCGGTCTTGCCGTAGTGCGGGTCGCCCGAGAAGTCCTCGGCCAGGACGAGGTAGCGCTTCTCGGGCATCTACGCGCGTCCTGTCGCCTGCAGCGTCGCCTGCGCCCGGGCGGTCAGGAGCTCGTCCGCGGCCGGACCCCAGTCCACGGCCTCGACACCTGCACCCTTCGAGCCGGGCCGCTTCCACCAGCGACGCTCGCACCGCCAGGTGCCGTCGGGCTGCCGCTTCGACTCGATCAGGTCGAGCGCGTCGGACGCGCGCGGGTCGTCGAGGCCGACCGAGCGCTCGAGCGTCATGAGGCCGACGAGCGCGTCGTAGTGCCAGTACGGCGGGTACGCGAGTTCGAGGAAGACGGGGTGGGCAGGCTTGCCGGTCCGCTCCGAGAAGACGAGGCGGTGTCGGAGCAGGAAGTCGGCACCGCGCGCTGCGGCGTCGTGGGCTCCGCAGGCGGCGAGGCCCTGGACGGGCCCCCACGTCTCGTTGAACGAGGAGTGCACGCACTCGCGATGCCGGTCGCAGTTCCAGCCGCCGTCCGGCCACTGCGTCTCGACGAGCGACTCGGCGAGTGTGTCCATGCGCTCGTCCTCGAGGCCGAGGCGGCAGCAGGCCCACAGTCCTCGGCCGTCCTGGGATGCGCAGCGCCGGACGCGTCCGTCGATTGCTCGCTTGTGGATCTCGGCGAGGCGGCGTGTGTCTGCGAGCCAGGTCAGCGTCTGCTCGGCCGCGTCGAGCACGCCGGCGTGGTCGCGGCCGGCGCCGAGCTCGACCAGCGAGAGCAGCCGCCAGAACGCTCCTTGCCACTTGCTGTACGGGTGGACGCCGTGGTCCCTCGCGAGGCCGGTCGCGAGTGCCTCATCCACGCGGCCACACGCCCAGGCCCGGCTGGTCGACGCTCGGCATCTGCACGCCGTCGACGAGCTCGATCCCGGGCCACGGGTCCTCGCGAATCAGGATGTTGCCGTCGAGGTCGACGTGGTCGAAGAGGGCGGCGATGTGCGCCCCGGGCGCGATCCCGAGGCCGGACTCGACCATGCAGCCGAGCATCAGCCCGAGCCCGAGCGCCCGCGCGGCATGTGCCATCCGCACCGCCTCGCGGAGGCCGCCGGACTTCGCGAGCTTGACGTTGATCCCGTGAGCGATCTCGGCGCACGCGGCCACGTCGCCGAGCGTGTGGCAGTCCTCGTCGACGTAGATCGGGAGCCGGGAGGCACGCTTGAGCTCGACCCCGCCAGGATCGCCCGCCGGCAGGGGCTGCTCGCAGTAGGCGACGCCGAGCTCGCCGAGCCGTGGGAGCGCGTCGAGCGCCTCGTCCTGCGTCCACCCTTCGTTCACGTCGACCTGGAGCGGGAGCTCGGTCACGCTGCGGACAGCGCGAACGCGCTCGACGTCGAGACCGTCTCGGCCACCGAGCTTGAGCTTGAGCCGCTTGAAGCGCGGCGCGTCGCGCTCGGCCTTGCGCGCCATCTCGTCTGGATCGCCGAGGCCGATCGTCCACGAGGTCGGCGGGCCTCCGCGCCTCAGGCCGAGGAGCTTCCACACGGGGACGGCGGCGAGCTTGCCGCAGAGATCGTGGAGGGCCGCGTCGAGCGCCGAGCGCGCCGCGGGCTCGCCGTGCGGGAGCCGGCCGTGGATCTCGTCGAGCGCCCAGGGGTCGGCGCCGAGCGCGTCCGTGTTCGCCTCGAGATAGGCGAGCGCAGAAGCGGCCGTCTGGTCGTAGCGCTCGATAGGCGCCGCCTCGCCGAAGCCGACCGTGTCGCCGTGGCGGATCTCGACCTGGACGACCTCGGCCCAGTCGGAGGTCTCCCGCGCGATCCGGAACGTCTCGGCGAGCGGGAGACGCACGATGCGGGCCGCGATGTCCACCGGCATAGCCTAGACAGGGCGCAGCGTCGCCCTCGGCCGCCCGAGGGGCCGTTCGAGGCGCCGCTAGACTGGCGCGAGCGCGCCTGTAGCTCAGGGGATAGAGCGTGCGCCTCCGGAGCGCAAGGCCGAAGGTTCGAATCCTTCCAGGCGCATCGAAACCCGCTCAGCCACACAAGAACCGCATGGTTGAGCGGGTCAGATGTGCCATCTATGCCGCGAAAGCAACGCGCGGTACGTACCCTGGCGCTACCCCGGGCGGGCTCTTTAACGGTTTCCGATCAGCGCGAAGACGTAGTTGCACCCGAACACGATCGCGCAGATCCACAACAGACGGGTCAGAGTCGGCGGTGGCATAGCTTCACGAGATGCCCGCTGGCCGCGTGACGAGTTACGGCGCGTGTCGTTCGAGCACGATCTCGTACGTCTCGACCGAGATACGGCGCATGCTGGCCTCGTCAGGCGGGTTCATCGCGTCGAGCGTGGCGCTGCCTTTGCGCAGATCGTCCTCGGAGCCGAAGCGGACCACGACGCGAACCTTGCCGGCGGCCCGATCGACGCCGACCATGATGCTCTTTCCCGGTACGCCTTCCGGCGGTCCGTCGTGCGAGCTGATCTCTTTGACCAACGTGTCGAGCGCTGCCTCATCTGCCTCGAACGTGGCGACACGGACGTATTCGGACACGGTGCCCTCCTCTTTCGGGGATTCGAGAGCGAGCGTATCCGAGGAGTGGGCAGCGTGAAGGCGTGCCCTGGGCGCAGATCGGCCGGCGGGTCGGCCAAGGCCAGCTCGGTATCTCCGGCCACTAGTCTCTGGTCGTGGCTGTTCGACTCGTGCTCGTCGGTTCCCTGCGACTCCTGCGTGCTCTCGCCCTGGTGATCTGTGCGGTTCGAACTCGAGTTGAGCGGCAGAAGCGAGGTCTGCTCGGGGCCACGCAGGGGGAGGGAGGCCCATGACGCGATTGCGGCTCCCGGCGGGGCTCAGCCTCGCCTCGGGCGTCTACGACGTCGTCGGCGAAGCAGACGAGGCGCGATGTATCGGCATCAGGGATGCTGCCGGCCTTCGTGTTTCCACACCGGATTGGGACGAGCTTCGTGAGGTGCGTGGCGTGGAGATCGAGTGTTCGCGGCATCCGGGGCAGTGGTGGTCGACGTCTGGAAAGACGATCGCGGCCGACACCCTTCGAGACTGGCGCTGTCCGGACTGTGCGTGGGCGTTTCGGCGAGGATTGGGCAGCCTGTGAGGCGACGTAGCCACGAGAGGCTCCTTACCGACAGAGACGCCTCAAACGAGCTTCAGCCGACGCCAACGGCAGTCCCCGGAGTGTGGAATCCGCGTTCCTGACTACGGGCTGTCTTGTGGACCTGATGTGCCGGTTAGTACGATCGTGCGGCCCGAAAGGACTAGCGGCGTCCCTCGGCACCGACCGGGGGACAAGGGCATCGGCCGTCCGAGCGATGAGGGAGATCGCCTAGAAGGACGGTTTGCGAGGAATCAGGCCCGGCGCGAACCGTCGGGCCTGTTCTTGGTCCGTCATCGTCGCCTCCTTTCGGGTCTATGGAGCGGCGGGAGAGGCGGCGAGTGAGTCCGTCCGCGGCGGCTCTAGTGCACTGACACGCTGAGCGTGTAGTACACCGCCGGCCGTACGCGTTTCGCCAGGGCGACCTCGAGGTAGAGGTAGCTCCCGCGGGCGCTCCGGCTCCGGTACGTGAGGGCGCCCGCTGGTGAGGCGAACGCGAAGCGGTGGGCACGGCGGTCGGACCCGGTTTCGTCGACCGTCTGCGTCACGTCGCTCCAGAGGCCGAGCGTGAGCCCTGTGGCCGGGGTGAGCGACGCTGTGAGCGTCGAGCGTGCGGGCACCCAGGTGCGGTAGACGTCGACCGGGTCCTTGATCGCGGTCACGCTGGCCGTGATCGCGGTCTGCGCCCGTGTCGGCGTCGTGAGCGGCCACGAGCCGTGGTTGGGCGTGCCGAGCGGGAGCGCGTAGACGATGTCGTCGTTCGGCTCGAGCTGGTCGGGCGGCGGCGCGGGCGTCCGTAGCGCGGCCGCGACATCGAGGAGGCCGAAGCCGAAGTCGTCGTTCGGCGACGGGGAGCCGAGCGGGCGGGCCGAGTGGCGCAGGATCTCAGCCACCTGCGAGGCCTGGAGCGTCGGACGTAGCGTCCAGATCCAGGCGGCCGCCCCGGCCACGATCGCCGCCGAGTAGCTCGTGCCCGAGCGGATGCCGTACCCGGACAGGGTGGTCGCGAGCGGCATCGCGAGCGGGATGTCTACACCCGGCGCGGCGAGGTCGACCGCAGGCGAGGCGCTCGAGAACGGCGCGATCGATCCGTCCCGCGAGGTGGAGGCAACGGTGAACACGTGCTGCAGCGTGGCCGGGTAGAAGGGCGGGCTCCCTTGTGTGCGCTGGTTGCCCGTCGACGCGACGACGAGGCAGCCGCGGTCGACGACGCGGTCGATCCCTTCCTGGAGGTTCTCGATCGCGTGCACGAACTCCCGGTCGGAAAGGCCGAAGCTGAGCAACACGACCCCTGGGCACCGCTTGGCCGCCGCGGCCATGCCCGGTAGGACATAGATGGTCGAGAGCAGGCCATCAGGGCTCGCGTCCCACGAGTAGATCCGGGCCTGCGGGTAGATGCCGATCAAGCCGTCGGGCCGGCCGGGCGAGCCGACGATCGAGGCGAGCCCCGTCGCGTGAAAGCCGTCGGCGTCTTCGTGGCGGAACGTCTGCGGGTTGAGCGCGACCGTGTTGGGCCTACCGGCGAGGTCCGGATGGGTGAGATCGACGCCGCGATCGACGATGAACACCGGTTTCCCCGGCCCCGGCGGCGTCAGGCCGAGCGTGTCGACCACGGGCAGCCACCACTCGTCGGCCGCCGACGGCGTCGCGTGCCGAGCCGCCGCGGAACCCCCGGTCGTACCGAGCACGAGCGCGGCGACCGCGATCGCCAGCACACACACGAACGAGAGCCTGGATGGAGAAGTCAGCACCTGACCCTCGGTCGTACGCTGCCGGCAGCGGATCGGATGAACTCTCGGGCCGATCGACGGATCATCGCATCCGCCGGTCGGCTGCCCGTCGCGGCGGAACCGTGGCTTCGCCGCGGTGGAGCTCAGGCCGTCGTGGTCGCGCTACGAACCGGAAGGGGGCTCATGGGGGAAACAGGCGTTTCCCCCATGGCGTTACTGAGGCGGGCCGGCGGCGGGCCGGATCGTGGCGCTGTTGCTGTAGCCGTACGCGTCCACCCAGTTGAGGCGCACCGGCTTTCCGGGCGAGGCCTGGAGCACGACCTTCTGGAGCCCGGTCGGCGAGGTGACGGCGCGGCCGCCGAGGCCCGTGATCACGTCGCCCTGGCCGAGGCCGGCATGGTCGGCCGCGGAGCCGGGGACGACGTCCCGGACGAGAGCGCCCGGAGTGTCCTGGCCCTCGAAGCCGCTCGACCGGTCGAGGAGGACGCCGAGGAACGCCGTCGGTCCGACGTGCACGGTCGCCGAGCGCTGTCCCGCGTGGACCTGCCTGGCGATCGACATCGCGGTGTTGATCGGGATCGCGAAGCCCTCACGCTCGCCGTTCCCGAATCCACCGGCGGCGGCATCGACTCCGATCACGTGTCCGCCGGCCAGCAAGGGGCCGCCGGAGTCGCCGGGCTGCAGCGGCGCGTTCGTCTGGATGAGGTTGACCAGGCGGTTCGAGCCGCCCTGGTCGTCGCTGACCGTGATCGACTGGCCGAGTCCGGTGACGCGGCCGGTCACCGTCGTCAGCGAGCCGCTGCCGCCGGCGTTGCCGACGGCCGTGACCGCCTGTCCCACGCTCGCGGACGACGAGTTGCCGATCGACGCGGCCTGCAGACCGGTCGGGTTCTTCAGCTTGAGCAATGCGATGTCCCTGGAGACGCTGTAGCCGAGGACCGTGGCGCCGAACGTCCTGCCGTCGGAGACGTCCGTGACGCGAATGGTCGTCGCGCCGCGGATCACATGGTTGTTCGTCAGCACGAGGCCGGACGAGGAGAGGACAATCCCGGTCCCGGCTGCGGCGCCGCCGCCGAGGGCGAGATTCGTGTTCACGACGACGACGCCCGTTCGCGGACTCGTGGACGTGACGGCGGCGGCGCCGCCGGCCCGGCCGAGCACGACTGTGCTGCCCATGACCAGGACGGCGGCGCCGACCGCGCCGAGGAGGGAGAGCTTGAGGAATCTGCCGTCCACTACCCGCATAGCAGACCATATCCCTCTAAGAACGGGCTGAGCGTTCCGCAAAGCTCCCGTTAAAGCGGCCGCGCCGGTACGCCACGAGCAAAGCCGCACGTTCAGTGTCTGTCACCAATCCGTAGCGGTGTCTGGCACTGCTCTGGCACTTCTCCGGCACCACTCCGTAGCAGTGCCTGACACCACTCCGGAAGGCGTCAGACGCTGATCGCGGGGGGCGTCGCGATCAGCATTTCCACGGACGCGGTATCCGGTTCGCCGCGGATGCCTCGCAGGCCGGACGCAGGTCGAATCAGGGCAACGACAAGAAGGAGGTGTGACATGCCTGCGGATGTCCTCATCGTCTACGCGTCCAAGCACGGATCGACGGAGCAGGTCGCCCGGCGGATCGGCGAGGTGCTCCGCGAACAGGGTTTGACGACAGCCGTCCAGACGGCCCTCGAGGTCGACGAGCTCGACGGGTTCAGCGCCCTCGTCCTCGGCGGCTCCATCTACATGGGCCGCTGGCACAGCGATGCGAACCGCTTCCTGCACGATCACCGCGAAGCGCTCGCCGACCTGCCGTTCGCCGTGTTCGCCCTCGGCCCCGGCAAGGACACCCCCGAGGACTTCGCGCACTCGCGCACGCAGCTCGACCACGCGCTCGCGAAGGAGCACGATCTCGAGCCGCGGGCCGTCGCCGTGTTCGGCGGCGTGATCGACCCGGAGCGCCTCCGGTTCCCGCTCAACCACATGGCCAAGACCGACCTGCGCGACTGGGCGGCGATCCACGACTGGGCAGCGAGTCTGCCGGAGACGCTGGAGCTCACCGCCCGGCCGGTCAGCGCCTGACAGTCACCGGTACGCGCTGCACGGCGTTGTTCGAGTAGCCGCCGACGTTCCACTCGGGCTCGGGCGGCTGCTCGTTGCCGCCGGCGTCCCGTGCGCGGCAACAGAGCTCGTGCTCGCCCTCGCGCGCGTCCCACACGAAGCTCCAACCGCACCAGGCCGACGGATCGGGCGGAGGTGCGAGCTTTGCCTCGCTCCACGTCGCGCCCCCGTCGGCACTCACCTCCACGGCCGCGACCCGCGCCAGGCCCGACCAGGCGCGGCCTTCGAGCGGGCACGGCCCGGGCTCGACGAAGCGCCGCCGTGACATGAAGTCGGGCATGCCCGGCGGGATCATCAACGCGCGCGGCCGCATGCGGGTGACCGGCTCGCCCTCGTCGTCCTCGTTGCGCCGGAAGCGGTACGCGTGCGCCTGCTGGTAGCCCGCGAACGGCCGGTCGAGCACGGTGATCCGTTCGAGCCACTTCACGTTCGTCATGCCGTACCAACCGGGAACGACCAGGCGCAGCGGGAAGCCGTGCTGCGGCGGCAGCGGCGCGCCGTTCAGCTCGTACGCGAGCAGCGCGTCGCCCGCGAGCACCTCGCCGAGCGGGAGGCTGCGCTCGTACGCCTGCTCGACACCGCCGTCGATCCCATGGTCGAGCGCGCCGAACAGCACCTCGATCGACCCGTCCCGGACGCCGGCCTCCTCGAGGAGCGGTGCGAGTTCGACTCCTCCCCACTCGCCGGTGCCGACTGCCTCTGCGAGCCAGGGCTGGCTGACGACGTGCGGCTCGAGCCGGGCGCGGCCGTTCCCGGCGCACTCCATCGTCACGATTCGGCGGACCGTCGGGCGCGCGCGCAGGTCGTCGAGCGAGAGCGACAGCGGTCGCTCGACGCGTCCGTCCACGCTCAGGCGCCAGTCGGCCGGCGCTGACGGGACGTCGAAGTGGACGAGCAGGTAGTGGAGCCCGACCGGCGTCACCTCGTAGCGGAGCGCCTCGAGCGGCATCCCGTGGTTCCGGGCCGCGAGCTGCAGCTCCTCCAGGGAATACGCCACGGGGCAACGATAGTGGTCACCCGGGTCCGAGAGGGGTACGATGAACCCATGGCGACCCCGACCGACGACCCGCTCAGTCCCGATGCCGAGCCTGCCCCGCATCAAGCGGTCGCCCCGTCGTGCGCGCGTGCCCGACGTCGTCGTCGCGACGCCCGAGCCGCGGCTCGCTGAGCTTCACGACGGCAACCTGACCTGGGTCCACCTGACGGGCCCCACGGCGGAGGAGGCCGCGCAGCTCCAGTCGCGCTTCGGCTGGCACCCGCTCGACCTCGAGGACGTGCTCTCCAAGCGTCAGCGGCCGAAGATCGACGAGTACCCCGAGTACCTCTTCGGCGTGCTGCACTTCCCGGTCTACGACAAGACTGTCCAGCGGCTGAACGCGGGCGAGCTCGACTTCTTCCTCGGCCCGGAGTTCCTCGTCACGTTGCCGACCGTCGAGCTCCTGCCGGTGACGCGGCTCTTCCAGCGCTGCTACGCGGACGCCGAGCTGAGGGCGAGCCTGTTCGGCAAGGGCTCGGGCTACCTGCTCTACCACGTTCTCGACGACCTGTTCGACTACTGCTTCCCGATCCTCGACAAGATCGGGCACAAGCTCGACACGGTCGAGGACGAGATGTTCGAGGGCCGCTCGGAGGAGGTCGTCCGCGACATCTCCAACGTCAAGCAGGAGATCATCTCCTACCGCAAGATCATCAAGCCCGAGCGGGCGACCCTGCGCGTGCTCGAGCGCCAGACGCGGCGCTTCCTGCCCGAGGAGCTGGAGGTCTACTTCGACGACATCGTCGACGCGTCCGAGCGGATCTGGGATCTGCTCGACAACTACAAGGAGGTCGTCGAAGGGCTCGAGTCGACCAACGAGTCGGTCATCTCGCACCGCCAGAACGACATCCTGCGGATCCTGACCGTGTTCAGCGTCGTGCTCCTGCCGCTGACGTTGCTCACGGGCATCTTCGGCATGAACGTCCGCTTCCCCGGCTTCGACACCGTCCGAGGACTGGTGGGCCATCATCGGCGCGATGGTCGTCATCCTCGTGGGGCTGCTCGGCTTCTTCCGGTACAAGAAGTTCTTCTGAGAAGCATGGTCACGGGGTGTCCTTTCTGGCTTGTAGAGCCGAGTTAGGTCCGCTGAGATCGTCTGAGCGCTGGCAGATCCGGGCTCGCCTGGTCTCGTTCAAGATCCAGCCCAGAAAGGACGTCGAGCGGTGAAGGCGATCGTGCGTTCCTGACAGCCGCCCCGACCCCAAGCAGACCGAGCCGATTCACCCTCCCCGCCGACCCCACTCACGCGTGCGGGTTTGTGGGGGTTGAGGTGTGTTGGTTGAGGAAGTCTGTGACGGCGGCTTTGATGGTGGGGTAGAAGTGTTCGGGT
Source organism: uncultured Actinomycetes bacterium (assembly GCA_963846915.1). Taxonomy (GTDB): domain Bacteria; phylum Actinomycetota; class Thermoleophilia; order Gaiellales; family Gaiellaceae; genus PALSA-612. Next base: position 51,793 of record CAWJXV010000002.1, on the reverse strand, counting down.
CCGAATTGGTCGGTGAGTCCGGCTCGGTTGAGGGTGTCGTGGACGGGGCCTTTGATTCGGGCGAAGGTGAGCGTGATGCCGTCAGACGAGAGTTCGTCGTGGAGTTCTGTGAGCATGTCGAGGCCGGTGGTGTCGATGTGGGTGACTGCGGCGGCGTCGATGAGGATCGTGCGTGGCAGCGGTTTGGTCGTGCTGGCTAGATGTCGGATCTGGTCGCGGAAGAAGGTGGCGTTGGCGAAGAAGATCTCCTGGTCGAAGCGGAAGATGACGAGGCCGGGGAACGTCTCGACCTCGTGGTGTCTGAACACGTCTCTGTAGCCGATGTCTTCGTTGGTTTCTCGCGAGTGCGATCGGCCGAGGACTGCGACTTCGGGGCGGAAGCCTCGGTAGACGAGGGCGACGAGGGAGGCGACGATCGCGACGATGATGCCGCCGAGTACGCCGACGACGAGCACGCCGCAGAGGCACACCACCGCGATCGTGAAGTCGGTCGTGTCGATGCGGTAGAGGCGGCGTAGGTCGGCGGTCTTGAGGAGTGGCAAGACCGCGGCGATCACGATCGCGGCCAGGGTCGCTTTCGGGAGGTCGGCGAAGAACGGAGTCAGCAACGCTAGGGTCACGATCAGGAGCGCGAGGTTGACGAGCCCGGCGAGCTGCGAGCGCTGACCGCTGCCGTCGGCGACGGACGTTCGCGAGACGCTGGCGTCGATGGCGAAGCCCTGAACCAGTCCCGATCCGATGTTGGTTGCGCCGAGCGCGATCAGCTCTTTGTTTGCGTCCACCTCGTAGCGGTGCTTGGCGGCGAATGAGCGGGCCGCAGCGATCGATTCGGCGTAGGCGAGCAGCGACAGCCCGACTGCTCCGGCGAATAGGCGCTCGAAGTCGGCGTAGGTCACGTTCGGCAGTGTCACGTCTGGAAGTTCGGCGGCGATCTTCCCGAGCTCGGCGACGCCGTGTCCGTCCGTGTCAAAGGCTCGAGCCGCGATGACGCCCGCGACGACCGCGATCAGAGACCCGGGCAGCTGCGGTGAGACCGACCGCAGGACAAGGATCAGGGCCAGCGAGGCGAGACCGATCCCGACCGTCCAGCCGGAGACGGCGTCGAGGTTGGGGAACAGCTGCCAGGCGAGTTGGAAGAAGTTGCCCGAGCCGCCCGGGATGCCGAGCAGCGCCGGGATCTGGCCGACGATGATCACGAGCGCGAGGCCGACCATGTAACCGGCCAGTACCGGTCTGGCTAGGAACTCGGCGATGAAGCCGAGCCGCGCGATCCCGCACAACAGGAGCAAGCCGCCCACGATCAACGCCAGCAGTGCCGTCAGCTCCAGGTAACGGGCGCTGCTGCCGGCGGCAATCGGCGCGACCGTTGCTGCCGAGAGGATCGCCACACCGGAGCTCGGACCAACGTTGAGCTGCCTGCTCGTCCCCAGCAGTGCGTACAGCAACAGTCCCGCGCAGGCGGCATACAAGCCTTGTACGGGCGGCACCCCGGCGAGCGACGCGTACGCCATCGACTGCGGAACCAGCACAGCCCACACCGCCAACGCCGAGAGCGTGTCTCGCTTCACGGTCAGCCGCCAGCGGGGCAGCCAGCCTAGAGCTGGGATCACCCGCACAAGCAATTGGCCAACCCCTTACCGACGCTCGACCACACCCAGCCCGCAACCCTAGGTCATCTCTAGTTCTCCATCTGACAGCCAATGCGTGACCCGTCCGCGTGACGCGGGGAAACGCCAAAATACGACGACGGCTTGATTGCCTGCTTGGATGAGGGTCTTTTGATTCGGAGGTACGAGGCCTTCCTTCGTCCGAAGCGAGTCCCTTACTCGGCGATCCGCTCAATCGAACAGGTCGAGTTGACGGGGGCGTCGTTCGGCAGGCGGCGGCTCTGGGTAGCACCGATCTGCGCCACTGGTTTGCAGGCCGCCCTTTACGGGCTTCTACGGACGCGAGCTCAGCGGTGTCACCGATCGACGCCGAGGGTTTCCGCGGGCGCGCCGACGGCCGGTGCGCCGTTCAATGCGCGGAAAGCAATCGACACGGAGGTTCCCGATGCGAAAGCTCACTCTCACATTCCTCGGCGGTCTCACCGCTTTCGTGCTCGCCGCGCCAGCCGTCGCCTCGCCGGTCGTCCCGATCGTCATGCGCGACCCGGGCTGCCACTGGTTCATGGTCGGCGCGAAGTACTCGACCCGCTACGTCTCGCACGGCCCGGTCACGATCCGAAATCTCGACGAGGCTGCGCTCAGGTTCGCCGGCCCGACCGGCACGCGTCTCGAGAAGGTCGGCCAGACGCTGCGCTTCACGAAGGGCACGTACCGAATCACGATGGTGCGCCAGGCGAAGGACGACAACGTCCTGACGCTCGTCGTCAAGTAGCTGTTGCACTCGGAACCGCCGTGCCGACAGGAGGCCCGCACACGCGGGCCTCTCGGCTGAGCGGAGACGGATCAGTGCCCGTGCAGGTACTGGCGGTAGTCCGTCGACCTGTCGTTCGGCGTGATCCGGTAGACGCGGATCCCCGTCTGATTCAGGAGTGCCCCGAACGTGCCGCTCTCGCGGTGCGCGGATCCTGCGAAGCTCCACTTCCCGCAGAAGAACGTGCGCAGGTGCGCGGTGCTGACGCCGTTCTGGCAGTAGGTCTTCGTCCCCGACAGGTGTGCGTAGTTCCCGTCCTTGATCGTGATGATCGTGTAGCGGACGACCGCCCCTGCTGCGCCTGCGAGCATCAGCGCGAACACCGCCGCGAGCGCGAGGAACCACCAGCGTCTCGCCCGCGGCGCCTCACCGATTGACATACGTCTTCACCTTCCGATAATGGCGGCCGGACGCGTCCCAGCGGTCGACCTCGACGCCGAGGTCGTCGACGATCATGCTGTACGACTTCCCGACGCGATGCGGCCCCGCCCAGTAGCCGCAGTCGAAGCCGTTCACGGCGAGCGCGCGCTCGTAGTAGGCCTGGCAGTAGATCTTCGTGCCCTCCAGGTGGGCCCACTGGCCGCGGCCGATGCCGACCGTGTTGCCGACGACCACCGCCCCGCCGACACCGGCACCGCCGAGAGCGGCTACGGCGGCGGCGACCACCAGGATCCGTGTCCGCGTTCGCACGAGTCTCAGAGGCCGGCGCGCTCGATTGACAAGACCGCCTGACGCCCACCCGAGACCTGCACGCGCGGGAGCCTATACGGCAATGCGCGCGTGTCGCGGTCCGCGCCGTCTCGACGCTCTCGTGTCAAACAAGCGGCCTGGCCGGGCGTCTCAAGGGACAGGGTGTCGGTTCCGATCCACAGCTGCGCCTGTGAGCACCGGCGTCACCGGGTCGGCTCGTTCGAGGTGAGCGAAGCGACCGTTCCGTCGAGGACGATCAGGTGGCACGCGCATCCACGGGCGACACTCGCCGTCGTCGTCGGCGGCGATCAGCAGAAGTGCTACCGCGGGCGGACGGCCGAGGCTGCGCAGGGCGCCGTGGTCGTCACCCCGGCCGAGGAGTGGCACGAGGACACGTTCGGCCGCCACGGAACGGCGCTCGTGCTCGTCGAGTGCGAAACCGGCTTCGAGTCGCCGGGGACGTTCCAGGACTGGAACGCGCTCGTGATCGCGCTCCGGATCGAGCGCGAGCTGCATCTCGACGATGCCTACAGCCCGCTCGCGCTCGAAGGGCTGGCGCTCGAGCTCGCGGCCCTGGCCGGCCGCGGCCCGGTGGCGCGCGCCCCCGGCCGTCCGACGCAGGAGGCATACGAGCTCCTGCACGAGCGCTTCCGCGAGACGCCGACGGTCAGCGAGATCGCCGACGAGGTCGGCGTCCACCCCTCCCACCTCGCGCGCTCGTTCCGCGCGCACTACCGCGAGAGCATCGGTGAGTGCGTGCGCCGACTCCGGGTCGAATGGGCCGCCTCGCGTCTCGTCAGCTCGGACACCCCGCTCTCGCGACTGGCCCTCGAGGCGGGGTTCGTCGACCAGAGCCACTTCACGCGCGCCTTCAAGGGTCGGTTCGGGATCACGCCCGCGCGCTACCGCACCGCGCACCGCTGAGCGCGCCGAGCGCGGCTACGCTCCGCGCGTGAAGCAGCTCTGGGCACCGTGGCGGCTCGAGTACGTGGCCGCCGCCGACGAGCAGGAGGGCTGTGTGTTCTGCCTCGCGGACTCGGGCGACGACGAGGAGCGGCTCGTCGTCCACCGCGGCGGGCGCGCGCTCGTCCTGCTGAACAAGTTCCCTTATGCGTCGGGGCACCTGATGGTGGCGCCGCGGCGGCACGTGGGCGTCTTCGGCGAGCTCGACGACGGCGAGGCGCTCGAGCTGCACGGCCTGGCGGCGAAGGGCATGGCCGCGCTCGAGACGACCTTCGCACCACAGGGCTACAACGCGGGCTGGAACCTCGGCCGGATCGCGGGCGCCGGCATCGTCGACCACGTCCACCTGCACGTCGTGCCGCGCTGGGCCGGGGACACGAATTTCATGCCCGTGCTCGCGGACGTCAAGGTGCTCCCCGAGCACCTGCTGGAGACGCGCCGGAAGCTTGTGGCCGCCTGGCCGGTCTAGCTGGAGTTCCTGAGAGCGTTGTTCCATCCGGGCCCCCCTGGAGGCTGGAGCCGCCAAGCAACCGGACCCAGGCGGGTGATCCAGATCGGCGCCGCCGGCCCCGGGTCGGCACGGCGGGCCTGCCCGGAGGTCAGGCCGATGCGGTCGTAGAGCGCCTCCGGGCCGATCGGCGCACGCTGTCGGAGCGCGATCCATCGGGGTCTTGCGGGTCTGCCAGGACAGCACTACTGTCCGTCGGGAACTGCAGGGTGTTCCCAGGGACCCGGCGACTTCGCCGACACAGGTGCGAAGCGTTCGACCCTCTCCTTGCCAAGGCTTCCGGTCACCCGGAAGCCTTGCGCGTAAAACGTCGGGCCCTCGCCGGCTAACCCTGGCATGCTTGCCCGGCCCGGTTCAAGCCCGCGACGAAGGTAGGCAACTTGGGACACATGGCACGCTCAGTGACGCCGCGGGCCGCAGGCGTCTTCCTCGTGCTGGCGGCGTCCGCGGCCGTTCTCGCCTCGCAGACTGCCTTCGCATCCGGCGGCCCGACGATCAACTCGCGCCACACCGGGGGGTACGTGCCCGTCCGAGGAGCCCAGGTCGGTCCGGCCGGCAACAACAACCTGACGTACCACGGCGGGCCGGTCATGCGCACGAACACGACGTACGCGATCTACTGGCAGCCCACCGGCTATGCGTTCAGCGCGAACTACAAGACGCTGATCAACCGCTACTTCGCGGACGTCGCCGCCGCGAGCGGCGCCGACACCAACGTGTACTCCGTGCTGAACCAGTACTACGACACGACGGGGCCAATCGTGTACTCGTCGGCGTTCGGAGGTTCGGTCACCGATACGCACCCGTTTCCGGCCAACGCCTATCAGTCGTGCGGCGGTCCCTCGAAATGCCTGAGCGACGCCCAGCTCCAGACGGAGATCCAGTCCGTGGTCGCGCAGCAGGGCTGGACGAGGAGCCTCACGACCCAGTTCTTCATGTTCACGCCGAACAATGTCGGCAGCTGCGCCAGCGGGGGCTGCTCGTACACCGCCTACTGCGCGTACCACGGGTACGGCGCCGCGAACCTGATCTATGCGAACCAGCCCTACGCGGCCTACTCGACCGGCTGCAGGTCGGGCCAGCGCCCGAACGGCGACCCCGCCGACGACACGATCAACGTCACGAGCCACGAGCATCGCGAGGCGATCAACGACGAGCATCTCAACGCCTGGTACAACGACTTCACCGGGAACGAGGGCTCCGACCAGTGCGCCTGGAACTTCGGCACCATCCTCGGCGGGGGCCCCGGCGCCGAGTACAACCAGGTCATCGACAACCACAACTACTACCTGCAGCAGGAGTGGTCGAACGACGGCTCGACGTGCCTGCTCCGGTACGGCGGTGGCGGGCCGCCGCCCGCGCCGACGGTCTCGTCCTTCAACCCGACGAGCGGTCCGGTCGGGACGAACGTCTCGATCACCGGCACCGGCTTCACCGGGGTGTCCGCGGTGAAGTTCAACGGGACGTCGGCGTCGTTCACGTTCAACTCGGACACGAGCCTGAGCGCGACGGTGCCGAGCGGCGCCGCGACCGGCCCGATCGCCGTCACGACGCCGAACGGCACTGGCACGAGCGCGACCAACTTCACTGTCACCGGCGGTGGTGGTGGCAACCCGCCCACGGTGAGCTCGTTCAACCCGGCGAGCGGTCCGGTCGGGACGAACGTCTCGATCACCGGCACCGGCTTCACCGGGGTGTCCGCGGTGAAGTTCAACGGGACGTCGGCGTCGTTCACGTTCAACTCGGACACGAGCCTGAGCGCGACGGTGCCGAGCGGCGCCGCGACCGGCCCGATCGCCGTCACGACGCCGAACGGCACCGGAACGAGCTCCGCGAGCTTCACGGTCACGACGTCCGGCGGCGCCCCGAAGATCACCGGCTTCTCGCCGGGCTTCGGCGCGACCGGAGCGAGCATCCTGATCACCGGCTCGGGCTTCACGAGCGTCAGCTCCGTCACGCTCGGAGGTGTCTCGACGACCTTCACCGTGCAGTCGGCGGGCCGCATCGCTGCGAAAGTTCCCTCGATGGCAGCCGGGAGCTACAAGTGGTCGGTGACGACCGGCGGCGGCACGGCGACGAGCGCCTCCAACTTCCTCCACCTCTAGCTGCCGGGCGGCGGTTCGCGGTCTCCGAGGAGGGCCCCGCGGGCCTTCTTCGTTACGCCACAGTGCCGGGCGCCGTCCCGGGCGGGCAAGATGGGCCCGTGGACGTCGCCGACGCCATCCGCGGCCGCAGGACGCACAAGTCGTTCGACGCCGAGCCCGTGCCCCGCGAGACTCTCGAGGAGCTGTTCGGCCTCGCGCGCTTCGCTCCCAACCACCGGCTGACGCAGCCGTGGCGCTTCCGCGTGCTCGGCCCGGCATCGCTGGCGCGGCTGAAGGAGGCGGCAGGCGCCGTGGAGGCGCCGAAGCTCGACCGCGCACCGACGCTCGTCGTCGCCTCCGCCCGGCTGAGCGGCGCGCAGGAGCAGGACGAGGAGGACGTGTGCGCGACGGCGGCCGCGATCTACGGCGTGCTGCTCGCCGCCCACGCGCGCGGTCTCGCCTCGTACTGGCGCACCCCCGCGGTCCTGCGGACGCGCGCCGGCCGCGAGGCGGTCGGCGTCCTGGACGGCGAGCGCGTGCTCGGCCTGATCCATCTCGGGGCGCCGTTGACCGAGCCTTCGGGCCGGGAGCGCGAGCCCGTCGAGAGCTACCTCGGCTTCCTCGACTAGCGGCTCGGACGGTCCGAAAGAAAAACACCGCTCGTTGCGAACATTGGCCTCGCGGGCGACTTGATCGCAACGGCCACCTACCGTAGTGTCGCCATTGCACCGAGCACGGGACGCGAGTAGATCGAAGCCGTTCCTGAGGGCCGTACGCGTAACCCGCAAGGGCGACCGCGGAAAGTTCGTGGGGGCGGTGGACGAAAGCGCACCCGGCTCGGTGTTTTTTGTGCCCCGGAACGACCCGGCTAACCACCTCGGGACGAGCGCGTCGAAACAGTCATGCGCGCGCTCGTCGTCGCTCTCTCGGGCCTGGCTCTCGCGGCTCCCCCACTCCGCGTCGTGGCCAACGTCGCGACGCCGACGCAGCCGATCGGCGTCGCCTACGGCGGTGGAGCGGTCTGGACGGCGAGCTTCGACTTCGGCGGCGTCGTCCGCATCGACCCGAAGACGAACACGATCGTCGCCCGCATCAAGACCGGCCACGGCCCGATCGGCGTCGCGTTCGGCGCCGGGTCGGTCTGGGTTGCGAACTGGCTCGAGAACACGGTCGCCCGCGTCGATCCGGGCTCAGGACGGGTGATCGCGAGGATCCGTGTCACCGCCAAGGGCCCCGAAGGGATGGCCTTCGGCGGCGGCCAGCTGTGGGTGTCGAACAAGTCCGGCAGCGTCTCCCGCATCGACCCCGCGTCGAATCGCCAGGTCGCCGTCGTCCGCGTCGGCCCCGAGCCGCGCTACCTCACCGTGGCCGGCGGGTCCATCTGGGTGACGAGCTACTACGGGGCGGCTGTCGACCGGATCGACCCGCGCACCAACCGGGTCGTCCAGAAGATCCCGGTCGACCCCGGGCCGCAGGGCATCGTCGGCGTGGGCCGTTCGGTCTGGGTCGGGAGCTACCTGGGACAGTCGCTCCAGGTGCTCGACGCCCGCACGGGCAAGCTGGTGAAGCGCGTCGCCGTCGCCGACGGGCCGGAGGGGCTGGCGACGGACGGCAAGTCGGTGTGGGTCGCGGGCAACCTGAACGGCGCCGTGATCCGGGTCGACGCAAAGACCGGCCGCGTGAGCGGACGAGTCCTCACCGGGGTCGCGCCGCGCGGGATCGCCTTCGGATCCGGCGCCGCCTGGGTCGCGAACTCGGCGGGTGCATCGGTCTCCCGCGTCGCCGCCGGGTAGCTCGAACGCGCTCAAGCTCGGCTCCGGGGTGGCCGATGAGGCTTCCCGTGAGCGGCGAGCCCCCTGCCCCGAAGTGCCCGGAGTGCGGCGCCGAGCTGAAGCTCGGGCCGAGCGGCAAGCTGGACGCCTGGTCGTGCCCGGCCGGGCACGGCATCGGCTTCACGCTCAGCGAGGCGTACGAGCGGCTCGAGGACGACGAGATCCACGCGATCTGGAAGGACTCCGAGACCGCGCCTCCGGGCAAGCACGCCTGTCCGCTGTGCTCGCAGACGATGGCGAGCGTGACCGTCGCGGTCGGCGGCCCCGGCTCGGCGCAGGAGATGCTCGACGTCTGCCGCGAGGATCAGTTCATCTGGTTCGACGCCGGCGAGCTCGACGAGTTCCCAGAGCACCACGACGCCCCTCCCCTCTCCGCGGACGAGCTCGCGAAGATCGAGCAGATCCGCAAGACGTTCGACCACGACCTCGACGAGGCGCAGGCCGGCGAGGAGAGCCGCGGCTTCTCGAACAAGCTCGCGAACCACGTCGTCACCGCCCATCCGGGCTTCGTAGGTTTCCTCGACCATGCCGTCTACGGGCACGAGCTCGACGACATGGACGAGCACCAGCACGCCGCCTGACCACTCAGTGCCAGACACCGTGCCGTATTGGTGTCAGACGCTGAGCCGCGGCGCCGATAGGCTGACGAGGTGTCCGATCTGCCGCTGACCGGTGGCTGCCTCTGCGGGGGCGTGCGGTTCCAGGTGACCGAAGCTCCCGTCTCGGCCGGCTACTGCCACTGCACGCGGTGTCAGCGCCGCACCGGCACCGGCGCGGCCGTTTCGGCCCGCCTCGTCCCCGGCTCGCTTCGGATCGAGAGCGGCGACGAGTTCATCGGCTCGTACGTCCCCGACGACGGCTTCGCCAAGGACTTCTGCTCCGCGTGCGGCTCGGCGCTCTGGAGCCGGAACCCGAGCGACCCGGACTGGGTCAGTGTGCGCCTCGGCGCCTTCGACGCCGATCCGGGGATCAGGCCGTCATTCCGCCAGTTCGTGGCCTACGCGCCCGCATGGGCGCCGGTCCCCGACGACGGTCTCCCCTGCTTTCCCGAGCGGCGTCCGCCCGACTAGGCCCGGGCGCTCAAGCGCCGCCGCGGCCACGCCGAAAAAGCTCGTATGCCGCTGCAGACACTGATCCGCGTCGCCCTGCCGTTCATGGCCGGCGGCGCAGTCGCGCTCGTCCTCGCCGAGCTGACACGGTCGCACGGGGCGACCGCCGGCGAGAGCTTCCCGCAGACGTGGTTCGCAGATGCCGAGCAGCCTCTCGAGCATCTCTGGGTGGGCGAGCCGCGGTTCAACTGGGGCGACTGACGAGCCGACGCATCCCCTCGGCTTTCTCGCCCCGGGCGACGAGCGCTGCTCGAGCGCGACGGCTCTCGTCGCCCGGGAAAGAGAGCCTGGACTGCGTGGAGTGCAATTCTCTGAGCGTGGAACGGAAACCGGCGTCTGTCGTCCCCCGTTCGAGTGATTCGCTCCTGCGACGCTCCCGGCTACGAGGCGGTCCGCTCGAGCAGGACCTCGTACTCGTCGACCGAGGCCCGTGTCAGGCCCTCGGGCGGGTTCATGGCGCCGAGAGCCGCGCCGCCCTGCTTCATCGCCTCCTCCGACGGGAACCGGACGGCGACCGTCACCTTGCGCCGGGCCTGGTTGGCCAGGACGATGATCCGGGTGGACTCGATCCCCTCGGGTGGACCGTCGGCTGAGTCGATCTCGTTGACCAGGGCGTCGATCGCGTCTCCGCTCGAGGCATCGAACGTGACGACGCGGGCGAACTCGGACATGCGTCCTCCTTCGTGGTAGACGTCACCTGGAGCCTAACCAGGGAACTGCCACGAAGTCGGTGACGCGGGCCGGCTACGTCTCGTTCTGAGGCGGCAGCTGAGGCGGCAGCTCGGTGTTGAGCCCGAGCGCCTTGGCGATCCGTGCTGCCTTCTTCTTCTCGCGCTTGAGCTCGCGGCGCTCGCGGAGCTCGCGGTCGCGCGCGACCTTCATGAACGTCGTCCGACTCTTCTTTGCGGCCATCCACTACCCCCGTTCGCTGACGTTGTCGACGTTTGCTCCCGTCCACGGTACAGACATGAACGGGCGCCGGACAACCCCAGAACGCTTGGAAGGGGCTCCGCGCTCGGCGGAGCCCCTTCCGACACCTGCGGTTCGTGCGAGTGCTACTGGACGACCACGTTGTTTCCCGCGCCGCCGTCGAGGACGTCGACGCCGGGACCGCCGATGAGCGTGTCGTTGCCGTCACCGCCCTCGAGCGTGTCGTTGCCGTCACCGCCGAGCAGGACGTCGTTGCCCGTGCCGCCGTCGGCATGGAAGACGATCGCGTCCGCGGCAAGGCGCGTTCCGTCGACGAGGTCGTTGCCGCCCAGCGCGTTGATCGCCAGCGTGTCGCCGGGGACCTCTGCGCCGCTGATCGCCACCGTCGCGGCCAGGCCTTTCACGAGGGCCGAGCCTCCGGAACCGGAGATCCGGACGACGTCCCTGTGGTCGGTGCCGTTGACGATCACGTTGTCGGACGCGCCGTCGCCGGCTCCGTTGCTGGCGGCGAGGTTGGCGTTGACGCTCTTGACGTCGGTGCCGCTCAGGTCGTTGACGGTGAGCGTGTCGGCGCCGCCGAGGGCGTTGATGGCGACGGTCTCGACGCCGTCGGTGTCCATGGTGATGTTGGCGACGTCGCGGAACAGGCGCAGCCGGTGACCGTTGGCGGACAGGTCGATCTTCTCGGCGATGTTGGCGCCGTTGAAGATCATCGTGTCGTTGCCCTGCTGTCCTTCGACGACGTCGCTGCCGTCGCCGGGATCCCACTGGAACGTGTCGTTGCCGTTGCCGAGGAACGCCACGTCCGCGCCACGGTTGCCGTCGGCGAAGTCGTTCCCGTTACCGCCTTCCAGGATCTCGGGGCCGGAGCCCCCGCGGAGCGTGTCGTTTCCGTCCTGACCCTCGAGAGTCGTGGACTCCGTGTCCGTGAAGACGCCGTTGCTCTCGTCGATGCTGACGGTGTCGTTGCCGCCGCCGGCCTGGACGTCGATCTTGTCGAACTGGCTCCTGTCGAACGCGAGCACCTGCTGGGAGCCGGAGTCGACGACGAGCGTGTTCGGGTCGCCGGAGCGGAGGCCGAGCATGAGCGTGTCGGCCGCGGGCGTTCCCGTGACCGTGAGCGTGCCGTTCTGGATCTTCCCCGTCACGGCCGCCTGCTTGGCGGCGCGGGTGCCCGGGTACGCCCGACCCCCGGCGTACGCGCTCCCGGTCGTGACCGACGCAACGGCAACGGCGGCCGCGGCGATCGGGAGGAACTTGTACCAGTGCATGGCTCTTCTCCTTCTGGATGGATGACTGCGATCACCCAACAAGGACTCCGCCGGGTCGCGGGTATTCCCACGGGCGTGGCAGGAATAGACACAGGCCCGGGGGCATCCTTGAGATCGAGATGCGTGTGTTCGCGTTTCGGAGACCGAAAGAGCTGTCCGACGACGAGCCGGCCCAGCTCGAGCTGGCCCAGCTCGCCGCGCTCGCAGACGGGTCACTGGACCCGTGGGCCGGCACTGCTCTTCAGGCGCGCGTTGCCGGCAGCCCGGAGCTCGCTGCCCTCCTCGAAGAGCAGCGGCGCTCGCTCGCGCTCGTGCGCGGGGCGAGTGCATCCGTCGCCGCGCCGGCCGGCCTCCGGGCCCGGGTCGAGGCGGGTCGCCGCCCCCGCCGGCGGGCTTCCGTGCGGAACGGCCTCGTCCTCGGCGCGGGGCTCGCAGCCGCTGGCCGCGGCGCTCGCCCTCGTCCTCGTGCCCGGCGGGGCGGCTCCCACCGTCGCCGCGGCGGCGGCCTTCTCGACCCGCGCGCGCGACCGGCGCCGCGCCGGCGCTCCAGCCCGGTCAGCCGAAGCTCCTCGCGAGGGCGGTCGGCGGCGTCCGGTTCCCGAACTGGCGCAAGCAGTTCGGCTGGCACGCGACCGGCGCGCGGGCCGACAGGCTGTCCGGCCGCGACACGGGCACGGTGTTCTACGAGAAGGACGGCCGCCGTCTCGGCTACACGATCGTCGCCGGCCCCCCGCTTCCCGTGCCGCCCGGCGCGACGCAGTTCGCGCGAGGCGGGACGAACCTGCGTGTCTTCACCGTGAACGGGCGACTCGTCGTCACCTGGCGTCGCGGCGGCCGGACGTGCGTCCTCGTCGGCTCGGGCGTCGCCCGCCACGTCCTGCTCGAGCTTGCCTCCTGGAACGGCAAGGGCGCCGTCCCGTTCTGAGCCGGCTCAGGCCGGGGTTCCGGTGAGAGTCCGAGCCACCTGCTGCCGAGCTCGGTAGAGACGGCTCATCACCGTCCCGTTCGCGATGCGCAGCGACTTCGCGGCCTCGTCGTAGGAGAGCCCGACGACGTCGACGGCCACGAGCACGTCGCGAAAGTCAGGCTGGAGCGCCGCGATCGCGGAGAAGACCTCGCGAGACTCGACCTCCGCCTCGGGGCTCGAGCCGCCCACAGGCTCGAACCCCTCCGTGAACGGCTCAGTCCGCGGACGCCGCTTCTCGGTCCGCTTGCGGGCGAGGAACGTGTTGCGCAGCGCACGGAGCAGGTAGCCGAGGTCGTCCTCGCTCCGGAGCAGGCGCGGCTTCGCGAGCACGCGCGCGTAGGTCTCCTGCACGAGGTCCTCCGCATCCTCCCGCGAGCCGCACAACCCCCACGCCGCCCGGAAGAGCAGATCGATGTGGTCGGCGGCGTGCTGGGGGTCGAGCGGCGTCTCGCGGCGCAGCGACAGGCCGGGCGATGACATGGCCAGAAAGGCGTTCTGCAGTGCGCGTCGGGAGCGCGGTCAGCTGACCTTGAAGGTCCCGTGCATGATCGTGTTGTGCGGGTCGCACACGTACCTGTAGGTGCCTTTGCGCAGCGTGACCGTGATCTTCTTGGTGCCGACGAACCCGACGCCGGTGATCACCTTGTCGAAGCCGGGCCCGGTGAGATGGAAGTCGTGGATCGAGGCCTGGTCGTTGACCGAGATCGTGTAGCGACCGGCCTTCAGCGTCTTGACCGTCTTCCCGGCGCTCTTGAGCGAGATCGTGAACCCCGGGCCGACCGTGCCGAGCAATGCCGGTGCGGTGGCCTGGGCGGTGCCTGCCGCGGCGAGCGCGATGGCGGACGCCGGCGACGGCGGCGAGTGCGGCCGGGGTCGAGAATGGGCGATGCATTGGTGCCTCCTTCGTTCGCTGGAGCCGGCGGAATTGCTCTCCGGCTCATTTCGGCGAGCGTAGAAGTGCGGTATTTCAGAACCCTTTCAGTCGGGTTTTGAGCTCGACACCGGTTGTTAACCTCGAAAAACTCGGGGCGGTGTCAGTCGAGTGCGTGCTCGGCCGCGTGGCGCGTCGCGTCCGCGCGGGAGTTGACGCCGAGCTTGCGGTAGATCGAGCGGAGATGCGCGTGCACGGTTCGCGGGCTGACGACGAGACGGCTGGCGATCTCGGCGTCGCTCAGGCCCGAGGCCGTGAGTTGCAGGACCTCGCGCTCGCGGGCTGTCAGCGGCCCGATCTTCCGAGCGCGCGGGGTCGCCTCCTCGTCGACGGCGAGCTCACGCGCCTGCCCGAGCGTCAGGGTCTGGCCGGCGGCCCAGGCGGCGGCGAACGCTGCTTCGCTGAGGGCGGCGCGCCCGGCCGCGAGGCTGCGCTCGAACTCCAGGCGGTTGAAGAGCACCCAGTCGGCGGCCGTCTCGTCGCGAGTCCGCTCTGCGCGTCCGAGGAGCTGCACGGCGGCCTTCGCGCGATTCTCCGCCAGGGCGATGCGCGCGAACGTCAGCAGCCCGACCGAGATCCGCCAGGGCTCGTCCAGCTCCAGCGACATCGCGAACGCGCGGTCGGCGAACCGCGTCGCCGCGTTCTCGTCTCCGCGTGACGACATCACGTATGAGAGCGCGAGGAGGTTGAGGACGGAGTTCAGGCGGTCGCCGCGGCGCTCGAGCGTCGCCAGCGACTCCTCGAGGAGCCCGTGTGCCTCGTCGAGGCTCTCCTCCCAGACCGCGACGAAACCGAGTTGCTGCTGCGCGAGCGCGAGCTCCCCCTCTCCGGCCTGCCGGGCGGCTTCGAGCGCCTCCTCCACGAGCGGACGGGCTCTACCCGCCTCTCCGCTCTCGCGCAGGATCCGGGCCCGGCAGATACACGTCTCGACGATGCTCGGCGGATGGCCGAGCCGGCGCGACAGCTCGAGGCCCTCCTCGGACGCCGCCTGTGCGGCGTCGAGGCTTCCGAGCAGGAAGCCGAGCGTCGCGAAGGTCGCCAGCGCGGCCGCCCGCAGCGGTGTCGCGAGCGACCCGTAGCACCCGAGCGCCAGCTCGAGCCAGCGGCGCCCCTCGCGGACGTGCGGCCTGGCCAGCCAGAAACCTCCGCGCCAGCGTGCGTTGCAGATGCGGAGGGCGCTCTCGCCGTCACCGTGGTCGAAGTGCCAGTGCACGGCGGCCCGCAGGTTGGCGTGGTCGAGCGCCAGCCGGTCGAGTGCGTCCATCTGGTCGCGACCGGTCAGCTGCTCGCCCGCGCGCTCCGCGACCGTGACGAAGTGGTGTGCGTGAGCGGCTCGGCGCGCGTCCTCCTCGCCGAGCTCGGCGAGCTTTTCGGCGGCGAACTCACGGATCGTCTCCAGGAGCTCCAGTCGCGATTCCCTGCCTGCGCCGCTGCGGCGGACGAGGCCCTTGTCGACGAGGGAGCCGAGCCGGTCGAGAATGGAGCCGCCGCCCGCGGGCTCGCAGACTGCCTCCGCGCTCGCGATCGAGCAGCCGTCGGCGAACACGCCGAGCGCGCGAAACGTCTGCTGCTCGCCCGGGTCGAGCAGCTCGTAGCTCCATGCGATCGTGGTCCGCAGCTCGCGGTGCCGGGCGGGGAGGTCACCCGGTCCGCCCGTCAGCATCTCCAGCGGGTGGTCGAGCCGGTCGAGCAGCTCGTCGGGGGAGAGCAGGTTCGCCCGCATGGCAGCAAGCTCGATCGCGAGGGGCAGACCGTCGAGTCGCCGGCAGATGTCGCCGATCGCCGCCGCGTTCGCCTCCGTGAGCCGGAAGTCGCCGCGAACGGCCCGTGCCCGTTGGACGAAGAGCTCGACAGCGGGCGAATCGACCAGCGGAGTGACGACGAGCTCCTGCTCGATCGTCAGGCGGAGGCGTGCCCGGCTCGTGGCGAGGACCTTCACGAGCGGACAGACGGCGAGGAGCTCGGCCACCAGCGGGCCGGCCTCGGCCACGTGCTCGAAGTTGTCGAGCACGAGGAGCAGGCGCCGGCTCCAGAGCACCGACTGGAGCTGCTCGAGCCGGGAGGGCTCCCCGTGCTCGCTGATCTCGAGCACAGATGCGATCGCGTCGAGGACGAGGCCGGGATCGTCGAGCGGCGCCAGCGCGACGTAGTGAGCGCCGTCGCCGAACTCGTCGGCGACCGTCTCTGCCACCGCGTGCGCCAGGCGTGTCTTGCCGACGCCTCCCGGCCCGGTCAGCGTGAGCAGCCGGACGCCCGGCCGGCGCAGGAGTTGCGCGACCGTCGCACACTCCTGGTCCCGGCCGATCAGCGGAGTCGGGGCGACGGGCAGTCCGCGGGCGGAGCGAGTCGACAAGCCGCGATAGTGTGGCACGGCTCGAGCCGTCCGAGGGTCGCGGGACGGTTCTCAGGTCGGTGCCGTCGTCCGGTGCTGGCTCCTGTCGGCCGCGAGCACGAGCACGAGCGGTCGCGCCCCTCTCTCGATCGGCAGCGCGAAGATCTCGGCCGGGATCGACGCACCGCGGCTCGTCCGCAGCGTCAGGCTCTTCGTCCAGCCGTGGCCGTACTCGATCACGCGCGCCAGGAAGCGCTCGAGCTCCGAAGCCTGCTCCCGGTAGACGGAGGAGATGGGCGTCGCCAGCAGCTCGGACAGTTCGTACCCGAGCAGGCGGCAGCCGCTCCGGTTCGCATACCGGATCCGGTCGCCGGCCGGGTCCAGCACCAGCACGGCGTGGGCCGCGTCTGCGAACAGACGCTTCGTGAACCGGTTCATCGCGGCCTAGCCGGCGAGTCGCTCGATGTTGGCGGCCGCAGCGCCGTTCAGCCTGTCGTCGACCGCCGGGAGCCACTCGCGCTCGCACTCCGCCGCGAGCTGTCGCAACCTGCAGCGGCGAATCGGCGGGAGGCTTCCCAGCAGGACGTCCCTGTAGATGTCGAACCGGAACCGGAAGCGGCTCCCGTCGACGACCAGCAGCCGGCGGTCGCAGAGCAGCTCGAGATCCTCCGTGGTGCGCGCGGGGCTGGACAGCAGCATCGGCGCGAGCGCCTCGGCGCGGAACGGCTGCTCGAGCGCGGCCGCGTGCAGCAGGAGCCGGTAGGCGCGGGCGCCCTCGGCGCGGCAGCGGGCGAGCATCGTCTCGGCGAGAGTGTGCTCGAGGCTCTCCTGCGCGCTCGAGCGTGCCGCGGCGGTGACGAGCTGCGGGTCGCCGCCCGTTCGCTGGTGCAGGTCGGGGACGCCGAGCGGTGCGACGTCGACGGGCGTCAGCGGCCTGAGCTTGAACCGGCGGCTCGGCGTCAGGCGCCACAGCGGATGGTCGGCTCCGATGTCGTCGGTCTGGGCCGCGACGACGAGCGCGACCGGGAGGTCGACGCAGCGGCGCTGCATGTACGCGAGCGCGCTGAACGTGGCCGGGTCCGCCCACTGGAGGTCGTCGATGACGAGGACGATCGGAGCGTGGGCCTGGACGAGCTCGACGAGCGACTCGAGCCCGTCGACCTCCTGGAAGTCGCCGCATGCGTCTGTCAGCCTCAGCTCGGGCAGGATCTGCCGGAGCGCCGGGAGCGCGGCGAGGTCGGGCTCGACGTCGCGGAGCGCGTCCCGGACGGCCGTCGCGAGCGGCACGTACGGCAGGTGGCTCTCGAGCTCCGAGCAGGTCGCCCGACCGACGTGCACGTCGTCCAGGCTCGCCACGAAGCGGTCGAGGAGCCGGGTCTTGCCGATCCCCTGCTCGCCCTCGACCAGCACGAGCGAGCACGACCCGGCGAGCGAGCAGCGGACGCCGGCCGTGAGCGCGTGTAGCTCCGCCGCCCGGCCGAGGAACCGGATCGGAGCGGGCCCGAGGCGCATCTCCTCCGACGGTGAGTCCGGCCGCGGCAGCAGCTCCTGGACGTCGGCCTGACGCAGGATCGATCCCTGCAGCGACTTCGTCTCCGCGAGCGGTTCGAGCCCGAGCTCCTCGTCCAGCAGCTTCCGCAGGTGCTGGAAGACGTCGAGTGCCTCGTGCTGGCGGCCGAGCGCGTACAGCCCCAGCATCATCAGCCGGTGGGTGCGCTCGCTGAACGGGTCGAGTGAGGCGGCGGCCTCCGCGTGCGCGAGGCCCGTCGCGTAGTCGCGCTCGAAGAACGCGAGGTCGGCGGCGTCGAGCCTGGCGCCGAGAACGCGAGCCCGGTAGACGCCGCGCAGATCCTCGGCCCAGGTCGCGTAGGGCGCGTCTTCGAGCACGTCTGCCGCGGCCACGAGCAGCGCTTCCTCGAGCCGCTGACGGGCCTCCGCGGGCTCGAGGGTCCGCGCCTCGTCGAGCAGCGCGTCGAAGCGATCGAGATCGAGCGTCGCCGTCTCCACAGCCGCGCGGTAGGCCTCCGGCTCGGTGGCGACGAGGTCGCGGGCGGCGCACCCGTCCGGGCCGAGGCTGCGGCGGAGCACGGAGATGTACGTCGCGAGCGCGCCGGAGATGTTCTGCGGCAGGTCGCCGCCCCAGAGCAGCTCGGCCAGGCGGTCCTTGGGAACGGGCCGGCCCCGCGCGACGAGCAGGATCTCGAGCACCTGCTTGGGCTTGATCCCACCGAAGTCACGCGGACCGAGCGCACGGTCGCCGGCCAGGATCGCGAGGGGCCCGAACATCCGGATCTCGATGGTCTGCGACATGGTGTGAGGGTAGGAGCGAATGGGAGTGCTGCGCATCGGTAGGGCTGCCGATCTTTTGTGGCGGTTACGGATCGAGGGCAGACGTGGATTGCGTAGGTAATCGCCGTGATCGAATTCGAAGATTCCGAAAAGCTCGTTCTGCAACTCTCGGCCCATGGACATCACGGAATACGACTGGGACATCGAGGTGGACGTGGACGAGCACGAGGACGAGACCACTCGCGTGCTCGAGTGGCGACAGTACCGCTGGCTCGCGCTCGGCTATTCGATCGCCGGCGCTGCCGTGCTCGCGTGCGCTCCGATCGACATCCACGACGTCGAACGGCTGATCGAGCGGGGCTGCCCGCTCGATCTCGCGGTCAAGATCGCGGGCTGACACGGCCGTCGGGGCTACGCGGCCCTGGCCGGCTCGTCGTCGCATTCGTCGTCATCGTTCTGCTGCGCAGGCGAGGAGGACGACCCGGAGATCGCCCTCCTCGCGACCGGATGCGATGCGGCGCTAGGCCTTCGGCTGGATGTTCTGGTTGACGCGGAAGAGGTTGTCCGGGTCGTACGTCGCCTTGATGGCGGCGAGGCGGTCGTAGCTGTCGCGATAGCTCGCCCGCACGCGCTCCTGGCCCTCGTCCATCATCATGTTCACGTAGGCGCCGCCGGCCGAGTACGGATGCAGCGCCTCGTGGTAGTCGACGCTCCAGCGCCGGATGACGTCGACGTTGGCCGGGTCCGGATCGACCCCGGCGAACACGGAGCCCCAGTTCGCCTCGCGGTAGCTCCACGGTGTGTCGGACTGGCCTACGTCGTGCGCGGCACCGTCGATCGGGTACATGTGCATCGTCGACTTCATCGTCGGCATCTCGGCACCGAACCGCGCGTGGATCGCGACCGCCTCGTCGGGGATCTCCTCGACGAAGTCGGCGCGCCAGTACCACTGCTCGCCCGTCGGGTAGAGGCCGTCGAACGCGCCCTGCAGCGCCGAGTGCGGCATCGGCCCGACCCCGTGCATCAGCGGCTCGGGCAGGGAGTCGAGGAGCGGAGCCATCGCGGTCGCCGCGTCTGCCTCCGAGCCGACGTAGCACCAGACGACGCCGCACACCTTCCGCAGGTGGATCTCCTCGGGGAAGGGCGGTCCGGGCGGAACGGTGTGGAAGGCGAAGAAGCCGTTCAGCTCGCGCGGCGCGCCCGGCAGGAACTCGCGATACGCGGAGAGGACCTCGGCTCCGCTCTCGACCGGCCAGAACGTCGGCCCGCCGACGACCGTGCCCACCTCGTGGAGTCGGAAGAGGAAGGACGTGACGACGCCGAAATTGCCGCCTCCGCCCCGGATCGCCCAGTACAGATCGGGATGCTCGTCCGCGCTCGCGCGGACCTGCTCGCCGTTTGCGAGCACGAGCTCCGCCTCGAGCAGGTTGTCGATAGTGAGCCCGCACTTGCGGGTCAGATGGCCGATTCCGCCGCCGAGCGTGAGGCCGCCCACGCCGGTCGTGGAGATGATCCCGCTCGGCGTTGCCAGGCCGTGCTCGTTCGTCGCCTTGTCGACGTCGCTCCACGTGCAGCCGCCGCCTACCCGCACGGTCCGGGCCTGGGGATCGACCTCGACGCCCTTCAACTGCGACAGGTCGATGACGACCCCGTCGTCGCACGTTCCGAGCCCGGCGCCGTTGTGACCACCCCCGCGGACGGCGAGCAGGAGGTCGTGCTCGCGGGCGAACGTGACCGCCCTCGCCACGTCCTCGGGGTTCGCGCAGCGCGCGATCAGCCCCGGCCGCTTGTCGATCATCGCGTTGTAGACCTGGCGTGCCTCCTCGTAGTCTGCGTCGTCGGGTCCGATCAGCAGGCCTTCGAAGTCGGTGAGTTCCTCGCGCGCGGCACGCGCAGGTGTCGTGACGGTGCTCACGGTGTCCTCCTCGCTCGATTGCATCTCACGGTCGGTCTCGAGGCTAGGAGCGGCGATGCCCGGTGTCATGACGAAGGCTGACCCACTTTCCGCGGCGCATTCTCGGCGCGGCGGGCGGAACTGATCAGATCTGACTATCGTCTCGGACGGCGCGCCATGCACGAGCTTCCGGGGTCGCTTCGTCTCAGCTCGACCTTCCCGTTCGTCGGGCGTTCGACCGAGCTCGAGCTGCTCCGCAGGCTGGTTCCGAGGGCCGAGGGCGAGGGCCGCCGAGTCGCGCTGATCGGCGGCGCGGCAGGTTCGGGCAAGAGCCGCCTCGTGCGCGAGTTCGCCGGCGAGGCCTCGCGGGACGGAGTCCTCGTCCTGTACGGCGCGTGCGACTCCTTCGTGCGCACCCCGTACGGGCCGTTCGTCGAGGCGCTCGACCAGCTCACGCGCGAGACGGATGCAGCGGAGCTTCGGGCGGCGGTCGGAACCGCGGGTGGGGAGCTCACACGCCTCCTCCCCGACCTGTCGGCCCGGATCGGCGGGCTCCCGGCTCCGGTCAGGGCGGATCCGGATACCGAGCGCCACCGGCTCCACACGGCGGTGACGGATCTCCTCGCCACCGTCACGCTACGGCGACCGGCGCTGCTCGTGCTCGAGGACGGCCACTGGGCCGATGCCCCGACGCTGCTGCTGCTCAGGCACCTCGCCCGTGCCGCCGGAAACGTGCGGATTCTCCTGCTCACGACCTTCCGCGACACCGAGGCGGACATGCCGGAGGCGCTCTCCGAGACGCTCGCCGATCTCCGCCGCTCCGACGACGTCGTCCGGCTGCGGCTCGCGGGGCTCTCCGGCGACGAGGTCGCCGAGTTCGTCCGCAGCGCCGCCGGAGGCGATCCCGGCCCGGAGCTGCGCGAGCTCGCAGAGGCGATCCACGGCCTCACCGAGGGGAACCCGTTCCTCGTCTGCGAGCTCTGGCGCTCGCTGGTCGAGACCGGCGCCGTCGAGCTCGAGGACGGAGCGATCCGGCTCGGACGCCCGCTCGCCGAGATCGGCAGCCCCGAGAGCGTTCGGGAGGTCGTCAGCCAGCGGCTCTCGCGCCTCACTCCCGCGGCGAGCGATCTCCTCGAGCTCGCGGCGGTGGCCGGCTCCGAGTTCCGGCTCGACGTCGTCAGCGGCATGCGCGGTCGCGACGAGCCCGAGCTCCTCGCGACACTCGACGAGGCAGTCGGAAGCGGCATCATCGAGGAGCTTCCTTCCCCCGGGCTGGCCTACCGCTTCAGCCACGAGCTGGTGCGGCGGGCGCTGTACGACCGGCTGTCCGGTGTCCGGCGGGCCGAGCTCCACCTCGGCGTCGGCGAGGCTCTCGAGCGCAGCGACGACCGCTCGAGCCGGGCACCGGCCGACCTGGCGTACCACTTCGCCGCCGCCGCGCCCTTCGGCGGAGCCGAGCGAGGCGTTCGCTACAACCTCCTCGCCGCCCGGGCGGCGGCGTCGACGCTTGCCTTCGGCGAAGCCGCTGCGCGGTTCCGCACCGCGCTCGACCTCGGGATCGGCGGCCTGCCGGAGCGCGCCGAGGTCTTCCTCGAGCTCGGTGAGGCGAGCCACCGCGGCGGGAACTCACTCGACGCGCTCGAGGCGTTCCGGGCAGCCGCTGACATCGCCCGGCAGCTGGGAGACGCAGAGCTGCTTACCCGCGCCGCGATCGGCTTCGAGGACGCATGCTGGCGCCCCGGGATCGCCGATCAGGGCGCGGTCGAGATCCTCAACGAGGCTGCGGCCTTGCTCGGCGAGGACGACTCGGAGCTCCGGATCAGGCTGCTCGGCGGGCTCGCGCGGGCCCTCGACTTCCAGGGCGACCACGAGCGAGGAGCGATCGCTCGCACGCGAGCCGTCGCGATGGCCCGCGAACTGCACGACCGCCTCGGCCTGGCCACGGTGCTGATGCGCTCCTACTGGTCCCGGGGGACGAGCTCGCTCGAGGAGATCCTCGAGATGCTGACCGAGGCCCGCGACCTCGGCGAGGAGCTCGGGAACACCGAGATCCGCGCCGAGGCGATGGCCTGGCGGACACCGACGTTCGTCGCGGTCGGCGACCTCGAGTCCGCGAGACGGGAGGTCGCCGCCCTCCGCGAGACCGCGGAGCAGACCGCGCAGCCGTTCATGCTCCACGTCGCCGGGCACTACGGCTCGTCGCTCGCCCTGTGCGACGGGCGCCTCGCGGAGGCCGACGCCCTTGCCCAGCAGTCACACGATTGGAGCCGGCTCCTGACCGGACGGGACGCCTCGGGGGTCTACGGCATCCAGATGTTCAGCATCCGTCGCGAGCAGGGACGCCTCGCCGAGCTCGCTCCCGTGATCAGGATCCTCTCCGGCGGGGCCAGGTCAGGAGGCCCGTGGCGCCCGGGGCTCGTCGCGCTGCTCGCCGAGCTCGGGATGGAGGTCGAAGCGCGGCGGGAGCTCGCGCGGGTGGCGGCCGAGGGCCTGGAGCCGAACCGCGAGTCGCTCTGGCTTGCGTCGCTCACGTATCTGACCGACGCCTGCTCGGCCCTCGGCGACGAGGCGATCGCGAGCCTCGTCTATCCGGAGCTCGAGTCGCTCTCGGGCACGAACGTGATGATCGGCCACCTGGTCTCGTGCTATGGAGCCGCCGACCGCTACCTGGGCATGCTCGCGGCGACGCTCGGCGAGTGGAGCCGGGCCGAGGAGCACTTCGAGCGCGCGCTGGCGCTGAACCGGAGCATGGGAGCCGCGACGTGGCTGGCGCACACGTCCTACGAGTACGCCCGCTGTCTGCGTACGCAGCGGGGGGATCGAGACCGGGCCGACGCGCTGCTCGGCGAGGCGTCGGCCCTCGCCGGCCGCATCGGCATGCCGTCGCTCCTCGGCAGGATCCGCGCTCTCGGCACCACCGCGCCGAAAGCCGGCCTGCCGGACGGGCTCTCTCCCCGCGAAGCCCAGATCCTCCGTCTCGTCGCCCAGGGCCGGAAGAACCGCGAGATCGGCGCAGAGCTGCTGATCAGCGAGCACACCGCGGCCAACCACGTGCGCAGCATCCTGCGCAAGACCGGCTGCGCCAATCGCACCGAAGCCGCCTCCTACGCCCACCGTCACGGGCTGACGCCGGCCTGAGGCGCCTGCGCGTCGGCCGGGCCGTCGCTACGATCCCTCGATGCCGCTCTACATGATCGAGCGCACGTTCGCCGATCAGCTCGACCTCACGAGCGACGACGTCAGGCTGATCGAGGAGATCAACTCGGACGAAGGCGTGCGCTGGCTGTTCTCGTTCCTGAGCGCGGATCGGCGCCGCACCTACTGCCTCTACGAGGCACCGTCTCCCGAAGCGATCGTGGCCGCTGCCGTACGTGCGAACGTCCCGGCGGACGCGGTGGTCGAGGTCGACGCGGGCACGCCCGAGTTCTCGGATCGCCTCCAGGACTGGGCGGGAAGCATCAGCGCGAGCTGACGCCAACGGTCGAGGGCGTTCGCCCCACGGACTAGAAGAGCTTCCGGATCCTCCTGATGCCGGTGAAGAGCGCGACCGCGAGGAGTGCGACCGCGACGACTCCGGCGATCATGTACGGCACACGCGAGCGCAACTCGGCCTTCAGCGCGTCGACGTCGTCGTGAAGGCCCAGCCGTTCGTCGGCGATCTCTTTGCGGATCTCTTGGGCGGTGCGCTCGGGCATGGGTACGTGCTCCCGGGCTAGAGGAGCTTCCAGATCAGCCTGACGCCGGACCTCACGCCCTTGCCTCCTGTGATGAGCGCGACCGCGACGACTCCGGCGATCAGATAGGGCACGAACGAGCGAAGCTCGGCCTGCAGCGTGTCCAGGTCGTTGTCGAGACGCCGTCGCTCGTCGACGATCTCTTTGCGGATCTCCTCGGCGGTGCGCTCAGACATGTCTGTCGAGCATCTGGATCGTGCGCTCCGCTTCCTCGATCGCCTGCTCCGGCTTGGGAGGCGTTGCCTTGCGCGCGTAGCGCCTGGCCAGGAGCGCGAGGATCGCCGCGACGAGAACGATGATCCCGGCGACGATCAAGAGCGACGCCCAGAGGGGGAGGGCTTCACTGAGTCCCGCGGCTGCTGCTGCGAAGCTGAAGCCGATCGCGTAGAGGACGAGCACCACGGCGACGAGTCCGAGACCGCCTGCGATCCCCAGCGCTGTCGCCTTCTGCTTCGCCTCGAGCTTTGCCAGCTCCAGGTTCAGTTGGGCGATCGACTTCATGCGCCGATTCACGGCCCTTGCCTGCGCCTTCACGCCGAGCATCGCGGGCAGCTTACTGCCGATCTTGGGTTCTGTCAGCGCTGATTCTTCGCCCGGGGTCGTGGTCCGGGCAGCAGGTCGAGTTCGCGCCCTCGCTTGGCCGGTGCGCCGTCGGTGGCACAGGCGTGGTCACCCGCGCCACTCATCGTGCGCCTTCGAGTCTGGGAGGATGCGCCGCGATGGTGACCGTCGATCACACGCCGCCCGGCGGTCTGCGCCGGCTGGTGCCGATCGTGGAGTGGCTGCCGCGGTACGACCGCAGGGTGCTCCGCGGTGATGTGCTCGCGGGGGTTGCGGTGACGGCGATGATCGTGCCGAAGGATCTCGGCTACGCCGGCATCGCCGGCGTGCCGGTGCAGAACGGGCTCTACGCAGCTGCGGCCGGCGCGATCGTGTACGCGTTGTTCTGCACGTCGCGCCACATCTCGACCGGGCCGAGCTCGTCGTTGGCGGCCGTCGCGGGCGGCGCCGTGCTGTTCGCAGGGGTCGGGGGCGCAGAGGCTGCCGAGCTGGTCGCGGCGATCACGCTGGTGACCGGCGCATTCTTCCTCCTGCTCGCCACGCTTCGGCTCGGCTGGATCGCGAGGTTCCTGTCCAGGGCAGTCGTCACGGGCTTCCTGGCGGGAGCCGCGGTCGACGTCGTCATCGGCGAGCTGCCCAAGCTGACCGGGACATCGACATCCGGCGACACGGCGTGGGCAGAGCTCGCGTCGTGGGTCCGGTCACTCGGGGACGTGAGCTGGGCGACCGTGTTCGTGGGAGCGGTGGCGCTCGGGGTCATCTTCGGTCTGCGCTTCCTCGTCCCACGCGTGCCGGGCGCGCTCGTGCTCGTCGTCGGCGGACTGCTCGCAACATGGCTGTTCGACCTCGAAGCGCACGGTGTTGCGCTCGTCGGCCCCGTTCCGCGTGGCCTGCCGGCGCCGGCGTTTCCGGGTGTGGACGTGTTCCAGCAGCATTACCCGACAATCCTCGCCGCGGCCACCGGGTTGCTCCTGATCGGCTTCTCGCAGACCGCCGGTGACGCGCGTGCGTTCGCCGTCCGGCACCGCTACCGCATCGACATGAACCAGGAGTCGGTCGCTCAGGGCATGGCCAACATGGCGTCGGGAGTGTTCCGGGGGATGCCGGTCTCGACGAGCCTGTCTGCGAGCTCGCTCAACGAAGCGGCCGGCGCCCGCACCCCGCTTGCCTCCCTGGTCACGGGCGGGCTCGTGATTCTGACGCTGGTCGCGCTCGCGCCGCTCTTCTCGCAGCTGCCGAAGGCGG
Source organism: uncultured Actinomycetes bacterium (assembly GCA_963846915.1). Classification (GTDB taxonomy): domain Bacteria; phylum Actinomycetota; class Thermoleophilia; order Gaiellales; family Gaiellaceae; genus PALSA-612. The sequence continues at coordinate 26,035 of CAWJXV010000002.1, read as the reverse complement.
TACTCGGCGCGATCATCATCGACGCGGTCATCTTCGGGATGATCGACATCCCCGAGTTCAGGCGGCTCTTCCGCGTCAAGCGCTTCGACTTCTGGGTAGCCGCCGCCGCGCTCGCCGCTGTGCTCTCCGCCGGCGTCCTCGCCGGCGTCGTCATCGGCATGGTGCTGTCGCTCGTCTGGCTCGTCTACGTCTCCACCTCCCCGGGGATGCCGCTCCTCGGCCGCGAGCCGGGAACCCAGGTGTTCCGCGACGTGCGCGAGAATCCGGACAGCGAGACGTTCCCCGGCTACGCGGTCCTCCGACTGGACGGTGGCCTGTTCTTCGCCACCGGCGACGCGCTCGAGGAACGCGTGCGTGAGCTCGCGCTGCACGCCGACCCGGCGCTGCGCGCGGTGGTGCTGGACCTGGAGGGCGCCGATTTCGTCGACTCCCAGGGCGCCGCGAAGCTCACGGAGATCCTCGACTTCACGGAGAGCGACGGCATCCAGCTGCACCTCGCCCGCGTCAAGCCGGCCGTCGCCGTCGTACTCGAACGAGACGGCGTCCTCGAGCGCCTCGGCGGAGACCGCATCCACGGAAACGTCCACCGCGCCGTCGAGGCACAGATCGCAGCTGAACGCGGGCACTCCCGCATGTCCTGAGCGGCGCACGTGAGTAACGCCGTCGGCGTAGATTCAGACCAACCCGATGCGCCTGCGGCCGGCGAGCCCAGCCCGCCGGCCGCAAGTGCACGGGCAGTTCAGATCAGGCGAGCGCCTTTTGCTTGAGCGCGTCGTACTCGGCCTGGGTGATCGCGCCGCTGTCGAGCAGTTGCTTCGCGTTCGCGATCTGCGTTGCCGGGTCGCCTTGACCCGCGGCCGCCTTTACCTGTGAGTCGAAGCTGGCTTGCATGGCCTGTGCCTCCTGCGTCCTCCGCTCTGCCATGCCCTTTCCCTCGACGATGAGGTAGATGAACACGCCGAGGAAGGGCAAGAGGATGACGAAGATGCACCAACCCGCCTTCGCGAGGCCGGACGACTCCCGGTTCCGGAACACGTCCATGAAGACGATGATCAGCAGCCAGATCCACAACACCCACATGAAGAAGATGAACATCGTCCAGATGACTTGCCAGAACGTCTCAGCCAACACCATGCGCCGTCCTCCTTCTCAGTTGATGAGCTCAATCATGATCCGACACCCCACCGCGCGCAACCTGTCGCCCTTCGCCTAGCCGAGCACCATGCTTTCAGCGGCTTCGGATGGCGTGGGGTCTGGGAGGCGCATCATCCGGAACGCGTTGAAGAGGCCGGCGAGAGCAGCGAGGAGCGGGACGAGCAGCGCTATCTGAAGCGCGATGTGCCTCGCGTCCGTGTTGATGCGGATGACCTCGTCCTGGACGTCCTGGGGCTGGCCGGCGAGTTGCTGTTCGAGCTGCGTGTTGCTCATCACCTCTGCGTCGTGCTCGAGCTCGTCCGCGATCTGTTCCTGCTGTGCCGGGGGGATCACGGTGCTCGCTTCTGCCTGGTTGGTGAACGTGAGCGAGAGCGTCGCGAGCATGATCGCCCCGGCGAACGCCAGCCCGAACGACAGCCCGAACGAGCCCGCCGCCGAGTTCACGCCCGCGGCCTCGCTGACCCGCTCCTCGGAGATCGGTGCCAGCGTGTAGTTGTTGAGCTGGGACACCAGCAAGCCCAGCCCCGAGCCCGCGATCACGAGCGGGATGACGAGGTACCAGCCGGACGACGCACGGGGCACGATCGGGACGAGCACCGCTACTCCGATCGTCAGAAGCACGAAGCCTGCCCGGATGATGCTGCTCGGACGTCGCGTCCCTGCTTTCTTCGCTGCGAGGAGCGCTACTCCGAACATGCTGAGCGAAAGCGGGGCGAGGGACAGCCCGGCCTCCATGGCGGTGTACTCGAACACCAGCTGCAGGTAGATCGGCAGGGCGATCATCAGGCCTCCCAGGGCGATCTGCTGGAACATCTGCCCGGAGATCCCGAACCTGAACACCTTCGACTTGAAGAGACCGGGATCGATCAGCGTCGCCCTGCCCTGCCGCTTGCGTCGTACGAGCCACCAGGCCAGCGACCCCAGCGCGACCGCACCGACCGCCAGAAGCGCCCCGACGGCCTCGCCGCCCTCTTGCCAGACCAGGATCCCGAGCACGATTCCGCCCATGCCAAGGACCGAGAGCACCGCGCCGACCGGGTCGACCTGGCGGGGTCCCGTATACGGCACGTCGTGGACGAGCTTGATGTTGAAAAGCACGATCGCGATGATCACGACCTCGAGCACGAACCCCACTCGCCACGACAGATAGGTGGTGACGAACCCCCCGAGCAGAGGACCGACCGCGGCGGCGATCGCGGCCGCAGCGCCGACGAGCGCATACGCCTTCTTCTGGGCCGCGCCCTCGAAGTTGCCGTGGATCAGGGACTGCATCGCCGGCAGCAGGAGCGACGCGCCGAGCCCACCGACGATCGCCCAGAAGATGATGATCGCCGTCAGGCTCTGGGCAAACGCCATCGCCAGGGCGCCCGTGGCGTAGCCGAGCAGACCCAGCACATATGCGCGTTTGCGCCCGATCAGGTCGCCCACCTTGCTGCCGATCAGGATGAACGCGGCGGACACGAGCGCCTCCAGTGCGATCGCGGACTGCACGCCGCTGACAGTCGTGCCGAGATCATGAGTGACCGCCGAGATCGACACGTTCATCAGCGACGTGTCGACAACGAGCACGAACATGGCCATCGCCAGCAGGATGGCCAGCCGTGGATTGTCCGCCTGCTGCACGGGCACGGGTGTACTCGCTCCGTCGGTCAGAGGAGAGTCACAGCCCAGACGTCGCGAGGAAGCGCACGGGGATCGTCAATCCTAGACGGTCGCGGTGCGAGCAGACCGTTGCCGCTGCCCACCTGCGGGCGCTTCCGGGCAGCTCGCGGCGGCGAGTCGAGATCGTCGGCTGGTCGCTCGGCGCCGGCGTCGCGGTCGCGTCCGCGCTCGCGGGCGTTCACTTCTCGGCGCTGGCGGGTTTCTCGACCGGCGTCCCGACGTAGTGCCAGATCGGCGCTCGGCGGCTAACTCATGATGTAGACCGCGGATAGGCACCCGCGTCGCACTACGCCCCCCGAAGCTGGCAAGCCGGCGCGGGTGCCACGGACCATCTTCCGCTTCCCTCACCTCGCCCACAATGACCCAACTGGGTCAATTCCCCCGGCACGTCTCGTGGCTGTTGCCGGCGCCAAGTCAAGAGCTCGGCAGCAGGGTGAGCCGCAGGCTCTTTTACCCGGATTGTTCGCGGGTCGTCATCCTGGATGGGGGATGACTTCCCATCAGCGCGGCGGGAGGATGCATAGGCACCCGCGCCGGCTTGCCTACTTGAGGGCCTAGTGCGACGCGGGTGCTTCCGGGTGTTCTACACCAGAAACGCCAGTGTCGGCCAAGTGCCGGTGCGGTTGACTCGGGGGCGGCGGCGGACCCTTGCGGGGCCCGCGGACCTGAAGGATCGATGTGGCTGCCCGAACTACTGACGCCTGACTCGCCGAAGTCGAGCGACTTCACCACGCTCGAGCATCGCTGGCGACGCGGGTTCGGAGGTGATCAGTTCGCTTGGGACGAGGCGTGGTGGTCGGCAGCGGGCGTACTCTCCGTTGTTCAGCCTCTCGCGAGGAAGGGCTTTCGACGACTCTTGGCTGTGAGTCGCACACGAGAACTATGGTCTGGCTGATGGCTCATCCCTACCCAGTCTGGAAGTACTACCCGCCTCGTACCCCCCAAGAGTGGGTGCCTGCCGTCGCCGCCGTCTTCCTTCCTCGCGAGATTGCAGAGGCACGAGCACGTCGCAGCACCGCGATCGTCGCGGCTGCAGCGGGCGGCTAATGGGCGACCGTGCCACTCGCCTCGATCACGACCTTTCTCGATCAGCACGACCAGTGGGCGCTTGTGCTGCTCTTCGTCCTGCTCGCATTGGAATCGTTCGGCCTCCCGGTGCCGGGCGAGACGGCGCTGATCGCTTGCGGCGTTCTCGCCTCGCAGGGTTCACTCTCGATCGTCTGGGTGATCGTGGTCGCCATCCTGGCGGCGATCATCGGCGACAACCTCGGTTACTGGGCCGCACGCGAGGGCGGTCGCCCACTGCTCGAACGCCACCGCTTGACACGCCGCTACGCGCAGCACTACCTCCCACGGGGCGAGCGCTTCTTCGCCAAGCATGGTGGCAAGGCCGTCTTCTTCGGCCGCTTCGTGGCGGTGCTACGGGTGACCGCTGCCTGGGTGGCCGGTATCTCTCGGATGCGCTGGTGGCGCTTCCTGGCTTGGAACGCGGCAGGCGGCATCGTCTGGGCGACCACAGTCGGCTTGATCTCCTACTACCTGGGCACGGCGGCTGCAAGCGCGTTCAGCAAATACGGCCTCTACGCGGCCGGCGGCGCCTTGCTCTTCTCAGCGCTGGGCTTCCTGATCGTGCGACGAATCGAGAAACGAGTGGGCGCGGAGGACGAAGACAAGGAGAAGGGCGCCACCGGGGAGCCGTGAACGGGTCGTCATCGGCCTAGTCATCACGTCAAGCGACCGAGCGTGCCCCTGGCGCATACGCGCCCGCACGTAGTCTCATCCGCTCTCAGGAGGGCGAACGAGGCGCAAAGGATTGCTGGAGAATGCGGGGATGGCCACCTTCATCGTCGAGATCGACAGCCCTCTGAGCCGAGACGAAGTCCGGCGCGAGGTCCTGATCAGATTCTCGATTCCTCTTGGCAACGCCGACTACGGCATCGAGAGTCAGAACGAGGTCGTCATCACCTACGCCCGGAGACACCGGCCGTACTACATACCCGCGATCCTCCTGTTCTGGCTCGTATTCCCGCTTCTCCTGCTGCTCATCGAGCGCACCGACCGAGTGATGTTCACCTTTCTCGACCGAGACGAGGGAACGCACATCCTGGTGGTGGGAGAAGGACCGGGCAGCATGCGCCGTCAGTTCGAGCAGTTGGGCGAGCCTGGCTAGGTCAAAGTCCTCACCAACTGGGTCCCGGCCCACGAGAACCGCTCGAGCCGGCCGGCGGAGGTCGGGCGGGGAGGGAGAACGAGCAGTAGGCGGCTCGAGTCCCTGGAGGGGTGTCAGGTGTCCCCGGCGCTCGCGCGAGCGTGCGTTGTCCAGCGCGCCAGAAAGGGCAGCCTCGACCGAAGTTCGGGACGAAATTGGGACGAAGTTCCGTCTGCCCCGCTCGGCCTCTGAAAGAAAAAACCCCGCTTGAGCGGGGCTTTCCGAGAGCGGACGACGGGGATCGAACCCGCGACCCTTGGCTTGGGAAGCCAATGCTCTGCCAGCTGAGCTACGTCCGCGCGGGGGAGAAAGGTTACCCAAGCGTCACAGACGGGTCACAGATTTTCGGGCACCCTTGAGTCTCCAGCGACGGCGATCAGCCCTCCCCTCCTCGCCTCGCTCACCTCGCGCCGGACGGCCGTCCGGCGCGAGGACCTTTGCTCGGCGGACGACGCCACGCGGGGAGATAATGGCCGGAGGAACCGCGAGCCGAGGAGGAGAGAGATGGCCATCCAGACGACGTCACTCGAGGAGATCGCGCAGGCGCTCGTGGCGCCCGGCAAGGGAATCCTGGCCGCCGACGAGTCCGGCGGGACGATCAAGAAGCGTTTCGATTCGATCGGCGTCGAGTCCACCGAGGAGAGCCGGCGCGCCTACCGCGACCTCCTGTTCACGACCGAGGGTGCCGAGGACTTCATCAGCGGCGTGATCCTCTACGACGAGACGATTCGCCAGTCCGACACCGACGGCACGCCGTTCCCGAAGCTGCTCGAGAGCAAGGGCATCGTTCCCGGGATCAAGGTCGACCTGGGCGCGAAGGATCTCGCGAACGCGCCGGGCGAGAAGATCACCGAGGGCCTCGACGGCCTCCGCGAGCGGCTGGCCGACTACTACGAGCTCGGCGCGCGCTTCGCGAAGTGGCGGGCAGTGATCACGATCGGCCCCGGCATCCCGAGCGAGTACTGCCTGTGGACGAACGCGCACGCGCTCGCGCGGTACGGCGCGCTCTCCCAGGAGGCCGGGCTGGTGCCGATCATCGAGCCCGAGGTGCTGATGGACGGCGACCACTCGATCGAGCGCAGCTTCGACGTCACGGCACACACGCTGCATGCCGTCTTCACCGAGCTACGCGACCAGCGCGTCCACTACGAGCAGATGCTGCTCAAGCCGAACATGGTGCTTTCCGGTTACGACGCGGCCGACCAGGCGAGCGACGACGAGGTGGTCGAGCAGACGCTCCGCTGTTTCTACCGGCACGTGCCGGCCGCGGTGCCGGGCATCGTCTTCCTCTCCGGCGGCCAGTCGGACGAGGATGCGACCGCGCGCCTGAGCGCGATGAACGCGGTCGGCCCGCATCCCTGGCAGCTCTCGTTCTCGTACGGCCGGGCGCTGCAGGCGCCGGCGCTCAAGGCTTGGGGCGGCAAGCCGGAGAGCGTCGAGGCCGCTCAGCGGGCCTACTACCACCGGGCGAAGCTGAACGGCGCCGCCCGCTCCGGGTCCTACACGGCGGCGATGGAGGAGGCCGCTTGACCGGAGCCGAGCTCGAGCTCCGCCGGGCGATCTTCGCGTCGTTCGCCGAGAGTGGCGCACCGCCGGAGGTCGACGACGACGAGGTGCTCGCTGCCCTCGCTCAGCAGCACGTCGTCGTGCTCGAGGCCACCACCCGGCGCATAGTGATGGCCCATCCGTTCGCGTCCGCTCCCTCCGGCAATGCGCTCGTCGACGCCCATGGCCGAAGCTGGTTCGGCAATTGCGCCTGGGACGGCCTCGGGATCGTGGCTGCTCTCGGCCGCCGGGACGCGACCGTCACGAACAACGGGGTCTCGGTGCACGTTCACGGCGGTCGGGTAACGGACGACTCGTTCTTCCACGTGGCGGTCCCCGCACGGTCGTGGTGGGACGACATCGCGTACACCTGACGGACGATGCTGCTCTTCCAGTCGGAAGAGGATGTCGACCGCTGGTGCGAAGAGCAGGGATGCGAGCCCGGTGCCGTCGTTCCTGTCTCGCAGCTGCAGCAGCTGGCCGAGGCCTGGTACGGCGACCGCCTCGACGCCGGCTGGCGGCCGCGCACGCGTGAGCAGTCGCAGGCGCTGCTCGAGTCCGCCGGTCTGACCGGCGAGTTCTGGCGGCTCGACTAGGGCCGCTCGAACAGCTCGACCGCGACGATCTGGTCGGTGGCCACGAGCCGGCGCGTCACGGCACCGCCGCCCTCGACCTCGACCCACGAGCCGCCGGCCGGCCAGGGCTGGCCCTTGGTGAGGAGCTCGATCAGCCCTTCGGGACTGGCGTCGGGCGGCACGACGACGGTTTGCGACGACCCGTCGCGGAGGGTGACGCGGATGAAGGAATCGGCCACAGCGCGATCCTACGCCTCTAGCCGTACCTCTCGGCCGACAGGCTGCGGAGCTTGTCGAAGGCGTGATAAGCCTCGATGCGGCGGACCGTGCCCGAGCGCGAGCGCATGACGATCGACTCGGTGACCGCACCTCCCGGCGTGTAGTGCACGCCGTTCAGGAGCGCGCCGTCCGTGACTCCCGTTGCGGCCACGAACACATCCTCGCCGGACACGAGGTCGTCGGTCGTCAGCACGCGGTCGAGGTCGAAGCCGGCGTCGGTGAGCTCCTGCCGCTCCTCGTCCGAGCGTGGCCAGAGCCTGCCCTGGATCGCTCCGCCCAGGCACTTGATCGCCGCCGCGGAGATGACGCCCTCGGGCGTGCCGCCGACGCCCATCAGCAGGTCGACGGTGCTCTGCGCGCGCGACGCGGCGATGGAGGGCGCGACGTCGCCGTCGGTGATCAGCCGCACGCTCGCCCCCACCTCGCGGAGCTCGCGGACGAGCCCCTCGTGGCGGTCGCGGTCCAGCACCACGACCACGACGTCCTCGATCTTCTTCCCCTTCGCCTTCGCCACGCGTCTGACGTTCTCCGCCGGCGGCACCGTGATGTCGATCGCGTCCGCCGCGTCCGCTCCGACGGCGATCTTGTCCATGTAGACGGCCGCGCCGGGGAAGAACATCGTCCCGCGCTCGGCGACGGCGATGACGGCGATCGCGTTCGGCATCCCGAGGGCGGTCAGCCGCGTCCCTTCGAGCGGGTCGACGGCGACGTCCACCTCCACCCCCTGCCCATTGCCGACGTGCTCGCCGTTGAACAGCATCGGCGCCTCGTCCTTCTCGCCCTCGCCGATGACGACGACGCCATCCATGGCGACCGTCTGCAGCATGTGCCGCATCGCGTCGACCGCAGCCTGGTCGGCGGACTCCTTCTCGCCGCGCCCGATCCAGCGGCCGGCTCCCATCGCCGCGGCCTCGGTGACCCGGACGAGCTCGAGCGCGAGGTTCCGATCGGGAGCGGCGCCCGCCACGCCGCAATCCTAGAGCTACATGCGCTCGGGCGCCTCGACCCCGATCAGGTCGAGCGCGCGCGCGACGACCGTCTGCGTCGCGCGGCAGAGGGCGAGCCGGAACGGCTGCGCGTCGCCGCTCTCAAGCACCCGGTGGTGGTGGTAGAAGCGGTGGAAGTCGTCGGCCACGTAGATCGCGTAGTTCGTGAGCTGGTGCGGAGCACGTCGCTCCGTGGCCTCTTCGACGATGCCCGGGAACTCGACCAGGCGCTTGACGAGGTCGCGCTCCTCGGGGGCGAGGTCGCCGGGCGGGGCGGCGTCGACGGTGGCCGGGCCTGCGTTGCGCATGATGCCGGCGATTCGGGCGTGCGCGTACTGCACGTAGTAAACGGGGTTCTTCTGCGTCTTCTCCGCCGCGAGGTCGACGTCGATCTCGATCGTCTGGTCGTGGCTGCGGGAGACGAGGTACCAGCGGCCCGCGTCGACGCCGATCTCGTCCAGGAGTTCGTCGAGCGCGACGATGTCGCCCGCCCGCTTCGACATCTTCGCCACCTCGCCCGACTTGACGAGATGGACGAGCTGGTACAGCAGCACCTCGATGCGCTCCGGGTCGTACCCGAGCATCCGTGCGACCGCGGCGTACCAGTTGCGCGTGCCGTGATGGTCGGCTCCGAGCACGTAGAGCGCCCGGTCGAAGCCGCGCGAGAGCTTGTCGTCGAGATAGACGATGTCGGCGGCGCGATAGGTCGGCAGGCCGTTCGACCGGATCACGACCCGGTCCTGCTCGTCGCCGAACTCCGACGACCGCGCCCAGACCGCACCGTCCTTCTCGTACGTGTCGATCCGGGTGAGGAGCTCGGGGACGCGCTGCTCGAGCTCGCTCTGCAGCGCCCACGAGTCGAAGTGGATGCGGAAGCGCTCGAGCGTCGCCTCGATCTGCTCCAGCACCGGCGGCACCGGATCGCCCTCGAGCGCGGCCAGGTCCTCGACGTACTCGGCCCGGTAGCCGTCCTCGGGCGGCGCCTCGCCGCGCCGGATCGCCTCGACCGACTCGCGGAAGAGCTCCATCTGCCGGCCGGCGTCGTTGTAGTAGTACTCGCGCTCGACGTCGTTCCCAGCGAACGCGAGCAGGCGCGCCACCGAGTCGCCGTAGGCGCCGTTCCGCGCCGCCGAGACGACGATCGGACCCGTCGGGTTGGCGGAGACCATCTCCACCTGGATCCGCCGGCGCGGCTCGGCGTGCCCGGCCCCGTAGTCGCTTCCCGTCGCGATGATGTCGCCGAGCGCCTCGCCGTACCACGCGCGCTCGAGCCAGAGGTTGACGAAGCCGGGCCCTGCGATCTCGGCGCGCTCGACCTCCGGCAGCGTCGCGGCGCGCTCGGCCAGCTCCTGCGCGAGCTCGCGCGGCGGCCGCCTCTGCGAGGGCGCGAGCTGGAGCGCGACGTTCGTCGCATAGTCGCCGTGCTCGGCCTTCGTGGGCCGCTCGAGCGAGACCGGCGTCCCTGCCAGGCCCGACAGCGCGGCCTCGAGGCGCGTCAGGCTCTTAGCCGGCAACGGTCTCGCGTGGCTTGAACATCTCCTCGAGCGCCATCAGCTCGGAGGCAGTCCCGACGGCGATCAGAACGTCGCCGAGCTCGATCATCGCGTCTGCGCCCGGGGTCGTGTCGAAGCTCCCGTCCTGCTTGCGCATCGCGACGACGAGCGCGCCCGTGTCGCGGCCGATGTGGAGGTCGCGGATCGATTTGCCGGCGTTGTCGCAGCGCTCGATGATCTCGATCTCCTCCATCCGCAGGTCGGGGCCGCCGGCGCTCGTCACGATATCGAGGAACGCCGCCACCTCCGGCTTCAGCACGAGCTTCGCCATCTCCTGCCCGGCGGCCGTGTACGGCTGGACGACGCGGTCGGCGCCGGCCCGCCACATCTTGCGCGCGGCGTCCTCGGTGGAGGCGCGCGCGACGACGAAGAGGTCCGACCGCGTTGCCCGCGCCGAGACGACGATGTAGAGGTTGTCGACGTCCGAGTCGCTGGAGGCGACGAGCCCCTTCGCATGGGCGAGCCCGACGGCTTCGAGATCCTCGTCGCGTGTCCCCGTCCCTTCCACGTAGGGGATCCGGTCCTGCTCGGCGAAGTGCTTCGACTCGGGCGTCGAGTCGAGAACGATGTACTGGACGCCGGCGTCGCGGAACTCGTTCCCGACCCGGCGGCCGACGCGCCCGTACCCGCAGATGATGTAGTGGTCGCGAAGGCCTCGGATCACGCGGGTTCTCCTTCTCTCGGTCAGGACGCCCGACAGGACGCCGTGTGCGATCAGCTCGACGATCGCGCTCGCCAGGTAGCCGTAGATTGCCATCCCGGCGAGGATCACCAGGATGGTCACGACCTGGCCGCCGTGGGTGTGCGGCTTCGTGTCGATGCCGGTGAGCGAGATCGTCACCGTCGCGCGGTAGAAGGACGAGAACGCGTCCTCTCTCATGACGGCCCAGAACGCGAGCGTCCCGAGGCCGAGCGCGACGAAGAACGCCGCGAGCGCGATCCGGAAGTGCTTGAGGGTGTACGGCGTCGTCACCGCCGTACTCTTAGCGATTCCGCGCCTGCCACGCCTTCGCCATGGCGATCCGCTGCATCAGGGTGGGATGGTCGTCGAAGAGCACGTACGCCCAGGTCGGCGGGTTGGGATTCGCCAGGTCCTTGCGCCCGAAGTGCGTCATCACGCCTGCGAGCGCCGCCGGGTCGCGCGTCGTCTGCAGCGACATCCAGTCGGCCTCGGCCTCGTAATGGCGGCTGACCACGTTCTCCACGGGCAGCACGGCGAGATTGAAGAGGACGACGACGAGCAGCGCCACGGGGATCGCCTCCGGCCGGTAGATCCCACCGCGCCGCCGGCACGCGAAGGCGATCAGGAGCGCCTCCGGGAAGGCGAAGAGCGCGTACCAGCCGAGCTCCTTCCAGAGGTGGTCACGCGCCTGGTGTCCGTACTCGTGCGCAAGGACCGCCTCGAGCTGCCGCTCGTTCAAGCCGCCCGTGAGGATCGTGTCGAAAAGGAAGACCTTCCGGCTCGGACCGAGCCCGGTCGCGAAGGCATTCTCCTCCGGCGTGTACGAGTGGACGTCGAGTACCCGGACCGGGATCCCCGAGAGCCCCTCCTCGTGCTGGATCCGCTGCGCGGCCGCGGCAAGCCGGGGATCGTCGGACGCGAGGGAGTGGCCCCCGAGCAGGTAGGGGCCGACGAACGTCTGCAGCATCGCGATACCGACGAAGACGGGCACGGCCGCGATCCACCACGTTCGCCGGAACCACTTGGCGAGCCCCATCACGATTGCGACGGCGATCGAGAGCGTCAGGAACGTGAAGCCGAGCGCGAGCCAGCCGCCGAGGACGACCTCGAAATAGCTCACGTTGAGCACGCCGTACCGCCGCTCCCACCACGTGTTCAGGATCTCGAAGGGCAGCTGGACGAACCACGTGAGCGCGAAGCCCATCATCGCCAGGAAGATCCCTGTCCCGACGCGGCCCGCCGCCGAGTCCTGCATGAAGCGGGTGCCCCAGACGGCGTAGGCCGCGAAGACGCCGATCAGGAGGATCTCCCGGCCGATCCAGGAGAGCTCCAGGAAGAGCTCGAAGTGCGACGTGCGCGTGAGGATGTGCTGGCTGAAGAAGGCCCGCGGGTCGAGATTCGGAAGCGAGAGGCTCGACGGGATCCGCGACTCCCAGAGCAGGTAGGCCGCGACGGCCCAGACGGCGGCAAGTGCCGCGGCGACCGGGAGCTGCCACGTCAGCGGTCGCGCGCGCATGTGGATCGCACTCTACGACCCGTAAACGGACGTTTGGCTCTCGCAGTGGGTTTGCGGGGTGTCCCGGCGGTTCCAGGCCACACCGAGACCACACCGGGGCAGCGTCCTATGCCTCGTTTTCGAGCAGAACGTGCGAGTACGTGTCCAGCGTCAGGCTCTTCCGCGAGTGTCCGAGCTGCGCCGCGACGGTCGTCACCGGGACGCCCTCGGCGATCTTCACGCTCGCGTAGCGGTGCCGCAGGTCGTGCGGGTGCCGGTGCGACGATCCCGGCCGCCTTGCACGCCCGCGCCATCACGTTCTTGGCGACGTCCGGCGGTGAAGCCGACGAACACGGGCCGCTCGGCCGTGCGGTCCTCACGCGGGCACCGTCTCGGCGATCTCGGCCATCAGCCACTCGGGCACCGCGACCCAGCGGCGGGCCGCGGCCGTCTTGCCGTGCCTTGATCCGGAACCGTGACCCCTGCTCGTCGACGTCGCCCCACGCGAGCGCCGCGAGCTCGCCGACCCTCATCCCGGTCTGCTCGAGCACCCGGAGCGGCAGCCGCCACCGCTTCGGCGACGTTGGCGATGATCGTGTCGACGTCGGCCGCGGACGGCGGGTCGACGATCGTCGCTCCTCGCGCGGTAGCCTCACGCGCGAGTCTCGGGCGGGGTTCGGGTCGACGCCGGCAAAGTCGAGCACCGCGCGCAGCGTCGCCAGGTAGCGGCGGGTCGACGACGGCTTGAGCGTCGAGCCCGCGCGATCCACTCCTGCACGTCGGCCGGGGTGATCGTGGCCGGGTCGCGGTCGTTGAACGTCGGCAGCATCGGCTTCAGGTGGAGCCGCATGTTCTTCGCCGTCTCGTCGGCGATGTCGACGCGGCTCGCCCGGTACGCCTCGGCCCACTCGCGCGAACGTCCGCCGCTTCGGCTGCTCGACCATCGCCCGGAGCGTGTCGGCCGGGTTGCGGCCGGCGGCGATCTCGCCGGCGACGAGGTCTCGGCGGGCCTTCGCCTCCTTCATCGTCTTGAACGAGCCGCCGTGGACGAGCGGGTAGGCGCGGCCGCCGAGCCTGTATCGGACGACGTAGCGCGGGCCGTCTTCGTCCGTGCGCGTGGTGATCGTCAGGCTAGGCATGACGGGCCTCGCCGTTAGGGTTGCGCTGCATCAGGACTAGCCTCCTGGTGACGGGGCGGGGCCGTTTGCGCGGTGCCCGCCCGTTTGCGCTGCCAGGCCATCCTACGCCGGAACCTGATCCTTCGCGAACGTCCGCTCGTCCAGGTAGCGGCGCACGTCCTCCCGTCGGACGTACACCTTCCGCAGCCCTTCGACCTTGACGACGGGCAGCCGGCGCATGATCGCCTCCGCCGCCGCACGGCTGACGCCCAGCTCCACCCGGAGCGCCTTGCAGTCGAGCAACTCGGGGAGCGGTCGCTCACGCTGCAGGAGCCCCCGTGAAGGCGTTGAAACCACCCCCATGGCTGCCGGTCCCTATGGCGCCCTCATCTACTACCCCGACGGGGAGCCGAAGGTGCGCACGATCTTCGCCGCCCCCGAGATCGGCGGCCCGATCGTGCTTGTCGAGGATGACCGCGAGGGCTGGTTCGTGAAGGACGCCCACGATCGCGAGGGAGAACTGAACGGCAAGGCGTACCAGTTCGAGATCCAGGTGGAACTCCGACCCGAGGACTGAGGCGACGCCGTTCACAGCTGCCCGGGCCTCCTTCGGTGAGGAGCCTGAGGGCGTTCCGGCGCCGGCGGGCACAGCCGCGGCAGAGGCTCGAACGCGCCGTAGCGGAACCGGGCCAGCGTCTTGCGGCCGCATTCCTGGCAGAGCCCATACGCGAGCCGGCTGTGAACGTCGCAGCGGTCGGGCGACACGTCGGGAAGCCCCGCCTGCGGGTCGCTGCTGCCCGCGCAAAGCCGCTCGAGCGTCTGGCGGGCCAGGACGAGGCTCTCTTCTCGCGGCAGCGCCTGATAGTCCGTGTGGACGTCGCTGCGTCCGCCGTCGAGGTGGCCGCGGATCAGTCGCAGCGTTCTCACCGGCCATCCTTCCCGGCGTCATCGAGATCACGACGCACCCCGGCGATAAGGCGGTCCGCCTGGACCTTCGCGGCGCAGGGGACGCAGTAGATGTCATCGACGAGCGGAAGGCGCTTGCCACAGCGACCACACTCGTCCTCGATCAGCGTGCGAGCGGCGCCGCCCCCAAGGGCGGCCGTCGCGTCAAGCACGCCGCTTTCAGCGCTTTCAACGCTTTCGGGGGAACGGCGTTCGGGGTTGGGGGCGTGCCGTTCGCTGTTGGGGGCGTGCCGTTCGCTGTTGGCCCACTCTGAACGGCGAACGGCGTTCGCTGTTGCGGGCAGCGTGGCGCGTACCGATGCGAGGACCGGCCACGGCTCCGCTCGATCTCGAGAAACCCGGTCGACTCGAGCCGAAGTGTCGCCGAGTAGACGGCCCGGTCGGTGATCGATGCGCCGGCCGCAAGTGTGTCCTGCGACGGCCAGCCGAACCCGTGGCCGTTCATGTACGTCGACAGGCAGAACGCGACCAGCTTGGCCGTCCGGTCGAGCTCGTCGCTGTCCCGGACCGCGTCGCGCCACACGGCGACCAGCGACTTCCGGGTCACGCCGCGATCTCCCTAAGCGACGCCTCGCGCACATCCGGGCTCGGCGCGACGACGAATAGCAGCGCCTCGAGCCCGTTGAAGTAGCCGGCCCGGCGAAGGCGCAACGCTTTGTTGCGTCTCAGCAGAAGCGCACGCTCTTCGACAGGATCCAGCCGAACCCCGGGCTCCGTGCGCGGCACTTTCGACTGCTGCCGTCGCCGGCGCCCGCGATGCTTGCAAGTGTCACCGCAGAAGCGGGCGTTCGAGCGGCGCCGCGGAGTGAACGCCTCACCGCAGTCCTCGCAGAGACGCTCGGCCGGTCTCACGCCTTCCCCTTTTCAGGAGGCGGCGCTAACGGCTCAGGGTCGTCTAATCGGCCGGGTGCCCGAGCCCGAGCACGGCACGTGTGACGCCGGGAGCGCGAGGTTCGCCCATGCGGCGTCCGGCGAACCGGCAGGCAGGAGGCGGTAAGGCGACGCTCGAACCGCCGCAGGCGCTGCTCCAAACGACGCCAGTCGACCGCGGCCAGGACCTGGCGCATCTGGCCGTACGTCCGAAACCCCCGCAACCGGCTACAGGCAAGGACGGCCTCATGCAGCGAGATCTCCTCGCGAGTCGCCCGCCCGGCCCGCACCTGCTGCTTGAGCTGGCGCTGCTCGCCATTCGTCCTGGGCCAGCCCGCCTCGAACTCGGCTGCGGTCAGGCGCGACTGTCGCACCGGCGCTAGGGAAACAGACCTCACGCGTATCCAGCCGTAGTCATCTCGATACCAATGCTGACAGAGCGCCCGGCGGGAACCGAGCTATCGGGGACACGAGCGCCCGTCGCGCCTGTGGCTGCCTGCAACTCTTTGAGCATGAGCAACGAGAGACTTCTCACCGTTCGCGAGACCGCCGACCGGTTGCGCGTCTCGCCGATGACTGTCCGCCGCCGGATTGACGGCGGCGAGCTTCGCGCACTACAGCTCGGCGGTCCCGGCCGCCCGGTGCGGATCGCAGAGGCCGACCTCGATGCATGGCTTTACGGCGCCGAGACTCGTCAGATCGAGGAGGAGGCGGGTAGTTGACACCAAAGAACCCGACGCAGGCCGCGCAGGGCACGCCCGACCGTGCCTGACTCGCCGATCCGGGCCGCCTGGTTCACAACGCGAGCAGCCAAATACCTGCGTGGAGAAGTCAATCTCTATGACGGCGTCGAGATCGGCGGAGGCGTGTTCGGCCGGGGCCGAGGGAACGCACTCATGGTGGAGCATGTCGGCGGCGTCTCGGACAGGGTCCCCCGCGACCGTGGCTACTGCACGATCGACATCCCCGCCTGCGAGCAACTCGCACGATCATGCGACCTCGACTGGCTTGGCTTCTGGCACCTTCACCCTGAAGGCGGCGGGCCGAGCCAGGTCGACCTGAGAACCGCGGCCAGCTACATCAACTCATGGACATCGGCATGGCTGACCGTGATCGTCGTCCCCGACGAAGAGCACGACTTCTCCGGCTCGTACAGCCGATCGCCCGGAGTGATCCAGTACGTCACCGAGCGCGACACGGCCGGCCAGATCGTCCACCACCCCGTGGCGGGCGGCGTGCTATAGCGCGTGACGCCCACCCGAAACAGGACGCGCGTCACCCCATGCCTCGACTGCGGCCAGCCCTGCACACCAGGCCCACGCTGCACCCAGCACACCCGCGACCGAAGAGGATGGGCGCATCAGAAAGCAGCACGACAGACACTCCTCGAAGAGCCAGTGTGTTGGCTATGCCATCTCCCCGAACGAGACGACGATCGATTCGTTGCTGATCATCTGGTTCGTCGTGTCGATGGCGGCGCCGACCACCGCTCCAACCTCGCCGCCAGTCATACGAGCTGCCACGCTCGACGGCACGCGCTCGACCCGGGGGCGGGGTTCGTGCCTAGAGCCGAAACCGGATCGCGGCAAGACCCCGCATGCTTCTCGCCAAACGTACGGCTCTGAACTTTCGCGGCATGGGAACTGATGCCCTCGAAACTGCCGAGACCCCAGAAGACCGCTGAGCGGCTCAGACGGCGAAATGCGCCCGATCAGTGGGTGGCGTTGCCGCCCGAGGGGTGCAAGTTGCCTGCGCCGAAGTGGCCAACCGGAACGCCGTCGACTGTGGAGGCGGCGTTGTGGAGGCGGCTGTGGGCGTTGCCGGTCGCGTGTTGGTGGCACGACCAGGCTGTGAGCCTGGACGTCGTCGCCCGCTACGTGACGTTGAGCATCGCGAAGCCTGCGTTGGCTGTGGTGGCGCGGCTCGAGGGCGAGCTGGGCCTGACGCCCGCGAGCTTGTTGCGGATGCGGCTGCTGGTGGAGCACCCGGAGCCGGAACAGTCGCCGGCGCCTGACCCGTACGCGCACCTGCGCGCTGTCGAATGAGGTCGCGCGGCTGGGACGTGCTCGCCTGGTCGCATCGGTTCCTGCCGTCTCCGGCTGATCCGTCACAGCCGCTCGTGCTGTCCGACGAGCAGGCGCAGTTCGTGATCGCGTTCTATGAGATCGACGACCGAGGCCAATATGTCTACCGTCGCGGTACTCTCGAAGCAGCTAAAGGCTGGGGAAAAAGCCCGCTTGGCGCGGTGCTTGCCTTGGCCGAATTCGTTGGACCGACGGCGGCCGCGGTGCCTTGGGTCCAGGTCGCCGCCTGCTCGGAGGACCAGGCCGTGTCGAACGTCTACTCACTGCTTTGGACGTTGCTCTCAGAGAACGACGCGCGCGCCGCACGCGAGCTCGGGATCGACCTCGGACGCGGTCGGCTGTACCTGAAGGCGAGCCCTGGGGCCAAGCTGGAGGCTGTCTCGAGCGCGTGGGGCACGCGGGAGGGGCAGCGGGTGACGTTCGCGCTGATGGATGAGACGCACCACTACTTGAAGGCGAACGGTGGGCACAGGTTGGCGCGGGTGCTTCGCAGGAACGCGGCGAAGGTCGACGGCCGCACGCTCGAGCTCGCGAACGCCCCGGAGCTCGGTGAGGGGAGCGTCGCTGAGATGACGGAGGCCGACTTCGACGCGGGCCATCCGGGCATCCTGTTCTGCGCGAGGCGGCCGGCGGTGGAACCGACGCCCGAGATGGACGACGGGACGCTGCAGGGGCTGCTCGAGGCGGTTTATGCGGGGGCGCCGTGGGTTGACGTGCCGAGGTTGCTACGTGAGATCCGCGATCCGGGCGTGCCGTGGATGGAGTCGCTCCGGTTCTACTTCAACGCACCAGGAACAGGAGTGATGGCAGCGGTCGACTCGGCCGTGTGGGCGTCGCTCGCCCGGGAGCGGGATCTCGTCGACGGCGAACCGCTCGCGCTCGGCTTCGACGGCAGCCACAGCCACGACGGCACGGCGCTGGTCGGCTGCACGCAGGATGGCTGGGTGTTCCCGGTCGAGATTTTGGAGCGTCCCGCCGATGCCGGGGATGATTGGCGGATCGATCGCGCCCGAGTGCGTCGGGCGCTCGACTACATGTTCAAGACGTACGACGTCCAGTTCCTGTACGCGGATCCGTGGACGTGGCAGTCGGAACTCGACGAGTGGGGTCAGCAGTGGCCCGGGAGCGTGGTCACGTGGCCGACGAACCAGGCTCGACGGATGGCGCCCGCCGTCGACCGTTTCCGCAGCGCGATCGTGGAAGGCCGCCTGAGCCACGACGGCGACCCTGATCTCACCCGGCACGTGCTGAACGCCCGGCTACGGGCCGCTGGCCGTGACGCGGACGGCCGCGGCATCTACCTGCTCGAGAAGGCAGCGCCGGGCCGCCTGTATGACGGGTGTGTCGCTGCCATGCTCGCGTTCGAGGCGGCGGTGCAGCCGCATGGACCCGCCGGCGCCCTTCCCGATGGCCGTGTTCGCGTGACCGAGAAGCCGCGGAAGAAGACGGTCATGGTCCCCGAGGGATTCGGGCCCAAGGACAAGCCGGTCGAGTTGCCGATGGCCATCTTCGTGGGCTGGGACGACGAGGTCGTCGATGGGCGCGACGTATCGGAGCCGGTCGCCTGGACGCTGAGGGAAGGCCGGTCTGGGGTCCACGCGGTTCTGCGTTCGGATCGGCTGATGGACGTGAAGCGCTTGCAGGCATTCGGCAATGGTGTGACGAATGAATCGTTTGCGTGCCGGACTGGGAACGAGCTCATCGGGGCTGCACGGCAGGCCAATCGCGTATGCGCAGAAACTACGTCGAGAGCTTCGGTACCGCCTCCCGACCTGTTCGGCTTCTTTGCGATGACGGGAACGAGTACGTCGTGAAGTCGATGGACGCGGGGCGAATGATCGTGACCGATCACATCGTCGGGCGGCTCGGACACGCTGTGAGCGCGGCAGTGGGCGCTCCAACACTGGTCGACGTCCCCGCCGACCTAATCGCGGCCGAGGCCCAGATGGCTCATATGACTGCAGGCGTTGCTCATGGTTCGCGATGGATACCCGATTGCTCCCAAGGCGGGATTGAGCACGTTGTGGTTCCAGAGAATCGCGACAGATTCGCTCGGCTCGCCCTGCTGTACGGCTGGGTCGTCGCGGCCGACCGCCAGTTCATCTACCAGAACCAGGACCCGCGACTAGTTCACTCCGTCGACCACGGGCATTTCTTCGCGCGGCTCGACGGGTTGGACCGTAGATACGCTCAACCACGCGCCACCCGTCGAACCAGATGCACACATCGTCGCTACTTGTGGCCTGACATGCGACGAGCTAGAAGACGCTCGAGAGGGGATGATGAGGGCGTCCGACAGCATGATCGCCGAAGCCGTCGCTGCCCCTCCCGATACCTGGGGTATCAGCCAGAGCGAACGGGTCGCGGTAGCGAGTTACATCGCCACTCGAAGAGACGTAGTCTTCACCGAGCGAGAGGAGGACAGGACTTGACCTCGCGCTACGTCGTTTTCCAATACGACCCCGACCCCGGTGCCGGGGAGAGGATCAACATCGGCGTCGCAACTCACGGGGACGCCGGTACTTTCGCGGGTTCCTGCGGAACTGGGGTCGAGTGTCGTCCTTTGCAGATCAAAACATCAAGTTCCTGCGCGACTTCGAAAGCCGTGTGACCGAGGCAGCCGCAGGGCAGGGCCATCTCTGGGGAGAGACAGAGATCGACATCGCGACCATGTTTGACGAGGCGTCGACGGACTGGATCAACTGCATCCAGGTAACGGCGCCTGAGGGCGTCAACGAAGGAATCGGATGCTCTACTCGAAGACGTCGCTCGACGATTCCTCCGCGCTCCAGTCCGTCATGCACGGAGCCGTTCTCGGCTCCGTGCGAAAGCAATCGCCTACGAGCACCTTTCGAGTGCGCTCGTTGAACGGGGAGTTGACAAACCCGAAACGCTCGTCCAATCCGGCTTCTCTCTCGAGGGGGCGGTCGAAAGCCACGGCTACGACCTCGCCGTCGAAAACGGCCATCTGGTCACAGCGGCGCTGGCGCTCTCGTTCGAGGGCCAGAGCTTTCCCAGGCTTCAGCGCGAGTATTCGGCTGCGGCGTGGGCGTTGGAAGATGTCAAGAACCGTATTCCAGACCTTCCGCTCGCTGTCGTGATGTTGCCGCCGGCAAGTGGAACGTCCAAGGCCTACGACCAAGCGCGGTATGTCTTCGACCGCCTCGAGGTCAGGTCAGTTCCAGAGGATGAGATTCCCGAGTGGGCCAATGAGATAGCCACCACAGTCGTGGCGGGCTAGCCACCAACCGCGCCGCCCACCCCCTCCTCGGCCTGGCAAGATCGCGAGGTGTTCAGCAGCGGCTTATGCCCAGGTGAAGATATACGTCAGGGTGCCGTAGTTGCCGACGTTGTAGTCCGACGAGTTGACGTCGACATAAAGCTTTAGACCCGCATTCGGAGTCAGCGGCGGAAACACGACGACACCGGACGTCGAGGCTCCTGACACGACGTCGGTAGCGAGGGTTGGATAGTCGTTGATCGAGAACGTCGAGTCGTGCTGTACCCCTCCCTGCACTGCCTTCATCGAGGTCGGGAACACGTTTACGTTCGCGGCCGAGTTGTTGTTGACGGTGACGAAGACGCGGGTCTCCGTCGAGGCGATCTCAACCTTGTTGATCGTCACGGTCACGCCTGCTTGCGTTTGCTCGGCTGGGCGATAAGTGGCGATGGCCGGCGGATGCAGCGACAGCAGAAACGACCGCGAGAGTGTCGGCGAGGATCGTCGGAGCGCTGATGGTCGCTCCGAAGGCATTTTTGCCGGAAAACGTGCCTTTGACGCTTCCTCTCACTCGAACATAGTCGCCATCCGCGACTTGAAAGGCCGGATCGGGATACGCCACGATCGTGTCGTACTGCGAGTGCTGGGGGTCAGCCCAGACCTGCAAGTAATTACCCTTCTCGTCTGACTGAGGCGCGACAAATACCTTTCCCATGAAGCTGACCGTCGCGCCTTTGTGCGAATCCGGATCAGTCTCGAGCGCGGCCCAATTGGAAACGGTGAAATGTTCCGCTGTCGGCGGCTGCGGCGGCGGGCCGGACGATTTTGCGGTCGATGAGGAGCCACAGGCACCCGCGACCAACGGAATCAACCCGCAAGCTAGAGCCATGAGGAGCGCTCGGGAGACGCGTGGAAGTTGCGTCAACATCAGTCAGAACCTAAGACCTCACGTCAGCTGTGTCTAGGGACGAGCCGCTTACGTCGCGACGAAACGCATCACTCGTCGCTTGAGTGCTCGCAGCGGCCGGGCCGCCGTGCCCCGACGTCGTTGGGGAGCGCTCGTGGGCGCATGGGAGCCCGCCACAGCCTGGCTTTGCAAGCTGGCGCACCGGCACAGTCGAGTTCGCCGCGGACGGGTGACTGATCGGCCGCCACGGGGACGCGGGAGTAGACCAACCGTTTCGGACATGCCCGGGAGGCGCTTCGACCCCTTTGGTCATCGCCTGTGCGGACAGTGAGCGGGCGGCTCGTCACCGAACCGCCCGCGCTTCCCTTCTTGCCCCGATTGGCTTCCTCGCTTGCTTGCGTCGCATAGGTGGTCTTGGCGCACATGGGAACATCTGGTGTGGCGCCTTGAGCCCGAAGCCTCGGTTATCCGCAGCGCCGAGCTGGTAATCGTTCAAATTCGGCATGCCTGCCCGGTGAGATGCTGTCCCATGGAGGGTTACCGTCGTTGAGGCCACTCGGCGATCGCATCTTGTAGTAACCTCCCGAACGTGTTCTGGCTCGCTGGGCAGGTCGCCGTAGCGAAGGTTTCGGTGCCAGCTTCAACGGTAGTCGCTCTCTAGTAGTCGGCGTCGACTTGTCGAGCAGGCCCGCCTGGGAGGCCGCCGACCCGTCGGTCCGCCTGAGCCGCGTCGGGCCATTCGCTCCTGTTGGCCCCCTTCGGGCCGGTCGGTCCATTCGCGCCGGTTGTTCCAGTCACCCCTTCGTTCCCTTAGCCCCGGTCGAGCCCTTGTCCCAGTCGACCCTTTCGCCCCGGTGCCCCTTTTCCCCGGTCACGCCCTTTGCTCCGGTCGCGCCCTTCGGGCCGGTCGCGCCCTTCGGGCCGGTCGGCCCGCGTGCTCCCGTCGGTCCGCGAGCGCCCGTGACGCCGTTGGCGTTCCAGCTCACCGCCTTCTCCCAGGACGTGCAGTTCCCGTTCGGCTTGGCGGTGTCGACCACCCGCAACCCACCGGTTGGGTTGCCGTGCGCCTGGCTCGTGTTGTAACAGCCGTGGATCACGCCGCTTGAATCCGGGATGCTCGCCTGCACAGCAGTGGCGATCCCGAAAACCGCCGCGCCGACAGCAAGCGCCAATACCAGCCTCCCGCCTCGGCTGAGGCCTCGAAGTCGATGCATGTGCTCCTTTCCGTCTGGGCGAGAAGGCTTTCGCCGTGTCCGCCCGAGTCTCATTGCAGCGGCGGCTGGCGTCAAAGACCGCCGGTGGCTACGCCGTTCAACACCCGCCACACCGCCTTCACCCCGGCGTCGTCTGGCAACACTGCGAGCAGCTCGAGTAGCTGCCACCCTGGCCCGGTCCAGTACCCGACGCGGATGCTCACGGGGCGGCCCGACCAACCTCACCGCGTCTTGGTCTTCCGTGACGGTGATTTCGTCGGCTGACGCCTGCCTTTGCGGAAGCTGGCGCCTACGCGGTCAGCGAAGACGGGCGAGCGGTTGTTGTGCATCGGGCCGGGGAGTGAAGCATCCGGCCCGGCTGGATACGGCCGCTAGGGGCCGGGCGTTCTGAGGGTTCTGAGCGTGGAGATGCCGAGCAGCGTGATCAGGATGCTGAAGATGACCAGCGGGAAGGTGAGGCCATGACCCCCTTGTATGAGCTCGGGATGGGTTGGGAGGCTCGCCACCGGACTTTGTATCGTATTGGCTTGCTGGCAAAGCCGGGGCCTCGTGTGAGGTTGGAAGTCAAACGATGGGCATGAAGGCGATGAAGACGTTGGACACGCGTTCAGCTATCAGCGTTGCCTGACGGGAGTTACCTGGCCTGCGCAGGCGATCACGAGAGAGCGGCCCGTGGGAACGGGCCATCTGGGTTGTGGAGCAAAATCAAGACGGCGTAGGTGCCGTGAAGCGGCCCGGACTTCACGAACCACGGCGGAAGGGATCACCCAGAACTGTTCGCGAGTTGTGCGTAGATAGGCGCCACCTGCGGCAGCTGGGCGGACTGGTACAGCCGAGAGAGGAGGAGTAGTTCGGTTGCTTGGTAGTTCTCCTGGTGTCGGTACGAGACGCTCAGGCCGTGGTTGAGGTCAACTCGGAAGATGGCCAGAAAGGTCACGACGACGGTTGCCGCCATCGCAAGCGCCAGACGAACCCAGCCTCGCTCGCCGCGACCAATGCCACGACCTCATCCTCTTCTCGGCTACCCGCATCTCAGCCCGTCCCCTTCCCGGAATCGCGTTCTGCGCGGACTGTAAGACACCAACACGGCCCGCGACAGTCCCGCCACCGCGAACGGCGAGCAGCGTCGTTTAGCTCAGTTCAGATCGTCGGGATGGCGAGTCGATCAGCGACGCGTGCCAAGAGTGCGCACGCCAACCCCCCACCGACAGCCCCTCACCTGCGACGACGAGCCGATCGTCTACTGCTTGGAGTGCTGGCGGCGGGAGTTCGGCGACGACTAGATGGGCCCCGGCGATCGGGCGTGCCGCGTCCGGTCCCATCCCGGTGAATCCGGGGGACGCCGGATCGTGCAGATCCCGAACTCCGGGGCCGAAACCACCGTACGTGGCGGGAGCCGGCTGAGCGTTCGACCGACGCGCCGCGGCCGCAGGAACCAGAGCGGGCGGCTCGTCACCGAACCGCCCGCTCACTCGTTGCGACACCCCAGCCTCAGGCGCACCCCGGTAGGCGAGAGGTCTTATGGCGGCTAGTGGAGTACCCCCGGTGTAGTTCGTGTCGACGAAGTTGAGCTTGCCCTGCACTCCCTCCACTCGCCGCCTCCGGTCACGCTCGCGCCGAGGATCAGCAGGTTTGTCTGCGTGAAGGTGTTGCAGTCGAAGTCCGCGTCGAACACGTCTCGCCAGGTCAGCGTTCCTGAGCCCAGGCCGGTTACCGAGCCGCTGAACGTCTCAGCCCCGTTGCCGTGCGTCCGACCGGTCTTGCAGTTGATCTGCTGGCTGAAGTTCGTGATCGTCCTGCCGACCAGACTTCCGCTGTAGTCGCTGACGAAGTTCGTGGTCGTGCAGTTGAAGATGAAGTTGTTCTGGCCGACCGGGACGCAGGTGGTTGTACCGAAGCCGGCAATGCTGTACGTGCCAGAGACTGAGTAGCCGACCTGCACCCGCTGCCGGGGCAATCGGCCAGGAAGACTCCGACAGCGAGCAGCCCAGCAAGCCCCCAAAGGGTCGTCCGTTTCCGTGACATCGTTCCTCCCTCTCCCCCCGAAATGGCCGCCTGTGATGACGGGAGTCTATGCGCGACTCGCATCATGCCCTGGTCAAGCAAAGACACGGCCTTCGCGGACGCTAGCGCCGGCAGGTGCGGCCAGTCAGACTCCCCCCGGTGATCGAACCGGTGACCGTGACGTGTCAGGAGTGCGGTGGCGACCTTGCCAGCCGACAGCCCAGAGTTGCGGATCGAAAACAGCCTACGACGACGAGTGGTTCGCCTACTGCGCCGAGTGCTGGCAGCGGGAGTTCGACGAGGCGGCGGAGGTTTGATGCCGACTGCCGTTCGGCGCAAGCCTCTCGCCCGCAGCTCACGCTGTCCTGCGAATGAGCTGCTCGTCGGCTACAGAGGAGGTAGCGTCTTCGTTGTTAGGGCGAACACGCTGTGGAGCGGGACGTCGGCTATCTTTGCGACGCCGTCAGCGCCGGTTGTGATCCTGCGGTCGACGACGATGTGACCGCCGCCGGCTCGGTTCCAGAGCACGAGTGCGAATGATGTGCGGGGCGGCAGGTTACCAACGGTGTAGGTGACCTTTTCCTGGACGGCTTTGTTCTTGCTTGCGCCGCGGCTGTCGAGGCAACTATGGTCAGCTTCGCCGGGGCCGCCCGCGAAGGCGGCGAGTTGCTTGCTGGGCGGCGAAGAATCGCTCTGCTTGAGAGCGAGTACACGCCAGCCGCTCTCTGTGGTCGTCGTGAACAGCCGGAGGAGGAAATACGTCGGGTAGGGTTCCCATCCGTCCGCACCGGGCGGCCCGACCGTGTAGTAGGCACCCGGTTTGGATTTCGGGTTTATGTCGTATTTGCCGAAGTGGCCATCGAACTTGATGACGCCGGCGTAACCCTTCTGTGCTGCCCGAATCTGGAACCAAGCCTGCTGGAAGGCGGCAATGTTGGTTTGCCCGATGGGAGTGCCATCCTTGAAGTTGCCGGGATCGATTGGTATCTTGCCGTGCACTGGTTGATCTCGGGTGGCGCTGCGCACCCCGTATTCGGTGATGTAGAGAGGTCTGCGGTGCTTCAGGCCCTGGACGATGTCCCATGTGTCATTAAGGCGGGAATTAAGTCTCTTAGTGTCCTGGTAGTCCCAGTACATGTGAGCCGAGTAGGCGTCGAGGATGTCTGCGTAGTTGTCCGACATGTACGTGAACCACAGTTTGTGGTGAAGCGGGTTCGGCCGAAGAGTGACCTTCTTCCCATGAGTGACCTCGTCAAACTCTTTGCCTCCCTCGAGCAGATCGCCCCCCATCAAATGGATCTGTTCGCGTAGCCCCTTGGCTTCCAGCTTCTGGTGGAGCTTGCGATAGATGTCCGCCAGCCGGTCCTTTGTGACCACCTTGGGGGGCCGTTTCCCCGTCTTCTTGTCAATCGGAGGATTCGTGTTCGGCTCGTTCTGGATTGTCACCCAGTCGAGCTTGGTGACGCCGGCTGTCGTGACCAACGTCTCCAGCACGTCCGCGAAACGCGACA
>CAWJXV010000001.1:0-11859 GCA_963846915.1 uncultured Actinomycetes bacterium | reverse complement strand
CGCAGAGCGTCGGGGCGTGGCCGCTGAGTTGCGAGAACTCATCGAGTCGCTCGCTCCCAGGATACGACCGCCGCGGACCGGCGAGTCTTCGACAGGCCGGTCCGCCGTGCCGCCGAGCTCATGCTCGAGCGGCGTCCCGGCACCTTCGAGCGGCCGGGCAACCGGCCGCTAGTCCTACTTCGACTTGAAGGTCGAGGGGAGCGGCGGCAGCTCGCTTTGACCGGTCGCCGCGAGCTTGCGCCGCCGGCGGCGCGATCTGACGAACAGGACGATCCCGAGCGAGAGCGGGACCACGATGACGAGCGAGAGGATGCCGACGATCGGGAGCAGCCACGAGCTGCCGAGCCGCGGCTTCGTCGACGAGGAGCTCGATCCAGTGCTGGGCGCACCGAAGTCGAGCGGCCCGACCTCGTGCTGCGAGCCGCGCACGGGGTTGTTGATCGCGATCGTGTAGATCTGGTCGATCAGCCACTGCGAGCGCTGCTTGACCGCCGTGACGGAGAAGGTGTAGTCGCCGAGCTTCGACCCCGGCAGCGGGTGCACCAGCAGACTCAGCACCACCAGCTTCCGCTCGACGTCCTTGGTCGGCCAGCCCGTGAACGTCCGCTCCCTGACCGGGTAGTAGGGCACCGGCGAGTTGCCCTTCTTCCACTCCGCGAGCGTCGACGCCGCTTTGAGCCCGGGGCCGGCGAAGGTCCAAGCCTGGTCGGCGTTGCGCCGCCCCACCGCAGCCGGGATGAACTTCGCGAGCACCGCGTCGATCGCGCGCCGATCGCTGGGCTTCAACGGCAGGTTCGTCTGGGGAACGGTCTGAGCGAGGCCCTCGGCTCCCGTCGGGTTGACGTTCTCCTTCTTCGGACTCGGAATCGCGAAGATCACGCCGACGGCGACGGCCGCCGCCACGACGAGCCCGCCGAGCCACATCAAGCGCCGGCGCTTGCGCGGAGACTCGATCCAGCTACGCACGATCGCGAAGGTAGCACAGCAGAAGCAAAGACACTAAGCTTCTGTCGATGTTGCCTGACCCGGGTGGTCGCGCACAGGCGCCCGAACCGTTGCGCGCCGTGCAGCTGTTCGTCAATACGATCGACAGCGAGAACGTGATCGAGGAGCTGACGAGCGTCGAGGAGCTCCGGCAGGCGCTCGTCCGAGCAGGTGTCCTCGAGCCGGGCGAGCGGCTCGACGCCGCGGATCTCGAGGTTGCGATCGGCGTGCGCGAGGGGCTTCGCGCGCTGCTCCTCGCGAACAACGGCGTGCCGGCCGGCGCGGCGGCGCTCGAGCCGCTCGAGCGGGCGGCGGACGCGGCCCGCTTCACGCTCACGGTCGCGGACGGCACGCGGACGCGGCTCGTGCCGACGGCGACGGGGGTCGACGGGGCGCTCGGCCGCCTGCTCGCGATCGTCCACGAGGCCTCGGTGGACGGGAGCCTGCCGCGGCTCAAGGCGTGCTGCCGCGAGGCCTGCCTGTGGATCTTCTACGACCGCTCGCGGAACGGCTCCAGCAAGTGGTGCGCGACCTCGGTCTGCGGCAACCGGACGAACACGAAGGCGTACCGCAGCCGCCAGGCGGGCCGCGCGGGCTGAGCGAAGAGAGGGCCGCCTCAGCCCGGGGCTCAGAACCAGCCGCGGCGGCGGAACATGGAGAGCATGCCGACCACCGCGACCAGCTCCAGCCCGAAGCCGAGGACGAAGAACGCCTCCCACGAGCCGATGTTGCGGACCATCCAGCCGAAGTTCTGGCCGAAGAAGCCGGTGATCCAGGCGAGCGGCAGGAAGATGGTGGCGATCACGGTGAGCGCCTTCATGACGCCGTTGAGCCGGTTGGACACGGTCGAGAGGTACACGTCCATCGCGCCCGTGAGCAGGTCCCGGTAGCTGTCGATCAGGTCGCTGATCCGGATCAGGTGGTCGTAGAGGTCGCGGAAGTAGCGCGCGTCCTCGGGCGTGAAGCCGACGACGTCGCCGAGCCCGCCCGAGACGCGCGCGAACGTGTCGCGCTGCGGCGAGACGGCCTTGCGCATGCCGACGAGCAGCCGCTTCATCCGGAAGATCTCCTGCAGCTGCTCGTCGGTGGCCCGCGTGAAGATCGCGTTCTCGAGCTCGTCGATACGATCGTCGAACTCGGTCAGCATCGGGAAGAAGCTGTCGACCAGCGCGTCGATCAACCGGTAGAGGAGCATCGACGGTCGCTCCGCCGGCCCCTTGCGCTTCTCGTAGCGCTCCCGGAACTCGGAGAACGCCGGGCAGTCGTCGCGATGGACGGTGACGAGGCAGCGCTCCGAGTAGAAGCAGTGGACCTCGACGAGGCGGTCCTCGTCGGGGGCCGCGCCGTAGACGACGATGAACACGAAGTCGTCGTACTCGTCCAGCTTCGCCCGCTGCCCGAAGTTCTCCGAGTCCTCGACGGCGAGCGGGTGGAACTTGAAGACGTCCTTGAGGATCTCGAAGTCGACCGCGTCGGGCTGGTCGAGGTCGAGCCAGAAGAACTCGCCCTCTCCGAGCAGCTTCTCGACCGATTCCCGGTCGAACTGCACCTCGCGCGAGCCGTCGTGGCGAACGACGCGGCACGTTACCGGGGGCGTCCCCTCCACGGGCGGGATCGTACTCCCGGCCTCAGACCGCAGACCGGCGCGCTAGGCTCGAGACGATGCGTGCCTACGCCCGCTTCCTGGCGGCAACGAACGAACTGGCGGAGGCGTCGACCGCGCTGCGGCCGGCCCTGTCGAGGAGGGGCAGGATCGAGCTGACCGGCGCAGTTCGCCGGCTCGGCGAGGTCGAGCGCTCCGTGTCCCGCGCCCTCGCGACGCCCGACCGGCTCAGGCTCGAGGAGGCGACCGCGGGAATTGCACTGGCCCGTGCGGCGCTCGTCGAGGCCGGCCGCGAGGCGGCGGTCGACGTCGCCCGGCGCCGGTCGCTCTCGCTCGTCTAGGACGCGCGCCGGACACGGCGGGCGCGCTTGACCGCGTACATCTCGCGATCGGCGGCGGCGAGGACGTCGGCGGCAGATCGCTTACCCGGCTCGACGACCGCGACCCCGACGCTCGCGCCCCCGACGCGGCCCCTTGGCCAGACGGCGCCCACGGCGGCGGTGATCTTCTCGGCCACCCGCTCGGCCTGCTCGGCCGTCGCGCCCGGGAGCAGGACGGCGAACTCGTCCCCGCCGACACGCGCCACCGTGTCCGTGAAGCGGACGTGCCCCTCGAGCTCGCGGCCGATCGCGCGCAGGAGATCGTCGCCGGCGGAGTGGCCGAGCGCGTCGTTGATCGCCTTGAATCCGTCGAGGTCGACGAAGAGGAGCGACGCGGAGCGGTCGTCGCTGCGGCGGCCCTCGACGAGCGCGCGGTCGAGCTCCTGGACCAGCCGGTCGCGGTTCCAGAGTCCCGTGAGCCCGTCTCGGCTCGCCCACTGCTTCAACCGGTGCTCGCGCGTCTTGCGGTCGGTGATGTCCTGGGCGACCAGCATCCCGCCCACGATCGCGCCCGCCCGGTCGCGCACGGGGACGACGCGGTGCAGGTGGTCGCGCTCTCCGTGCGGCAGCTCAAACGCCGATTCGCGTCCCTCGAGCGCCGCGCGGTACGCAGGCTCGAGCACGGTCCACGTCTCGGCCGGGAACAGCTCCCGGACCGTCGTCCCCTCGCTCTCGCGGGCGGAGAGGCCGATCGCGCGCAGCCCTCGGCCGGCCGCGAACGAGTGACGTAGCCGCCGGTCGAACAGGAGGAGTACCCCGTTCGGATAGGACTCCGCGGCGAGGCGCGAGTTCCGGTCGCGGCGGGAGGATCGAGGCCCCGAGCGGATCCGGCCGAGCGCGAGGCCCGCGGCGAGCGCGACCACGACGGTGAGCACGAGCAGCGTCACTGCACTGCTTGTAGCGGGGGTGACGGACGAGGCTCAAGTTTTTCGGCGAGATGACGATGAGAGCCTGCGGTGGACGGCAAAGGAGATCACGAGCTCGTCACGATCGCGGCCGAGCTCGAGCGCTACTGGGCAGAGCAGTGGCGACGCGCAAAGGAGATCTGCGATCTCCTCGAGCGTCGTCTGGCTGGGCACGCCGCCCTTGCCCCTCGCCCCGAGCTCAGGATCGTCGGTCCTCCACCCCCTGCGGATCCGGCAACCGCCGAACCGTCGCGGCCTGACCTCAAGCTCGTCGACGTCTAAGACGGCCCCAGCAAAGACGCTCGCAGAGAGCACACGGGGCGGTCCTGTCGTCCGATCCGGCGCGTTATGGTGCGCCCCTCGTCCATGACCAGCCGAGCTACATCGGAGTTGGGAACCACGCGTCTCCTCTGGGATTGCGAGACGATCGGTCGCTCGCTCGAGAGCGATCGGCCGTCTGCCAGGGGTCGCCTGCACGCCGAGCTCGGCGAGGAGCTCACGCAGCTCCTGCTCGCAACGCTCAGGGAAGCCCACCCGTCGACGCCGCACGAGGAAGCCCTGCGCCGCGCGGCGAACGGCGACGCCGCCTAGCTCGACCTGGCCCTTGAAGCCGGGGCCGCAACCGGCGAGACTCCGGCGTACGCCCGTGCTTTGGATCCGCCTCGTCCTGGTCTGCCTGCCTGCGACGCTGGTGCTCGCACCGGCCGCCGGCCCGTGACCGTCGGCTGCGGCAAGAGCGGGAACTCGAAGCGAGCGCTCGTCGTGCATTGAGACGCACGCTCGGCCTCGCGGTGCTGGCTCTGGCGCCTGGTCCCTGCAGGGCTGGCCGCGCCTCCCACCTACCGGATCGCACGCGTCGTCGACGGCGACACGGTCGAGCTCGGCAACGGCGTCCGTGTGCGGCTCGTCCAGATCGACACGCCGGAGGTGTACGGGCAACCGGAGTGCTACGGCCACGCCGCCTCGGCCACCACGAAGCGACTGCTTCCGCCCGGGACGAAGGTGTGGCTCCTCGCGGAGCCGGCGACCGACCGCGTCGACCAGTACGGGCGCTGGCTCAGGTACGTCGTCAGGGTGAGAGACGGGCTCGACGTGAACGTCCGGCTCGTCGCGGTCGGCGCAGCAGCGGCGCCGTACTTCTACCGGGGACGGCACGGCCGCTACGCGACGCTCCTGGACGCACTCGCCCGACAGGCGCGCAAGCACCGGCTCGGCCCCTGGGGCGCCTGTCCGCGGACGCAGTACCAACCCGACGACAAGGTCGACACCGGGCCAGGCCGCTGAGCCGGCGATGAGTTCCTCGGCCCTCGGGTGTCTGAACGGCACCCGAAAGGAAAGGAGCCAAAGGTGTCCACCTCTACAGGAGCTCGGATCACCGAGATCGGGCGGGTGATGGTGCCCGTGTCCGACCAGCAACGGGCGCTCGACTTCTACGTCGGAACGCTCGGCTTCGAGAAGCGCATGGACGTTCCGTACGGCGACGGCGACCGCTGGATCGAAGTCGCGCCGACCGGAACGGCGACCGCGACCGCGACCGCGCTCGTGCCGCCCCGGGAGGGCGACCCCGTCGGCGTCGAGTCCCGGATCAGCCTGTCGACCGACGACGCCGGCGCCGCCCACGCCGCGCTCGGCGACCGCGGAGTCGACGTCGACCCCGAGGTCATGCGAATGGGCGGCCCGGTGCCGCCGATGTTCTTCTTCCGCGACCAGGACGGCAACTCGCTTCTGCTCGTCGAGACGCCCTGAGCCACACGACGGCCGCCGCGGCAGACGGGTCGCGGCGGCCCTCTCTCCCTCCATCGGTTGACCCGTCCGAGGGTTTGTGGCTCGGATCACTCGGGCGAGGCTGTCGCCGGAATCCGGAACACCGAAGCTCCTGTCATGAATGCAGGGAGCGTGTCGAGGAGTCGCGGATGGGTGCGCGCGGGCGCAGCTGGTGCATGTGCCCTGGCGACGCTCGTCGCGTGCGCCTTGGCTGCGGGCGCAGCCGCGACACCGATCAGCTACGCGGACTTCTCCAGCGTCGCCGGCCTGACGCTGAACGGAGACGCGGCACAGGCGGGGACGTCGCTGAGACTCGCTGCCGATACCGGATTCCAGCGGGGAAGCGCGTGGGCACAAGCGCAGCTCGATACGACGAGGTCGTTCGAGTCGCGCTTCGCTGCCGACGTGCACGACAGCTCGTTCCTTCCCGCAGACGGGATGACCTTCGCGATCCAATCGCAGGGGCCCTCGGCGCTCGGAGACGTCGGCAGTGCGCACGGGTACGCCGGCTCGCCTCCGGTCTCACCGAGCGTCGCGGTCGACGTCTCGCTGTTCCCGCAGGACCTGAACAAGAAGAACGAGCAGTTCAGCATCGTCTCGGACGGCGACTTGCTCACGCCTCTCGCGACGGCCACGAGCAGCGTGTTGCTGTACGGAGCTCCGTTCTGGGTCTGGGTCGACTACGACGCGACCGGCCACAGCCTCCAGGTCTTCGCCGCCCAGACGACAACGAAGCCCGCGGCCCCAGTCGTATCCGCGACCGTCGACCTCGCCGCCGCGGTCGGGCCGACTGCCTACGCCGGCTTCACCGCGTCCACCGGCGCGTTCAACGCGGACTTCGACGTGCTCAGCTGGACGGTCGAAAACGTCGGCGACACGACGCCGCCGACCGTCGCGTGCTCGGCGTCGCCGAACGTGCTCTGGCCGCCGAACAACAAGCTCGTCGCGATCTCGACCAAGGTCGCCGTCACCGACACGGGCTCGGGCGCCGCCGGGTTCTCGCTCGTCTCGGTCGCGTCGAACGAGGGCAACGTCGCCGCGGAGGGCAGCGGCTGGGCAATCGGGACCGCCGACACGAGTGGCTTCCTCCAGGCCTCACGCCTCGGCTCCGGCAGCGGCCGCACGTACACGCTCACGTACGAGGGCCGCGACAACGCCGGCAACAAGGCGACCTGCTCGGCCACGGTCGCCGTCCCGCACGACCAGGGCAAGTAGCTACTCGCCGGACGCCTCGTCTGCGGCCGAGCGGAGCGCCCGCAGTCCGCGAAGCTCGTCGCCCGTCGGCGGCTCGGCCGTCACGACCTCGTCCGCCACGCGGAGGTCCCAGCCTGTCGCGGAGCACACCGAGTCGGCGTCGACACCGGGATGCAGCGTCGTGAGGGTGAGCTCGCTCGTCTCGGGGTCGGGCTCGAGGATCCCGAGGTCGGTGACGACCGCCGTCACGCCCGCGCCCGAGAAGCCGAGGCGCTCCCGCGAGCCGGCGCCGTCGCCGAACCCGACCGTCGTGCGGAAGTCGAGCCGGTCGACGAAGGTGCGCGGCGTCTGGCGGAGCATCACGAACGTCTCCTTGCAGAACGCGCTGATCTCCGGCGCACCGCCGGCCCCGGGCAGGCGCACGTCGGGGTGGTCGTAGGCGCCGATCACGGTGCTGTTCAGGTTCCCGAAGCGGTCGATCTGGGCGGCGCCGAGGAAGCCGACGTCGATCCGGTTTCCCTGGAGCCAGTACGAGAAGATCTCCGGAACGGACACGACCGAGTCCGCCGTCTCGGCCAGCTCGCCGTCGCCGATCGAGAGGGGGAGAGTGGTCGGCTTGGCGCCGATCGTGCCGCTCTCGTAGATCAGGACGCAGCCCGGTGCGTGCGTCGTGCGGGCGAGGTTGGCGGCGCGGCTCGGCAGGCCGATCCCGACGAAGCACACCGTTCCGTCACGGAGCCGGCGCGCAGCCGACACGACCATCATCTCGTCCGCCGTGTGCGTGGTGCTCACGCGCGAATCCTAGTGCGCGCCTCCCGGGCGATCGTGCGAGCCGTCACAACCAGTCGAGCAGGTCAGCCATCCCATCGACGACCCCGTGCGGACGGCGGCTCTCGGGCAGGCGGTCGAGCGCCGACCCCCCGCTGATGCCGCTGCGAACGAGGACCGTGCGCGCCCCCCCGAGGCGGCCGAGGGCGACGTCCATCCCGACATCGTCACCGATCACCGCCAGGCGGTCGAACGGCACTCCGAGGCGCTCCGTGACCGCCTGCACTGCCGCCCGGGACGGCTTGCCGACGATCACCGGCCGCACCCCCGTCGCCTTCGAGATCGCGGCCGCAGTCATCGCGCCGCGGCTGAAGATCGGGCCGTTCGCCCCTGCGTAGGCGGGCTGGTAGCTGGCGGTCAGGAGCCGCGCGCCGGCGAGCACGGCGCGCGCCGCCTGTTCGAGCCGTGTGAACTCGACCGTGTCGGCGTGCGCGACGAAGACCGCCGCCGGGTCGCCCTCGCCGTCGAGCACCGGCACGCCCGCCTCGGCGAGGTAGGCCCGCGCCGAGTCGTCGGCGAAGAGCAGCACGGCGCCGCCGGGATGGCGCGCCTGCAGGTAGATCTGGACGCTGACGAGCGGTGTCAGGACGTCGTCGTCGTCGACGGGCAGCCCGACGGCCCGGAGTCCGGCCGCGAACACCTCGGGCGGCGCGCTGCCGTTCGTGAACAGGACGAACCGCCGGCCCGAGGCCCGGATCCGCTCGAGCAGCTCCCGCGCGCCGGGCTCGACGTGGGCGACGTCGCCCGCCCGGTGGACGAGCGTCCCGTCGATGTCGAGCACGAACCCCTCGACGTCACGAAGATGCACGGCGCCACTCCACGAGCTCGTCGCCCTTGCGCACGCGCAGGTGCGTGATCGCGCTGCGCTTCGCCACCTCCTGCAGCAGCGTCACGACCGGCGCCCGACCCGGCCGCGCGGGCCGCGGACGCTCCGCGGGCTTCGAGGCGAGCATCGCGTCCACCTGTTCCTCGGGCATCGTCAGCCGCAGCAGCAGCTCCTCGTCGGAGATCCGGCTGCCGAAGCGCTCGCGCGCGCCCTCGAGGTGCAGCGGCTCCAGCTTGCGGAGCTCCTCGGTGCGCGGTCGCGAGAGCACCGTGTCGGCGACGCCCGGGTCGACAGGCGCAGCCGGTTCGCCGTAGTGGCCGAGGAAGTACCGGACCGTCTCGTCGGACACGGTCAACCAGCGCTCGCCGTCGATCACGTTGCGAACCGCCTGCGTGGCGACGAGCTGCGAGACCGGCGTGACGATGATCGGGTAGCCCATCTCGGCCCGGACGCGCCCTACCTCCTCCAGCACCTCGGGGAAGAGCTCGGGCCGGCGGAGCTCGTCCAGCATCCGCCGCGTCGTCGAGACCATGCCGCCCGCGAGCTGGTGGTGGTAGTAGGTGGCGTCGAACTCCTGCGGCTCCCCGACCGGCAGCCCCTTGTCGCGCGAGAGGGCGCGGAAGTGCTCGGAAACGACCGCGAGCGCCTGCGGATCGAGGCGATGCGAGAAGCCCTCGGCCTCGAGGTCGCGGATCGTCGTCTCGGCCGCTGGATTGGACGTCCCGCGCGCGAGCGGGTCGGCTGCGGTGTGCAGCACCTGAAAGCCCGCCCGCACGCCCTCGACGTAGGCCAACGGGGCGAGCCCGATGGTGCAGTGGCTGTGGAGCTCGACCGTCCGGTCGCCCGCTGCGCGCAGGAAGTGCGGCGCCAGCTCGCGCACCGCGCTCTGTGTGAGCAAGCCGCCCGGATCCTTGAGGTAGAGCCGGTCCATCTCGGCGCAGCCGGCGAGCGCGGCGGCGCGCTCCGCGTAGTACTCGTGCGTGTGCACCGGGCTCACCGAGTAGGTGAGGCCGATGACGACCTCCCCGACGCCCTCCTCCCGCGCCATCCGCGCGAGCCGCCTGAGGCGATCGGGGTCGTTCGACGGGTCGGCGATCTGGAAGCGGCGGATCCCGTTGCGGACGACGCAGCGAAACGAGAGCCGGATCACGTCCTCGTCGGCGGGCACCCACGAGATGAAGCGCATGCCCGTGGTGATGAAGCTGAGCGGGGTCCGCGGCATCGCTGCGCTCACGAGCCGGAAGCGCTCCCACGGGTCCTCCCGGTGGAAGCGCACCGAGACGGCCATGTGCGTGCTGGACGAGAAGTCGCACGCATGGAAGCCGACGAGGTCGAGCGTCGGCGCGATCGAGAGCACGTCGGGCGTCTCGAGGCCGGTTGCGCTCCACAGGCTCTGGTTGCCGTCGCGCGTCGTCGTGTCGACGATGTCGACGACGCTCACTGCGCTGCCCGGATCTTGAACAGCACCTCGCCGTACTCGACCGGCTCGGCGTTCGTCGCCACCACCTCCAAGACCGTGCCGGCCACGCCCGCGGGGATCGAGTTCATCATCTTCATCACCTCGATCAGGCACACGACCGTGTCCGGCTCGACGCGCGCGCCCACGTCCACGAACGGCGTCGCGCCGGGCGCCTCGGCGCGGTAGAACGTACCGAGCATCGGGGCGGCGACGGTGACGAGGCCGTCGGCCGGAGGCGGGGGCGCAAGCTCGGCCTCCGCGACGGGCCCAGGATCCGCGGCAGGCGCCTCGCCGCGCAGGACGTAGAGCGAGATCTCGCCGGTCTCGATCCGGAGCTCCTGCAGGTCCTCCGACTCGTCGATCAGCCGCAGGATCTCGCGGACGTCGTCGTCGGTCAACGGCATCTCAGGGGTCGGTCGGGGTCTCGGTGGAGGCGCCGAACGTGCTCATCACGAGCGACAGCGCGGAGCCGGACAGTGTCGGCGCTTCCTTCCGCACGGTCACCGGTCGCGCCTGGAGGACGAGCAGGGCGCCGGTCCTGCGCTCGCGGGCCCACTCGACGTCCTGGTGCGAGCCGAAGTGCCGCTCGACTCGCCGGCCGAGGTCGACGACGGCAGCGAGGCCGGCCCCGTCGAGACACGGCGCGATGCGTCGCTCGGCGGGCACCTCTCGCCGTACGGTTCCCCGTCCGGCGGCGTCGGGCACGTACTCGACCTCCTTCGAGCCGACGGTGTGCCGCACGACCTCGCCCGTGACCTTGCTGACGAGGTAGTCATCAGGCGTCGCCTCGCCGCCGACGACCGCGACGCCGAGGCCCCAGCTCGCATTCACCGCGACCATGCTCGGGTCGCCGCTGACCGGGTTGCACGTGAACAGCACGCCCGAGACCTCGGCGTCGACCATCCGCTGCACGGTGACGCCCATCGCCTCCCCGGGCGCGCCGAGCCGGCGCCGGTAGGCGATCGCGCGCGGGGTGTGGAGGCTCGCCCAGCAGTCGCGCACCGCGTCGCAGAGATGCTCGATCCCGCGCACCCAGAGGAAGCTCTCCTGCTGGCCCGCGTGGCTCGCGTCCTCGCCGTCCTCGCCGAGCGCGCTCGAGCGGACGGCCACCGGCGGCTCGCCCAGCTCCCGGTAGCGCCGCTCGAGCTCGCCCCGAAGATCCTCCGGCAGCGGCGCGAACCGCATCGCCTCGCCGATTGCCTTCGACGCGTCGTCTTCGGAGCGGGAAAGGGTCGCGGAGATCGCCGCGTCGAGACCGGTCGAGGCCACGAAGTCGCGGTAGGCGTCCGCGCCGAGCGCGAAGCCGTCCGGCACGGCGAGCCCGGCGGCGAGCAGCTCACCCAGGTTCGCGCTCTTGCCGCCGAACGCCTCCGCGTCCGTCCGGCGCAGCTCGGCAAGCGGGCGCGTGGAGCTCACGCGTCGAGGATCGTGACGACGCCGGTCGAGCCGTCGACGCGGATCGACTGGCCGGTCCTGATCTCCGCGGTCGCGCGACCGGTGCCGACGACGGCGGGCAGCCCGTACTCGCGGCAGACGATCGCCGCGTGCGACATGACGCCGCCGATGTCGGTGACCACGGCCGTCACCTTGGGGAAGATCGGCGCCCACGCCGGCGAGGTGATCGGGCAGACGAGCACGTCGCCGTCCCGAACGTCGGCGAGCTGCTCGATGCCGATCACGACACGCGCGGGCCCCTCGACGACGCCCGGCGATGCGGCCGCACCCGAGAGCCGCGAGCTGTCCTTGTCCGCGCTCGCCCACTCCTGCACGCGCTGCGTCGTGACGCCCCAGAGCATGATCGACATCGGGTCAGTGATCGACTCGGGCGTGACTCCGATCGCGGGCGGCGGCGTCCACGCGGCGAGACCCTCGAGCAGCTCCTTGCGGCGGGCCACGATCGGCGGCCAGTGGCTCGG